>NZ_JADILK010000017.1 GCF_017355165.1 Bacillus sp. SD075 | reverse complement strand
AACACCCTTAGGGTGTTTTTTTCAGTTTGTCGACAAAAGGAGGTTCGGAATAATCCCACCTCGAAACATAATCTTAAACAAAACTAGTTGTTTTTTTACAATATTCCTTATTGGATTGAATGAGCGACACTCCTGCCGAATAACTGGCTAGCCAAGACTCCACAGCCGCTTACGGTGAAGAGGCTTGGCAGACAGTCGGCGGAAAGGGAGCGGATTTCTGGAATCAACTGGAACATCTTTTAAATAAAAACTGCAGACATTGCTGTAACAGAACTAAGGTCCTTCAACCTTTACAAAAATAAAAAAATAATGATAAGTGAAAATAATGAAAAAAAAATGCTAAATTGTAAGGAGAGGTTTTTTTTATGAATTACCTGAATGCAATGACATTTGCTGCATAGTGGTAAATGATTATGATATAGGGAAAGGTTCAGGATTGGTAACATCGACAATGAGAGGATAGTTTTGTGTGATGCATATATGGCTGATTATTTTTATTATTTTATTATTGCTATTAATATTTTATACTATTATCCCAACGGTGTTCATTCGTGTATGCAGTCTGGGAATAACAAAAAAAATCAATTCGAATAATGGGATAGCGCTAACTTTCGATGATGGCCCAAACCCTGAATATACAATAAAATTACTTGATCTTTTAAAAGTGTATGAAATAAAGGCCACATTTTTTGTTGTTGGCAGTAAAGCGAAAAGGAACCCTGGAATCATTAAAAGAATGCATGAAGAGGGACATACTATAGGGATCCACCATTTTCACCATGTGACAAGCTGGATGCTATCACCTATCCATCTTCGGAGGCAGTTGGAAATGACTGAAAAGGAAATAAATGGATGTACGAATGAAAAGGTGGTTTTTTATAGACCGCCATGGGGCCATTTTAATATGTTCACACCACTTGTAAGTAGGAAATATAGAGTGATAATGTGGTCCGGCATCTTCGGGGATTGGAAAGTCGAAAAATGCAGAAATACTTTGCTGGATCAACTGCGAAGCACTTCAACAGATGGTTCCATCCTCTTGCTGCATGACTGTGGTGAAACCTTGGGGGCGGATCAAGAAGCACCAGGCCATATGATTGAAATGTTAAAAATTTACCTACAGGAGAGTAAGGAAAAAGGAATACACTTCATTACTTTAAAAGACTTATAACTAATTCTGGGGGTATTATGACTATAGATACGCTTTTACATTTTATTGAAACATATGGATACCTAATCATTTTTCTTTTTTTATTCTTCGGCATCGTGGGAGTGCCAGCTCCAGAAGAATCACTTCTATTTCTAATTGGGGTGTTGGTTGTCCAAGGTAAGCTCTCAATGGGTTTAGCCATGCTGTGTGCAATTCTCGGAGCTTTTTTCGGGATGCTTGCAGCTTATGGATGCGGAAAATATGTGGGGTATCCTTTTATAAATAAATATGGAAGATTCATTGGAATTACGAGTGAACGTTGGGAGAAAGCAAAGAAAAACTATACGGATAATGCAGAAAAAACCTTGGTATTGGGATTTTACATTCCGGGAATAAGACAAATTAGTCCATATTTTGCAGGAATCTCTTCAATACCCTTCCGGAAATACTTCCTATTTTCCCTATTAGGCACTATACTCTGGACCGTCCCTTTTATAGTGGCCGGTTATTATGTGGGGGATGCCTTTAATGTTAATCCTAAATATGTTCCATATTTAGGTGTTGTATTTTTAATTATTTTTGTCCTATATGTTACTATCAAGTACATTAAAAAGAGAAAACAAATGTCCAAGTTGAGTCTGCTCCTTATTATCAAGGGTTGGAAATGAAAAAATCCATTAAAGGAATCTTTTCAACGATATTGTAAGAGGAAGATATCATGAACTATATATTTTCGTATTTTCAGAATGATTTCTTAGGAGATGACACATATGAAGAAGATTTTGTTTTTACCTCTCTTTCGAATGCAGTCGGGACATCACCAAGTTGCAGAGGCATTAATGGATATGTTAAAGAAGCATTCAAATGGGATTACTTATAAAAAAATCGATCTAATCAGTTATACCAATACCTCTCTAGAAAAAATCATTGTAAATAGTTATCTAACATGGCTCCGTTATGCGCCGGAAACCTATAATGTTGCCTATAAGAACCTGTTTTATGTTCACTCGTCAAAGGAACGGATATTTAAATGGTATCAGCTATTATTCATGAATAAGATGGAACAATTGATAGCCGAAGAAAAGCCTGATTTAATTGTATGTACACACGGTTTCCCTTCCTATCTCTTGAGTCAGTTAAAGATGAAAGGGAAGTGCAGCACTCCGGTTATAAACGTGTACACCGACTACTTTATTAATAATGTGTGGGGTAGCGAAGGGATAGATGCCCATTTTCTTCCTAGTCAAGAAGTAAAGGAAAAGCTGATGAGTAAGCGTCAAATACCAAAACAAACGATGATGGTCACTGGCATCCCCGTGCACGAGGAAATCACTAAAAATGACCGTGTAAAAAGAAAAACAGACCGACCAAAAATTTTGATATCCGGAGGGAATAGTGGTTTGGGGAGGATTTTGAACTTAGGTGATGAGTTAAAGAATTCAACCGATTTCGATTATTTAGTTCTTTGCGGAAATAACAACAAACTTTATGAAGAAATCGATACTTGGAACTTCCCTCATATCAAACCAATGCCTTATATCTCATCAAGGTCTGAAATGAATAAGCTTTATGAAGAAGTGGACGCAATCGTTACGAAACCGGGCGGTGTCACGATTAGCGAGGCATTGCGAAAAAAGCTTCCCATTTTTGTTCATTCCAGGCTTCCCGGGCAGGAGGAAATTAATCTACAGTATTTAAAACAACAAGGACTTGTATTTAAACTTGATCAGAAAACGCCTTTTGAAAAACAATTGCTGAGTATATTGAAGGATCGGAAAAAAATGAAAAAATGGAACACATCCATGGAAGCTTACCATAAGGAAATAGAGTTGGAGAAACCTGAGGGAATAGTGGAGGTCATGAAATTCATCCTTAATCTTAATCAAAATGGTACGCCTTCCTATCTAGCCCGACAGCCCAAGCTTCTTTATAGCTGATCTCAGTAAGAAATGCTTTTTATGCCTAGTGAAGTCATTGACCATGGTTTGATGCATACCTAACAGGAAGGCTGCTGATTCAGTAGCCTTCCTGTTTAGAATGTCTCGTAAATGATAGAGCCTGTCTGAGAAATATCATAATCACCTAAAGCCTTGATTTCAGCCTGAAATGGATTCGATGATAAAATTCGCTTAACAACGTTTATGAGCTGTTCGTTTTTCGGGGATTTCAAAATAACAAGGTCATACCGTTCTGTAATTAATGGGACAAAGTCAATTCCAACGATTTTTGCAGCCTTTTCAATTCCCACACCCACATCCGCTATCCCACCAGAAACAGCTGAAGCCACACTTAAGTGGTTGGTCTCCTCGTTTTCATATCCCTTAAGATTTTTTGAAGATATACTGTGAATCCTAAGCTGCTCATCAAGAAGAATCCGTGCTCCCGATCCTCTTTCTCGATTGATGATGGACAAGTCCTTATGTTTTAAATCAGTCCAATTTGTGAGGCCGAAAGGATTTCCCTTTTTAACATATAAACCAGCTTTCCTTGAAACAAGATTAAGTAAAATATAAGGATAACCCACCAAAATCTTTTTTATATAAGGAAGATTATATTCCCCAGTATCTCCATCAAACATATGCAAACTAACGATGTCGGAATTCCCATTGTACATGGCAATAAGTCCGCTTAGACTTCCTATGTTAGATCGTAATGTTTTATAGCCGGAGTCTTTCTGTATGTGCTGCCCTAGTATATCTAACACCATGTCTTGACCGCTTATGACAAGGGAATCCTTAGGGGGGGCGGCAACAGGAACTGGGGATGTACTGGATTTATGGTTATTAATATACAGCTCCAAGTCCTTTGCATCCATTCTCATCTGCCTTCCCACACGGAATACGGGAATTTCCCCTTTTTTAACAAGATCATAAATTGTCAATTTAGATACCTTTAATAGCTGTGACACTTCCTCGATCGTATAGGAAAGCTCTTTTGACATGTGCATCCCTCCGTTCTTTATTGTATCCTAGAGTCCTTAAAAAAGTAAATTCACAGCAAAAAAGGCATTGATTAAATCCTTTTATAAGTCTTATACTAGTTATTGTTGGATATAACTAGTTATAACTAATTATAACTAGTAAGAAAGGGAGAGAGACTTTGAAAAGAATATACCTTATAATTTTTTCGATAATGATGCTTGTGATAGTGGGTGCAGGGTGTTCAAGTGATGAAGAAAAAAGCGGAGAAAAACAAACGCAACAAGCTGACGAGAAAGTGGAATTGACGGTTTCCGCTGCTGTAAGTTTGCAAGATGCTTTAAATGATATAAAAGAGTCTTTTGAAAAAGAGAATGCAAATGTGAAAGTCCATTATAACTTTGGAGCTTCTGGAGCTCTTCAGCAACAAATATCCCAAGGTGCACCTGTTGACCTGTTTTTCTCAGCTGCAGAAGATAAATTTGATAAATTGGTAGAGGAAGATCTTATTGAAGAGAAAAACGGAATCGATTTAGTCGGCAATGATCTGGTGCTGGTTGTGCCAAAGGATTCCAAAAAGGAAATCGGATCGCTGAAAGACCTCACAAAGGCTGCTAAAATTTCGATTGGCACTCCAGAATCTGTACCTGCAGGGCAATATGCGAAACAAACGTTGGAAAACATGAACCTCTTTAAAGAGGTTGAAGATCGATTGGTATATGCCAAGGATGTCCGCCAAGTGCTTACATATGTGGAAACTGGAAATGTGGACGCTGGCCTCGTCTATAAAACGGATGCGCTAAACTCATCAAAAGTTGAAATTATTGCAACAGCGCAGACAGATTTACACGATCCGATCATATATCCCGTCGGTATGATCAATGACCTGGATCACTCCAAGGAAGCCAAGCTGTTCTATGACTATCTCCAAACGGAAGCCTCCATGAAGGTTTTTGAAAAATATGGATTTAAAAATTTGAAATAACCACCAATCTGGTGGTCTTTTTTTTGGATGCGTCAAGTAATATTAGGTATATTTTCCTTTATATTGAAACCCTATCCCACTTTAAACGTAAGTATAAGGACATGCATGTATTCATCTTCCAACATAGTTGGAGCTCCAATATTAAAGTAGGAAATATTTATCATTTTCTCACAAATGGTATATGATGAGTTTAATGTAATATTTTACAAGTTTTTTAGAACAAATGTCCAAGGAGGAGTAAAAAGTGGAGGAAGCAATAATTGATTTTCTCATTGCAGTCATGTTAATTATTGGTTTCACATACGGTCTGATTAGGCAATTTAGTCAATGCGTCAGTATCAGGAAAGGAAATAAATCTGATTATGCACATTATAAGAGGATATTGATTGGAAACTATCTGATTTGCCTATCCTATTTGGGTTTTCTTTTTTCCTACATTTTAAATTCATTACTGGCATCTCGTATCATACCGGCATCGTTTATTACAAGTGATAATACTAGTTTTTGCTGTTTCAGTTTTCTAGCCATTCTATTAATTGCTAAATTTGGGATTATTCCTAAGGAAAATGAACAAGTTGAATTAGAAGAATACATAGTTGAGAAAGAGGAAATATGAAGAGAATTTCACTTACCTTATTAATCGTATGTATATCGATCACCTTCCTATTGAATTTTGCTATGCCTGAATTTGCTGGCAAAATGAAAGACAACATAAGTTCCATGAATATCCTGTATTCATACAGTGTCACAAAATCATTCTCGGAAAAGATCCAGGAAACAATCGAAATGGCATCCGTGCCTTCAGGGAAAACCGAGACCAGGAATGCCGAATTCCGAAGTGATGTTAAGCTTGAAGGAACTCCGCTGAATATTAGAAGTGTAGTGAAAGAGAGCCTGAACAAGTCACAGGCGTATAAAGCCAAAGAGAAATTAACCGGTCCCGAAAAAGGGTTTTCATACCGGAGATATTATCTTACCAAAAATCATGATAAAGGAAGATATACTGTCATCCGAACGAATAGAATAACTGGAAAAGAAAAGGTGTATACCGGAACTTATTATGAGCCGAGCACGCAAGACCCGATCGTCAAATGGTCACGTGATGAGAAATAATGGCTGATAATATGAAAAGTTGAGTGATTACATGGAGAAAACGGTAAAGGTCGAGGATTATAACCCTGATTGGGTTAGCGAGTTCGAGCAGGAAAAAGGAAGGATAATGGAGATTTTAAGGTACTCTTGCCTTTGTATTGAGCATATTGGAGGGGGCAAAGCCGATTTTTTGACATCATGGCTGGCGTCCGGCAATTAGATGTAGCTGACATGTTCATAGAGTCCTTGAGATCGATTGGGTATGAATTTGTCCCGCATCCAGGAATTTCCCGAAAGGCGTTTTTTTAGAAAAGGCCAATGGAGAGCGGGGACACATCATTTGCATATCTATAGATTCGGAAGTGAACAGTGGAAGAATCAACTTTCATTTAGGGATTATCTAAGAAGCCATCCTGACGTACGGAAACAATATCAGCAATTAAAATTATCCTTAGCTCAAATGCATCCTGCAGATATAGTCGGATACACGAAAGCGAAAGTACCATTAATCCAAAATGTCATTAGAAAAGCGAATGAAGAAAGCGACATAAATTATAACTGACAGGAACATCTACAAGGAGGCTTTCATGAGAAAGGTCGAGGTCGTACCATATATGATAGAATGGTCCCAGCTATTTCATGATGAATGCCAAAAATTACAGGATATATTCGGGTCTGAAATGATAATGTTAGACCATATTGGCAGTACGGCCATACCGGACATCTATGCCAAACCAGTAATAGATATTTTGGCGGTGGTAAAAGATATGGAATATGTGGATGGTTTTAATAAAGAGATGGAAGAGATCGGGTATGATGCCAGGGGGGAGAACGGAATCTCCGGACGACGTTTTTTTCGTAAAGGCGGGGATGAGAGGACGCACCATATTCACATGTTTCAAAAAGGACATGTAGAAATAGCCAGACACCTCGATTTTCGGGATTATTTGCTGGCACACCGTACTGAAGCACAAAAGTATAGTAGGTTGAAACAGCGCTTGGCAGTGGAATTTCCGGATGATATCAAAGGATATGTAAACGGAAAAAATGATTTCATAAAAAAGGTTGACGAAAAAGCGAAACATTGGAAGGATGATGGTCCTCATGTTAATGAAGTGGATTAAATGCCAAGTGAATGAGGAAAACAAGCATTCATTTTCAAAAGCACAAGAGGGGTGGGGAGAATTGCGTCATTCGGCTGGTTTCATGGGTCAAATCGGAGGGTGGAATAGAACGGAACCCTTTGAAGCAGGCATTCTCTCCATTTGGAAAGATCTCCATTCCTATCAAAGTTTCATGCAGCATCAGCATGATGAAATATTCGGGAAGAGTGACCATAGAAGTACATATACAAATATTTCTGTTAATATATACGAGAAAATATTTCATATAGGAACAAAAGACATCACGGAACTTTTTGGCAAGGGAAAATTACTTCGAGTGGCTGACTGTTCTGTTGAAAATGAAAAACAAGCACATTTTGAACAGGTGCAAAAAGACAGATGGAACATAGGGATGACACCAGGCATGCTGTCAGGGGCATTCGGTATAAAGCAATTCGGGAGATACCTGATCGCCTCAATATGGGAAAATGAATATTCACATCAAGGGTACGTGGATGAGGATTTGCCTGAGCTGATCTTGGAATCGGGAGTGAAAGATTCAATCCAACACAGTACAGGAAGTTTAATTGAATTGCATCCAAAGTGGGCGGTCATTTAGAATCAAATATTATCAATTTGGCTAATTATGGTGTCTTGGATTGCAGTCTTAAAGGATGGTAAGAAAGACATATCAGCGCTCTAAATATTCTACAGAAGGGGAGAACAAATGAAACTGGATTATGATACACAGTACATCAGGGGCATCTACCTGAACAGAGATCGAATATCTTCGTATGAGCATTTCCCTCTTGATCTGCCGGTTATCAAGTACCTTCAAGAAGTGGCTTTTCATCCTAGTGTTACCTACGTTATCGGCGAAAATGGAATGGGGAAATCCACCTTGCTTGAAGGTATTGCGATTGCCTATGGCTTCAATCCAGAAGGTGGAACGTTGAATTTCAATTTTTCCAATTATGATTCACATTCCAATTTGGACGAATACCTCCGTTTGAAAAAAGGCGTGTACAAACCGAAGGATAATTTTTTCTTTAGGGCGGAAACCTTTTATAATTTAGCTACGAATATAGAGGAATTGGATCGGGAAGCATCGTTTGGGTCGAAAATCATCGATTCCTTCGGGGGAAAGTCACTTCACCAGCAATCTCATGGGGAATCGTTTTTTTCAGCCTTTGTTGAACGATTTCAAGGCGATGGATTGTATATCCTCGATGAGCCTGAAGCTGCTTTGTCGCCGTTGAGACAAATATCGATGCTGGCCAGGATAAATGAGCTTGTTCAACAAGGTTCCCAATTTATCATTTCCACCCATTCCCCGATCATCATGGCCTATCCGGATGCTAAAATCCTCCAAATTTCAGATGAGGGAATGAGTGAAGTGACTTTAGAGGAGTCCAATCACTATTTGTTAATGAAACAGTTTTTTGAAAATAAGGATAGGCTGCTTCATCATCTATTCGAATGAGATTTTAGCCTTTCCATTAAAAGTATAAAAGGAAAACCCCGAATGCACCGCACATTTGGGGTTTTTCTTTTGTTGAGATTCATGATTGACAGCTCGGCTGTATTAAGGGTATAGTACATCTATAAGGTGTATGAACCACTTAGTACATACACGAAAGATTCTATGCATATCAGACTTCTTTAAATAAATAGGGGGTGGTTTTTATGAACGTAAATACCCGGGAACCGGTATATCTGCAAGTCGTTAGACATTTTAAAGAACAAATAGCCATAGGCAAATTCGTGGCGGGACAGGAAATTCCCTCCCGAAGAGAACTGGCGGCTACACTGAACATAAATCCGAATACCGCTCAAAAAGCGTATAAAGAAATGGAGGAACAGGGCTTGATTCATACCGAACGAAATTTCCCCAGTCAAATCACGACGAATGAAATGATTTTACAGGCTGTGAGGCAGGAATTGATTTTGGCAGCCGTCGATACGTTTGTCGATGCGATTCGTCCGATTAATGTACCAGTTGATGAACTGCTTCGTGTGGTTAAAGAAAAATACTCGGAAGAAATAAGGGAGGAGGAAGAAAAATGATAGAAGTAAAAAAGATTTCCAAGAAATACGGCCGGAAAAAAATCTTGGATGATGTTTCATTTACAGCCAATAAAGGCGAAGTCACTTGTCTGATCGGAATAAATGGCGTCGGTAAAACGACCACACTCAAAGCGATCATGGGATTGACGCCATATAAAGGGGAAATCCTGATCGATGATCAAAAGATGACAAAGGAAAGTTATGAAAAAATCACTTTCATTCCGGACGCACCGACCATGCTTCCGCAAATGACCGTTAAACAGGCTATGGTTTTCATGTCGGATTTCTATACATCCTGGAATCCGGAAAGGGCCAAACAATTATTGGGATTTTTCAAACTTAAAGAGGAGAGCCGCATTTCGGAATTGTCAAAAGGTAATACAGCTAAGCTCAACCTGATGCTTGGTTTGTCCCTTGACGTGGATTATGTACTGATGGACGAACCATTTTCAGGAATCGATATGTTTAGCCGCGAGCAAATTGCCGATGTCTTTGCGAGTCACCTTATTGAAGATAGAGGCGTCATCATCACGACACATGAAATCGGTGATATTGAACATTTAATCGATAAGGTCATCTTACTGGATGACGGTACAGTGCTTAAAGAGTTCAATACGGAAGAAATGCGGGAAGAGGAAGGAAAATCGGTAGTCGATGTAATGAGAGAGGTGTATCAATCATGATGCGATATATAAAACTATTGAACTTTGAAATCAACCGTTTCAGTAAAATCTATCTTAGCTTATTGTTGATCACCTTGGTTTCGCAATTTGCTGGAGTGATCCTCGTAACCAAGAGTCTTCTTCATGATGCCAGGGATACCATGTCCAAAGAAAGACTATCCGAAGCCGCTTATATAACCAATTATGGAGGCATTGATTTTACCCATATCGCCAATACCCTTTTGTTTGTAGGACCGATTGCGCTGAGTGCGGTTGCCCTTATTTTTTACATCTTCCTTATTTGGTATCGTGATTGGTTTGGGAAGAATACATTCATTTATCGCCTATTGATGTTACCGACATCCCGATTATCGATCTACCTTTCAAAAGCTACGGCCATCTTCCTGATGGTATTAGGGTTGATTGCTTTCCAGCTTATCATTTTACCAATGGAAAATGCCCTATTTAATTCATACGTACCGGAAGCGCTCTTGAATATGGAAATGTCAACTTCTACCATAACTGAATTCAGTCCAATTTTGGCATTGATCATCCCAAGTACCTTCACGCAATTCCTGATTTCCTATGGCATTGGTCTTATGATCATGTCAATATTATTCACGGCGATCATGCTTGAAAGGAGCTTCCGCATAAAAGGAATCATAATGGGCTTGTTGTATTGCGGAATTGCCACTGTATTGTTTTTAGCTCCAGTTTTGGTAATGGAGATTGGGGATTTCTATTTTTACCCTAAAGAACTATTTGGCCTGCTGCTTGCATTAGGAATCATTGTGACAGGAATATCAATTTGGCTTGGTTCTTGGTTATTAAAAAACCGCGTTACCGTATAACAACAACTATTAAAGGAGAGTGAACAAGGTGAAACGTTATCTATGCAGCATCATTATTGGAATGGTTGTCATCTTAAGCATCGGGACCTATTATGTCAAAGTAGCTTCCTCTGCTTCCAGCCTTCCAAAGTATACGTTCAAGACTCTGGAAGGCAAAGATAAAGAGCTTGATCCGGTGATCATACATGCTACGCTTGAAAATGGTACTTTTTATGAACCCATAAGACTTGAATCCAATACAACCACATATGCCAGTGAAAGGTCTTACTTGGAGAATTTAACTGGAGGACAAAATCATCAAATTGAAAGATTGATAAAGGAACATCGTTCGTTTATGCGTGGCAAGGATTCCATTAGTTCTTTATATGAAGACGATGATTTTCTGGCTTATGCTTGGGTGAATAGCGAAATTACGAATAACGGGAAAATGGAAGCGGAGTTTGATATCGGTTTACTGGAAAAGAAAGATGAAGAAGAAACTTCTTTCCAAATTGAGCTTCCCGATCAAGAGAGAATCATGAATGCTGATGTCAGGGATGTGCAGTTGGTCCATTCAAAACTACAGATTTTAACGATGAATGATGTTAATTCAAACAATGAGAAGCAAACGAAGGAGGTTCATTTGTATACGATCGATGTAGCTAATAAAAAAGTCTTGAGCGATAAAACCCTTTTATCTGAAAGCTTTACTTACCCTAATCAAGTTGATTTTGAGATGCCAATTGATGTTGCTCCCTCCCAGCCAAACAACATGGTTTTCATTTCGTTAATTAAAGGGGTAAATCATGAGGATGGTCCCTTTGAGGAAAAACTAAAGGAAAGCAAGCTGTTATCTTATAATTATGAAACGGAAAAATTAGAAACGGTAAAAAATGAATCGCTTAGCCTAGACATGGCTAGAACAGGATATGCAGACGGGAAAAACCTTTATGTAGTTGAAACGGAAGCCGATGCTTATCACCTTAAGACGTTTGACCTCATCAGTCAAACATTCACGAATGACACGGAGCTGGATGCAGCTGTAAATAATAAGGAGCAATATACCGTTGCCTTTAAGAAGGGGCGTGTGTACTTCCTATTAAACGAAATGAATCAAGAGGGCAAAACATCCAAGCCTGTCAAACTTCTGATTGCAGATATAAAGACTGGAAAGACTTTATATAAAGGTGAAACAGTCACAAATAAAAAGAACGGCAAAAGTTTTGGGCTTTTTATCGATGACTTGGAAATAAAATAAGGACCTACTATAACTAGAAGCTGTCTCAAAAGAAGAAACTTTTTGGCGGCATCTTTTGGTGTAGGTCGAATTAGGGTCCATGAAGGATGAATTCCAGTGGACAATTAATCTTACTGCTTTAAATGAAAAAGGGATATCCCCCAAATGGGATATCCCTTTTTCGTTTAAATGGAAGCTAAGTCCGTTCTGGTTAAACGTTCTTTCTTGCCGTGCAAGAAGTAGTAAAGGACGGAGGTTGCGATGACCACAACGCCCAGGATGACATAAAGTGTGCTATAACCTGTTACTGGAATGATGAATCCCAGAATATAAGGGCCGAATCCAAGTCCTGCATCAAGCATGATAAAGAAGGTGGAAGTTGCCATCCCCATTCGGTGAGGCGGTGTCAGTTTAACGGCAATCGCCTGCGAGCTTGATTGCATATTACCGAATCCCAGGCCAATGAGGAAACCGGCTGCCAGTAAAGTGAAACTATTGGTTGTTATACTTAGAAGCAGCAAACCGATTCCGAAAATCATGAAAGCCGGATACATAATGAAGTTCGATCCTTTCCGGTCCATTAGCGGTCCTGAGAAAGGACGTGATAACAATACGGCTACTGCGTAAACGACAAAGAAGAAGCTTGCTGTATTGACCAGATCGATTTCGATGGCATAGAAACTGATGAAAGAAAGGACGCTGGAATAACAGAATGCCAATAACAGAGTGATGATCGAGATGGGCAGCGCCTTAGGTTCAATGAAATGGGAAAGCTTGAATCCTTTGCTTTCCGTCACTTTGGCCATCACTTTCAAAGCCGGGACATAAAGGAAGAATGCTGTAATCAGGGAGATCACCCCTAAAGCCAGGCAGAAACTGAAAATCACTTGGAAGCTTGTGTGCTGAGCCATATACAGTCCGATGAAAGGACCGATTGCCGTCGCCAGTGTTGCGCTCATGCTGTAATAGCCGATGCCCTCTCCCTTTCTTGTTGCCGGGATGATCTGGGCGACGATCGTTCCCGTCGCAGTACTCGCCATCCCCATCGCCATACCATGGATCAGGCGGTTAACAAGCAGGAAGCCAATTCCAAGGTCCACAAAATAAAGAAGTGTTGTCAAAGTGAAAAAGATCAAACCGATGAATAATGTTTTCTTGCGTCCGATTGAATCAATGAAACGGCCGATGAACAGACGTCCGATTAACGTCCCGATTATGAAAATACCTGATATGAGTCCGGCTTCGCTTGTAGAAGCATCCAATTCATTTACGGCATAGATGGCAAGTGTCACCATCAATAAATAAAAGATTAATGTTATGAAAAAATTAATGGAAGAAACGATGACAAAATCCTTCGTCCACAGTCTAGGTCTGGATTGTTCCATTTTATTATCTCCTTACTTTATAATGTTATTTCTTATTTCGCCCATGATGCGTATGGCTGCGAGTTGTTCCTCTTCAGTGATCCCATTCAAGATATCCTGTTCGTATTGATCGATTGTCACGCGGACTTCACTGTAGACCTTTTTTCCAAGCTCTGTAAGCCGCATTCTTTTTTCGCGTCTATCTTTGCTTGGCACATGCTCGACATACCCCAGCTCTTCCAAGCGGGTGATGGTCCTCGTAATCGTGGGTTTTTCCACGCTTTGGTAATTGGCAAGCTCTACAAGAGTCGCCGAACCATAATTGGTTAAGTAATGCAAAATGGACCATTGCGCCCTGTGTAAATCATGCTTGCCCAGCTGTATATTAAGATTATTTTCAAACGGTCGGTAAAGCAGTAATAATTGCTGAAAGAATTTTTGGTAAGTCTTTATCAGAAACACCCCTTAAAATGATATATAGTTACCATGAGTAATTGTTACCCTGAGTAACTATAATAACAAAATTAATCCATTATGTCCACTAGGATTTGTTGGATTGTTAGAATGGACTTACTATCAGTAATAACGGCAATCCATTGGAAATCCGCAAGCGTGCCCTTGAAAATCATTTTTCACTTTGGCTTTTGAGCCAATAGACAAATCATTTAACATCAAGCTGAACAATAAAGCGACAAAAAATGAGTCTGAAAGCGTTAACAAACTACATGTTTTTACTGATACACTAAAAGCAAGCAAGGGGGAATAATACATGTATTTAGACGAAAGGAGCAATTTAATATTTAAAGAGGTTTTGAGTAATCCGGATATTTCCAATATAAAGTTAGAAAATAAATACGCTTTGTCCCGAAGACAAGTCAGCTATAGTTTTAATAAAATCAACAACTGGTTAGAGGATAATAATTATCCAACCATTAGACGGACAAATAGCGGAAAATTCATCATCAGTCCAACCCTAATTGATTTATTTGCTGAGAAAGTAGGTGAGTCTGCTTCCGCAAATTATATTCTATCTGAAAAAGAAAGAGCTCAACTGATTCTGCTATTGTTACTGAGTAGCGAGGAAGAACTATCCTTAGCCCATTTCTCCATTGAACTGGAAGTAAGCAAGAACACAGTGCTTCGAGATATAAAATATACCCAAATACTGGTCAGGACTTATCAGTTAGAAATTGTATACTCCAGAATGTACGGATACGACATCATAGGCAGCGAGTGGAATAAAAGGAAATTATTAATGAAAGTGCTTCAGGTCATAATGGGTTTTTATAAGGGCGAGCAGTATATTCAGCGGGTGATTCAAATTTCAAGTGAAGAAATCGAAAAGATAAAAATGCAAATGGAAGATGTTGAAAAACAGTTACACCTTCAATTTATCGATGAGAAAATGAAGCTTCTTCCCTATATCATTGCCATTCTATTAAAAAGGATTAAAAAAGGAAAATTAATTACTGATTCCTACCATATTGATTATGAGGAATTATCCGATACCAAGGAGTACGAAGCAGCAGAAATCTTAATCCAAGGTGTTGAAAAAATTCCTAAAGTGGAGCGTTTATTTATTACACTGCAGCTTCTTACGTCAAATGTATTATCGAACCAGTTTTTAACGGATAAAGAAATGCCCCAATTAACAAAGGCCCTTAGGGACAGCTTGGATCTTTTTGAAAAAAAAGCATGTATCACACTAAAAGGACGAGAGGAATTATTGAATAAGCTGGTGCTGCACATGAAGCCAGCATATTACAGAATTAAATATCATTTAACGACCGATTATACCTTGATTGAAAAGGTTAGCGAAGAATTCGAGGCCATTCATTATATTGTGAAAGATGCGATCAAACCATTTGAACAATATATAGGCTGTGAAATACCCGAAAGTGAAATAATGTTTATCACTATTTT
Source organism: Bacillus sp. SD075 (assembly GCF_017355165.1). GTDB lineage: Bacteria > Bacillota > Bacilli > Bacillales > DSM-1321 > Peribacillus. The sequence goes on along the minus strand of NZ_JADILK010000017.1, from coordinate 66,805 downwards.
TATAGGTGGTCATTTAATCAACAGTGGTGAAAGAATTCAAGCCAAGAAAAAAGCAGTTGTTGTCTGTCCGAATGGTGTGTCCATCTCACACTTAATGGAACACACCTTAAGGGATTTATTTCCTGAATTCTACTTTTACCAAGCTTTATCCATTCGTGAATTTGAAAAACTGGAATTTGAATATGATCTTGTGTTTTCACCTGTACCGTTACAAACTGAGAAACATTTGTTTATCATTGACCAATTTATTTCGGACTTCGAAAAGTTGCAATTGCGTCAACGTGTAATGAAGGGGATATTCGGCCTTGATTCTTCAGTTATAAATATTGAACAGCTTATCCATGTCATCGAAAAGCATGCAAAGGTAGAAGAGAAACAATCACTCGAAAAAGCCCTGCAAAATTACTTTTCATTTCAAGCAACAAATGAAATTTCGCAGAAATCAGAATTTGTTCTATCCGATTTTATCACTCCAGAAACCATCGTTTTACAAGAAAGAGTTGAGGATTGGAAGGAAGCTATTGCACTGGCAGCTGGGCCCCTTCTGCAAAAAGGCGCAGTTACTAAACCTTACGTAGAAGTGATACAAAAACAATATCCAAAGATGTCCCCTCATATCGTATTGAGATTAAATATCGCGATCCCCCATGCGAGTCCAGAGGATGGGGTCAATAGAGTTGGCATGAGCTTATTGAGGATTAAAGAGGGGCTTGAATTTGATGATCAACATAAAGTACATCTTGTCGTTGTTATAGCGGCATTGGATAAGAAAAAGCACCTTAATGCATTGTTACAATTAATGAAACTGGCCGACCAAACTGACGTCATAAATGAAATGGCTCAGATGGAACATCAAAACGATATTTATAAAGTAATTCAAGAATATTCGGTGTGAAAAAATCGGATTGGAGGAAAGAACATGCCATTGGAGCAATTTGTTAAAGATGATTTAATCAAACTTCATATAAAATGTGAAAACCAAGATCAGCTTTTTGATGTAATGTATCAAGAAGCATTCAAACTAGGGTATGTTAGTGACTCCTTTCTAGGTAAGATCAAAGAAAGGGAAGCTTCCTTCCCGACGGGGCTAAATTTGGACCATTACAACGTAGCCATACCTCATACTGATCCAGAATGTGTTTTCGAACAATTCATTGGTGTCGTCACACTGGAAAAACCCATCCGATTTCGTTTGATGGATGATAATACAAAAGAAGTTGATGTATATGTCATTTTAATGCTGGGGCTTAATCAACCGCACAGCCAGCTGAAGGTATTGCAGCAGTTAATGCAAGTGATTCAGGATGAACGTAATTATCAGCAAATTTCAAAGGCACAAACAAACGAAGAGATTCGTTCTGTTTTTAAAAAAATAAATTTGAATGCAAAGGGAGAGTAATGATATGAAAAAGTATACAGTTCTAGTGGCATGTGGAGCAGGGATTGCGACTTCAACGGTGGTATGTAACCGAGTGGAAAATTTATTGAAGGATAATCATGTAAATGCCGAGGTTGTGCAATGCAAAATATCTGAAGTATCTTCCCGTCAAGAAAGTGCGGATTTGATTGTTTCTACCACCATTTTACCAACAACATATAGCATCCCAGCAGAAATTGCGACTGCATACATTACTGGAATCGGGATGGACAAATTAGATCAGAAGATCTTAGGTCATTTAAAAAGCTAAACCGCACATAATTTTTAATCCTAAAAAGAAAAGGAAAGCAGGGGGTTAATTATGGATAAGCTTTTATCAGTGGTTCAGGAAGTATTGAATTTAGGGCCTACGGTGATTCTGCCGATTGCGATTTTAATTATTGGGATGATGTTTGGAACGGGATTTAAGAAAGCGTTTAAATCTGGCATCATCATCGGAATCGGATTTGTGGGGATCAATCTGGTTATTAATTTGCTCATTACAAACCTAGGTCCGGCCGCCCAACAGATGGTAGAACGTTTTGGGCTTAACCTAACAGTGATTGATACAGGATGGCCGTCTGCCGCAGCCCTTTCATTTGCTTCACCAGTGGCAGCTATACTGATTCCTATTTGTTTTTTTATCAATATTGCGCTTATTTTATTGAAATTAACTAAAACACTGAATATTGACATTTGGAATTACTGGCATTTTATTGCTGCGGGTGCGACAGGGTATGTTGTAACGGGTAGCTGGTGGTTTGCCATTTTATGTACCGTTTTTTATCAGTTGGCCGTTCTGTTCGTAGCAGACAAAACAGCACCGATGGTTCAAAAATTCTACGGGCTGGAAGGGATTTCCTTGCCGACTGGCTCTACTGCAGCATTTGCACCGATTGGTATTTTGGTAGGGATGTTTATCTCTAAAATTCCCGGCATCAGAAACCTCCATGCAGACCCTGAATCAATCCAAAAGCGTTTTGGCATTTTTGGAGAACCAATGATGATGGGATTATTTCTTGGCTGTGTAATAGGTTTACTGGCCGGTTATGGACCGGGTGAAATTTTTCAAACGGGTATCTCCCTTGGGGCCGTTATGCTGCTTCTTCCGCGAATGGTGAAAATCTTGATGGAAGGTCTTATCCCCATTTCTGAGGCGGCCCGCTCCTTCCTGCAAAAACGATATGGCGATCGGGAGCTCTATATCGGCTTGGATGCAGCGTTAGCTGTAGGTCATCCCGCAGTTCTATCAACAGCATTGATTCTAGTTCCGATTACATTGTTTCTGGCCGTTATTTTACCAGGGAACAAGGTATTGCCTTTTGGTGACTTAGCTACGATCCCGTTTTATGTTGCGTTTGTGGTTGGATTTCTTAGAGGGAACATTGTCCATTCGGTCCTTGCCGGTACCGTGATGATTGCGTTTTCCCTATACATGGCGACAGACTTTGCCATCATTCACACACAGATGATGGAAGGGGCGAAATTTGACATGCCCGAAGGTGCCACACTCATTTCCAGCCTGGATATGGGCGGAAACTTGTTCAACTGGATCATACTTAAATTCTCGCAATTATGGGCATCCATTTTCTAAAGATTACTAAAGTAAAAGAGGGAATGACTGATGAAAGCTGCAGTTTTATATTCAGAAAATAATATGAAATGTGAAGAAATATTTATCCATCCATGTGAAGCGAATGAAGTCAAAATAAAAGTGATGGCAGCTGGAATTTGCGGATCAGATACACACAAGATGATGAATAAATGGAAATATGCACTCCCAGCTATTATGGGCCATGAGTTCTCAGGTTATGTTGTGGAAGCGGGTAAAGATGTTACTGATATAAATATTGGCGATCGTGTGGTCGCGATTCCTTTCATTCCTTGTCGTGAATGTGAGTATTGCAGGCGGGGGGAATATTCTGTATGCGAGAATCACGGAATGATTGGTTCCAAGTCATTCGGTGCCTTTGCTGAGTATGTTAACATTCCAGCCGTCAATGTGCTGCCGATCGGAGAGATGGATTTCGAGGAAGCGGCCATGATCGAGCCATTGGCTGTTGCGCTTCACGGAGTATTGAATATTCAACCCCGACTGGGTGATGTAGTAGCGGTATTTGGCGCTGGAACGATTGGCATTTTAACGATACAGTGGCTGAAAATTGCCGGGGCAAAAGAAATTATCGCCATTGATATTTCCGATGATAAATTAGCAGTGGCAGCTGCCTTGGGATGCGAGAGAACCGTCAATCCAATGAAAGAGGATTTATTTGAAAAAATTAGCGAGTACACAAATGGAATGGGCGTGGACATTGCGCTCGAGTGTGCGGGATCTAAAGTAACACAGGAACAGTGCCTGCTGGTAACCCGTAAAAAAGGAAAAGTCGGCTATTTAGGAATCGCTTATTCAGATGTTCATCTTTCCGAGCAAGCATTTGAGAGTATTTTTAGAAGAGAACTAACATTAAAAGGGTTTTGGAATTCATATTCAGCTCCATTCCCTGGTGAAGAATGGACGAAGAGCATCGATTTCATCAATAAAGGGAGAATCGTGCTAAAAGAATTAATTTCTCATCGTTTTGAGCTCGAAGATACGCAAAAAGCCTTCAACATGATCATTAATAGGGTTGAGACATATGGAAAAGTGCTGATCATCCCAAATAAGGAGTGAATAGACATGAAAGCAGTAATGAAAACAGCACCAGGACATGACAATATGTCCCTTGAAAATCTACCGGAACCAAAAGTGCAAAATGATCTGGTCAAAATCAAAGTGGCCTATACAGGAATCTGCGGTACCGACATTCATACATTTACAGGGGAATATCGAAATTCGAAAACGCCTGTCGTGCTCGGGCATGAATTTTCCGGGACGGTTGTAGAGGTAGGGAATGGTGTTACAAAAGTTAAGGTAGGAGATAAAGTAACGAGCGAAACCACATATACTACGTGCGGAAAATGTGTATATTGCTTGGAAAAAGATTATAACCTTTGTTCAAACCGCACCGGAATAGGCACACAAGTAAACGGAAGCTTTGCAGAATATGTAGTCTCCCGTGAAGAGAGCATTCACGTACTGCCTGAGGACATTAGCCTGAAAGCTGCCGCTTTGACCGAGCCGCTCGCTTGCTGTGTACATGCTGCATTAGAAAAAACAACTATAGAAGAAGACGATATAGTCCTTATTTTTGGACCGGGTCCCATTGGTCTTCTGCAATGCCAGGTAGTCAAGGCTCAAGGTGCTTTCGTCATTATGGCGGGAATTACAAAGGATAAAAATCGACTGGATTTGGCTAAATCACTTGGTGCAGATGTTATTGTGGATATTCAGAAAGAGAACTTGGAAGAAATCGTTTTTAAGCAAACAAACGGTTACGGAGTGGATAAATTATTTGAGTGTTCTGGAGCAGTACCGGCTATCAATCAAGGCCTCCCGTTGGTGAAGAAAAAAGGTACATTCGTACAAGTTGGCATTTCGAGGGAGAAAATGAATCCAATTGACCAAGAATCGGTCATTCAAAGGGAGATTCAGTATGTTGGCACACGCTCTCAAAAACCAAGCTCTTGGCATACAGCATTGGAGCTGCTGAAAGAGCATAAGATCGATACAGAAAAAATGGTGACCAAAATTGTCTCATTGGAAGATTGGCGCCAAGGATTTGAAGCAGCGCTATCGGGTAATGAAATTAAAGTCCTTGTTAGGTCCCTGTCGTGATAACGGGTATTCCTACCATTTTGGGGAGCATCGATCTTCCTCTGAGATAAATTATGTAGCCTGACATACAGTTCCCACCTAGTAATAATGGTCGTACAGGGCAGTCGGAGGTATCCCGCATATCTTTCCTGCTTCTTTTTGTTATAGGCTTCACGCTTATGAAAAGATTAAGTTAACGATTGTCCCAACTCTGTGTTTTACAATATATCGATGACACTGGTTGTTAAATTAAACGATGAAAGAGGAAGATAAGTTGTCAAAGGGATTTCTTCATCATATTGAGTGAGCTGTATGTTTCAAATTTAAAGACGACCATTGATTTTTGGGGCTGGTTTTTGGACGAGATGGGCTATGAAACCTTTCAGGAGTGGGAAAGCGGAAGGAGTTGGAGGTTGGGGGAGATGTACATTGTTTTTGTCCAAGCGGAAACAAGGTTTCTTGACATTCCCTATCATAGGGGGCGAGTGGGTCTTAACCATCTAGCCTTTCATGCCAATTCCCGTCATCAGGTTGATGAAATCACCAGAAAATTAAGGGACAGAGGAGTTGCCATCCTTTATGCCGACAAGCACCCATTCGCCGGCGGGGAGGATCATTATGCGGTATATTTTGAAGATCCTGATCGGATGAAGATCGAACTCGTGGCCCCTTAATCATACGCAATAGTTGGCATAGCTATAATGGCCGTTATGCCCATCCTTATTTTTCTCAGATTGTTCGGGTTCTGGGCCAAGTGAAAAAGCATCGATCAAAATAAATGCACCGAAAACTTGGGTCCAGCTGCCTAGTAAAAGAATTTGTTCTCCCATCCGTCGTTTTTCATTTAAAATGAAAATATTTCCGATCGATTCCAAAAAAGAACCTGCTGCAATGAGTCCATTTCCCTTGATCTCCAAAGAGCGTGAAATGGACTCCTCCGTCAGTGATGCCCCGAATGCCTCAAAAGCGGAACCTAGGCCTTGGATTCCGCTGCCGATCGCATCGGTTCTGGTGCCCTCCTCGAATGAACCACTCAATTGCATATCTATTCCAACTGCATTTGCGATATTGCCAACAGCTTCAAGCCAAGCACCGAATATGAAATAGGTTTCCGAATGTTCATTTTCCGGGTTCAGCTTTTTCGAACGGCCGATTGCTTGCAGCGAAATTCCAACGGCTTCGATGCCATTCCCTTTGAGGACCAGGTCTTTTCCGAGGTTAGTGCTCGTTAAAGTTTGCCGGGTTTGCCCGATTGCACCTACAAGTGTGCCGATACCAAGTAACCATGCTCCTGAAATAAGGAGGTCATCTCCATGAGTGATCATATCTCAAACGCTCCTTAAAAGTGGTTACATTATATTATTCAGGAAACAGTGTTTGTTTACATATTGCATTAACACCGTGAACTCCGATTGAAAACCTCCTATTTATTGGTATAATGGCAACTGGAGGAGATGATATTGACCATCAACAAATTTTCGCAAATGATTATCGCTGCGCTTTTCTTTATGGTTTTTACGTTTTGTACCTGGTATGAAGGCAGTGAAATTCTGGATAGACCCTGGGAATGGAAGTATTCCACGCATTTCACACATGTTAATGATGATCAGACGATGGATGCGGATGATATTTCCAGTTTCGATTATTTCGTGTATGCGGCAAAATTCAAACCGTTATTTCCATTTTTTATGGTACTTGCCGCCTTGTACTTCATCATTCTTACGGGATATATCCTTTTCAAAAGAAGTATGAAAAAAATGGCTCTATTCTTATTGGGATTAGGTGTCCTTTTGCTGCTTTCAAATGGTTTTGTATCCCATTCCCCGACTGTTGGAGGTAATATCTTTCAAGCATTTTTTCTGATAGGCGGAATGATAACCATATTAAGTGCAGCTCATTATTATTTACGGATACCAACAGGATTCAATACTGAAATTTAAGTCACGAGGCTGCCGATGGGGCAGCTTTTTTTGAAAAATGATGCTTGTAGATGACACAAAAGAACGAAAAATAATAGTCATTTTCGTGAAATTCTTAGATTGAACTTCACTGGAATATAGTTTATATTTAAGCCGAAATTGAGTAGGCCAGTTGGTGAATTACCAGCGGGACCGTTATCGGTTCCATGCACGAACCTTTCAAATAAAGGGGTAAGCGGTTAAAAGCAAAACGCACTGTTTCCTGTAAAGAAGTGTGATGCGGTTGGGAAAAAGAAATCAAGCGAAAAGGTGATAATATGTCAGGCAAAATCAAAATTGAACAGCCAAAGATCCCCCAATACTTAAGTCAAGCGAACTTTCAGGAAATATATTATCAGGATGAGCCTTATCTTGATTCCTGTATCATAACGAATGGCACGATCGATAGAGAAAAGATAGACAAAGTCGTTTTATCACAGGTGGTATTTAAAAATGTGACATTCAGCGATGTATCATTCAGGAATATCGAGCTGACGGATGTCATTTTTGATCATTGTGATTTGACGAATGCCGACTTTATGGGTGGCTCGATTCATCGGGTGGAATTCAAGGAGTCCAAACTTTTAGGCATTAACCTGTCTGACGCAAGTTTAGGGAATGTCTCCTTTGAGAATTGCAACTTGAATTTAAGTGCTTTCGGTTATTCCAGTTTAAAGCAAGTGAAGTTCGATCATTGCTCATTGGAAAGTGCTGATTATTATGAGTGTAAATTCATCAAAGTGAAGTTCGAAACATGTAGATTAAATGAAGTGAACTTTTCCCGGACACCGCTCAAGGGAATTGATATTAGCAGTTCTACATTTCAAAGGCTTACCGTATCCATGGAAGATTTAAATGGATGCGAAGTTTCCCCGGATCAAGCGATAGTCTTTGCGGGCATGATTGGACTGAAAATTAAAGAGTGAACCTTTTAAGATGAAAAATGCCCTAATGGAGAGTAAACTGCGATGGCGGAGAGATCTTTCAATAAAGCTGCCATTCCTATAAGAAACGTGGGGCCGCCGATTAGGTGATCTTTTCTTAAGGAAGGGAAATTCTGTAGGCATTTTGTGGTAAAAGCAGGTAGAGTGAATATGAATATATAGATAGATTTTGAGGGGTAGGAATGCTTGCACAAATGCAGCATCATTTTGCAATATTGGTTCGTTTGATTGGGATCAGGAGGGATTAAACGTTGATTATCAATAAGGTCACTTTGTATAGTCATGCATGGAATGAAATGCGGGGTTTTTATGTTGATGTGTTAGGATTTGAGTTACTTTCGCAAACTGATGATAGTTTCGAAATCAAGGCAGGGGAAAGTGTGCTTGAAATTAAAAAATGCCATCACCAAGAAAAGCCTTTTTATCATTTTGCCATGAACATACCTACCAATTTATTTACTTCGGCAAAAGCATGGGCGAAATCAAAAGTGGAATTGACTAGGGAAGATGATGAGGACGAAGTTTATTTCAGCTATTCAGACGCACATGCTTTTTATTTTTTAGATCCTTCAGGCAACATAGTCGAGTTCATATCGAGATATTCCGTATCACCCACATCCGAGGCTGAGTCTTTTTCAGTCCAAAACGTCCTGTGCATTAGTGAAATAAACATTACGACAGATGAAGTGATGGACTTGGGAAATCAGTTGATCAGTAATGGTATACCTGTAAGGAATGATGAGGCGATAAGGGAAGATGGATTGAATTTCATGGGAGAACATGAAGCAGGTTCGTTTTTACTTTTAGGACCAAGGAAACGGCGTTGGATTTTCTCGGATAAAGTGTCGGAAATCTTTCCGCTTTCGCTAGTCATAAATCAGCAGTTAGATATTTCATTGGATGGCGAAGGATCAATGAAATTGAAAAAAGTGGAATGATGTAGATTTATATTTTGGCCATAAACATATTCGACCGATTCAATCATCAGAAGCAGGGCTGCCCGCCTGCCATTGATGTATCTCCAAACTACCAAACTGATTCAAGCCTTAAGATGATAAGCCTGAAACTCCTGATATATAATTGGGAGTTTCACTTTTTTTAATAAGGATATATTAAAATTTTGAATAAATCGTAATCATTTATGGTACGTAATGAATTCTCTAAACTCATCAATATAGAAAGCTACATAACCGCAGTTCGGGCATACAGACGCTTTAGGGTATGCAGAAACACTACTGAAGAGTCCTTTCTTTTGACTAATCTTTATCCCATTCATTCCGCCTTGAATATTTACTTTGCATTCATCTATCATTTCAGTTTGGCACTGATTACAAATTCGATTCATTAACAACACTCCCTTTTCATTTGCCAAAAACTACTTAAGCAGAAACACTCGGAATTTAATGTATATTTTAACACAAATAGCCAAAATACCTTATGGGATTACATAAGAAAAGTCATGTTAATAGTGGAAGGGTTGATGACTTTAAGACAGCAAGTTTAGCAGTCTAAAAGAGAATTTAACAATACCATTTTTATGTTCCTGGCCGAACATGAATATGAAGTGAATACACCATGACCGAAGGAGCCAGCCATGAAAGAAGAAGCTTATTGATAGTGATGGGCGTGATCGTATTCGGGGTCATTGCCTCGATAGCATGGGTATCTCAAACCAAGAAGAAAGAGATTGCCGGTAAAAGGGCTTTTCCCCAACATACAGTCTATCAAGACATTCACAGATAGGACGAACACGCCTCTTACAGAACTCATATGCCTAGTAAAAGGCTTCAGTTCATCGAATGTATGATTGAAGGGTATTCCCTTCGGATTGAGCATCATCGCTTTAAAGCAAATGGTAGGGAGCAAGTTAAAGGGATCAGCCGTTTAAAGAGCTGGATGGAACGTTTTAATGGTGTAGCGACTAAATATCTAGACCATTATGTTAGATGGTTCCAATTCTTAGACACCATCTAACATATAAAAGATAACCAAAATGGTTTTAGACAGTTGTTCTTTCTCAGTTAACACAACTTCTGATAAACTAAGGTTATCAGAATTTTCCAAATAACGGAAGGTTCATTGTTCCGTAAATGGCCAGATTAATTGAACAAGGAATTGGCATGACACCTTAATTAGTGAGCTATCTACAACACGCCGCAAATGAATTTTGACCAAAGGGATTAGCTATTAAAGGGATTAAATTGGAGGGAATAGAAAATGGATGTAAAGACACTTTTGTTACAGCAATGGGCAAGCTGCTTAGATGAAGAAGACTGGTTTCCACCACTTGAAAAAGTGCTAAAGGATATCACTTTTGAACAGGCCATTTGGAAACCAGCTGATGGGGCAATGAATTCCATTTGGGAATTAGTTTGTCATTTACTTTTCTATGAAAAGAGATTTCTGATGCGATTTCTTGGTGAAACAGCGAATGAACCACAGGCAGAAAATAATGAATCTACATTTCGATTACCAACTGAGACGGTAGAAAATTGGAAGGAAACAAAACAAGAATACTTTTATGTTCATCGTGAACTTGGAAAAATACTAGCAAAATCAGAACATGAAGATTTGTATAGACAGATCCCAGGAGAAGATAATTCATTAGTGCTTGAACTGAAGAGTTTAGCAATGCACGACGCATATCATATTGGACAAATTGTATTCCTAAGTAAAATGCAAGGAGCTTGGCCAGGCAAACGCAGCTTTTAAAAAAGCTTCATTAGCTTTACAGTTATCATTATAGGGGGCTTTAATGGAATAAGAACGGGAACGTCCAAATCGGATGTTCCTATATTTTTACTTTAAATGGGCAATTTCAATCATGGCCCTTTTATTGATCGTTCATTTCGAGGATCTCCTCTTTCATAAATGAGAGATTTGGATTCCAGGAAGTGGCGTCGCTGCCCAGTACGTAGCAAAGGTACATTAAACGGGCAAGAGTTAGATTGATCCAGGATAAACCGTTTGTGCTGTGAACGAATTAATTATATATTAATCCTTGAGTACATTAATTCATGGATTAATGTATGAGGATAAGAAAAGCCCGGAGGAGACGATCATGAAAAATATCAATACAGAACAAGAATACCGTGAACAAATCAACCAAGAGGGACTGACGGTCGGGATTTTTACGACTACATGGTGTCCGGACTGCAAACGTTTAGACATGTTCATCGATGAGATCACTCAAGAACATCAGGACAAACAGTGGTTTACAATCGATCGTGACGAGTTCCCTGAGATTTCTGAAGAGCAAACGGTAATGGGAATTCCATCATTTTTAGTATTTAAAAATGGAGAAAAGGTTGCACATCTGCACAGTGCAAATGCTAAAACTCCAGAAGCGGTCAATGAATTTCTAAAAGAACTATAATAGATCCTGGTAAAGGTGAACCCCGTATGGTGCTGTAATAAGGGGTTCATCTTTTTTTAGGAATTTTTTCTAAAAATAACTTGATTTCTAAGAGGAAACGGGCTTTAATTATAGATACCGAATATCCATTATGGATATCGAATATCCATATAGATGCTGAAAGAGGTGAACTGATTTGCAATTTACAAAAGGGGTCGAGCAAGCTATATGCATCATTGTTATACTCTCTACCCAGGATAAAAATGTACCGCTTTCTTCAAATGAGATCAGCAGGCGATTAGAAGTATCTCCTTCTTATTTGAAAAAAATCATAAGGAAATTGGTCGTTAAGCAGATAATCACTTCCGTTCCTGGTAATAATGGCGGCCTTACTCTTGCCAAAAGTGTAGATAAGATTAAAAACCTTGAAATCATTGAGGCGATGGAAGGTCCCATTTCGATGTTTCCGGATACAGGACTTATAGAAAAAGCGTTTAAAGATGGAGAATATGCGGAGAAGGGGATGGACGTCCTTCGTCGGATGTTTTCTCGGGCGGATCAACTTTTAATCGAGTTCTTTTCCAGTCAAACAGTAGCGGATTTGCTTAAAGAAAGCTTTGGCACCACGGACATACCGACTCTTAATTGGAATAAGGCGTCATTGAGTGATGTACTGCGTGAAAAGAAAGGTGAAAAGAAGTGAACATGCTTAAACAGGAATGGAAGCTTTTCCTTACAAATCGAAAACTGCTCGGTGTCGCAATCGTTTTACTGTTCGTCCCGATTATTTATGGGGGGTTATTCCTTAGTTCTGCTTGGAATCCATATGGGAATACAGGTAAATTGCCTGTTGCGGTCGTGAATAAGGATGTGAAGGCGGAATATGAGGGCAAGACCTTATCAGTCGGTAATGAGCTAATCGAGCAATTGAAGGACAATGATGATTTAGAATGGCATTTCGTAACGGAAAAAGCGGCGAAAAAAGGATTCGATGATGGGACCTATTATATGGTCGTTACCATTCCGGAAGACTTTTCAAAAAATGCTTCAACCGTCATGGATGATAAGCCAAAAAAAATGAATTTAACGTATGACGTGAACCCTGGACGAAGTTTCGTTTCTGAAACGGTCGGAAAACAGGCAACGAATAATTTGAAAACGGAAATTGCCGAAAGTGTCACAAAAGAATATGCGGAAGCGATCTTTTCCCAACTGGATGAAATCGGAGAAGGATTGGACGATGCAGCAGATGGGGCATCCAAACTGGATGACGGTGCTGAAAAACTGCATGAAGGAAACACAGAAGTGACAGAAAATCTGAATAAATTAGCTTCCAGCACTTTAACCTTTAAAGATGGAGCGGATAAACTTCAAATTGGCGTAGGCGAGTTTATGGAAGGAGCAAATAAGCTTGAAAGTGGCGCGTCGGAATTAAATAAGGGAATTTCGCAATACACTTCCGGTGTCGGTCAGTTGCAACAGGGTGCGGACGAACTCGCATCAGGCACAGGGGAATTAACTAATAATAGTGAGGCACTTATACAAGGTTCTACCCAACTTTCCACTGGGCTGGCCAAAGTGGTTCCAGGAGCCCAAAGTTTAAATAATGGTTTGGCACAAGCTCAATCAGGCAGTGCGAATTTGAATGATGGGTTGAATCAATTATCACAAAATGCAAGCCAGCTGACGGACCAATCGACAGGAATTCCAAAGTTGGCAGCAGGTCAGCAGAGTTTAAATGAGGGAATCAATCAATTGGCAGAAGGAAGCGAGGCGTTAAATGACGGCCTGAAAAAAATGGATGGCCAATTGCCCGCAGAGGAACAGCTGAGTCAACTTGAGCAAGGACTGACTAGCATTCAAAGCGGTGTAAATCAATTGCAAGAAGCGGTTCCCGCAGGAAGCGGCACGTCCGGTACCGTATCAGGCATTAATGAAGATCTCAAGAATAGCCAAGCGGCTTTAATCGAACTTCAATCAACAATTGCGAATAATGGGCAAAGTACAATCAATGCCGTTCAAAACACGGAAGCGTTCAAAAGCTTGACCGGTGAACAACAATCCGAATTAATCGGAGCCATTCAAAATGAACTTCAAAACCAGGCGGAAGCACAAAAACAGATTGCATCGACTCTTGCTGCAAGTGTATCCGACTTATCGACGCAATTAACGGATAAAGTAATGCCCGTATTGAATGGATTAGGTCAGCTTCCGGAACAAGTGGCCAATTTAAATAATGCGGTGAATAAGGTCAATCCAAACACCGTTACAGCGTTAAACGGATATACGGCAATAAGGAACGCACTGGAAGAACAATTGATTCCTGGTGCAACCCAATTAAATGGCGGCTTGAATGAAGCTGTTGAGGGGAGCAATCAATTAACGGAGGCAACACATAGTTTAAATGAACGGACACCAGAATTAGTGAAGGGGATCAACCAGTTAGCACAAGGCGGTTCCTCGTTAAATAATGGTCTTTCAAAACTAACTGAGGGTTCTGGTCAGTTGGTAGATGGGGTTTCACAACTTCAAGCAGGGTCATCCTCCTTTGGGAATGGTCTTGAGAAGTATGCATTCGGTGTTAGCCAAGTTGGCGAAGGGGCAAACAAACTGGCTAGTGGTGCCAATCAACTAAACGCCAACTCAGCTGCCTTGAACGAGGGCTCATCAGCACTTGTTAAAGGCACTGAACAATTGGCAGGCAATCTGCCTACTTTAAGCAATGGAGTCATTCAGCTTGCTGATGGCGCAGGTAAGATCAATGAAGGCTCATCAGCACTTGCTGAAGGTTCCGGTAAATTGGGTGATGGAATTTCCTCGCTTAAAGATGGAACGGTCGAGCTCTCTGAAAAACTCAGTGATGGTGCAGAAGAAATAAGTGAAAATAAAACTACAGAGGATAATTACAGCATGATTGCTGAGCCGACTCAGGTTAAGGAACAAAAAAGCAGTGACGTGCCGAATTATGGTCATGCATTGGCTCCTTATGTATTGTCCCTTGGGCTATTTGTAGGAGCCATTGCCTTCAATATGGGATTCCCGACAGGCTTGCCTTCAACAAGGCCAACATCAGGAGTGGCATGGTGGTTCAGTAAATTTACGGTTCTATTCATCCAAGCGACACTATCTGCATTGGTGTTGGATGCGATCATGATTTGGGGAATGGATTTACAGGTCGAGAACATGGGGCAATTCATTGGGGTTTCCATACTGACTTCCCTTACCTTCATGTTCATCGTAACCTTCTTGACCGTAGGATTTGGAAATCCAGGTCGTTTATTGGCGATGATATTCCTTGTATTGCAGCTAGGTGCAAGCGGAGGGATGTTCCCAGTGGAGCTGACCAATAACTTCTTCAGTCATGTTCACCCGTTCATACCGATGACATACTCGGTCATGGGCTTCCGTCAGGCGATGAGTACGAGTCTCGGAGCGGATGCATTGACAACGAGTATAGTGTTCCTTACTGGATGCATCATAGTCTTTAATCTATTATTATTGCTAACGATGGTCATCAGGAAGCGCAAAGCGCACAAGGTTGAGCTGGATGCATAAATTAATGAAGAAAACCCCCGGTGCAATGCGCCGGGGGTTTTCTTATGAAGGTTCATCCGTGTCCATTTCTTTTTCGATGATTTTCAATCCATTTTCCGCTGAACCTTCAATCACATGTTTAAGGATGGATAGTTTGTTATCCCAGAATTGATCGTAAAAGGAAAGCCACTGTTTCAATTCCGCTAAAGGTTCTGGCTGAAGCCGAAAGCGTTTTTCCCTTCCTACCTTCCGACCACTGACCAATTCAGCTTCAGAAAGGATATGAAGATGCTTGGCAATCGCTGTACGGCTCATGGAAAAGTGAGAGGTGATTTCTGAAATGGGTAAATCCCCTTCAGCGAGCAATTGCAGGACCTTTCTGCGGGTTGGGTCGGCGATAGCCTGAAATACATCATGCTTTTCTGCTGCAGCCACTTAGCCCTCAACAGCCTTTTTAAGTTTTTGATTAACGATCTGTTCCCAGCCATGATCCATTCTATCACGAATGACTGAGCTTTTTTCGTTCGGTTTCGGAAGAATCGTTTCAGGCCCTTTCCAACCACCATGAATAAGGGTGAACTCCGTTTTGCCATCCATTTCTTTTAAAATGAACGAGATGCTCCACCCGTCCGTATCCCAACTGAATGAAAGCCGATGTGGAGCATCTAACTCCGTTACCTTACAAGGAGATGGACCAAAAGGTGAGTGGACATGGAACTCATGTCCCACTTTCGGTTGAAAATCATTAGGCATGAACCAAGAAGCTATGCCCTCGGAAGTCGAAACTGTATCCCAAACTTTTTGGATAGGTGCTTCAAGAATGACCGTCTTCTTGATATCCTGTAATGTATGTTGATTTTCCATACTGATTCTCCTTTTTAATTAAAGATATAAAACCAATTGGTTTCGCTTTGTCGATTATATAAAACCTTTTGGTTTCATGTCAATAATTTGTTTCGGACCGCTCCTTTTTATTCATTGCAGCCTGCTTAATTACCAAACTCTTCAATTTGTTTTGCCAATCCAGTTATATTATCGATTGATTTCATAATCTCTGAGTCTTCCAATGCCTTAGGGTCAATCTGGCCATTTTCAATATTATTCAGATATAATTCAATGCCCTCTGAAAGCTGTTGATTTGAGCTGACGAGCTTCTCGTGGAAGCCTTCAGCGATTTGGGGTGGTTCAGTTGCATTGAATTCTTCAATCTCCGTTTTCATCAATTCCAGTTCTTTTTCAAGATTTGCTCTTGCTTCGTCATTCGTGACGGCATCTTGTGATAATGCGGGCACCTCATTGGTAAAATCCTTAACGGTATTTACATACTCCGTCGCATTATCCGCATACTCCAATGATGAATTGACTTCTCCCAAAAGCGAGCATCCGCTTAATGTAAGGATGGACAGTAAAGCAATGGTCATTATTTTTTTCATATGTGCCTCCAATGTGATTTTTTATAGTGATGATCAGATGGGTAGAAATCTCTTTTTATAAATTGCTGCAATGGAATTCAATATGAAGCTGGGGATCTTCTTCGGAAAAAATGACTTCGAATAGAAAAGGTGAAATGCACTTTTCAAGTCGTGCCACTGATTGCAGGATTTCACTTGTTTAAACCTTGCAACGTCAATGATCTTCACCTTTTTTTCGGAAGTGATGAAGATGTTTCGTAAATGGATATCCGAAGGGTTCAATCCCTCTTTCCTTGCCAATTGCAGCGCATGGTCTATCTCCGCGATGTTTTCTTCCGTTACCGGGATCCCTAAAGTTAAACATTCAAAAAGAGTGTTGCCTTCAATGTGATCTATAACCAGGTAATTTTCCCCCGCATCATATAGGGTGGGATAGTATTCGATGGATTGGACGGTTTTGTATATTTCAGCTTCAGTTATAGCTGTTTGAGTATGATCTGGGAAAAACACTTTTAGTGCTTTATTGGTGGATTGTATTCGGAATACATATGCGCTGCGGCCTTTTCCGATTAGTGATAAAGATGGGGCGGCATCAAGCAATATATGCTTTTTATCATCGGAAATCTTAACGCTTTGAGCTAATTCATTATAGTTCTGCATACTTTTCACCTCTATTGTGCAATTTTTTCGAATAAAAAAGACGGTATAACCGATTATTGGTTATACCGTCTATTAAAAATTAAAAGACCTCACCAAATAATCGGCAAGGTCTTGCAAACAACTAAAATCAGTTGCCAATAAAGCCGAGGATTCAATCCTGTACTGACGACTTTATTGTATAGCTACTCCCCTTAACAGAAGGATTCTTATAAGTTATATACAGTAATTATATAGGTTATTGCCTCGATCCGTCAAATATAAGGAACGGGTGCTCACCCTTTATGTATATTCGGTAAATGCAGAAAGATGCTCGTCCCATAAGGATTAATTTGAGCACTAAGTAATTATATCAATATATTTTATTTTCATTATTGGCTTATCGCGGAAGCTTCATTGCGAATATTTCTAATTAGTTACTTAAATCTCAATCAGTTTGCTATTATGTTACAAATCTCTTCATCTCCCTGTAGATCTAAAGGAATTTGATATATTTTAGATGAATGAGTATAAATACCTATATCATCATACTAATTTTAACCGATATTTAAATAAATGTTAAAAATATAATTCTTTAGTAGGGAGATTGAGATGAAAAAATTAATTATACCAACTTTCTGTTTTGCAGTGTTGTCTACAGTTGCTTTCGAAGAAAAAATATCTGCAGCTCCACTAAATGCTGAACAGCAAAATATTGAAGATGTCATGTTTGTACATGTGAATTCCGGTTCGCTCAATATGAGAAAAACCGGGGCGGAAGGTGCAACCATAGTTGCAAAGCTGGCAAATGGCACACAGGTAACGGTCTATTCGGAATCTAAAGGCTGGGCGAAGATCAAAGCCAATGGAAAAGAAGGATATGTCAGTACGAAGTATTTATCGGCCTCAAAGCCAGGGACTTTAACGAAAACTGCAGTAGCCAGTAAAACGACAACAAAATATGTGAATGTAAGCACAGGTTCACTAAATATACGAAAAAGCGGCAGTGATAGTGCCAGCATAGTCGCGAAGCTTACAAGGGGTACACAGGTGACGGTGTATTCGGAATCCAAAGGCTGGGCGAAGATCAAAGCCAATGGAAAAGAAGGATATGTCAGTACCAAGTATCTATCGGCAATGAAGCCTGGAATGGTAACCAAAGCTTTGGCGACGGTTAAAACGACAACGAAATATGTGAATGTGAGCACAGGTTCACTAAATATGCGAAAAAGCGGCAGTGATAGTGCCGGCCTGGTCGCGAAGCTGACAAGAGGCACACAGGTAACGGTGTATTCGGAATCGAAAGGCTGGGCGAAAATCAAAGCCAGTGGAAAAGAAGGATATGTCAGTACCAATTATTTATCGGCAACGAAGCCTGGAACGGTAACCAAAGCTGCGGCAACGGTTAAAACGACAACGAAATATGTGAGCACGGGCGCACTAAATATGCGAAAAAGTGGAAAAGCTGCCGCAAGCATAGTCGCCATACTTTCAAAAGGAACGAAAGTGACGGTCTATTCGGAATCCAAAGGCTGGGCGAAGATCAAAGCGAATGGAAAGGACGGATATGTCAGCACCAAATATCTGTCTGCTGCAAAGCCGGGATCGGGATCAACGGCAGCCACACCTGCAAAAACGACGACGAAGTATGTGAATGTGAGCACGGGCGCACTAAATATGCGAAAAAGTGGAAAAGCTACCGCAAGCATAGTCGCCATACTTTCAAAAGGAACGAAAGTGACGGTCTATTCGGAATCCAATGGCTGGGCCAAAGTCAAAGCTAATGGAAAGGACGGATATGTCAACACCAAATATCTATCTGATTCAAAGCCAGGAACGGGATCAACGCCTGTCACACCTGAAAAAACGACAACAAAATATGTAAATGTAAGCTCTGGAACGCTCAATATGCGAAAAAGCGGCTCGGAAAGCGCCAGCTTAGTCGCGAAGCTGTCCAAAGGAACGAAAGTGACGGTGTATTCGGAATCCAATGGCTGGGCCAAAGTCAATGCAAATGGAAAAGACGGCCATGTCAGTGCCAAATATCTATCGACAACAAAACCAGGAACGGAATCAACGGCCGTCACGCCTGAAAAAACGACGACGAAATATGTAAACGTAAGCTCTGGGACGCTCAATATGCGAAAAAGCGGCTCGGAAAGCGCGAGCATAGTCGCAAAGCTGTCCAAAGGAACCGAAGTGACGGTGTATTCGGAATCCCAAGGTTGGGCGAAGGTCAAGGCAAATGGGAAGGATGGATATGTCAGTACTGTCTATCTTTCAACGGCAAAGCCAGGAACGGATTCAAAACCATCCATACCTGAAAAAACAATGACGAAATATGTAAATGTCAGCTCGGGTTCACTGAATATGCGGAATCAGCCAGCAGAGAGTGCTTCCATCATTGTGAAATTGGCAAGGGGTGTAGAGGTAGAAATAGTCTCGGAATCCAATGGCTGGTCAAGAGTTAAAGTGTATGGCGGGGAGGGTTATGTCAATACGCAATATCTATCAGCAACGATGCCTGGTTCTTTACCGGAGCTGAATCCGGAGGAAGTAGAGAACACGTTAGTTAAATATGTAAATGTGAATGATGGCTCCAATCTGAATATGCGGTCTGTTGCATCAGCTACCGCTTCAATTATAGCCAAGCTTGTAAATAATACGGCCGTAACGGTGTATTCAGAGTCTAATGGCTGGTCAAGAGTCACGGCCAATGGAAAAACGGGATATGTCAGCACGCAATATTTAACGGTCAATGCACCGGAAGGTCCAGGAAGTTCGAATGAATCGATAATCAGGATTGATAAGGAGTATAATCTTACGATGGAAAAGATGGTTGAAATTCAAATGGCCGTAAATAGTCAAACGGATAAAAACTATAAAACCTACATACGTGAAGATGGATTAACTTTAATCAATTCAACAAAAGGTACGGTAAAAGGAACCGGATGGCGTGTCAGGGGTGGGGCTGGATCTAATTATTGGGTTGTAGGTCCTGTCAGCGATAATCAATCTATGAATATTAAATCAAAAGTAAAGGGCTCTGACGGATACTATTGGTATGAGGTGGACTATAGCAAGACATGGGTAAATGCCAGTCCGGAAGATATAGAATATAATCTCAACCCCAATAATTTTGTGAATGATCCAATCAAGTCATTCCAATTCGTCAAGCTCTCCCAAGTCACCAACATGAACGTTTCTGAAGTGAATAATAGAATCCTTTCAGGTAAAGGGATTCTACAAGGCCAAGCTGCAACCTTCAATGCGGCAGGGGAAAAATATGGGGTCAATGAAATCTACCTGATTTCACATGCTTTGCTGGAGACCGGGAATGGCACCTCACCGTTAGCAACTGGCGTAAAGGTGAACGGGAAAACGGTCTATAATATGTATGGAGTCGGAGCCTTTGACGGAACGGCGGTAAGCAGCGGCGCTCAATATGCCTATAATGCAGGCTGGTTCACTCCGGAGGCGGCCATCATAGGCGGAGCCGAATTCATCGCCAAAGGATATATCTCTGCTGGCCAGGACACGCTTTACAAAATGAGATGGAATCCTACAGCTGTAGAGAAATATGGATATGCTTCACACCAATATGCAACTGATATTGGCTGGGCAACAAAACAAGTGAAACAGATTTATAATTTGTATAGTTTAATAGATTCCTATAAATTGACGATTGAAGTTCCTAAGTACAAATAAGAAAACGGTAAAAAAAGAGGCTGGGACATAAGAAATTTAGTCAACGATAAACCCGAACTATAAGCGGAATTTCCGGCTGATAGATCGGGTCTTATTTGTTCTTTTCCATAGATTTTGTTGCTTTTTGCATCCTATTTTTAAAAATCTAGTGTAATGGAGCGGAAGACAATCGACTACTAAGGGAAATGGAGGAAAGGCTGAGACCCCGCAGGCTTGCCGAGGAGGCTCCGCTTCCTCCCCGCGGAAAGCGAGTGTCTGTAGCGCAATGGAACGGACTTGTTCTTCCAGCTTGAATGGATGAATAAAACAAAATATACGGAAACAGCATGATATTTAATAGGTAGAATAACGTAGAATGATTCGTCTTTGAGGATGGTTTATTTAGTTATGTCCCAGCCTCTTTGCTATTTAGTTTTATCCTTTTCCAGAATGCCCCTAACGACATCCTCGATCGTTACCACTCCCAATGCCTTCTCCAAGGCAAGTTCCGCAACTGAAAAGATGGGTTCGATCGCATCCTGTATATTTCTTCCAACAGTGCATGCTGGATTAGGATTTTCATGGATTCCAAATAATTCTTTATCGGAGACAACGTTAACAGCCTGATAAACATCGAGCAAAGTAATATCCGATAAGTCCTTGGCCAATGTCGCTCCGGCGATTCCTGGCCGAACGTTCACTAAACCTGCACTCTTCAGCATGCCGGTGATTTTTCTGATTAAGGCTGGGTTGGTGTTTACACTTTTGGCTATAAAATCAGAAGTGTTAACGCCTTCTTTGTTTATTTCTAAAAGAGATAATATATGGATTCCTACGGAAAAGCGGGTACTGATGGACATCTCTTTTTTCTCTCCTTTAAAATCTCTATTCTTATATAGTATAAAATATTTAACATGTAATTCAAGTGGTTACAAGTTATAATGGCCTGCAAGAATAATATTTATCCATTAAACGTTTCCTTGTCAAGTCACTTCGTGTTGCAAGAGCAAAAATAAAAGGTATGTGTAATTGACAAACCATCATGATGAAACTTATATTATAACGTGTAAATGAAACAGTTACAGGTGGAAACGTGCAGGAAGGGGGAACTGATCGGCCGCTATGGCTGTAGAAGGAATATCGACACAACTACAAGTGATGGAGGTATATGATGGCAAATAATAAAAAGGGTAAACAAAAACAATCTTCTGCATTCACGTTTTGGATCATAGGGTTAATCGCTGTAATCATTATTGGTTTTATATTTTTGGCAAATGGGAAAGGCGAAGATACAGCCGTTAATGAAATCGATTATGAATCACAGCCTTATTTGGGAGAAAAATCGGCTCCTGTCCAAATAGTGGAATTTGGTGATTATAAATGTCCAGTCTGCAAGACATTCGAGGAACAGTTCTTTCCTTCTATACAAAGTGAATTGATTGATACAGGAAAAGCGCAATTTTATTTCATGAATTATTCGTTCATTAACGTCGATTCAACCAGATCCGCTAAATTTGCGGAAAGCGTTTATCAGGAATTAGGAAATGAAACCTTTTGGGAATTTCATGAGCTGTTGTACGATAAGCAGCCAGATGACCTGAAATATGAAAAGGAAGATGTCTTTACTGACAAATTCTTAGAAGAAACCTTGAAAGAAATCGCAAATGACAAAGATGTGAAAAAGGTCGTTTCCTCTTTTAAAGCCGATAAGTCCGAGGACGCATGGAACAAGGATATGGAGTTGGCCGACGAATTGGGCGTTTCTGGAACTCCTTCCTTATTTGTCAATGGCAAGAAGTTTGAAGGAAATACAATTGATGATTTAGTGAAAATGGTTGA
Organism: Bacillus sp. SD075; assembly: GCF_017355165.1. Lineage (GTDB taxonomy): Bacteria > Bacillota > Bacilli > Bacillales > DSM-1321 > Peribacillus. The sequence continues at coordinate 44,329 of NZ_JADILK010000017.1, read as the reverse complement.
TGATGCAGCGAAGGAGAAATAGTGATGAACAAGTCACTATTATTTTCTTGGATCCTGTCCATCATGGCCACTGCTGGAAGTCTCTATTTTAGTGAGATTCTCCATTATGTTCCCTGTACCTTTTGTTGGTATCAAAGGATCTTGATGTACCCGCTCGTTATTTTATTGGGCCGGGCCTTTTATGAGCAAGACCTGAAAATTTATCGATACATCCTCCCCTTATCAATTTTGGGCATGTTGGTGTCAGGGTATCACTATAGTCTGCAAAAAATTCCAGCCCTGCAGCATTTCGAAATGTGTCAAAGCGGTGTTCCCTGTTCTGGTGAGTATATAAATTGGCTAGGATTCATCACGATCCCGTTTTTGGCCTTCATCGCTTTTACTCTCATCACTATCTGCATGGGACTGCTAATGAAAAGAAAAAACAGCATGTAATGAAGCGCACCATTCCAAAAGGAATGGTGCTTTTTTACATATAACGACGAAAAACAGGATATATCTCCGGAAATCTGCAATATATCGACGAAACTCCTCTAAATAATAAAAGTTGACAAAAGAACACCTGTAACTTATATTGTTACATGTAAGTTATTCGGTTACAATCAAAGTTTCAAAAACAATATATAGGAGGAATTTAAAGTGAAAATCGGTATTATTGGTGCGAGTGGAAAAGCTGGAAGTCTGATTTTAAAGGAAGCATTGACTAGGGGACATGAAGTTACGGCCATTGTCAGGGATGTAGCCAAAGTCCAAATTCAAGTATCCGTACTGGAAAAAGACGTATTCGATCTGAAATCAGGAGATATTAAAGAATTTGATGTGGTAGTGAATGCATTTGGCGCTGCTCCAGGGAAGGAACAACTGCATGCCGAGGCAGGAAGAATCTTAATTGAGGCAATGAAAGGGGCTCCTCAAACTAAATTGATTGTTGTTGGCGGAGCTGGAAGCCTTTTCGTAGACGAGGCAAAAACGATTCGTGTCCTGGATACGCCTGAGTTCCCTAAAGAATACTATGCAATAGCCTTTAATCAATCCAAGAACCTTGGAGATCTACAAAATGCAACTGGCATCCAATGGACGTTCATCAGTCCTTCCGCCTTCTTTGATCCGCAAGGAAATAGAACAGGCGTGTATAAACTGGGTAAAGACCACCTTCTTGTAAACTCAAAGGGTGAAAGCTATGTAAGCTATGCTGATTTTGCACTTGCAGTACTTGATGAAATTGAAAATCCGCAGCACAGTAACCAACGCTTTACCGTTGTTGCTGAGTCTGAATAATTTGTAAGGTTTTAGTGGACGTCGCCCTTTGTGGTGACGTGATTGAAGGCGCCGGGCAGTTTCAAGGGATATTGAATCAGTTACGTGAGGCTCCTCCAAAACACATTGCGGGAAAAGGATTATCAAAGCGGTGTGAAGCTGACGGCAGGCACCAATAAGGAGGAAGACATTGATTTACCTAAATCAAATGTAAGTACTTCCTTGAAGATGGTACATGGGTGGGTATGCTTGCGGCCATCTGATACAGAACCTGAAAACAAATTCTATATCGGGATCCAAGGTGAAACGATGAGAAACTGAGCTGAAATTGAACCAGGTCATGAAATCTTTGATGGGAAATATTAACGAGAGGATCAATGGTTCTAAAAGAATGAGCCTTTGGACCTATCGGACGTATAATTAAGAAAAATAAGGCCTTTCCTGAAATATCGGGGAAAGGCCTTATTTTTTCAAGAAGAAAGCGGGATATTGTATTGGGCGTAAGTTTTAAATTTTGGATATGTATACAAATGATGGTTATTTTTTCCGATAATATATTTACAAAAAACGAGTCTATGTTACTATGAAAAGGGTGAATAAGTAAAATTTGTAGTTTTATCCTAATGTGAAGGGGTTACAAGGAATGAAAAAAGTTAAAAAGGCCATTATACCTGCAGCGGGTTTAGGAACTAGATTTTTGCCTGCAACGAAGGCAATGCCTAAAGAAATGCTGCCAATAGTGGATAAACCAACTATTCAATATATTATAGAAGAAGCCGTGAGAGCGGGAATTGAAGATATAATCATTGTTACAGGAAAGAATAAACGAGCGATAGAAGATCATTTTGATAATGCATACGAACTAGAGAATAACTTGAGGGATAAAGGGAAATTCGATTTATTGGAGAAGGTGCAATTCCCATCCAATTTAGCTAATATCCACTATATCAGGCAAAAGGAACCGAGAGGCCTCGGACATGCTGTTTGGTGTGCACGTAACTTTATTGGTGATGAGCCTTTTGCCGTCCTTTTAGGCGATGATATTGTAGAAAGCGATGTGCCCTCCCTACTCCAATTAATCAACGAATATGATGCGACAGGTTCGTCCATCATTGGTGTGCAGCCGGTAAATGAGAACGAAACACATAGATACGGCATCATTGACCCGCTTGCGCAAGAAGGCAGAAGATACGAAGTGAACCGTTTCGTTGAAAAACCAAAACAAGGAACGGCGCCATCCAATTTAGCCATCATGGGACGGTACATACTTACTCCGGAAATATTCGATTTCCTAGCCAAGCAGGAAACAGGGGCTGGCGGTGAAATCCAATTAACGGATGCCATCCAAAAACTGAATGAAATCCAAAAAGTCTTCGCCTATGATTTTGAAGGAAAACGCTATGATGTCGGTGTTGTCGAGGGCTTTGTGAAAACGACCATTGAATTTGCCCTGCAACGTCCAGATTTAAGAGACGACATCATAAAAGTAATGGAAAATATCCTCGAACTGCACAAGACAGTGGGCAAATAAACTATTACTGCCAAGCATAATCATATGAATTTATCGAATTTTCTAACTTAATAGAGTGAGTGAAAATAAAAATCTCCAACTATTGACCATTCATAGTTGTTATTTTTTGTTAATGGAAGACAAACATAATTTTGAATGGTGAGTATGAATCCATAAAAGGGGATGCCTATTTAGTGAATAAGAAGGTAATAAAAAGAAAAGTCGATTTCCTCAAACAGCCTATCACTAATTTCTTAATAAAGGAAAACCATCAGCGTGTAAATAGATATGCAAAATATTATGAGAAATTAAGCGTACAAAAACACACAATTCTATATGAGAGTCGTGATGGAAACAGTATGACTGACAGCCCATACGCTATGTTTAAATATATGCTGGAAAATCAAGACTATCAAGACTTTATGCACATTTGGTCCATCCAGGATTTCAGTGTCCTCTCAGGTGTAATAACGAAGTTTAAGGATATGCCGAATGTTCAATTTGTTCAACGTAATTCAAAGGAATACTTAAAATGGTTGGCAACAAGTGAGTATTTAATCAATAACTCCACATTCCAGTCGTTCTTCATCCCTAAAAGCGATCAAATTTACATCAATACCTGGCATGGAACGCCACTAAAGAATATGGGCTTTGATATACCAGGTAACCCATCTCATTCTCAAAACGTTGTCAGGAACTTTTTGAGTGCAGATCACATTTTGAGCCCTAATGCCCATACCACCAACATATTTACACATAGCTACAAGTTAAATGGATTGTATAAAGGTGAAATTATAGAAGAAGGATATCCGAGGATCGATTTGACGCTGAATACGAATCCCAGGGAGTATAAGGAATATCTAAGGACTCTAGGTTTGAAAATCAGTGATGCCAAGGAAAATATTTTATATGCGCCGACTTGGAAGGGGACGAATCTGGCCAAAGTGGATAATGATCTCCTTCAAATCATTGCGGATATGAATGATTTACAAAGTCAAATTGGTGAACAATATAACCTACTTATTAAGGTGCATCCATTTCTATATAAAGAGGCTGCCAAGCATTCGGAAATCCTGGATCGACTAATACCTGACCATGTGGATACAAATGAACTGCTTGCTGCAGTCGATTTGCTCATCACGGATTATTCCAGCATCTTCTTTGATTACCTTGTTACCGATAGGCCCATCCTATTTTACACATGGGATACGGACGTTTATGCAGAGCAAAGGGGACAATATCTCCAAAACGACGAACTTCCGGGACCCATGCTTTTTAACTCAAAGGAATTGGCTCTAGCCATTAAAGATATTAAAAAGGTGAAATTGGGATATTCAGATAAATATAAAAAAATGCAGGGGAAATTCACTAACCATGAGGATGGAAGGGTAACAGAAAGAATAGTTAATCATATTTTCAAAAAGTCTACGAAACAACTAAACACAATTACTGGTCTGGATTCCGCAAAGGAAAAAATACTAATTTATCCGGGCGGATTGAGGGATAACGGGATAACATCCTCTTTCCTAAACTTAATGAATAATATTGATTATGAGAAATATGATGTCAGCTGTTTTACGGCCACTCCCCACTCGCACGAGGTTTTGAAAAACATGGGTAAGGTTAATAAGAATGTGCGCTTTCTATTCAAACCTGGCTTGCCTGTGTATAAATTTTTGGAAATCTACAAAGACAAATTCATCCATAACAGAGGGGAAAGAGGTTTCTTAGGGAAGAGGCTTTACCCGGAAAATGCCTATATTAGAGAGCATGCACGTTTATTCGGTAAAACAAAATTTGATTTTGTTATCGATTTCAGCGGTTACAGCCATTATTGGGCTAAATATCTGCTGGCGGCTGATGCAAAAAAGAAAGTTTGTTATATGCACAATGATTTGCTTTCTGATAGTGAGCGAATCATTAATGGAAAGAGACCTCACCGTATCAATCTAAGGGGACTGTTTTCCGTATACAATCGATTTGATAAACTGGTGAGTGTTTCTGAGGGCACGATGGAATTAAACCGTAAGAATCTATTGGAGTATGCAGACTATGATAAATTTGATTATGTAATGAATTCTATCAACCCGGATAAAATCCTTCAAATCGAGTCAAATGAATCTGAAGTTATTGAAAATGATGAAATGGCATTGTTCACAGAAAACTTCAAAGCAAGGGCGATAGTAAGGCATGTTAAGGATAATCAAGTTTGGAATACCCTTCCGGGAATTGCGAATGCCAATCAATTTCCACTGGAAGAACGATTTGAAGACGCTGATATCGTGATTTCAAGAAAAGCCTATGCTGATCAAAAGACTTTTTACAAATTCAGTCATGACAATCAAGTAATTGGCTGGATTAGTGAAGAAGCAGTGGAGCTGTTGCCAGACAGCATTATTTATGAAAAAGAATTGGATAAATTGGCGAGGTTAGTAAGACCAAGAGGAAACTTTATTTGGTCCCTGCCGTATAAGGTTGATGGAACGTACAAAGTTTCCGGCAGTCAAGATTTTAAAGGGATCATTGTAAAAGTCGATAGGGAAGCAAAAACCCAGCATTCGATTTATAGCAGAATATCTGTAAAAGAAAAGATAATAGGCTGGATAGATAATTCAGCTTTATCCATGCTTGAACATTATACAATCAATGAAAACATGGGATTTAATGAAAAGCTGCAAATCATGATGAAAAGAAAGTATATACTATCCAGAAACTATAGAAACAATAAAGAATTCATTGATAAGATTGAAAATAGAACGCTGAAGGAAATAAACACCGGTAATCAGAAGTACGGAAAAATAACTACCCCGGAAGACCATACAATCTGGACGAAAGCTTATCCGAACTACAAGGCTAAGAGAGTGGGCAAGGCAATCGATTTTGAAGGGCAAGTTGTCAGAATCATAATGTATAACAGAACCAAAAAAGGCGGCTATTACCTTTTCGAAAGCGATAATAAGAAAATTGGCTGGTTAAATACGGGAGCATTCGAAATCATAGAAGAGCCAATACTGTTAAAAGAACGGGAAGTGCGCGGCACTGCCGAAATTAAATTAGGCGATTATAATATTTGGGATAAGGCTTATGGGCTGCAAGATGCCATGGTCTTGGAAAATGGGCCCACCTTTAACGGCCGGATCGTGGAATTCGATAAAGAAGCGGTTACTCAACTTGGTACTTATGCCCATATATTATTGGATGGGATATCTATAGGTTGGATCGATAAACAGGCGTTAATCGTACAAGAGGTGCGTGGATTGGAAGTGAATAATCAATTCGTTCCATATCCGGATGAAAATGATTTTAACTTTGTCAATATGGGAAGGTTATCTCCTGAAAAAGGTCAAGATAATTTGATTCGTGCATTCGCAGGCTTTCATGGGAAACACAAAAAAAGTAAACTGTATATTTTAGGACAAGGACCTTTAAAGGAAGATTTGCAGGCAATCATTGATGAGCTGGACTTAAATCATTCCATTCATCTTTTGGGTCAGCTTGAAAATCCATTTTCGTTCATGGAAAAATGTGACTGCTTCGTTCTTTCCTCACATTATGAAGGGCAGCCTATGGTATTATTGGAGGCAATGACCTTAGGAATGAAAATCATGGCTACTGACATAGTGGCTAACCGTACCGTTTTGGAAAACGGTAAATATGGTTTACTTGTTGAAAATAACCTAGATGGACTGGAAAAGGGCTTATCTACTATGGTTAGTAATGATTATCCTAAACTAGCGAAGTTTGATTATACCCAATATAATGGATTGGCCATGGAAACTTTCAATAAATGTCTATAAAAGAGAGAGGTTCTTATAATTAGACCTCATACTCATGACATATATAGGTTGCTAAATTTGTTAATGATTCATTCAAGCTTAAAGTAAAAGGGGAAATTCTATATGATTTTGGTCGTTGGCGGTGCGGGATATATTGGAAGTCATCTTGTAAAAGAGTTAGTGAATACGGAAGAGGTAGTCATTCTGGATAATCTTTCAACAGGTTTTCGTTCGCTGGTCGATTCGAAGGCTATCTTGGTGGAAGGAAATCTAGGGGACGAAGCGGTATTGAATGAAATATTTCTTAAATATCCCATTAAAGCTGTTATGCACTTTGCCGCTAATAGCTTGGTTGGTGAGTCTGTTCAAGATCCCTATAAATACTATGATAATAATGTAGGTGCAACTCTTACATTATTGAATACCATGCTCAAGCATGATGTTAAGAATTTCATTTTCTCATCAACGGCAGCTACTTACGGGATACCGAATGCTGATATGATTGATGAAAATCAGCCAACCAATCCGATAAATCCATATGGTCGTTCGAAATTGATGGTAGAGCAGATCTTAGGGGACTTTGCAGAGGCATATGGACTTCATTATATCGTCTTGCGTTACTTTAATGCGGCTGGAGCGCATGCATCAGCAGAAATCGGTGAAAGCCATGATCCGGAAACACACCTGATTCCAATCATTTTGCAGCATTTATTAGGTCAACGTGAAAAGATTTCCGTGTTTGGTACGGACTACGACACAGAAGATGGCACTTGCATTCGTGATTATATCCATGTAACGGATTTAGCTCAAGCTCATATAATCGCGCTTCAAGCCCTATTATCCGGGAAGAAGGATACGGCCATCTACAATCTTGGGAACGGAAAAGGATTTTCGGTTAAGGATGTAATCGATACTTGCGAAAAAGTCACAGAAGTGAAACCGACCATAGAGTATGCAGATCGTCGCCCTGGAGATCCAGCCCGTCTGGTTGCTTCGGCTAATAAGATATATGAAGAGCTTGGGTGGAAAGCGTCGATAAATTTGGAGGAGATCATTGAAAGTGCGTGGAAATGGCATAAATCACAAGTGAATTAAAGGCCCTATAGGGACTCGATAGTCGTTTCGGACTGTAGACAAACTCGAAGAAAACGAGTTTGCCTGCAGTTTTTTTGTTTGAAGAAAGTTGCAGGTTTCAGAAATCGACTCCTTTTCGCCGACTTTCTGCCAAGTCTCATCAAAGCAAGCGCCTGTGGGGTCTCGGCAATCCAGTTATTCGGTAGGAGTGTCGCAGATTTCTTCAATCCAGTGCGGTTTCATTTCGGCTGATCAAGAGATATACAACATTAGGATGAAGCAGGCCGCATAGCAGTCTGAAGCGTATAACCGGAGATAAGGGGGGAGCCAGTTCCCCTGGGCCTTGATAAAGAAGATCTGGAAAGTGAGTTACCTCTTGTATGAATTTAAAGTGGAAGTCTAAAGGTTCATGCAGGGGAGGAGGGGCGGATGAATGATTAGCATATCTGAAAAGATATAGTGAACATGGAAAAACCCTGTGCTAAGACGTTTTATGTCTTAGCACAGGGTTCTTGATGAATCATTCTCCCATGCTCATTCCTTTTAGTACGACCGCAGTCAGAAACACGGTCACGCAAATGATTGAGGTGGATACGACAATCGCGATCGGTAAAGTCATTGGAAATTCCTCCTTAGATGATGGTCACGCCGCTAAGATCAACCTTAGCTCCATGTAAAAAGTTGTAAGTGAGTTTATCCATCGAAGCTCCAGTAAAGTCGATTTTCTTTAAATCGGACATCCTGAATTGAACATTGATGAGTGTGGCATCACGAAATGATGCCTTTTTCAATGAGGAACCTTCGAAAATGGTTTGGTTGAATGTTTCCCCATCAAATATGAGACCAGATAAATTACAGCTTTTAAAATGGGTTTTATTATAAATGCTGTTCTTGAAAGTTACGCCTTTTAAATTGGCACTTTTAAATAGGGTACTGGTTAAATTGGCGTTTTCAAAGGTACAATTATCTAAGTTACTGCTTTTAAATGTGCTGTTCGTCAGGTCGGAATGGCTGAAGTCGGAACGGCTTAAATCGCAGTAATTAAACTTCCCATCATGCACCGAAACCGAGCGGAAGTCGGAATCCAATAAACGTTGCCTGGAATAGTCCATGTTTATAGCCTGCTCAAGCACATTATATTGAAGGTTGAGTGATTCCATGAGCTCTGATACTTCCCCAATCGAATCCACAGTCAGCTTATACGCTTCCTGCTCACTGGCGCCATTCCTTCTATGGTCATTGTATTTTTCCAGTAAGTTTTGCAGCAGTTCTTCTTCCAATTCCTTTGTTGTTTTTGCACTTTTGTACGGGGCAAAAATGCTATGAACATGTGTATGCAGTTTTTCAATCACATTTTATCTTCCTTTCTTATAGGAGGCGCTCAAGTATTCGTTTGGCCTGCTCCCAGTCATTTTTATTTTGGGTATATGTGTCTTCCCCAATCGAGGTGATTTTGTAATATTTCCTTCTCCCGCCTTGTGTGGCATCACCCCAATAAGAGATGATGCATCCATCCTTTTCCAGCCGTTTTAAGCTGGAATACATCGTCGCTTCCTTAATTTCATATTGCTCGTTGGAATTCGTATATATCAGTTTACTGATTTCATAACCATATTTATCGCCACTTTGCAGAAGCTTTAGAATCATCGTATCTACATGTCCGCGAAGCAAGTCAGAGGATAGTTGCCGTTGAACCAAATCCTCACCTCCTTTGGTATATCCTATAGTATATTACTATGACAGTCAAGGTAATTTGGTTAATAATATTTCTCGAAGTTAGGGGCTTTATATTTGGAGGGTCGTTCTTGACATGTCCGTTTTCGTGGATCACTGCGTCGCATACTATTTTTAATTTTACTAATTTGCCAGATATAATATCCGCTTGGAAGGGATTGATTATGCTTTGTAGAAGAAATATGTAAGGGGGAGGGGATGTTGAATAATTCGTGGAATAAAGTGATTAATAAGGTGTGGTCGCCGATTTATGACAAAATCTTCAATTCCCATCGCTTTTTAGATGCCAGGAAAAGATTAGTTGAAGAGTTGCATTTTCACGATGATGCAAAGGTTCTGTTTGTGGGCGTAGAAACGGGGGCCGATTTGGAGCTGATCAAGAGTCTTGACCTTGAGATAACGCCGATAGACCTGTCAGCCGATATGCTAGAAAAAGCGATGGAGAAATTTGATCATACATCGATCAATTTCCTCGAGATGGATACACAGCATATGGAATTCGAGAATGAATCGTTTGACTATATACTGGGAAGTTTGGTCCTTTCCCTTTCCGTCGTACCTGATGCCAATGTATGTCTTCAGGAAATGATCAGGGTTTTAAAAGGGGATGGGAAAATAATACTATTCGATAAGTTTATTTCTAAAGATGAAGTGCTTGCACTACCGAAAAAGCTTCTGCGACCCATCAGTAGTTTTTAGGAATGGATATCGGCTTGCGGTTTGAAGATTTGTTCAGTAGACATGATCAGGGTATGAAAATTAAAGAAGATCGACCGATCATGCTGAATGGAATGCATAGAAAGATAATCATTAGTAAACGGATGTAACAGGAAGATGGAGGAAGCATGTTTCAGAAGTGGCTTGGGATCGGATTCAAAGACATCAGGATACATCATAGAGCTGGTTTTTGTTGTAGCCGAAATCAGTATAATTAACAAGTGGGATACAATGGGAAGAGGTGAAGGTTTTGCCGGAGACGATTACAACCTATGAAGATCTATTGAATATGCTGGACTCGTTATTGCGTGAGCCAACTGGATTCTGGAATGGTTTCTATGAAGACCGTGAGAAAGAGGTCCCCTTTTTCGGGAATTTCCCTGATGAGAATTTGGTTACATATTTTGATAGTGGGTTAATTGGGACAGGAAAGGTTCTTGAGCTTGGGTGCGGACCTGGAAGAAATGCCATTTATCTCGCTCAAAAAGGCTGTTCCGTTGATGCGGTGGATCTTTCGAAGGAAGCCCTTGAATGGGGGAAAGAACGAGCGGTAGATAAACATGTGCACGTGAATTTCATTCAAAGCAATATATTTGATTTGGATATTGTGGAAGGGCAATATGACTTCGTGTATGATTCAGGTTGTTTTCACCATATTGCTCCACATCGCAGGATCAATTATTTGGAGATGGTGAAAAAGGCGTTAAGGCCTAAGGGGCTTTATTCGATTACTTGTTTTGAAGAAGGCGGCATATTGGGTGGTGCTGACATTTCCGATTGGGAGGTATATAGGCAAAGAAGCCTTAAAGGCGGATTAGGCTTTACTGAAGGAAAACTCAGAATGATCTTCAAGGAATTTGAAGTAGTGGAAATACGTAAAATGAGGAAGATGGAACAAACGGATAAGACCTTTGGGGTGCAAGGTTTATGGACGTCCTTATTTATGAAAAATTGATTCTCATAAGATAACAGGTCCCTTTTTGTTATAAAGAAAAGGGGAGTTCGTTAACAAAATGGAAAAATAGAAAACTATAATGAAATGCTTTTTGGGTGAACGCTGATTTTCCAGGATAATAGATGAAGGTTCTTGATCTTTTTTTTGAAAATACAGGGGTTGTTTGGTTTCAAAAACAGCTGGGAAGGTATATGGAAAGTAGGGCAATTGGGTATCAGGTCATCATAAGATTTTTAAGTATGGAAGAGATTATCTTCTATGCTTACTTTTTTGATAATTTTTCTATAAAAAGCTGATTTCAGTGTTAGATTTATCAATGTTGATACCAATTGGAATGATTTATAAAAATAAACAGGAGGAGTTTATGCACAGAAATAAAGAACTATATTCTTTTTTATTGGGTGTGGCAGGACAATTGACTGAGGATTGGTACGCAACATTGAATAAAAATGATAAGGCGGGTGTTTATAGCTCACCCGATTCTAAAGTGATTAAAAAACTTAAGCAACAAAATAATGAATTCCATTTACGTTTCTTTCAGGTCTTCGTTACAGAGGAGAGGGAATTCTTTAAGCATCTTGGTGAGTGGATTGAAGATATCGGTCAGGATGAGGAGCATTTAAATACACCCATCTTTTTTATATTGAGGGAGTTTTTTCGAACGCAAGAACAATATCTGGATTATATTGACCGGTTTGTGGGATTGCATGGAGATAAATATACACAGGACGAAATAAATTCCTGGTATCGGATAGTGGTGAAGGTGTTCAGTGAAGTAATGGAAAGGTTTACGGAAGCGAATCATAGATATGCCAATAAAATCATGAAAGCCCAACAGGCAACGATCGATGAATTGAGCACACCTATCATTTCCCTTAAGGATAACACGGCGTTGCTTCCCCTGATAGGGGATATTGACACGACGAGGGGCATGTCCTTACTTGAAAACACATTACAAAAATGCGCTGAAAAAAATGTCACAAGGCTTTTCATAGACCTGTCGGGCGTTCATTCAATAGATGGTGCATCCGCCCACAAGCTGTCACAAATGATTGAATCCTTACATTTGATTGGTATTCGAACAACCCTTTCAGGACTTCGGCCGGAAATAACCATGACTGCCGTTAAGCTTCAACTGCCTTTTGATAAAGTGACGATAAAGTCCACCCTTGCCCAAGCTATCAGTACGATAAAATAATGCATACATATCCAAGGCATGGGGATGCTCGTCATAAATTTCATCGAGAAGACCTCCATATGGCGGTCTCTCCATGTATATGTGATGCTTTATATAAAACGGGTACGAGTTTCGATAAAGCAAGAGCCGGAACCGGCTGGGTTATTCAATATTGGCAAAGACGGCTAGATCTTCTTTATTGCCAACCACTAAAAGCAAATCTTTTTCATGGATATACTGATCCGGTGAGGGTGCTATGATAATTTCTCCATTACTCACGGTGGCAATGGCACTGATATTATATATTGCACGCAAATCCTCAGGGAGCCCTATAAGTTCAGCATGGGAAAGGAGCTGATTCACGACCCTGTGTAAAGCTGTATGATATTTTAATCATCAATCGTCTTTTCGAACCTTTTTAATGCATAATAAAAAGTCCTGCGAAAACACCGAATAGCATTTTGCCAGAAAAAGCGTGCAAAAAAGCTCCTAAAATAGGCGGTCTTATACCCTTCTTCGCTTTAGCCGACGAAGTAAGAAAGAGCTGATTTCATCCCTTCCGCATGGCGGAATTAACCCCAATTGATAGGTCCTCCGTACTCAATTCCCACGAGCTTAGGCCGAAATGCATTAAATGGATAAACGTATTATAATTCCCATCATTTAGCTGTTGTAATCCCCTAATTGGTATAAAAATATTTCTTTAACAAGACTGAAAATTTACGTTTTATTTACATTTTAAAAACGTATTGACAAATATTAGTTAGCACATTATGATAGGTTCGATTAATCCGATTAGGATAACCAGCATCGATTCACTTTATTCCATACTTTCAGTCATCGCCAATCAAATTTGGAATATATATATTATGTTTCTTTTGTGAATCATAAAGAAAAAAGCATTGCATTCGTATTTAAAAATTCAATACATTTTATTAAAAAAGGCGGGCAATTATGGAGAAGACGTTCAATAGATATGTTATTAATGCCACAGGCAAGGGTGGCCAAACATATTTAACACAATGCCAGGATAAAGATGCACTAAGGAAATGGATAGCCGATCATGAGGATCAAATCATCATGAATGAATTAAGGATAACGGATAAGAAAAAGAATCCGTTTTTAAAATGGTTTTCCCTTAGGTAAATCAACCGAATCCAATGTTCATTAGCGGTATTCAATTATGTAATCTGTGTTCTATCCAGGAACGCTGAACGAAAAATCCATATCTTGTTTTGCTTTTAAACTCATTTATTTTGAATGAGTTTTTTCGCGTTATTTACACTTTTAAACGATTGAGTTTAAATTTAGTAATGGTAAATGTAGAGGTGAAAGCGGGGGGGAAAAGGTGTAATCCGATATAAAGGCATGTTGATGGAACATGCCTTTATATCGGATTGTTCATTGAATGAAAGTCCGCAATTGGCTGATGAAGTTCAAGATTTGAAAATGGATTTTCGCCATTTCTTCCACCGTTTGCTCTTCACAATTCTCTAGCCACTCCTGTATCACCCCTAAAATCGCCGATGTCAGGAAGGCGTGCATATACATGCGGAACGCTTCATTTTTAGCCGCTGGATGCAGGCTGATCAAACGCTCCAACAGGACTTCGCCGAATACGCGCTTTATTTTTTTGGCAAAGGAAGGATCGCCCTGATCACCAAGAATGGCCCTTAATGGGTGAGCATGTTCACTGATGAATTGAAAAATCGCGACGAAGGGCGGGTATAGTTGTTGTTGATGAAGAGCCAAAAAAGCCTCTTTTGGCAAAATGGCAGTAATGCGAGTCTGGAGCTCCTTTAACAATTCCTGCTGTACGTGATCCATCAATTCATATTTATCTGCGTAATGCAAATAGAATGTGCCCCGATTAATGTTAGCGCGCGCTGCAATTTTCTTCACTGATACATGTGAGAAACCCTCTGTTTCAACGAGTACAATAAAATGATGTTGTATCTGCATTTTCGTCCTTTGTACCATATCCTCATGAATTGATGCCATGGAATGTCTCCTTCACTAAACACTTTTCCAAATGTGTTGATTGTATTAGAACTAATGCTACCTTAGAATGATGATACACTCAACACTGTGTTAATTAAAGAGGGAGGATGTGTGTACAATGAAAAAGGCGATTTCCATTGAAGGAATTGCTAAGGATTTCCATCAAAAGAAGGTCATTCAGCCGTTGAGCCTGAATATTGAAAAAAGCGGGATTTTTGGTTTGTTAGGTCCATCTGGATGCGGAAAGACGACCTTGATTAAAATGATTGTCGGATTGATTAAGCCCGATGCTGGTAAAGTCACGGTTCTGGATCTTGAAGTGCCAAATGAAGCACTGTTAATGGATGTAGGCTATATGGCACAGTCCGATGCTTTATATACAGAACTGACGGGTACTGAAAACCTCGAATTTTTTGCGAAGCTATACCGTTTTTCGAAAAAGGAACGAAGGGAACGGATTCAATATGCAGCTGAAATCGTACAGTTGACGAATGATTTGAACGTTCGGGTTGCGCATTATTCAGGTGGAATGAAGCGCCGACTGTCACTGGCGGTTGCACTCATTCAAAATCCGGAGATTCTCATTTTGGATGAGCCGACAGTGGGAATAGACCCTTTGCTGAAACAATCGATTTGGCAGGAACTTGAGCGTTTAAGGAATGAAGATCAGAAGACGATCATCATCACGACGCATGTGATGGATGAAGCGGAACGGTGCGATAAACTGGCGATGCTGCGTGAAGGTGAAATCATCGCGGCAGGAACCCCTGCAGATTTAAAAGAACAATTTGCCGCGGAAACGCTTGATGATGTCTTTTTAAGGATTGGAGGCGGCCTAAAATGAGAATTGCCTCCCTTGTTACTCGAATTACACGGCAGATGCGCCGGGATCGAAGGACGCTCGCTTTATTTTTCCTAGCTCCATTGCTCATTTTAACGCTCATGTATTTTATTTTCGATACAGAAGCAAGTGATTTGAAAATCGTTGTTACAGGCAGTGATGAAGTGATGGTTAAAGCATTGAAACAAGCGGATTTTCAAGTAACCGCCACTGAGGAGTTTTCACAGGAAAAAATGATTGAAAATGATACGGATGGCTGGCTGCAGGTTGAAAATGGCAAAATGAAACTGACACTATTGAACGACGAACCTCCCCGGGCAAAGGCTGTTCAAATGCAAATGTTGCATGGCTTGCAAGGGAATGAAAAAAACACTCCTTCCATTGAGGAGCAATATGTTTACGGAGATGCCAACACAAAGGGTTTTGATACTTTCAGTCCGATGCTCGTCAGCTTTTTCGTGTTCTTCTTTGTCTTCTTAATAGCGGGGATCGCGCTTTTGAAGGAGCGTACAAGTGGTACGTTGGAACGGCTGCTTGCTACACCAATTAAAAGGTACGAAATCGTAGCGGGCTATGTGGTTGGATATGGCTCATTTGCTCTCGTTCAAACCATAATTGTCGTACTATATGCTGTCAATGTATTGGATATCGTCCTTATTGGCTCCATATGGCTCGTTTTATTGACGAATATACTCGTCTCGCTCGTTGCATTATCGCTTGGTACATTACTATCGAGTTTCGCAACATCTGAATTCCAAATGGTACAATTCATTCCGCTGGTCATCGTGCCGCAAGTCTTCTTTACAGGGATTTTCCCATTGGATGGCATGGCAGACTGGCTGCAAAAAATCGGCAAGGTCATGCCGCTCTATTACGCATCGGATGCCATGAACGGCATTATGTACAAAGGTTTCACGTTCAATGAGGTTTTACTTGATTTACTCATTCTCCTGACCTTTGCCGCCGTTTTTATCACCATCAATATTATTAGTTTAAAAAAATACCGTGCACTTTGAACTACCCACCCCTTATGACCTTACAGTCTGATTGAAGTGGGGCATTCATAAGAACATCAGCCTATCGGCCAATTTTTAATAAGGCTATCCCAGCCGTTCCTACGGTTAGCAGCCTTATGTCTTCATTCATTAGATTGAGTCCTGCGTTAATATCCCGATCGTGGTGAGTAGTACAAGAAGACAATCCCATTCACCAAGATTCAGATGTATAACGTCTTTATATTGGTACCCACAGCTAGAACACAATTGGCTAGAAGGTTACTTTGGCTTATGCCAACCGCCATTCATATCCCCCTTACCTTTGGGATCTCCCCTTCATACGCTTGAAGAGGAAGCCTTCTGGCGGGAAATGATAAAACGAACAACTAAAAAAAGAAGCCGGATTCCTGGAGTGTGAGGAACCGGCTTTTTTGTTTTACTGGACATACTTTTGAGTTGAAAAGGATCTAGGTATTAACAATAAATAATAGATGCTTATACTCTTTTGACCATGACCTTTTCATCGTTATAATCTGATTCGCCATTGAATGCAAAGCCGAATTTCTTATACAAATGGAGCGCAGCCTGATTATCTTCAACTATGCTTAAATAGATTTCAGGACAATCATATTCTTCTATTATTCTTTTTATTAAAGCCTCCAACAAGATACTTCCAAGGCCGAAACCCTGATGTACAGCGTCAATGAAAAAGCGGTCTAACCAAACCCTGCCATTTTCGCCTTCCCCAGGGAAAAATCCATACATCGCAAAGCCGACCAAGATATTATCCGAATAGAGCCCAACTGGCCTGTAATATTTACATTCCTTAGCGTCTTTTAAACATTGTTCAGTCGTTTCGATGTAAGCCTTTTGCATTTCGTTAATTCGCAATTTCAAAATATCCTTCACATTTTCGTTCGAGACTTCATTTATAGTGGTCTTCATCATTTATTTTCCTTCCCCATTTCGCAACTGGTTATCCGCTTTGTTATCATGATATATTAATACCCTAAGGTATATGGTTACCATATAGTCAAGAGGAGAGATTATAATGCCCGATGGAAGTGTAGGCAAATATTTTACTACTGGCGAATTTGCCAAATTATGCAATGTAAATAAACAAACGCTTATTCATTATGATGAGATTGGGCTTCTTACTCCCGATTTAAAAAACGAAAAGGGCTATCGGTATTACTCTTATCAACAATTTGAAGTTTTTTCGGTCATCACGCTTTTAAAAGAATTCAATATGCCTTTGAAAGAGATCAAATGGTTTCTTACTAACAGGTCACCTATGGAACTAATTGAACTTTTCAAAGAAAAGACCATAGAATTAGAAAAAAAGATAAAGAGCCTTCACAGAGTGCAGAAGATCATTGAAACGAAAATATCCCTCACTGAAAAAGCAATTTGTATGGATGACTCTCAAATCACCATGAAACTTCAGGAGGAAGAACAGCTCTTCCTAAGTGAATCCATCCTGAATTCTTCTGATGCCGAATTCATAAAATCTACATCTGACTTCATTGATGTCTGTCATGAAAATGAATTTTATACAGGTTTCCCTATCGGGGCCATGATTAGTAAAGAGAACATCATCGACGGGAATCATGATGACTATTCATTTTTGTACACGAAAGTCATGGAAAAGCTCCCAGCCCACACCTTCTATATAAAACCTAAGGGACTATATGTTGTTGCCTATCATAAAGGCAGTTATAAAAATATCTCCGAAACGTACGAAAGAATATTACAATTCATGGAGAGTGAAAACTTGAATCTCAAATCATTTGCATGCGAAGAATACATCTTGGATGAAGTCGCAGTAAAGGGGTATGAAAATTACCTGACGCAAATCATGGTTGAAGTGGAATGAGATTGGGGGATTTAACTCGGGCGAGGACCAAGACATGCCGAACGAATCATTCCAAGCAATGCCATTAGCTTTGAAAAAGCTTCTCCTTGGCGGTTTTCTAAATAGGTTCAGGCAGTTTGTTGACGGGTTGTTAAAGGTGTTCTAGGATATAAGGGTATGTGAAGTTTTGGGAATTAATAGAAGAGGGATTATATGTCTATAAAATCGGTCATGCTTTCCCTCTTGCTGTCGCAAGCAATGTTTTTGTGCGGTTTGCCTTTTTTTCTTCAGCTTCTATTATATTTGAACCCTTTGGTAATCATGGTTGTCTGGTTTTGTATACTTCTTTTCGTTTCGTTTGCGGTTTTTTATTTTCGAGGTGAAACGGTGAGAATCCCTTACCTTTTATGGCAGGCAGTATTGTTTGGCTATAGTTTATCATTATTGGTTTTGCTGTTCTTCCGGCCGGAAGGGCAGGTATATTCGTATAATTTGATTCCTTTTTCCACGATTCTTTCCTATTCATCGAACGAAATGAACGGACTTGTGTCATTTTATAACCTTAGCGCCAATGTGGGGCTGTTCATTCCATTCGGTTTGTATTTGTTATCCAGGGACGGGAAAGATTACGCCGCTCTAAGGAAATTTCTTTATCCATTACTTTCGATTTCGGGCATCGAAATCTGTCAGTTTGTTTTTCGGCGCGGAAGTTTGGATGTCGATGACCTGATCCTGAATATGATGGGTGTTTACCTGGGGTACATTCTGTATCCTTTGTTCAAGAAAGTTGTAGTGTTCCGTTTTGGAAGAGTAAAAGGATGAGAGGCAGTACAAATATGTTAAATGAAAGGGTGTATTTCCATGTATAGCACGTTAGAAGAATTAGCGAGCCATCCGGTGTTTCATTATTTTGCAGCGATTTCCAAAATCCCGAGAGGATCGGCTAATGAAAAAGCGATCAGTGACTATCTGGTTCGCTTCGCTAAGGATAGGGACCTGAAGGTGATCCAGGATGAGGCGCTGAATGTGATTATCAAAAAGCCTGCCACAATTGGATATGAGAGTGCACCTCCCGTCATTATCCAGGGGCATATGGATATGGTTTGCGAAAAGAACAAGGGTACGCTTCATGATTTTGAGAAAGATCCGCTTCAATTAAGGATTGTGGGAGACATGTTGTATGCGACGGATACAACGTTGGGGGCGGATAATGGGATTGCTGTTGCTTATGCTTTGGCATTATTGGATGCAAATGACATTCCGCATCCCTCTCTTGAAATAGTCATAACGACTGAAGAAGAAACGACGATGAACGGGGCACTTGCTGTGGATCCGGCTCACTTTAAGGGGAAAATGCTGATCAACATCGACTCGGAGGAAGATGGAAAGCTGCTGGTCAGCTCTGCAGGAGGGATACGCGTACGGCAAATCCTGCCAATCGGATGGGAATCGGCTTCTATTGTTGATGCTGTATCTTATAACATCAGGATTAAAGGGTTGACGGGCGGACACTCCGGTATGTCCATACATAAGGAAAGAGGGAACTCCAATAAACTTTTGGGCAGAGTATTACATGAATTAACGACTGACTTCCCTTGCTTCATACAGCAAATGAACGGGGGCCTGAAAGGGAATGCAATTCCTCGAGAAGCTGAGGCAACTGTACTGTTTGATGCAGAAGATGTTCAGAAGATAACGGAGAGACTTCAGCAATGGGAGGAAACTTTTAAAAATGAATTGCGATCTTCTGACCCTGAGGTGTCGATAAGGCTTGAAAAGATCGAAACGATTTCTTCAAACGTTTTTTCCAAAGAGACGGTGACTAAAGCCATTACCTCCTTACTGATAATTCCGCATGGCGTTCAAGGAATGAGCATGGGGATAGAAGGATTAGTGGAAAGCTCAACGAATCTTGGGGTTGTTACAACAAATGAAATGGAAATGATATTCGAAAGTGAAATCAGGAGTTCGGTCAAAAGTATCAAATATAATATGGTCACTCAGGCAAAGGCGATTGCCGACATGCTTGGATGCAAACTCGTGGTTGACGCGGATTATCCGGAATGGCCCTATAATCCTGAATCGAAACTCAAGAAATTATTTGAAGAGACATACAAAGAAAAATATCAAGAGGATATTGAAATCATCGCTGTGCATGCAGGGATCGAGTGTGGGGTATTCATCGATAAGATACCAGGGTTGGATACTGTTTCAATCGGACCGGATATGTTTTCCGTACATACACCTGAAGAACACGTTAGCATCCCTTCGACCATAAACAACTGGGAATATTTTGTTTATACATTAAAGAGGATGAAGGATCTATAATGTCTGGGGAATAATTGTGATTTAATGGATTTTAAGACATCCTATCGTTCAACGATAGGATGTCTCTTTTTTTAGGGTAGTAAAATTTGAACGTTGCCTCCAGTCACTCGTTTTTCCACGGGCGGTCTTTACGCCTGTGGGGTCTCCCTTGGACACGCCTAGAGACGCTTGCCTTGGTGAGGCTTGGAAGCCAGTCGGCTGAAAGGGAGTGGGGTTCTGTAAACACTGAAACGTTAAAAGAAAAACTGCAGGCAAACTCGCTTTTCTTCCAAATTGACTACAGTCTGAAGGAAACAGGGGTTTCTTTACAATCGTTATAAAAAAAACTATGGTAAAGAAAACCTATCAGTTAGTCTGAATTATTGTTCGAAATCATTATGTATAGAGGAAGGTATAGGGAAATATGGGTGTAAAGTATAGAATGGTCGTAGAGCAAATGGAGAAAGAAATATCAGATGGAAAATATACATTAAATACTAAGTTACCTACTGAAGAAGAGTTGATGAAGAAGTACGATGTCAGCAGGAATACCATAAGAAAAGCAATCAACATATTGGTTGAGCGGGGCTATATCTATCAAGTTCAAGGAAGCGGGATATTCCTTAGGGAATTTTCCAGGCCGGGATGCATTTCGATGAGGGATATGAATGGCTTAACTAAAGTTTTTGCAAAAGATGAAATGAAAAGTAAAGTGTTGAAATTAGAATTAATAGAAGCTGATGAAAAATTGGCCAAACAAATGAAATGTAAGGTAAAGAACAAAATCTATAACCTCAAAAGGGTAAGATACTTAAATGGTGAACCCATTGTAATAGAAGAGTCCTTTTTCAATAAAGACATCATCCCCATCATAAATAAAGAAATCGCAAATGGTTCCATTTATGAATATATAGTCGAGGATTTGAAGTTGAATATTGGTTTTGCAGATAAAATCATTTCGTGTGAAAAACTAAATGACGATGATGCCAAGCTATTGGACTTGCAGCCAAGTGATCCGACTTTAATCGTTGAAAGTACAGTCTTTTTAAAAGCGGGAACCGTTTTTGACTTATCATTCGAGAAATATAATTACACTTCAGCCAAATTATTAACATTGACTTAAAGAGGTCAGGAAATTCTTAAATAAGATTGTTACGGTGTGAATTGGAGATATCGAATCACACCGTTTTTTTACATTCATTTCTCCTTTTTCCCAACTATCCCATAAAACAAAAGCTTCATGATATCCTCAGTCAAAGGCAGGACTTTTTGATAAACCTCTTCCCGTTGGAGATATTCATTCATCGCTTTTATATAAAATAAAATCGCTTCATTAGATAAGTTGGGGTCAACATATCCTTGTTCCTTCCCCTCGTTAAAAAGATCAATCAAGCGTGGCAGGGCTTTTTCTGTATATGTTTTTTCCATATAATTGATTCCGGTAGTATATTCCCTCATTAAATATTGATAAAAATCTTCATGAATTTGTTTCGCTGTTTCATTCTTCGTGAACATAATTTGCTTTATTTTTTCAGGGAAAGTAATGTTGCTGGTAAGTATTTGTTCAAATTCATCCATTGCCTTATCTGTATAATAAATAAAAACAGCATGAATTAAATTATGCTTACTTTCGAAGTAATTATATATCGTTACTTGAGATACATTCGCTTTTTTGGCTATTTCTCCGATAGAAATCTTTTGTACACCATACTCCATGAATAAAGCTAAGGCAGCCTCCAGTATATTCAATTTTTTTTGTTCCCTGCGGCGTTGAAATCCGTCCATTTAGTTCACCTCAACCTTAGTTTAATTAAAAATATGTAATAGAACAATTAAATACGTTCATAAACTATTGTCAGGAATCCTTATTTTATATATTATGAACTAAATTAATAAAAATATTTCATAATTTCTTTTCGGAGGAAGAGGTGGATGAGGAATGTCAGTATTGAAAACAACTGATTTAACGAAAAAGTTTGGAAGGTTTACCGCTTTAAATGGTGTGAACATTGAAGTGAATAAAGGTGAGGTATTTGGATTCATCGGTCCTAATGGTGCTGGAAAATCAACAACGATCCGTGTGCTGCTCGGGATTTTAAAAGCGACGGATGGGGAAGCGAAGATTTTCGGTAAGGATGCATGGAAAGATGCGGTTGAAATTCACAAGCGAATCGCGTATGTTCCGGGGGATGTGAACCTATGGCCCAACTTAACAGGCGGCGAAGTTATTGATCTATTTACTGAATTACGCGGGGCGAACAATAAAAGCAGACGCGAAGAACTAATGAAAATATTCGATTTGGACCCTTCCAAGAAATGTGGAACATATTCAAAAGGGAACCGGCAAAAGGTTGCTTTGATTGCTGCTTTCTCATCTGATGCCGACCTTTATATATTGGATGAACCAACATCAGGTCTTGATCCATTGATGGAAAGAGTTTTTCAGGAATGTGTGATGGATGCGAAAGATGAAGGAAAAAGCATATTACTTTCCAGTCACATTCTTTCCGAAGTGGAAAGGTTATGCGATAAAGTGGGCATCATTCGGCAAGGGCAAATGATTGAAACGGGAACATTGGATGAGTTACGTCATTTAACGAGAACAAGCTTGCTTGTCGAAACGAAGCAACCTATTCCTGCTTTAGGAAATGTAAACGGGGTTCGGGATATCGTGAAGAAAGACCAATCACTTTCATTTCAAGTGGATACAGATGAATTGGATAATGTAATGAAGTATATAAGCCAATTTGGAGTTGTGAAATTGGAAAGTGCGCCGCCTACATTGGAAGAGTTATTCATGAGCCATTATGAAGGGGAAAGGAAAACTTCTGATCCTGGATCGGGAGGTGCGTTATAATGGCAAACCAGTCTTATCATAATACAGGAAGACTCTCCCGGTTCATCGTACGGCAAGATTGGATTCGGATCCCTGTTTGGATAATTTCCCTATCAGTCCTTTCATTTATGGTTGCAATGGCATTCACCGACCTATACCCGAATGGGCTAGAAAGGCAAACCATTGCCGAAACGATGAAGAACCCTGCAATGACAGCGATGGTGGGGAAAGGTTATGGCCTGGATGACTATACAAACGGAGCGATGATGGCGCATCAAATGTTACTTTTAACCGCTATGGCCGTGGGGATCATGAGTATTTTACTTGTTACACGCCATACACGCGCAGATGAAGAGGACGGACGTATCGAAATGATCCGTTCTTTGCCAGCTGGCCGGTTGGCTAATTTATATGCAACCATTTCCGTATCGTTTGGTACGAATGCATTGATCGCGATAATAATGGGTTTCGGATTGTACGCTCTGGGAATTGAAAGCATGGATTTGGAAGGTTCCCTTATGTATGGAGCTGCTTTAGGGGCAACCGGTATTTTCTTCTCGGCGATAACGGCCTTATTTGCCCAGCTTACGGAGAGTGCGCGAGGTACGGTTGGTTACTCCATCTCTGTTTTGCTTCTCTCCTATCTTATTCGGGCAATTGGGGATGTTAGCAATGAAACACTTTCCTGGTTTTCACCATTGGGTTGGGTGTTAGGTTCAGAAGTATACGTGAATAATTATTGGTGGCCAATCATCCTTACGATCGGTGCGGCAATGATTTTGGTTGTCCTATCTCTATATTTGAATGCCATCCGGGATTTGGAAGCTGGAATCATACCGGCTAAGCCCGGCAGAAAAGATGCTTCATCGTTTTTGAAAGGTCCGCTTGGCCTCGCGCTAAGGCTTCAGCGTACAGGATTAATTGCGTGGGCAGCCGGGATGTTCATATTAGGAGCATCTTACGGTTCCGTTTTAGGTGATTTAGAATCGTTTTTTGCAAAAAATGAAATGATGGCTGAATTATTAACGCCAGTTGAAGGCTATTCGCTGACAGAGCAATTCTTGACAATGTTGATGTCTGTCATCTCCATGATATGCACCATTCCGCCTTTAATGGCGATGTTTAAGCTTAAAGGGGAAGAGAAAAAGAACCATACTGAACATTTATTGAGTCGGGCTGTATCCCGTACAAGGCTTATGGTCAGCTACTTTATCATCTCCGTTATTGGCGGTTTTCTCATGATTACGCTTGCTGCAATGGGTCTTTGGGCAGTCGGGAATTCAGTAATGGATGAGGGGATTGCTTTCGGCACTTTATATAGTGCAGCAGTGGTCTACCTGCCTGCGATGTGGATCATGATTGGTATCGCAGTGCTGTTTATTGGCCTTGCACCAAAGTTATCGGGCTTGACCTGGCTTTACTTGACATACTCAATCTTAGTCGTTTATTTAGGGGGGATGCTTCAATTTCCGGAATGGATGGGAAAACTAACACCATTTGGCCATATCCCGAAACTTTCTGTTGAAGATATGGACTTCATGAAAGTATCCATCCTTACGATCATAGCTATAGTTTTACTGGCTTTTGGCTTTATCGGATATAACAAACGGGATATCCGAGGTTGACTTTCAACTATGATTCTATTATTCCTGTAAATTGTCTTCAGACTAAGGCCCGATTTCTTTGTTTCAATGAGAAATCGGGCTTTTATTGGTTATCAGTCAAGGGGGAATAATAATAGTACACCTAGCGCAATGATGATAAAGAATAAATAGCTTTCGAATTTCTTCGCAGGAATTCGCTTATTCATGAAGATTCCGAGACCTGTCGCAAGTAATATAGCTGGAATGGAATAAACGTAAAGAATAAGTGAATCGGCAGTCCATAGTCCTCCTAGCGCATGACCCGTCACGACCAGGATTCCGGATATAAGAAAATGGGCTTGCAAGGTTCCGCGGAATCGATCTGGATTCCATCTTCGTAAAGTTCCATAGACGACGACCGGCACACCATTAAAGTTATAGGCGCTGCCGAGGACTCCCGATGCAAAACCGAACGGCCATATCCAGCCCTTCGAGTTGAGTAACGGTTTATACATGGCGTGAAAAAGTTTTTGCTTAAGAAGAGAATATCCTCCATATGCAATCAAAAAAACACCGAGTGCAGAAGTAATGATCATGGAAGGTGCGTAATGAAGCAAAGCGAGGCCGGCTGGTATGCCGATGACCGTTGCAAGCGCCAGCCTGATTAATACCGAACGTTCGATATGCCGCCATCCGCTAACGACGGTTAATAAAGCAACGGTAAGACCGGCCAATCCAATCAGGGAAACCGAAGTAGTAAGCGGAATGTGAAGTAACGCAAGCAGAGGCATGCTGACAATCGCTTCACCGAATCCGAACATCGACCGCATCAACGCGCCGATAAAGACTGCCGCCACCACCAATATGATGCTGCTGATCGTCATTATTTCACCTCCTGAAGCAAAAATTTAAACCTCTATAATTATACCACACCAAACCATTTTCGGCTTGGTGTAACGTTGGTTTAGAACGGAATATTTAAGGTCTTACTATGCCTGTATAACGCGTTTTTTATGCAGTTTAATAGAGAGGTACATGGGTGGGTTTTCGTTGTTCAGTGAGGGGGTATATGGGTAAAAAAAGGGGTACGCATCTTGTGACGCCGTGTGATGAAAAAAGATGGAAGATCCTTCTGGTTATTTGAATTTTCTTACAGATTACTAGAGGAAGCGAATGGGTGTTTGTGAAATACGGTACGGGCAATACGCAGGTATTTTTTCGATGCAAAAAGAAGAAAAAGCCATAGCCTTTCATTGGATTTAGAACCAGGAAAGGCTATGAATGCATTCATCTTTTATCAAGCTTAGCAGAAAGGTAATTTCCGGTGAATTGGACGGATTGAACAATGATGATAAGAAGGAATACGGTTGTTATCATGATGTCAGTCTGAAAACGGTAGTATCCATAACGAATGGCCAGGTCGCCAATTCCCCCGCCGCCCACAACCCCGGCAATAGCCGAATAGGATATGAAAGAAACGGAAGTAACTGTGAGTCCTAACAGAAGACCGGAACGCGCTTCTAATAATAATACCTTGCTAATGATCTGGAAGGGGGATCCACCCATCGCAACAGCTGCCTCTATTGTTCCCTTTGGCACCTCACGTAAAGATTGTTCGACAAGCCGGGCTAAAAAGGGAATGGCGGCTATTGATAGTGGGATGGAGGCGGCCAGCGGACCTACAGATGTTCCCAATATTGTTCTTGTAAATGGAATAAGAGCAATGAGTAAAATGATAAATGGGAAGGAACGGACCGTGTTGATCATTGCGTTTAAGACGTTATTTAAGATAGTCTGTTCGAGTAATTGCTCCTTTGAAGTTAAAAATGTAATGAAACCAAGTGGGAGGCCCAATAAGATTGCTGCCAATATCGCTATGCCCACCATTAAAAATGTTTGGCCTACACCTAAGTAAATTTCAGGAAGTAAGGAAATGATATTATCAAACACTTACCTTCACCTCTTCAGATTCATGTTTTAATAGAATTTTTCCGATTTTCGTCGTGGGTATGGTTCTATTATCCGCTAAGTTCAATTCCTCCATGATTCTCCCATTTTCCATGACTGCCACCCGATTTGCTAACCTTCGAATTACATCCATTTCATGAGTCACGATCAGGATGGTCACACCATAGGTTTCGTTTATTTTTTTCAGATAGGCCAGGATAGATTGAGTGGTTTGTGGATCAAGTGAAGAGGTTGGCTCATCACAAAGCAATACATTAGGTCTTGTGCTTATGGCACGGGCAATCGCGACCCTTTGCTTTTGTCCGCCAGAGAGCTGTGCCGGATAATGATTGGATTTATCAGATAAATCAACGATTTCCAGGGATTCAGCTATAATTTTGGATCGCTTTTGTTTTGGTACATTGGCAAGTTCCAATGCGAGGCTAACATTTCCTTGCACCGTTCGATTTGCCAAGAGGTTGAAATGCTGAAAAACCATCCCGATTTTATTGCGTGCTTCTCGAAGCTGTTTGCCAGATAAATCACTAAGGATAGAATCATTTATTGCTATCGTACCTTCCGTAGGCTTTTCTAATAGGTTACCCATGCGCAGTAAAGTCGATTTACCTGCACCGCTAAAACCGATGATCCCATAAATTTCATTTTCCTTAATATCCAGATTTACATTGGAAACGGCAGTGAATAATTCGTTTTTTACAGAAAATGTTTTACCTACATTTTTAAATGTTATCATTCTGGAACCTCCCAATCTTAAAGCGTCATATACATTCATTTAAAATAATCAGGTCGGTGAAACCCTTCGAATTCTTTATTGCTTTCAATCGCTTTTTGAAATTCAGGGGATTGGTAGGCGCCAATGATTTCCTTCACGAATCGTTTGTTCTTATCTTCAGTTCTTACTGCCACAAAATTTTGATATTCAAATGGGGGATCCTCTAAATAAAGGGCCGAAGACAATTTTCGGTCGGATACTAAGATGGTATACCCATTGGCTACCGCATAATCTACATCAGGCAAGATACGGGGAACTTGAGCCTGTTCCACCTCAACAAATGAAAATTTCACTTTTTGATCGACGATATCTTTTTTGGAAACAGTCAAGGGATCGTATCCTTTTGTTAATTGAAGCCACCCTATTTGTTCGAGCATTCTTAATGCCCTTGCCACGTTAGCGGGATCATTCGGGATTGCCACCTTTTGCCCATCCTTCAATTCGTCCTTGCTGCCATGCTTATCTGAATATAACCCCATGGGTGCTGTGGGGACTTTAATGGTTTCGGTAAGATCCAGTTTGTTTTCATTGATGAAATTCTTGAAAAAAGCAGTATGCTGAAATACATTTACATCGATGGAGCCCTCAGCTAAGGCAAAGTTTGGTTGGTTTGGGTCACTGATTTCTACATATTTAACAGCATATCCCTTGCTTTTCAAATAGGGTTCTATGCCTTTTTTCACTTGGTCACTATAAGGGCCTGGAGTGAAGCCGAAAATAATTTCTTTCTTAGCTTCACTCCCGGCTTTATCACTGCCGCTGCCGTTGCAAGCCGATAGCAGCATGATGAATAATAGGGACATGATGATGAACGGTAACGAATTTCTCATGTGGGATTCCTCTTTTCTTTTTTTGTATGGGGTTCATTCTTTTTTTAGGAATAAAAAAAAGCATGAACAAGGTTTGTTCATGCCGCCGGTTATCCGGTAGGCTTTCATAAAATAGTTTTCCAATTGGAATAATTAAACTATAACAAGAGCATGGATCATTTATCAAGTGTTATTTTACTCTGGATATTTATGGGTTGGAATCAAAAACTCACTTGACCAATTGATTTTATCGGATTATGATAGTGAACATAAAATAATAGCTTATCGGACAACCGAAAGCCCTTGTTAGGAGTCAGTTCCATACTCCTTCAAGGGCTTTTGTGTTATCCAGGGAGGAGTTGGGAACTTAATGAATAAGAGAAGCCGGCTTGCCGAAAGTTTGAAAGATGGAAGAAATGTTTGGCTTGATGGAAAGAAAATAGACGATCTATATGCCCATCAGGCTTTCACAGGCACTTTAAAGACTTTAACTAATTTGTTGGAGATGCTGGATTCACCTGAAGAACAAAAGATTGTCGGGTATGAAAGTCCAAAAACAAAGGAATATGTCCATAAATCTTTTCTCATTCCTAAAGATTTGGAAGAACTGATTTCAAGAAGGAAGGCCTTTGAGTTATGGTCGCGGAAAACTTACGGAGTGATGAGCCGATTATCCGACTATGCGAATTCGATGGTCACGGCATATTTCATAGATAGGGATTTCTTTAACCAGTATGATTCAGGGTTTTCCGAAAAAATCACTGCCTACTATGAACAGGCTAGGGATGAACGGCGTATTGTGATCCAGGCCATTCTTGATCCTCAGATAGATCGGTCAAGGCCCAGTGATGAACAGGAAGATGCCTTATTGAAAGTCATAAGGGAAACGGAAGAAGGAATCGTTGTTAGAGGTGCGAAAATGATTGCTACCGCTTCCCCGTATGCACATGATGTCATCATCATGCCGCATCAGAAGCTGACTCCTGATAAAACGGAGCATGCCAATATGTGCATTATCCCTTTGAATCTTCCTGGCCTGCAAATTGTCTGTCGTGAGTCATTCGCTTCAAACGACGAAAAGAAGCATCCCTTAAGTGCACAATTTGATGAAATGGACGCTGTTTTACTTTTTGATGATGTGTTGATTCCGTGGGAACGCGTATTGATTAGGGGATCCGTAGAAGGAGTGTTTGAAGCACAGCGGCACCAGCAATTAAACTGTCTCTCCCATCATCAGACGGTCGTCCGCTTGCTGACTAAACTTCAATTCGTTACAGGGGTGGCCACGGCCATCGCCCAATCGATCGGTGTTGATCAATTTTTACAAGTGAAGGAAAAGCTTGGTGAACTATATACCCAAATCGATAGTATAGAAGCGTTGCTCATCGCTTCAGAGGTTCAAGGTTCACTTAACGAAAAGGGCGTTTATCTGCCTGCACTCGTACCTTTGCAAACGGCACGAAATCTTGGAACCCGCCATTATCCAAGAGCGATCGAGATTTTAAAACAAATCGGGGCGGGCGGTTTTATTCAGCTCCCTTCTACAACGATAGAGGACAGCAACGACCTCATCCCTTTATTGGAAAAGTATTTTAGAGGAGCGAATGTTGACGCCGTCACTAAAACTTCTTTATTTCAAATAGGATGGGAACTGATCGGAAGCACACTGGGATCGAGGCATGACCTGTATGAAAGGCTGTATACCGGGGATCCCATCCGAACCTACGCTTTGCAGTATGAAACCTATGATAAGGAGCCATTAAAACGAAAACTCCACCATTTTTTGGAGGGGATACATGGAAAGGGGAATCGTGATGATCGAAAACAATCGGTATCTTCAACGACTTAATGATGGCAGGAATATCTGGTTAGATGGGGATATCGTCAAAAACTTAGACGAACACCCTGCATTTAAGGGAACGGTCCATACGATACAGTCATTGCTGGATTTACAAACAAAAACAGACAGTAAATCCTTGCTGACCTACCAAACGGAGGAAGGGCTTGATGCGAACCTGTCATTTCTCGTTCCCAGAACACATGAGGATCTGGAAAAAAAACGTTTGGCGTATCAGCATTGGGCTGATCAGACTTTTGGAGTCATGAGCCGCCTATCTGAATATTCCCGTTCCATATTTACTGGTTGGTTTGCAAACCGTTCAGAGTATGAAGAGGCACATCCAGGTTTTTCTGAAAAAATAGAAAGCTATTACTATCAATCACGTAATCTCGATTTATTGTCAACAGTTGCAGGGCATGATCCACAAAAGGATCGTTCAAAAACAGCAGGGGAAAAGAAACCGGGGATTTTACATATCAGTCGTAAAGATAGCGAAGGGATCTATGTTCGCGGTGCGAAAATGATTGCGACAGCAGCTCCATATGTTGATGAAATTTTGATCTTTTCTTATCACAAGAGAGGGGAAAATGAACGTGAATTCGCAAATGTTTTCTTTGTGCCTGTCAATGCCAAAGGATTGCATATCGTTTGCAGGGAGTCATTTGCCGATGAACGAGAGGAGGATCACCCGCTAAGTGCACGTTTTGACGAAATGGATGCAGTACTGATTTTTGATGATGTATTCATCCCTTGGGAGCGAGTGCTGGTTCATGAGGATCCGGAATTTGCATGGAAGCTTCGTTGTGATGCCCCTTCATCACTGCTTAGCCAGCATCAAACAGTGGTGAGACTTGTGAGCAAACTGGAAAGTGTCGTAGCAATCGGGAACGAATTAGCGGAAACGGCTGGGGCAACACAATTTCTGCATGTGAAAGAAAAGCTTGCAGAATTGATCATCCAGCTAGAAACCATTAAAGCATTACTGCTCGCTTCAGAATATAAAGCAAAGATGTATAACGGCATACTGCTTCCTAATCAAGATTTCTTAGCCACAGCAAGGAATTTAGGAACTAGATTCTACCCAAGAGCGTTGGAAATTCTCCAGCAGATTGGGGCAGGGGGGTTATTGCAGGTCCCATCCAGCATAAAAGAATTGGAAGGTCCCATAGGCCCTTTGTTAAAGGAATTTTACCAGGGTACAGAGACATCTGCAGAAGATAGGACGCGGTTAATTAAATTAACGTGGGATCTATTGGGGAGTCCGCTGGCATCAAGACATGAGTTATATGAGAGATTTTATTCAGGAGATCCTGTCAGAATGTATGCAGCCCAGTACAATAATTATAAAAATAAGCAGAAACTCGTTGAATATGCTTATGAGGTTTTAAAATAAGGAGGTCCTATAATGTCTGTGCATTTTTACTGGTATGTACCTACAAATGGTGATGGTGAATACTTAGGCCTAAACGAGCCGCAGAGGAAGCCTACTTTGGATTATATAATAAGTGTTGCGAAAGCAGCTGAAAAGGCAGGTTTTGAAGGGATATTAATTCCTACGGGCATACCTTACCTTGATTCATGGATAGTGGGTTCGGCCATCATTCATCATACGAGAACGATCAAGCCATTGATCGCCTTTCGCCCAGGATTCATTGCTCCGACAGTTGCGGCTAAAATGGCCGCGACCCTTGATCAATTCTCAGAAGGGAGAATGCTTGTCAATGTAGTGACAGGTGGTTCGGCAAAAGAATTGGGGCAGGACGGTGACTTCGTTGAGCATAATGAGCGATATGCCAGAACAGGTGAATTCCTTGAAGTCGTGCAAAAATCATGGACGGAAGAGAAGGTTAATCATATAGGTGACTATTTTACGATCAGCGATGGAGTATTGAATCCAAGTATCCGACAAAGTCCGAATATTCCGATTTATTTCGGGGGTTCATCGGATGCAGCAAAGGAAATTGCAGCGAAATCTGCCGATGTTTATTTGCAATGGGGAGAACCAGCTGAGCAAATTGAACAACAAATCAATGATGTCAAACAAAGAGCGAAGAAGTATGGAAGGCAATTGGAATATGGTGTCAGGATTCATGTAGTCGTTCGTGATGAGGAGAGTGAAGCATGGGAGGCAGCCACAAAAATAATAAGTAAGGTTGACAGGGAAACTCTGAATAATATGAATCATTACTATGAAACAACGGATTCAGTGGCTCAAAAACGGATGAATGAATTAACGAGGAACAATGAGCGTTTTGGAAGATATGGCTGGTCGGGGATCGGGAAAATCAGGAAAGGAGCGGGTACAGCCATTGTAGGCACCCCTGAACAAGTAAGGGAAGGCCTACAAGAATATATCGATATTGGCGTCAAGCATTTTATCCTATCCGGTTTTCCCCATTTAGAGGAGGCAGAAAGATTTGGGCAGGCAGTACGCTCATTATTTGGAGAAAAGGTTTTATGAGCAAACATAAGGGGGGAAGAATATGAAGTTTTCAATCTGGGGGGCTAATTTATCAGGTGGTTTCTTGCGGGCAAACGTAGAACAAAATACGGATGGAAGTATGGAATATAATCGGAAACTCGCTAAAATGGCAGACCAGCTACAAGTGGATTCCATCCTTTATGCCATTCGCTATGTGGGCAATATTGGAGGTAGCTCGACGGATAGAGGTCAACTTGATCCTTTATCAGTCATTACCGCTTTGGCAGGGGATACCGAAAACGTTCATTTTATTGCTGCGGTTTTACCGGGATTCATTCACCCTGCGACCCTCGCAAAAGTGAGTTCAAGCATCGACATTATCTCAAATGGGAGATTCCACATAAATTTGGTCAGCGGTTGGTTTAAAGAAGAGCAAGAAATGTTTGGGATAGAATGGATTAAGCATGAAGAGCGTTATAAGCGTTCAAGGGAATACCTAGAAGTTTTAAAAGGATTGTGGACGTCCGATGAATTTTCTTTTCAAGGGGACTATTATCAAATAAAGAATGCCATATTGGCACCGAAACCCATTCAAAAACCATATCCAGCAATCTATCAAGGTGGAAATTCTCAGGCTTCCCAAGAGATGGCCGGGGAATTCTCCGATTATTACTTTATGAATGGAGCTTCCATAGATGAGTTGAAAGAACAAATGAATTATGTAAATGCTGTAGCGCAAAATCATGGTCGTGAAGTGAAATTTGCCGTTAATGCGTTTGTCATTGCCAGACAGACGGAAGAGGAGGCAAGAAGCGAATATCGGTATATTATCGAACAGGCAGATGATACGGCGATAGCACAGTTCAAAAACCGTAAAGATACGAAAGGAATGTGGAAAAATGCCTCCTCAATTAGTGATTTTGTTGCTAATAATGAAGGATTCAGGACAGGGTTGATCGGTAGTTACGAATCGGTCGTAAGCAAAATTCAGGAACTTCAAGCAATTGGAATCGATAAGATCCTATTAACTTTTCGAAATGCACTTGAGGAATTACCGGATTTTTATATGAACGTTAACAACCGCTTACAATCAGAGTCCATAAAGAAATAAATATGAATAAGTAATCCAGGGGCTTGATCGAGGATGCCATATTGAAATCTGAATGAGTGGAAAAATACAGAAAAGAAAAAGACCGCTATTGAAGTGAACCCAAAAAGTTAGACGCTTTATTTAATTAGGCAACCTTGAGGGCATGAACCCGGTAATCTAGGGCTCATGCTTTTTAAATTTTACTTTGATTCGTTTATGACTGTAATAATGGATATAATCTTTCAGTTCTTTTTTTGAAAGGCTCCATGCTGTCGAACTTCTGTAAATAAAGTAATTCCGATTTCAGTAAGCCAAAGAAGTTTTCTATGACGGCATTGTCTAAACCATTTCCTTTGCGGGACGTCCGTGACCCATTTTTGATTTGGCTTTGTTGCCTTAAAATTACGATTGAGGTCAAGAGCGTCAACTCCTTAGCTTTAGCCAATTAGGCATAGTGGAAGGAGAAGCAATGTTTTACACAGCAGCTGCATAGGTACAAGACACTCCAAAATCGTTCATATAGTTTAGTACATCCATCTTAAAGCTAATATCATAATTTTTATAGGTAGACATTAGCCCTTCTATCCCATGTTCTTTATAATGCGCCACCCATTGCTTTAAAGGAGTCAAACTGCTATTAAATGGATTGGCTACAGTTCTAAATGAGTCCATTCCTTCTAAATAAGCAAGGACAGCTTTTAATTTCAACTCTAATGAAAATTTTGTCATAAAAAAGCACCTCCCATTGTTAGATGGTGTCTAACCATGGGGGTGCAGTTCATATGGTGGTCTTTTCCTTTTAATGAGATAAAGAGAATTCTTAAAAAACAGGTAAAGGTAATTATTAAAGGAAATGTGTTCTTCATTGTGGAAATATATTACGGACAATCCCATTTAAGGAGGCACTTTTTATGGAATTAACCATCATTAATACGTTTACAGATCAACCTTTTAAAGGAAACCCTGCTGCAGTCTGCCTACTTACCGGGGAAAGTGACAGTGAGTGGATGCAGCGAGTAGCTAAAGAGATTAATATACCTGTTACTGCCTTTATTAACCGTCATAAAGATGAATGGCAGCTGCGTTGGTTCACACCTTCCATTGAAATACCGATTTGTGGACATGGGACGCTGGCAAGCTCTTTCTTTTTGTGGGAGAAAGGATACGTACCAAGAGATGAAACAATTGTCTATCAGACGAAAAGCGGGCTGTTTACTGCAAAATTCGTGGATGGAATGGTTCAGTTGGAATTTCCGTCATTAATCGAGCAGGAAATCGCTGCCCCTGAATTATTGATTAAAGCTTTAGGTGTTGTGCCTGCGTATGTTGGACAAAACAAATGGGATTATCTAGTCGAAGTTCAATCAGAAGAAATCGTAAGGAATTTAAAGCCGGATATCGATTCCATTGCCCAAATGCCGATTCGGGGCATCATTGTAACGAGTCAATCGGATAGCAGTGAATATGATTTCGTTTCGCGTTTCTTTTCCCCTGCCCAAGGCCTTGACGAAGATTATGTAACGGTCTCGGCCCATTGCTGTCTCGGCCCCTATTGGAAAAGCAAACTGGACAAAAGTATCACCATAGCCTATCAGGCATCGAAAAGAGGCGGACTATTGAAGGTTGAAGTAACGGGAGACACAGTTAAACTTTCTGGCCATGCCGTGACAATATTCGAAGGGAACTTAACCATTTAATGCATACATTTTTTTGGGGGGATCTCGAACGTTGATTTCCATTCCAGGCACTCTTTTTCCACAGGCGGTCCACCTCAACGCCTGTGCGCCTGCGGGATCGCCCTTGGACGCGCGTTTCCCGCAGGAGTCTCTCCCCCCATTCCCCTTTTTTAGTGAACAAGGATCGAAAACGCGCTATAAACTAATAACAAAGCCATGATTACATTAAATTGACTTCGATACTTTGATAAGAATGTTTGAAAAACCGAACCGAACATACTCCAACAGAACGTACTCATAAAACCAACAGAGGCCAGAAATAATGAAAAGAATAGTAAGCTGGAATTTGTAGAGTGATAAGGTAGTATGAAGGTCGATATTGCAGTGATGCCATATAAGATGCCTTTTGGATTAATGAATTGTAAAAGCATGCCCGCTATGAAGCTGTTGTTCCTGTCATCATTATCGTCCTTATCTTTATTTGAACTGTAAATGATTTTTATGGCCAGATACAGCATATAAATTGCACCTAGGATAGTCATGGTAAATTCAATCTTTGGTATGAAATTTTCAAGCAAAACATTAAAATAACTGCACAATAACATGATTACAAAAAAACCGGCACCTACCCCGAAACAAAATTTAATCGTCTTTTTTAACCCGTACTTATTCGCAAATAACATGGCCATGATGTTATTTGGTCCTGGAGTGAAACTTGTAACAAAAACAAATAGCAAAAAAGATAGTAAAGGCATGGTTGACTCCCCTTTGTATGCTATAATGACCAAAAGGAACATTATAACGACTTCCATTTTATTGTACAATGCCGACGTTATATTGTAAATAAGGAGAATTTTTATGGAAGAAATAAATTTTATTATTGCAAACAATTTAAAAGCTATCAGGGAAAGTAAGAAATTAAGTCTTGAAAAGGTTGCTGAATTAACCGGAGTAAGCAAAACGATGATCGGACAAATTGAAAGGGGAGGATCAAGCCCTACGATCACAACCATTTGGAAAATAGCCAATGGATTAAAGATTTCATTTTCTTCCCTGATAAATAGTCCCCAGCCAGATACAAAAATTATTTTAAAAAGTGAAATTCAATCATTATCTGAAGATAACGGTAAATATCGAGTTTATCCCCACTTTCCTTTTGAAGATGAGAAGCGCTTTGAAGTATATTCAGTCGAGATAGAAAAAGGTGGATTCCTTAGTTCCGATTCGCATAGAGAAGGAACTGAAGAGCACATAACTGTTTTTGAAGGGGAAGTGACTGTACGTGTAAATAACGAAGAATATACAGTAAGGAATGGAGATTCTATCAGATTCAAGGCTGACAGACCGCATTCCTACCATAATTCAGGGGACACGTTAACTCGATTAAGCATGATCCTGTATTATCCAGCTTAAAAAAGGGAGTCATGCTGTCTCTGCTTGTTAGATATCTTTGCAAAAATATTGATGTTGGAAATATTAATGGTGAAAATATTGGAAGTTTATGTTGAATTAATAAAGAGTGGGAGAAATTTTAATCCCTCTCTTTTTTTGTTTTCGGTAAATCAGGTATAAAGAACAAGGGTGGTTGCATGAAGAATTGATGCTATTTTACCACTAGATCGTTTTATTGATATATCATCAATCTGTTACTAGGTATTTTGGGGTGATCAAAATGAAAATATTCTGTTAATATTCCGTGTAGTATTGTAAATTTGTTTTAAAAATGGATTATTTTGTTGTAATATAGGAGATGCACGGATCTTTAGAGGAAAAAAAGTAGGGTGGATTTGTGCATGGGTAAGTAAATTTGTCGGGATTTAATTTTTGGAAAAGCGTGTCAATTAAATGGAAAAGTTAGCTGAATGTTATGCCAGTATAGAACTTATGGGAGGATTACTATAATGGGGAAAAAGAAAATCGTAAAAATTGCATCAGCTACCATAATGGCTGCGACAACGATCGTAGCAGTGGCACCGGCACCTTCGGATGCTGCCACTAGCCTGAATAGTAAAATTAAAACGGCCAAGGCCGCCATCAAAAAACCATTCGACACCTATTTCTACACTTCAAAACTCGCTTCAGTGTCCACTGTTGAAAAACAAATCAAGTCTGCAAAACAAGCAAAAAAAGACATCAACTCTACCATTAAAAAATCAATGTTAAGCAAAAAAGAAAAAGATGCCAAATACAAAGAAATCGAAGCTTATGATAAGTACATCACTCGTTCAGAAGGTTATGTAAAAGGGTATAAAGCGGCTGAGAAGGCAAAGGCTGCACATGGTAAATCGGTTAGCTCCCTTACGAATTCAATACTTGCCAAGAAATCAATTGATATCAGGAATCAATATGAAGCACTGGATAAAGCCGTAAAAAAGACAGATAAAGATATTAAAGATACCGTTTACGGTGCGAAAATCGAAAAGCTCCTATATGATAAATTCACTAAATCGACCAAAACGTCTTTGAATGGTGACTTGAAAGTCCCGTACTACTATGAAAAAGCTGC
The DNA here is from genome assembly GCF_017355165.1 of Bacillus sp. SD075. Taxonomy (GTDB): domain Bacteria; phylum Bacillota; class Bacilli; order Bacillales; family DSM-1321; genus Peribacillus. The sequence goes on along the minus strand of NZ_JADILK010000017.1, from coordinate 6,628 downwards.
TTACTGGGTGAAGAAGGGTGATTTAAAGACCGCGGACAAGCGGATGCAAACCGTTTCTGCGCAGTTGAAAAAGGTCAGCAAAACATCCAAGCTCGGAAAAGCCATACACGCCTATGTTAAAGAAGTGAAAGGGAAGTATGATGATGCGGTATATGCAGAAAAGAAAAAAGAAGTGGCAAAACGGGTCAATGCCTATGTAGCACTTGCCAATGGGGAACTTAAAACGAAAGAACAAATAAACGCGGCTAAAAAGGCGAAAGCATCCATTAATTTAAATGGAATAAAGGAGTCGGACCGAAAGGAATTCCTATTGAAAATAGCATTGGCGGATAAGAAAGTCGCTGCCGCTGAAGATGCCTTGAAAAATCCAGCGAAGGCGATCACGCTTTCCTTGATGCATACGAATGATACCCATGCCCACTTGGATAATGTGGCCAAAAGGGTGACGGCTGTTAAGGAAGTGCGTAAGAGTAAACCGCAAGCTCTTTTGGTTGATGCTGGTGACGTATTCTCGGGAACTCTCTATTTTAATGAATTCAAAGGGCAAGCGGATCTTCGCTTCATGAATCTAATGAAATATGACGTCATGACATTCGGGAATCATGAGTTTGATTTGGGATCAAGTGCCGAAGGCCATCAAGCTTTGGCTGACTTCATTAAAGGGGCACAGTTCCCATTTGTCAGTTCAAATGTGGATTTCTCCAAAGATGATAAGTTCAAGGGACTATTCTCGGACTTGATTTCAAGTAAGCCAGAGCAAGGGAAGATATACAATGGAATCGTAAAACAAGTGGATGGCCAAAAGGTAGGTTTTTTCGGACTTACAACTGAAGAGACGAAAGATATTTCAAGCCCTGGATATATAGAATTTGAAAACTATCTGGAAGAAGCCGAAAAAGCGGTCAAGGCGTTCAAAGGCATGGGTGTCAATAAGATAGTTGCCGTATCTCATATTGGTTATGATGACAATGCGGCTTATGACAATGATTTAACATTAGCTGCCAAGGTCAAGGGCATCGACGTGATTGTGGGCGGACATAGCCATACGCAGTTAGACGCCCCCATTGTTGTCGACAAAGATGATAAAGGGAAAATGAAAGAGCCGACTGTCATCGTTCAAGGGTATCAATATAGCGACTATTTAGGAACGGTCGATGTGAATTTCGATAAGGAAGGCAAGATTGTTGGACAAGCCGGTCAGCTGATTAAGCTTTCTGATAAACAGGATGATGCGCAAGCGGCAAAAGTGCTCGAAACATACTCCTCTAAGATTAAGGAGCTGAAGGAAACGAAGACTGGGGCATCTGCTGTGAAAGCCTTGGAAACACCGCGTGATGCAGGAGATGCAACGAAGCCGAGCGTTCGCAAAAATGAAACGGAACTGGGAAATTTAATTACGGATGGAATGCTCAGTAAAGCGAAAGAATTCAATAAGGATGCAGTCATAGCTTTCCAAAATGGTGGGGGCATCCGAGCTGGCATCGATCAAGGTGAGATCACTTTAGGGGAAATCCTAACCGTTTTACCGTTTGGGAATACGTTAGCGACGATGAAGCTTACGGGTGCAGAAATCAATGAAGCATTAGAGCATAGTATAAGTCTCGCTCCTCAAGAAAATGGCGGATTCCTGCATGTTTCTGGAATGAAATTCAGCTACGACAGTTCGAAGGAAGCAGGCAATCGTGTCACAAAGGTTGAAGTCCTGGGACAAGATGGAACATATTCCGAATTGGCTTCAACGAAGGAATATGTCGTGGCGACCAATGCTTTTACAGCCAAAGGCGGAGATGGATTCACCGTTTTCAAGAAGGCTTATGAAGAAGGAAGAGTGACCGATATCGGACTCGCTGATTGGGAGAATTTACGGGATTATGTAAGCGGGCTGAAAACTGTCGATCCAAGCATCGAAGGGCGCATCAAGGATGTTGCCGGGAGCAATACAGACCCGACTGTGGTATTGGCCAAGGACTTTGGCGGAAAGGCTGATGCACCAAAAACACATGAAGGTGATGTAGTTGTGGACATAACGGATATTACTTCATTGGAAAATGCAGTGGTTAAAGGGAATCTTACATTAACAGGAACTCCTCCGGATCACTTTACTTTTTCACAGGTTACAGTCGGGGGTAATTTGGATTTATCGGGACTTAACGGTAAGAACGTGGGCATGAGCGGTGTCACGGTGAATGGCGAAACCATTCTTTAAGCGGTATTCAAATGATTCCTGAGCCTAAGAAAAAAAGTTGGAGGGGTTGAGAGCTTGAAGAAGAAAGGGATAAGTAAGCTTTTCATTGCCATACTGATAGTTCTGTCAACATTTTTTCCAAATAATGCCGCTGTAAAAGCGGTAGGGACAATATCAGTAATGGAAGCGATTAATAATAACAGTGGGACGGCGACGGTGATGGGATACATCGTCGGTACAGCTAAAAGCGGTACAAGCTATCAACAAACATCGCCTTTTACTGAAAGTACGAACATGGGTATTGCCGATAGTCCGAATGAAACGGATGTTAAGAAAATCATGCCTGTTCAGCTTCCGGCCGGAAATATCCGAACGGCCTTGAATTTGGTCGAACATCCAGAATTACTAAAAGCGCAGGTCACGATTACGGGAAAGCTGGAAAAGTACTTTTCAGTACCCGGTCTGAAATCTGCAACGGATTACAAGATCATCACTGATGGGGGAACAACTCCTGAACAGCCTGATGTGAAGGTTCTGGATTCCATTGCCGAGGCGCGCACGAATACCGAAGATGTAGTGCAGGTCGATGGGGTGGTCACCACGGGGCTTGGTTATTGGGGAGGAAAAGGCTTTTATATCCAAGATGGAACGGCTGGGCTATATGTTTATGGTTCCTCGTGGCCTGCGGATGTAAAGCAAGGGGATAAGGTTACTTTGATCGGAAAAGTATCCGCTTATAATAAGGAATTACAAATCCAACCAACCTCCCTTGAAGTCGTTTCTTCCGGGAATGAACTTCCTGAAATCAAAAAAATTGATGCATCTGGCGTCAATGAGGAAACACAAGGTGAGCTGGTCACCATTGAAAAAGCGACCATTACGGAATTGGCGGCATCGGGAACATACGGAACTTTCGAATTCAAGGCAGAAGATACTGAAGGGAAATCGATTATCGTTCGCCATGATAACCGGACGGGTTCGAGTTATGAGGATTTCCTGAATAGCTTTAAAGTAGGGGATGTCATTTCCGTAACTGGAATCGGATCGAAGTTCAATGACATGTATCAGTTGAAGCCGCGTGGTATTGAAGATTATGAACTGGTGAACAAACCAGCCGTATTCACGGATATTTTCCCTGGTACGGTTAGTGAAAATACAAAAGTATCACTTGAATCTGGTTGGGAAGAAGCGAAAATCCACTATACGCTGGATGGATCCACACCGACGTCTTCAAGTGCCTTGTACACAGAACCTATCATTTTAACGAAAGATACTGTCATCAAGGCAATCGCCGTCAATGACAGGATATCGGAAGTTTTTACATTTGCCTATACCGTAACCAAAACCCATGAAGTGAAGATTCGTGACATTCAGGGGTTGGATCATTTTTCATCATATGAAAATCAACTCGTCTCAGGTGTGGAAGGTGTCGTCACATATGTAAAAGATGCAAATAACTTTTACATCCAAGATCTCAACCCGGATAAGGATTTAACGACTTCCGAGGGAATACTAGTGTACAACAAAGTACATGGTCTAAAAGCGGGAGATCATGTCAAAGTGGCAGGTAAGGTCGTAGAGTGGTATATCGAAGGGTACGCTGAAATGAAAACGACTGATCTGCCAACGACTGAATTGACTAATACGACGATTGAAAAGCTTGGCACTGCAGCAATGCCAGAACCGATCGTCATTGGAAAAGATGTCATTCCTCCGTCTGAGAACATCGATGACGATAGATTGACAGACTTTAATCCAAGTGAAGACGGCATCGATTTCTACGAGAGTCTGGAAGGAATGCTCGTGCAAGTATATAACCCGAAAGTGGTTGCTCCTCAAGACTATGGTGAATTGGTCGTGATTCCAGGGAATATGGAAACGACGACTGCAGTTGGAGGCGTCAAAATAACGGAAACGGATTTCAATCCTGAAAGAATTACCCTCGATATAAATGATGAATCATATGCAGCGAAAACGGGTGATTCCTTTGAAGGCTCGGTTACGGGGGTCATCAGCTATGGATATAGCAACTATAGGGTAGTGACGGATAAAGCTCAGCTGCCTGCGCTAAAGGATGGCGGTGCGGATCGGGAAGTGACATCTTTAGAAAAGGATGCTGATAAGCTATCGATCGCTTCCTATAATATAGAGAATTTCTCCACTCAAACCGCTAATTCGAAAGTTGAAACGATCGCAACATCCATCATCACCAATCTTAAACAACCCGATATCATCGGCGTAACGGAAATGCAAGATAATGATGGGGCAACAGATAGCGGGACAACGGATTCTGCTCAAAGTGCCAAGAAGTTAACCGAAAAAATAAAAGAGCTGGGCGGTCCGCAATATCAATTCATCGATATCGCTCCAGAAGATAAACTTGATGGCGGGGCACCCGGCGGGAATATCCGTGTAGGTTTTTTATATAATGTGGACCGTGTCAAGTTGACTGAGGGAACGAAAGGAACGGCAACACAGCCCGTGGCCTTCAAAGATGGAAAACTTACGTTGAACCCTGGACGAATCGAGCCTACCGATCCCGCCTTCACTTCAAGCAGGAAGCCTTTAGCCGCTCAATTCGAATTTAAGGGCGAAAGCGTAGTGGTGGTGGCCAATCATTTTAATTCCAAGGGCGGTGACCAGCCTTTATTCGGCAAAAACCAGCCTCCTTTCCTATCTAGTGAAACGCAAAGGCTTCAAATTGCCTCCATCGTCAATCGGTTTGTCAGTGATATCAAGTCACAGGATGCCAAAGCGAATATCGTCTTGCTTGGAGACTTTAATGATTTTGAATTTTCGGCACCGCTTAAAACGTTAAAGGGCAAAGATCTAACCAATATGATCGAGAAAGTCCCTTTTGAAAAACGTTATTCTTACACATATCAAGGCAATTCACAAGTACTGGACCATATCTTGGTATCGAATAAAATGGCTGCGGCCACGAAAGTCGATATTGTCCATATTAACTCATCCTTCATGGAAGCTCATGGAAGGGCGAGCGATCATGACCCTGTATTGATTTCAACCTCGTTATCTGAATCAGGTGGTGTTGAATCTCCTGCTCCAGAAAAAACGTATCATGTAACAGACGTTAAAACGAAAAGACTTACGATTGCTTCACCTAGTATTTTGATCGATCTTGACGAAACATCCAACATCGAAGAAGGTATTTGCTTAAAAGGTTCATATGCTGTACTCAAAGGCCTTGGGCTGAAGAATGCAGCTGTGACGATAAAACCGGATAAGGAAGGCGCAATCATTGATTTTGGAGGCATGGCGGTGAAGGATGTCATCATTGACAACGCCCATGTAAAAGAAATCAGGGGCGCTGAAAACGTTCAGAAATGGTCGGTAACAGAAGGTGTTGACACATCGAATATCAAGTTTGTCAATTCGAAAGGGGAAGCAATTGCTTCCCCTTTCGAACCTAAAAATCAGGCGCCCGTCGTAACGAAAAAACTGAAAAACCTTGAAGTGAAAGCCGGTTCCACGGTCACCATCGATTTGAGTAAGCATTTCTCAGATCCAGACGGAGATAAGCTGGCCTTTTCATCCACCATCGGTACAGTCTCCGGACGGACATTAACCCTACCTGCAATTGAGGCTGGAACATACCTTGTTGCAGTCAAGGCCGAGGACCAGCTATCGGAAACGGTTGCCCGTTTCACGTTGACCGTATCGAATGATAAGCCACTTGAAGATTATTACGAAACGGCGGCAGGAAAAACGGGAACGGAATTGAAGTCGGTTCTGCACTCGATTATTAAGGGACATACGATGTTATCTTATGATCAAGTGTGGAATGCCCTTAAAGAAACGGATGAAGATCCGGTGAACAAACAGAATGTCATCTTGCTTTACTCTGGAAAATCCATTTCGAAAAACGCGAATGGGGGCAATACCGGACAATGGAACCGTGAACATGTCTGGGCAAAGTCCCACGGTGATTTTGGGACAGGCAAAGGTCCCGGGACAGACCTTCACCACCTCCGTCCCGCTGATGTGACAGTGAATGGTAAACGAGGCCACCTTGATTTCGACGAAGGCGGTCAAACATATAGTGGATGTGAATGTAAGTTTGATTCAGATTCATGGGAGCCGCCAGACCATGTTAAAGGCGATATAGCAAGGATGTTATTCTACATGGCCGTCCGATATGAAGGAAACGGTGAGTTGGATCTTGAATTATCCGATACAGTCAATACGTATCCGAAGCCGCTTCATGGAAAGTTATCGACACTTTTGAAGTGGAATGATCTCGATCCAGTCGACGATTTCGAGAGCCATCGCAATGATGTCATTTATGACTGGCAAAATAACCGCAACCCATTCATCGACCATCCTGAATGGGCATCCGAAATTTGGGGTGCCGCTAAATCCATCGATGAGAAAAAAGCGAGTTAGATCGGAGATAGAAGGGGGAAGCAGCCTGATGGCTGCTTC
>NZ_JADILK010000016.1 GCF_017355165.1 Bacillus sp. SD075 | reverse complement strand
GAGCTGACATCATTTTTGATGTCAGCTTCAGACTGTATCCAAATTCGAAGAAAAGTCTGAGTGTCTACAGTTTTTTTCTTAAAAAACATTTCAATTGATTTCAGGAATCCTCCCTTTTCGCCGACTGTCTGCCTAGCCAGTTATTCGGCAAGTAACGTGAATCTCTTCAATGTAATTGGGGTTTCATCTGTATAATCAAGTAAAAAAACATGAAGGATATTCGAGTCTTCTTTTTGAATCATTTTTTTTTCATATAATGAAGCATAGCAAGTTGACCTAATTTTTCTACTTTGGTCAATGTGTATTTTAGAGTAATATCATCTCCGATATAAAGGGAGACACCTTTCCCTAAAATAATTGGTGCAATGGCTAGTTGGAATTCATCAATTTAATTTTCTTTAAAAAATTCACGAGCTAAGTTTCCTCCACCAATTGACCATATAGCTTTACCAGGCTTTTGTTTTATATCTTTAATGAAAGTTTTGACATCTCCATCAATAAATGAAGCATATTCATCTGATCCACTTACAGATTTAGAAAATACATAATTTTTATAATCACTATAAGTGATAATCCATATCAAATCCACGAATGACATCATAAGTTCGTTTTCCCATAACAACAGAGTCAATTCTTTCCAAGAGTGAATTGTAGCCAGAATCTCCTTCTACTTCTGTTAACTCTAACCACTCAAATGTACCATCATCATTTGCAATATAGCCACCAATTGAAGTACCTATGTATAAAATAACGTTACGCTGTTTTTTCATCAAACAACTGATCCCCCTCGGAACCCAAACTTGATATTTCTTCATATAAACCATCTTTTAATTCCATTGATACTTCCTCCAGGTAAGATACCAATCGTAACCAGATTAATTCTTCACTAAATTTAATTCTCCTTCTTTCACTAACGAGCGTTATCAGTTCATGATAAAGCCTCACTTTTATTCGCTAATCCAAAAGAAGAACACGGCATGCAGTTGGACGACTTTTAAAGGACTTTAAATTGGACATGCAAGCGAAGCTGACTTTTGCTGCCAGGAAATTAAAGGAAACATACTAACTGGACTTTGAGAGTTTATAAATGGTGAAAATGTCCTGGTTAAGAGACATTTAAAAACCGTGAAAGTGGATCGGGACGAGAGCATTCCAACCCCTTTAGTTAACAAAAAGCTGACATCATTTTTGATGACAGCTTTTTAAATAGTGCTCAACCATATTCCTTGAGCTTTTTCCTTTTCTTCAAATGAAGTACGATCGTGGTGCCGAAAATCAGCAAAATAAAGGCAAAAAAGATTGCAGGCGGGATTTCGATTCGAGCAACGGCCATTAACATTTTTATTGCAATGAATCCGATAAGGACATATGCGGCAGTTTCCAATTCAGGAACCTTATCTATCAATTTTAGAAATAACCCTGCCACTCCCCGCATCATCAAGACACCAATCATTCCGCCTGTCAAAAGGACCCAAACTTTTTCACTCACCCCGAATGCGGCCAAGACACTATCGACGGAAAATGCTATATCCATCAATTCCACTGCTGCAACCGTTCCCCAAAATGTACCAAACATACGCATAAGTAAGCTGTTTTTATTCATTCCCTGGATATCTTCATCAGCTTGTTTTTTTCTTTTATCCCTAAAGTATTTAAATGAGAGCCAACCAAGATAGGCAGCCCCAATCACTTTCACCCACCAAAGCTTAATGAGGAAAACACCGATTCCAATCGCTACAAACCTAAAAGCATAAGCACCTAATAAACCGTAAAATAGTGCTTTTTTCCGTTGCTTTTGCGGAAGGTGCCTGACCATTACAGCTAATACCAAAGCGTTATCCGCCGATAGCAATCCTTCCATTAATACGAGCGTTCCAATTAATCCCCAGCTCACCGGATCGGATAAAACCTCCAACCACATATGCCAGTCAAAAAATTGAGCATACGTTTGTATGATGTTATTTAAAAACTCTGACATGATAAAGACTCCTCTGCTACTATAACTGCAAAATTAGAAAACCTTTTAAAATAACATTGTTCCCCGTTATGATAAAAAGTCTACTTTCCATTCAAACACAAAATAAATACGTTGCATGACAACGTATCATTCGATGCTTATTAGAAATTCAATTTCATTTCATCATACTCTTACACTTAAATAAAATCAATGAAACCAACCACTATGAAATCCTTTGTTTACTCGTCCACTCTGGCGGCGTATTTTTATCCCAATATATTTTCCCTATATTGTAATGGGTGGCAAAAGAATCATGATAGGTATGATAGTGAAAATCGAACCAATACCCTTCCAGTGGAGGATTTTCCTGCCTGACATGGAATCTGATGATATCCTTGCCGCTGTTGTATTCATAAATATGAAATATTTTCTCTGCCCTGCCCGCACTCGGCTGTTCAGTGATCGTTAATTGCTGTAATTTTTCATCTGGAAATTGGGCAGCCATTTCTGTAATGGCTTCTTCCATTTTTGGTAATATGGCAATTTTGAATTCATCGCCAATTTTAGGGTGGATCTTATCGCCAAATTTCAAAAATGCGTTTTCCTCCGCCTTATCCAAAATGCCCGATAAAAATTCTTCACGGTTGAATTCCTCTTCCAGTACAGTTGTATTCTGCGATGGAAGATAAGCCAATCCCTCTTCTTCCATTAGCCCTTTTTTAGTATCCTTTAACGAATCGGCTTCCGCAAGCCACGCCAGATCTGAAGGAGTGACAAGACCAAACGTCAAAACCGATACTAAAATGACAAGACTTTTCCTGAACCAAACCGCTGCTTTCAACTCACACTCCCCCTCCTTTTTTGTATTGTCTTTATATTTAGTATACTTTTATTTTTTGCTAATTACGAATATATAGTTACCCATGTTTTAAAAATCAAAAAAAAGGATAAATACCTATATAAGCCTTATAAATCCGAACTTTTTCATTAAATATCAACAATTTTACATTATTATGAAGGGTTTTGACGATTTTTGGAGAACTTAATTAGATTCAAGTCTTTTTAAGGAGGGTCTTATATGGCTTCGACTGCCATGGTGGCTTTATGTCTTGTAACATTAGCATTTTTCGTATATTTATCATTTGCTGATTAAGAATAAATAAATACCTACGAAAAATCACCTTGTCATTTTTCCAAAATGACAAGGTTTTCTTTTCACTCAAACATAAGCCTTACGCTAATAAAAGGACTGAATAATGGAGGAATCATTTTGGAAAACAACAATGAAAACAATAAAGATAAAGATTACAAAAGGGAAACAGCGAAAGGAAACGCCGGAATGGTCGTTACAGCTCATCCCGTAGCCACTTCCATCGGGGAAAAAATATTACGTGAAGGTGGAAATGCTGTCGATGCGGCGGTCGCCATCCAATTTGCCCTAAATATTGTGGAACCCATGATGACTGGCATCGGCGGAAGCGGGTTCCTTATGGTATATAACGCTAAAGATAAGGAAACGAAAATATACGATGGCCATGTAAGGGCACCTAAAGCCGCACATCGAGACATGTTTCTTGATGAAAAAGGGGAAGTCATACCATTTAAAGAAAGATCAATCAAAGCTACAGCTGTTGGCATTCCCGGAATACTGAAAGCTATGGACGAAGCACTCGCCGAAAGTGGTAGCAAGCCATTAGCGGATCTCATCGAGCCATCCATTGAATTTGCAGAAAAAGGAGTTCCCGTCAATTGGGTTCTTTGCGATGCTCTTAAAAATTTTGAATATCGATTGGGCGATGAAGCGCGTAAGTTCTTCATTCCAAACGGAAAACCCTATCAGGATGGAGATTTACTGATAAAAGAGAAACTGGCGAATACCTATCGGATATTACAACGAGAAGGAATTTCCGCTTTTTATGATGGTGAAATCGGAGAGGGTATCATTTCCTGTATACAGGAACTTGGAGGATTCATGGAGCTTTCTGATTTAAAGGACTATCAAGCTACAATCGATGCACCAATTTATGGGACCTATAAGGATTATCTAATTGCCTCATCAAATGCCCCAAGTGCTGGTGGATTCACGGTCATTCAAATCCTGAAAATATTGGAGAGCTTCCATATAGAGCAATATGACGTCCATTCTTGGGAAAAATATTATTTAATAGCAGAAGCGATGCGTCTGGCATTTACAGATAAAAAGGCGTTTCTCGCTGATCCCGAATTTGCCGAATTGCCATTGGCGGGTCTCATGCATGATGAATATATAGCTAAACGCCGCTCATTCATTAATTTCAAAACAAGAAATAATGCCATTGACTTCGGAAACCCTTGGATTTATGATTCCGTGAAGCAAAGGGAAGTCATTCCGCAACCTAATGAAGAAGATATCAGTGAAACGACACACTTCACTGTCCGTGACAGATGGGGTAATATCGCAGGATGCACTTCTACAGTGGAACATCCATTCGGATCAGGCATCATGGTTTCCGACTATGGTTTCATGCTGAATAACGAACTGACTGATTTCGATTCCATTCCAGGCGGCATGAATGAAGTGCAGCCCAATAAACGCCCCGTCAGCTGTAAAAGCCCGACCATCATCTTTAAGGACGGTGAGCCGATCTTGACGTTAGGCTCACCTGGAGGACCAACCATCATCAGTTCAGTCGTACAAACGATCATCAATGTCCTCGATTTAAAAATGGATTTGAAAGCAGCCATCGAAGAACCTAGGATTTTCACTCCAATGGGCCCTCATATTGAATGGGAGCCTGGAATGGATATGACTAGCAAAGGCCACTTGGAAGCAATGGGCTTCGCCTTTAATGAAGTTCCCCACTCTATAGGGAATGTCCAAGCGATTCAAATCAACCCTGATGGCTCGAACTATGGTGCCGCCGATTCTAGCAGGGAAGGATGTGCCATTGGTCTGGACGAAACAGATTATAAATCGTGATCACTGGATGGAAATGAAGCCAAAATGGAATTTGGATGTTTTCCTCTTTATTACCTCAAATCCAAATTCCTCAAAGCGGGAGGTGCGAAAATGGTCTTTCAACACGACTCTCTTGCGCGCAACCCGCTTAGCTTCTTTCATTATTTCCACAGATAAATCCTTACCCTCCGCAAAATGAGTCAGTCCCCTGATTCCATTCGATTCCTGAATCGTTTCTTCAAACATGGGATCGAAATATACGACATCAAAATGATTATCCGGAAATGTTTTCAAAATTTCGTAATGATCACCTTGCATGACCTCAATTCTCCTCATCGCAGAAATCATCGTTTCTTCTGCATCCTCCCATGTCTTCATCCCATGTTTCACGAGCATGGCCAAATATCGATTTCCTTCCAATGCGACAACCTTTCCTAGCTCACCCACTGCGAAACTTGCGACAATCGCATCAGAGCCCAAGCCTAAGGTACAATCAAGCACAGCGTCCCCTTTATTTATATCTCCGGCAATGAGAAATGGATCACTTTCACCGCGAACTATTCTTTTTAAACGGATCATCGCTAGGTTCGGGTGAAAAAAGAATGGTTCTTTTTCCTGGTATCGATATAACTCCATCCTCTTTTTGCCAAAAACAAGGCAATCATCTTCATTCTGTTCCAATTGGATATCTCTCACCGATCGTTTTCTTCGGGCTATAAAGGGGATATGTAATTCTTCAGCTAACCTTTTGGCTAATATCATCGTTTCTTTATTGGCTCTTCCCACTGTTGTGACAAACATGAATCCTACCCCTTTATACTCTCTTAAATTTGAAAAGAATGCCCTGTTTCCAGGACATTCTGCTACATCACTTATTTATTTGACTGAACGCTGCCAATAAATTTTCCATAATAGCTTCCATTGGCTGTCCTTCTATATCATGGCGTGGAATGAAATGTACGACCTCTTTGCCCTTTAATAGAGCCATGGATGGTGAAGAAGGCTCTATTCCATCGAAGTATTCCCGCATTTTAGCTGTTGCTTCCTTATCTTGGCCGGCAAATACAGTTACCAAATGATCGGGCTTTTTGTCTGCTTGTAGTACGGCTTGAGTAGCAGCTGGACGGGCTAACCCGGCAGCACAGCCGCAAACTGAATTCACGACCACAAGTGTCGTACCGTCTACCGATTCCATAAAGTTTTCAACGGCTTCAGCGGATTCCAACTCATCAAAACCTGCTTGCACCAGTTCCGCGCGCATTGGTTTCACCATTTGTTTCATATATTCATCATATGCCATCGACATAAAAAAACCTCCTTGGTTACAATTCTTCAATTAGTATAATCATACTATATTCTTGATAACATATGCAAAAATGACGCTTAAAGCTTTGTGAAATTTCATTGTTTCTTCACAAAGAAACATGGTGGCAGAATGAAAGAGAATTCTGTCACCATGTTTTAATCTTCCTTTTAACTTAAACTTTCATTACTCCGCCTGAGCTGGCATTCGTCACAAGCTTGGAATAACGTGCTAGATAGCCTGTCCGGACTTTTGACTCGAAGCCTTTCCAATTAGCTTTGCGTTTTTCGAATTCTTCATCGGAAATTTCCAATTGGATTTTACGATTATTCAAATCCAATTCGATGATATCTCCATCTTCAACAAAGGCGATCGGGCCTCCCTCAGCTGCTTCGGGGGATATATGGCCAATGCTGATGCCTCGTGATGCGCCTGAAAAGCGGCCATCCGTGATCAAACCGACTTTCGCTCCAAGTCCCCTCCCGACGATTTGGGAAGTGGGTGCCAACATTTCCGGCATACCCGGCCCGCCTTTAGGTCCTTCATAACGAATGACCACTACATTTCCTTCTTTAACTTTTCCAGTAATGATCCCTGAAAGTGCATCTTCCTGGGAATCGAAACATATGGCAGGACCCCTGTGGTAGCCACCAACTGATTCGTCAACCGCCCCTACTTTTACGATGGAGCCTTGAGGAGCAAGGTTACCAAACAATACCGCAAGCCCACCACGCTCAGAATGCGGATTATCTAACGGATGGATTACATCCTTGTCCAAGATTTCACAACCGGCAACATTTTCGCGGAGCGTTTGACCTGAGACAGAAAGGCAATCTCCATTAAAGGCACCTGGTTTTTTGAGTAACTCATTAATGACGGCACTTACACCACCGGCATTATGTACATCTTCAATATGATAATCGGATGCCGGTGCGATTTTCGCTAGATGCGGTACTCGGTTCGCTATTTCATTTATGTGTTCCATTGGATATTCAAAACCTGCTTCATGTGCCAATGCAAGTGTATGCAGGACGGTGTTGGTCGAACCGCCCATCGCCATGTCCAATGCAAATGCGTTATCAATCGCATCGATCGTCACGATATCACGAGGCTTGATATCCTGTTTGATTATCTCCATCAGCTGTTTAGCGGATTTCTTAACGAATTCCTTACGTTCTTCGGCTACTGCCAAAATCGTTCCATTTCCCGGAAGCGCAAGCCCCAATCCTTCTGCCAGGCAGTTCATGGAGTTTGCAGTGAACATTCCTGAACAAGAACCGCAAGTAGGGCATGCAACTTGTTCGATTTCCTGCAAATCTTCTTCATTTATATTGCCTGCTTGATAAGCTCCCACCCCTTCAAAAACGGATGTCAATGAAAGAGATTTACCGTTTTTGTCTTTTCCCGCTTTCATGGGTCCGCCACTTACGAATATCGTAGGAATATTGACACGAAGAGCTGCCATCATCATTCCCGGCGTTATCTTGTCACAGTTTGGAATGCAAACCATACCGTCAAACCAATGTGCTGATACAACAGTTTCCACGGAATCTGCGATGATTTCTCGGCTTGGCAAGGAATAGCGCATACCAATATGCCCCATCGCAATTCCATCGTCTACCCCAATTGTATTAAATTCGAAAGGAACACCGCCGGCTTCGCGAATCGCTTCCTTCACTATTTTTCCGAATTCCTGAAGGTGGACATGACCTGGAACAATATCGATGTAAGAATTACAAACCGCGATGAACGGTTTACCGAAATCTTCTTCTTTAACCCCTGCTGCACGCAACAGACTTCTATGTGGAGCTCGATCGACCCCTTTAGTAATCATGTCACTTCTCATATTTGATGTAGACATTTGTTGTACCCCCAATTTCCACTAAATGTTTAATGATTCAATATAATATAATTTTTAGTATACTCTAAAAATTCTAACATATTTATATACAAATGCAACCATTCAACACTAAATATCTACAAAAATCATTTTACTAAAATAATAGAGAATTTATTTCTTAAATCTTCTCTATATCAAAAGATTAGCAATTTGGATATTTGGGATTTCGATCTGAGGGGAACTAATGTCAAACGACTTGAAGATCCTCATCAAAAATAAAAAGGCATTCGGATTTTAATCATCCGCATGCCTTTTGCCTGTACCCTTTTAGATCCTATTAAGTTATCCCCTTTAAATCTCACTTGTCATTCGCTTGTCTTGATTCTGTCATCTGCTTCCAAACCGAACCCTTTGCTTCTTCCCCATTTTCTATACGGTCAATGGCCATCTTGATCTGCAGGGCCACTTCGAATTCAGGGTCCTGTTCCGCTTGCTTAAGATAAGGGAGGGTCGTTTCATTTCCCGCTTCGTATAAAAACATCGCCGCTCTCCATCTAACCAATTTATTTTTATCCGAAAGTGATTGAGACATTTCTCCCATCGCTTCTTCAAAGCCAAGATCGGATAAACAATCACCAGCCGTACGTCTTACCGCTGCACTTTTATCTTTCAATGCTTTGTACAGGCTCGGAAGCACTTTTCTATCCTCGATCATACCCAAGTATACTACCGCGAGCCTTCGAATGGAGACCTTGCTGTCGGAGAGTGCCATGTCCAATACTGGAATATCATCAACCGTTGGATCTTCCATTTGTTCTAAAGCCTGATAACGCTTTTCCCAGCTTTCGTCATTAAGCATTTCTGCAGTCAGTTTAATTTTTGGTCGTTTCAAAAATGCCTCCTTCGTTTCCACGATTTCTTTTGCAGCGGCTACTAACCGATCAATTCGTTCTTCCGGATAAGCTGCAATCAACTCATCCGATACTTCCTTCACGATATCTTCCATTTCACCATATCTTACGCCATAATCCTTCCATTTTCGAAGCAGGACTACATTATCATCTTCCTTTTGGGCAGCGGCAATGCCCTTTATGAAATAATCCGGTAAGGCAAAACGTTTTTCTTGTTGGCTATCACTTGCTTTAATTTGCATTGGAATGCCCTTGAATTGTTGAATGGCAACAGTTACTTCACCGTAATGTTCATTTAATGCCGTTTGTTGATTTTGTTCTTCGGTTTTTTCCCCGAAAACCTGACGGATTTGGACCAAGATTTCTTTCCAATCATATTTCGCATTCCGCTCAACGGCTAAGAAGTCCGCAACATGATATACCCCTTTCACTCCCTCGATCGTAAATAAATCTTTGATCAGCTGGGGTGCTTGGTCAGCTTGATCTTTCTTATAATTATTGCTTTTACCAGCTAATAGCTCTTCAGTTAAATTGATTTTCATTGTATTCGGACTTGGTGTAGGTTCTATCGACTTAATTTTCAATGCATTTCTCTCCTTTTACAAGACGTTTCCATGTACTAGATATTATCACATCGGCAACAGATTCTCATGCAATTGAGATTGGGGGTGAAAAAAGACCGACCCAAGTTTGCTCACTTAGACCGGTCACCACGCTCATCCCTCTTCCAATTTTTCCGCTAAATACGTCCATCTCTCCATCAAATGGTCTAATTTATCCGTTAGTTCCTTTTCTTCTTCTAGCAGCAGGCGGACTTTTTCAAAATCGCTTCCCGCTGCTGCCATTTCTGATGTTATGTCTTTCAGGCGCAGCTCGGCCCGTTCCATGTTCCCTTCTATCTCTTCCCATTCCTTGCTTTCCGCATAAGTTAGTTTTTTCTTTTTCTTTTCGGTCCGGTACAGCTGAGGTTCCGGTGCTTTTACCGGCACGGCCTCCTCCGTCTTTTCTTCCAGGAACTCTGAATAATTGCCGTAATAGAAATCAATTTCACCTTTATTCTTGAAAACAAGAAGCTGATGGCACGTTTTATCCAAGAAATACCTATCATGTGATACGGTAATGACTACACCTGAAAACGTTTCTAAATAATCCTCCAGAACGGTCAAGGTTTGCGTGTCCAAATCATTCGTCGGTTCATCCAAAAGCAGGACATTCGGTGCCGACATCAAGATGTTAAGGAGATATAAACGCCTTTTCTCCCCTCCGGACAGCTTACGAATTGGCGTCCCATGCGATCCCATTGGAAACAAGAATCTTTCAAGCATCTGCGCAGCCGATATGAAACTACCATCTTTAAGGGCGATTGAATCTGCCGTTTCACGAATATACTCTATCATGCGCAAATTCTCATCCATATCGACGCTTTCTTGTGTATAGTAGCCTATTTTCACAGTTTGCCCTTTTTCCAAAATTCCTTCCTCTATAGATTCCCGTCCGGCAAGGATATTTAACAAGGTTGACTTTCCACTGCCATTATTACCGACGATCCCAATCCGATCACCTGGTTTGAAGAGGAAAGAAAAATGATTGATGATGGTCCGATCACCGAAGGATTTAGAGACATCCCTCAACTCGAGTACCTTTTTCCCAAGACGGGCACCGCTTAATTCCATTTCCAGGTTGTCGGTTTTCTGCTTATCCTTTACACCTGATTCCAATGTTTCAAAGCGTTGGATCCTGGCCTTTTGTTTCGTTGTACGGGCCTTGGCCCCTTTACGGATCCAGGCCAGTTCTTTTTTGAATAGACTTTCCTTTTTCGTTCTTTCAGCCGATTCATTATCTTCACGAATGGCCTTTGATTCTAAATAATCCGCATAGTTTCCTTTGTATTCGAAAAGCTGCGTTTGGGCGATTTCCCAAATCTTATTGGACACACGATCAAGGAAATATCGATCATGGGTTACAAATAAAACGGACTTTTGATATTTCCCCAAATACTCTTCAAGCCAAGTGATGCTTTCGAAGTCGAGATGGTTCGTAGGCTCATCCAAAATCAGTAAATCAGGGGTCTCAATCAAGGTTTTTGCCAGAGCCGCACGTTTTTTTTGGCCACCTGACAGTTCCCCCAATTTCCTTGAATGATCTGGAAGACCAAGCTTGGTCAGTATCGTTCTGGCATTGGCACTAGTATCCCAGGCGCCAAGCGTATCCATATCCTGTTGCTGTTTTAACAAACGATCCTGTATTGCGCTATCCTGCGGGTCCATCTGGAGTTGAACGAGCGTCTTTTCATACTCTTTAATCAATGAAAATACAGGAGTTGAACTTTCATACATGTACTCCATGATCGTCAATTTCTCATCAAAATGCGGATCTTGTGATAGATAGGAAATCGTATAATCATTTGGATGATCCTTCGTTCCTAAATCACTGTCTTCCAAGCCTGCGATGATATTCAATAATGTAGATTTACCGGTGCCGTTTATACCAACGATCCCGATTTTTTCTCCTTCGGTAATGGAAAAAGAGACATCTTTAAAAAGCAGCTTTTCCCCTTGGGTTTTCATTACATGTTCCATGCTAAAAACTTTCATAATCGTACATCCCATTCCTTATTAAATTCCTCTAAAAATCCAACCATGTATTCATGCCTGTCACTTGCAATCTTCTTGGCTGTACAAGTATTGAGCATATCTTGCAAGCTCAATAATTTTTCATGAAAGTGATGAATGGAAGAGCTTTTGCCATTCCTGTATTCCTTCTTGGTCATGTTTTCCCTTATGGGCAATGAAGGGTCATACATAAGTTGTCCCTTTTTTCCGCCGAACGCAAATGTCCTGGCTATGCCAATGGCACCAATTGCATCCAAGCGGTCCGCATCCTGAACAATTTCAGCCTCGATCGAAGGAAGCTTCACCTGCCCTGCACTATATGAAATTGTATTGATGATCTGTTTGATGGCATCCACACTATCCATATCCAACTTTATTTCATTAAACCAAACGTCAAGCTTTTTCCAGCCTCCATCGACATCTTGATTTAGTTTATCATCCGGGATATCATGTAGCAGAGCAGCCAATTCAATGATGAACTCATTTCCTTTTCGTTCTTCTTTTGCAATATGTAAAGCCAGCTTACGAACACGATCGATATGGAACCAATCATGGCCGCTGGCATCAGAAATCAATTGGTCATATACATACTTCTCCGTTAATTCAATCATCTTTTGTTTCATTTCACCACTCCATGTCCCTTCTATTTTACCATGGTTCTCAATTATGGTGTGCTTTAATCTTCATTGAACCAACTGAGCCCAATCGTCTGTTCACCGGTATGCACCCCGATGGCACTGCCCAGTGGGGATACATGGGTCACCACATGAGGAAATTCTTCGGAAATCATCTTTTCCCATTCTTGTGCCTGCTCCAATACTGCACCATATAATATGGTACATTCTTTTACTTTTCCCGCTTCGACTGATCTGCGAAAATCAGTGAAGATCTGTTTTTCCGCTTTTTTAAGGTTCCGAGGTTTAGATTTAGTATGAAGCAGACCGTTTTCGATTGAAATGATGGGTTTAAAGCTCAATAGGCTTCCCAGAATATATTGTGCGTTTGTTAACCTGCCGCTGCGATGCAGCTGATCTAAAGAACCTATTAATACATAGGTTTCATGGTTATCCGCATACCTCCTCGTTTTGACGAATGCCTCATTGATGGAATCACCATTATCAAGGAAATGCATGAGCTTTTTCAAGATTAATAGCATTGGAAAGGAAATAAGTAAAGTATCAAAAACGTCAACGGGAATCGAAACCATTTGTGCAGCTTGCCTGCTCGCGGAAACGGTCCCGCTCAATTCACTTGAAAGGTGTACAGCTATGATTCGATCATAACGTTTTTCAAGTTCCTTATATAACTCTTGGAATCTGCCGACCGAGGGCTGGGACGTAGTGGCGGTGATTTTTTCCTTACTCATCCGCCGGTATAATTCTTCAGGTAATAGGTCGACGCCATCTTCATATTCCTTCCCATCGATGATGACGACCATCGGAACGACGTATACATGTTCATTCAATGATAACTCTTCGTCTAAAGTTCCCGTACTATCTGTTACCCATGCAATTCGTTCCATGATTTCCCCCCTCATTTGTGTCTTCTATTATATTCAACATCCCAACCATCTGTCCCCATTAATTACTTACCTGAAAAAAGAGTCCAACGGAAACTTCCATTGGACTCGATATCATTCTTCATAAAAGTTTTTTTAAATCCTCTTCCATATCCAAAGGTTTTGTTTTAGGAGCATACCGACTGACGATATTTCCATCACGATCAATCAAAAACTTTGTAAAATTCCATTTTATCGATTTGGATCCCATCACGCCGGGAGCATTTTCAGTCAAATAGCTGAATAAGGGATGGGCTTCCTTGCCATTGACATTCACTTTTGCAAACATGGGGAATGTTACACCATGATTCAATTTGCAGTATGAATCGATTTCCAGGTCATCACCAGGTTCCTGATTCAAAAACTGATTACAAGGAAAACCAAGCACGACAACCCCATCCTCTTTATATTGCACATACAGGCTTTGCAAATCATCATACTGTGGCGAAAAACCGCATTTGCTTGCGGTATTCACTATAATCATCACTCTCCCTCTATATTCCTCAAGCGAGATGGTTTCGCCATTAATTTTATTGACTTCAAATTCGTAAATGGACATGTATGATCTCTCCCTTTAGTATGATGATTCATTTTACCGTATTTAAAGGTAGGTTTACCAACTTTTATCCTTTTTCTATCATTCCGGAATCTTCACTGCTTGTATGGATTGAATCAAATACTCTACCATGTCTTCCAAATCATCCATTTGCTCTTCTTTTACAAGCCTTCCAAATGAAACTTTATATATAGAAGAAGTAACGGGTAGCATTTTTTTACTGACCGTATCGCTGGTTGTCACTGTAATGTTTCTCTGATTTCCCCAAATTTTTTCCAAGTCGTTCAACAATTGTTCCGCATTCATTTCATCAAGCTTTTTGGGAAAAGAAATGAAAATATTGACCGTGCAGCCTGAATGCCTATCATCATTATCGGCATCGAGTAACTCCGAACTTAGGTTCTTGAGTGAAGCGTGTAACTCAATGGCACCGCTAATCGAAATAGTCTCGATTGGTTTTTTCAATTTCATCTCAATCTTATATGATCTGGACATGGTTGAGAGATTCACTATATCATCACGGTTTATGACCAATATATCTCCAATGAAGTCACGATCGTAAACCGCTCCTTCCAATACCACTTTCATGTTCTCAAATGCTGTAGGATCAAACAATCTCAAAACACCTCTCTAATGTCATAGTTTATGTAATCATGATCTTCCCATTTTACCATTCGCAGGCCTTTTCCTTGGAGATTTACAAGAAATGATTAAAATAGCTTTTCTATTCAATAATTTTCTATATAATTAAAATATTATGATTTTTGAAGAAGGAGGCTAATCATGCCAATCAGAATTCCGGAACAACTGCCAGCAAGGGAAATTTTAGAACAGGAAAATATCTTCGTAATGGATGAGGAAAGAGCTACCAATCAGGAAATCCGTCCATTGAATATATTAATTTTAAACCTAATGCCAGAGAAAGAAAAAACGGAGGCCCAGTTACTGCGATTTCTTGGCAATACTCCCATTCAAGTAAATATATCATTCCTGCGCTTAAGCACACATGAATCAAAAAACACAAGTAAATTTCATTTAGATCAATTTTACAAATCATTTAATGATATTCGCACGAAGAAATATGACGGCTTGATCATTACAGGCGCTCCGGTAGAAAAGCTGGACTTTTCAGACGTTAATTATTGGGAAGAACTGCAGAATATCATGAACTGGTCAAGCGAAAATGTCACATCCACCCTACATATCTGTTGGGGGGCACAAGCTGCCCTGTACCATCATTATGGAATAGGCAAATACGAACTTCCAGAGAAATGCTTCGGCGTATACACCCATAAGGTCCTTGAACCGAATGAAAATCTAGTCCGCGGATTCGATGATTATTTTATGGCACCTCATTCACGCCATACGGATATTGACTATCAAAAATTAGTTAACCATCCTGAATTGAAGGTTCTCGCACAGTCCGATCAAGCTGGTGTATTGATAGCTGCTTCGGTTGATGGAAAAAGAATTATGGTTACCGGCCATTTCGAGTATGATGCCGATACCCTTGGCGAAGAATATAAGCGCGATAGGGAGCGTGGGATCAATACGCAACTCCCTGTAAATTACTTTCCTGATAACGATCCGACCAAGGTACCCCTTCACCGCTGGAAGAGCCATTGCAGCCTGATGTTCTCGAATTGGCTGAACTATTATGTCTACCAATCCACCCCTTATGAGTGGGATTGAAAGGGCAAGAAAAAAGAAGCATTCACGTTTAAGTGAATCGTTTTTTGGGGCAGCCACTTCCGATTATCATGGGAAACAACCTGAGTTTCTGACTCAGGTTGTTTGTTTCATGATTCCTTATTACCGAAGTATACCTCTTCAAAAGGTTGGACGACCACAAATCCTTGACCTTCGAATTTCATTTGAACGGATTCACTGCTTCCCCTTCCAAAGAACGACTTCAATGAAACATCCGTTACGAATTCAGGCTGCAATTCCCCTGACCAAGCCACTGTGGCATTCGGGTCCGTATAGACCGGATTCCCAGGTTCCACCATTAAAGTAAGCGGCTCATAATGGGAAGTGAAAGCGACCATGCCTCTCCCCTCGAGCCTTACGTTGAACAATCCCCCCGCCAATAACCCGGCAATGCGCCGCATCATTTTTATATCCCATTGAATCCCCGGCTCAAATGCAAGTAAATCATTTCCGTTAACACAGATCGATTCACCATCTAACTGTAAAATAGAAATCTTCTTCCCTTGATCCGCGATGTACAGCTTGCCGCTTCCAGTCGCTTTCATCAAGGATGCACCCTCACCAGTCAAAGCTTTTTTAAAGAGTTTACCAAGACCATGCTCCAAGATGCCTTCCCGCTCGAATTTAATATTGCCGCGATAAGAAACCATTGTCCCCATTTTTGCCCATATCTGCTTTTCCAAATTAATCTCCAGAATTCGTTCCGTTTCAAGCTCAAATAAGCCTTGCCCTTTATCCTGCTGTTTCGTCATTTCAACGAATTGATCGATTTGATACTTTTCCATCACTGCCCCACCTCTTTTTGAAGAAGGAAAAGCCACATGAACGATACAGCTTGCCTTAATTCCTTTGAAAAGTGCCCCAGTTTTGTATAGTCCACTCCTCTCTTTGCAACGCCGATATCAGCCACTGCTTTCCATCCCGTTTCTAAAGCCATTTTTTCAAATTCCCAAGGCTGCATTGTATTCATGATGACTTTATCTCCTAATAACCGTTGAAAACTGAATTTTTTTCGTGGTTCAGCTGTTGGACCAAGTATCCCAAAACAGACATAGCCGCCAGGCTTTATTACCCGTTGAATTTCCTTCAACACAGGTAATGGTTCACCCGTATATTCCAAAGAATTAATGACCATCGCCGCATCCATTTCTTCATCTTTGAATGGAAGATTATAAAAATCTCCTTGCAGAAAAGAAAGTTCTGGTTGCTGAACGGTTTTTCCCTTTGCAAATTCAATCATCACATTGGATAAATCTACTCCGGTTACTTTAAATCCCGCTTCGGCCAATTTCAAGGAACCAATCCCATCTCCACAGCCTATGTCAGCCACCTTCACTCCCGAAGGTACATATTCAGAAAAGAAAGGAATAATGTTCTTCCGGCTTCCCGTTTCCCACATTTCTTGCGAATTCTTCGCCCACATAGGTGCAAAAACATCCCACTCTTTTTCCGATTCTTTATGCCATGTATGTAAATTCATCAGAAATTCACCCTCCCATTTCACCCTAATTAACTAAGTGCCTAAAAAATATTTTCACGAAATCAAATTACCGTGGCCTCTTTATAGCTATTCTGCTCATAATTAAAAAATCCTCTTTTAAAACCTCGCTGCCTTGTACACCTTATTTGTAAAATAAACAAGCCCGGTTCAAGAAAACGGATGATTTTCAAATACATAAAAAAAACTGCCAGCGGCAGCTTATTTTGAATTTTCTTCATTTCTTTTTTGTATCTTTCGTAAATCCTCGACACGGTCAGGAGATTCTTCAAAGAATTCAACCAGGTCACCAATCCTATCGATGGCATTCCAACTAAGGTGGTGTTCAATCCCCTCTACATCATGATAAATATTTTCTTCCTTGACCCCAATCAACCTTAGCATCTGTTCTAAAAGTTCATGACGGTATACGAGCCTTTTACCAACTTTTTTCCCATTTGCAGTTAAAACGAGACCCCGGTACTTTTCATATATCAAATATTTTTCCTGATCAAGCTTTTGAACCATTTTCGTAACAGAAGATGGGTGGACGGAAAGGTTTTCGGCAATATCGGAAACTCTTGCATATCCTTTTTCTTCAATTAGTAAATAAATTTGTTCTATGTAATCCTCCATGCTCGGTGTAGGCATTCGGAATCCTCCCATTCAAACGCATATCTAAAAATTTTACTATATAAACGACCCCGAAACAAGAAGATATAAGTCTCAGGGCGTCTTTAATGAAGTTTCTTCTCAAGTTTGTTTGACGTTTTGTTCTGTTGGGAATGTAAAACTGATCTTCTTTTCAGAATCGGACCATGATAAAACGGCATCAAAGGTCTTTTCCCCTTTTGTAAAACCGCTTATCAAATCCGTTTCACCGCTCGCCAACAGCTTTTTTATATTTGCTTGACTGATTTTCTTATTAAGGATTTTTTTGGAGATAGTGAAGTTACACTTTGTTTTTTGATAACTTACACATCCATAGAATTCCCCTTTATCAACAATCTTAGAACCGCATAGTTTACAGCTGCCCATAGATGCCGAGCTTCTCTTTTTAGGACCGCTCCGTTGAATCGACTCGGTGTCCAGCCCCTGAAAATCCCAGCTTTCCGATGATTCCACGGCATCACTGATAATTTTTGCTGACATCTTCTTGACAGCTTCCATAAAGCCGCCAGCTGAAGCCTTTCCTTCCCCAATTTCCCTTAAACGCTGTTCCCATTTGGCTGTCATCTCGGGTGAAGCCAGAATTTTCTCCCCGATGGCAGTAATCAGCACTTTCCCTTTATCCGTCGCATACACCTGGTTTTTTTTCACATTGATATATTTACGGTCTTTGAGCATGGTAATGATGCCAGCCCGAGTTGCTTCGGTTCCAAGACCCTCGGTTTTCATCAGCACCTTTTCTAACTCTTCATTATCCAGATGCTTTCCGGCAGTTTTCATCAAAGTGATCAGCTGACCTTCCGTATATCGCTTAGGAGGCTGGGTTTTTCCTTCTTTCGCCTTTATATTGGCGGCCTTTCCAGAATCCCCTTTTGAAACGGACGGCAAAATGATATCATCATCTTTGTCATTTTGGAAAATCACTTTGCGCCATCCCTCTTGAATCTGCTGCTTGCCTTTAGAAATGAATTCGGCACGCTTATCGACAAGCGTTTTAATGGTTGTGTAATCGAAAATGGCTTTCTCATAATGGGACGCAATCAACCGGCGTACCACCAAGTCATATATATTCCGTTCTTCAGTGGAAAGCCGCTTTGGGTCGGTTACCTGCTCCGTCGGGATAATGGCATAGTGATCAGTCACTTTCTTTTCATTAACAAACCGTTTATTATTCATGATGTTCGGTTCCGGCACAGGAAACAAGGATTCATATTCTGTAAATACACTTAGTTTTTGCAAAATATCGGGAAATGTTTCGGCTTCCCCCTCCGTTACATGATTGGAATCTGATCGTGGATAAGAAACAATTCCTTTTTGATATAAACTTTGTACAATATCCAGCGTCTGTTTCGGTGAGTATTTATAAATCTTGTTTACTGTCGCTTGCAAAGACGATAGATTAAATAACAAAGGCGGCTGAAACTCTTTCCTTTCTGTATCCATTTCAGCTATTTCAGCTTCCTTACCTTTGCAAAAGGCGGCAATTTTTTCAGCCATTTCTTTTGTCTTGATTCTCGGATCATTGTTCTGCTGCCATTTCCCCTGATATTTCTTTCCATCCATCTTGAAGTCAGCGAACACTTCCCAGAACGGTTCAGACTCGAATTGCTCAATTTCCATTTCCCGCTTTACAATCAATGCAAGAGTCGGTGTCTGAACCCTTCCTGCTGAAAAGACATCTGAAACGCCCCTTTGTTTCAATAAAATACTATACGCTCTCGACGCGTTCATTCCCACAACCCAGTCCGCACAAGCCCTCGTATACGCTTCATAATAGAGCGGCCTGGTTTTTTCTTCGCTCTTCAGATTTTGGAATCCTTCATAAATCGCTTTTGGGGTCAAAGAGGAAATCCATAAACGTTTCATCGGTTTATTGACATTGCATAGATTAACGATATTCCGTACAATCAATTCTCCTTCACGCCCGGCATCACCTGCATGAATGATTTCATCGACTTCCGGTTTCCTAAGCAAAGACTTCACGATATTGAATTGCTTTACCTTCTGTCGGGTCACTTCATATTGAAATTTCTCAGGAATCATCGGCAACGTTTCCATCGACCATTTTTTCCATTTCGAATGATAGGTTTCCGGCGAAACGAGTTGACATAAATGCCCGACGGCCCAAGTTACATAAGCTCCATCGGGGAAAAGTTCATTCGGCATGATTTCTATATAGCCTTGCTGTTTCTTCGTTTTAAATTGTGCAGCTAGCGTTGAACCTTGATCTGGTTTCTCCGCAATGATTAGCTTCATGATCATCTTCACCTAATCCGTTACAAAATATCTTCCCCTATCATTATACCTTAATTATCACAATCGGCTAGATAGGACTTCTTTTTTACAGAACTGTTCTGAGAAAGCATGAAAGGATTGCTTGTCCAGTTACTTAAATAAAAAAAGCTCTGTAAAGTTTCCACTTAACAGAGCTTACCGACCTATTAAAGTATTTTCACCAAGTCTTTTCTAGCACTCAAGCAAATACTCTCACCTAGATGATCCATTTGCTCCTCATCAGATAGGTTGACAACAATCTCCTGAGATCCAGATACACACTCCACCACCCTTTTTGAACCTACAAAATGGACTTTTTTTAATTTAGCCTCAAACGTAATTCTATTAGGCTGAAAGCGGCTTTGGGTAATGTTTAAATGTTCAGGTCTTATTACAAGCTTTTTATCTGAATTCCTAACTTGCGAAAACTCATTTAATAGATTTTCTCTAACCTGGCTTTCTAATAAATCCACATCTATTACATTGGTTTCCCCAATAAAGTCGGCAACAAAAAGAGTCTTTGGATTGTTATAGATTTGCTGAGGTGTGTCAATTTGTTCGATTCTACCTTGGTTTAAAACAGCAATTCGATCGGACATGATTAGTGCTTCTTCTTGATCATGAGTGACATATATGAACGTGATTTCGAATTGTTCATGAAGTTTTTTTAATTCAAACTGCATTTTTTTCCTTAGCTTTAAATCCAGTGCTCCTAGTGGTTCATCTAAAAGGAGCACTCTTGGCTTGTTGACCAGTGCTCTTGCAAGCGCAACCCTTTGCTGCTGCCCACCTGAAAGTTGCCTTGGATATTTATCCTTGTGTTGCTGCAAGCCCATAATTTCGATCATTTTGGTTGTATCCCTTGCAATTTGCGCCTTTGATATTTTTTTTTGCTTTAATCCAAAAGCAATATTATTGTAAATGCTCAAATGAGGAAACAAAGCATAGTTTTGAAAAACCGTATTAACCGGACGTTGGTTGGGTGGCAAATTCCCCGCTTCTTTTCCATCGATCTTTATACTTCCTTTATTCGGAAGTTCAAAACCACCAATCATTCTAAGGGTAGTGGTTTTCCCACATCCGCTCGGGCCAAGAAGCGAGAGGAACTCACCCTCCTTTATATTAAGGGAAATGTTGTCTACGGCAGTTGCTTGACTATATTTTTTCGTGATGCTGTTTAACTCAATAATGCTGACTTTTTCTTTGGTTACATATGCTATATTGTTTTCTACAATCGGAACCATTGACATGATTGGAACCTCCTTAATTTCCGATTTCTCTGTTCCATAGCTCGCTCCACTCATCCCGATGCTGGTTTATAAGATTATAATCAGGCATGTTCAAATCCTGTAAGCTGCCGTTTTTGCCATATGGCATTCTTTCAAGGGTTTTTTCATCTAATTCAACATCCTTATGAATTGGTGCCAAATATAAATCACTCGCAATGCCTTCCTGTGCAATCTTAGTAGTAGCATAGTTTAAGAAGGAATAAACCTGCTCAGATTTTTTCGATCCTTTCACAACATGCCAAAAGCTACCTGCACCTAAAACGCCTTCTTTCGGTACAACGAATTCAATCGGTTGACCTTGGTCTTGCATTACATATGTAGGGCCTCCGTAGTGGGCTCCAACTGATGCTTCCCCGCTTTGATATAGATTTGTAGCCGTTCCAGACCCATCGAAGTATGCCACTACTTCTAATTCTTTCATTTTTCCAAGTCCTTTTTCTACTTTTCCTTTTGCTTCTCTTTCAAGCTCAGAAACTTGTACCAATAAAGGAAGTCCTCCGGTAGTAGCTGGTGTAGGGACCGTTATTTTACCTCTGTACTCTTCCTTCCAAAGGTCTTTCCACGACTTTGGTGGGTTTTTGATTACATCCTTATTATAAACAATCCCTAGCCCCCAATACCCTAGAGCTACTCCAAATACTTCTTCACCATTCCCTTGATATGCTTCTGGCAGAAGGGCGACGTTTTCTTTGAGTTTACTTTTTTCAATATTTTCAACCATTCCTTTTTCGTGGGCTAGTTCAGATATTCCTGAATCCATTAAGGCTAAATCAAGGGTAGGTGCCTCTTTTTCCTGTAATAGACGGGAAAAAGTTGCCGTTGAATTGCCTTCAATGATTTTCACCTTGATACCAGTCTCTTTTTCAAAAGGTTGAATGATATGTTTCTTGATGGTTTCGCCCCAATCACCGCCGAAAATGGCAATGGATATTTCTTGTTCTTGTACATCTGAATTGGCTCCCGTCGCCCCACTTTTGGGTTGAACAGGCTTTCCGCAACCGGTGGCTACCACTAAAATTATTGCCAACAAAATAGTGTACACACTTAGCTTCTTCATGGAACATCCCCTTGTCTCATGTTTTATTTTGAAGCAACATTCTCAATACCTACTAACATATCAATGACAAGAATTAAGAAAAATGCAATATAAATCGTTACGGCTGAAACAGCAGCTATCATTGGATCGATGTTATATTGAACATAATTGAACATTTTAACCGGAAGTGCCATCTGATCGGCAGAGGTCAAGAAGATCGTAACTTCAACATTTACCCACGAAACGGCAAAGGAAAACAGCGTTCCTGCGATAATGCTAGATTTCATCTGTGGCAATGTAATGATGAAAAAGGTTTTCAATGCACCTGCACCTAAATCCCTTCCTGCTTCTTCAATATATGGGCTTATCCCCAGGAAGCTATTCACACACGTCCGAACCACATAAGGCAATGTAATAATGATATGACCTAACACTAGGGTAAAGAAATTCTGTGGGCTATTAGTAAAGTAGTAAAAAAACTGAAGCAGTGCCATGCCTAAGAAGATTTGAGGAAGCAAGAGAGGGGATGAGATAAGACTCATCACAATCCCCTTGCCTTTAAAATTATTCCTTGCCAAACCATAAGAGGCTGGAATACCAATTAATATCGCACTTAGAGTAGCAACTCCCGATAGTTTAAAACTATATATGAAGGATTCTACGTACGATAGATCCTCAAAAAGCTTTTGATACCATTTCAATGTGAATCCTTGTCCAGGAAAACTTAAATAATTTAGTTCGGTAAACGAAACATTAATCAAAACCAATAATGGAAAGGCCAGAAATAAAAGCAGGAAGCTACCTATTGTCCACATAACTACTTTTGAGATCAACGTCTTCCCTCCTCTATCCAGTCAGACCTTAATAAATAATGGTTCAATCCAATAATCAAAAAGCTAAAGATTAACACGGCAAAAGCAATCGCAGAACCGAACTGATAGTTGAATACTTGCATCATCTGTTCATAGATAACGGTCGCTATCAATTGGATCCTTCCACCAGAAAGCATAGCAGGTGTTACATACGCACTAATAGCCAGCGAAAAAACCATCACACTGCCAGCCAATATTCCTGGGACTGTCAATGGAAGCGTTACCTTTAGAAAGGTTTGTAAACGACCTAAACCTAAATCCGACGCAGCCTCTTCAAGCCTGCTGTCTATATTCTCCAAAACTGTCGTAATGGATAAAATCATAAAAGGAGCCAATATATATACCAAACCTATTATTATACCAGTCTCGTTATACAGAAGTCTTAGAGGCTGGGAGATGATACCCAGCCCTAATAGAGTCTTGTTGATAAATCCGTTATTCCCTAAAATGACCATCCATCCAAATGACCTTACGACAGCGCTCGTAAATAATGGTGATATGATCACGATATAGGCAATACGCTTAATTTTCTTACTCTTGATGTATTTGGTAATGAAGTAGGCGATAAAATAACCGACCAGCAAGGTGATAAACGTAGCTATTAAGGAGATTTTTATTGATCGTATGGTAATAGATAAATAGTGTTGATCCTTAAAATATAAAAGATAATGCTGAAAAGTTATTCTTCCGCTTTCATCCAAGATGGAATTATTAAGCACTACAATTAAAGGAATAACAAAAAGTCCTAATAAGATCAATACAGATGGGGCCAATAGGAAAAGAACAGTTTTTTTGGACATGGGGATTCTCCTTTACTCTATTCGATTGAGTAAGTTGAAAACAGTCTCGATAATAAGCTCCACTTTGTCATATTCGATTTTTTCCATAGTATCTGTCGGACGGTGATAGTCCGGTAATCTCCAAAACATAAGGAGCGCCGTTGGAATCCCCTCTAAATGGAACATCCATTCATCAGCTCCCGCTTTAGGAGTATCCACATCAACTTCGAAGTCATTTCTATCATATGCTCCAGCTTCTCTGAAACTTTCTTTTACCTTTTGACGGAAATCCTCCGGCCCTACCCAAGACCATATCTTATCTCCAGCACTAATTTGGTCAAGATTGATAACTGCCGCTACTTCATTGAGTGTTCCTTTTTCTTTTAAATCGTTCACATAATAATCGGCTCCTATGAATCCAACTTCTTCATTGGAAAATGCTATGACATCAACATCAAAAGGAAAATCATGATTTTCCGTTCTCAGTCTTCTGGCAACTTCAATGATTCCTGCAATACCTGAACCATTATCATAGGCTCCAGGAGTATTTAACGTGGTATCTGAGTGGCCACAGACAATCACTTTTTTCTTTTTAGCTGTATTTTTTGATTTATATGGATGACTGATGATGTTTGCCGATTTACATTCCTTAATTTTCCCCTCTACCTTAACAAATACCTCAATGTCTTGATTTTCATTTAATAACTCCTGTACACGAAGATGATCTTCATAACTCATCACTACTGCAGGAATTGGGAATTTCGCTCTTGGATTCAATAATGCAATCGGGTCGCCGCCACTATTTACAACAACCTGTGCCAGTATTTCTCCTTCTGCGCCTGAGACATTGTAACAAGGCATATCATAAACACCCGGAATCAAACCTTTTATTCCATGATATGTAAGATTCCCTTTAATCCCTGAACTTGGAGTAGATCCAGAGAATAGTAGATAAGCCGTTTTTAACACTTTAGAAATTGGGGACAAGATTTCAAGCTCCGGTGTTCCTTCAGGCTCCCACCCCACAAAAGGATACACTTGCTTTTCAGTTTCTACTCCTAATTCGCTAAGTCTTTGGTGGATATAATCTGTACCCTTCCACTCACCTTCTGTTCCTGCGAATCGTTGCCCTACTTCTTCACTTAAAACTCGAATCGTTTCTTTGATTTCCTCACGGATACTTGTCGTCTTATTACTCATTATTATCCCCCTGTTCTGAATACATCATTTTTCCAAACCGATTTGTTCCGAAGGCATATTATCTTCCAATACCACTTTTTCATAATCTGTAATTCCGCTCAGATGTTTAATAAATACTTTTTCTACTCTGTCTTCGTCACGACTACATAAAGCTTCATAGATTTCAGAATGCTCTTTGATGGATCTTTCTACAAGGTGGGGTCTGCTTAAAAAGGAATATCTAAAATGAACAATATAATCATGTAGGTTTTCTAGCATATTGATCAGTCTGTTTAACCCAGAAGTTTTAATGATTTCCGCATGAAATAAATCATGGACCTTCATAAGGTCTTCAATTCTACCTTGTTGAAAATACATTTCAGACTGTTCTAGATAACTCTTTAATTTCAATAGCTGTTCATCGGTGATTTTGGACGCTGCGACTCTAGCAGCTGTAGGCTCTAATACCGAACGAATGAGGACAATTTCATTGATGGCTTCAAAGGTTATGCCTTTCACAACGCAGTGTTTCCTGGGGAGTATTTCAACTAAACCTTCTTGTTCTAATCGTTGTACCGCTTCTCTAACAGGAGTTCTGCTTACTCCCATTTCCTTGGCTAGGTTCATTTCAACCAATCGTTCTCCATTTTTCAACTCACCATTGATTATTTTTAATCTCAGTTGATCAAAAACTTCTGAAGCAATTGAAACAGATTTAATTTTATTTAACTTCATTGCATCCATTTGCCCTCCTTTTGTATATTAAACTCATTATATGACATATTGTATACAATGCACAATATATTTATTTTAAAATTCTGAATATTTTAATAAAAATGCATTCCCAGAAGACCCTTGTCTACCAATCCTTCCAAGCAATGATTAGAGGATACTTTTTCTTTTCTAAAAAAACAACCTGATTATTTTGGGGTAACACCAGGATGATCTAATGGCTTGGCTTAGGATTCCATCCCCACTATCAAAAAATGAATCAAATCCACCATCAAGATCTTCTGTTGCTACTTCAAACATTTCCTCAACATCAAAACCATCCATCATTTCGGTAAATAACATCGACCCTAAAACACCTACTGCTAAACCACCCACCATTCCAGGTATAGCGGTTCCTAATTGGGAAGCGCTATACCTGGAATGGTGGTTTACGGAATAAGAGAACGGCTGTGTAAAAGCATAGGGCTGATCAATAGCTTCCGATATATATTTTCCAAGTAGTTTTTCAATCCCTGCTTCATGCTCAAGAACATTTTGATTTAAATGAAACTCACGTTTTGCTTCAATTTCCTTCTAGCCGCTTTTACAATCAACTTCCATCCAGACCCGGATACCTGATTCTTCATTGGCAAACCGCATTTCAACTTCATTTACCTGTCCCTTGAATTGTTGAGTGGGAGAAAAAACAAATCCCTGTCCATATTGGTCGAGTTTACCCGAGTCGGCTGTCTCGCGAAAACCTAATTGATTCATTTCTTATCCCAAAATAAAAGGCACATGCATGATAGAAAGATGCTTAATTGAGGAAGCACGGATATGAAGGGATACGGATCAATGGCAGCCAGCATTGTGAATCGGCAAGTCACAAGTTCTAAAGGGAGTTAAAGGACGATTAAATTAAAAAGAGAAGGATAGATACCTTCTCTTTCATTATTGATTATTTTTGATTTAGGGGGAAAACAGCAACTATACGACAAAGCATATAGAGAGAGTTCAATTTTCTCTCTAAAAAAAGAATGCCAGGGGCTAACGATTCTGCACCATGGCATTTTTTGAAAGTACTTTAATAACAAGAAGATCATCTTTATTTAAGGTCAAATTCTCCATTTCCCATAACTTTATTAGCCATTACATCTAATTTATCCCCGCTTGTAAAACAAACTTATTTTATCCCCCGCTTAAATGCATGCGCTTACATTTAACTTCGGATAAACACTTCCCTCTATCTCAACGGATTCGTTCATAATTACCTTACTGGGCAAAAGGTATATTCCTATCTAATATATATAGAAATAACCGACTTCACTTATTACTTAAAAAATGCAAGAACCAAATTATAATTTCTGGATCAAGGATTGTAATTCATCTTGAAGGTTTCCTTTTGAAAAAGCAGAGTGCAGAATTTCATGAAAAGTATTTAAGGAAATTTGTAGTTTTTCTTCACCTAATGCAGTTAACCGTGTGTAGATACCTCTTCGATCATCTTCACATATATGCCTTTGTAATGCTCCGCAGCTTTTTGCTTCCAACCTGCCTACCAGCCTTGATATAGCACTTTGGCTTAATCCTACCATCTCTTGTAATTGTTGCAGCCTCAATTGTTTATCGCTTGTTTTGGATAAAAAGTAAAGAACGTAAAACTCTTTTAATGACAGGTTATGATTTTTTTGCAAAGCACTTTCCAGCTCATTCGTAATGCTCATTTGAATATTAGTAAGAGATAGCCAATTATCTAAATACTTCTTTTCTTGGTTGTTTTTCATGCGCTTTCCACCCTGTTCTATCCTTTATAATTAACATATGGCACATTAATTGATTATCATCATACATGTAAATAGCTCCAAAATACTTCATTAACAATTAATTTTACCAAAGCCAGAATTTACTGGTCAAACTTTTTTTAATAAGCACGTACATATTGGCAGTTATATTGTTCTTTTCATTTTAGACGAGTTTCTTCTTTTTGTCTAAAATGAGTTGTTCCATAAAAAAAACAGTCAAAATGACTGCTCCTTTTTCATGAATGCAATATGACTGAACAGGAACCTATTTCTTTTCCATCCCAGTTCAGTGAAAGCTTGTCTTGATCTGAGAGAGGACCGACGCCGCTTGGAGTACCGGTAAAAATAATATCCCCTTTCCCAAGCCCAAAATGCTCTGCTGTAAATTCTATAATGGTTTGTAAATCAAAAAGTAAGTCTTTAATATTTCCGACTTGTACACGTTCTCCATTTTTTAAAAGGGAAAAATCTAATTGTTTACATGCTTCGTTACCTGGAAACGGAATAAAATCAGTAAGAACAGCTGAATTTTTGAATCCTTTAGCCAAAAGCCAAGGATGCTGTTTTTGTTTTAACTGTGATTGAACATCTCTAAGTGTTAAATCCAACCCAATGGCCATCGCATCTACTATCTCATCTACTTTCATTCCTGATTCGTACTGCTTTGCGATATGTATGACAAGTTCAGTTTCAAAGTGAACGGAACCCTGATTACTTGGCAAAGTAATTGACTGACCATCCGCTTCCACAAGCGAATGAGTTGGTTTGGAAAATAAAAAAGGGGAAGTGGGTATTTCATTATTCAACTCTTTTGCATGTAATGCATAGTTTCGACCTACACAATAGATATTTTTAATGTCCTTCAACATAAAACTCACTCTTTTCTTTTAGAAATGTAATTCCAAAATAAAAATTTTAATGATTAGTAAAGATAGTTACACTAGTAAGTCCAATCTGTTCCAGTAAATTACTCTCAGAAAAAACGATTTGAATATATTTTATATTTTTCTGACTTTTTATACAATGATTAATATGATTCCTTGTTCGAAAGATGTTAGTTTGGTCTGGATTTTATCAAAATGGATGGTTACCGTTATCTTTTTCCTTTCCTTATTATCAAATAATAAAAACATATATAACACTGTCCTGTTTTTCGGACGGTGTATAAATAGTTGTATACGTTTCCCTATCCGTAATTATTATCTATATTCATTCTTATCGTTTTATTGATGGTTTATTTATTGATCACAATCGATTATTTGAAACCTTTTTTCGGCTTTCAGGACCATTCCTTCCCATGTAGATTTGGATTGCGCTTTTTTAAATAATCCACCTGCGCTTTTAGATAGGCATTTTCCTCTTCGACACTAGAAAAATTCTTACGGTTCCATACACGTTGATCTTCAAAAGACTCGTTATTCTGCACTTTCTTCACCCAACTCGCTATCTGTGCATCACTTTTAATACCAAAACGCTCACGAATCTGGCGATATGACCAACCTTCCTCCACCTTCAGACGAACCACTTCTCTCTTTAATTCTTCTGTATACGCTTGAAACGTTTGCCCCTTTTTTGCCATACAAAAAATCCCCTCCAGATTGACAGTTAAGAACATTTTATCATGTTCTCTTTTTTCTCTGTCTACCTGAAGGGGATAATACCAGGTTGTTGACTCTTTTAATTAAAAGGTAGAAGCTAAATCTTTTGATCGTGCTATAGCATTTTCTTTTATTTCTTGTGCTTTATCAGGCATTGCTGCATGTCCTTCAATGAATACACCTTCAAAGGAAGGCACCCCAAAGAATTGCATGATGATATTTAGATATCGATGACCCATTTCCATTTCAGCTGCCGGTCCTTCTGAATAAATACCACCACGAGCTTGAATATGTAAGGCTTTTTTATCAGTTAAAAGACCAACTGGGCCTTGTTCGGTGTATTTAAATGATTTACCTGCAACAGCAACGGAATCAATATATGCTTTCAATACTGGTGGGAAGGAAAAATTCCATAAAGGGGTTACAAATATATATTTATCGGCAGCTATAAATTGCTCACATAACTCTGATAGTCGACTAACTTTTGCTTTCTCTTCCGGCGAAAGTTCTTCGAAGCCCTTTCCAGATTGAAGTTTCCCCCAACCACTGAAAACATCTACATCAATTTCAGGAATATTTTCTTTATAAAGGTCAATATTCACAATTTCATGGCTAGGGTTTACTTCTTTATAAGTGTCAATAAATGCTTTTCCAACGGCCATGCTGAAAGATTGTTTGTCATCATGAGGATGGGCTGTGATATACAATACCTTTGTCATTCTTCATCATTCCTTTCCTTTTACATATTTGAACATTCTAGTTTGTCTAGGGAATTCATCCTTTATACAATTACTCGGACTAAAGTATCTTTAATTGATAGGTATAAAATTAAATCCGTAAGATAGAAATTCGTTTTCGAGGGTAGTAAGGTATAAATCTTCTTTCAATTTGTGAGAAAGGATGTGAATTTTGGAGATGATAAAATAAGACAATCTGGTTCACTTTAGGAGGACTAAGAAAATGACGAATTCAATAAAATTTGATTTCCACACTCACCATGAACGCTGTGGACATGCTATCGGCCCAATTGAGGATTATGTAAAGCAAGCCATCGAATACGGCTTGCATTATATTGGGATTTCTGATCATTCTCCATATTTTTATAGTGAGGACGACCATCTCTACCCAACTATTGCAATGGCAAAAAGTGAACTTGTCCCATATATTGAGGAAGTACTTCGCTTAAAAGAGAAATATGCAGGTAAAATTCACGTGTTATTAGGAATGGAAAGTGATTTCTTCCCTGATCACATTGAAGTCTACCGTGATCAATATCTTTTTCACCCTTTTGACTACATAATTGGATCTGTTCATTATGTTCAGGATATTAGCATTTTTAAAAGAGGGCGTTGGAATGGCTAAACCTCTAAAGAACAGACAAAAGTAAAGAATGAATATTATGAATTAATACAGAAATCGGCTAAAAGCGGAATGTTCCAAATTTTAGGCCATATTTATGCAATGAAAGGTTTTTATCCAGCCTTTTCTTCCATTGAGACAGACAGTATTGAAAAGACGCTAAAAATCATTAGTTCAGAAGATATCGCCATTGAGATTAATACCTCTGGTAAAACGAAAGATTGTGGTGGGTGGTATCCAGCAGATGACATTTTAGAACGAGCTCTTTTCAATGATGTGAAGGTAACCTTTGGATCAGATTCGCATACACCGGAACGAAGTGGCGATGAATTTGAACTAGTTAAAAAAAGACTAAAGGAGATCGGCTTTTCTGAGTGGGCTTACTTTGTTAAAAAGGAAAGGATTCTCACTCCACTTTGATCTCCTTAGTCAAAAGGAATAGACTTGTCCAATCGCTTGAGCGTCCTGTAACAATGTGGAAGGAATGATGTTTTTCAATACTTTTGCTACTAAGAAGGGAGATGAACAAAAAAATTAATGTTCAGATTTCGATAATGATCCTGCTTGTTATTTCATTACACCCCTTCCTCTGATTAAAGAATCGGTACCAATCTTTTTTTTGAACATAAAATAATCATTATGCATCCTGTAGTAAACGATTGGTTACAAGTTTAACCGTTTATTTCAAAGAATCCCGGTCATCGCAATATTTTTTAGCATAAAATCAATATCTTTAGGGAATTAATAACTTACCATTCGTTAATTTTATTCACAAGGAGTTGATTTGGGTATGATCGATAACCCATTGTATAAAAAGAATGACGAAAACTCTGTAGAGTCAGATGAAGGTAAGCCTGTTTTCAACTCTTCAATAGCGCGATCTGAAGCCCCTCCAATAACTCCGTCAAAAGATCCTGAATTCGATCTTTTTGGCACAGTATTAAATGGGTATCTTTAATTTATACTTCCTTATTCAATATACCTTCAGAACATGTGAATGATATTAGAGCATTAGATTTCACGACCTACAGCATTATAAATTCCTATAAAGAAAGCACATATTAGTCACGTCTAATATGTGCTTTTCTTTTATTAAATTCAAGCGCCCAATTCTGGGTTATAGCTGGTGTACACAATTAATATTAATCTTATTATCTTAGATATCCTCCATTATTAATTATCTAATGTTACGCCTGTAAAATGTTTGGCTCTATCCGATTTTAAGTAGACAACCGTATCCAGTCACTTCTTCAGTCCGGACAGGTGTTTTTATGAGATGGTGATTTAAATAATCCTCTTTTCTCCAAGCAGGTATCTTACCATCATCGGAGTATTAACCATCACAGGAGCGACAGCATTAACTCTGATTTAGACACCGAACAACTCTAATTAAGCCTACCAAACATATCAACATCCCAATCCCTACTAATCTTGGCAGGTCATTTGTAAAGGGAATAAACATTCAGTAACAAATCAACCTTTCATCTATATGGCTGATTTTTCATTTCATGTAACTACAAGTCTTATTTCCAATGGCGTGTATACCATCTGCGTCATCCATCGCGATCAAGTGCAGATAAATCCAGCCTATCATCTAAAGGAATTTTCCAATACCACCATTTTAACTTAATGGATATTACAACGCAGACAATAGAAATAGCCGCATAAATGCCAATAAATGACCAGTGTTGTCCACCTAATAGCATTGCCGGTCCAGCTGAAGAGGATTAAATTTGACTGTAAATAAGATAGTCCCTTTGTTATCAATAATAGTTATACCATCAATGTATTACGATTAAATAATTACGAGGTTCTAAATCAACTGTTATCTAATTTGGGATATGATAGTGAAAATATTCTTGATGTTTGTGTTACGAAAGACTTAGAATGTAATAGCTTTCTCATTAGATTCAACGAAGTTAACGATGCAATCACCTCTTCAAGGATATTTGCAGATGTAATAAATACCCAAGATTATGTAAAGCTGAAAAAATGAGTGAATGCAAATTTATTTTATATACGCCATTAAGCGTAGTCACTACTAATTACAAAAAGTGCCTAAGCTGCCTTCTAGGACCAGTCCGACTTGGTCTGAACTTGTTCCGCATAACCTTGCCATGCTAGTGATCAACGTAGAGGCCAACGAGCCATCGCGGTGGGCTTAAAACATGTCAGTTTGATGCAGGATACAAGATGTTGCGCACATCTCGCCCAGCTCATAACGCCTGCTCGTGAGTTAGACGCAAACTATATGCCGCCCGAGTTCAATGTTGATCTGTAAGGTTTTTTGAACAAAAAACAAAATGGTGAAAATTGGACTTGGTCGACGTTTCGTCCTTCTGTAGTCTGCGACTTTTCGCTTGGAAGTCAGATGAACTTCTCCATGATTATTGCGATTTACGCCTCGATTTCGAAGGATCCTGGAATTCCGTTGCGGTTTCTTTGCAAGCCGGGAGCTTATGATAGCCTCTTGGAGTTAATAGATGCGGGACTCCTCGCGAAGGCAACAGAACGTGGCCGTGGTGCCAATCAAGCATTCAACATAACAAATAGCCATCTATTCGGTTTGATCGCTTGCTATTTCGGTTTCGGAGCCGGCGCTCCGCTTGTAAATGTCCCCTGTGCGTTGTCATGGCGAGCAGCTTCGGAACAAAATGGTCGAGAATCTAGGGCTTGCTCTCGCAAATGCAAAGATCATTCCATAAACCAAAATCCGGCCCTATATTAGGCCGGCTTCTTATATATTTTGTACGTTATCAAGCTGCCGGTCAGAACGACATTGACCCGTACTTTTTCTCTATATCCAAAATCCTCCAACCACTCTTGGCTCCCCTTTTCGAATATTTCCACATAAATCACTAGTCAACATCGGAGTATGGACCATAGCATTAAATTCCTTCTTTGAACATTATATCTGCAAGCAGGCTATTTCGCTATCCTACCCCTTCAATTCAACAATTTATAATTCCATTTTTACGAATAATCCCTACTGTTATTGCCTTATCTCATATCTTTAATCCTGAAACCAGCTTGTTATAAAGGTTGGTAATATTCTTCATTCGTTCGTTTAGGAGAAATGAATCAACCTATACATGAATAATATCAACATTTAAATACAAAATATAAAAAGGTTAAAGATTTAGCCTTTAGTAAAAATAATGAAGGAGACTTTTAAAATGACACAAAAACAACAATATCAGCAAGCTATCATTGCGGCGCAACAAGCCAAACAGGCTATACAATCTGCCCAAGTTAATGATAATCCACAACTATTCCAACAAGCACAGCAACAGCTTGAAGAAGCTCAACAACAACTTCAAGAAGTTCAACAGTCTTGGTTCTAATTTCATAAGTAATGTATCGTTCTGGCATTAAAATGAATAAAATCATGGTGATGGGAGAGTGAAAAAAATAAGCATTATCATAGACTTCCTGGAGCCATTCACGATATTCATTCGGGGATTTTTTCGTTTTGTCTCCCTTAATATTTGACTTTAAAAAAGCCTTGCTTTGGGTCTATGCCGGCAAAAAGCAAATTTGATTCCATTCCGTCTTTTTTTCTCTATTCGTACAAAAACCATATAATATTCCTCGTCTAACTCGCTGATTTCTTCTGGCAACCTGACTCTACCAAACCATGTGCTATTACAAAAAATATAGATCATCTAATATGCCGTTCATTGGATTCCCTTTGGAAAAAATGTATTCATCGGCTTTGGTAAACTCTCATCGGATTAATTAGTAGGCCTAACGCCTTTGCTCGCTGCAGCTCTGTCTGTTTTAGTTCA
Source organism: Bacillus sp. SD075 (assembly GCF_017355165.1). Classification (GTDB taxonomy): domain Bacteria; phylum Bacillota; class Bacilli; order Bacillales; family DSM-1321; genus Peribacillus. Next base: position 54,540 of record NZ_JADILK010000016.1, on the reverse strand, counting down.
CCGAGTTCGCATCGTTTCCGGGCTTCTGTACTTGAACCTTATCCCCAATTTCAATGGACAGCAAATCCTCACCTACTAAAACAGTTCCTTCATAAGTTTTTTTTGTTCTTTCGAGCAAATCAGCTTTTTCTTCTGTTAATCCTCCCAATAATACAATATGTGAGTAAACAGCAAGCTTTGGTTGTATTTGGCTAAAGACTTTACCCGCTTCCTCAGGTGTTGTGTGAAGATCAAGTATATTGGCTATTGATTCTGATTCATTATCAGGTTTTGCCGCTGCAACCTCATGAATAACTACATCAGCACCTTTGGAAAATTTAATAAGATTTTCATTATAGCGGGTGTCACCTGAGATAACTACTGAATGTCCTTTGTAATTAACCCGAAAACCGAAAGCCGGCTCAATTGATTTATGGTCAACCTTGAACGCTATTACTTCAATTCCCTTTTTGTTATAGACAATACCCTCCTTGATATCATTTGCCGTAATACTTGCTCCTGCAACGTTCCCATTTCCAGAGTCATCCCTTGCATCCAAATCGGCTTTAAATGCTTTATTCATATGTAACATCATTTTCTCGGTTCCCTTAGGCCCCCAAATCTTAAATGATTGCTCTCTTTTCCCTCCCGTTGGTAAAGAACCTGTAAGCCATACGTCCGGTATGCCAATTGTATGATCCGAATGCAAATGAGTAAGAAATAACTTATCAACACTTCCTGGTAACATATTCGCCTTATATAATTGTAAAGCCGTTCCGCGTCCAGCATCAAAGAGGAGTTTTTCATCTCCAACTTCTACAAGTGTAGCTGGACCGGAGCGAGATGTACTTAAAATAGGTGAACCTGTTCCTAATAGAGTTACTTTAAAGTCGGTTTGCTGTAACGCTGTCTGCCCAAAAGAAGGAAGAAAAAATGATAAAGATAGAATTATGGACACTACCAACAAAAAAATAAACGAGGTATTTCTTATTCTTTTCTTCATGACAAAACCTCCTGTTAGATTATTTCACTTTACACAAGGAACACCTATTTGTTCCGACAAAACATAGTTTCGTAAAAAATGCAAATTAAATACTACAATATTTATAATATTCAGTCAATAATCTTCAAAGGGGCCACTCATGAAATTTTTGAGCGGCCCGTTTTTATATCTTTATCAACGCACATTTTCCTTGATTATAATCTCCTAATGCACTTAAGTTCCCCATTAGTTGAAAATGACGATACAATGTTAGTGGAATGATTGTATTCGAAAAAGGAGGTTCGTTTCTATGAATATTTTAATCTTGGGTGCAACTGGACGAGTTGGTGGTCAATTAGTTACTTATGGTCTGCAAGGCAATCATCATGTTACCGTTTTAGTTCGCACTCCAGAGAAGATTGCTATAAAAAATTCCAATTTAACCATTATTCAAGGTAATGCTTTAAATAAAGATGATATCGTACGGGCCATACATGGAATTGATGTAGTTATTAGTGCACTTAATACCGATGGGACAACCACTTTATCAGCAAGTATGCCACTAATTATCGAAGCTATGGAAAGCAAGGGTATACAACGAATTATAACCATTGGAACGGCAGGTATCATGCAAAGTAGAATAACCCCGAATTCTCTGCGTTATCAGTCAAGTGAATCAAGGCAGAAGTCTACCCGTGCAGCAAAAGAACATCATGTAATTTTCGACTTGCTAAAACAATCAACACTTCAATGGACGATTGTCTGCCCAACGTATTTGCCGGATGGAGAAAGAGTTGGTATATATCGTGTAGAAGGTGACTTGTTGCCGGAGGATGGAGTTAAAATATCCGTTGCGGATACAGCAGAATTTGCATTTAGCCAAATAAAAAGTAACGATTATTTAAAGTCACGTGTAGGTATCGCCTACTAAGATTTTTTCAATAAGCGCTCAACTTCGAAAAAATTTGTTTAATCGTATAGAAAGCCGGTTCAATTTCGTAAATGAACACTGCCAGATGAACCATTGCCAGGAATATTTTCCGGCTTCTGTTGGGCGAGGATTTTGCCTGTTCGTAGTTCATGGATCTCTATTCAGTGTCTATATATCTTCTCCAAAAATAGCCACATTCTGCCGGTCAGGAACAAACGCTTGCCCACTCCATTTCAATACAGTCTGTACAAAACCTAGTGAGTCGGCATTATACCTCCCTGCGATCCTCTGATACGCTTCGAGTTCATATATGCCATCCCTATTATAATCAACCGGATATAAACCAGATAAAGGATTCACCCATCCTTCTATCGGAGCCTTCAACACACCATCATCGTTATAAATTTCAGATAAATATTCCTTATCCTTATAAGTAAGGTCGAGAATGTACCTTTCTTTTAGGTAATAACTGTTCACCCTTACTTTGTATTGGTTTTCATAATTAACATCGTATTTAAAGATATCATTAAATGCATCTGAATTAAAAATGGTCATGAGTCGACCGTTAAGATATGAAAAAACATACGCATAAATGGAACCACCGCTTCCTCCTGTATCAATGACCACCAAAATGTCATCCCCCTTATTACCTGTAAAATCACCGAGAAAAAGGGTCGGATTATATCCTGCGTTATTTTTCATGGGAACTTGTTCATATTGATTCGTCCTCCCATTTTGGATAACCAAAGTTATATTCCTCAAAAAGGGGCTATCAGGGGTTTTGTTTGCGGTAAGAAAAACATTGTCCTTTGTCCCGTCCCCATCAATATCACCTTGCTGTGAGGTCACCATGACTGTTCTTTTCAGGTTCATTTCCCTTGAAAGAACAGTTTGGAGATTCAATTGCATGTCTAGCAGTTCCTGCTTTGAAGGATAAGGGTTTGGAAACGACAAGGCGTTATCAATCGTTTGCAGTGCTTCATTTGTTAATCCGGCCCTACCTTGAGTTTCAGCCAAACAGTACCAATAATAAGGATGATTCGTTTCTTGTATTTTTGTGTAATAGTAATGGATCACTCTTCTGATGTCATAGGTATCCAACTTCATCCCACCTGTCTCTTTATTATCCATATAGAATTATATGCGGGACTTTAGTGAATAGCCTTGATTGCATATCGAATGATTTCTGTTGCAAAATAATTTGTATACACTTATTCGCTTGCATATATTTATTTAATTTGCTATTATAACTGACGAACGTTCGTTAAAATAGGAGTGATAGTATTGAAAAGTAATGAAATTAAAGAAGCCGCTCTTAAATATTTCACGATTCATGGTTATGAAGGAGCGTCGCTTTCTCAAATAGCTGAAGAAGTCGGCATGAAAAAGCAATCCATTTACGCCCATTTTAAAGGCAAGGATGATCTTTTTCTTCAAGTTTTACGTGATGCGAAAGAGACGGAGTTATCTTCGAAACTTCAATATTTCAGTAAAGTCGATTCAAAAAATCCTGAAAAAGATTTATACGGATTCCTACAATTGGTCATCGATCTTTTCCAAAAAAATGAGCATATAAAGTTTTGGCTGCGCATGTCCTTTTTTCCGCCAGCGCATCTTGAAAAAGAAATCGGGCAGGAAGTCATAGATATCGAGGAAAAGGTGCAGGCGATCCTGGAATGTAAATTCCAGGATTGGATCAATGCCAAATTAATCGTCGAAGATGCAGCCATAACGCCGACCTATGCTTTTTTGGGAGTAGTGGATTCCATTTTGCTTGAACTTGTATACGGCAATGATGAGAAACGGTTGAAGGATAAATTAGCTGCCTCTTGGAAAGTGTTTTGGAGAGGTATTTCACAAAAATGATTCACAAATAAGGTGGTGCTACTACATGGTTAAACCAATTAAAGAACAAAAGGCGGTATTGATTATTCTACTAAGCAATATATTCATTGCTTTTCTGGGAATTGGGCTCATCATCCCCGTTATGCCGTCATTTATGAATATCATGCATTTATCAGGAAGTACGATGGGTTATCTGGTTGCCGTATTTGCGGTTTCACAGCTTGTTATGTCACCATTCGCCGGTCGTTGGGTTGACCGTTACGGCAGAAAGAAAATCATCATCATCGGCTTATTCCTTTTTGGTGTTTCAGAACTTATCTTCGGTGTAGGGACAAACGTATCGGTGTTTTATTTATCAAGGATCCTAGGGGGAATCAGTGCCGCCTTTATTATGCCAGGTGTCACTGCATATGTTGCGGATATTACATCCGTACAGGAAAGGCCAAAAGCAATGGGCTATATTTCAGCCGCCATTAGCTTGGGCTTTATAATAGGACCCGGAATCGGTGGCTTTATTGCAGAATATGGTATACGCTTGCCTTTCTTCCTTGCGGCAGCCATTGCTTTTTTAGCATGCCTATCATCAATATTCATGTTAAAAGAGCCGCTGACAAAGGAACAACTTGCAAACGTTTCTGCTAATGCAAAGCAAACAAACTTTATGGGCGATTTAAAGAGATCACTTAATCCGATTTACTTTATCGCGTTCATCATTGTATTTGTACTCGCTTTTGGTTTATCAGCCTATGAAACTGTTTTTAGCCTATTTTCTGATCATAAATTCGGCTTCACGCCGAAGGATATTGCAATTATCATTACAATAAGCTCTATTTTCGGAGTTGTTGTGCAAGTATTCATGTTTGGAAAACTGGTAGATCTTCTCGGCGAAAAGAAACTTATCCAATTATGTTTAATCGTCGGTGCAATTTTTGCGGTAGCGTCCACTATGATCTCTAGCTTTTTGGCAGTTCTTGTGGTAACCTGCTTCATTTTCCTTGCATTTGACTTACTTCGTCCGGCATTGACGACATTTTTATCAAAAGCTGCCGGGAAAGAACAAGGATTCGTTGCTGGAATGAACTCCACCTATACGAGCTTAGGGAATATAGCCGGGCCATCTCTGGGAGGATTACTATTTGATGTAAACATCCACTATCCTTATCTTTTCGCCGCTGTGATTATCGTCATTGGACTGGGCATTACAGCCATTTGGAAAGAAAACCGATTGACAGAAAGCTTAGCGAAATAATTAAAGTCCTCGGATTGTTATTCCCTAATTTTCCAAAGCACCTTTCCTTTTGAACTGGAAAACTCACAAACTCGAAAAATGATATTCTACGAAAAGACCCCCTGTCCATATTTAGGCAAGGGGTTTATCTTATCCAGATAAGTTGTTTTTACTATTATTAATTAAGAGTGGGATTCTGTTTTTCAACGTTCCAAATCGATTCTGAATTTATATCGATCTGCACGGTAGACAGATCGGACAACCCCAAGTGGTCGATTGGTATCCAGGATAATTCTTCGTTCTATCAGCAATATAGGGGAACCTTCGATTACCTCGAGCATTTCCGCCTCTTTTTTTTGTGCAATGGAGGCTTCAATCACCTGTATGTTATGCTGGATATTTAAGCCAAACATTTTTTCTACATAGTCATGAATGGACGTTACGGCTATTTCTTTCGTTAGATCCCCGGCAAGAACTTTAGAGATGTATAGTCTTTCATATGCCATCGGCAACTGATCAGCAAGCCTTACACGTTCCAGATCGAAAATAGAAGTTCCTTCTTCAACCTCAAGCTTTACAGCAAGTTCATGATCAGCATTGACTTCCGTAAAACTGATAACTCGTGTACTTGGTTCAAGTCCTCTAGAAATCATATCCTCTGAAAAGCTTGTTAATCCTTGCAAGGGCGACTCCAATTTTTGTTGGGCAACGAATGTTCCTTTTCCGCGCTGCCTGTATAAATATCCTCCATACACAAGGTTAGATATGGCCTGTCTCACCGTCATTCTGCTTATTCCATATTTTTCAGTGTATTCTTTTTCTGAAGGAATCATCTCTCCTGGCTCCAATTCAAGATTTTGAATCGCTTCTTTAATCTCTTCCTCAAGTTGATGATAAATGGGACTCGGAGAATTCTTCCGGATCATCAGCGTACATCTTCCTTTCATCGTGATGTAGATTTTACAAGTCATCCTGATCGGAATATAATACCGCTCATTGATATTATCAATGCTTGTTAACACGATAAGATAAGACTTACCTTTCTAAGTATCCAAATTCCTTTTTGTGAATTTCAATACCGATTCCCTTGAACGTTCAATTTCATTTTTATTTTCATTATAGAATTTTGAAACATACGCATAGAAAATTATGCTGACCGTTAGAAATTGTGCAAAAAGCGAACTTGTTGCCGCACTTCGAAATTTAGCCTCCGGTGCACGTACATGATTTAGGGACATATCAACTTTCTTAGTTAGTCCATTGTTCCCCAACCGTGATAAACCAATTGTTTTAATGCCATATGCTTTAGCAATATCAACGAGTTCCAGGATCTCTTCCGTTTCACCACTATTGGAAATACAGAAAAAAACGGTATTCTTTGATGATGCAGCAAGTGCAGTGGCCGTAATATGCGGGTCCTGATTGGCACTTACAATCTTTCCTAAACGTAACCATTTCTGTGTAATATCTTCAGCAACGAGCCATGATGCCCCTAAACCATAAACATAAATGACATCTGCACTTCTCATGGTTTCAATGATATTGTCAAGAACGGCCTCATCCAAATAATGTGCAGTTTCTTGTATAGCTTGGACAGAATTGGACACTATTTTATTTTTAATGGACGCTATTGTTTCATTAGGCTCAATGTCATGGAAACCTTTTTTCTCCGGTTGGGAAATCAGGGATGATAAAGATACCTTCAGTTCTGAAAAACTGTTAACTTTTATAGAATGACAGAATCTCGTTACAGCTGAACTGCTGGCATTGGCATGATCAGCTAATTCATGTATCGTCATTCTTATAATGTCGTTTGGATTTTCTAAAATGTATTGTGCAATTTTCCTTTCTGATCTAGGCAACTGGTTCAATAAACTTTCAATTCTCAATATAATATTTTCGACGTGCATAAGATTTATTCTCCTTGATCTTTACTTACTTTAAATGCTTCATTGCTATGTAGTAACAACCCAAGGTAGCGGAGACGTCTTCTAAAACAAATTTCACATTTGGATTTTCAAGTTTAATATGATTGATGAAAGAGCTTTGCACCAATGGTATATTTGTCAATACGCTACCCTTTATTGCCATTGTAACATTCTCACTTAACTTTAACTTCTTCATTACCTCAAGCGTTTGTTTTGAAAGGTGGTACCCGGCCTGATTCAGAATATTTTGCGAGAAACCATCGCCCTTCTCAGCAAGTTGGACAACTAGGGGAACAAACGCGGCAATCTCGGATTTCGTGGCGGAATAAATGAATTTCTTTAGTTCCATAACACTATGATAGCCAAGTTTTTTAAGTATTGTCTCGGTTAAAAGGCTATGGTCATGCCCCCCATCCACTTCTTTCGTCATTTTTATAAAAGCCTGCATGGCGATCCAATAGCCACTTCCTTCATCCCCAAGAATGTGTCCCCAGCCACCAGCCGATTTCTCGATTCCTTTATGGATGCCGAAACTTACAGATCCAGTTCCGGATACAGTCAGAATGCCATCATTTCCTTTTAGTAAAGCAGCATGAGCGATAACTCCATCATTTACAATCGTGAACGGGGCATTAAATGCCTTGCTTAATGCACTTTTTATACCCTGTGGATTTTCAACTCCTCCATACCCGGCTAATCCTAAGCAAATGTAATGGCAGCTACCATTATCAATAGGAGTTATGCTTTGTTCAATTGCCTGTATTATGTTAGCGATTGCTTGTTTTTCATTTATAAGCAGGTTTCCAAACCCCGCTTTACCTTCACTTATTTTATTACCCTCTAAATCATAAGCCACTGCTTCAGTTTTAGTGCCCCCGCCGTCAACACCGATAATATAATTCATATCATTCTCCTATTCAGTAAAAAAGGAAGGAATATCAACGTTCCTTCCCTGATCAATTAACATTGAATTGGAATTTCCCCCATGGTTCCAAATGATCGAGGAGGAAAATTTCCTCTTCTGCTATTCGGCCAACTACATTCGTTTTCCCCGAATTCTTCATTTCCTTCAAGGCAATCTGCAATTCCCCTTTATATTGTCCATAGAGCTCATTTTCAATTAAAATATCACCGCGTCTAATATCAGGGGTATATGTTGGTTTAAATTCTTCGCTCTTATATTTTACGCGTGATTGAGTCGAGCGAATAAGATAATCGGAAACATCTCCACGGTAAAAATGGAATTCTTCCACTACTATCTTTTTCTCTAATACTGTTATGGTTTCGTGAAGATTAACATTAAATGTTAATTGACCGCTATTTAACAGACTAAGCTGTTTCAATTCTTCTTCAGATGCGTAGGCATTTGCAATAATTACATCATCAATCAACCCTGTCGCATACAAGTGTTTCGCTTGAGTTGTAATGGGTAATTCCCGGTGCATCTCTAATGTACATAATCCTTCCATTATAGGCCAAGGTCCGTACGTTGCTGCATGTGAGCTTATGAAAGCTGCCGTGCGGATATTATGTTTTTTGAATGACTCACAGCATTTTATAAAATGAGGATAGCTCAATCCTGCATAGCGGTGAGGATAGAAGTTATGCGATCCAACTAAATTCTCTTTATTTGGTTTGTAATCCATAATATTTTCTAAATATTTTGTTGCATTGCTCATGTTTATTTCAATTTTTAGATTATATGGATTATGTGTCATAATCGACTCTTCGTTACCTGTAAAACCCATGTCTAACCTGATTCCATACGCACCTAATTCTGCAAAAAACGATAAGTCATTATAAGAAATGCCTAGCGAACCGAATACTCTGGGAGCAATATCGACCATCACTTCCATATTTAATTGATTGGCATAACGAATTGTTTCTTTAAATTCTTTTAAAATCTTCTCTTTGTCACCTTCGACAGAAAGCAGGCAAGTAAAGATCTTTTTGAATCCATATTTGTGTGCACGTGCAATGTATTCCATGTCTTTTTCAACGGTTGAATGCTCTGGATAGATAGATATACCGAGTTTACCCATTATTTAATCACCTCTTTACTGTTGTGGGGCTAGCTTTTTTACAATGCGAATCATATGTTCAATTAGTTTTTGTTCACTCATTGCCGTCATCAAGTGATCCTGAGCATGAATCATTAATAAAGTTTTCTCACTTGGAACTCCATTCAATTCTGCTTGAATTAGCTTGGTTTGTGTCTTATGGGCCAAGTTCAATTCTTCCTGGCCTTGTTTGATTAAATCCTCTGCCTTTTCAAAATTGAATTCTTCCGCTTCTTTCAGTGCTTCGAATGCTAATCCCCTTGCATTTCCACTATGTGATATTATTTCAAAAATTTCCATTTCATTATTGTTCATTTCGGTTGACATATCATTACACTCCTATTTTATGTTAGATTATGATGTTTTAATGGATTACTGTCCATTCACACGTTGTTTGGTGCAGCACTGTCACTGAAGAATCGTGGTAAATATTCTTCATGCTCCTTTAATAGTTTTTGTAAAACCATTTCCGCCAGGTCATCACTTGGAATGAGCGGGTTAATCGTTAAAGCTAATAACGCTTTATCATAAGAACCTGTAACGGCTGCCTCTGCACCTATTCTTTCAAATGATTTGATTTGTTGAATCAAGCCATTCACTTGTACGGGTAATTTCCCCATAGTCAAAGGAATTGGTCCATTCTTGGTGACAATACAGCTTACTTCGACTGCTGAATCATAATCAATATCTGGAAGCGATCCTTTGTTTTGTACATTTAGCACTTGAATGTCTTTCTTATCATTATGAATTGAAGAAATGACGTTACACGCTGCATCACTATAGTAAGCTCCACCGCGTTGCTCTAATTGTGGAGGCTTGGTGTCAAGAGTTTCATCCTTGTATAGGTCAAACAAACCTTCTTCTAATTTTTTCACAATTTCAGCTCGAGTTTCACCTGATTTGAATGCTTCCAGCTCTTCCTCTAAAATCGTATTTGTTTTGTAATAATAACGATGGTACGGGCAAGGCACCACTCCTAAAGATTTCAAAAATCTTCTGTTCCAAGCCAATGGGGCAATATTCTTCATCGTCAGTTGAATTTCAGGATTGCCAAGCATTTCAAGCACTTTATCTGTGATTTCTTGATCATCAACGAACACATGCATTCCGAATACCATATGGTTTAACCCAGCGAAATCTATGCGCACTCTTTTCATATCAACACCAAGCATGCTAGAAATAGAGATATGCATATTAAATGGAACATTGCATACACCAATGACTTTTTTATGTTTGCTGTAGCGGAGAAGGGCTTCCGTTACCATCCCCGCTGGGTTTGTGAAGTTAATTAACCATGCATCAGGGCAGAGTTCTTGCATTTCTTCGGCAATTTCAAGAATAATGGGAATCGTTCGTAAAGCTTTCGATAATCCTCCTGCGCCATTCGTTTCTTGACCAATTAATCCTAATTCCAACGGGATCCGCTCGTCCTTGATTCTTGCATCAAGTAATCCCACCCTCATTTGCGTTGTGACGAAATCAGCATTTTGCAAGGCTTGACGGCGGTCTAGCGTTAGATGTATTTCCATTGGAAGTCCTGCTTTTTCAACCATACGTTTTGCTAAGCTTCCTACAATTTCAAGTTTTTCTTTTCCCGCCTCAATATCCACTAACCACAGTTCCCTAATAGGCAACTCATCATATCGTTTAATAAATCCTTCTATTAATTCTGGTGTATAACTAGAGCCCCCACCTATTGTGGCAATCTTCAACCCTTTTTTCATTTCCATTCCCCTAACACCTCATAGTTAGCTAATCTGAATTTTTTTTATTTATAGATTATTGCATAACAAACCAGTGCGCTCACCGCTAATAAAGACAAGAATAATAGTAATGCTTTTTTCTTGTTTTTAAACTTACCTTCAACAAAACAAACAACCATCGTCAATCCCGCGCTTATGGCAAAGGTATTTCCTAAGTACAGTGATAATTGTTTATTTATCTCAAAGGCATCCATTAATCTGTTAAAGATAAAATTAAAAACAAGAATGAAGCTAAAAAATAGAAAGGCACTTTTGTAACTAAAAAAGTGAATTCTAGATGTTGAATTCATGTTCTTCCCCCCCTCACATTATATAAAGGAGTTTGGAGCATTTAGTCCCAAACCCCCTTTTTGGTATTCCTTATAAAGCGATATTTTTATTATCCGTTGTTTCTACCATGTTTTCCTGCGCCAATAGCTTTTTATCGTACATCTTAAAGAATGGCAGATAAATAATAACGGAAATTGTTAAATTCACCATCACGAGAACAATGGCTCTCCAATCACCGCCTGTAGAAAGGTAGGCACCTATTGGAGCGGGCAATGTCCAGGGAACCATTACATATGTCGGGTTCACCAGTCCAATGGACGTTGCTATATATGCAAGTGTCGCACCAATTAGAGGTGTAATGATAAATGGAATAATCAGTACCGGGTTTAGGACAATCGGCATCCCGAAGATAACAGGTTCATTGATGTTAAAAATGCTTGGCACAATTGTCGCTTTCCCCATTGCTTTACTATAGGTGGACTTTGCCGTTAAGAGCATGGCTATAACTAAACCCAAAGTTGCACCAGACCCACCAATCCAAATAAACCATTGAAAGAATGTTTCAGGAGCTATGTGGGGAATTGCCTTTCCGGCTGCAACTGCTGCCGAGTTATTCCCCAAGTACACTTCCCATACCGGACGAGCAACGGCACCTACTACTGAAACGCCATGAATACCAAATGACCAGAAGAACGTAATCAAAAATACTGGAATTAATACACCTGGCAATGTATCGCCTGCACTGATGAGTGGTGCAACCGCTTTATCAACAAGTGAATGTAGATCAACAGCAAAAACGACTGTAATTAAAGTCATGACAAGCAGTACAATTGTAACTGGTATTAATGCTTCAAATGAACGGGCTACTGAAGTTGGAACAGAATCCGGCATTTTAATCGTGATATTTTTTGTCTTGCAGAGACGTAAAATTTCGACAGCAAAAATGGATACAAGCATTCCTACAAAAAGACCATGCCCTCCAAGATTTGTCATTGGCAAAACAAACCCCACATCATCCATCATCTTTACTCCAATTGTGAACAAGAAGGCTGCTAATGATAGTAAACCTCCAGATAGAGGATCAAGTTTATAGCTTTGAGATAAGCTGTAGCCTATACCAAAAGTAATATATAGCGTCATGATAAACATCGTTAAACGATATGGTATTAATATTTCAGCCAGATGTTTTGCAGACCATTCACCCAATGCCGTATCTGCTGCAACGGGCGGAAATGCAATGATCAAGAATAAACTGCCAAAGATGATGAAAGGTAGCGCAGAAACCACACCATCTCGAATTGCGCGTAAATGTTTTTGCTCAGACAATTTAGCCATGGGTGTTGAAAGATTATTTTCTAAAAAAGCTACAAACTTGTCCATTCGTGTTTTCTCCTTTTACATTTAATGAAAAGAAATAGTAGTTCGTTTATTATTTAGCTAATTCGGTTACAAGTTTTAATAGCTTAGGTCCGCCAAGAGGGCTGTAGGCTTGAGCTGGAATGGCTTCACATGGGACGCCCGCTTCGTCCGCAGATGCCTTAAAGCCATCGAAACGATGTTTGACTTGCGGAGCCACCATCGCAACATCCCAGCCATTTCGTACTTCTGCATCAAATTCTTGGGTGCCTACTGCCAATACTTCTAAAGTTACACCCTGTTTTTCCCCTTCCTTCTTTAAAGCGCTTACAACGATTGCACTGGACATTCCACCTGAACATACGAATAATACCTTCATTATTTGTTCCTCCAATTTTTTATTTTTTATAAAAAGCGTTAAATCGTTTTTCTTATGAATCCTTGTGCCTTCACTAAACGATTTAAAGCTTCTTCATACGATACATTCGTTAAAATCATGACAATTGCAATTTTAGGCTGAGCATGCGCCTTTTCTAAAAATTCATCTGCAATTTCATAGCTACAGTCAGTAGCGTCCATGATAATACGTTTTGCACGTTCAACTAGCTTCTCATTAGTTAACTGTAAATCTACCATTAAATTACCATAAACTTTTCCAACTCCAACCATAGATGCCGTCGAAAGCATGTTGCATACTAACTTTTGCGATGTTCCAGCTTTTAAACGTGTAGAACCCGTCAGGACTTCAGGCCCGTTCACAACTTCAATCGCAACATTTGCAATCTTACCTATCTCAGAACCTTTGTTACAGCTTATAGACACCGTTCCTGCACCAACTTGATTGGCATATTCCAATCCAGCCATAACATATGGAGTGCGTCCACTAGCAGCAATGCCCACTACAACATCCCTGTTTGTTAATTCGATTTTCTTTAAATCTTCAGGACCTAATTCAAAACTGTCTTCAGCGCCTTCAACCGCCTTAATGAAAGCCTTTTCCCCACCAGCTATAAGACCCACTACTTCACTCGGATCGGTATTAAATGTTGGGGGACATTCTACTGCATCCAATAAACCGATGCGCCCACTTGTTCCTGCACCCATGTAAATTAATCGTCCGTTTTTATTCATGGCTTCAACGATCATCTCCACCGCTTTAGAAATTTGCGGTAGTTCTTTTTTTACACAATGGGCAACTTTAATGTCTTCTTCGTTCATTACCTCTAAAAATTCTAGTGTTCCCATTTCATCTAAACTCATGGTCTTTTCATTACGACGCTCTGTCGTTAAGTGCTCCAGCATACCTATCATCCTTTTTTATTTCAGTGGTGAAAGTGGTGAAACTTTTTTAGCTATAGAAAATATATCACTATTAAAATTAAATTTCAATATTGTATATACATTTTTAAAATTTAATTTTAAAATAAACGTAAGATACTTAAATTGGTTGATATTTAGCATTCTACTAATACTAACCCTTATATGAACCAAACCTACGATTCTTTTTGTTGTTAGATCTTGGAAATTCATATTTTCATTATTTGTTAACGCTTACAAATAATGAAATATAAATATTAGTAATGAAATGAGGTTGTACATTGATGAATGAAAGAATGACAAAGAAAAAATTTGGTTCATTGGCGCTAGCCGCTTTGGTGGGAGGATCACTTCTCCTTCCAGCTGATTTGAATGCAAATGCAGCATCCAGGCCTATCCCTCAGCAAACGACTTATGTAAAACAGGAACTGCGTGCTACTTGGATTGCAAGTGTGTTAAATATTGACTGGCCGTCCAAACCTGGTTTATCCGTATCAGCACAAAAAGAAGAATTCATAAATTATTTGGATGAACAAAAAGCAATGGGAATGAATGCTGTGGTTATGCAAATTAAACCCACTGCCGATGCTTTTTATCCATCTGAATACGGTCTCTGGTCAACATATTTAACAGGAGTCCAAGGAAAAGATCCTGGGTATGACCCTCTTGCATTCATGCTAGTAGCAGTACATGAGCGTAATATGGAATTTCATGCGTGGTTTAATCCATACCGCATTACCATGCCTTTAGGTAAAACAGCTGAAATATCGGATATTGACAATCTTCCAGAATCTCATCCTGCTAGAAAACACCCGGATTGGGTCATACCCTATGGACAACAATTGTATTTTAACCCTGGCATTCCTGGCGTACAACGGTTTGTGATCGATGGAATAATGGAAGTTGTTAAGGATTATGATATCGATGCAGTCCATATGGACGATTATTTCTATCCTTACAAGATTGCAGGTGTACCTTTCCCAGATGACATTTCCTATCAAAAATATGGAGCAGATAGATTTACAAATATTGAAGATTGGCGCAGGGATAATGTAAATAACCTTGTTAAGGATATTAATGAAAAAATCAAGGCAGAAAAGTCATATGTGAAGTTCGGTATAAGTCCATTTGGAGTTTGGCGCAACAAGGAAGTTGATCCCACAGGCTCTGACACTGCCGCTGGACAAACGAATTATGATGATTTATATGCAGATACCAGGACTTGGATCAATAATGGATACATCGATTATATTGCCCCTCAATTATATTGGAATATAGGATTGCCGGTAGCTGACTATGCCAAACTTCTTGATTGGTGGACAAAAGAAGTCGAAGGTAAAAATGTTCAACTCTATATTGGACAAGGAGACTATAAAATTAATACAGAGTCCAATGGTGTACAAAACTGGTTCAATCCTGAAGAAATGCCAAACCAGCTAAAACTGAATCGAACATTTAAGGAATTTGATGGAAGCATGCATTTCAGTGCCAAAGATTTACGGAAAAACCCCCTTGGGATAGCGGATCGCTTACGAGACGATATTTATAAGCATCCCGCATTGGTTCCAGCCATGCCATGGATTGACGACCATTCCCCAAAGGCTCCAAAAGTGAGCAAGCCAACACAGGCAGGAGCAGGAATACAATTTGAAATTCAGGATCACAAGCAATCAGATGCATCCTATTATGCCATTTATCGTTTTGATGGGAAGAAAAAAGGAAACATAGAAAACTCAACGAACTTACTTACCGCAGTGCATAAAGGTAACCAACGTCAATTGTTTCATGACGACAGTGTAGAAAAAGGAAGGACATACACATATCTTGTGACTGCCTTGGACCGCACCCACAATGAAAGCAAGCAATCTAAACAGATTACTATAAAAGTAAAATGATCTTTGAGAAAAGTTACAGGGCACGCAATTAGTGAACATTGGAAGTATCCATTAAACAATATGTTAGTAGCTTACACTGTTCATGTGATGCTAAATAAGGATTATAAAAGAATTGAAGTAGGGGGAATGACGATGTACATAGTTGGATTGATGTCCGGAACATCACTGGATGGTATCGATGCCGCGCTTGTTCGGGTGAATAATAGTGGACTCGAGACTGAACTGGAAATGATTGAGTTCATGACATGCCCTTTTCCAAAAGATATTGAAATAGAAATAATGAAGTCTTTATCTGCAGACACATCCGATGTGCAGTTAATATGCAGTTTGAATTTTAAATTAGGGAAGTTATTCGCCAATGCGGTAAAAGAAGTTTGTCATAAAGCTGGATTTCCCATTAATAAACTGGACCTTATTGGATCCCATGGACAAACCATTTACCACCAGCCTGTAAAGGAACAGAATTATATACCCTCCACGTTGCAAATTGGGGAAGCTGCAGTAATTGCTCACGATACAAACACACTTGTAATCTCTAATTTCCGTACGATGGACATGGCTGCTGGTGGGCAAGGGGCTCCTCTTGTCCCTTTTACAGAATACATTCTTTATAGAAGTGAAGCGAAGGGCAGATTACTTCAAAACATCGGTGGCATCGGAAATGTGACCGTCTTACCCAAGCAAGCATCTCTGAATGACATGTCTGCTTTTGATACAGGTCCTGGGAATATGATCATTGATGAAGTATGCCGCCAATTGTTCAATATAAGCTATGACGAAGGTGGTAACATAGCTAAACAAGGACAAATCAATGACGAACTTTTATCTTATTGTATCAGTCATCCTTATATTATGAGCCCTCCACCAAAATCAACGGGCAGGGAATTGTTTGGCAAGCAATATGTAGTAAAACTATTAAAGATGTTTGAATCGCTTCCAAATCAAGATATTTTGGCAACTGTAACGATGTTTACAGCAAAGTCCATTGTGGAAAACTATCGAAATTTCATCTTTCCAAAAACCACCATTGAAGAAGTGATCATTGGCGGCGGTGGCAGCTATAACAAAACGTTATTGAATATGATTCAATCACTGCTTGGAAATTCTATTCAAGTATTGACTCAAGAAGAGTTGGGATACTCTTCTGAAGCGAAAGAAGCGGTGGCCTTTGCATTACTTGCAAATGAGACTTTCCATGGTAATGCAAGTAACGTACCAAAGGCTACCGGTGCTGACCTCGATGTCATTCTTGGAAACATGACCTTCCCTCCTTCCTATCTGAAGGGACGTGAAAATACTTTTTAAGCATTGAAAAAGAGTAGACGGCACATCGATATTTGATGTGCCGTCTACTCTTTCTTTGAATGCCTGAAGAATCATCGCATACTCCCCAATTTTATTTACTGGCCAAGCTGCATGGATACATACTTCACTTCTAAATATTCATCCATGCCATAGTGTCCGCCTTCCCGGCCTAGACCACTTTCCTTCATTCCTCCAAATGGTGCTTGTGCCGTGGATGGAGCACTGTCATTTATACCGACAATCCCATATTCAAGACCATCCGAATAAGCAACTGCCTTATTTAACGACTCGGTATACACATACGCTGCCAAGCCAAAATTCGTGTTATTGGCTCGATCTACCGCTTCTTGATCGGTTTTGAATGTACTGACTGGCGCAATTGGCCCAAATGTCTCTTCCTGCATGCACAGCATATCATCCGTTACATTGGAAAGTATGGCTGGTGCGATAAAATGGCCTTGCTTTTCATTGACTTTTGAATTTTTATGGATGATGGCCCCTTTACTTGCAGCATCCTCTAATTGAAGCTGAACCTTTTTCACTGCGGCTCCATCTATCAATGGACCAAGATCGGTTCCTTCCATTCCATTTCCAACCTTCAAATTTAAAACGGCTTCTTCAAATGCGTGTAAAAACGGCTTTTCAATTGTCTCATGGACGAATATCCTGTTCGCACAAATACATGTTTGTCCAGCATTCCTGAATTTCGATTGAATCAAACCTTTTACTGCTTCTTCGATGTTCGCATCCTCAGCAATGATGAACGGAGCCAACCCACCGAGTTCAAGCGAGACTTTTTTTACTGTTTCTGCCGCTTTTTTCATTAGATGTTTCCCTACAGGAGTCGAGCCGGTAAATGTGATCTTTTTAACACGTGAATCATTCATCCATACGTCTGACACATCTCCCGGTTTTTGTGTAGTGACAATATTTATCACACCGCCCGGAATGCCTGCTTCATAGGCACTTTCAACCAATAGCAAAGCCGTCAATGGCGTTTGTTCCGCGGGTTTGATGACCACCGTACATCCTGCAGCAAGGGCTGGAGCCACTTTCCTTGTGATCATGGCAGCTGGAAAATTCCACGGAGTTATGGCAGCAACGACACCGACTGCCTGCTTTTGCACTAATATACGCTTTGAAGCAACGGAGGCTGGTATGATTTCCCCATAGTTTCGCTTTGCTTCTTCAGCAAACCATTTCACGAAACTTGAAGCATATTTCATTTCACCTTTCGCCTCGGCCAATGGCTTACCTTGTTCCATTGTCATGATCGTTGTCATTTCATCCAGCCTGTTCTCAATGATCGTGTACCACTTCTCAAGTAATTCCGCCCTATGATGTGCACTGGTTTTCGACCAAGTCAGAAAGGCAGCTTGAGCTGCATCCACAGCAGCCTTTGCCTCTTTTTCGTTGGCGTCCGGAACATAGCCCACAGGCTCCAATGTTGCTGGATTTTCCACTACAAAATGATTCTCCGTATGAATAGCTTCTCCGTCAATATAAATAGGCCATTTTTCCACTACTTTTTTCATCCTGCTTTAATCTCCTCTTCTACTTCTTCTTCATGGTCTGTAAAAGTATTATCGTTTTCACCTTTGAAAAAGTCCTTGCCATATATTAGGGCACATAATAGGATTCCTGCTGCAAAAGCCATTCCAGCACCTTTTATAACAAGGATGGCAGCGACGACCCCTGCAATTCCCAGGTCGCGTTGGCTCTTCGCCTGCATCACGCCGACGCGTACACTGACATATCCTTGAACCAAAAGCGTCAAGGCCAAGGCCACACCGAGAATTGGTTCCACCAAGCTGACTACCGGCAATAAGAATAACCCAGTATTCGTACCCCAACGGAAAGAGCCAGCACCGCCGAAGAAAGAATTCATGGCTTTCTTGCCATTCTTGAACCGTTCCACAACCACGACCTGCATGGCTGCCCACAACGGACCGCACATGGTTATATCAGGTCCGACCAAACTCATGATCACATTGCGGCCACCAAAAATTAAATGCGCTCTGTTTGGATTATAGTCCACTTTTTCATCCTCCCTGACCTCATCGGATTCAGAAAGCAACGCTTTTGTTTTCAGCACATCCCCGAATACGACTAAATAAGTAGCAAAAACAGCTGGAATCGCACTTAAAAAGAAAGTCATGGCAGGAAAACCTAAACCGAAAACAGTATAATCCGACCAAAGGGTAGCAAAATCCGGGCTGCTGAATCCCCATTGAATATCAGGCCATTTTGCTTCTCCAAAAATTGGGGCTACAAAGACCGCAAGCAAAATAGCTGGCAATATCCCTAAATTGCCTATGAATACCCAAGCTTTATTTCTTATTTTTAATTTTCCAAAACTTTTCGAGAAAAGTAGATAAAAGGCAAATCCGATACAAATGCTTATTGTATAAGGAAATAAATCAAACTTTCCACCCACTTCGAAAATGGAAACGACAGCACCAATTCCCGCTCCTAAAATAATGCCTGATTTGATTGCATTCGGAACTAATCTAACGACCTTGCTGGCAAGTCCGGTCATTCCAAGCACTATCGATAAAATTCCTAATGTTAATTGAAACGCAACGAGTGCATAGACCCGATCAGGCCCTTCCGGAAACTGCCCGACAAACAATACAAGCAATGGAACCGCAGGTGTAATCCACCCTGGTATAACTGGGTCACCGAGTAAATGATGTGCTAAGTATAACAATCCATTCAAGACAACGACGGCTAGAGCCACATCAAAAGGCATACCTAGATGGTCTGCAAGCAGTGTAATCGCTCCAAGGTCAACTGCACACATCAATAAGCCTTGAACATAATCAGGCCACTCAAATCGATAATGGACAAATGGCAGTCTAATTTTAAAAGGTCCCGCAGGTATATACGATGTCTCTTCCCCGTAGCGACGGTTTTTCCATTTCATATTGTTTCCCCCACTTAATAGCCATAGGCTGAACGGTATATTTTTTCGATATCCCGAACGTTTAATGCACGGGGATTATTGCGAAGTAAACGGACTTGTTTGATGGCCTCTGCAGCCATTTCACTTAAAGCAGATTCAGGAATGTCAAATTCACTTAGTGACTCAGGTATATCCACGTAACGACATATTCTGGTCATCGCTTCTATAGCTTTATCAGCTGCCTCATCATCATTTAAATGATTGACTTTCTCTCCAAGTGCTTCAGCTATGTCACGGAATCTTTCCAAACATGCAATTTTATTCCACTTCATCACAAATGGGAGTAATAATGAATTGCTGACCCCATGCGATAAATGGAAGCGGCCTCCAAGCGGATATGCTAAGGCATGCACAGCTCCAACACCGGCATTTCCAAAAGCTAACCCTGCCATTAGGCTTCCCGTGATCATGGCTTCCCGTGCTTCCAGATTAGCTGGCGCAGCATAAGCCTTTGGTAAATTTACAGCGATTAATTTCATGGCCCCAATTGCCAAAGCATCCGTAACGGGCGAAGCAAACTTTGAAATATAAGCCTCGACCGCATGAACAAGTGCATCCACTCCACTCGCAGCAGTCACACTTGGCGGGCAAGTCAGTGTCATGACGGGCGATACAATCGCTACATCCGGTAATAGATACGAACTTACGATTCCCTTCTTAACCTGTTCTTTCTTATCCGATAAAATTGAAATATTCGTCACTTCAGAGCCGGTTCCGGCCGTTGTCGGTATGGCAATTAAAGGTAGTCCGGGAACCTCAATTAAGTCCGTACCGAAATAGGTCTCGATGCTACCCGAATTCGTAGCCATGACGGAAGAGGCTTTCGCGATATCCATCGCACTCCCACCACCTACCGCAATCAGCCCATCATGTTTTCCAACCCTGATTGACCGTACACATTGCTCAACGATTTCAATTTCCGGTTCAGGATTCACATCCGAAAAAATACCGTATGCTGAAGAAAGTAAATCCTCCACCTTTTTCACAACCCCAGCATCCACTAAAATTTCATCTGTAACTATCAACGGATTCTTCATCCCTAATCGCTTAACCTCATCAGTCAGCTGTCGTAAAGAATCTGCTCCTGTCACCAATTTGTTAGCCATTGAAAAAATAGAAATATTCATGGTTATCTCCCCTTTCACGCTTTTTACTAATGCAGGAATCATGCCAAAGTGAAAACGCTTAATTTTCAAGGGGGGACAACCTTTTTTCCATGGATAACAATTGAAATAACGAGTAGAAATCAAATCAAAAAACTAATTCGATTCGTTTTCTAATCGAATGTGAAATTTTTTCATTTTTTGCACCAAAGCGCTTTGACTGATATCCAAAAAGATGGCAGCCGCCCGTGTAGTCCCATATTTTTTCATCGCATTCAGGATCAGGGAACGCTCAAGCTCGAAAACGGCTTCCTTCAAAGAATGTGTTGTCGTTTTTTTTGATAAAACCGGCTGGATGAACGATGGTAAATTAGGCAAATCAATCGTATCATCATAAGTCGTGACGACAAGTCGCTCTGCCAGACTCGCAAGCTCTCGTATATTTCCTGGCCACGAATAGTTCGTCAGCCATTCATAGCATTCCGGTGTCATCTTTTTCTTCTCATTATATTTTCCATTGAACTTTTTCAAATACATTTCTAAAAGCGGGATCGTTTCTTCCTTTCGCTGGCGTAAGGGCGGAACTTCAAAGGATACGATATTAAGCCGGTAATATAGATCTTCACGGAACGAACCCTCTTGAACGAGGGAGGCCAAATCGCGATGAGTGGCAGTAATTAACCTGACATCCACTTCTTTCATTTCGGTAGAACCCACTCTCATAAACTTGTTTTCTTCTACCACTTTCAAAAGTTTTACTTGTAACTCTAAAGGTAAATCCCCAATTTCGTCCAAAAATAACGTGCCACCATTCACTTTCTCGAAAATCCCCATTTTCCCATTCTTAAGGGATCCGGTAAATGCCCCTGGCTCATAGCCAAAAAGTTCAGATTCCACCAAGTTTGCTGGGATGGCTCCGCAATTTATTTCAAGGAAAATTTTTTCCTTCCGCGAGCTTTTGGCGTGTATATACTTGGCAATTAAACTTTTACCTACCCCCGTTTCTCCCTGTAACAAGACCTTCGCATCCGTTTTAGCTACTTTATCAGCCAGCTTGAATAAAGGAGTTGTAGAAGGCCCAATGATTATTTCCTGCAAATTCACCTGTTCCGTGCCAGGCAATAATTGAGAAATAGGTTGGAAAGATAACTTTTGACTGTCGATCGTGTACTTCATCCGGATTAATTCAGTAATATCCCTAACACTATTTATGACAAATATGACTTCATTCTGTGGCGATAGAATAGGTGTGGCCGAAACGATAATCTTTCTCCCATTTCTAATTCTTTGTGTCAAAGTAACTTGATTCTTCGTTCGAATGGAGTCTAATGAAGCAGAAACGGATATCATACCTTGCTCAATTAAATAACTCATCGGTTTTCCGATGATTTCCTCTTCTCTTATTCCAGTGATACGCTGATAAGCTTGATTGATAAATAATGTCGTTCCAGCTCCATCCGTGATATACACGCCATCATACAAGGCATTGAATATAACCCTGCATAAATCACTCTCGAAGAATGCTTGAAATTGTTCATAAGGTATTGAGTAATTCCGTAAATTTTGTAGCGGTGCATCCACAGTAATGAAATGAGAAATGGGCTTCGTCAAATCACTCTGCTGCACTGCCGCAGATAAAGCTTCTATTGTCAAAAATCCGATGAAATCTTCTGAATCATCCAAAACTTCCACTTCAGTGCTTCCTATGGGGAAACTAGAAATCGCTTCTTCCACTGTCATATCCGAATAAAACTTTTTCATCAATATCCACTCCTTCCCTGACTGTTCTTTAACATTTGATAGAACGCTTCCTCCTTGATTGGAGAACTCTTTGATAGTCCAGTCTACCTGCTCCCCCTCCATATTAAAGAAAGGCAATGAACATCATTCTTATTAATTTATATGGTGAGCAATATGTAATGTCTTTTCCTTTTTAATGATACTATGTACAACAATCAACGACACCAAGTATAAATGCTACACAGGTAAATTTGCATGGGCATGATACTTTTATCATACCAATGGAGTTTTTTATGCTCAATCCATTTTCACTTATTAAAGGAAAACTCCCCCTTTTATTGCACAGGAAGAAAAACTGAGAAAAAGCTAATTCCCTGGGATTGGTCAACTGTCAGATTTAAGCGTAAGAAACAACTTTTGAGTGCTTTATAGAGTTTCTCGGCAGTTTGAAAAAACCTAATCCGTATTTGGATTAGGTTTCACTATAGTTTTTTTATGACTTGTAAAATCTGATCATTGATTTCCATTCCAGGCACTCGCTTTCCGCGAGTGGGTCGCCCTTGGACGCGCTTTTCCCGCAGAAGCTTCACTCCTTCCTGTTCCAATCTACTTTAACAGTTAGCTAGGATCCCTTTCTCCTACAGTCTTTTTAAATAGAAGGATTAAAACTTGAGGTGATGAGGATGCTTTTTAAACATATTCTACTCATCAAGATCAACTTGAAATGATTGCTTGAGACCAATTGTTTAAGAGAACCTTTTGGTACGTAAAATTGAGGCAGTCATTGATTAACCTTAGGCTAAAATTTCAAAAAGGGTGTGGAATTTTTCACTTCCGCACCCCTTTGAGTTAATTATGGTAAGTTGTTTGTTTTCTCTATATTCTAATGCTTAATTTGGAAACCAGCCGACCGGTTTTACATCGAGATTAATGTTGATTTGTTTAATTTCCTGGTATTCATCCAAGCCGTATTTTCCTAAACTGCGTCCAATTCCGCTCTGTTTGTAACCGCCCCATGGCGCCTCGACATATGTTGGATGATAATCATTTACCCATGTAATGCCTGCCCGCACTTTCTTGATTACGCGTAATCCTTTTGCCCCATCGTTAGTGAAGACGCCGCCTGCAAGGCCGTAGTCTGTATCATTTGCAAGTTTAATAGCTTCTTCTTCATCTTTAAACTTTTGGATGACTACGACTGGACCGAAGATTTCCTCTTGTACGATGCGCATGTCAGGTGTTACTTCGGTGAAGACAGTCGGTGCAATGAAGTATCCTTTGTCAAGACCGTCATCAACAAGACGGTAACCGCCTGCTGCAAGTGTCGCACCTTCCTGTTTGCCGATTTCAATATAGTTCAAAATGCTATTCATTTGCGCTTCGCTGACAATTGCCCCCATATTGCTGTCTTCCGCAAGGCCAGGTCCTACTTTGATTTTATTAGCGCGTTCCACATAGCGTTTTACATATTCATCATAAATGCTTTCTTCAACTAGAATTCGGCTACCCGATGAACATACTTGGCCGGCACCGAAGAAAATCCCGAATAATCCATAATCGACGGCCGTCTCTAAATCCGCATCTGCAAAAACGATGTTAGGCGATTTACCGCCAAGCTCAAGGGAAATTTTCTTTAAGTTGCCCGCGGCCGCTTTCATGATAGAACGGCCAACATCCGTACTTCCTGTAAATGAAACAATGTCAACATCCTTACTTTCTGCAATGGTTTGACCGACAACGGTGCCGCGGCCCATCACCATATTAGCCACACCTTTAGGGATGCCTACTTCCTCTAGGATTTCAAATAATTTCATTGCTGTTACAGGTGTCAATTCAGCCGGTTTATATACAATGGTGTTACCTGCCGCAAGGGCCGGTGCGATTTTCCAGACACTCATTAAAAGAGGGAAATTCCAAGGTACAATCAAACCTGCCACACCTACTGGCTCACGAACAACCATCGCTTGCACGGGAGCAGGAACTTGGTAAGTTTCACCTTCTGGATGAAGGATTAAGCCAGCGTAGTACCGGAAACACGCGGCGGCATCTGCAATATCGAAACCCGCCTCCGCTTTAAGTTTCCCGTTGTCCATTGTTTCAAGAATCGTTAACTCTTCCGCACGTTCATCAATTTTATCCGCGATTTTATATAGGTAGGAAGCACGCTCCTGTGCTGTTAGTCCTGACCAGATTCCACTTTCAAAAGCTGCTTTCGCTACTGAGATTGCATTTTCTGTATCTTCCTTGGTAGCACGCGGAGCCCTTGCAATGACTTCCTGTGTTGCAGGATTAATTACCGGGATTACTTCATTTGAAGATGAGTTCTGCCACTTACCGCCGATGTAATTTTTAAGCTCTAAAACTGCCGTTTCTAAAATTGTCATGTTTTATGCCTCCGGTTTTCATTATTATTTTTTTGACTTTACCTGTACCTATACGGAATCATTAAAGTTTTAAGACAAGTCTGTCGTCCTTCGCACGTGAACAGCAAGTCAGGATTGACTTTCGTGTTTGACGGTTCTCTTCACTAAGGAAGTTATCCCGGTGATCCACTTCACCTTCTGCAACATCTATCTCACAACTTCCGCACCCGCCCACTTTACAAGAATACGGTGCATCGATTCCTTCCCTTAAAAGCGCATCAAGCAGTGTTTCATCCTCTTGAACATGGATGGACCGATCGCTGTCAGTAAGGTCGACAATGAAAGGATCTTGCGGCCCGTCATTTTTTGTCGCAAATAATTCGAAGTGGATCGCGTGTTCCGGATAACCATATGAACTGGCAGCTTTTCGGTACTCTTGTACCATCTCGAGTGGTCCGCAAAAATATACATGTGTGCCAATGCGATGCTCCATCATCGTCTCTGGCAACATTCTGCATTTGTCTCCTGCCTGCGAAAAATAAAAGGTGCATTGATCAGGATATTTGGCTTTCAACAGATCATAAAAAGGACATAATTCCGGTGTGCGTGCTGCATAATGGAGTTCGAAGGTTTGCCCTTCGGAAGCCATGTCTTCCATCATTGCCAGAAATGGGGTGATGCCAATTCCAGCTGCATAAAAAGCATGATGCTTAGCTCGAAAGCTGAGAGGGAAGTTATTTTTAGGGAAACTGACTTCCAACCTGGAATCCACCTTTACATGTTCATGCCAGAAAGCGGAACCTCCACGTGACGTCTCATCACGCCGGATGGAAATTACATATTTTTTACGGTCCCTTGGGTTGCTGATAAGGGAATATTCTCTCTCGAATATCGTATCCCCGTCCGACATGAACGTGGTCAAATGCGAACCGCCTGTAAATGCAGGCAACGGTTTTCCATCAACTGGAATTAACTCGAATTGTTTCACGAATGGCGTTTCTTGAATGATCTTATTTACTTTCATTTGAATATTTCCTACTACCCGCATGATGTTCAGCTCCCTACTTCTTCTTTTCCGATTGGGATGAATGGGTAACCAATATAGCCTTCCCGTACGATTGAATAAAAAGGACCGATTTCAAGACTGGCTCTGCAATGGTCACACTCTGCAATCTCTGCTTCTTCTTCGACTTCCGACACTTCGAAACATTTCATGCAATATACGTAACGTCGTTTAGGCCCGATAATCACCGTCTGGATCTCCGCTTCAGATAGACCAGCTTCCACCCCGAGCGAGAAGGCCATTACGGCATTGTTCCATGCAGCCGCAATATAAAATTGGGTGCCCATCTTTTGAGACAAGATGACTCTCTTAATCTCCTCTTTATTTTCCATTCCATTAATCGTAAGACATTCAAATGGGACTGTACCTGTGATTTCAGAAATGAAACTTTTCGCCTTTTCATATCCAGCTTGATCAGAAATGACGACAAACTTTCTTCGTTCATTCCGAGGAGTAAATTGATTTACGATCGTAATGGATTTATCAAACAATACTGGACTATTGTACACGGACCTATCCTCCTGTTTTTTAATTATCTTCGCTTTTTTGTTTTTCATCAATACGCCTCAAATATTCGACCGATTGCGGAAGAAACGGGGCAATTCCTTTGTATTCAGCCATAGGTTCCGGAATATCCTGCAGTACGCTATATGTCAGATCAAACCACTCCTTGCGCCTTGTTAAATCCCCCAGTGGCAGGAACTGAGTATTCAATACGAATAGAATGGCGTTGCTTCGCGGCATGCGATAAAATTTTTGTTCTTCAACTCGCAAACGAACAAGTTCCCCTGCATTTTCCGGTGTTATCCCAGAGCGCTGCGGTCCCCACACATCCATCGTTTCATAGTTGACATCCCAACGGTCCGCCATCAGGTTCCAGTTAATGCGTGTCCATGGCTTTCCTGGCTCGATGGATAATAAAAACTTACGAACGCGATCTGCCAGTTCATCACCTTTCCGCGATACAAATGGAACAGGTGCGTGGATTTCATCAAAGGACATGCCTTTATTCCAGTTAGCCGAGAAGAGTGCGGCGTATGAAACTTGCCCCACTTCCAGATAGAAATTACTATCTCGATGAACCATTAAAACAAAATCATTGTGGAAATGGCGGCCTATATAATCAAGCGGCTCATTTGGAAGCGTGCTGGCATCGCCATACACAAAAGAATCGGATTCCCCGAAAATGTGGTTCTTGAAAGTCCACTTGTCTCCATCTTTAATGACCTCGAAATGCTCCGGATAGCGATCAGTTGCCATGCCGATAAGCATTTCCAATACTTCCCATTGCATTTCTAATGTGTGTGAAAATGATTGAAACCTTATATGCGGCTGTTCTTGAAGGAGACGACGCTTCGTTTCCACTTGGAGTCTGTATTCTGGTGTAATTTCAATACAGTTAATGTTTGAGAGCCTTTTCAAGTCGTTTGAATAACGATAGTTACCTGATGTGAATGGAAATGGGAATGTAGTTAAATCAGTTGTTTTGAAATCTAAACTTTGTGTAAACATTGAACAATCTCCTCTCGTTTCCTAGATTCTTTAAAGTGCGTTTTTTTCTATTTAGCTTCCTTTAATTCAACGGATGGACGCTCCATGTCAACTTCAAAACGGAAAATATATTTAGATGAAACATAGTAGGTGACTAAAGCGACAAAGTATGTTGGAATTCCGGCAGCTGTATAAAGGAAAAAGTCACTTGCTTCAAAAGTCAATGGATTATAGAGTGCCCAGTAAACGATCGTTCCAATAACCACCGTGAGAACGGCAGATGGATTAATGCCTTTCCAATAAGCATATGAGCCTTGCGTATCATACAAATCCCTTATTGAAATGCGTTGGCGCTTTACGAAAAAGTAATCTGCAACGACAATGCCGCCAAGAACTGCCATAATAAAAGAAATGACAGCAATGAATGAACCAAATGCATCGTAGAACGTTGAGCTTAGGAGTAAGAATATAGTCGGTACGGTTGTACCCATCGCAATCATCCATGACTTTTTCGGGAATACAGTTTTAAAGCTGACAGCTTGTGAGTACATAAGGAAAATGGCTGCACCGACATTCCCTACCGAAAGTAAGATCAAGCCGATGAATCCGCCCCAACTTCCTGCGATGGAAAACATCCAGTCAGAAGGATTAAGTGAACCAGCGACTAATGCTGCAAGGGCCCCAACTAAAGCAGCGATACAGACGATGATTCCATAGCTGTAGAATCCCGCTTTAAATGCGCCTCCTTCTGTTTTAGATAAACGGCTGTATTGGCCAAGGTATGGAAGCCATGAAAAGCCGAGACCGACATTCAATTCCAGGGCTGTCGCGAATGAGCGAGAAGTCGTTTCAAACGGTTCAGAAGGAAGTATATTGGCAACTTTCGTGAATCCCTGTCCAAACAAGACTATTGCGAGAAGGCCAAACATGAGAACCATAAAAACCGGAACGGCTACTGCCGTATATTTTTGAATCGCTACCGGTCCCCTCACCGTTACAAGAAATGCACAGATAAAGAGTAAAATCGAGAAAAACGGCGCTCCCGTTGTTTGGTCTGAGAAAATGGCGGGCATTCCCATCCAATTTGCGCCCTCTGCTAACGCCTGTCCAGACATAAAAAGCGCAATGGAAATGTAGCCGAGAGTCAGAATAAGAAAAACAAAGAAAAAGATATTAGACCCTAGATACCCTAGTGAACTTCGAAACCCTACAAAAGTGTCTATGCCATAACGCGCAAAATAAAGGGTAATGGGAACAATCAACAGCATAGGGAAGGCGTTACCGAATAAAATCGCTGCAAGTGACTGCTTCGCATCAAGCATTGTACCTGTGTATCCACCAGTTAACAGCCCAAAAGATGAGAGGCCAATAACAACCTGAACTAAAATCAAATCCCGAAGATTAAAAATCCGGTCCTTTTTACTTGCCGGTAAAAAGCCAAAGGCCACATCCTTTGAAATGGAGGAATTCTCTTTACTCACACGCTTCTCTCCCAACTATAAAATAATGATTGTATTGCTTGTAAATAAGGCTGTTATAGTTTTGGGTGTTCTAAACAAAACTACTTTAAACAAGTGAATAGACGAGGTAAACGATGATTAAAATCATGAAAAAAATAGAGCCTGTCGCGTCCTTCCATTTCATTTTGTCGATTTTCACGGCATCTTCCTGCTCATACGCATTGATTCGCTCATTCAAATCTGAATATAGGTTTTTAATAAAGGGATCTTCAGAATTGATATTCTGTTGAAACTGATTCTCTTTATTCAAAATAGCCTCTCCCTCCTTTTCAATCATGCATTTTAGTCCCTTCCCTTTACTTTATAGCAATAACCATGCCAATCAGAAACACTATGCTTACAGGGTTTTCAATAGGAAGAATATTCATTTTTGAAACTATTGAACAATTGTGAAATTTCTGTAATATAAAACTAAGAAGTTTAATGAAAGGCAGGTAGACATAAATGGATCACTTCACCTCTGCACTCTTGTCTATTTACGATCAGCTTA
Organism: Bacillus sp. SD075; assembly: GCF_017355165.1. Lineage (GTDB taxonomy): Bacteria > Bacillota > Bacilli > Bacillales > DSM-1321 > Peribacillus. Next base: position 24,946 of record NZ_JADILK010000016.1, on the reverse strand, counting down.
TTGTGACAGATAATAATGGCACCATACTGAAATCGATCGGAACAGGGAACTCCTTATTCCAAACAGTCAAATCCGCTAATATCGGTGGTTCTATCAAGGATGTGGAACAAGATTTATTTTCTACAAGCTTGGCAGAAGAGGTAATGGGCAAAAATGAAAAAAGATCTTTCATGCAGCCCTCATGGCAGGGTCCAGAGATGCTGATGACGGCGTACCCGATTGAATCTGGGGCATGGGTCTGGGCCTATAAAGAAATGAAAGACTCTTATCCAGATGCATCAGTGAGGCAATTGGGGGCTTTGTCGGAATCAAAGAAGCCATCTTTTCCATTTGTGATCCGCAGTAAACCCATGCTTGATGTTCTTCATAAAATGCACATGGTCTGTGATGTCAGTGCAACCGTCCTATTATTGGGGGAATCCGGTGTAGGGAAGGAAATGGCCGCCAGGGCCATACATAATATGGGTAACAGAAGCGACGGTCCATTTATACCTGTCAATTGCGGCGCCATCCCGGAAAACTTGATTGAAAGCGAACTGTTTGGCTACGTAGAAGGGGCATTTACCAGCGCACGGAAAGACGGTGCCAAAGGGAAATTCACACTGGCCCATAAGGGTATCCTATTCTTGGATGAAGTGGGCGAGTTACCGCTTAACGTACAAGTAAAACTGCTTCGCGTCCTTCAGGAACGCGTGGTCACACCAATAGGAAGTACGACCTCACACCCTGTTGATATTCAAGTGATTGCCGCAACAAATAAATCGCTCGAAAAAATGGTGAAAAAAGGTGAATTTCGAGAAGACTTATATTATCGTCTTCATGTCGTTCCTATCCATCTTCCGCCGCTTAGAAATCGTGTAGATGAAATCCCTCACCTGGTTCAATTTTTTTTACAAAAGTACAATGCACTATACAATCGAAATGTAGCCTTCACACCGGATGCAATCGACTTGCTATGTATCTATCAATGGCCAGGTAACGTGCGTGAACTTGAAAATACAGTTGAGAGGCTTGTGATTACAAGCGGAATACCGGAAGTGGATGTTGCTTTGGTTAAAGAGGTCCTCCCTTTTAAAGGGCCCAAACCCACTTCACTACCTGTTATCGATTTTCTAATGCCTTTGCAGGAAGCAGTCGAACTTGTGGAGGAGCAACTGATCAACATGGCAATGGAACAATACAAATCATTAAAACTAGCGGCAAAGGTATTGGAGGTCAGCCAGCCGACGATGAGCAGGAAATATAAAAAATTACGTAATAAGATTGAAGAGGCACGCTTTTCACCAGTGAATAAACGGGCCATTTTAGAAGAACAAATAAATCAACGGCTTCGTTCCGTTGCCGCTGTAACCGCAGCTATCATTCCAGCTGAAGAGGTTATCAACCTACAAAAAAATATGAACCGGCAAACTTCCTATTCCCAGAAATTAAAACAAAAGCTTACCATGATTCAAGAAAAGGAAGGCGTAATTGAATGGGTCTTTATATTTATCATGACTGAGGATGGACGTCTGATTCACCTCGTTGCAGATAAAGGCTTTGTAATTGAACCGGGGGAAGAATATATCGGTCCCCCGGAAATGGTTAATGTCGCTTACCAGGCGTTTAATGGTAAAGCGGGTGTTACTCCCATATACGAAGACAGGTACGGTGAATGGAAAACAAGCTTTGCGCCAATTATTGATGATGACGGCAATATCGTTGCTATTGTCGGATGCGATTACAGTAAAGCCTATTTTAATTCTGAAATGCAACGACTCCGGAAGCAACTCAATATACATGTTTGATTTCAGGATACAGTCATACAGTTTCAAACCGGTTGGCAACTAAAGTTAAAAAAGAAAAGCTGATACACAAGCCGCCTTGAATGGGCTTATGCAGTCAGCTTTTTCGTTAATTTCTTTCCATGTACATCATGAACGTTATGAAGGAATTAAGCTGGCAAATGAGTGCTCATAAGCCTTTTTGCAGTGAAACCTAAATCACTTTCGCTTTATTCCCTCTTTTTTTCACCAAAAAATAAGCAGTAATCAAGGCAGTAATAGGAATTATCAGGGCTACACCTGTCCCAGCACTAAATATAGTGATCATTTCAGCACTAAATATTTTTGAGTTTACAATTTCTCCAACAGAGTAGGATAAATCCTTAAACCATATAAGCAATGCCAAATAGCCTCCAAAGAAAGCAAAAAATAGTGTATTCGTAGATGTTCCTAAGATATCCCTCCCAATACTTAATCCAAATGTGAATAATTCTTTCTTGCTAATGGATGGATGGTGATGATACATTTCTCGCATGGGAGATGCAATGGCCATGGCTGTATCGATAATCGCGCCAATAGTACTCATAATAATTACTGAAGCTCCAATTTTAACAAAATCTACTCCAATATAAAGGGAAAAGATGCTAAGCTCTTCTATTTCTTCTTCACCGAAACCTTGTATCATCGCATTTTCCGTCACAATGACAATAAAAAAGAGTACAATAACAATCGTGATAATAGTAGAAATGAATGCTGTTTTTGTTGTACTGTTCACTTCGTTAATAAAAAATAAATTAATATAACTAATCACCGTACATGCAATCAATGTTACGATATACGGATCATTATTTGGATTTGTCATAAAAATGATGGTAAAAAGTAACACACCAAAGTTTAGGAACAAAGCAAAAAATGAACGTGCCCCTTTTTTTCCGCCAATCAAGATCATCAATATTAATAGTATAATCGCTAGCAACACTAATACATTCATCTTCTTTCCCTCTTTCGATTAATGAAAAAAATAGAGACATATAGGCCTATTGGAATAGTTAACACGATTCCAATACCACCAGCTAGGGCACGGGCCAATTCCAATGTAAGGTTCATGGTAAGGGTAAATCCCAATGCAGAATCATTTTTCAAATACAATATAATCATAGGTATGGAGCCACTTATATAGGCAAAGAACAAAATATTTGTCATGGTTCCCATTATGTCTTTTCCAATCTCTAATCCTGAAGTTTTAAGTGCTTTTACCGATATGTAGTTATTCTTTTCATACAACCCAAAAATCGAAGAAGACATGGTAATGGCTATATCCATTACGGCTCCTAAAGAACCGATAAATAACCCTGCCATAAACACCATTTTATAAGGACGAGTGATAAATTGCATCTCTTCATATCGAAGTCCATTTTCGGAAGTTAACCACATAACAAGATAAGTGATGAACAGTGATAAAAAAGTCCCTAACAGTGTCGCAATAACCGCTGCATAGGTTTTTTCATTAAAACCGTTAACGAGTAAAAGGGAAAGAACCGTAAATAGAATGATACTTATACTGCATATCAATACCAAACCAATGTCTGATGTATTCAAATAAAAATCTAATGCATATGACAACAATATGGCATTGACTGCCAAACTTATAATTGAAAACAGGCCTTGCTTTTTTCCAACGATAAGTAATGTAAAGATAAAAACCCATGCTACAATCAACACAAATTTATCACGCTTTACGTCTTTTATGGTTCCAGTTAACTCTGAATTTCCTTCTGTTTTCGTATCAATCGAAACAAATAGATCATTTCCAACTCGATATTCTTGATCAAAAGCTCCGGATGAGGAATATTCATTCTTTAAATGAATAAGTTTTCCTTTTTCTTCTCCATTTTGTAATTCGGCTATTATACTCTGGGTAAATAGTCGATCTTCATTTTGATACATATCATTCAATTCAGTTGTATTTTCCAGATTTGTTTTGATGACTTTGGCTATTGGAACTTCATAGAATGTATAATTGTGATGAACAAAGAAAACAGAAGCGACCAAACAAAGTGCTATGACAGCGTACAAAGAAACATGCTTGTAACCCATTTTTTTAAATTTATTTACGATAACATTCAAAATAAAACCTCCAAATATCAGGTGGGCAAAAAGGCAGGGTGGAGCCAGAATTGACTGACTCCACCCTGCCTTACTAGTATTTGATTTATTTATCTTATCATGAATGTCTTTAGTTTGCGAACAAAGTCCGATTTACCTCCTTAACGTCTCCCTCGGTAAAATGGAAAGAAGATATTGAGGTGATATCTCGGAAAAAAGCAGAGATGCCAATGCTGATCATGAAGACACCCTTACCAGTAACAATCAGCTGACCCAATTCACGCATAAATGGACATAGAGTTTTACCAGAGATGTTTTGTCTTAACTCTTTTGTTTTCTACACTTTACTCCATACATATTTTACAAACCACCACTTTGTGTATATATTAAATTAAAATATACTAGCGAGGTCTATATCTAAATATATAATATTCTCATGTCACTATTAGGTGTATCGGCAGGAAAATGCGGATTTACACCTTTAAGGAAAATACAATATAAAAAGCCCAATTTCTCACCATTTAAATTGAGGAATTGGGCTTCTTATAATGAGCCTAATGCTGAAAAACATTGAAATACTTCAGTTGTTAAACGCTTAACTTGTGATACAGTTCACCGTACCTCACTGAACTGCGTTTTTTTAACACAGTACTTCAACGTTAAAACCTCCAGGCGCTTCTACATAGAAAGTATATCTGTGTAAGTGTTTTGGAGGCTTTACCATGAATCCATCATCCTTCAACCGTTGATTGATCCTGTTAACTTGTTCTTCATTTTCTTGTATGAAACCAACATGAAATGTCTTGGGGTATTGTACATCGCTTCCTTTCATTAGTGTCAATATGGATCCATTATCATCTTTCATTGCAGCAAACCCATCTCCTCGACTTCCTGCACATGACAATCCAAAGTATCTTTCTAAAAACTCCCTTGATGCTGTAACATCATTAACTGTTAAATTTATGTGATTGATCTTCATTACTTCCCCCAATTTTAATATTATTGTTTTCTTTCCGTCTCTCGGTAAAAAAGTTATTTCTCCACAGACTCATTGTGATGTCGTTAGTCACTTTGTAATCATGCTTGTTAATTCCCCCTTCCTATTTTGTAAGATATTCCTTCCATTTTGTTAAAATGTAAGTTTTCCCCTTCCGATGCAGTATATAATTATCAAAGTTACTGTAATTTCAAGATTTAAAAAGGCCAACCAGTAAAAACTGGCTAGCCTTTGGTGTAACCCTATTACATTATTTTTTCATTTTCAAAGTTAGTGTTTGACTCTACTTTCTTAGCCAATTTAAATTTATAGAATACTATACAGGCTACCAAAAATCCTATTCCATAAAACAGTCCAACTCGCTGAGTGGGGTCAAAGGCAAGAAATACTAGAATCAGCAAACAAAAGCCTAAACAAAACAACGGGACAAATGGGTAAAATGGTACTATGTATTTTAAATCTTCCGTTTTACCACCCGCTTTTATAAATTTCCTTCTAAACATATATTGCGATAAAGCAATTCCCATCCATGAGATCGTGACGGAAATACCCGCTATGGACATAAGAATCACGAACACAGTATCAGCCGCAATGAAGCTAGTCAATAACGATAGTAGCGAAAAGCATATTGTAAAAAGAAGGGCATTCAAGGGCACTTTCCTTTTGGACAATATACCAAACACCTTAGGTGCCATTCCATCATGAGCCATCGACCAAAGCAAGCGAGTAGATGCATAAAGACATGAATTCCCCACAGATAGAATGGCTGTCAAAATAATGAAATTCATGATACCTGCTGCATAAGGGATTCCCGCTATCTTCATCAGAGTTACAAAAGGGCTTTCCAATAAGCCTAATTCCGAAGAAGGGAATATGGCAGAAAGGATGATAATGGAAGAAATGTAAAAAACAATGATTCTGAATAATACGTTTCGAATGGCTTTAGGGATGTTCTCTTCAGGTTTTTCACTTTCCCCTGCCGCTATCCCTATTAGTTCTGAGCCTTGATAAGAAAATATAACATTCATCATTGTCACAAAGATAATTGTAATGCCACCTACTGGAAAAAGACCAGAAGGAGCCAAATTCTCAAAGAATGGGGTTGGACGATCAGATAAAGAGACGAAACCAAAGATGCCAGCGATTCCTATCAAGATAAACAAAAAAACTGCAACGATTTTTATTCCAGCGAACCAATATTCCGCCTCTGCAAAACCTCTTGTCGTTAATGCATTCAATGTAAATAAAAGCACTATGAAGACAGCACACCAAATCCAGGTAGCACTATGGGGGAACCATTGTTTCATCAATATTCCTGCTGCCGTAAACTCAACTCCTGCAGTTGCGGCTGAACCTACGAAATACATCCACCCTAGAGAGAAACCAGCAGAAGGCCCAATATATTCGGCAGCATATTTTTGGAATGAACCCGTAACCGGCATATGGACGGCTAGCTCGCCAAGGCAGACCATAACCATATACAAAATAAGGCCGCCAGCTAGATAACCGACCAAGGCCCCTCCTGCCCCCGCTTGGTTAATTGTATAGCCTGCATTTAGAAAAAGGCCCGTACCAATTACGCCGCCAAGTGAAAGCATAAATAAATGGCGTCTTTTCATTGAGCGTTGCAGCTGATCATTGTTCTCCAGCCCATACCCCATATAATCACGTCCTTCTCTTATCTATTAGCGTATGCCTTCTCCCAAACCATCTTAGAACCTCAATGAGAGACAACTAAGGCCGCCATCTTGTTTTTGAAATTCCGACATTTCCACTTCAATCACTGTGTATCCCAAATCTTCAATTTTTTTCTTGGTATCCCCAAATCCTTTAGGGACAATAACGCAGTCGTTCATTCTGACGCAGTTACCCGAATATTCCTCCTCCTGTTTTACGGTTATTTGATTGAAGCTAGAAAAAATCTCGTGATTGATGAACTCCCCTGCCACTAATAAATTATTGTCTCCCAGGTAATTGACACCCGTTTTTAAATGAAAGAATTTCTTAAGGGGAATGATGGTTGTATCATAACCATACTTACCCATGATATCTTTGAATTGCAGAGCACCTGCTTCATTTGTTCTAGTTGAAAGGCCCACATAGAAGTGATCTTCAACTTGCATTACATCTCCGCCATCTAACATACCCGGAGATTGAATATATTCGATTGTGTCATAAAATCCCTTTAAAACTTCTTTCATTTCATTAATCTCACCATTCCGGCTTTCTGCACCAGGATTGGTTACAAGGGCACATTTTGGCGTCAATACAGCGGTATCTTCCACAAACGTAGAATCAGGGTATCTCTCATCCGATTCGAGAACGGTCACTTTCACACCGCACCTTTTTAAGGCTTCTACATAAGCTTCGTGTTGTACAAGCGCTTTTTCATAATCCGGGTTTCCTAAATCCGATGTTGTTAAGCCATTTACAAAACTTTTACCAATCTTTCTTACAATCGCGTGTTTAAACATATATACTCCTCCTAAATAGGTAGCTTATTTTTAAAAGATGTGGGTAATTTACCTTTTGAACCATCGTCTTTACATGAAATTTCTTTACATCAATTTGCTGCGCTTAACTGAAGCGGAAACCATAGAAATATAGTCATGATAGGGAGAAAAGACAACCGAAAGCCTCTCTAAAACTATAACGGGTGTCTCGTCCTGCCCAATGCTTTCTCAATTATTTTGATGACCGCATAATTTATCCGCTATTCCTATAAAATACCTTACTCCATATCCTAAAGCCTTCTCATCGATTTTAAATTTAGGGTGGTGTAAAGGGTACGCTTTTCCAAACTCATTATTATGGACGCCTATAAATTGCATGGAAGACGGGACGATTTCGGAAAATGCCGAAAAATCTTCTGTTCCAAACATAGGATCATCAACCTGGATGATATTATTTTCTTCAAAAATACCTTCCATGACCGTTCTTGAAATATCAACAGCAGCTTTATCATTTACCACTGCTGGATACCCTAAATACCAAGTAATTTCACATTTTGCCCCATGCGCTTCTGATATCCCCTTAACGATTTGCTCTAGATACTCCCTTGCTTTCACTCGGCTATCAGAGTCTAGGGAACGAATGGTACCACCGATTTCTGCATATTCAGGTATGACATTGAGCGCACTTCCGGAATGGAACTGAGTGACTGAAATGACAGGTGTCCTAAGAGCTGAAATTTTTCTGGAAACGATATGTTGAATATTCGTCGTAATTTCTGCGCCAATGATAAGCGGATCTACCGTTAATTCCGGAGTCGACGCATGACCGCCCTGACCTATGATTTTAATTTCAAAATCATCGGCTGCAGCACAGAATACCCCTTCCCTTAAACAGATTGTTCCTGTTCTTTCATAAGGAGTAACATGCAGTGCAAATGCAAAATCCACTCCTTCCATGACCCCTTTTTCCACCAATTCCTGAGCTCCCCCTGGCAGAACCTCTTCGGCGTGTTGGAAAATAAACCTGATCTCGCCATTAATCGCATCTTTTTTCCCAGAGAGGACTTTAGCAGCACCTAATAACATCGCAGCATGTGCATCATGTCCGCACGCATGCATTACCCCAGGATTTTTTGATTTATAATCAATTTCTGCTTCTTCTTCAATCGGGAGTGCATCAATATCAGCACGAAAGGTGATGGTATTCGATTTTCGGGCAGATTTTTTAGCTCCTTTGAGAACCGCTAAAACGCTCGTCTCGGTAGGTCTCGTCACCTCTAATCCTGTAAAAGTCTTTAATTTCCTGTAAATGAATTCAGAAGTCTGGTGCTCCTGATATGAGAGCTCCGGATTCTCATGAAAATGACGCCTCCATGAAATCACTTCATCCACAACTGTTTCCTGTATGGTCTTCATCATAAATGCCTCCTCGAACGCTTAGTTCCACTATTCAGACTTTTCACACCTTAAAAAGGGCCGTACTGTATGCTTTGAGCAATGATCAAAAAGATGATCGCTACCGCAACCTGAATCAAAAGAAATGGAAATACCCATTTTACCCATTTCGTAAATGATATGCCTGCCACTGCCAGTCCAGCCAATAGCACTCCAGAAGTCGGAAATATCATATTCGAAATCCCATCCCCTAATTGGAAAGCTAACACTGCCGTTTGTCTTGTCACTCCCATTAAATCCGCTAATGGAGCCATGATCGGCATCGTCAATGCTGCTTGTCCACTTCCGGATGGAACAATGAAGTTAAGAAATAATTGGACAATGAACATTCCGATAGCATTAATGGCGGGAGGAAGCTGCTCAACCAATCCTGCAGCAAAATATAAAATGGTATCCAGCAATCCGCCACTTGTAATGATGACTAAGATTGTCTGCGCAACTCCTATTATCAATGCCCCAGAAACCATATCGCCAGCTCCTGAAATAAAACCATTAGCCATTTTGGATGGAGTTAAGCCTCCAATTATGCCCATTATGATCCCACTTAATAAAAACAAGCCGCCAATTTCACTTATATACCATCCTAATTTAATAACTCCATATACTAATAGGATGAAATTCACCAATAAAATAATTAAAGCGGCACTATGTCTTTTACTCATCCTAAAGTTTTTATCAAGATGTGCATGTTCTTCACGCCTAAATTTCCCATACTCCCCCAGTTCAGGGTTTCTTTTAACCTTCATTGCATGGAAATAGATATACAATACTGTAACAATATAAAACACTGCAAGAAGAGCGATTCGCAATCCCATTCCCGAATACATGGGCAGTTCTGCAATGCTTTGGGCGACTCCTACATTAAAAGGGTTCGTAATGCCCGAAATGAATCCAGTCGCCAGTGTTCCAAGGATGACGATCGCAAAACCTGTAAGGGCATCAAAGCCTAATGCAATCGTCATCGGAACAATGATTGCGATATAAACTAATGCATCTTCAGCAGAGCCGATCAGTGTCCCTAATGATGCGAAGATCAATACCATCAACGGGATAAGCAATTTCTCTTTTGTACCGAATCGAACAGCCACAAACTTTATGAAAGAATCCAGTGCTCCTGTTGCCTGCATGATTCCCAGTGCTCCGCCAAACAAAAAGACGAACAAGATAATTGACGCTCCTTCGATCATCCCTGTGTGAATGCTGCTGAACATTTCCAATAATCCCACTGGTGTTGATTCAACGAGTTCAAAAGAAGTAGGGTCTACTACACTTCGGCCATCCTTTTCAATTCTTTCGTATTGGCCTGCGGGTAAGATATAGGTTAAAACCGTCACTATTACAATTACGATAAACATTAATACAAAAGGATTAATCCCTTTTTCCGGTAACTCCGTTAATTGGTTAAGTGGCTTATTATTCTGATTAAGCGGATCGGAAGTGATTTGACCATTAGGCAGGTCATTCATATAGATACCCCCAGTTAAGTTCAGTACTTTTAATCCAGTTTTCCTATCGGAAGGGATAAAATCCCCTCCATCACTTCTCAACCAAGCAATTAAACAAGCTCTTTATTAACTTCTCCAGCATTACGGGCGTATGGACGAAGGCACTATCGATGTGAAGGCGCTCAGTACGCTGGTGGGCGTCCTTGCCGAACGGACCCACATTAAGTACGGGTGCCTGAAGTTTTTGCATATCTGCAAAAGGAATGCTGTAAGTATCCCCCCAGACTGGTGTATTTTTTTCAAAAGCCGTCCAGCCATCGGACTCATCAATATATTGAACATAGCTTAAATCGCAAAGGCCATTAAAATAATGAATTTGGCTGACTTCTTCATCAAGCATGCTGGCAGTTTCCTTCACTAATTTTACAGATTCTATGATAAGCGGATCATCGGACGTATTGACGGCTGGATAATAAGGCGGTGCGAACAGCAATACAATGGCGGGTGAAAGCTCCTGACATTGTATCATCAATTTTTCAGCGATCCGCATTGATTTTTCCCGCTCATCCAAATCCATGTTTCCTTTAACTTCACTCTTTATTTGCTCAACAAAACTCCCGCCAAACTTGCCCTCGGCATATGAAAGTAACTTTTCGTAGCGCAATACTTGCACTTCACCAACACCTTCAATTTGTTCACGCAGACAAAGCTTTTTATAAGATTCATTGCATTTCATCGCTGCTTCGTTTGCAACCTGCTCGAATAGATCCATTATTTCTGCCGCTGTTCTTTTCATTATGAACACATTATAAAGCGCGGCTGCCCGATACGGTGTCTGTGTTGAATATTGTAGTTTTAGATCTTTTTGCTGAAGCGAGACTGGTAAAGGTGTTTCCTCGCCAAGATCACTTTCCAGAAAAAGTGTGTTCCATTCCATGAGTTGCGTGAGAAACGAGGCCATATAGTTAGCCGTTATGCCCTTTAATGGCTCCCCTACATGAGTTTCTTTCCCATAAAAAAGGGCAGCGGGCATGATTTTCCCCAAAGTTCCGGAATAAATATAATGTCTATTATCACCCGGCTTCTGTGAAAAGGAAGGTTCACTATTTAAAAACATTTTATAGGAAAGGTCATATTTATCACGTAAAGCCACAAGTTCTTTAACTGCAGCCCTCATTCCCGCAGAATTCACTTCCTCATCAGGAACCGTTAACAGCAGGAGATTGATCGGCCATTGTTCAATGCTTGCCTTTTCGATGATAGCCATATGAAGGGCAAGCCCCATTTTCATATCCATCGTACCTCGACCGAACAAGTACTTTCCTGATTCAAGATCCATGCGCGCTTCTTCCGGTAGATCTGCTTTCCGGTCATGAAGTTTTTTAGTGAGCTCCTCCGGCTTAAAAGCAAGAGTCTCAAGATCACCGTATTCTTCAGTATGAACCGTATCAAAATGGCTAATTAATACAACGGTCTCCTTTACATCAGGATGTTTATAAAAGGCGTTGACAAAATTCCTCCCTAAATCAGCTTCGTGAAGCGATAAGTACTCCGGATTCCTTTTAAAATATTCAAGCTCCCTCAATTTCTCTTGCACCTTATAAGGAAACGTGCGTTCCCCAACTGTAAGAGTACGGCTTTCCCAGCTAACAAGTTCACATAACAAAGCACGGAGCGTTCCTGGAGTACCCCAAAGTAATTGACTCATTGAAATCCCCTTTCTGATTTTCATCAAATATTAGAGTAATAATGGAAAAAAACAGAAATTTCTGAAACTTAAAACCACAGTGACAAATGCACAACCACCTTGCTCTGAAACTTCGACATTTCCTGCTCTATCATTTTATATCCAGCTTCATTCAATTGTCCTATCGACTCTTCAAATCTGAAAAATCCACACTTTTCCTCAAGTGTGTAACTGACACCCCACATTTTTACAAAGCTTCCACGTTAGCGGCATGCCCTTCAATACTTTTCCAGGCATGCCAAGGTCGGATGTCGTTCGTTCATTTACATAGCTTTTTCCTGGTGTTTTTTTACAATTATATATTAACCCGATCCCCTTCATTAATATATGTACGCACCACCGGGCAGGTTAAACAAGTTGGACCGCCAGTGCCTTTGAAACTGATTTCAGTTCCTTTGTACTCATAAACTGTTGCTCCTGCATCAACAAGCTTTTGCTTGGTGTAATCGTTACCAGAAGATATCACGCAAACCCGCGGAGCAATGGCAAGAACATTACAACCTAAATTCAAGTACTCATCAACCGGCACTTCTATAAGCTGGATGCCTCGTTCAATCAGCAGTTTTCTGAAAAAGACTGGCATTAGGCGTGAATGAACTACCGCTAAATCATGGTCGACCATGCTGATGAAAGACATAAGATGGAGACACTCAGCCTCCCCTTGATCATGCGGAAGCTGAACTACGATGAATTCATCCACAAGATGAGCGGTCATTTCTTTTAATTGCCGAATGGCTTCAGCATTTGTACGATAACCATGTCCGACAACAAGGGTCCTATCATCAAGCCAAACGATATCACCGCCATCCGCAACAGCATCACCCGTTAAATACCCAATAATCGGGATGCTCTTTTCCTTACAAAATCCTTTGTATACATTAGCTTCAGGTTGCCTCAATTCTTTCCCGGACTTTAAGATAATGGCACCTTGGCTGTAAATTTGACAGGGTCATGCGCATATATGGAGTCAATGCCGACTTCCGAGGATGCTGGCAAATAATCGATGTTTGGAACATATTTCTCCAAAATGGAAATAAAGTCACCATACTCTTGAAGTGCCTCATTGAAATCTGGCTCTTCCGCAAAGTTGAAGTTCCTCCATGCTTGGCTTAAATGCTCTTGACTAATGAATGCTTCTTTCGGATGTTTTACAATGACACGTTCCAATGGTTTATACATGGACGAACAATATGTCACTGCCTCCCCCTTCTTTTCCGCATATCGGAAAACGTTTCCGCTAATAGGAATTTTTCTTTTATTATAAAATCAACTTTGGTATAATGTCAATATGTTTTAAATATTCAAACAAATAAGCTTTTTATTTAACTTGTAATGAAAGATAGGTGGTTTGTTTATGCAATCGATCGATCGTGCCATGAACGTTATAAAGGTGCTAGTTTCCAATTCATCGGAAAACTGGCTGTCTATTACGGAACTTTCTCAAGAATGTGATCTTCCTGTCAGCTCCATGCATCGTTTGTTAAAAGCGATGTCCTCGCATGGATTAATCCAACAGGACGGGCAATCCAAACAATATGGTCTGGGGAATATTTGGCTCGAATACGGCTTACGTATGTATGACAAAATGGATTACATCAGCCAAATAAGGCCTGAACTGGAAAGGCTTATGAACAAAGTGGAGGAAAGCGTCTACCTTAGCCAGCCGATTGGCATGGAATCACTCGTTATCGAACGAATCGACAGTGAAAAAAGCCAAATCCGGGTTTATGACCAGCTTGGCTCACGAGTGCCTATGCATATCGGGGCTGCCAATAAAGCGATGCTCGCCTATATGCCATATAATCAAGCGAAAAAAATCGTGGATGCTCTTCTGCCATCTCAAGAAAGACCAGCTTTTTGGGATATATTGCAAGAGACTAAAATGAAGGGACATGGAATCAGTCACAGTGAAAGAACAGAGGGAACATGTTCTGTTTCCGTGCCGATATTGAACCATTTTGGAGAAGTTCACGGGGCGGTGAGCATTGGTTTTGTCAGCTTTAACCTGACAGATGAAAGACTTGATTTCCTCATTAAGAATGTTATGGAAACGGGCAATCGGGTTTCGGCAAAATTGGGGTATAGGGGAAAATGAACAAGAGAGCAATGGAGGATGACCGGATAAGCAGAAAAAGAAGATGAATCATTTTATCTTCTCGGTTTGTAGTCAAAGGGGTTCGGAATTAAAAATTCCGAACCCCTTTTGACATCCCCTTTGAATGTTCGCTTAAATTTAAGAGATTAGGGCTCTATGAGCCCACTAAGTTAGGTCAGTTTTGGACCTTGCCATGTCCACAATTGGCCATCTTCTATACATTCATGGCAGCGAAAGTAAGCCTCGCCTGCAGCGACAATTTTTTTAGTCCCCTTAAAGTAGTCCAACGCATACCATGCTTTTCTTTTGCATTTGCGAATACAGGCTCAATCGTTTCTTTACGTTTCGCATAGATAGGTTTTACATCTTGATGATGACACAGATGAACTGCTTCTTCCCCATGTGTTTGCCAGATATGCCAGGTCACCACTTTTTGATACTCTTTGCTTTCTGTACACCGTGATAAAGGTGAGCAGGTTGCACACATGTGTTTGGGCAATTTGTACTCGCGATAGCCCTCTTTATTGGTTGTTGAATACGTTAATAGTTCACCCGTTGGGAAAATGAAACCATCAATATGTTCATCGTATACCTATTCATGTTTGCGAAAGAATCCTTCTTTTGTACGAGGACGTGTATAGGGTAAAGCAGGTGTGATTTCTTTGTTAAATAGGTAGCTTGTAATCGCTGGTGTTTTATAAGCTGCATCTGCGGCAACGGCTTCTGGTTTTCCAACTTTCTCAATCACTTGCTCAACAAGTGGCTCCAAAATATGACTGTCATGTGTATTACCAGGTGTTACAATCGTTCCCAATACAAAACCGTTGCGGTCTGCGGCCGCATGGAATGAATAGGCAAACTGTTTTGTTCGTTCATCTTTCACATAGTAGCCACTCTCAGGATCCGTAGTACTTTCTTTAATTGCTTTGGTTTCTTCCTTATCAAATTTATCTGGTGGAAAAGGCTTCTTTCCATGGTTTTCACGATCTTGATATATTTCATCTTGAAGGCTTCCTTGATACGCTCGTGTTTCTTTGCGAACAACTTCTTTTTCGTTTTATATTAATCGCTGCCGGTCACAAATAAATCTTCTTTAAAATAGGCGAGGACCTCGCCTGCCACCACTGGTTCACCCTCCAATACCTCCAATGATTCTATCTTCCCGCTGACACCAATATCAATGATTTCCACACGTCCATCTGCCTTCTTAATCTGAAATAATTGTTCCCATTCGTAAAATCTTGAATTTTTGGATATTGAAATTTTTTCAATTCTGCCATCACAAGGGCTAAGTATCACATCAACGTACATTTACATCATTCCTTCCTTCAGTATTCTTCAAAATGAAATGGGGTTTGTAGGACTAACTTGAGAAAATTTTGGAACTCATGTATATCTTCTTGTTCAATGCCCAGGGTCGGAGCCCAGTACTGATCTAAATTAATATCATTGGCACAAAGCAGGATCATTCTTCCGCTTTGCATGGAAGTCACCATTGCTTTACCGAAAAACTGGGCCGAATATACAATGGTCACATCATATCTATAATCTTGTGACAATAAGCAATAATGATGAATAGCCTGGTTTTCTTTATTTTCGGACAGAATATCAAAACTCAACGGATTGCCTCCTTTCTTGTAAGCCCTAATTCGTTCAGAACCTGATCCAACCTCGAAGCTGGGATGCTTCTGCTATTTTGCGAATCCCTTCTATATAAGCAGCCACTTTCATATTCACGGTATATTTTTGTGAAGTATGGTAGACATTCAAAAAGCTGGCCGTTATCTTTTCCTTTAATCGTTCATCCACCAGCTCTTCCGTCCAGTAATAACCTTGGTTGTTCTGGCACCATTCAAAATACGAGACTATCACCCCACCTGAATTCGCCAAAATATCAGGGACCAGCACTATACCTTTATCATCGAGAATCTTGATCGCTTCCTTTGTTGTCGGCCCATTTGCTGCTTCGATCAGGATTTCACATTTTAATCGTTTTGCATTATCTTTATTCACCACTCCGCTAATAGCTGCGGGAATCAACACATCACACTCTTTTTCCAATAATTCTTGATTGGATAATGAATCTTTGTATACGTTCGAAACGACCCCAAAAGAGTCCCTATTCTCCAAAAGGTAAGGAATGTCAAGGCCATTCGGATCGTATAAACCTCCAAGTTCATCCGCTATTCCAACAATCTTAGCCCCCATTTCATGTAAATACAATGCTAAATGACTGCCAACATTCCCGAATCCCTGGATGATTACCCGCATGCCTTCAATGGGAATTCCCTTTAAATCACAAATCATTTGAAGTGTATATAATACTCCCTTGGAAGTGGCCTTTTCCCTTCCCTTCGATCCTCCTAATCTCAGAGGCTTTCCTGTAATGAATCCGGGTGAATCGAATTCCCTGATATGATCGTATTCATCCAGCATCCAGGCCATGATTTGTGAATTCGTATACATATCAGGTGCCGGGATATCTTTTGTAGGGCCCACTATTTGACTTACTGCCCTGACATACCCTCTGCTTAAACGTTCTAGCTCAGATGAACTCATCTGTCTGGGATCACACACAATGCCACCTTTTGCTCCTCCATATGGAAGATCGGTTATTCCGCATTTCAAGCTCATCCATCCGGCCAATGCCTTAACTTCTTCAGGAGTGACATCCGGGTGAAAACGGATTCCCCCTTTTGTTGGACCGGCTGCATCATTATGTTGAGCCCGATACCCTTGAAACATCCTTGTCTCTCCATTATCCATTTGAATAGGAATACAGACTTCCAGAAAACGCATTGGCGCTTTAAGAAAATCAAAAACCTGATTCGGATAGTCCAAAACATGTATCGCTTCTTTTAAGATACCCTGGAATTCTTGCAGTGGATTATCCAATTGACGTTTTTCAATTACCTTAATTTCTCCTGACATTTTAGCACCTCACTTTTATTCTTATAAAATTATTAAGCAACTTTCATGCCAGTTATGAGGATATGGTGTGGATAGCAATATACCGCCATTTGCAATCATCAACATCACACTTACAATCATCAGGACATATGTATTAATTCATAAGCAATTCAGGTTTGCATATGTAAAAAGTGATAATTCAATATATAGAAAAGCGCATCCTTTTTAGGATGTGTCAGACTGTAGACAAATCTGATGATAATTGATTTTCACTACATTTTTTTGAGCGTTTGTAAAATTCTAACATAGCCTCCAGGCACCCGCTTTCCGCGGGCGGTACGTTCTCGGCACCTTTGTGCCTGCGGGGTCTCCCCTCGCAACACTTTTCCCGTAGGGATCCGCACCTTACGTTCCAATCAACTTTGTTTTAACTTCTAGATAGAGCCCTTTTGCCTCCAGTTAATTTGTTTTAAAGCTTGAAGTGATAAAGATATTTTCTAAACATGATTCTATTAGCGTCATCGACTTTAAATGTTCCTCTATGTAAAATGGTGCCATCGGAACATTTGGTTGTAAAATTGAGGTCGCCATTGATATCCCTTTCATTTATGACTTGGTGAAAGATAGGTATTCAGAGGGAGGAGGGAGAACGCCAAAGTATTGATCCAGTTATTTTGGTAAACTGGCATTCATTCAATCTATCTTCCTTATTTGATTGATGCGTAAGACCAATGAAGAGGTAAATACGAACGTGGCCTATGCTGGTTCTAAGGTTACGCCATTCATGATAAAGGACCTCACTCCTCTCCTAGCCGTGGCAAAATTCCCAGATGCAAAAGAAAAGCATGGCCTGCTTTGGACAGCAATCGGACGAAAAATATTGTCGATGCAAGCGACACTTATTTTCGCTGCCATGAATGTAAAGAAGATATTCAACTGGACAGGCAAGGGCCAGTAATGGTCGCGGTCATCTATTCTCTATACCTGCTTCAAATCCAATTAAAAATCAAAAAGGTTTCGGAATGAACCAATCCGAAACCTTTTTGACTATAAACTGAAACATCCTTATCGAATGCGTTTTTCTTGCAAATTCTTATAGCTGAATTTCTTCAACTTGGTATTGGGGCGGAGCCTTCTGGAATGCCTTTGTAATATATATTAGATAACAAAAACCAACAATAAACCAACCCGTTCCCATTATTAGGGAACTTCTCTCAAGATTGATCCAAAGAATGCCAATTGCTATGGCTCCAATTAAAGGCATAATTAAATATTGAATACACCCCTTTATCGTTCGATGCTTTTTTTTCCTGATGATAAAATGGCTGATCACTGACAGATTTACAAAAGTAAATGCCATTAATGCACCAAAGTTGATCAGGGACGTCGCTGTCACTAAATCAAAGAATAAAGCCGACAATGAAATGACTCCAACTATGAGTACATTAATGGCTGGTGTCTTCCATCTAGGGTGAATAAATCCAATCCATTTTTCCGGAAACACTTTATCACGTCCCATAACATACAAAAGACGGGAAACGCTGGCATGTGATGCTAGTCCTGATGCTAGCGTATTGACGAGAGTCGTACAAAGAAAAATGGATTGAAATAGCTTCCCACCTACATAAAGGGCGATTTCCGGTAAGGCAGCATCCGGTTCCTTAAATCGGGATATATCCGGAAAAAAGAGCTGAATAAAGAAAGATGAGGTTATGAAGATGATACCACCCCAAAGTGCAGTTAAAAATATCGCTTTTGGAATCGTTACTTTCGGATTCGGCGTTTCCTCAGATAGTGTCGTTACCGCATCGAATCCCAAAAAGGAAAAACAAAGGATCGTGGCCCCAGTTATTATTGCAGAAAAGTCCATTCCTTCATTTACGAAAGGGTTTATTGTAAACACTTCTCCTGTACCTTCTCCATCATTTAAACCTTTGACAACAAGTATGATGAACACTGCCATGATGGCAATCTGAATTAAAACAAAAAGAGCATTAAAGTTAGCAAGTACATTAACGCTCCGGAGATTGAGAATGGTCACGATTGCTACGAACAATACTACCCAAATCCATGTAGGGATTTCTGGAAATAATGCTGTGAGATAAATTTTGGTCAACAATGCATTTACCATAGGTAAAAATAAATAGTCTAACAACGAAGACCACCCTACCAGGAATCCTAAATGCGGGTTTATGGCCTTTTGCGTATAAGTGTAGGCAGAACCTGCAGCAGGAAAAACCTTTACAAGCTTTCCATAGCTTGCAGCTGTAAAAAGCATCCCCACCAATGCAACGATATAGGCAGTCGGTACATGGCCGCCCGTAATCCCAGATACTATGCCAAATGTATCAAATACGACCATGGGTGTCATATAAGCTAACCCCATCATAACGATTTGCCATAATTTCAGTGATCTTTTCAATGAAACCTCATTTTCCACCTATCATTCCTCCTTGAAACCGCTTTCAAACCAGTTGATTCAATTTCTTAACTAGATAAAGCTCCTTGCCTCCCTTTTTAAAAAGTTTCACCTGTATACCTTAATGCAATTTCTGTGCCATATGATCTCGGTTTAATTCGAAAAACAAACCTAGCCAAAAATGCTTTTTAATTCCTGTATTCTTAACGGCAAATGATTGATTCATAGAAATGAAGTCTTTCAGCATCTCTTCATCGGCGATTCAATTTCCCATAAATTATTCGCCTTTGCATACCCCAAGCCACTGTTATCTGGTTAAAACCTTCATTAAATCACTTACTGTGACTTGGCATGATAATTGCATAATTAATCAGCTATAGAAATTCAACTATATGAATTTGAGTTTCAAGACTATAAGTTATAAGAAAATGGAGGAATAGAAAAATGAAATATCCTTTATCCCCTGATGTTAAACCAGAATTTTGTACCACCGGATCATTTATGCGCTTACCTTCTTCAAGAGAAAATGCCAGACTGGCAGTGGTAGGTATGCCTTTTGATACGGCCGCTTCTTTCAGGGTAGGAGCACGTTTTGCGCCACAGGCAGTCCGCCAGGCATCCATGACCTTGTTTCCCTATCATCCCATTCACAAGGTATTTCCTTTTGACGAATGTAATGCTATTGATATTGGGGACGTTTCGGTCATTCCCCATAATATACATCGAAGCTATGAGATAATTGAAAAGGCTATGGCAGACTTGATGAAAAACGGTATCATTCCAATAGGCATCGGGGGAGATCATTCAGTAACATTGGCTAATCTAAGAGCTGCCGCTAAAATTCATGGTCCTGTTGCACTTCTCCATTTTGATTCACATACAGATACCTGGGATACTTATTATGATGAAAAATATTGGCACGGTTCCCCTTTTATCCGTGCTTATGAGGAAGGGTTGCTCCAAACGGATAAAGTTTTCCAGATTGGCATCAGAGGTACGCTCAATCATCCAGGAGATATAGATTCAAGTACGGATCTAGGCTACAATGTGATAACTACTCCTCAGCTGAAGAAAAGAGGAATCGAAGATGTTGTGAGGGAAGTCAAGAAAACCATTGGGGATACACCATGTTTCTTGAGCTTTGATATTGATTTTGTTGATCCATCCTGTGCCCCTGGAACTGGCACCCTGGAGGTCGGAGGTCTAAATAGCTTTGAAACCCTTGAGATGATACGCTCCCTGCAAGGATTCAACTTTATTGGGTTCGACCTGGTTGAAGTCCTCCCGCCCTACGATCCAACACAAATCACATCACTATTGGCAGCCACCATCATTCATGATTTTGCCAGTTTAGTAGCCTTAAGTTTGAAGGAAGAACAAAAAAAGGAAAATTCCACCGAAAATAGTTTATAGGAGCAAACAGTAACTAGTAAGGAGGACATTTCAAGTCGGTACTATTATCGTTCAAAAGGCATCTGCTTTTAGTAAGAGCAGATGCCTTTTTTCTATGTCATCTTTTTATATAGCCCTGTTATTTTCAAAAAAATTGTCAGTCTACTGATTAACAAGTTAAGTGGTCCCTGCTTGCTTTATTAGATAGCCGTGACTTTTTATCCAAGCGCTCCTGATTCGATATTGTGGTTCGACATACCTCGTATCTCAAAAAGTCGTGTGGCATATCATAATGAACGGCTGCACCATTACGGCCTATATTATACCATAACTTCCATATTATCGAACCAGTTGGTTCAATGGAGTTATAAACAGCAGCACCCAGCTTTTTTGACTCTTTTAACGCTTCAGGCTTTACGTTAGCGTTTGCAGGAATAAAGAATTGAACATGAAACGTCTGTTTCGCTTAGCGTCCCTTTTTGATGTAAATCTATCATGTAATCTATATCGTATTTCGCAAAGATGGTTTAGGGGCAAAAAAAAGATAAATGAAGAAAAACTCTGCAGACCTCCACAGAGTTTCTATAAGCTTTCAACTAATTTTCGGATGGCAGGGCACCTTCCCTTTGAATATGTCCTTAGAATTTACTTCCTTAAACTTGTTCAGATGTTTGTTCCATCCTAAGTTTATTGATACCTGGTCCAACCTTAATATCATAATTGTTTTGTCCCAATTTCCTTGCTGGTACATATGTACGATAAAAGAGCTGCACCTAAAAGATACCATCCGCTTCCTAAAATAATTATACATTCATGGTGTCAAGACACCTAATTCACGATTCCAATGTAATGTATTCAGCTCCATGTTCTTTTGCCCAATTATTTATATGACTGAGAAGAGTATATCCAAGGCCACTAGGACGATGATTTACATCAGTAACCAAATATTGTACATAAACATAGCGTTCATTATATGAATCTTCACGCCAGCTAATACCTGCTAATGCTACGATGCTTGTATCATGATATAAAGCAAATAACCGTTTTCCCTCCCTACTTTTATCATTTAATAATTCTAGATATTCCTTTACAGTCAAATCAGGACGTATCTGACTCAATATATGATAAGCCTGTGTGAATTGATGTTCTACAGTTAACTCTACTATATTTTCCACTGGTATTTTCATAGTAATATTCTCCTGACCTTTATAAGTTTACTTGCTTCGCCTTCCCTTTATGAATCAGTATTCATTTCCTGACATATGAACCTATCCAATATGCTTGATAACCAAGAAATTAAAAGTTTTTCAAAAATCATGTGTCTTACAGTTCCCTATCTCCCTCCTTTCTCCAAATATTAGATATACCAACAAATTACATGCAAGAATCGTGCCATTCTTAAGGAAATATATAACTTACAATAATAGTTCATTTAATAGGCTAAGAAACTCATGAACATCGCCTGGAAAAGCCGAAGGATCATATCAGCAAGTACCATGAGGATGATGAAAAATTAGGTGCAGTTAAAACACCAAAACAAAAGGTTCGGGGCAAAGTTTGTATCGAAGTTGAGAACAGCGCTAAACACTTTAGATTTCTTCAATAATATTTATTAGAAGCGATAAAACATTATAAAAGGGGAAGAGTTAGCTACTTTAAGGAGATCTTCTTTCATGACAAAAAAAGCAATCGTACATAATACATATCGGAGTGCTACTCTTCTTTCAAATACAGGTTGTTTATTTAGATTTTGATTCTGGAATAAGAAATAAGAATAATATGAAAAGCAGCACTAAATACCAATGGAATCGTTTCTGATGAATATCTTAGAATTTTCAGGAAAAGGCCAGAAAATTTGAGACCGAATGAAACGGGGATGGATTTTTGAAGTAAGGCAATTAATTTCTTAATATGAGGCCAAAAATAAGGAAAACAAAAGGATTAAAATTAATGCCTGGTAGTTTCAACATTACATCACATCAATTGATGATTTGAATCCGTGTGTATTCGGTAGGTACGGTTATTTAACATACCCCTTCTCCTTTAGTTAGTTTTGCAAAGCATGATGCTTGGCTAGCTGCAGTACTGGGAAAGAAAATCGCATTAATTTTTGAATGGTTTTACATCCGGGCTGGAAATTTTATATCTCGCTTTAGATCGGTAAGTGATCCATCTCACATTTTTTTCTGGTCTTTTTCCACTGCTTCCGAGACTGCTTAATATGTGGGGAATTTCATTGAAACTTTTTGGATGCCGGATACTCCACTTGTAGTATTAAATATATTGATAGCTGCAGTAGATACCTTTACAGTTCGCCTTGGTATTGAATCTTTTACACGCTCGTTTGAAAGATTCTTCATACCCGTCTCAATATTACTGACCATTTTTTTTGTTTCAATCATTCCTCAAGAAAATATCCAAAACTTTCAGCAAGTAGCTGAAAATGGGCCAAACCCACTCCAAGTTATAAGGTGGCAAAAAAATAAATGTAGGCAATTGAAGCTACAATTGCTGTGATTTCATTGTTTATCACGGCAGAATGTAAAAACATCATGTAAAAGCACCAAAGGAACCAACCATGATAACACTAATGTGAGTTGGAGGATTTTAAAAGAACATCATAAAAATACCCGAAAATTCAATTTTCCGGGTTGCATCTGGCTGAATTGGATTTGATCGTAATGAATATTTACGAATGAGGTGAGTATATTGGAATATAAAATAATCATTATTTTCAGTCTGGTTTTTATAGCATTCATGACTGGTTTACTCATCTTTTATCTCATAAAAGATGATTCATCCCGATGGATGGTAGCTCTTGGGGGAATATTGGTAAGTGCCTTGCCCATTTCATTACTGTTTGTAAAAAATGACCCCTTTAACATTCCAATCATAATCGGTTATTATATTTTTGTTTTCTGTACGACATTTTTAGGGCTATCGCAAATTTTTATGTTGATTTGAAATGGTGGGACTCTGGCCTTCCCTTCTATAAAGGTATTTTCGTGGGTTTTGTTGGGGTTGCTCTTTATAAACTATACATCCCTCAAAAAACGAGAAAAGATGTTTCAAGGTGGGGCATCTTTATTTTTATTCTCTCACTTTCCGTCCTTGCCACTGTTCTTTGGGAAATATATGAGTTCGCAGGAGATTCTCACTTTTACTCATACCATGCAGGGAGGCGGTAATAAAGATACCATGTACGATTTACTTTCCGGTCTTAGCGGCGGTATGCTTATCTCCATTTATTATTCTAGTGTACAAAAATTAAAATTATGATGATTGGTTGAGGTAATCATATGAATCGTAAGCTAGTTATTTCATTAAGTGTAGTGTATGTACTTTTCATGGCCGCTTTATCTATTTTTTACTATTCAGCCGATGAAACTTTCAAATCACTGGTTTCGATGGGCGGTGTGGTATGTGGGGCAGTTCCCCTTTTATTGGCCCTATTTACCAAGCTTCATTTCAATCTGCCAATTATCATTTCCTATTTAATCTTCTTATTCGGTTCACAATTTTTAGGATCAATTTTAGGTTGGTATGGACTGGGGTGGTGGGACACATTCCTACATTTACTAAGCGGTTCCCTTCTTGCTTTTACGGGAATTGCTTTATATGAACAATTGGTATACAGAAATGCAGGCAAAGAAATATCCCCTTGGTTTGTTTTTTTGTTTATCCTCTCTTTCTCAGCATTTGGTGGTGTCATATGGGAAATCTACGAATTTAGTTCTGATCAATTATTCGTAATGACACTACAAGGCGGGGGAAATAAAGATACAATGATAGATTTAATCGCGGATACCATTGGAGGACTTATCATTGCAGTGTGGGCCGGAGTGCGGCCAAAAAATAAGTTCAAGAAAACATGAAAAAACCCTTGGTTTAATCACAGCTAACCATTTCTTAGAGGGTAACATAAGATTGAGTTGACTACATTGAAAAACGTTCAAATTGTTTTCAGAAATCCGCTCCCTTTCCGAATCCTCGCCGCAAGTGCATGCGGGGTCTCAGCTAGACAGTTATTCGGCAGGAGTGTCGCAAATTTCACCAATCCAGTGAGGGATTCATCCTATATAAAAAAACAGTAAAAAACCATAGGTAATAATTCCTCAATAAAATCATGAAAGGGGTTCGGTATGAGACCATACCGAACCCCCT
>NZ_JADILK010000015.1 GCF_017355165.1 Bacillus sp. SD075 | reverse complement strand
AATCATCGATTAAGATGATTTTTTTGTTTGGATTCTTGTTTTTATTGCCTAAAGGGAGCTAGAAATTTAACTTCCTATTATATGCGTATTATCCTAGACAGGAGATAATCTTTCTTTGATTCAGAAAGTGTATAGGTAGGGGAACTAAAAAAGCTGGAAGGGAACTGAGGGAATTTATAAAGCGGTAGTTATGCAGGAACTGGTGATTAAATAAAAGAAAAACCCTGGGTGTGGAAAACATTCAGGGTTTTTCTTCTTTGAAAAGTAATCTTTATGAATTGTAAAGAACGCTTTTCATCACTTAATCTACTCCGCAGCGTTCAGGATCAAATGACCATATTTTTACCGGCATTTAATTGAACTTCCTGCTTGGGAGTTTCTATGGTCTTGTTTTTCTTCACTCTAAAGTGATAAACCGCATAACATCCAAGGAAGAATGCCCCCCCGCAATAAAGGGCCATTCGCTGCTCAGCAACAAACGCTAAACTGATCATGACGATGCAGTTTGTTATCAATGCAAGGATGGGGATGAATGGGTATAGCGGAACTTTGAATTTCAGATTTTCTATCTTTCCACCTTGACGGGTATAGGATCTTCTAAAAGCAAGAAGACTAGCCGATATGGCAATCCAGCCAATTTGTGCACCTAATCCTGCAAGGGAGAGAAGAAAGACAAATATTGTTTTTGCAGCTACTACACTTGAAAGTAAAGACAAACCGGCAATTGCAAGGGTGATAAGTAAGGCATTAAGCGGAATCCCTCTCTTATTCACCAAACCGAGCTTTGGACTTGCCATTCCTTCCCTTGAGAGCGAGTAGAGCATACGAGTCGCCGCATAAAGACCGGAGTTCGCGACTGACAATAGTGCTGTAAGAATGATGAAGTTCATGATGTCAGCTGCATACGGCACTCCGATACTATCCAGTACAACAACGAATGGACTTTCTGAGATACCGGCTTTTTCCCTTGGAATCATCGCCGATAGTACAGTGACAGAAAGAACAAAGAAGAAAAGGGTTCTCCAAACGGTTTGTTTGATGGACTTTGGTATGACCTTTTCCGGGTTTTCACTCTCTCCAGCGGCAATTCCGATTAATTCTGTGCCCTGGAAGGAAAAATTCACTGTAATCATAGTGATTAGCAGGGCCGATATCCCATTGGGAAAAAGTCCCTCAGCGAAAAAGTTGGAGAAAAACGGAGCTTCTTGTCCACCTTTCATATCAATCATACCAAACATGGCAGCACCGCCAACGATGATGAACAGAATGATGGCCAATACTTTAATGCTAGAAAAAACAAACTCCGATTCGCCAAATGCCTTTGCTGATAAGGCGTTTAATGAAAATATGAGTAAGGCAAAGATTGCACACCACATCCAAACGGGTGATTCTGGAAACCATCTTTGCATAAGCTGTCCTGCTGCCAAAAACTCCAAGGCAACCGTAACGGCCCAGCCTAACCAGTAAAGCCATCCTATGGCAAAGCCGGTTCCAGGACCGATGAATTTAGTCGCATATGTTTGAAACGAACCGGAAACAGGCATGGCAACCGATAGCTCCCCGAGACAAAGCATCGTTAAATACATGATAAAACCGCCGACTATGTATGAGAGGATAGCCCCGAAGGCCCCAGCTTCATGAATGGTGTAGCCTGAACCAATGAAAAAGCCAGTACCAATACAACCCCCTATTGAAATCATAAATAAATGTCTTGCTTTCATGCTCCGTTTTAATTCATTTGGTTGATTTTCTATTGTCTTCATTGAAAAACTCCTTTACCTGGTGGGTGCAAACGGTTTCATTTATATCTGGACGTTATTAGGGAATTTGTGTATTTTACTCACAAATGCAAAAGATTTGATTTGAATCTTAGATGTTGTTGAATTCCCTAGAGTAAGAGATTATTTCTGCATTTATATATAGAGGTTCCAAAGCAGAATAATTTCAGGTAGCGCCGCTTATAAAGAAAAGGAAGCAAAGCGTCAGGAAACTAGGGATGAATGGATTCATGTGGACCATCCTTCAATGGGTAACAAGCACCCTGTTGAAGTAGGGGCTATTTCCACTGGTCCATCTATTTAACGAAATCTCTCATAATTTCTTACCATACTAGTTAGCTAAAAAAATGTTCGACTATTTAACATCAACCAGTAAATCAGTAGAGTTAAATTGGTCTTCCGCTCCATAAAGTAATTTTTCACCAAGCAATGAGCCCATTAATGCGACAGCAACTTCGGCAGTTTTATTATGCTCATCCAATATTGGGTTTATCTCTACAAACTCAGCAGATGTAATGATATTAGCTTCGGCTAGCATTTCCATGGCAAGATGGCTTTCGCGGTAACTAATTCCTCCCATTACAGGTGTTCCAACCCCAGGTGCGTCATCTGGATCAAGACCATCAAGATCAAGGGATAAATGTACAAGATCCGTACGTTCTTTCAGATAAGCAATTGATTCTTCCATCACTTTTGTCATACCTAATCTATCAATCTCATGCATTGTAAATACTTTAATTCCTTTTTCCCTGATTAACTCTTTTTCCCCTTGGTCTAAGGAACGGGCACCAATAATGACAATATTCTCTGGTTTGACTTTTGGAGAATAACCGCCAATGTTAATCAATGCAGGGTGGCCAAGGCCCAAACTAACAGCTAAGGACATACCATGAATATTACCAGATGGAGAAGTTTCTGCTGTGTTCAAATCGCCATGTGCATCATACCAAATTACCCCTAAGTTCTTAACATGCTTCGCTAAACCGGCCAATGTACCGATAGCGATACTGTGATCTCCGCCCAGTACTAATGGAAAACGATTTGATTGGATGACTTCCTCCACTTTTTGGCTCAATTTTTCATTGCCTTCTGCAACATCCTGTAGATTCTTTAAATTTGTATCTAAATCGCTTTGTGCCCTCTCTTGTATTTCTACTTTAATATCCCCTTCATCACGAACGGTGTATCCTATGCTTTCAAGTCTTTCACTCAATCCTGCATATCTAATGGCGCTAGGACCCATATCGACTCCTCTTCTAGTTTGACCAAGATCCATTGGAACCCCAATGATTGAAATTTCCTTCTTCATGTATAATTCTCCCCTTTCAATTTTTCTTCCCTAGTATAAGGGTAAAAGTATAGATGACTCAACTCGACATTTTTTTGAATATTTATACGATTGGGAAAAGGGTAAAAGTCTTGGGTTAATATTCCTATTTTTAATTTTATGAAAATATCGAAAGTTTTACGGATAGGGTATATCGTATGGTTGAAAAGGACGTTGAATACAATGAAATCCCCCACTCGCATTGAATTTGAAAATTCAATGCGAGTGGGGGATTCTTTCGTTTAACGTTTAATGTTCACGGTATTAAAGATTTAATGAATATATTTTACTAGGTACATTTATTCGTAAAATGTGGCGATAACTCAGATGGATGGATTGATAATTTTCATAATGAATAATAAGGAAGACTAAAAATAGATGATTTTACACTTCATTTCACTTTGGTAGCATAATATATTTTCTCGAAATAAATATTATATGAAATATAGGGAAAATGGCCTGCAGTCAAAGGGTTGAAAATATTCAGTATTTATCGAACCGCTGGTCTAGCAAAAATTGATAACAATTTTTGCTATGTATCTTATTTAAAAAAATCTAAACCCTTTAAAAAGATTTGCTCCATTCCTCCTCTTCTAAAGGCACACCATTGGTACTAATATAGTCTACAATCATATTTCCATGTTTAATAACTCCATCTTCTTTTAGGGCATTGATAATTTCGGTAAAGCGGTCTTCATCTGCTTTCTGTTTCTTACGTGATAGGGTAATCCGTATGGTTGGGGAAACTTCGTAATCTTTATAACTGCCTGGTTTATTAGGATCAATCCTCAATTCTTTACCGAGCCCCTCATCAAAGACCAAGAGTAATTGATTATAATCGCCTATTTCTTCTTGCATTTCATCCAAATCTTCACTCTCTGCGATAACTTCCATTTCCATGGAAATCAGTACGTCACCCAGTTCATTTTCAACATGAGGCCTGATTTCTTTTTCAGCATCATCTTGCCATTTATCAGATAGGAATGTATCCTCCATTTCCCCTGTTTCATCATTAAAGAAAACTAGAAATGGTGTACCATACTTTTCATATTTCACTTTAGCTGCGTAATCAATATAGCCCAGTTTCCCATATTATCGTATAGGACATCATAAATTTCGGTTCCTTCATCAAAAGTTTTCTCTAAATATCGTTCAGCTTGATCCAAGACCTTCTTTTCTTCATCAGGATCTGCTTTCATACTCTGAGTGAATGAAAACACAAGGATCACCCTCCTGTTATCTCTGCTACTTCTCAATAATTCCTATATTATCTAACATTTTCATTATTCATATTACTAAGGGAATTGAACTGGTCTTTTCCCGGTGCGAACTCTCTAAATGACCTGCCCTCCAAAATATCAGGAAACTTTGTTACAATTAATAAATGGATAGTACCCTAAAGGGAGAGATTGACTTGGAAACCTATCAAAGAAAAATGAATCATAATCGGGATGAATACAGAATGTTGCGGTGGAACCAGCATCGTAAACAAGTTACAGGGTTATTCGATGCGGTTATGACGAAAAAAAGCGTTCGTAGATAAAATGGCTATCGTTGGTGCAGGCAATTGCGATGATTTGGATATAGAGTATCTGGCAACTAAATGCAATTCCATATATTTATTTGATATTGATTTGGAAAGTATGAAAAAGGGTACGGCGAATTTGCCTGACCAGACCCGGGAAAAAATTCAACTTGTTGAAATCGATATAACAGGCCTCGATAAAGAGGATTTTGATCACCACCTATCTTCCATGCTGAATCGTGGTGAAACGGCAAAGGGAATTATTCAATATTTAAAAGATACCGAGAATCGTTTAAGTGAGCTTTCTGAAAGTGTATTTGTTAATTATTATAATGATTTTGATATCGTGGCAACTTCAGCCATTTATACCCAACTATTTTATAATTGGGCCACGGAACTGCTTTCTGATCATACAAACCACTATCAGAAAGAGGAGGCAGAAGAGATGAAGAATGGAATATTAAATTTAAGGGATGAGATCGTACGTACAGCGAATCACTCTATATTTAATTGTACCAAGCAAAATGGATTCTGTATTACATGGACTGATATCTTAAAAATCGAACCTGAGTATATGGATACCATTAATGAAGGGATGAATGCCATCTTTGCATTGGCCTCTAACGTGGGATATGGAGCAGCATTGATAGGGGTAAAAACGTTTATTGAAAAAGTGGATAAAAGCGAATTAACCCTTCGATACTGGACTTGGGATTTTAATGCAAACAAACAGTATTTGACCATTGGCATTATCGGAAGATCTGAATGGACTGCAAAAAAATGAAAAGACGGGATAGGTAAGCATATCAGCAGCTATACCTATCCCTTTTTTTATTGTCTATAGTCCCCTTGGGATTATTGATAATTTCTTTTGGCGTGTTAAAAAGGGAACTGGAACAGCAAATCCAAGGAAATAAGACATTATTATATAAAAGGTATAAAAAAACGATGAAATTTTTGACTATTTGTCTAGTGATTTCACAAACGGGTGCGGATATAATGAATCTGTTGAAAACGGAATATTCCGATAAGTGAAGATGAGAGAAAGCAAAGGGAGAGGACGTAGTAATGAGGGTGAAACAATAAGGAAGGGGTGTGTTGTTTGAAAGCTGATATCGTGTTCATAAACGGCGAGGTCATAACCGTAAATCAAAAAAATGAAGTCGCTGAAGCCCTGGCCATTAAAGGTAATCGTATCTCGGCAGTCGGAACGAATCAGGAAATCAAGGGATTTATCGGAGAAGAAACAAATGTGATCGATTTGCAGGGAAAGTCATTACTTCCTGGGTTTATAGATTCGCATATTCATCTTATATTGTACGGCGTCAATCAATTGGCAGTAAGTTGTAAAGCTGAACATATCAAATCTGTAGAAGATTTGTTAATCGATCTGAAGAAGAAAGCTTCAACTGTCCCTAAAGGTGAGTGGATCCGAGCCTGGGGCTTTAATGAGACCGCTGTTAAAGAAAAACGTTATCCAACAAAAGCGGAATTGGATGCCATTTCAACAGACCATCCCATTATCGTTACCCGAACATGCAGCCATATAAGCGTGGTGAATAGCAGGGCGTTAGCGATTGGACGAATTGATGAAAACTCAGAGAATCCAACTGGAGGGATCATTGAAAAGGATAGGGCGGGGAGGATTACAGGCAAGCTCATTGAAACAGCAAATATGATAATGGCAGACAGAGCAAGTTACTCAGAAAGTGAACTGTGGAAAGCAGTGAAAATAGCGTCGGAGCATTTCATCGCAGCAGGCATAACAAGTATTCATGAAGCTGGTGCACATGGTCCTGAAAGTTTTCGTTTAATGCAGCAGGCCATAAAAAATAAGGATATTCGTGTCCGTATCTATGCGATGGTCGGTTCATTGAATAACTCTCATGAATTTGTGAATAAAATGGTGGATTCGGGAGTCATAACCGGAACGGGGGACGAAAGATTCAAAATTGGACCAGCTAAATTGTTTACGGATGGCAGCAGTACCGGTCCGACAATAGCTACCCGTGAGCCTTATTCCAGTGATCCTGGTTATTCAGGCATTCTCTATTATAAAGAAGAGGAGATCTATCAAGTATTAGGTCAGGCACATAAAAAAGGCTATCAGATCACAGTCCATGCACAAGGTGACAAAGCTATAGAGATGTATTTAAATTGCGTGGAAAAGGCTTTGAATGAATGGCCAAGGAAAGATCATAGACATAGAATTGAGCATGCTGGAATATCTTCGCCAGATTTACAAATGAGGATGAAAGAACTTGGAATCATCCCTATCCCCAACCCTCCATTTCCTTATGAATTCGGTGATATATATATAGATCATTACGGCAGTAGGGTCAACCACATGTACGCTGCCCGTGATTTTATTGATAATGGCATCTTGGCCGCAGGTGGATCAGATGCTCCCGTTACTGATCACGACCCTTTATTAGGCATACACGTTGCTGTTAATAGAACAAGCAGGTCTGGTACGAAAATTGGTACGGTTCAATCGATTAGCGTATTGGAAGCCATTAAACTATACACATGGAACGGCGCGTTTGCAAGTTTCGATGAAGATGTCAAAGGCAGCCTGGAGGCAGGAAAGCTGGCCGATCTAGTAGTATTGAATGATAGTATATTGAAAGTGGATTCCCAAAATATCAAGGATTTGAAAGTTGAATCAACGATACTGAATGGGGAGATTATTTATCATAGGGAAACATTGGTAGAAATATAATCTAGCGTAATTAGTCTAAAACAACAAGACATTCACTTTCATTTTTGGCTTAAGCGAACGTAAGAAGGATTTAGCAAGTTATCTAAAAGGGGGATATTCGCTATGAAAAAGCAAAAATTATTAATTAATGGTGAGAGGCTGAGTCGGACGCTAGAGAAATTTGCTGATTTTGGACGCACAGAAAACAACGGAGTCACACGGTTATCCCTTTCCGAAGAAGATCGATTAGTCCGTGATTATTTTTGCGCTTGCTGTGAAGAATTGGGTATGACAATTAAGGTCGATGATATGGGGAATATTTACGCTACTTTGGCGGGACTTGAAAACAAACCGCCTATTGTAATGGGATCACATATGGATACCGTAAAAAGGGGCGGACGGTTTGATGGTATCTTGGGTGTAGCTGCAGGCTTGGAAGTCGTGCGGACTCTGGTCGAAAATAATATCCAACCTAAAATTCCGGTAATGATCGTCAATTTCACGAACGAAGAGGGAGCCAGATTCGAACCTTCCATGATGTCTTCGGGAGTGCTTTCAGGTAAATTCGAAAAATCCATCATGCTGCAAAAGACGGATAGTGAAGGAACAACTTTCGAAAGTGCTTTGCATGCCATTGGATACGCAGGGGATAAAGAGTCTCGTTTAAAAGAAGCGACCGCATTTCTAGAGTTGCATATTGAACAAGGGCCCATTCTTCAACGTGAATCACTCACGATCGGTGTCGTTGAATGTGTCATTGGCATGGTGTGCTATGAGATAGAAGTTACAGGCGAATCCGATCATGCAGGAACCACCCCGATGAATATGCGAAAAGATGCTTTCTTCACTGCGAATAGCTTGATTATGGAGGCTCGTCAGAAGCTAGGCATACTTGATGACGATTTGGTTTTTACGATGGGAAGGGTAAATGTGTTCCCTAATATCCATACGGTGATCCCTAATAAAGTGGTTTTTTCGCTAGAGGCGAGACATAAGGATTCCAAAGTCATCGAAAAGGTGGAGGAAGTGATTGAAAGCCTGATAACTACAGGTTCAGAAGACGGCTGCGATATCCAAGCGAAAAAATTGTGGGACAGGGATACTGTTTGGTTCGACAGATCCATTTGCAATTTGCTTGAGCAATCGACCAACTATCTAGGCCTACCCTATAAAAGGATGGTAAGCGGTGCAGGGCATGATGCACAGTTTATAGCTAGTTATATACCGACTGCCATGGTTTTTGTCCCAAGCAACAATGGTAAAAGTCATTGTGAAGAGGAACTTACTACTTGGGAAGATTGCGAAAAAGGGGTCAATGTACTATTGGAAACGGTCCTTGCCATCCAGTCCGCTTAAGGACGATTTATGGTTGGTTGCAAGCAGGTAATGACAGTAAACAAAGGGTACTTTCAAACCATCAGTTCAAGTATGAAAGTCGACTTGACTGATGGTTATGCACCCGTTTAAGGAACCTAATTAGGGGAGGGTATAATTTGGATGCTATAAAGCTATTGCTTTTTGTCCCATTTATAGGGTTTTTAGGTTTATTGCCCTATGCAAATAAAATAGAACCGTACATATTGGGAATGCCTTTTTTGTTATTTTGGGTTGCATTTTGGATGGTGATGGCCTCGATTATCTTAATGATTGTCTATAAGTTCGATCCTGATAATAAAGGGAGTGATTCTGAATGAATATCTCATTACTCATCATTTCCATCTTCTTGGTTCTAGCACTTTATTTAGGGATAAAAGCAAGAAAAGGGAAGGATATGGACATGGAGCAATTTGCCGTAGGGGGCAGGGGCTTCGGTACATTCTTCATTTTTCTGCTGATAGCAGGTGAAATTTATACAACGTTTACATTCCTGGGAGGAAGTGGGTGGGCTTACTCAAAAGGTGCCGCTGCTTATTATGTTCCCGCCTATATTTTCTTAGCCTATGTCCTATCATATTGGCTCGTTCCTAAAATATGGAGATATTCAAAACGCCATTCCATTATCTCTCAGCCAGAGTATTTTGCATCTAAATATAGAAGCAGGTCAATGGGGATGATCGTTGCTGTACTGGGAAGCTTAGCCCTCGTGCCGTACATAGTCATACAGCTCAAAGGACTGGGTATCATTGTTTCAGAAGCATCTTACGGAGCAATTTCACCAGTCGCTGCAAGTGTGATCGGTGCTGTGGTCGTAACTACCTATGTAATGATTTCAGGCATTCATGGATCAGCATGGACAGCCATACTGAAAGATTTCATGATTTTGGTGGTCGTTATCTTTTTAGGTATTTACATTCCATTTCATTACTTCGGTGGTATTCAGCCCATGTTCGAGACCGTCCAAGCTGCTAAACCGGAAATGTTGGTTTTGGCAGATCAGGGATTGAGCCAATCCTGGTTTGTGTCCACCGTTTTGCTGAATGCACTAGGATTTTATTTGCTACCACAAACATTCATGGTCGTTTTATCGTCGAATGGGGAAAGAACCCTTAGGAAAAATGCGATTGCGTTACCCTTATACACATTGTTACTTCTTTTCGTTTTTTTCATTGGATTTACAGCCATCATGCAAATCCCGGGATTGCAAGGAGCTGATGGAGATCTCTCGCTTTTAAGGCTTGCGATTCAAACATTCGATCCTTGGGTGATAGGGGTTATCGGAGCTGCAGGTTTATTGACAGCCTTAGTACCTGCTTCAGTCATGCTAATGGCTGCATCGGTAGGTCTGACAAATAGCTTTTTCAAAGTTCTGGTCCCTGCTGCGACTGAAACACATCAATTGATTGTCTCTAGGGTAATTATTATTGGTATCTCGATCATTGCTTTAATTGTAACGGTAACGGGCGGCGAGGCTTTGGCCATCTTGAATATCATGTCATATAGTTTAATTACACAACTGGCACCTTCCTTGTTTTGCAGTTTACCAAAAACCAATATAATCAATAAGTATGGTGCAATGGCGGGAATATTGGCAGGCGTCCTGATTGTTTTATATGCGACCATTTCAGATGTGAAGGTTGCCACATTCCTGCCGGATACTCCACATGTAATTAATGATATCAGTACAGGCGTCATAGCTTTGTTAATTAATATACTAGTAACATTCATTGTAAGTGCACTGACTAAACACATCTCTATGCAACAGACCGAATTGAATGATTTTGACAAGATATCATGATTTCTTTTAATAAAGGTTAATGGAATTACCGACCGAAAGAACTATAAAGCATGATTTGGGAGGGTTTTTGTGAAAGTTAAAATAACCGCTTGTCAATTTCGTGTAGAAAAAGTGTCAACTTTCAATGAATTTCAGGAACAAGTAGAAAACTTGATCAGCCAAGTTCCAGAAAACTCGGATTATATCATTTTTCCTGAACTGTTAACTATCGGGTTATCAGCGGCCTTTGGAGAACTGGAGGCTTCGTCCGTTATCAGGATTGATGAATATACCAACCAATATAAAGAACTTTTCAGGTCACTTTCAAGAAAAAGAAAACAGGTCATCATTGCAGGCACGCATCTGGAACGCCGTGAAAATGAATACTTCAATATTGCATGCATTTTTGATAAAGACGGATCAGTCGTAGAACATAAAAAAACACATATCTTTCCTGCTGAATCGAATTGGCATACTTCTGAAGGTGATGATCTGGAAGTTTATTCCGTGGGTCCGGTTAAGATAGGAATAGCGGTATGTTATGAAGCGGAGATACCTGAAATATCAAGGATATTATCAGTGAAGGGGGCCGACATCATTTTTTGCCCTTCCTACACATTTACAGAGGCTGGTTTTTGGCGAGTTCGCCATTGCGCACATGCACGTGCAATCGAGAATCAGGTATATTTTGTTCATTGCCCCACTGTTGGTGAACCAGGGTCACCCCTGCCGAACGGTTATGGCTGTGCCAGTATCCTTAGCCCGTGTGACAGCGCTTGGGCGGCAAATGGTATAGTAGCTGAGTCGGTAATGAATGAACATACAACCATTACCGGTACAGTCGATATGGACGAACTTTATGAGAATCGAAAAAGTGGTGCAGCAACCACTTTCAAGGATCGTAATCGCCGAAAAGATTTGTATGCGAAATATATGCCTTATGAAGGGCTGAAATAATTTTACGAGACTCCTGCAGAAACGGGCTAGCCAAGACCCCGCAGACGCTTGCGGCGAGAAGGATTGTCAGATAATGGGCGAAAAGGGAGCGGATTTAAGGCGTGGACCGGAAAATAAATGCTCCGGAGTCCGAATAATGGGTCTAAGGTCGAATAAATTCGTGAACGGTCGCTATAGAACTTATCTATTCTTTTGCTGAAGGAATCGAGAATTGACTTAATATACAAAATATGCTCGACTACAATATCGATAACATCACGCTTCATTCAATCCATGTTAGTAGGTAAATCCATTCTTCAGCCCGATGAATTGGAGAAAGAAATTGAGAAACGGTATTTTGGTTCATCTCAGAAAGCACTGATCGTAGCTCTAAGAAATGCCAGCATCAAATATGAGCAACTTTATAAGTTATAGTAGCTGCTTCTTCTGTCAGTCGCAATTGAAATCCAGCTGTTAAAGAGTGCGTACGCGCTCTTTGGCAGCTG
The DNA here is from genome assembly GCF_017355165.1 of Bacillus sp. SD075. GTDB lineage: Bacteria > Bacillota > Bacilli > Bacillales > DSM-1321 > Peribacillus. The sequence continues at coordinate 80,246 of NZ_JADILK010000015.1, read as the reverse complement.
GATTTTTCTATGTTGGACTATGCAAGACTTATAGGGCCCGTTTTGAAATCCCCTAAATATAAGGAGGTATAGAATATGATTCGAGATGGTGTGATGTTTGTCTGTTTTTTATTGGCATTTACTGCCGTGATTGCGGCAGCGGAAAAAAAGATAGGAGGAAAGTTCTTCAAGTATGTTCCTGGTATTGTCCTTATTTATATTGGCGCGGCTCTGATGAAAACGTTTGGGGTCTTTTCAGATAGTGAGTCAGTCGAAAGTGCGTATAGCACCATACGAGGACTCCTGCTACCTGCCATGTTGATGCTCATGCTTTTGCAATGCGATATGCGGAAAATAATCAGACTTGGACCAAAGATGCTTTTAACCTTTTTTGCCGCTTCATTCAGCATCATCGGAGGGTTCACTCTTACTTACGTCTTAATGAATGGCTTCTATGCGGAAGGAACTTGGAAGGCATTTTCGGCTTTAAGCGCAAGCTGGACAGGGGGATCTGCCAATATGGTGATCTTGCAAGGCATACTCGATGTGCCGGAAAATATTTTTGGTTATGCGTTGATCATGGATACAGTCAATTATTCCATTTGGGTCATGTTCTTGTTTTGGCTGGTGCCACTTGCCGGAAAATTCAATATTTGGACTAAAGCGGATACATCTTTCATTGATCAAATGACTTCCGAGCTAGAAGCGGGGGAAACCGCCAAGACGGAATTTGGATTCGTGGAATTGATCGGTTTCTTGGCGCTGGCTTTAATTGTATCAGCAGGGGCAACCAAGATGGGGGAGAGACTTCCAGTACTGGGTGCTGCTGTGAATGGAACCACTTGGACGATCATCATCGCTTCGACCGTAGGTTTAATTCTGGCTGTCACGAAGGTTGGACGTATTGCCGGTTCCATGGAAATTTCTAAAGTCATGCTTTATATAGTCATTGGTTTAATTGCTTCCCATGCCGATTTTTCACAGCTGTTTCAAGCACCTGTGTATATTTTATCCGGGTTTATGATTTTATTCTTTCATGGATTGATCATGGTCATTTTAGCCAAAATCTTTAAGTTGGATCTATTTACAATGGGAGTTGCCTCATTGGCCAATATAGGGGGAGTGGCATCAGCCCCTATATTGGCAGGTGCATTCAACCGGGCACTAATACCAGTCGGGATATTGATGGCTGTACTTGGCAGTCTTCTGGGCACCTATTTTGGAATTCTTACATCATATATACTCTCAAGCTTTTAAGGAAGGGTTGTTCATATGAAGATTGAAAGTTTTCAAGTATCAGTGGAAACCTTGCCACTTGTCAAGCCATTCAAGACGGCATTACGCACTGCAATGGAAATTGAAAATATCATGGTTTCCGTAAAGTTGGAGGATGGAACGGAAGGTTTAGGGGCTGCAGCCCCTACGGTTGCCATTACAGGTGATTCTACTAAAGGAATCATGGCGGTCATTGAAGATGTAATCACACCACTTTTAATTGGCCGCGACATCGAGAATATCCATGCATTGTCTCAACTAATCCAACGATCCTGTGTAGGTAACACAAGTGCAAAAGCTGCTGTTGAAATCGCTTTGTACGACGCAGTCAGCAAACGATGGCAACTTCCTTTATATCAATATCTTGGGGGTGAATCGAATGTCCTGAAAAATGATATGACAATCAGCGTTGATGAACCCGAAAAAATGGCAAAGGCAGCATTGTCCCTCATCGATGACGGATTCTCTACGATGAAGGTAAAACTGGGGAAAGACTGGAAGAATGACGTGCTGCGGGTTGCCTGCATTCGTGCTGCTGTTGGCGACCAGGTTATGATCAGGATTGACGCAAATCAAGGGTGGACAACAAAACAAGCGATTTCCATCATTCATGAATTCGAGGAAAGAAAGCTGAACGTTGATTTGGTGGAACAGCCCGTGCAAGCCCATGATATCGAAGGATTGAAAGAAATAAAAAGGTCTGTCCAAGTGCCGATTATGGCCGATGAAAGTATGTTTTCCCCTCGTGATGCCATGAGACTCCTGAATGAACATGCGGTTGATTTCCTTAATATTAAATTAATGAAAACAGGAGGAATTCGACGTGCACTCCAAATCGCCGATATAGCAGAAGCAGCCGGGGTGGAATGCATGATCGGGAGTATGATGGAATCAACCGTGAGTGTAGCAGCTGCGGCTCATCTGGCAACTGCCCATCCAAATATAACGAAGATTGATTTAGATGCACCATTATGGATAAAGAATGAGCCATTTGAAGGCATTCAATTCATGAAAGATCAACTTCTTATTGCCGACACGCCTGGACTGGGAGTCAAGAGGAAATCCTCTTTTACTCAATAAAAAAAAATTTCGAAAGGATGATTATTTTGAAAAAGTTAACCGTTTTCGTGCTATCTTTATTTGCTCTCGGTATTTTAGGATTCAGTCCCAATGAAGCTAGTGCAAGTGAGAAGCAAAGAATTGCCTATGTAGATGTAAACGTGGCAACTCTTTGGACTGAGCCGGGATTATTAAGGGAAATCGATGCACCTTCCGCATTGAATCCCGCTGATTTGAATGCTTGGATCAGCTCCATGAATTATGAAGACAAGCTGTGGCTTGTGGGTAACTTGGAAACACAAGCGTTATATGGTTCAAAAGTGACGATTCTAGAAGAACGAGGTGAATGGGTGAAAGTAGCTGTTGCCAATCAACCGACGCCCCGCAATGATATTGGGTATCCAGGATGGATGCCAAAGGCACAATTAAAAGATGGGAGTTCTTTTGCGAAGCAATTTAAACGCGGATTTGCCCTTGTGAATGCCCCAGAGACTTGGCTTTATTCAGATTCGAAACTTCGGTCCAAATTTATGGAGGTCAGCTTCGATACCCGCCTCCCGCTATTGCAGGTGAAAAAAGATAAAGTGAAGGTGATGACACCGAGTAATGGAGCAAAATGGTTAGAAAAGCAGGAGGTGTCAGTCTATCAAAATGAAAAACAAATACCTGCTCCAACCGGAAAGGGCATCGTTGAATCAGGAAAAGGGTTTTTAGGGCTTCCTTACTTATGGGCAGGAATGTCCGGTTTGGGATTTGATTGTTCTGGATTTACCTATACCATGTACCATGCTAATGGAATAACGATTCCAAGGGACTCTTCCATTCAGGCGCAGCATGGAAAAAAGGTGGAACGAGAAAAACTTCAACCAGGTGATTTACTATTTTTTGCTTATGATAAAGGGAAAGGTAAGGTCCATCATGTCGGAATGTATATGGGGGAGGGTAAAATGATCCATTCGCCAAACAGCTCAACACATGTAAGGATAGATGAAATAAAAACATCGGGATACGGGGAGGAATATGCCGGAGCAAGAAGATATATCGATTGATGCTTAATGATAGACAAACTCCAGTGAAAAATGGTATCTGGCAGGTTATGAAAATAGATTGTTATTTTAATGACGGGAGAATATAGTTGGAAACTTCACTGTTGAAGTCTATGAATAAGTGAATGGTTGGTTTATACAGAATGCATCACTAGTGATTCAAGTGGCATAGGATTGACTAAAGGCCCGTTTAGCACAATGGAGATGTAGTAATATATAAAAATCCCAATATAGAATATGTGAATACCGGGAAAAGTCCGTCACTTGACATACTCTTTTTTAGCAAGATTGTTGTTAATATGCCAATCTTGCTTTTTTATTTTGGCGTAAAAAAGTGATTAAGAAAAGGAAACCATAAAATGCATGGGCATCAACAATATATACTTCGATCAAGTTGTACTGCTCCTCGAGTTAAACAGTTAATACGCTTCGATAAAAAACATTTCGTATAAAATTAAAATGGAAACATGAGAACCTTGTCCAATTTATCAGTGGATTGTGCCAGATCGAAGGCTTTGACAATGAAAAACATCTTATCCATAGCGAAAGAACTTATCGAACGTCCTAGTTGTATCAATTACACCTGCAGTGATTAGGGAAAATATGGTATAATAAATTACAGATTTTTCTTTATATTATAAATGTAAGGGGTTGCCAATGATGATCACTTTTCCAAAACCTGATGTTGAGCAATTTTTACGAACTTTTTCCATTGCTGATTTTGCCGTAAGTCCAGATGAAAAGCATCTGGTTTTCAGTACCAATTTGAGCGGTAAGTATAATTTATGGGGAATGGATTTGCCCAATTCCTTTCCTTATCCGCTTACATCCATTGATCAAAGCTGCCAAGAGCTGATATATGATAAGAAAAACCGGTTTATAATTGCTGGTTTCGATCAAGACGGTAATGAAAATACCCAGTTTTACGGGGTTCCCTTGAATGGCGGGACAATGATGGAAATTGTCCATTATGAACATACACGTAATTTCATGCCAAAATTATCGAATGACAGTAAAAAGCTCTATTACACGTCATCCAGAGGAAATCCTTCCTTTCTAAATTCCTATTGTTTAGATTTAGAATCAGGACAGGAAACGCTGGTACTGGAGGGGAAAGATGCAGCGACCTATTTATTCGGTTTCAGCCCTGATGAAGAAACCTTTCTTTACTATAAACACTTTGCCAATACATATACCCTCCTCTATGCAAAAAAAGGGAACGAAGATATCCTGCTCACTCCGCCCTCTGAGAAACAACACACAGTGAATGATGGTGTTTTTGTTTCAGATTCGATGATATATTTATTGACTGATTATGATGCGGACTTTACCTATTTGGCTTCATATAACCTTGAAACAAACAAATTCTGTAAAGTTAAAGAATTGGAGAATGAGAGTTTTACTGCCATTAAATTTAGTAAAGAAAATCAACTAATATATATAACCAGTCAAAAGGGTGCAGAAGATCAATTATATGAATTTAATCTGCAAAATGAAGATTGGAGAAGTATCTCCGTGCCATGCAGCGTCATTAATAAACTTGAAGTAGCTGCATCAGGAACGCTTTACTTATTTGGCATGAGTGCAACCAAGCCTCATAATATCTATAAACATTCAGGTGATGAGTGGGTATCATTAACTAAATATACTGTTCCTGGCGTCGATTCTAATGATCTGGTTGAACCGGATATCATTACATTCCCTTCATTTGATGGACTGGAGATCGAATCGTTATTTTTTAGGGCAAAAAAGGAATATGATAATGGTGAAGTCATCTTTTGGCCTCATGGAGGACCTCAAGCGGCAGAACGGAAGTCCTTTAGAGCTTCATTTCAATTTTTCCTGAATCACGGCTACAGTATTTTTGCGCCAAACTTCCGCGGTTCTTCTGGTTATGGTTTGGAATTCATGAAAATGGTAGAGGGGGATTGGGGAAATGGACCACGCCTTGATAATGTAGCGGGCCTTGATTGGCTGATAGACCAAGGGCATGCACAAAAAGGTAACATTCTATTGATGGGCGGAAGCTTCGGAGGATACATGGCCCTTCTGCTCCACGGACGACACGCAGATTATTTCAAGGCGGTTGTAGATATTTTCGGCCCATCCAATCTATTCTCATTTATCAATTCCGTTCCAGAAGAATGGAAGCCAGTCATGGATCAGTGGGTAGGAAATCCCGAAAAAGATAAAGAAAAACTAATCGAGCATTCGCCTATCACCTATTTGGAATCCATGATAAAGCCAATGCTTGTCATTCAAGGAGCGAATGATCCCCGTGTGGTAAAAGAGGAATCAGATCAAATCGTTCAAGCGTTGAAGGATAAAGGAAGAGATGTCGATTATATGCTTTTAGATGATGAAGGACATGGATTCTCCAAAAAAGAAAATGAAATCGCCGTTTATCGAAAAATACTCTCATTCTTAAATCGATTCACAGCAGTATAGGGGAAGATATAACTCACATCAAAATGGGAACCCTGCCACTCACTTTCAAAGTGATGAACGGGGTTTTCATATGTTGGAAAGCTGGATGTTATTTTGGTATGGACGGTATGGGGAGTTAGTAAACAGGACTTCCTCATATTTCAAATTCAGAATTTCCAGAATAAGCTCTAGTCATCTAGTCATAAAGTGCTATATAATAAACGAAAAAAGTATTTTTTTGTTAAACGGAGTTGATTTGCATTGCCACGGGAATTATCGTTATACATACTCGTCGTTATAATGGCAGGGGCTTTAAGCTTGTTCCTGAGTTTATTTGCACAGTTAAAGATCAAGGATGCACCTGGAGTAAAACCCTATATTCTCGTGACATTATTGTCTTCCATCTTTACTTTTTCCTATGCTTTCGAACTTTCCAGTACATCATTAGAACAAATCATATTCTGGTTAAGGGTCGAGTACTTGGCCTTACCATTCATCCCAGTCTTCCTTTTATTGATGTGCATTGAATATGTAGGGCATAGAATTAAGAAGGTGTGGAAATATGCACTCTTCATCATACCGTTCATCACCATTTTCATGCAATATACAAATGGCCTTCATCACTTTTATTACAAATCAATGGGATTGAGAGACGATAGTCCTTTTCCAATTATTAAACTGGTGGGCGGCCCTTGGTTTTACGTTCACTCCCTGTTTCTTTTTTTATGTGTCATGATTAGTATAATAATTTTGCTAATGCAGGTGAAAAAATCTTCTTTCAGATTCAGGATGCAAATATCAATGATGGTGGCAGGTCTGCTGATTCCTATAATAGCAAATTATTATTATATAAATGGATTAAGCTCATATGGTATAGATCTTGGTCCTGTATCCATGAGTATCACGTTTATCTTTCATGGTGCGGCACTTTTGACTTTTCAAATGTTCAATGTAGCCCCAATCGCTCGGGAGACCGTGTTTGAAAGTATGAAAGAGGGAGTCATCGTTTTAAATCAACAGGGATTGATTGTCGACTATAACCATGGAATGCGCAAAGTCATATCCATGTTGGATGAACATTCCATAGGTAAATCGATTACAAGTGTGCTAAACGGGAATCATCATCTTAGGGGAATCATCGACCTTAAGCAGGACAGTGATTTTAATTGCAGCATAAATGATGATATGGTCCATTACCATATTGGTTTTTCACCCGTGTTCAACAAAAGTAACTTGCCTATCGGACAGATCATTACCTTTTCCGACGTAACTGAAAGAGTGCTCATGCTTGAAAAACTGAAACAACTTGCCAGCTTGGACGGATTAACCCAAATATTGAATAGAACAATTTTCATCAAAAAATCGGAAATGTTATTTGATGTTCTAAGCATGGAAGGTGGCAGTGTTTCAGTCATCATGTTTGATATCGATCATTTCAAAAATGTAAATGATTCTTTTGGACATGAAGCAGGGGATGAGGTCATAGCGCTTGTTGCAAATACCGCAAAGGAACACATTCGGGAAGGAGATTTATTGGCGCGGTATGGCGGCGAAGAATTTATCCTTTGTTTGCCGAATACCGCTTTACCCGCTGCATATGAGTTGGCCGATATTATAAGGGAAAAGGTTTCTGAAAGTATTGCATTGGTTAATGAAGAGAAGATTTCCGTTACCTGCAGTTTCGGGGTGACTCATGCATTAATTGAACCTGGTGACCGAGGCCCTTCCATCAAAACATTGATGCCACGTGCCGACCAAGCTTTATATGCCGCAAAGAAGAATGGCCGAAATTGTATACAGATCATCGTCTAAGATTATTGGACCACCCCTTTAAACCTTGAACTTGTTCTAGGTTTTTTTTCATGGTATTCATACTTGATCCGTGTAAAGTAACTGAAACTAACGTATCTTTTTGAAACGGGAGCATTACTTTTTACTCGCCCTGTATACTCTATATCCAAGGCTGTTACCGTAAGATAAAATGAGGCGGTAATGTTCGTCCATGACTCGTTCCAAGGATTCATTCAAAGGCAGAAGGGGGCTATTTGATGCAGAAGAATCCGATAATCCCTCTAAGACGGTAATCGATCTCAAGATTTCCAGATCTGTAAATCCGTTTTGCCGGAAAGCCTTTAACCATTCGGATTGCATCCATACATCTCTTAAATTATAAAACTTCATGATTTCTTTTTTTGAGGCAGGATCAAGGAAGATTTCTGCGGTCATATCAATGGATAACAAAGTGCCGCCTAGTTTAAGAACCCTGTAAAATTCACGCAGTGATTTTTGTATATCAGTGAATGCAAGCGTTGATTCGGCTATGATAAAATCAAAAGAATTATTGTCAAAAGGCAGTTCTTCTATTGAAGCCTTATATAGGTCAATGCTTAAGTTAGCTTGTTGGAATCTTTTTTTTGCATGTTTCACCATCTCAGGGTGATGATCAACCGCGGATACTTGGCAAAGAAACGTTTCTGCCAAGAAAGCTGAGGTTTGCCCTGTCCCGCATCCGGCATCAAGGATTATTGATGAATGATCGATTTTTTCATCTTTAAAGAGTTGCTTAGTCAGTTCAAATCCACCAGGGTGTGCCCCTTCAATTCCAATTTTGGCCAGTGCGTCTTGGTATGAATTGTTCATGGAATAATCTCCTTTGGTAAATGTATAAATATATTTTATGCTTTGGTTTCAAAGAGTGTTTTAATCATTTTTTATAGGATCGGTGGGTATTTAATCCATGCAGGCTAGTCCCCAAGTGCATACGATGTAGAATCGACTAATAAGGGGAGTGCATAATGGGATATCATAATTATTATCATAAATGCAGGCAAGGTGTTGGAAGACCTGTTGAAATTCGTACAAGTAGAGGAACTGTACATCGGGGAATCATACACCGTGTTACGTCGAACCGTGTATATATTCGTCCATTTGACGGCGGAGGAAACCTTGGGGGTTTTGGTTATGGCGGTTTTAATGCAGGATATGGTTGGGGTGCAGCAAATGGATTTGCCTTTGGTGCAATTGCATCTTTAGTCTTTCTTGCATTTCTCTGGTAATCGAACGATAAAAATATTAAAAAACCTGAAAAATTATCAGGTTTTTTATTTTTGTTCCAATCTGAACCCTACAAAAAAACTAAAAATAAGTATACGGCTAGGATACATGTAAATTGCCACTCTGCTTCTGAAGGAAGTCGAAAATCGTTTGATTCCCAATCACAAACAATGTTTTCACCATTAATAGAATAAGACTCTCTCAGCCCAGATTTCTGTGAAAGCAGATTACAAAAAGAAATAGCATCATTCCAAGAAATATTCACAACAGGTTTTAGATCTTGATCAAAATAATTAGGTGATCTGTTTGTAATAATATAGTAAAGACCCGTAGTAACAGGATAACGGGCAAGAAGGAACGGACTTATTTCAGCTTTCCATTTGCTTTTAATTCCATCGTCCCTTAATTGTAGTTCTCCCCCTTGAATTCTCACCATTGGATAGTCCATGTAACTCAATATTTCCTTTGACAATCTACTGTCCTCCAAAAAAGCACATTTTACCCAATTTCACTATTACCAGAATCGTTAAATCAATAAAAATATTATATTTGTATGGGAGTTAAATAAGTACTAAAAAGACCGATTTTGAAGAAGGGATGCACACGTTTGACTCACTGAGGATTAGACGGGATTTTATACTGCAATCAGGATTTTTCTGTCTATGAACATTCATGTGGGTATAGTTTGGTCCCCATACAATTAATATTAATAAGTCTGTAGATTTAGGAATACAAATTATAAGTGAGGTTTCGATAACTTAAATGATGGAGGAGTGCGAATGAACGAGTTTTTGGAGAAAACAGCAAGATTCGAGCATCATTTTTGGCTGCAAATCTTAGGAGACCATGCCAGGTTTATCCATGAGTCTTTAGCTCCAGTTGAAGTGGAGAACATTGAAATCGCCTCAGAATTCATTCGAATTTTTGATACTCTCCTTGGTAAAGCCAAATCGGAAGAGATTTCGCAACTTACTGCCTTGGCAGAAGAAAAGGTAATAAGATTTCGAGAGTTTAAGCTAAGCCTAATTAAAGAACATCTGGTAGGTAAAATAAAAATACATCTTTCACCTTCATTCATTAATCATATGGTAAACGAATTAGAAGAGTATTTAAGATTATTGAAATACTTCAATTCAAATCAAATGCCGCCTGTTTTTCATGAACTTCATCATCATTTGATTTGGCTGTTAGATGCAGCTGGGCATGCAGGTGCAATATCATCCAATATGGATGACGTTGAAAAAAGATTAAAGGAGAAAAGTGACCAATATAAAAAACATTTTAATGATTTTTATATAAAAGCGGTTGAAATGGCTGGATATTTACGAACCAATCTGTCAACATTCCCTGCATTGGAAAAAATGAATGCGGACGTTACATTGGAAATTAAATTCTTTCAGCACTTTCTGCTTGAATTGGAGGAACTTGAGCTTAGTGCGCAGGCTCTTGGAACGCTTTCGCCATTAATGGCCGATCATATGTGGCGTGAAGAATGTTATTATTTAACGAAACTCGCAGAATCGACAGACATAGAAAAGCCAAACTGCGATCCAGCCAAAACTAGGCTAGTGGATTAAAAAAACACCACGGAGCCCTTTCTATGAAAGGGGTGTTCGGAATGCTCTCGCCCCGAACCATGATTTAAAAAACAAGACCAGTTTATCCCTCATGTTTTTTTGAAGAAATTTGCGACACTCCTGCCGAATAAATGGCTAGCCAAGACCCTACAGACGATGGCGACAAGGAGGCTTGGCAGACAGTTTGCGAGCCCTCCTGTAAATGGGGTTCTTCATTTTTTGAATTTATCTCCAAAATCAGTAGGATAAAAATAACTCCTCTAAGAAGCGTTTGGTCTTTTTGGTACAACTTCAAATGAGGAAAAAATTAATTCTGCCAGAAGTTGCTGAAGTTGTAACGTTCCTGTTCTCTGAGAAAGCGGATGCCATTAATGGACAAGTCATTCAAAAGTGTAATCATTACTTGGGCAGGATCAGGTTTAGGTCAGGCAGCCGCATTGGGTCGTCATTACGATTGATGACGGACAATCATTACGATACTAATTAAGTAAAGGGAGTGACGATATTAGGTCACTCCCTTTTTAATGATATCCTTTGTAGTTAGTGACTAAAACGTATTCTAAATTGGAAAAAACGATAATTTCTGGGTTTTCATTTTTTTGCATATTCAAAAATCAGTTCATATGAAACAAAATACGAGCCTTTAGAGTAGAATCAATAAGTTCATAATAGATGAACTCATAAAAAAACGCCGTATAAGGTGCTTAACAAATATTAAAGGAAACAATCCTTACTTTTCTTGATCGTGAAGCTTATCTTCATATTCAGTTTCCAACATACCATACAGACCATTCATTTCTTGTTCATCTGGATCTGCCCCAAACTCGTTTCTATATTTTTTCTTTTTAACATTAAGGATTTCTTCTTTATCAATCTTCTTATCCATACATATCACCTCCAACCAATAGGGTGTTTCATTGTACGAATAAATATACACTGAATGACTCTGTGCGTCTTATAATTTTGCGGCTAATAATAGAATTGAATTTAAAATACTAATTTCAATTACTCGTAATCTCATTTTCATGAACATTTAATTGGGTATTCTAATTAGTTATTACTCTTACTATTTGTTAAGATATAAATATATAACCTAGAGATAACGGAGAGAGAATGTGAAGAAGAAACGTAAGAAATCAAAGAATATTTTTGTCATTTTTATCCTGTTTTTTGCATTTTTGCTCATAAAGGAGATCATGAAAACCCCTTATTCCCAAAATGTTTACACAACAGTAAATACGCTTGATTCTTTTGCGAGCGTGAAAAAGTATAGTTCACTTCTCCGAAACGAGTTGGCTAAATACGGACTTGAGGAGCATACTTCGACATTGATTGCATTGATGCAGCAGGAAAGCCGAGGAAGGGGCGGTGACCCAATGCAGGCATCTGAGTCAGCAGGACTTGATCCGAATACGATCACAGATCCAACGGAAAGCATTAAGTATGGGGTGAAACATTTTAAGAGAATCAATGAATATGGCAATGAAAAGGGCGTGGATTTTGCCACGATCATTCAAGCATATAACATGGGAATTGGTTATATTGATTTCGTTGCGGATGAAGGGGGCAAGCATAATGAAGAGCTTGCAAAGAAGTTCTCCATGCTTCAGGTCGAAAAGAACCCCAAGCTCTATGACTGCGGCGGAGACAAAGATAATTTTCGATACCCATATTGCTACGGTGACTACTCATACAGTGCGAAAGTATCTAAGAACATTGAGGAGCTTGCCGACAGTATATCGGCTCAAGCAGATGGTGAGTGAGGGGGAATAAAAAGCCTACTTTAAGAAAGTAGGCTTTTTATTCATGGTAATGGCTTCCCTGTTGTGGAGTTCAAAGAATCAATTGTTGTTCAACCATGGAAGGAGGTCTTTATGTTTATAGAGTTTCTCGGATTCTGAAATGATTTGAGCAAGAAGAATATCAATGGAATCAAGTAAAAAGTTTAGGGCTTGTTTAACAGAGCCACTCTCAAATTGCTCTATTGGCACTGGTAACTCATCCTCGTCTAAAATAAAACGTGACCCATCCGGAAGCACCAAGATATCAATGATCAAATCCTCAAAGGATATCAACGTATCCGCCATATATGTATTTCTTACAATATTTAAATAGGATCCTAAATAATTCCCTTCGTTATCTCTCCAAATGTATAAATTATAAGGACGGTCTTTCCAATAATAAGCAATCGTATAACTGCCTACAGGGATGGTTAATTTAATAGAACCCGCTTTCATCGTGAACGAATCCAGGATTTCATGAAAAAGTACGACTTGTTGATTTTGTTTGTTTAACAGCAAACAGTTATGTTCTATAACTTTGGAGTCGTAGCGGATTTTTCTTTCTATTATTTCATCGCCACGTTTAAGTGCTAGTGTAAATATATTGTCCATCATTTCTATTTCTCCCTTAAAAACTATATAGATCATTTATACCATTTTACTTAAGAAGGCTTTTCTTTTCCAATAGGGGTATCGCCATGAAAATGCGAATTAACAATTTTAAGGAAATTCAAATATCAAAACCTCATTTCACACCTACAATGCCGGGAAATTAGGCTTTAGTTATTTCAAATTACCTTTTTCTTGAATCCTATCCTTTATACGCCCGTTCTAAAGTTTTTATGTCAATTTTCTTCATTTGGAGCAGCGCTTTCATAACTCTTTCCGATTTGTCAGGATTGGAGTCGTTTACCATCTTGGATAGGTTCCCAGGGACAATTTGCCATGATACTCCGAATCGATCTTTCAGCCAACCGCAAACTTGTGCATTTTTGTCTCCGTCCTCAGAGAGTTTTTCCTAATAATGGTCCAAATCTCCTTGCCCCTCGCAATGGATGATAAATGATATTGCCTCTGTGAATTTGAATTGCGGACCGCCATTTAATGCTACAAATGCTTGTCCTTCCAATTCAAACTCAACGGTCATCACTGATCCCTCTGGCTTCCCATGGATTTGATTTCCTTCATTTCCATAGCTAACAATTCTTCCGACCTTAGAATTTTCGAAGATGGAAGTGTAGAATTTCGCCGCTTCCTCAGCTTGTGTATCAAACCACAAGTTGGTCGTGATTTTTTGAATTTTGTTTTTCATAATTTCTCCTTTTCATAATTTCTCCTTTTCAGTTTACATATTTAGCAAATTTCCGATAACTAAATCCTTCTTCTATTGGAGGTATCAGGATGTGGATTTTTCGATGAGATTAACTATCTTGAAGATACCCTATTACTATACGTCATTTATCAGGAACCAAGAAAGGGATATAAGTAGTGGGGTGAAGTCATAAGTGTATTCATTTTTTACTAACTCATCATTTAACTAATTCCCTTAATGTAAATGGCCTTTATATAGCCCTCCCATCTTTAAGGATTAACGAAGAATTATTACCCTATCTAGTTACAGTATCTTGGCCTCCTGGTGATGGAAATACAAAAAGGATATAGAAACTTTTCACCAGTGAAAAGCCTATATCCAAATTGAAGGAGAATCAATAAAGGGTCATGTTCATTACTCAGCTCTCGAAGTTAAATTGCCATTTGATGCCGAATTTATCGGTTAACTGACCGTAAATTTTACTCCAGAACGTTTCTTGAAGCTCTAGACCAACCGTGCCCCCTTCACTTAGTTTGTTAAAGATCGATTTAATTTCATCCAAATCATTACTGACATATGCCAGGCTGATATTGTTTCCTTCAACAAAAGGCATACCAGGGAAAGTATCCGAAAACATGATATTGCTTCCATTAATATTTAGCCTTGAATGCATGACTAAATTTTTCGCTTCTTCTGGAAGGGTAAATTCCGGATTAGGCGGTGTTTCCCCAAAGGTCATGATATTAGGTTGTTCCGTTCCAAAAACCTCTGCGTAGAACTCTACTGCTTCCCGACAATTCCCATTAAAATTAAGATATGCAACAACTGACATTTATCTCACTCCTATTTTTTTGATTACTATACGTTTTATGACATATTATTTCATTACTACCTGACGAAAAATTCCGGTGGTTCAATTCCGAGCGTTCTAAGATAGATATAACCCTGTCCCCTGTGATGGATCTCATTTTCCAAGGCATATTGAAGCCTATCAAAGTGGCTTTGTGATGGACCGAAAAAGGGATCTTTTTCCACCACTCCAAGTGTTTCCTCAGTCATTTCCTCCCACAGTCTCCTAGTATCGTCCCTTACTGCTTCGCAGGCTGAAACTAGTTCCACTTTGGTAGAAATTCCAGCAAACGAATCTGGATACTTCCAAACACTAAGTGCAATCCCATGCATATATCCAGTCTCAATGTTCATGATTTCTTTAACCATCTCTGCGAAAGGACGAAGCTCACCGGCCGGTGTATAGTGAAATAATTCCTCTTCAGGAAAGGCTTCAATCACCCGCATCGTCAATCTCCTGTTTCCTTCTAAAATATTTAACAAACCTTCTTTCGATAGAACCATCATTTCACTCTCCTTCGAGAAATACTCTGTATAAAAGTTCTGGGAAAAATCGAAAAGTCCTGCAAATTTCTGTATATAAAGATTTCATAGTTTTTTTGAGCAATCCCTATTACTATGCAGAATTAACCATTAGATAATGTATAAAGGGGAAATATGTTCGGTTCCATAAATGGAACAAAATTAACAAAAATTGATTGAAAAGGCATTGCCTTCACAATTGCTTAAGAAAAGTAGATAACTTGATTACGCTCCAATTTTCCAATCTGTTATTAATGTTCAGGAGCGGGCAAAAGTTTCCCTTAAGCGGAGGAAGGGAACTTTAGTAAATATTGATTAAATCTGGCATTTATTATACGATTTAATTAGTTATATATTTCCAACCAACAATATGCTTATACGTAAAGGATATCATGAATAACGGAACCAACAGAAAGGGAGAGAAGCCAATGATAAATAAAGTCGGTCAAATTATGTTATATGTAAATAACCAAGACGAGTCATTAAAATTTTGGACGGAAAAATTCGGTTTTAGCGTAATTTCTGAAGAAGATAACGGCCAAGGACTAAGATGGATTGAAATAGCCCCAACAAAGGAAGCACAGACGAGTATCATCCTGCATAATAAGGAATTCATTGCTAAAATGCAGCCTGAATTAAACCTTAATACACCTTCGTTAATGTTTTACTCGGATAATCTTGATGGTTTATATAAAGACTTCTCAAAGAAAAACATCAAAGTGGGAGAACTTGTAAATATGCCATCTGGAAGAGTCTTCAATTTTGCTGACAATGAAGATAATTACTTTGCGGTCATGGAAAAGAAGTAACTCTTTTAGCTAATGATTAAAAAACATCACAACGACTCGAAAAACTATTCTATTTTTAGTCCTTGTGATGTTTTTTGCTTAAACTACGACACTAATGAAACTATTTAGTCAACAGGCCTTGGCCCAGCAGGAATTCCAGAATTTTCTACAGTCTTGATCGGCCGAATGGTTATGTCTCCATTCACGTAAATTTGACAAGATAAACGTAAATGATCTTCCATTCCTTTTTCCTCATGTATCTTTTTTTCTTTATGTGAGACCTCCAAAAAATCACCTGCCAAAATTTCAACTCTGCAAGTTGTACATTTAGCCTTACCTCCGCATCGGTGGAGAATATTTATACCGTTATCTACCAATGCTAATGTTAACTTTTTTCCCATTTCAACTTCAAACGTTCCTTGGTCAAATACTGTTACATAAGGCATCTAATACCACCTCCTTATTAAGGATATCTTTCAACAGGTCATGAACGTATCCATTCTCTTACCTTGTCCATATGACATAATAAAATGTGAAGTCATTACTGATTGATAGTAAAGATGAATAATTAATTATCGTGAAGACAAACTTTAAGTACATTCATAATCATAAATTTAACCAGGGAAAATAAGAAACGTCTTTTAGATGCCAATTAAGATTCAGTGAAAAAAAGAGAGTGGAATAATATATGGGAGG
This sequence comes from Bacillus sp. SD075, assembly GCF_017355165.1. Taxonomy (GTDB): domain Bacteria; phylum Bacillota; class Bacilli; order Bacillales; family DSM-1321; genus Peribacillus. Next base: position 63,881 of record NZ_JADILK010000015.1, on the reverse strand, counting down.
TGCATGCCTGTGAATAATGGAAATTGTGATTTTTCACCAATGAAACAAATGTTAAAAGAGGATATACGCCAAGTAATAGCAGCATTACAGGATAACTTAGAAGCTATGGGGGATGAAAACTATTGTCTCCTTGGAAATTTCGAGAAAATAAAGGATAACTTCGCATACATCGATATGAAAGCAGCAACATTTTATTTGAATTGTTATTTGTCACCGTTTACGGACAAATATCCCGAATTATCAATTTGCGTCCAAAATTTGTCGAATTCGAGACATGGCGGGTTGATTGTGATTCAACGGGGAGATCCTCTTGATTCATTGATTCAACCCGGTATTTCAATAGGAGCGGAGTTAACTCATTCTTTATTGGAATCAATTTTTTTCCCTGGAAATCCACTACATGATGGCGCTGTTTTGGTTAGTCAAAATCAGATTGTTTCCGCAGCAAATGTCCTTCCGCTTTCAGACAGATCAACAGGGGGAAAAAAACTTGGAACACGCCACCGTTCTGCTTTAGGTTTATCTGAACGAAGTGATGCACTTGTATTGGTAGTATCAGAGGAAACAGGAAGGGTTTCATTCGCTTTAAATGGGAACCTTCACCCAATTAATTCTCATGGGCCAATATAGTATTTGAGACAATTAAGTCCTATGGCGATTATAATACTGAAGGTAATTCGACTCAGGAAAAATCATCATTGAGCAATTGTGTATAGGATAACGTAAATGTCGGCGTCCATTTTTATCACTTTTGTAATTCAAAAGCTTATTTTCACCAGAATTACAGGTACATAAAAGGCCATGAATTAATTAACCCGGTGATTTTTACCGGGTTTTTGGTTGCTTTTTATATAAAAAAAGGCATATGATAAATAAGGAGTCTCAATCAGAAAAGTTATAAAACGAAAGAGGATTTTAAATGATAACCATTAAAAGTGAACGAGAAATAAATTTGATGCATGAAGCGGGCAAACTGCTTGCTGCGACGCATAGAGAAATCGCAAAAATGATAAAACCTGGCATCACCACTTGGGAAATCGAAGAATTTGTCGATAAGTACTTGGCAGAGAATGGTGCTACACCTGAGCAAAAGGGCTATAACGGCTACAAATATGCAACGTGCGCATCAGTGAATGATGTAATTTGTCACGGATTTCCCCAAAAGAAAGCTCTAAAAGAGGGAGACATCGTTACGATTGATATGGTAGTGAACCTTAACGGTGGTTTGGCGGATTCAGCTTGGACATATGCAGTCGGTGAAATTTCCGATGAAGCTCAGCGTTTAATGGATGTAACCAAGAATGCTTTATATAGAGGCATTGAAGTTGCACGGGCAGGGAATCGTCTCGGGGACATCGGGCATGCAATCCAGTCATATGCAGAAGGTGAAAAGTTTTCTGTTGTTCGTGATTTTACAGGACATGGAATCGGTAAAACCATGCACGAAGACCCAACCGTCCTACATTATGGTAAGCCAGGTAAAGGTGCCCGTCTAAAAGAAGGTATGGTCATCACGATCGAGCCAATGCTGAATGCAGGAACATGGCATATGAAAATGGACCAAGACGGCTGGACGGCGAGAACGGCAGATGGAAAGCTTTCCGCCCAATATGAACATACCCTGGTCATTACAAAAGAAGATCCGATCATTTTAACGGAACAGTAAACAAAAAGAAGAAACGGCCTAATCATGGGCCGTTTCTTCTTTTGTTTTAATTTTTACAATAGATAAAATTTGAAAAATTACTACTGGTCAGTTAGATATTAAAAACTTTACTATTATGTGGCAGCACAGGATAATAAGGGGAGGGAATAAATAGATAATAATGTGTTTTATAAACAGTATATAAAGGAGGTTTTGACAGTGAAGAAAGGGGAGAAACTGTCTGCAACGGTTGAAACGGTTGGGTTGAGCCAGCGTGAATTTCTAACGATTTTTTTACTTCACTCTTTGAGTATAAAAGCGAATTATCCAAGGGCGATTCATCAGGACCTAAAAAATACGTTCACTGGAAAAGTGCATAGCTATGACTATTTATGTAAAATTTGTAATACGCTAGTCGAATCGAACCATCTATCATTATATAGGAATAAGGGAAGAAATTATTATCAAATTACTGAAAAAGGCAAAGAGCTTTACATATGGTACCAAGAAAATTTCCTGGAACGGTTTTCCGAAGTGAAAAAGGTCATTGATCGCTTCATGTTCGATCTAAGGGGTTCTGGTGAAAACCCACCCGTTCTTAATGAGCTACCTGAAGAATACAGGTCTTATTTCTCGAAAATAATATCGGTGAAGGATCTTGTCCGTTATGTAACTTTAAAGGCGGCTTTCACTAAGAAGCCGATTTACATGGGGGAAATTGGCGATCTGCTTAAAAATCAGTTCGGTTGGATCGCTTCAAACGGCTATTTATACGATTTGTCCCATGAAATGGAAGAGAACGGCCTGCTTGTCGGCAGGTGGGAAAGTGAAAAACGAACTAAAAGGTATTTACGAATTACCGATGAAGGACAGCATCATTACAAACAGATTGCGGATTCTGCCGCCTTTCAAGTCCAGGAAATCCAAAAATACATGGCCAGTGTCGTTATGTTCTTAAAAGAAAAGAGTTAAAAGAATATAAGAAATGAAGCCCCTTAATTTTGCAAGGAGAATGAAGTTACATGCTTAATTTGAATTGTCCAAGGGTAAATGTTACTTAAAACACTTCTTACATGGGGGAATGAGTGATGGTGGAAAAACACGATGAAATGGGAAGCATATTCAGTTTCATTAAAGGCCAGGTAGATAAGCTGCCCATTTCACAAGCGAAAAAGAACAAAATGCTTGACCAGCTCTTAAGGCTTAAAACGATGACAGTTGATGCAAGGGAACCGCGAATTGCTCTTGTGGGTAGGCGAGGTTCCGGAAAATCCTCACTGATTAATGCGATGTTTGGTCAGGAACGGCAATATGTCAGTTCCGTTAAATCTGGAACGGGTAAAGGGAAATGGCTCTGGTACCCGAGTGATGCTGAGCCCAAAATTCGTTTGCTGGATTCACGCGGACTGGGTGAGAGTGAAGCGCCTACGGAAGAATTCGAAGAAGAAACCCCAATGGATGAATTGAAAAATGCGGTAACCGAAGAACAGCCTGATGTGTTTCTTTTCTTGATTAAAGCAAAAGAAGCGGATTCAAGGATTGAAGAAGATTTACAGGAATTGAAAAAGCTGCGCAAAATCGTTAAAGAGAATCACCATTATGATGTACCCGTCATCTGTGTGGTCACCCAAGTGGATGAATTAGATCCGCCACATTATAAACAAGCACCTTTTGATGCCAATCCTAAGAAAAAACAGAATATTGATGAAGCCATCTCTTTGATGTCAAAACGATTTAAAGAGTGTGAAATACCTCTATTGAACATCATTCCTATTTGTTCTTATATTGATTTTGACGAAAACGGAAATATTGAATATGATATGCGTTGGAACATTGATTTGCTTTCTGATTACTTGATCGAGGCCTTACCCAGTGAAGCGAAGCTGAAGACCGCCAAAGCGATGCAGAGCCAATTCGTTAAGAAGAAATTCGCGCGGACGATAGTGGGAACGTTTACGGCAATCGCCGGTTTAATCGGTGCAGAACCAATTCCTTTTGCCGATTTTCCCATTTTGACCGGCATACAAGGTTTAATGATTGTGGTGATTGGGTTTATCGCTGATAAAGAAATCAATACAAAAACGGCAAGTGAATTCATTGCGGCATTAGGGATCAATGTTGGAATCGGTCTCCTTGTCAGGGAAGGTGTCAGGGCTGCAGTCCGTTTCATCCCAGGAGCTGGTCTAGCCGTTTCAGGTGCGGTAGCGGGCGCGGTAACATATGGAATCGGGCAAGCAGCAATAGCTTACTTTCTCGAAAACAAAGATATTGATCAGGCGAAGGAAGCTTACAAGAACGCGAACAAAGAATATAAAAATGAAGACATTCACTCTTAATGGGCAGATTCAAACCATAAACTACACTAAGGTGATATGATAAAGTGGAGTTCGCAGTTCTGTTTCTGCGCTGGAGTTTCAGCATTTTGTTTACTACAGGAGGGATGATCTTCATGTCGTTTTTTCAATCACAGAAGCAAAAAGAATATATACAAAAATTGGAGGATGTGATTCAGTCCTTTCCCGGTCGTTCTGAAGCACTTGATGATTCAAAGGGTTTCCCTTTTGAAAACATTCAGGAGTTAAAGGAATTCGGATATTCCCAATTAACGTTAGCAAAAGAAGATGGTGGATATGGCGGTTCCTTATATGATTTTCTCCTTTGCCAAGAAAAAATAGCTCAATATTGCGGCCCGACAGCCTTGGGAATAGGCTGGCATGTCGGAACGGTCCTATCCTTAACGGAGAAGAGACCATGGGAAAAAGGAGTCATGAATGAATTGTTTGATAAAGTGTCTAAAGGCGCCCTCATCAACACGGCAGCATCTGAGGCAGGAACGGGTAGTCCGACGCGAGGCGGCCGTCCGGAAACGATTGCCATCAAAAAGGGTCAACAATGGATTTTGAATGGCAGAAAGACTTTTACTACACTCTCTCCCGTCCTTGATATTTTTCTAGTAACGGCATGGGTACCAGAGGATGAGCACCTAGGGACATTTTTAGTTCATCGTGATGTAATGGGGGTAAGTATAGAAGAAACTTGGGATATGATTTCCATGCAGGGGACAGGAAGTCATGATTTGGTGTTAAATGATGTCAGCTTGCCTGATAAGTATTATGTCATGAAAAGCAAACCTGGTGAAAAAAGAAAACCTGAAGCGTGGCTATTACATATACCTGCTTGCTACTTGGGAATTGCAGTGGCTGCCAGAAATTACGCAGTCAAATTTGCGAAAACATATTCACCCAATAGTCTACCAGGACCAATCAGGGAGCTTCCGAATATTCAACGGACAATTGGGGAGATGGAACTGGAATTGGGCGAAGCACACCATTTCCTCTACTCCGTCGCAGAAAAATGGGTGCAGCACCCTGAAGATCATGAAGAATTATCGAAACAATTGGGTGCTGTTAAGTTATCCGTCGTCAATAAAGCGATTTCCATCGTCGATAAAGCGATGAGAGTCGTTGGAGCCAAAAGTTTACAACGGAACAATCCCCTGCAACGCTTCTATAGGGATGTACGCGCAGGACTTCATAATCCTCCGATGGATGATGCAACAATCACCATGCTAGCAAAATCAGCTCTTTATTAAGTGTGTACTGGGATATTTTTTGAAGCACGGAAATGACTTCGTCATTTCCGTGCTTTTTCCCGTTCTTTTATCAACCTGAATCATCCGTTTTATTTGTTTGGTCCTCTGGTCATTAGTTTTCTCTTTTTTTAGTCCCGCATGTTAATTTTACTAGCTTATCAATCTTTCTCTTGTTATTATTTATATATCTGTCTAAATCTTCGAAAAATATCGAAAGTTCGGTGTGAAAATGAATCTTATGACAAAAGATTTACTGATTAACTTTTTAATTATCCTTTTTCCGATCTTTTTATTGCAAATGAGCTATCTAGTGAAGTATGTATACCGTTTAGATGCATTAAAAGGATCCTTCCTAACAATTTTCCCTATTCTTTCACTTGTTCTATGCATGCTATTTCCTGTAGTTATAGAAGAAGATTTTGTTTGGGATCTTAGATGGATCCCTTTTCTTTTAGGCGGTTTATATGGAGGTTACCGGTTAGGTATCATCTTAATAGTCATCACTCTTGTAATTCGCTATTTAACAGGTGGCGAAAATGGCTTTTATATTTCATGCATCACCTTTCCACTAATTGGTGTTTCCCTGTTTTTTATATCTAAATACTATCTGAAAATGCCTGTCATTAAAAAAATTCTCATCGGAATATCATTAATCTTCCTTGTACATCTTCTCACACAGCTTATTTCAACAGTAGTATTTGAACTTACTATAGGTATAAGCTTATGGAAACAATACTTCACGATCCAAGTCATAGGAATCGTTGTTGTAATCTTACTATGGGAAGTCATCCTCACTAATTTTCAGGTTCTCGAAAAATTAGTGAAAGCGGAAAAATTGCAGATCGTCAGTCATCTTGCTGCAAGCATATCTCATGAAGTCAGAAATCCCCTTACAGTTACCAGGGGCTATATTCAAATGTTAAGCGAAGATGTGCCTTCCCATACAAAGGTCAAGTATGCAAATATTGCTCTGATGGAATTAGATCGGGCCACGGAAGTTATTAACGATTATTTGACTTTTGCTGCCATAAGCCCTGAAAACACAGAGCGATTAAGGGTATCCGAGGAAATTCATCATGTCGTGAACAGCATAAAACCCTTGGCTAACAATAATGGAACAGAATTGAAGTTATCCCTATTCGAAGATGAAGCTTATTATATCATGGGGGAAAGGAAGAAATTCCAGCAGTGCTTATTCAATATCTTAAAGAATGGAATAGAATCGATGCATGATGACGGCGAAATATACATACAGTTAATTCTTGCTGCCTCCACCATCCAAATAAAGATCCAAGATCAGGGAATTGGAATGACACAGGAACAAATATACCGTTTAGGTGAGCCCTACTTCACGACAAAAAATAAAGGGACGGGATTAGGTATGATGGTTTCATATAGCATTATCAAAAGCATGGATGGGAAGGTATACGTTTCAAGTGTACTGGGGAAAGGGACATGTTTCTCTATTAACCTGCCCATACATAGATACGATCGTATTTGAGTTTAGTCTAAATTGACGGTTTTAATCTCATAGATTACAATTTAAGTAAACTACCAATTATTATGAAATGATTCAATGACGAATTTGATACCTAAGGGAGATGGATGATTGAATGAAATCGCTTACTGATGGACAAATCATTTGGGAACCGACAAAGGAACAAATCGAGCAAACGGTATTGACTCAATATGTGAAATGGTTAAAAGAAAAGAAAGGTTTAACATTTCATGATTACCATGAATTATGGAAATGGTCGGTAGATGAACTGGAGGAATTTTGGGCTTCAATTTGGGATTATTGTGATGTAAAAGCCTGCAGGAAATATGACAGGGTTTTAGCGCAGCAATCAATGCCAGGTGCGAAATGGTTCGAGGGGGCAAGGCTAAATTATGCCGAAAATGCATTATGGAATGAACAAGAAGAGAAAACGGCGATTTTTTTTCGTTCCGAACATATCAGGCAGCAAGAGGTTAGCTGGAAAGAGCTGAAAGAAAAAGTAGCTTCTGTCGCCCATTCATTAAGGGAACTTGGTGTGAAATCCGGTGATCGTGTCGTTGCCTATATACCAAACATACCTGAAGCGGTCATAGGTTTCTTGGCAACCGTAAGCATAGGTGCCATATGGTCCAGCTGTTCACCTGACTTTGGGGCAAGAAGTGTCATAGATCGTTTCAAACAGATTGAACCGGTTGTATTACTGGCGGTTGATGGGTATCAGTATAATGGAAATATATATGATAAAACACCAGTCGTCTCACAACTTAAACAGGAATTGGTCACTGTCAAGCATACCGTGTTGGTTCCTTACATAGAAAAAAAGATTTTGAAAGAGAATCTGGCAGATACGATTCCTTGGGATGACCTTTTAAAAGAAAAGGCGGAATTATCTTTTGAAAGTGTTCCCTTCGATCATCCGCTTTGGATCCTCTATTCATCTGGTACAACCGGCATGCCAAAACCAATTGTACAAGGGCATGGCGGTATATTAGTGGAACATTTTAAATCAACAAGAATCCATCAAGGCATGACCTCCGAGGATACGGTATTCTGGTTTACGACGACAGGCTGGATGATGTGGAATCTCCTTATGGGTGGTTTGCTTAACGAAGGGACCATCGTCCTATATGACGGCAGTCCTTCTTTTCCCAATATGGATGCCCTTTGGGAATTGGCGGAAGATACAGGCATGACTTTCTTTGGAACAAGTGCACCATTCCTTACGAATTCCATGAAGTTAGGAAACAAGCCCATGGGAAAATATGATTTATCGAAATTGAAGGCTCTTTTTTCCACTGGAGCTCCATTGTCTGGCGACGGTTATAAATGGGTGTATGAGAATGTCAAGAAGGATATCTGGCTCAGTTCATCCAGTGGCGGCACCGATGTATGTGCAGGATTTGTAGGTGGAGTTCCTACACTGCCCGTGAGAATCGGAGAGATACAAGGAAGGGCATTGGGGGTTTGTGCGGAAGCCTTTGATGGACATGGTCAAACATTGATTAATGATGTCGGTGAATTGGTCATTACCAAACCGATGCCATCCATGCCGCTATACTTCTGGAATGATCAAGGCGGGACAAGATACTACGAGAGTTATTTCGATACGTATCCTGGCATATGGAAACATGGTGATTGGATAAAGATCGACGACAGGGGAAGCTGTATCATTTATGGACGTTCCGACTCGACCATCAACCGTTCTGGTGTACGGATGGGAACCAGCGATATCTACAGAGTCGTAGAAGCGATCGACGAGGTAATGGAAAGCCTTATCATTGATAGGGAAGTGCTTGGCCGCGGTTCATCACTGCTGCTGTTCGTTGTTCTTAAGCCCGGTAAAATACTTGATACAGCTTTGACGGCAAAAATCAAGGAACAAATCAGAGGGCATGTGTCCCCTCGCTTTATCCCTGACCAAATTCATGTCGTTGAACAAATTCCTAAAACATTAAACGGAAAGAAAATGGAAGTCCCGATACGTAAAGTGTTATTAGGTTTCGAGTTTGATAAAGTAGTGAATGCAGACTCCATGGGAAATCCAGAATCCCTACAATTCTTTAAAGAATTAGCTCTCGAATTGAATGAAAAAAAAATATTCTAGCATTCAGACGGAGCAAAAAAGCTCTGTCTTTTTTTAAATTCCCTTTAAGCATTCCCCCTAACAAACATTCAAGTTATAAGTACCGACAACCAGATAAATGATGCATAAAGTTCATTAAACAGGCTGTTTCACATTCAAACCATCTTTTCACTTCAGTGGTACGTAAATTGGGATAGCTATATTTTAAAACGAGACAAAACGAGACAACAATCTCATTTTGTCTCGTTTTGTTTCGACTGAAATTAAATAAAATCCTAATTTTAACGTCCTCCCATCTTGGCACGGAATTTGCAATATCAATATAAAGATTGACTTATTATTAATGATTGGGGGCTGAAAAATGGAAACGGTTCAATCGAATGAAATAAAGTTATCACAGGACAAGGCTTATTGGATGTACAAAAAAATGCTGGAGATCAGAAAATTCGAAGACCAAGTTCATGAATCCTTTGCTAAGGGGATTTTACCAGGGTTTGTCCATTTGTATGCTGGGGAAGAAGCGGTAGCTGTAGGAGTATGTGCTCACCTATCCGAAAAGGACAGCATTACAAGCACTCACAGGGGTCATGGTCACTGTATTGCCAAAGAATGCGACCTAAATGGAATGATGGCTGAAATCTATGGGAAAGTGACTGGGCTTTGCAAAGGAAAAGGCGGTTCCATGCATATTGCCGATTTGGATAAAGGAATGTTAGGTGCGAACGGGATAGTTGGTGGAGGCTTTCCGCTCGCATGCGGCGCAGCATTAACTGCCAAATATAAAAAGACCGATCATGTCAGTGTTTGTTTTTTTGGTGATGGTGCCAATAATCATGGGACATTCCATGAAGGGATAAATCTGGCGGCAATCTGGAAGCTACCCGTTATCTTCATCGCTGAAAATAATGGGTATGGGGAAGCCACGCCTTTCAACTATGCTTCAAGTTGTAAAACGATAGCCGATCGTGCGATAAGTTACAATATCCCGGGTGTACGAGTGGATGGGAAAGATGTATTGGCTGTGTATAAGGCTGCTGAAGAAGCTGTTCAGAGAGCCCGCAGGGGAGAAGGTCCATCATTGATCGAATGCGTTACTTATCGTAATTATGGACACTTCGAGGGAGATGCACAGAAGTATAAAAAAGAACAAGACAAAAAAGAGCATAAACAAGAGAAAGATGCGATTGCCCTGTTTAGGAATTACTTACTCAATCAGAATCTGCTGGCGGAAAAAGAACTGATTTCTCTTGAGAGTTCCGTTGAGGAAGCTATTAAACAGGCAGTTAAGTTCAGTGAAGATAGCCCGTATCCAGAGGCATCCGATTTATTAAACGATGTTTATGTATCCTATTAAACTATAAAAGGAGGAATTGAGATGAGTAGAAAAATAAGTATGTCACAAGCAATAAATGAAGCTATGGCCATGGCAATGAGAAAAGATGAAAGCGTCATCCTTATGGGAGAAGATGTAGCTGGCGGTGCAGAGGTCGATCATTTACAGGATGACGAAGCATGGGGGGGTGTCTTAGGCGTCACAAAAGGATTGGTTCAAGAGTTTGGCCGGGATAGAATTCTTGATACACCCATTGCGGAAGCAGGATATATGGGAGCGGCCATGGCCGCCGCTTCGACAGGCTTACGACCGATTGCCGAGTTAATGTTCAACGATTTCATTGGCAGCTGTTTGGATGAAGTATTGAATCAAGGTGCGAAGTTCCGCTATATGTTTGGGGGAAAAGCACAGGTTCCCGTGACGATCCGTACGATGCATGGTGCGGGGTTCAGGGCTGCAGCACAGCATTCACAAAGCCTTTATGCCTTGTTCACTAGCATTCCTGGATTGAAGGTCGTCGTTCCCTCATCCCCCTATGACGCAAAAGGACTCTTACTTTCAGCCATAGAAGATAATGATCCCGTCATCTTTTTTGAAGATAAAACGCTATACAACATGGTAGGAGAGGTTCCGGAAGACTACTATACAATCCCAATAGGCAAAGCTGAAATTAAAAGGAAAGGCTCGGATTTGACAATCGTTTCCATCGGTAAACAAGTTCACACCGCGATGGAGGCTGCTGGAAAACTTACAGCTAAAGGCATTGAAGTTGAAATTGTCGACCCGCGGAGCCTGTCACCACTAGATGAAGAATCGATTCTTAATTCTGTGGCAAAAACAAATCGTTTAATCGTGATCGATGAAGCGAATCCAAGATGCAGCATCGCAACGGATATTGCCGCACTGGTGGCGGATAAGGGATTTGACACGCTTGACGCCCCAATTAAGAGGATCACAGCACCACATACACCTGTACCTTTTTCTCCACTGCTCGAAGATATTTACCTTCCATCATCAGAAAAAGTGATACAAGTCGTTTCAGACTTATTGGGGGAGCCTTCCATTCTTGGGTGTAATTAAATCAATTTGATGCATGCTCCAGCTTTTTCGCATAAAACTGCAAAAGTTGGAGCAACAAAAATCAATGATGGACACAGAAACCAATCTGAAGGGAGAAAAAAGATATGGCGGTCGAAGTGGTAATGCCGAAATTGGGCATGGCAATGAAAGAAGGCACTGTTTCGTTATGGAGTAAGGCTGTTGGGGATCCAGTCGAAAAAGGTGAAGCAATAGCCAGCATCAATTCAGAGAAAATAGAAATGGATATTGAATCTCCGGCTGAAGGTACGATCCTGAATATAGCTGTTCAAGAAGGACAAGGAGTACCTCCAGGAACCGTTATCTGTCATATCGGAAAGCCGAATGAAAAAATAATGATCAATGATCAAGTTGCTAAAGAAAATCAGCCGAAAATGGATGAACAAGAAAAGCCGAAAACAAAAGAGTCACCCATTTTGTCAATGGGCAATCGATTGATGGTCACTCCGGTTGCGCGAAAAATGGCACAGGCAGCGAATCTTGACATCGAGAAAATTCAAGGCACCGGACCAGGCGGAAGAATCACTAAAGAAGATGTACAGAAAGTAATTGAGAAAAGGGATACCATGTCGGTCAATACAGAAGAAACAAAAGTGAACCCCCAACATACTTTGGATAGTTTTCAGCAGATTCCCGTGACCGGGATGAGGAACATCATTGCTACACGTATGAAAGAGAGCTTGCAAAGCAGTGCCCAATTAACTCTAACGATGAAAGTTGATGCCACTGATCTAGTCATTTTGCAAAAACAGGCCACTGAAACGCTACAAAAATATGAATCAATGAAATTGACTATAACGGACTTTGTTGCCAAAGCTGCCGTGCTTTCACTTAAAGAGCATCCTAAAATGAATAGTGCCTATATTGAAGATAATATCATTTTGCATGAGCGTATCCACCTTGGATTAGCAGTGGCCTTGGAAAATGGACTCGTTGTTCCCGTCATAAGAAACGCCGAAAGTTATACCCTAAAGCAGTTATCGAATAAGGGTAAGGAATTGGCCCGGTGTGCTCGTGACGGTAAATTGCCTATCGAAGACATGCAAGGATCCACTTTTACCATCAGTAATCTGGGGGCATATGGCATTGAACATTTTACACCGATTCTCAATACACCGGAAACGGGGATACTTGGCATTGGTTCTGCTTACGATACTCCGCTTTATATTGGCGAAAAATTGGAGAGGAGAACGATCTTGCCACTTAGTTTAACTTTTGATCACCGGGTACTTGACGGGGCACCCGCTGCTGCCTTTTTACAAACACTAAAACGGTATTTAGAAGAGCCGATCACCGTGATTTTATAGGAAAGGAGGGAAAGCACTTGAATCGAATAGCTATTGTAGGCGGAGGTCCTGCAGGGTATGTAGCGGCTATCACAGCTGCCCAGCAGGATAAGGAGGTCATATTGGTAGTCGATGGGCCATTGGGGGGTACCTGTTTAAACGAAGGATGCATGCCAACGAAGTCATTATTGAAAAGTGCCGATACGTATGACCTGGTGAAAAATGCAGGGAAAATGGGAATTCGCCTGCCCTTCAATTCGATTGAAGTCGATTGGGAAACTGTACAAGGACGAAAGAACGATGTCGTATCTGAACTAGTGAACGGCATTCGATATTTAATGAATAAGAATAAAATAAAAGTCATCCAGGGTAGAGCGTCTATCCTGACGAGCAATCGGCTGCATATCGAGAACGGAAATAAAATTGAAGAGATTGAAGCAAGTAAGATCATCATTTCAACTGGGTCTGAACCGATTCCACTACCTTTTGCGCCGTTTGATGGTGAATGGATCATCCATAGTGGTCATGCCATGTCGCTTCCTGCCATTCCCGATTCGCTTCTAATTGTAGGAGGCGGCGTCATCGGATGTGAATTTGCCAGTATTTATAGCAGGATGGGCACCAAGGTTACCGTTATTGAAATGGGGGCAAAGCTGCTTCCGGGGGAAGATGAAGATATTACGAGCATCTTGCATGGAGAATTGAAAAACCAAGGTGTTACGGTCCATACCTCCGCATCTGTCAAAAACATCAATGCAACCAGTAAGACGGTATTTTTTGAAAAAAGCGATGGCGAATTGGAAGAACATTATGCTGATTACGTACTCGTATCAATAGGGAGAAAACCAAGAGTGAATGAAATGGGGTTAGAAGGAAACGATATTGACTTTTCCCGACTTGGCATCTCGGTGGATGATCGAATGCAAACAAGCAACCCATCGATTTATGCCTGTGGTGATGTGATAGGAAGCATACAACTCGCCCATGTTGCTTTTCATGAAGGTCGAGTGGCGGCTCTGAATGCCTGTGGTCAGTTTGCACAAGTGAATTACCGTGCAATCCCTCGCTGCATTTATACCTCCCCGGAAATTGCTAGTGTAGGCTTGACTGAAAAAGAAGCGCGAAAAAAATATGGCGAGATTAAAGTTGGTGAATTTGCTTTTTCGGCAAATGGGAAAGCAATCCTTTCCAATAAACCAGAAGGAAAGGTCAAAGTTCTAGTAAACCCACAGTATAATGAAGTTCTAGGTTTTTCCATAGTTGGTCAACATGCAACAGAATTGATTGGTCAAGGAACGGTCATGCTTCATGCAGAAATAACGGCAGATATGATGGAAGATTTAGTAGCGGCGCACCCAACCTTGTCGGAATCCATACATGAAGCTCTTTTAAACGTTGTAGGTCAAGCTGTGCATTCATAAAAAATTATAAATGAGCAAGGGGGAATTTGTATGGCTAGCGGTCAACGGACGGCGGTAGTCACTGGTGCAGGACGCGGTATCGGACGCGCCATTGCATTAAGATTAGCGCAAGATGGATTGAACGTGGTTATTAATGACGTCGATCTGGATACGGCTGAATCGGTCGTAAATGAGGTTAGGGAGCTTGGACGTGAAAGCTTTGCCGTTATAGCGGATGTAAGCAATAGACGGGAAGTTTTCGAAATGGTGAATAACGTTGTGGAACGTTTTGGACAGTTGGATGTTATGGTTTCAAATGCAGGAATTGCTCAAATAATGCCTCTTCTTGAAGTAACCCAAGAGGACCTTGAACAGATTTTCAATATAAATGTAAATGGTGTCCTCTTTTGCCTGCAAGCCGCTGCTGAACAAATGAAAAAGCAAGAAGGCGGGAAAATTATAAATGCTGCCAGCATCGCGAGTTATAAAGGTTTTAGCTTACTGGGTACATACTCGGCCACAAAATTTGCCGTAAGAGGCATTACACAAGCAGCAGCACAGGAATTGGCCCAGTTTGGCATTACGGTGAATGCATACTGTCCAGGAATTGTCGGGACGCAAATGTGGGATCTAATCGATGAAAAAATGGGGCAATATATGAATCTGGCAAAAGGTGAAACATTTAAAAAGTTTACAGATTCCATAACCTTAGGACGCTCCGAAACCCCAGATGATGTTGCGAAATTCGTATCTTATCTTGCTTCACCGGATTCGGATTATATGACAGGGCAATCCATCATGATTGATGGAGGGGTTATTTTTTCATAAACCAACGCATTACATTCTTCGTTGGAGAAGCATCATGTGAATAATCACATGATGCTTTTTCTCTAAACTCCATCTATATATTGTAAGCGGATACATAATCTACTATAATTAAATGGACCTCGATTAACATCCTATTTTATACTCCATGGTATTTTCCCTCTAGATTGACTGGTCAAATGAAGATTTAAACCAAATGATTAGAGGAGGATTATATGCTATCCACTAGTTATCATCAACGCATATGGGAACGCTTTGTCAGTGAAGGGGTTCTCGATTCGAGTCGTCTGAACAAGCGAATAATGGAATCATGGCATCGCTGCAAAAAAGATCAAGTCAACCCATATCTTAATAAAGGGAAACACATTTTGACGAATGAATTATTGGACATTCAAAGAGAAAAAAACTCCTTCCTATTAGAAGTGGCATCACCCCAATTATCTAGGATGAATCAATCAATAAAAGAATCTGGAATGATGGCTTTATTGGTCGATCCGGATGGATATGTCCTTTCACTTTCCGGAAACGAGAAAATCCTCGATGAGGCAGGCAAAATAAATTTTGTGGAAGGCGTATGCTGGACGGAGGGTGAGGTCGGAACGAACGCAATTGGAACTGCCTTAAAGACGGGTGAAGCCGTAATGATCCAGGGTACCGAGCACTATTCAATTGCCTCACACAAATGGAGTTGCTCTGCCATGCCCATTTTAAATGAAGATGGTAAGATATTGGGGGTTTTGGATATATCATGTCCAGTAGAATATTTCCATCCCTCCATGCTGGGTATGGTAGCCAATTTGGCGTATACGATCGAACAGGAAATGGGAGTGCGTTCCTATAAAAAGGAGCTGGCACTGACCCAGCACTCGATAGAACTTGCAGAGACCTATCCAGATATACCTTTTATCGTCTGTAATCATAAAGAAATGATAATCTCCGCCAGTAAACAGGTTCGCAAAAAAATTCCTCAATCCATTGGTATGGCATTGACCGATCTATTAAATCATGGATATCAAATCGTTAAAGAAAATCCGCTTTTATCCAAAGAAGATAATAGGATTTTCGGTAAGTGTTTATTCTTATCAGAAAATCTTGGTCATAAGACCAATCGGCTTTTTCCTGCATCAATGCCTTCAGAAAAGTTTGCTTTCAAAGGGGAAAGCGGGATTAGTGAAACCTTTCAAAATACATTACATAAAGTGAAGCTTGTTGCACCGACAGAAGCAAATGTATATATATCTGGTGAAACTGGGGTCGGGAAAGAGCTTATTGCCAAGGCTATTCATGAAAATGGCTTTCGTAAAAAGGGACCGTTCGTCACGATAAATTGCGGAGCTATACCTAAGGATTTAATGGAGAGTGAATTATTCGGGTATGTCGATGGTGCTTTTACAGGCGCTAAACGGCAAGGGCACAAAGGGAAGTTCGAGCAGGCAAATGGAGGGACCATTTTTCTCGATGAAATCGGTGAAGTCCCTTCAGCGATGCAAGTTGCCTTACTGCGTGTACTTCAGGATAGAAAAATCGTTCCAATCGGTGGCACAAAAAACATTTCATTGGATATTCGCATTATCACTGCCACACATCGGAATCTTGAAGAGCTTGTCAACGAAGGGTCCTTTCGTAAAGATTTATACTATCGGTTGAACGTTTACCCCATTCATGTACCTCCCTTAAGGGAACGGATTGAAGACATTCCTTATCTAATCAACTACTTGTGTTCGAACAATAATTGGACTATTCCATTAACGGAAGAATTATTGAATCGTTTAAAGGATTACAATTGGCCAGGCAATATTAGAGAACTGCAAAATGTACTTCAGCGATTGACCATCTTACTTGCAGAAGGACCTCTGGATCATGTTAAAGTGTTGAATTCCATGAATTCGCAGCCCGTTACCCGGTATGATGATTTCCCTTCATGTGATGAATCTGGTAAAAAAGGCTTCAGGGAAAATGAACTGACGATCCGTGAAAAAATTCAACGGGATCTAATGATAGAGGCATTACAAAAATCAAGAGGAAATGTAACTGTTGCAGCAAAGTTGATGGATATACCAAGAAGTACATTTTACAAGCGGCTCCGTAAGTATGGTATATAGAGACTTGGCGTGTGTACATTATGTAAGAAAAGTAGATTTATAGAAATCCATAAAATTGAAAGGGGTATGGCAAATGAAAACGAGAATTACTGAATTATTGGGGATTGAATATCCGATTATTTGCGGAGGGATGTTTCAAGTTGGCCGAGCCCCGCTCGCAGCCGCTGTTTCAGAAGCGGGGGGACTAGGCATCATCACTTCGAAAACACAGGTGACACCAGAAGGTCTCCGTGATGAAATACGCAAAGTGAAAACTTTGACCAAAAAGCCCTTTGCTGTCAACCTGAACCTGTTTCCTAGTCAAACGGCAACCCCTAATGATGAATTCATTGATATTTTAATTGACGAAGATGTAAAAATTGTTGAAACGAGTGGCCGAAGCCCAGAGAGTTTAATGCCCAAACTTAAAGAGCACGGCTTTACCGTGATACATAAAGTAGCAAACGTCAAAAACGCAGCGTCGGCAGAGAAATTAGGAGTCGATGCCATTATTATTGTAGGGAATGAAACAGGCGGACATCCTGGTATGGGAGATGTAGGTACGCTTGTCATGCTCCCACGAGTCGTTGACTTTGTTACTATACCAGTAATAGCAGGCGGGGGATTTTCGGATGGCAGAGGCCTTATAAGTGCCTTGTCACTCGGTGCTGAAGGCATAGTCATGGGGACTCGCTTCATGGCAACGCAAGAAGCGCCGATTCATGATAAGGTGAAGCAGTGGATGGTATCGGCCAATGAAATGGATACGGTTGTCATCCAACGGAGTATTGGTAGTCCGTCGCGTGTAGCATTAAATGCCGTCAGTAAAGAAGTGGGTAAACTTGAAAGGGAAGGTGCCGCTATAGAGGAATTGATTCCGCTAATAACGGGACAAAGAAGCAAGAAAGTATACTTTGAAGGAAATTTAGACGGAGGCATTTGGTCATGCGGTCAATCCGTAGGACTGATAAAAGAAATATTGACGGTCAATGAACTAATAAATCAAATCGTCCAAGAAGCAAAAACCTCGTTCGAATTCATCCAAAGCCGCATCGAATCCATTCGAACATAATTAACCTATCTTACAAAAGGAACATGAGATCAAGTATGATTTCGTGTTCCCTTATTTATCCATTAGATATAATGTTCCATAATAGTATAGGCTTTTACAAAAATGTTTCTATTAAAGTCGGGAGTGTTACTGTTCCTTGTTTACCCACTTTCGGTAACTTCTTAATAAAGGAAAAAGAAATAAAGGAACAGGTGATCAAAATTCCGCAATTAATGTTTACATAACATTATTATTCCGCTTATTCAGACCATACCAAAGAACTTAAAATAATTCTAATGACTTCTGGAATTTCCCTTTATGCTGCTTGGATTCCGGCAACTTTTTACATCTTTTTTTATAAAATGTAATAATCGACTTATACGAGTTACATATAAATGAATTGCACACATGAAACCGGAGAACTGATTGCTGAAAGTAGTAACCCTTGGCAGCTTACTAGTGAATCACTGCATATTGTTGCACGAAGCATTTCCTTAAAAATTTAAACACAAGGGGACTGATTTTAATCATTTATTAAAGGGTAATCATACTATAGGCGGCTATAAGTTAAATGGAGAAGGCTTATAGGAGATTATTTGACTGAATAGGCATCATCATTTTCAGGAGAACTTTCAAGATAAAAAAACTTTGAATTGCCATATTGCCATCTGTATAAATTATATTTATATAATTTTTAATAAATGTTAACCCGTGATTTTTCTCATTTGGTCACTTATTTTATATATTAAAATAATAAAAATGATAAATCATGTCAGTTAAGCAGGATTAATTTAGGTGACTACAGAATTATTAGATAATGATTCTTTGAATAGGTCTTCATGAAAGGATAAGCAAAATGTAGAAATGTATCATAGCGGCATTTTTGTTTGGAGTATTATTGATATAACGCACCCCTAATTAAAATGACCAAAAACGAAAAATATGAACAATTAGCATATCAATTAAAATTCAAAAAAATTAAGGGAACTGACTTTACTGTGAAATTGTTTTTTAATATTTATAGTCCGTAATGTAATATAGAAATAAGGGTTCATATACAATTCAACACTTAAAAGGATGTGGAAATATGCAGAAGAGCATTCTGCTAATTGAGGATGATGTAGAAATTAGTCAATTAATAGGAAGTGCCCTTTTACAGGAGAATTATACAGTACATACCGCATTTGATGGGGAAGAGGCACTAGCTCTCTTTCATGATAAAGAACCTGACTTACTCCTACTTGACTTAATGATTCCTAAATTGACTGGTATGGATTTATTGAAAAAAATAAGAGAAATGAGCATGGTTCCTATATTAATTATTTCTGCAAAAGGAAGTGATCTCGATAAAGCGCTTGGGCTTGGATTTGGCGCCGATGATTATATAAGCAAGCCATTTTCGATGATTGAATTAACAGCTAGAGTTCATGCAGCTATTCGCAGGGCAACGCAATATCATCCATCCGAAAGCAACTCCACCCAAAATACTCTCCAACATGAAGAGCTCACCCTTGATTTAAATTCATTTACTGTAAATGTTAGAGGAAGAACGGTTCAACTGACATCAAAGGAGTTTCACATATTAAAGTTGTTTATGACCAATCAAAGCAGAGTATTTACAAAGGAACAAATCTATCACTTTATTTGGGAAGATGATTATTACGGGAATGAAAATGTCATTAACGTACATATAAGAAGACTACGTGAAAAAATTGAAACTGATCCATCCAACCCACAATATATTAGAACGATATGGGGGATTGGTTATAAATTAGGTGAGTAGCTTATGGTAATCATTCTTTGTGCAATGGTTTTTTTAGTAATCATGAATGTCCTCCAGTATTTGTCCCGAAGAAAACTTAAGCAAAACCTTTATGAAATAAGTGGAAAATTAAACGATATCATCACACATGAAACATCTGAAAAAGTATTAATTCAGACCGATAAGCAAGCCCTGCAGCAATTACTCATTCAAATTAACAGGCTATTGGATTTCAATCAAAAGGTAATTGCGGATTATGTAAAAACAAAAGATAGCTTAAGAAAATTAATATCCAATATGTCCCATGATTTAAAAACGCCACTTACGGTTATTTTAGGTTATGTAGAGAAATTGAAACTGAATGATGCGATGACTGAAGAGGAAAAGAAAATATTAATGACAAGGCTGCATGAAAAAGTATTGAACTTAACTGGTTTACTCAATCAGTTTTTTGATCTGGTAAAAATAGAATCAGATGATTACGTGATTCCTTTAAGTAAACTATCACTCAATGAAGTTTGCAGAAAAAATGTTTTGGAGTTTTATGACATACTGCTCGCGAAAGGACTTCAAGTAGAAGTTGATATCCCTGATCAGCATCTTTACATCTTAGGTAATGAGGACGCCTTAAACCGTATATTTAATAACCTTATTTCAAATTCAATTCGATATGGCAGTGATGGAGGGGTTTTCGGATTAACACTTCGAGAGGATGATGGAGCTGTTACTGTAGAGATTTGGGATAGGGGTAAAGGTATTGCAGAAATCCATCAAGATCGGGTGTTTGACCGGTTGTATACATTAGATGATGCCAGGAATCCAAAATTTCAAGGGAGTGGGTTGGGTCTAAGTATCTCAAAACGTTTAACAGAAGAGATGAGAGGTACCATCCATTTAAACAGCAAACCTTATGAAAAAACGAGCTTTACTTGTATTTTTAAACAAATTACATATTAATACTTCTTTAAGAGATGTTCTAACGGAACAGCTCTTTTTTAGCTTCGAGATTGATGTGAGCTTTTACTCCTTACGCCAGTTTTTCTAAAACTTAAGGAACATGTAAGGATTGAGAAAGAAAAAAGGTACTTTCTCTGCTTAAGATGGAAGTAGATAGCAATAAGGGAGGCAAAAATGATGGATTATGTTGTAAGAACAAATAACTTAACAAAAAAGGTCAAAGGAAAAGGGCTCGTATCTAATGTGAATCTTCATATAAAAAAGGGTGAAATTTATGGTTTCCTTGGTCAAAATGGTGCAGGGAAAACGACAATCATGAAAATGCTAACAGGAATAATAAGCCCAACCACTGGAGAGATTGAATTGTTTGGTCAGAAGCTAACAAATGACGAGAAGTCTGGTTTGAAACGGGTCGGAAGTATCATTGAGTATCCAATCTTTTTCGAACATTTAACTGCGATGGAAAATCTTCAGCTTCATTGTGAATACTTAGGCTTTTATGATAAAAAGGCAATTATACAAGCGTTGGAGATGGTTCATCTATCTGGGATTGAAGATAAAATCGTGAGCGATTTTTCGCTTGGGATGAAGCAGCGGCTGGGGATTGTAAGAGCAATTATTACGAAACCTGAACTGATTATATTAGATGAACCTACAAATGGCCTTGATCCAATTGGTATAAAAGATATAAGAGATCTAATCCTAATGTTGAATAGGGAATATGGGATTACTTTCCTTCTATCAAGTCACATCTTAGGGGAAATTGAACAAGTAGCTGACAGAATTGGTGTCATTAAGGATGGAAAGCTCGTGAACGAGGTGACTTTAGCAGATATTAGTAAGCAACGAACAGACTATATTGAAATTGTTACAAAAGATGTGGAGAAATCAATCTATTTACTTGAGTATGAACTTCAAATTTCTAATATGAAAATTGTGCATGACAATAGGATTCGTATATATGATCTCACTTTGCCGCAAAGTGTAATATCCAAAAAACTAATTTTGCATGATGTAGATATCGAGGAAATACAAAAGCATACAAGTACTTTAGAAGATTATTTTTATCAGCAAATTCATGGAGGTGGAAAAATTGGTTAAATTAATGGAGTTGGAGTGGAGAAAGTTAAAGCAAAAAATGATCCTTAGTGAGCTGATTATATATTGGGGGATTTTGATGTTCTTGCCCCTGTTTTTTATTAAAATGGTCAGTTCGGAATTTGGTCAAAGTTATTCAACCATCATCCAGCTTATGATTTCAATGCAACTGGGATTTGTCCTTTTCGGAGCTTCTCTTATAAATCAGGTTGTAATCGATGAATATAAAAATAAAACAATATCGCTTTCATTCGGATATCCGATAAGTCGGAAAAAATTGGTTATGGCAAAAGCTCTTTTTATTTCACTTTTTATTTTCCTTTGTACTTTAGTATCCTTTTTGTTGGCTGGTGTGACAACTTATTTACTTGATCAGGTATTTCATATCATTAACGGGCAACCAACTGTTGAAGATATTACAACATATTTTAGTAAGATGATTGTTCATTCATTCATTGTTACGCTTATTAGTTTAATACCACTCTTTTTCTTTGGAATTTGGAAAAGGGCAACGATACCATTGGTAATTTGTGCAATATTTCTAATGCAATTTCAAAATTTCTCTTACTTACTGAATATCAATCTTAATCCTGATATTGTAAATGCAGTGCTATGTTCATTAGGAGTAATTAGTGTTTATCTCTCGATTAAAATGGTGGACAGAGTGGGGGACATTTAGTATGGCAATTCGTTAAAACCGAATGAGAGTCCGGTATTATTCAGAATCATACATTGCTGGAAACATCTATTATTTAGGAGATTAGATGAAGAAATAGAATAAAGGAAGATTTTCTAAGCTTCTTGAAGGATTGGGGTTTTTGTTGAAAGTGGATTTTTAATCACACAAAGTAAGTATTGAAAAAATGCAAAACAAATCAACTTAAATACAAGAAAATCTGTGTGCCGATGTTTAATCCAACTAATTGAACAAACATTTTCACTAAATAAATGTAAACTGTATTTAGATGAAAAGATTATAGATAAAAATAATTGCCATGATTAAATATAAAAATTCGCATTCTGTCTCACTAAGTTAAGTATTCTTAAGATATGAGACGGAATTACCTTTTTAAATATCACTTCCTATAATATATATTATGTAAACTAGAAACAAACATAATGTGACACACAGAAGCAAAAAAAAAACGATTCCATTCAAGTATCGAATGAGAATCGTTTTTTTTTAGTTTGGTTTACGTACTAGTTAGAAAAACGTGAGTTTTTCAGCAGCCTCCTTTAATCAGCGGGCTGTTTTTTGTAAAAAATGGATAAGTGGCATTGACTTCTAAATAGTTTTATCGTTTTATTTCTATTCTTACCTCCAGTCCTTCTTCATTAAATAAATGAACAAGATTAGATCCATCAATTAATGTTATAGGTTTATCTTTTACAAATTCATAACTATCTTTTCCATAATGACTTGTTGTTACCAGAATCCCTTTTACTGCTCCTTCATTTATCATGGTTCCATACAAATCTCTAACAGCAGAAACAGAAACGACTTTGTTATATCGTTTGGCTTGGATTACGAACTTGCCACCTCTTATTGGATCAGGATCAAATGCAATGGCATCCACACCACCATCACGACTAGCTTGGGTGACTTTTACTTCTCCACCATGTTTGGCAAATATTTTTTCAAAAAGTCCTCTTACTAAATGTTCAAAATCATCCCAAGCCATGTCCGCAAGATTAGGAATGGAGTTAGCTTCAGCTAATATGTCTTTTGACTCTACAAACCTTGAATCTTCCCGATTAATTTTCAATATAGGTTTGACAGGTGCAAGATTTTTTAGCGCTCCAGATGATAGCCCTTTTAGATTCCTAAAACACTCCTTTGGATTGACCCTTTCTAAGTTAATGGTTTCAAACTCTTCTTTAGTAGTCTGCATACTTAAAATACACGAATTAAAATCTTGACCAGTAGCCAGATCAATACCATGTACCCACCCGTTAAAAACTACCGTTTGTACCTTTTCATTATAGACAGATTCAAACAATTCATGAATAGTCCTAAGTGTTAATTGATAAATTATATCTTCATAAAATTCCTCAAAATCTTTTTTCTTCATTTCTTTAGATACGATTTCTTTTCTTGTTTGAATAAACTTATAATCGATTACGTTGGGTATAGTTGATGGATGTGGGAGAACATAATCAATTATACCTATCTCTGACTCAGGGTTATATTGGACATTGAATTCTTTTGTTATAGCATCTGGATAACTAGAGTTTTCTAATACCAATCTTATATAATCATTTACTGCTTGACTGTCCCCTTGCTCAAATTTTTGTTTGAATTCCATAATTGTTTTGTTGTATTCTTCTTTTGCTACATCGAATTTTTCTTTTTCATTATTATAAATGACAAGTGCATCATCATACTCACTATCAGCTTTTTGAACGGCTTCCTCATATTGAATCTTTGCTTGGTCCTCTAATTTAAGTCTTTTCATTTTCATTTTAGAAAATATTTTTTCCCAGAACGTTGGCATAGGAACTTTTAAACTTAACTTAAATTCTTGAATATCATACTTCTTTTTAGTCACATCAAATGATCTAAAGTTTTCGTTATCATATAATTTGTCCCAATCAACCTTATCATCTACTTGTAAGGTATAATTTAATATATATTTATAACTATTTATCTCCTTTAAAGCATTTTCGGTATCGTATTCAGCCTGTTGTTTCATGTCCTGTATTAATTCTTTGTGTCGTTCTCTTTGTTCTCTCTTATTCCAGATTTCCAATTGATTTTGGGACTTCATAGTAACTTCTGCTGGGGTTTGACCCTTTATTATCTTAGAAAGACCTAAATATGAATTATTTATTGTTGTCTCATAGTTATATGCCACATTTATCCTCCATTAAAATCGTATAGAAATATTCAATTATAGGCTGATTATACGATATTTTTCCACATTATTACATAATAATTCGAAATCAGGTAAAATATATAAGCTGTTGCCATCCAATCAGCTACCTATACCTATTCATAAATACTCTTACTTCTAACTTATGCACACTTCGCCCATCATAACTTAATATATAAAGCTTTCCCTATAATTCTATTTCTGTATGAAATTACCTTTCCTATATTTGACAAAGATGATGCAATAACTCTTCAAATATTACTCCTTGAACATCTTTACTAGTTACGCATTCGATTTAAAGCTCTACGGCGAGTTTTTAACTGCTAACACCCATCATTGGACTTAGACGAACTCACATCGTCCAGTGTGCGTCGTTTTGTGCAAGGTCTGGTCATCAAATCTAGTATTAAGCTAAGAACGCTACAACGCCGCATTTCGTGTTTAAAATCATTTAGTAAATTTACTTATTGATGGGAGTTAATAGACAGCAAAAAAAATCCCTGCTGGAATCTTGGGATTTTTTTCAATTAATTAATATAATTAAAACTTGGTCTCCACCGGAGTGACTGGCGTTTCCTCTATACTGTCGCCAGCAGACTTTTTTGACCAGTAAGTGGCAAGAATTGGTCCGGATATGTTGTGCCATGCAGCTGCAAGGACACTTGGAAGTGCTGCCAGAGGGCCGAAATGTGCAGTGGCAAGCGCTACGCCTAACCCTGAGTTCTGCATGCCTACTTCAATCGAAATCGCCCTTCTATTCACTTCATCAAGTCCAAGTACTTTTGCTGCTAAGTAACCAAACAGAAGCCCAAATCCGTTGTGAAGCATCACGGCAGTGAAAATAAGGAACCCGGATGTAGCAATGCTAGCTGCATTGCCTGAGACTACTGCGCTTACAATAGTAATGATAGCTGCTACCGAGATAAGCGGTAATACGGTTAAGCTTTTTTCAACTATTACAGGGAAAAAGCGCTTAATGGCCAAACCTAAAACGATTGGAAGAAGGATGACTTGTATAATGGACTTAAACATATCAAAAAAATCAACCGGCATCCATTGTCCTGCCAGCAAAAGCAGAAGCAGTGGTGTCATGATTGGAGCCAGTAAGGTGGATACTGAAGTCATAGCTATCGACAAAGGTACATTACCTTTTGCCAGATAAACCATAACGTTAGAGGCTGTTCCACCTGGCACACAGCCGAGCAAAACTAGTCCAGCAGCCAATTCTGCTGGCAAATTCATAAGATTCGCAATAAGAAATGCCACAGATGGCATGATGATAAACTGGGCGCAAACTCCAATTATCACAGGCAGCGGTTTAGTAATGATGATTTTAAAATCAACTGCTTTTAAAGTAAGCCCCATTCCAAACATGACAACACCAAGCAATAATGTAATATATCCCCCCAATCCCAAAAATGGCTCTGGAAAAATGAAGGCAATGACGGATATTAAGATAACCCAAACAGCAAAATATTTTCCGGCTAATGCACTGAATGCTTCTAATACTTTCATTTCATCACACTCTTTCCTGCATTAATATTTTACTAGGATTTAATAAATTATCTGGATCAAGGGCTACTTTAATTTTTTCCATCACAAACAGTGAGTCCCCATGTTCTTTTTTCTGATATTTTTGTTTACCGACCCCAACTCCATGTTCTCCAGTGCATGTTCCTTTACGCTCAAGGGCATATAGGACAATTTGTTCATTTAGCTGTTCTGCTTTTCTAACCTCTTCTTGATTTTTATTATCAATCATTAAGAGCACGTGATAGTTCCCATCGCCTACATGGCCGACGATACCACCGGTAAGGCCCAGGAAATCAACAGCTTCCCTTGCATTATGAATGGCACCAGACAGCTCTGATATCGGAAGGCAGACATCAGTCACCATCAGTTTTTTTCCAGGATAGCCTTGAATATAAGCATAGGCAAGATTATGGCGAGCTTCCCATAGGCGGTTCCTGGCAGCGTTATCTGTCTCAAATTCAATATCAAGACAATTATGTTCTGCTACTATTTCTTTTGTGAACTCTACATCTTGTTTCAATCCTGCGTCATTACCATGAAACTCCAAAAATAGTGTAGGCGCTTCGTTATAGCTTGTATCACTATAAAGGTTAACCTGCTTCATTGATGGTTCATCGACAAGTTCCACCCTTGCAATTGGGACACCTGACTGCAAAATGGATACGACAGCTTCTACCGCATGGTTCAATGCCGGAAATGATGCTCTTGCCGCCATAACGTGCTCAGGTATTCCGTAAACTCTCAACGTCAATTCCGTAAAACAGCCAAGCGTTCCCTCAGAACCAACAAAAAGACCGTTTAGATGGTAACCAGATGACGATTTAGCTGCCAAATTGCCAGTATGTATTATGGAGCCATCTGCAAGAACCACTTCAAGATCACGGACTTGGTCACGCATCACACCATATTTAACGGATGTCGTTCCACTAGCATTTGTTGCCGCCATTCCGCCCAGAGTAGCATCGGCCCCCGGATCCACAGAAAAAAACAAACCGTATTTTTTCAGTTCTTTGTTCAGTTGCGATCGAGTTACGCCAGGCTGAACCTTTACGAGGAAATCATTTTCACGCACTTCCAGGATTTTATTCATTAATGAAAAATCAATAGTTATACCATGTTGGTATGGTATAACATGTCCCTCGAGGCTGGACCCCAATCCAAAAGGGACCATCGGAATTTTATACTTATTTGCCAATTTCACAATTTCACTAACTTGCTGCGTTGTTTCTGGAAATACAACAATATCGGGAAGGCTTACAGTATGATACGACTCATCTCTGCCATGCAATTCTCTTACTGTCTGGTTTTCTGTTACTTGATTTTCCGAAAGAACTTCCTTTAAAGCGTTGACCCAATTTACACTAGCCGCTTCCATTCATTTCCCCTTCTTTCTGCCATATCTGTTTTTGTCATCATATTAAAAAGCTTTGGTCACACCATAACCAGAATTAGCTTCTTCTTCAATTCTTCAACTGTAATATTGATCGACGTTTTTCCCCTCCTTAATAGCTTAAAGATGATATCGCTTCCATTATATTTCAAAATTGGTCTAACCAATTTTAATTATACTAAATTTTTAGACTTTTTCAACAATTACCCATTTATTACTTCTCTCTATAAGTAAATGCTGAATTTTTAAGTGATTACAGTTGATTTTCCAACCTTATAACGTTAAACCAAATCGCCTTCAATTGAGTAAATGCGATTGACTGAAAGGAAACAATTAAATATGTTCATTATTGGTCTAACCAATATGAATGTCTGATTTTTTTAACAATTATTTTATTTTGATTATAATATTGCGATTATCCCCTTGCTTCATAAGTGAATGCTTGTTAGAATGATTCCACTAATAGTCGTACCAACATGTTTTTAGGGTTGTTATGGAAGGATGTGAAGGATGTAATGGATTCTATACCAGTTAAATCTCCCAAAGTGTACGAAATCATCTTCAATCAAATTAAGGAATCTTTTATTAGCGGTGAATTGAAACCTGGAGATAAATTACCCCCTGAGCGGGAGTTGTCGAATCGTTTTAAAGTGAGTCGAACATCAATCAGAGAAGCCCTTCGAGTATTGGAGATTACCGGAGTCATTGAGGTCAGACCTGGTGATGGGACATTTATCAGACAATCTGATGTTCAGTCACTGATCGAACAGCTGTCCACTTCAATCATCAAGGCTGAGGACAACATGGTCTATGAAATGCTTGAAGTCCGTCGAGTAATTGAAACCGAGTGTGCTTTTCTTGCTGCACAGAGAGCGAACTCACTAGATTTACAAAATATCCTTAAATCCCTAGAAGAAATGGCACGTTCGGAACATGATGAAGAATTAGGATTGCAAGCAGATCTGCTATTTCATTATAGTATCGCACAATCCACCAACAATTCCATATTTGCTGGATTGGTCCATACCCTTAGTGATCAAATGAAAGATACCATTCGTGCCACCAGACGGCATCGTTTCGCAAAACCAGGTCATTTTCAAGAAACACTTCAAGAACATAAAGAAATCTACTATTCTATCGCATTAAAGGAAGCGGACAAAGCCAAGCAACTAATGGATGCCCATATCATTCGTATTAGAGAACAGATGGCTACGGCTACACTTGAAAGCATTGGAGATGATAGCAAAATTGATGCTTATTAAATAATTCCGCTTGCGATATAACTAACGGAACTTGGAGGTATACCTCTTAAATTATTGTCTAATTGCTTTTTTATCGGAGACCAATTAAAATTCGCTATGTTAAAGAAATACGCGCCTCAAACTGCGGCCTTTTTTCAGTATTCAAACGGGGAAAGGCCGTTAAATCTTTCAGGGTATTCTTGCCGTCTTGCCAGAAAAGAACTTCTTTCCCCTCTTCGGGTGAACGACTCTGCCCCACTGCTAAATAAAAGGACGTACTTCCAACAAATACTATATATCCAATTCAATTCATCACTATCTCCATTGACCCGGAATCATTGAACTAAGGCCCCTTCAGATTCCATGTCAGCTCGTTCACCCTTATCTTTGACTAATGTTTCGCATTTTCCAACTCCTTTTGCCCGCCAAGTAAATGTATTTTTGGTACACAAAAGATTCTCGCCGTAATTTTAGAGTAACTTTAGTCAGCCCCCCATAGGCAAAATTAATTCAGGTGGTTTTTTATGACATTTCTAGCTATCTTGTTCTTTTAATTATCTATACGTTATGTGTCTTAAACGACACATAACACTTTTTACCTTCTTCAACAAGCTTCAACATGGACGATTGATCACATTCTTGAACGAAAGTAGCAACAGTTATCTTTTATGATTTTTTGATTCCCCATTGTTTTTGATACTTCTCAACATGGACCATAGCTAGTGAAATTTCTGTATTTCTAAAAAAATGTCTTGAAAATCTCTTGGTTTTGCCCACACTCATTACAGGAATATTCGATTTCTAATGCATCTTCACTTACTGTATGAACGGTCTCTTTTTTACAAGTTTCACAAAATCTCTTTTCGGATATTTCTTTCATATATCATTCACCCTCCATTTTATCATCATTGTTTTGTAGCCTTGTTTATATAATTTGCGATTATCCAATAGAAAAAATACCTTTTTCCTGAAGGTCCTTAAAAAGACGGTAAAGAATTCAGAGAAAAAGGTATTGCAATATTTAATTTCACAATGGTTTCCAATACATCAAAGCTGCATGAAACGGATATTCATATTCGAAAACTCCTTGTTTTTCCACCACATATTTATTGAGGATTGTTTTTATTTCATCATAGGAAAAATGTTCATCGAGAATTTTTGTTGTATTATCGCGAATCATTTCTTCATAGTTGGAATAGATTTTTTTGCTTTTCAATTTTACGATTTTACAGTCCGCCAGTATTCCAAGTTGATACAAAACATTCAAGATGTGTATGTAATCCCGCTTTCTCAAATTGATTGTATATCCCCGTTGCTTCAATTCCATATAATGCGGTTTTTCTGGTCCGGTTGTCATACCGACTATCACTAATCGGGTTGCAGACTCATTCATTTTTAATAGGGTTTGACCAATTTCTGTCATACGGTAATAACAATTAAAACCAAATACTACATCGAATTTATCTCTTTTGGTCCCACTTTCCCACTTATCATGTATTAACTCCATATTTTCGAAACCTTTTTCGTTCGACTGGGAATCCAAAAAACTGATAATGCTTTTGGAACTATCAATACAAGTTAGCTTTCTGACTTCCTTTGCGATATCAAATGTATAATTACCCCATCCAGGCCCGATTTCCAATACATGATCCTCAGGTTTTAATAATGGCAGTAATTCTTGCTGCACAAGTTTTGCATAAGGGTCCACTTTATGTTGTTTTTTCCCTGCAACCCTGGAAGACCAAAAAGCTTCTTCTGCTGCATCATCTTTTAGTCTGTTAGGTATTTTTCCTGTATGATCCACCATTGCCTGTTTCCAAAGTTCAATATAATCAGTCATCTTTTCTCCCCTGAATTCGAATTTATCTATTTTAACCGTAGTTTAATGTGGCGCATTATCGTTTGAATTCAAATTGAATATGTTAGCCAAACAGCCAAATGTTTCCTCTTTTCATATTAGCATACTCCAGCTAAAACTTTTGTTTTACATATACAAAAAAGGAGCAAAGACTTTGCTCCTTTTTCTTAGTGGATGAACTTTTATCTTTTCGATAAAGCAGACCAAGTTTGTTCAAGCCACTTTTCAAAGTCTGCTCCTTTTTCACCCTCATATGTATCATATATATCCATTCTCATCTTCTGGAGTTTCTCTTTGAAATCAGAATATGTGTGGTTTTCTGGTAAACTCTTCTTGATCCTGACTAAGATTTTGTTCAATCCTTTAACCAATTCGCCCCTTTTCCGCGCTGGCAACTGAACATCTTCGCCAAATCTTTTCAGTTGACGGTAGGCGGCCTGTTGAACTTTATATACAGAATCACCATTCATGATATGTGTGAGAATGTCGATTACTTGTTTATTTTTTGACTGACCTAATTCTTCGACCGCATCTAAACGTTCTCTCCAATTAGATTTGCGGTTGGCAGATTTTTTTAATTCCTCATAGTTGGCAGGTAACTCGATACCTTTTGTTTCTTTGTTATTCAAATGAATCATTTCTCCTTCTGTCTTTATGTAATCCGGATATTCAAAAATATTAATCCAATACTACAATGATCCCATTGCCATGAATGGTTTATTACATCCTTATTATACCCTTTTCCATATTTTAATATAGTAAAATTTATTTCCCATCTGCTGTACTTTAATCAGCCGGGTTCTGGGGGAGCGATGCTTTGCTACTTCAACCTATCTGTATAGAGCAATAAGTAGTGTCAACATTAAAAGGCATGATTCCTGCCTGGGTTCATGCCCTCTTGAAGTATTGTATACTTATGGTGATGTATATAACAGACAACAACAGTACAAATCTAGTCCACATAATGTTTTTTATAATCTGGATGGATGGAAAATTTTTTACGTAAATTGGCGAGGTTTACACCAAAACTCTCCTCTAAAAGTTCTCGATGTTTCTCCATGATTTCCATGAGATACAAATCATGGATCATGACTTCTGTAATGGGCATTACCAAACCTACATGCATGGTCCAGGCAGCACGGCTATCCTTACCAAGCGAGACAATACCTGCTACTACTTCTGAATCATCACCACTAATAACAAGCCATCGTCCCCCATACTCTTCAGTAATTGCATAACCCATATAATGTAGGTAAACATTAGCAAAATCACAGACGATTTCCCCATAGGCAATTATTGTTACATTGACCCCTCTATTTGCTGCCTGTCTTAGTTCAGCCTCTAATACTTCGAATTCATCTTCCCAAATCTCTAAAAGTATTCTTTTTTCAGCAGATAATATACAAGCTTTTACCTTATCGAGTATTTCATTGCGTCCCATGATATTCCAGATATTTTCTCGATCATTTGCAGAACGTTCAAACTCCGCTAATGATTTTTCTGCCAGTTCAAAATTCTCTTCTGCTTTCATCCGACGGTTTTTTATTAGCTCCTTTGCAGGAACAGGAGTATACTGTGGTGTGTTTCCAGGACTAACCAGAATATCTCCTCTTATTGCAAGACTGTCCAGAATTTCATATATTCTTGAACGTGGTACACCGGAGTTTTTTGCTACTGCATAGCCTGTCAATGGCGATTCTTCCAATAAGGTAAGATATGCTTTCGCTTCATATTCGGTAAAATTCAGATTTTTTAATGTTTCTAAAATGTTTTCTTTCATAAACCCTCCAACACAACCTTAGTTGCTACCTTTGTAACTAATATTTTAGCAAAATCTGTTGACGTTTTCCATATTCCTCTAATATACTTACAGAAGTAGTTACTTTAGTAGTCACTATAAAAAAAGAAGGGAGAAATAGTATGGATAGCTTACTTACATACATATCAATAGTTGCGATGATGGTAATTATACCAGGAGCAGATACTATGCTCTTAGTGAAAAACACGCTTAGTTATGGTCCAAAAGCGGGACGTTATACCGTTCTCGGAATGGCAACGGGACTTTCTTTTTGGACGCTGATTGCTATACTTGGACTATCTGTTGTCATTGCAAAGTCTGTGATTCTTTTCAGTACAATCAAATATTTGGGTGCCGCCTACTTAATTTATTTAGGGATAAGAAGTTTTTTTGCTAAAAGCGTTTTTTCTTTAAAAGACATTCAAGCACAGGCAAATACACCTATTAAGTATTCGAATCGGCATAATAAAGATTCCTTTATGCAAGCATTACTCAATAATATTCTTAATCCAAAGACCGTTTTAGTTTATATAACAATCATGCCGCAATTTATCAATTTGAACGGAAATGTAAACCAGCAATTGATTATATTAGCCTTTATCTTAACCTTACTCGCTGTATTGTGGTTTCTATTTCTTGTTTATCTAATTGACTACGCGAAAAAATGGATGAACAACTCCAAATTTCAGAAAGCATTCCAGAAATCAACTGGCTTAATTTTAATGGGTTTTGGCATAAAAACAGGAATTTAAGTTCTTTAACTAACATATCTAATTTGATTCTACCCGTTCAGGAAATTGAACGGTTTTTTAACGTGCAACTAACATACTGTTTACTCACCTGCACCGATCGTTACATAAAAGAAAAAGCAGCCTTATTCATTTAATGTTAATCAATCTTTCTTCCATACATATGGAACTGCGTTATTGAACTAAAAGACTTTTTCCATCTTCATCATTAATATAGATTGATGAAGGTCCCTAACATGGACATTAATGAGATGAAAAATAAAAACGCCAGTATTTCCCCATAAAAGCAGAAAATACTGACGAGTAATGTCCTATGAAGTTTGGCGTTCCCTTTTTGTCAATCCAAGCCGCAAGCTTTGGCAAGTATTTCAACAAGGTGCATACTTTTGATTTGGTTTGCTAAACCCTCCCTTTGGATACCAATGCTCATTTGCATTTGGCAGCCGGGGTTTACCGTAACTATGGTTGTTGCTTTGGTTTCTTTTAGGTTCTTCATTTTCTCATCAAGAATTTTCATGGATTCATCAAAGTGGAGAAGATTGTAAATGCCTCCAGATGCACAGCACCGGTCAAACCCTTCCATTTCCACATAGGAAACACCTGGTATGGATTGCAATAATAAACGAGGTTCCTTCTGGACCTTTTGAACATTGCGTAAATGGCATGAATCTTGATAAGAAACGATGCCTTGCCATTCTTCAGTGAAAGGGAGCGGGCCCAATTGATGAAGAATTTGACTGATATCTTTTGATTTTTCCGAGAAATCCCTTGCCGCCACAGCCCATTCGTGATCATCTGCCAATAGATGTCCATATTCAATAAGGGAAGCGCCACAGCCTCCTGCGTTATTTACAATTACATCAGCCTCCGCTTGCATGAAGGCTTGGATATTCCTCTTTGCCAATACTTTCGCTTGTTTTGTTTCGCCTTGATGGGAATGCAGTGCACCGCAGCAATTCTGATTTTCAGGGAGAATGACCTCACATCCCGCTATGGTTAGCAGTTCAATGGTAAGACGGTTTATTCGTGACATCATGGAATCCATGATACACCCTGCAAAAAATGCCACTTTTAATTTCGTTTCCCCTTTTGCCGGCATTATCGTACCTGTCCGGATTCGTTTGGAGGGTGACTCGATGTCAGGAAGTGCTTGTTCTAAATGTGCAAGGGCAGGGGAAACCTTTTGCAGCACATTCGATGTCCTGATAATTTTGGATAATCCTGTTTTTTGATAGAGATGTACGGCACTTCCAATCCTGTTCATTCGTTTCGAATATGGAAAAAGATGAATCAATGCCAGTTTTTTGATCTTGGTCATTTTATTTTTATTGTTTGCCGAAGCGGAGTTTTCAACGGCTTCCTTTGCCGCTTCCAGTATATGTCCATATGGCACACCAACAGGACATGCGGTTTCACAAGCACGGCAGCCTAAGCATAGATCGATCGGCTCAGCTAAATCTTTTTGGAAATCTATTTTCCCTTCGGCTGCCATTTTCACTAAATTGATGCGACCGCGTGGTGAGGCCGATTCTACCCCCATTGATTCATATGTAGGACATGATGGTAAACAGTAACCGCATTTTACGCATTGGTTTGTCCAATCATAGGTATCTGAATATAAATTTTGGACCGCTGTATTTGTCTCGTTAGGTTTGACGGGTAGATTCATGTAACCAACACGACCCTTGTCTGGCCCTTATCAGGAAAAATCTTTCCTGGATTCAGGATATTATTGGGGTCCCATGCTTCCTTAATTTTTTTCATCATATTCACTCCGGTTATTCCCAATTCCATTTCCATATATGGTGACTTTAAAGTACCGATACCATGTTCCCCGGAAAGTGTTCCGCCTAGTTCGATTGCTGCTTCAAAAATTTCGCTGACTGCAAGCTCCACTTTTTTCATTTCCGTAATATTTCGTTTATCGGTAATGATGTTCGGATGTAAATTCCCATCCCCTGCATGGCCGAATACAACCAAGTTCAAACCGTATTTCTCCCGGATATTGTTTAATCTCTCCATCATCGCCGGTATTTGACTGCGTGGAACGGTCGCGTCTTCGGAGATTTTGGTGGGTCCCATTTGTGTAATGGCCGGGGAAACCAATTTACGCGCACTCCAAATAGTTTGGCGTTCTTCCTCTGTCTCCGCTATCTTGACGTAGGAAGCACCCTCTGCCCTGCATATATCAGCGCATTTATTGATTTCTTCCTCAATCGCCAATGGGTGACCATCTATTTCTATGATCAGAATGGCCTCTGCCTGAAGCGGCAACCCTGAAGGCCGATAACTTTCAACTGCACGGATGCACGCATTATCCATCAATTCCAGGGCAGATGGTAAAATTCCGGACGATAAAATGCTGGTTATGGCATGGCCAGAGTCTATCAAATGATTAAAGTGAGCAACAAATGTTTGTTTAGATAGAGGTTTTGGTATCAAGCGGATGATTGCTTCTGTAACGATGCCCAAGGTACCTTCCGACCCTACGATCAATCGAGTCAAATCATACCCTGTTACATTTTTTACGGTCTTTCCGCCAGTACGAATGATTTCTCCCGTCGGGGTGACCACCTCCAGGCCTATCACATATTCTTTTGTCGTTCCGTATTTCAATCCCTTTGGCCCGCTGGAGTTTTCTAATAGATTCCCTCCTATTGTGGCAACATTGGAACTGCTTGGATCCGGTGGATAAAACAAGCCGGCTTCTTCAGCCTTTTTATGGATATTTGCCGTAATCACACCTGGAGAGACAATGGCAAGCATATTTTCTCGATCAATGATTAATTTATCCCGTAAAAGGGTCAAATCAAGAACCATCCCCCCTTTAACAGGTAAAGGACCTCCACTTAGTGAAGTTCCAGATCCTCTAGGATAAACAGGTATTTTGTGAGTATTAGCCAATTTAACCACTTCACTGATTTCCTCCGCGTTTTTTGGCTGTATAACGATTTCAGGTAAATATTCCCCAAAAGAAGCGTCATAGCTATAACTATACCTTTCTGCCAAATCAAGGAACATTCTGTCACCTGGAATTACCTGACCAAGATCGTCCAGGACTTCTTTCTCCATGCTTCTCACTTCCTTTCTTAATAGTGAATTGGAAAATAATCATCTATGTAATATAATGGTATTTTATGAACCTGTTAGATATAAAATTGAAGGAATATGGAGGTTTTTTTTTGAAAATCGCACTGATTCACGCAACCACGACTGCACTAAAACCCATTGAAATGGCCTTTCAGACTGTTGCTCCGAACATTGAACTCCTGCATTTCATGGATACGGGTCTTCTCGGCTTGATGGAAGAGAGCGGAAAGCTAACTCCGGAAATCATTCGCCGCTTTTCTGCATTAGTGAATATAGCCTATAACTCTGACGTTTCATGCATCCAACTTACTTGCTCCGCCTTTAATGACATCACTGCAATTTTACAACCTCTTTACCCTGTAAGGTTATTTCGTTCAGATGAGGCCATGCTTGATGAAGCGCTTCGCTATACTAGCATCGGGCTGGTTTCTACCGTAAAAGAAACGCCGATTGCCCTTCAAAATTACTTATTAAATAAGAATCCGGACTGTATGATCGAGTCATTGGTGGATCCCGGGATCATCCATTTATTATCACAAGGAAAAAGAAAGGAACATGACGATCGGGTTAAAAAGATGGTGGAACAATTGGATGGAAAGACAGAAGTGATCTTGCTATCACAATATAGTATGGAACATATCGCGAAGCAGGTTAATCCCTCTGTCCCTGTCCTAACGGCTCCACTATTGGCTGCTAAAAGGTGTTTGGATCATTTGAATGGAACGTTTAGATGAATTCAAAAAACCCTGCTTAGCAGCATAATCGATTTCTCCATCCTTTTATATCGTTTTAACCGTTTGTATGATGGGAACCACCAAAAACTTTCCCAACACCCTGAATTTTTTCTAGTATGACAATGAGAAGTACTGATATGAAAATAACTACGCTTGACACGGATGCAACGATTGGATTATAGGCATCCTGCATTTGCGAGAAAATCTCGATCGGCAGCGTTCTCATTTCCGGTGATACCATAAAGAGTGACACCGTTACATTATCAAATGATGTCAAAAATGCGAATAATCCCCCTGAGATGGCCGCTGATCCAATTAGCGGCAGTGTCACTTTCATGAATACCGTTAGTGGATTCGCTCCAAGTATGGCTGCAGCCCGTTCGAGATTATAATCAAATCCACTTAAACCGGTCAATACGAGCCGCATAACATATGGTATGCAAATGACGATATGGGCAATTAAAAATCCTGTAGACGTACCGGCAAGCATCATTGGTGTAAAGTACATTAAAAGTGCAATCCCTAAGACTAATTGCGGCACACTTAATGGAGAAGTTAAAAGGGCCGTAATATACGATTTTCCCGGTATATCATACTTTGCGATGCCAAGGGCGCCCAAAGTTCCGAATAGGACGGAGAAAAGGGCAGCAAATGCTGCGAACTTTGCGCTGTTCAAAAATGCTTCCAAAAATTCAGGACGCTCCAAAATCTTGGCATACCATTGCAGTGAGAAGCCTTCAGCCGGAAAACTTGGATAATTAGCACTTGTAAAAGATGCGGGAATAACGACAATGAGCGGTATCAAGATATAGATAATGGCCAACACGGCAACAGCAATCCGAAGGCCGCCAAACGTTTTCATCATCGAAATACCTCCTTGAATTTCCCTTTTTCAAAGACTCTGGTAAAGACGGTTACTGATATGACAGTGGTTGCTAATAGAATATAGGAAAGAGCAGACCCGAAAGTCCAATGCAGCAGGTTATTTATTTGATCATAGATGACAACTGGCATCACGGGTACATTGGCCCCCCCCATTAACGCAGGCGTAACATAAGCACTCATTGACAAACTGAATACTAGAATGCAGCCAGATACGATACCAGGGATACTTAGCGGCAACGTAATGGAAAAGAACCTTCTGAATGGGCTTGCGCCAAGTATTGCTCCTGCCTTATCCAGAGAAGGATCGATATTATAAAGACTCGCAACGATGGATAAAATCATGAATGGAAGATATGCATTGGATAGCCCAATTACAACCCCGATTTCAGAAAACAATAGTTTCAATGGTGCATCTATAATG
Organism: Bacillus sp. SD075; assembly: GCF_017355165.1. Classification (GTDB taxonomy): domain Bacteria; phylum Bacillota; class Bacilli; order Bacillales; family DSM-1321; genus Peribacillus. The sequence goes on along the minus strand of NZ_JADILK010000015.1, from coordinate 25,600 downwards.
CCGAGGGCCATCAAGGTTTGATTAATCGTCCCGTTAGGCAATAGTAATAGGTACCAGCCAAAATTACGGACAACTATACTTACCAAGAGCGGTGACACGATCAAGAGAGTGATATACCCTCTGATCCGCGCTGAACTTTTGGCCATCGTCAAAGCTACCGGATATCCAAGAAATAAAGCAACCAAGACCGAATATAAACTGATTTTCACTGTCAGCCATAAAGAAGATAAGTAATAACTATCGGAAAATAATTGTGTATAGTTTTTCAGGCTATACACTGCATCCGCTCCCCCAAGATTATCTGTTGATATGAAACTTAAATATAAAATGTATAACATCGGTATGACGAAGAAACCAAATATGAAAAGTAGAATCGGCGTTAAAAGGAGTAATCCTGGCACCCAGACTTTCCTTTTCTTGATTTTAGGTTCCTTTTGCGGCTCAATAGGATTCGTTTCCTGTTCTATTTCTTGACTAGCATAACTTCTGATGGGCTCCATCCTATCAACACCTCACTTCCATTTTGCCATGATGGATCAAAAGCGGTCGTCAATACTTGAATACTTTTCCCCTGTAATAGAACATTGATTTCCCATGAGGTACCCAGATAGTTAATTTGGCTAATCTTAGCACGGTGGAAATCCAATAAGGATGAAGATTTTTGATCAGCAGGAACAATTTGCAGTTTTTCTGGTCTAATATAAATCTTCACCTCATCCCCGGCTTTCAAATCACTATCATTTCCCATGATGTTATTTACGTCGACATTAGTGATGTCAGAACCGATCTTGACTGAAACTTTCCGCTTATCCACAGCAGAAACATTCCCTTCAAAACAATTCGATTTACCGATGAATTGAAAGACGAATTCTGTCTTGGGGTGATTGTAAATCTCAGTAGGAGTACTGATTTGTTCAATTTTCCCTGCATTCATGACAACGACTCGATCAGACATGGATAGAGCTTCTTCTTGATCATGGGTCACAAAAATGGTCGTTACGCCAATTTCCTTTTGTAAGCGCTTTATCTCGGCCCTGAGTTCATGACGCAACTTTGCATCAAGGTTTGAAAGCGGTTCGTCAAGCAAAAGCAGCTCCGGTTCCACTACAAGTGCCCTTGAAATAGCAACACGCTGACGCTGCCCCCCTGATAATTCCCTTGGATACCGATTCTCCAATCCTGACATTTTTACTAATTCAAGCGCTTTGCTTATCTTCTTTTTTTGCTCAGCTTTACCGACCTTGCGCAGTTTCAAGCCAAAACTGAGATTTTCATAGACTGTCATATGAGGAAAAAGAGAATACGTTTGAAAAACCATTCCTAAATCTCGCTTATAAGGAGGAACCTTCGTAACATTATTTCCTTTAATATGGACCTCGCCCCGATCTGCATCGAGGAACCCTGCAATGAGGTTCAAGGTTGTGGACTTTCCACACCCTGAAGGCCCAAGAAGAGTGAGTAACTCTCCTTGTTTCACCTCCAGGTCGATACCATTCAGGACAACATTCGTTCCAAATTGTTTATACGCACCTCTTATTTCTACATCATTTTTATTTGAACCAAGCCCTTGAACTGCCTCCAGGTGCTGCCTATTAAATTCCACATCTTTTCTTAATACTTCCATGTGATAACACGCTCCTTTTTATTTGAGTTTTTTCCCTAATTCAGGAGTAACCTCTTTCGCCCATCTGTCTGACACCTCGGCACGGATCTCGGCAAATTTGACGAAATCAGGTTTGAATGTTTTATCACTTGCTTTAAGTCCGATTGACTCTTCATATTTCTCTGGAATTTTCATGCCTTCTACCGTCGGATAAAATCCTTTTTCTGAAATTAATGCTTGCGCTTCTTCACTGACTACATAGTTGATGAATTCTAGGGCTTCTTTACTATTAGGTGTATTTTTCACTAGACCAGCACTGAAAGCTTGAAGCGGCACGCCTTCTTTAGGCACGGCCATCTTAATGGGAATGCCTGAAACGGCCAGTTCGCCTATGGAATAACTTCCCATTACCGTTACGTCAGCAGCTCCTTGTTGGATTGCTGGCATCATTTGCGTTGAATTTTTATAAAATGTATTGGAATACGCTGCAAGATCTTTTGCCTTTTCAAGACCTGGTTCCATGTCTTCCGTACTGCCGCCATTTGAAATAGCCAGACCATTAAGGGTATTGAAGCCCCAGTCATTCGTAATATCTGAAAATGCCGTTTTACCCTCGTAATCAGGTGAGACAAGATCATTCCATGAATCAATTGATTTTAACCCTTTCTTTTTAAAGGTTTCCGTATTATATGCTGGTGCAATGACTAAGCCGAATGCTGGCGCGGCAGCATTTTCAACCGGAATGAAACGTGGATCAACCGATTTCATATTGGGAACATTAGACTCATCAATTGGTACGATCAGTTCCTTCTCCTTAGCGCGAATTACATCAACCGGTACAAAAAAGGCAACGTCAATTTGCGGAGCGTTCTTCTGTAATTCCACTTTGGAGAGGATTTCACCTGATAAACCGGAAATATAATTAACAGTGATTCCTGTTTCTTCTTTGAACTTTGGTGCGATCACATCTCGGATGGCACTTTCAATGACTCCGCCATTACCGGCTATCGTTATTTTTTTCTCTCCTTTTTCACCTGCACTCGTTTGTACGGATTCCCCTGGCTTTTGCGGAGTAGGATTCCCACACCCTGCAAGAGCGATCAATACTATTATGGATAAAAGACTCATCAGTTTTTTCATGTTCATTACCTCCCGTTTTTCATTGATTTTCAATAATTCCGTGTTCGGTAAAATAATTCATGGCGCCTTGATGAAATTCAAGTGGAACTTGTTTAGTTGCTTCATTTATTGAAATATCAGAAGCAGCCGGATGTGTATGCTGCAGTTCAGGCAGATGTTCATATAATGTTTTCACAAGATTGTAAGCATGAGTGTCAGACATTTCCTTGTAGGTTACCAGGACATTTTTAATTGAAATCGTTTGGACATTTTTTTTCATCCCCCTGTATGTATCTCTGGGAATTTCATTATGAGTATACACTCCATATTGTTTTTGAAGGCGTTCAATGATGTCTCCCGGAATTGGAATGAAAGCTAGCTCCGTCTGATCGGATATGAAAGCGATTTCATTATTCGGAATTCCCGAAGAAAAGAAAGCTGCATCAATGGTACCATTTCGTAATGCTTCTGCAGATTGAGAAAAAGAAAGATAGGATAAATTCAATTGATCAGTCGGTAAATCAGATTCTAACAGTATCCGCTCTGCAATCAGCCTTGTACCGCTTCCTGCCGTCCCCACACTAATGCGTTTACCAACTAAATCTTCTAAGAAATGAATATCATTTTGTTTAGTAGTAACAATTTGAACATAGTTGGAATATAGGGCCGTTAAAGCTCTTAACTTGGATTTATCCGTTTCAGGCAAATCCAGCACATCCACTGTGGTAAAACCAATTTCTGCCCGATGGCGGCTAACCAATTCAGTATTTTCTATGGAAGCTTGGGTTACCTGGGTACCTGATACAGCTCCATTATATTTTTCATACATATTTGATAATCTTTGTCCTAATGAAAAATAAACCCCTGTCATATCTCCGGTTCCAATGATTAGCATCCTATTATTTAAATCCTGTCCTCCAGAAGATAGTTGCCTCTGAATCAAGGTGGTAGCAGGTTTAGATATTTCCTGCTGCTCATTCATAAAAGAACAACCTGTCATAAAACAAAATAACAAAGCGACTTTTATAAAGAGTGCTTCATTCTTCATAGTGGCCCTCCTTTCTTAATGAATTTATATGCAAATACCATGCCAAGTCGATTTTCTGCTCTATAACGCAAATCTTGCCGATTTTTTGGATGCTATACAAGTATAAACCGGCAATTTTTTCCGGTTATCCAGAAAAAATTGCCGGTTAACAATATGAAGCCCATTATTCTTCCTTTGAAATGAGCTTGATTTTATCACGAAGGCTTCTTTCAGAAATTTTTAGGATTTGAGCTGTTTTTTGCCGATGGTTTTTACAGTATTGAAGAGTGGCCGTTATGACTTTTTCTTCTATCTCTTTCATCGAAATGCCAATGGGAATCCTGAAGCTGTTAAAATCGTCGTCATTGCCATCCGGCTGGAAAATGAACTTCTGTTCTTGAACATATTGCGGCAAGTCGGTTTCTTCCATTCTTTTCGAGTTTGATAGGGCAACAGCATATTCTATAATGTTACCAAGCTCACGGACATTCCCAGGGTAATGATAATCCAGTAAAATCCGACGTGCAGTTGCCGAGAACATCTTTTCTTCACGATTCATATCCTTAGCGTGCTTTTTTATAAAATAATCCATAAGGATCGGTAAATCTTCTTTTCTATTTCTTAAAGGCGGCATCGAGATCGGAATGACATTTAGCCTGAAATACAAATCCTCCCTAAATTCCCCTTCCATCACCATTTGTTCCAGGTTTTTATTGGCTGCACTTATAATACGGACATCCAATGAGATTTTTGTATTGGATCCCAGAGGAGTCACTTCCCGTTCCTGCAATACTCGTAATAACTTGGCTTGTAGAGGAAGGGGCATTTCACTAATCTCATCCAGAAAAAGGATGCCTCCATTAGCAGCAACGAATTTCCCTTCCTTTCTCTGTGTTGCACCGGAAAATGCTCCCTTCTCATAACCGAACAATTCAGATTCGAGCAGCATCTCAGGAATTGCTGCACAATTGACAATCTGAATTGGATTGTTTTTCCTTCTTCCTAACGTATGGATGTTTCGGGCTACAAGCTCCTTTCCAGTACCACTTTCACCCGTGATAAGAACACTGGAATCAATATCTTTCACTCTTTCAATCATTGAGAAAATACGCTGCATCGCCTTGCTGTTACCAAGGAAGTTACCAAATCCCTTTTGCATCTCTAATTCTTCATGTAATGTCTCTAATTGATTGGACATCTGTTTGAATTCGGCTGCCCTCATCAAGAGCAAAGAAAGTTCTTCTATATTAATTGGCTTTTCAATATAGTAGTAGGCCCCCTTTTTTATGGCCTCGATGGAAGTTTCAATGGAAGAATAGGCAGTCATCATGATGACTGTCACGTTAGGTGCTGTTTGCTTAATTTTTTGCAGGATATCAAGTCCGCTTTTATTTCCAATTCTCAAATCAAGTAACACAATATCAAAAGGCTGATTGTCGATCTTTCGAAGACCCTCATCCGGGTCAGTAGTTGTCAAGACTTGATAAGAATCTTCCAATGCAAAGCTAAGAGCGGTGCAAATAGCAGGTTCATCATCAATCACCAATACATGCATATTCATATTACCCCTCCTCTTTCCAGGCTTCTATTCGATATATAAAGGTAGTAAAATGGTGAATTCCGTTCCTGAATTAGGATAACTTTTTACATGGATATCTCCATTATTTTCTTTAATTAGCCTATAAGATAACGTAAGTCCCAAACCGACGCCCTTTTCTTTATTTGTGAAAAAAGGCTCGAAAATATGGTTCAGTTCCTCCTGTTTCATCCCTTTTCCCGTATCGGATATAGTAATCCGCCCTGTCTTTTCTTTCTCTTTTTCAATGGTGATTTTAATGGTCTTTTCCTTTGTTTCTTCAACAGCATGAATCGAATTCAACACCAAGTTAAGAAGGACCTGTTGAATTTGTTGTAAATCTATATAAAAAATAAGGTCCTCCTCAATCGTTTGCTCAAAATTTATTTGGTTTTTTTCCATTGTCACCTTATGAAAAGCAAGTAATGACATAAGTTCATTAGCGTGACAATTTGTAATATTGGGGGGACGCGGACGTGCATATTCAATTAAATCGGTAACAATCGCATTCAAACGGTTAACTTCAGTAGGCAAGTGTTCCATTAGAACTTGTCGGAATTGAGGATTATCATATTTACTCGGAAGTAAATCAATGAATGTTTTAATCGATGTTAAAGGATTCCTGATTTCATGTGCGACACCTGCAACTAGTTGTCCAAGAGCGTGAAGTTTTTCTTGTGTGACCAATTTTTTCTCCAATGTTTTCTTTTCCGTCTCATCATTCATTGAAAGCAAGTATCCGGTTTGTATATCTTCAGAATTGAACATCTTATGCATCGAATATGAAATTACCTTCTGTTCATTTTCCTCATTAACAACCAAGATCCGAAAAGAACCCGTACGGTTAATCTCATTTTGTTCTTGATGTAAAGCTTCGAAATTCTTCATTAATTGCGAATGATTCATAAGATTCGGAATCATTTCCTTGGAAATGTTGAGAATGTCCGATGCCTTTGCGTTGCAGCTGGTAATCATGAAATCGAGATTGAATGTTATGATGCCATTATTGATATTGTTTAAGATTTGATCTTTGAACGCTTCAGCATTAGCGATGTTTTGCCGCTGCTTCTCTAAATGCTTATTCAATAAATGTAATTTTAACGTCTGGTTATGAACGGATTTTTTTAGTCTGTGATTCCATATGTAAATGAATAATAGGATAAGGGCACCTGCAGTTAAGATTATGATCAACCAAAATATGAATTGCTCCAGCCTAGCAATTTTTTGATTGGATTGTGGGATGACCCATTTATCGATTATCCCATTGATATTTCGGTTTGCTTTAAGTTCTGTGAGTGTATTGTCCATCATGAAAAGAAGCGATTGATTCCCTTTTTTCACGGCAATCGTATAATCCGCAGGTTCAATGACTTCATCGAGAATGATGTAATTCTTTTCTTGGCGGAACTTTTTCAAATAGAAATCTGCAGTCCATTTGTTTCCGATGAATACATCTGCACGGTTGTTCAATAATGTTAAAATACCCGAGTATTGATTCGAAACGGTCGTTAAATTTGTATTCCTCATATTGAGAAATGTACTGATCACTGGAGTGTTATGATCAAGGACAACATGTGAATCACGTAGATCCGTTAACGCATGAATATCCTGTTTCCTTTCACTAGGAATGATTATTGATTGGGACATTGTAAAATAGGATTGTGTGAAATCAAGTTGGTTATCTTTTTCGGTATTATAGATACTTCCAACAATTGCATCAATTGTTCCATTACTTAAGGCTTTTTCGGCTTCTTCCATCCTCATCGGAATATATTTGAAATCTACGTCATTATATTTTGCTATTTCCTCCATTAAATCAATATTGATCCCTGTCAGCTCACCAGCTTCATTTTCAAATGAAAATGGAGGAAGAGCACTTTCTCCAGCAATAATAAATGTTTTTTGTTCAGCAAAAACCGCTGGGGACCAAAACGTTTGAACAAAAATTATATAGCAAAATATACATAGTTTAAACAGTTGCTTTTTAATTAAGAACCCTCCTTCTACGTCAAAATCCTTGCAGTCCATTTTCCTCGGCTAAACACATCATGATAATATACTTCTCCAATTAGGGCTTGAACCCTCTAAATTGCAAAGAATTCTTAGTATAATCTGACACAATCTAACAATAACCTACAAAAAGCTGTGTATTTCTGAATGCCTAACCTGTCCTAACCTAGCTAAGTTGTTAACATTTGCCGTAACGCTTCAAGTTGATAACCCAAGTGGGCAATGGTCGCATTTACATTTGTCAGCCATTTCCCTAAATCGGAATTCCAGAATGAAAAGCCCAATTTCTCAGTATCAAAATTGAGAAATTGGACTTTTATGGGGTAACAAAAAAGCTCCTTATAATGGATAATACACTATTTTTATTAGATGGTTTTGATGTAGTTCTTTAATTAAACCTTATTCAAGATAAGCACTCTCTAGTTCAAGAAAAACAACCCTTTCAGCAAAAAACAAAGGGTACCCTTGTATGTGCAGTAAATTTCTTTTTTGGCTGGAATGCGTAAGCCTATATGTCTTCTATTAATTTCATGTTCGGGTGAGATCATTATGAATCACATATGTCTACTGACTGACATATATGTATGTTAAATTATTTTTCCATTTCAAGGCTTTTTAACATTTGCCGTAACGCTCCAAGATGATAAGCCGAGTGGGCAATGGTCGCATTTACATTTGTCAGCCATTTCCCTAAATCGATTGTATCGATTTCTGCGAAAAGAGTTACATATTCTTTTTGTAATCCCTCCTTGATTTCTGCCCATTTCACCTCATCAACATGAGTAATGGTCCAACATGCGTCCCAATCTTTTTCGAAGTCTGCACCGCTGATCATTGTTCGAATCACCCATAAATAATACCGTATGTGGTCAGCATGAGCAGCAATGGTTGAGCCATTTATGGAACGTGAAGCGTCTTCTGCGGTTAACCCATCAAGTGTCCCAAAAACCCCTGTATTCGGTCTTGATTCAGTATAATAGCTCCCTTCACTTCCAGGGCCCTCAAACGTTTCTTTCAAAAGAGTTTTTATTGAACTTGCCCACGCCTCGCTCATCTCAATTCCCCCCAAATGTTTTAATCGACTTCATTACTTTATAATACACTAAGACAAATCAATACATGTTTATATTTTGTTGAATTAATCCAAATATATATATGTAAAGGATTCCTCGATTAACTGGCATATGGCAATATCTTTCTTTATTTTCGAGTAACAGTTCAGGGCCTAAATGGTATTTGACGCTGTTCTTAACGAGATGAAAAAAATAAAAAACCATTCCTTAAATAAAAAGGAACGGCTTATATTTTTATCTGATAATATGATTCATTCTGAAAAGTTTACAAGACTAATCATTAAATTTTTAATAGCTTTTCAAACGCTCTTCAAGGGAAACAATTCTAAACTTTAACTCTTGATTCGAGTCTAAGCCCCCTAGTACAATTTGGTTATCTTCTGTAATGGTGACATATCTGAAGGTTTCATCACCGTGGATCTTTATTTTTGTCTCTATTGTCGTTTCCATTTTTGCAAAAACTTGATCTGTGTATTTAAGCGGAAGAAGATCATCTAATCCTTCTTCGGGGCTGCCGAGCCACTTAAACATGAAATCTTTCAATGAATATTGTTCAATCATCGATAAATGATCTTTAAAAATTAATTTGTCAATTGTTATCTCTTTCAACTTAACCACTCCTCAATAGTATATAAAGTTTATATGGATAAACTCCTAACATCAAGGGTATTCCAATGACAAACGATTACAATTTGATTACTTGCTGACCAATTAAACCCTTTCTTTCCGGAAAATGGAGTTCTTTTACCCTGAAAAGAAATTGAACGTTGATTGTTTCTTTAGAATACGCTTTGGATTAATTAACATAGAGAGGGATTACTTGTGAGGTTTGCACATATAGATGATATCCTGAAGCATGGATGCTTATTTCAGTCAAAAAGCACAAAAAAGCAGCCTCCGTTAACCAATGAAGGCTACTTTTTTGTGTATGAAAGTATAAACAAATGGTTAATGAATGTTAGCCTCAAATTAAACGTTATAAGCCTAGTTTTCCTTTAACACCATTTATCGAATAGCTCATTTTAATGTTGGCATTTAATGAGTGATATACTGAACAGTACGTATTTTTAGATAATTGAATCGCACGGACCACTTTTTCTTCAGGAAGATCCCCCTCCAATAAATAGTGAATATGAAAATCGGTAAACCGTTTAGGATGATTTTCTGATCGTGACCCTTCTATTTCTATTTGAAAGGCCTTTGTCTCAAATCGCATTTTTTTTAAAATCATTACAATATCAATACCTGTGCACCCGGCAAGAGAATGCAAAAGTAACTCAGTGGGTCTTGCTCCACTATTTTTTCCTCCTACCTCTTCGGCAGCATCCATCTTTATTTCATGTCCCGACGGAGTTGTGCCAGAAAAAGCCATTTCCCCTGTCCATGTAATCATAGTCTTCATTTAATTCCTCCCTTTCTTGTTGTTTTGTCCTAAAAATAGTCCACATGTCTACTTAATGTAAGTACAGACCATATAAGTCTTAAAATTATATGTCCCCAATATTGGGGACAGTACGCAAATATACAGTGTACTTGGCTCCAGGATTTTTTTATCCCCCAACTTGTGATGAGTTTCAATACCTTATATTCTTCCCACAAGTTCCGCTAAGTTAGTCATACTTCTAGAATTTGAACGTTGCCTTCAAGCACTGGCTTTCCGCGGGGATGCAAGAGTATCCTTGCGCTCTTGCGCCTATGGTGTCTCCCTTGGACACGCTATTCGCGGAGGATTCTTAGAACACCCGCTCCAATAAAATCCATTTTACAAATTTAGATAGAAACCCTTTTGTCGAAAAAAGGAGGTTCGAAATGCGCTCACAACCATGATTCAAAGGTAAACTTAATTACCCTTCTTGTTTTTTTACTTCTTTATATGGATGAAACCCTGAATAGATTGAAGAAATTTACGAATAACTTGATAGCCGAGACCCCACAGTCGCTTTGGAGACAATCGGCGGAAGTTTTTTTGAGGTTTTAAAGTTTAGATAGAAATGTTTATACTTGCAAAATGAAAGACACCATTTCCTCATTCACCATGAAGTTTTATAGTTTCCTTCTCCATTCAAAGGAGTTTTATAACTATTATTTTCCCCTTCTTGCCAAGTGAACTTGCCATTTTCCCCTTTCATGATGAATTTGAATTCATAGAATCGATCTGCAGCTAAACGAAATGTGCCACTCCAAGTGCCTTCTGTAATTTGAGTGAGTTTATATTCGTAATCTTCAGGATTCCATCTGCCGATTTCTCCTCTATCCCCAATTAAGTAAACTCCTTTTGTTGCAGGTACATTTTCAACTGTGAATGTAACTGGAATCGACTTGCCTTCCAATTTATCAACCATCATCCTGAACTCATCTGTTGGGTTTCCTTCATCGTCGAATAAATAGGACATCCTTAGCAAGGTAAATCCCTCAAAATCATGGTTAAAAACCATTTCTGCTAGATTGTCAAAGCCCCCTTCATTGTTGATCAGCCGGAGTGCGTTTTCCCCGTTTAAGGAAATTCCTTTTTCATTAGCTAGAGAGGCAATATAGGTCACCAACGTTTTAGGAGCGCTATAGGATGGTGCAGTATGTGCATCTTGATCCCCCATTTCCAAACATGTGAACGTGAGGGCCATATTTGATTTCTTGAATTGATTCAATAATTGGGAGTAGTTATAGTACCCGGCACTATACTCTGCTGAATGCGGCAATACTGGATCATTCATTTTCCAATGGACTCCTGAGATTTTAGCTCCAATTGGCACACCAAAGACTTTATCAAAATGTTTATGGGCAAATCCAGAGATTTTTGCAAGATGCTTTTCGAGTGCACCTTGATACCATTGCATGAAATCCAATCCAAATTGTGTATCGATTGCTCCGCCCCTGGTAAAAAATTCATCCCCGTTTCCTGGCGGCTGAATCTCATTCCAGTTTTTATACGTTTTGCTCCAAGCAGCATTTAATTTTTTTATCGTTGAATATTTTTCTCTCACGGCAAGCCTGAAATCACTTTTCGCTCCTTCTGTATAAACTTGAAGCTGTCCCCTTTCAGGATAATCCCAGCCATCAGCATTTTGATAGGAGGGGTATCTTAATTCCCCTGCTGGTCCTGCACTTAGATATATTTTGGCTATTTGATCCTTCTTGTCAGCAAAGTTCTCTGCAAAGGATTTATATAATTCGTTGTACTGATCGGCAGTGCCTTCCCACCAAGGAGCAAGTACTTCCTTATTCCAGAAACCACTTTCACTCTTGAATGACATATTTTCCGCAGTGTCTTTATTCCATAGCCAACTCGGGATGGGATAGTTACAATCATCCCCCACATTACCTCCGCATTGATGTGTAGACAAGATGGGCACCCATTTTAAACCGGAAGCTTTCACTGCTTCCCCATATTTTTTATAATAGGACCAATCAAACTGATTATCTTTTTTATTCTCGACTAATCCCCACCAGATATCTGTCGTAATTGCATATACTCCATTATCCTTTAACTGGGTCAGCTCTGCTTCAAATGTTTCCCAATCTGTTATTTCCCCTAATGGGGCCATCACATAAAGTTTGTAATCTGGTTTTACTTCTGCTATTCCAGGTGAAGTACTTGATAAAGGGCCAATATACAGCATAAAGGTAAATGCGCCAACAGATAATTTGTTCATAAAAACGTCAACCTTTCCCCTATTCTTTTATAAACATTTCTAGTCGAAATCGCTTACATTCATTTGGTTAATAAAGTCATTCCTTTACTAGAAATTATATTTGTTTTGGAAATATTTATCAATTATTTACTCAAGGTAATTTAGTCCGTACCCCCTAAAAGAAAAAATGGTAGTTCGCTAAGGGACTATCCAGCAGTTTGTTGACATAAGGGGTTCTATCTAAATTTTTAAAAAAGTTGATTGAAACTCGTGTACGGGACTCCTGCGCGGAAAGCGAGTGCCTGGAGGCAACGTTCAAATCCTACAAACCCTAAAAAAACTGTAGATAAACTCGATTTTCATCAAGTTTATCTACAGTCTGATGGATAGTCCTATAAAGATTCCATCCAGAGTCGCGGGTTATCTACATTTTTATAAAACAATATAAACATCACCCTCTTCTATTTCAACATTGAATGTCTTAACGCAACCATTGTCTGGTTTTTGGACTTCTCCATTACTGACACTGATTTTCCAGTCATGCATCGGGCAAAAGACGTGATCACCACTAACAATGCCTTCCACCAGAACTCCACCTTTATGTGGGCAACGATTTTCAATAGCCCGGAATTCCCCATTTGCTAAATGAAAAAGAGCAATTTCATAAGGGCCAATGGTTACTGTTTTCCCCAAGTTTTTTGGCATTTCATTTACTTTTGAAACTTTTACCTTTTGAAGTGTTTTCCCCATGTAGGCTTCCCCCCTATTCATTTATTTGATGATATAGCTGGAATTTTCACTTTTTGAAATAAATCGGTTTGGATTGCATGACTCTCAATGATTTCTTTCCACGGTTCTTGCAATACCGATAATGCCTCCTCTAAACGGTGATTAAGCTCATTCCTTTTTTGCTTATCATCAATAATTGCCTTTATGGTATCGAATCCTAACCGCTCAACCCAGACAGATGTTCTTTCTAAATAATTGGCAGTCTCTCGATAATGTTGGATGTATGCACCCGTAATTTCAATTACCTCATCACTTGTTTTCACTTTGCATAATAATTCAGCAGCTCTTAAATGGGTTCCGCCGTTGCCGCCGATATAAATTTCCCATGCACCGTCAACACCGACAACACCAAGATCTTTTATACCCGATTCAGCACAATTACGAGGGCATGCCGACACGGCCATCTTAACCTTGTGCGGTGTGCCTACACGTTCAAATTTTTTCTCCAGGGCAATGCCTAGCCCAATGGAATCTTGAGTGCCAAAGCGGCAAAAGTTTTCACCGACGCATGTCTTCACAGTTCGAAGCGTTTTGCCATAAGCATATCCAGAAGGCATATCCAGGTCAGCCCATACTTTTGGAAGGTCTTCTTTTTCAACGCCGAACAAATCTATTCTTTGCCCTCCTGTAACCTTAAGTAACTTAACATTATACTTATCGGCAACATTAGCTATTTTCCGTAATTGATCAGGATTAGTGACGCCCCCATACATTCTTGGCACAACAGAAAATGTACCATCCTTTTGAATATTTGCATGTAACCTCTCATTGACATAGCGGGATTCCTTTTCATCTTCATATTCAACAGGATGGATCATGCCTAAGTAATAGTTCAGTGCCGGTTTACACTTCGAACATCCATCACTTGTATTCCAGCCGAGAACATTCATGACTTCCCGAGTATGGGTCAGGTTTTTTTCGCGTATTTCAGAAACAACCTCATCTCTGGATAAAGTGGTGCACGTGCATATGGATTCCTTTTGGGGTAATTCACTGAATTCAGCGCCCAACGTCAGATCGAGAATATCAGCGACTAACGGCTTACATCCCCCGCATGATCTCGAAGCATTTGTGCAGCCTTTTACTTCCTCCATACTTGTTAAACCATTAGATTCGATAGCCGTCACAATATCGCCCTTCGTTACACCATTACAACCGCAGATGATTTCTTCATATGCCATCGATGCGACAAGACTAACGCTGGGTTCCCCTCCCGTTCCAACGTTTAGATATTCTGAAACGTCGGCATTTTTATTGATCATGCTCAAAAGATTATTACTTTCCTTTGTATCCCCGAATAATACCGCACCAGAAATTTTCCCATTTCGAATCATTACTTTTTTGTATGTTCCATTCCATTCATTAAATTCCTTGATTGACTTGGCATGTTCATCCTCGAAGATTTCTCCAGCCGAAAATACATCAACACCAGATACTTTTAACTTAGTAGACAGCACTGAACCCTCATATGCTTTGCCTTCCAGCTCGCAAATCCTTTTGGCTAATACTTTGCCTTGTTCATAGAGGGGAGCGACCAAACCATACACCCTCTCACGGTGTTCCGCACATTCACCAACCGCATAAATATTCGGGATCTTAGTTTCCATATAATCGTCCACGATAATTCCCCGATTGACAGGGATGCCGCAATTTTGGGCCATTTGAACATTTGGTTTTATCCCAACTGCCATGACCACTAAATCGGCGTTGATTTCCTGGCCATCACTAAAGCGTATTCCTTTGACATCATTTTCACCGAGGACCTCCTGGGTCTGTTTTCCAAGATGAAAATTCATTCCCTGGCTTTCAAGCTCCCTTTGCAGCATTTTTCCTGCTGTTGGATCTAACTGCCTATCCATCAAATACTCCGAAAGGTGAATAACCTCCACCTGCATACCTAGATTCAAAAGGCCCCTGGCTGCTTCAAGACCCAGTAACCCTCCACCAATGACTGCAGCCTTTCGATTACTTTTTGAATATTCAATCATTTTTTCGCAATCTTCAATATTTCGAAAGGCTGTCACTCCTTTTTTATCAGCTCCCTTTATCGGTAGTATGAAAGGGACTGATCCGGTAGCTAAAATTAATTGATCATATTCGACTTCACGATTTGCGTCTGAATATATGATTTGCTTTATGGTGTCGATGTTTGTGACCGTTTCTCCTGAAAAAAGTGTAATATTGTTCTCTTTGTACCAGTTCCAATCGTTTATTGTAATATCATCTATCGTCGTGGCCCCTTGCAATACATTCGATAGTTGGATTCGATCATAATTCGGATGTGGCTCACTTCCGAAGACAGTCACCTCAAACCGTTCTGGTTGAATTTTTAAAATTTCTTCTATACATCTTACTCCAGCCATACCATTCCCGATGAGTGCCAATTTCTGCTTAGCCATGTTTCGTCCCCCAATAAGAAGATTTTTTTGAAAGGATTATATGTATGATTATAGGTGAGGTCACTTTTTATAACAACGATAGTGTCATATTATCTAACATGGTTTTTGTGAAATTAATAATTAATGTTAGTTTTTATTACAAATATTCAGAAAATTAGGATATAATATCTTTGTTGATCAAGAATAAATCAAAAATGAGGTGATTTTCATCGTCGAGCAAAAAGAATCTTATATAGACAGAAAAGTAATTTCCATAGGAGTGGTCAGAGAATTAACCGGACTATCCGATAGACAAATTCGGTATTATGAAGAAAGAAAACTCGTTTTCCCCGAAAGGTCTAAGGGTGGTAACCGTAAATACTCTTTTTCCGACGTCAAGGCATTAGTGGAAATCGCCGATAAAATAGAGGATGGAGTGCAAACCAATGAAATTAGACAGGAAAAATTAAAAGAGAAAAGAAAAATCGAACAGGAAAAAATGCGAAAAAAAATGCTGCAGGGTCAATTAAATGCGCATTTTGGATTACGTAATTGATATTAACTAAGCTACCGGAATTATTAGCCGATTCTATAAATCCTATAATTTCCCATATTCCAGACTTCGAATTAACCAGGTCACAATTTCACCTTGCCTTGATAAAATAGCAATTAAGTTTGATAAACTGGACATGATGACTTTCATGTCCAGTTTTCCATCCTCATAACAGTAAGGTTTTTCTTACCAGACATTCCTCTTCTAGGCGAACGCCTTATCTTTTGTGTTGTCTGAATACCATGATAATTTCTCGGACAACTTCACCGCTTCGACTATTACAATCATGTCGGGTGTGCCAACCTGTTCTCTTGTAACGATCGCCACTGTGATGCATTTGGTTGCCTTGACAGTAATTAAGTCCGGATCACCAGGTCCAGCACTAACAATATTGACCTAACCTTTTTCCATCCTCCCCCTTTTGTTGTTCGTCATGTAAACTTCATTTGCTGTGGAATAATGAGTGGTCAGGCTCTGCTTTTCGATTATGATTGAACCAAAAAAAGTTATGATGAACGGAAGGAAAAACCCTTTAATTAGATGTTAACTCAACTATAGGATGTACTTTTACAGCACTGACTTTAAAGCCAGGCATTTTGCATGTCGGGTCTAAATCCTGTGAAACAAGGTGATTGACATTTTGTGAGTCTGCCCAATGAAAAGGAACGAATATAGTATCATGGCGGATGGTTGCTGACCATTTGCTTCTTACAACAATACTTCCCCGCCTTGATTCGATTTTCACCAAAGTATTGTCTGGAATATGATATTTCTTTGCTGTTTCCGGATGAATTTCCATAAATGATTCAAAGTTTCTTGCGGCTAATGATGAGCTTTTTCTTGTTTGTACTCCTGTTAAATAATGTGCCATGATTCTTCCCGTTGTTAAATAAAGGGGGAAATCCGTACATGGCTGTTCTTTTGGAACAAGGGGCACATTATTAACCACAACCATGGCCGCCTTTCCATCTGGGTGGGCAAAAGAAGTTTCAAATAACCTTTTTGTCCCTTTATGGTCAATGGATGGACATGGCCACAAAAGGCCTCCTTCCTTCCTTAATCGATCATACGTTATACCATAATAATCAGCGGTTCCCCCGCGGCTTGCCCCTCTTAATTCTTCAAAAATCTCATTTGCAGATTGAAAGGGAAAATGCTCCCCTTTTCCAAGAGCTTTTGCTATATCACAAATGATTTGCCAATCATGCTTCACTTCCCCAGGTAATGAAAAACTGGCTTCCCGCAACGTTACCCGTCCTTCTAAATTTGTCATCGTCCCTTCATCCTCTAAATAAGATGAAGTAGGTAAAATTAAATCAGCCAATCTAGCGGTTTCAGAAACGAACATATCCACTGCGACAAGAAACTTTAATTTTTTTAAAGCCTTTTTGACAAAGGTAGCATTGGGATTTGAAACAATTGGATTGGAACACATTAAAAACATGCCGGTAATCTCACCTTCATTTATCTTTTCTATCATTTCGTATGCCGAGACACCTTTACGTGGCAAATCAGCTTCATCGATTCCCCATATTCTTGCAATGTGTAATCTGTGTTCCTCATTTTCAATCATACGATATCCCGGCAGCTGGTCTGCCTTTTGTCCATGCTCTCTTGCTCCTTGCCCATTCCCCTGTCCAGTAATAGCACCATAGCCCGAATTCACTTTTCCGATTTTCCCTGTAACTATAAGAATATTAAGAAAATTACGGACGGCAGCCGAACCATCTGTTTGCTGCTCAACGCCTCTTGCTGTAAAAATCATTCCTGATTCTTCTTTCCCGAACATTGCAGCCGCCTTTTGAATTTGGTCGCTAGGAACCCCTGTCATTTCTGCAATTTCCTCCAGCTTTAAAGATGTAACATACTCTTTAACTTCGTTGTAGCCATTTGCACGTTCCCGGATAAATGCTTCATCAGTAAGACCCTCTTCAATAATCACTTTCAATAATCCGTTTGCCAAGGCGGCATCCATCCCTGGTTTTACCTTTAGATGTAAATCGGCCATTTTCGTCGTTGCTGTTTCTCGCGGATCTACAGCAATAATAAATGCCCCATTTTGTTTCGCTTTCTCAAAGTACGGCATGATTGTCGGCTGGCATTCCGCAATATTCGTGCCGGCCAAGATAATACACTTTGTGAATGGAACCTCTGATAAACTGTTGGTTAGACCCCTGTCCATACCAAATGTTTGGTTTGCCGCTGAAGCTGCTGCAGACATGCACAAACGGCCATTATAATCTATATACTTTGTTTTTAAAGCTACTCTTGCAAATTTACCAAGCAAATATGCTTCTTCATTTGAAATGGAGGCACTCCCATAAACAGATAATGCATTTACACCATCTTCCGCTTGAATCCTAGTGAAATTCTCCTTAATGTGATCTAATGCTTCCTCCCAAGATATCCGAATGAATTCACCATTTTTTTTTAATAGTGGGTATTTAATTCGTTCGTTATGCAATGCATGTTGGTGAGCATTCATTCCTTTAATGCATAAGCGGCCCTCTGAGGTTGGATTGTCTTTTCCAATCGTCAAATACTTTTTTCTTGTCACTATCATTTGTTCCAACAGCTGCATCTTACATTGCATGCTGCAAAATGGACATTGTGTATCATAACGTTTTTCAGATTGGACCTCCTGTTGCTTCGTGCGGAAATACTTTAATAATAATTCAGTCAAGGCACCTCATCCTTTAATCATGGATTTCTTTGGATTTTTTCATGTACAAAACATTCATCCGTATATCTCAGTCGTGCATTTTCTGACCTACGCCATTTACAATCGTTGAGTTAGTTGCTGACTAAGTTCATTATCAAATAATACTTCTCTAACATGAATTAACCCCACCCGTTCAATCCATTGCCAAGTACGTTCCAAGTAATTGGCTGTTTCTCGATAATATTGAATAAAACCGATGATGGTTTCAATTGCTTCTTCATTTGTCCCAGCTACACATAACAGTTCACCGGCACGTATATTACGCCCGCTGCTTCCGCCCACATATATTTCCCAGCCCCTGTCAATGCCCATAACCCCTATATCTTTCGTTGTTGATCCTGCACCGTTATGCATACAAGCAGAAATGCCCATCTTTATACGGTAGGGTGCCGATACATGCTCCAATCTTTTTTCCAAACCAACAGCAAGTATAAGGGATTGCTGTTTATCACAAGCGCAAAAATGTTCACCTATACATGTTTTGACGTTATGAACGGTGTTACCATATTTCGAACTTAATGGCATGTCTAAATCTGCCCACACATCTTGGAGATCTCCTTTTCTCACACCCATTAAATGAATCCTTTGTTCACTTGTTACACCCACCTGAGATATATCATATTTTTCTGCAACATATGCAATTTTTCGCAGCTGTTTCGCATTCGTCATCCCGCCGTACATTTGCGGGATAACAGAGTATCGGTTATCACTTTGAACTGTTGCATTCATTTTTTCGTTTATGAAAAGAGTTTGCTGTCTAATCTCGTACTCTGGGTGAATCATTCCTAAATAATAGCTTAGGGCTGGCCGGCAAGTTGAACAGCCTTCGCTATTTTCCCATTCAAGAACATCCATCGTTTCTTGAACAGATGTTAAGTCTTGGAGCTGCATTTTATACACGACTTCATCTTCCGTTAATATCGTACATGAACACAATGTCTTTTGTTTCTTAGTCTGATCACAATGATTACTTTGAATATATGCCAAAAGCTCCGTCACTGCCGGCTTACATCCACCGCAAGAACCGGAAGCCTTAGTGCATTGTTTAACTTGTTCGACTGTTGTTAATCCCTTATTTTGAACAGCTTCAATGATTGCCCCTTTTGAAACAGCATTACAATGGCAAATGATTTCATGATTTGCCATAGAAGCGATTAATCCCTCTGCCGTACTGGTTGATTGGAACAGTGCACGCTTTTCCTCTAATGATACTTCTTGCCGCTTTAAAATCATATCGAGTAATCGTGAACTGACCTTTGTATCTCCATACAGGAGCGCACCTATGATTTTTCTTCCTTGAAAGACCACTTTTTTATAAACACCATCTAATTCATCAAAAGTTGTGATTGATTTCGTTGTTTCATCACCAAGGAAATCTCCAACAGAGAATAACTCAACTCCTGATATTTTCAACTGGGTCGAAAGGACCGAACCCTGGTATCCGTTACCTTTCATCTCACAAATATGCTTTGCCAGCACTTCACCTTGTTCAAACAGGGGTTTCACCAATCCATAAACAATCCCTTGATGTTCAGCACATTCACCTACAGCATAAATATTTGGGATGCTGGTTTCTAAATAGTCGTTTACAATAATGGCACGATTTGTATCAATTCCGCTTTCTTTGGCCAACTGAATATTCGGTCTGACTCCCGCAGCCAGAACGATTAAATCTGCTTCCAGCTCCGTTCCATCTTTAAAACGGACGCGCTCTACACGCTCGTTACCGATTATCTCCTGTGTTTCCTTATTTAGAAGAAAATTCATTCCCTGGTTTTCCAACTCTTTTTGCAGCAAAAGTGATGCCGTTGAATCAAGCTGCCTTTCCATTAAATGACCAGCAATATGAACGACATTCACTTCCATACCAAGGTTTAACAAACCTCTCGCTGCTTCTAAACCTAATAAACCACCTCCGATGACGATTGCTTTTTTATGCTTGCGTGAAGTTTCAATCATCTTTTTACAATCTTCAATCGTCCGAAATGCAATAACTCCTTCTTTATCAACACCCGTAACAGGAAGAATAAATGGGGTAGAACCTGTGGCAATTATCAGCTTATCGTAGTAAATTTCCCGTTCTTTGTCTGTCTTTATCTTCCGAGTCTCTTTCTCGATTTTTACAACCGTTTCCCCTGTAAACAATTGGATATCATTCTTCGTATACCAGTTTCGATCATTTATCGCAATATCTTCAAACGAAGTGTTGCCTTGAAGCACGTTCGACAATAAGATTCGGTTATAGTTAACGTGTGGTTCACTTCCGAAAATAGTAATCTCAAAGGCAGTAGGATCTTTACTTATAATTGACTCAATACATCGTAATCCCGCCATTCCGTTCCCTACTAAGACCAGTTTTTGTTTTTTCATTTTATCCCCCCAAAACAAGTAGTCAAACAAACCAAGATAACTTGGAAGCAAAGTTCTAGATCTTAACTGAATTCTTTCCGAGTACCCACGTTTTTCTCCATGAAAGCTGAGCTAGACCCAGGATAAGCAACGCCATGATTCCAACTGCGGAAAATACTAAAAATCCTGTAGCATATGTCCCAGTAATCTGTTTCAACGTACCTAGTATGTTTGGAACCAAGAATCCGCCAACCCCTCCGGCAGCTCCTACTATCCCTGTGATAAAACCAATTTCTTTAGAAAATCGCTGTGGAACCAACTGAAAGACAGCACCGTTGCCCATACCGAGAAATAGCATTCCGATGAACAGTAGGATCGTGACGGTAGCTAGAGGATAAAGAAAACTAATCCCAAACATACATAATGTGAGTCCAATGAATAAAAACATAAGCAGTTTAACTCCACCTATTTTATCGGCAATAAATCCTCCGACGGGACGAAAGAAACTTCCGGCTATGACACATAATGTAACAAATTCTCCTGCCCTTATTCGTGTTAACCCATATTCATCAACAAAAAAGATGCTTAAAAAGCTGGTAAACCCGACAAATCCCCCAAAAGTCACGCTGTATAGAATACAGAAATACCAAGTGTCCGTTAGTTTAAATACATTGAAATATTCCTTGAGTGGTTTTGCAGGCGGTTGAGATGGTGCGTCTTTTGCGATTAAAATATAAATGACAAACACGATGGTTAAAGGAATCAACGCTAATCCCATAACATTATGCCAGCCAAGAGACTCTGCGATGCGCGGTCCAAACAATGTCGCAAAAAGAGTTCCGCTGTTACCGGCTCCCGCAATGCCCATCGCAAGACCCTGCAAATGCGGGGGATACCAGCGACTAGCCATTGGGAGTGCTGCAGCAAAACTTGCACCTGCCACTCCGAGCAAAATCCCAATTAAATAAAGCTCGGCTAAACTTTCTCCGAATAACCATCCCCAAAAAAGCGGAATCATCGTAACAAGCATCCCGCCGATCGCTGTTTTCCGCGGGCCGATGCGATCCGTCAAAAGACCAAGGACGATTCGAAAAAACGAGCCTCCCAAAATCGGAATAGCTACAATCAAGCCTTTTTCAGCTGGGGAAAGTCCGAAATCCTTCGTAATATAGACACCGAGTGCACCCAATAATACCCAAATCATAAAACTGATATCAAAATAAAGGAATGAAGCTAATAATGAAGGAGCATGCCCGCTTTTTTTCAATTCAGATACTTTCATTTTTTATCTCTCCCATACTTTATTAATTGAATATTCGTTTATTTTACTCTTATAAATGCCAGATTTCTTTGTTTATGTAAGAAAACATTACACACTTTTTTTGTAAGTTATTAAATGTTAATACTTTAATGTAGATATTGGTCAAAATTTAATAATTTCATTTCCTTTTACTTATATAAATTGAAAGATATTGTGGTTTACTTAGGTGATGTAATGTTTAGCATCTCAGTTATGGAGGCGGAGATACAAAAAGGCAACTCCAATAAATTTTTTTCGTAATATTCCATATAAAAAGAGAAAAGCTAATGCTTAAGCTTCTCAACCATACTGTAGGATGGAGTTTATTTACAGTTTTAATATTTGTCCGTTAGTTTCCACTCCAGTTACTTGCTTTTCGAGGACGGTCCGCCCTCGGCTCCTTTACGCATGTAGGGTGCGCTTTCCCCGCAGGAGTTTCGTACGTTCCGTTCCAATCCAATTTATTTTATCAGAAAGGCAGAAACCCTTTTGTCTACAAACGGAAAGAGTGGCCTAAACATAGGTTTTCTTAGCTAGAAACTCCACTTTTTAACATAACATGTATACTAGAAATCAATAAGCCGGACACCGAACATCTTTCTACTGAATGCTCATTCCATATATTCTATTAATTTCGTCTGTGTTACGAATCGATTTCCTCAATAGACTATTCATATAGGATTTTGCATTTTTATAAGAACTCCATTTTATAATGATCCTGAAGAATTACGATAACTGTACCTTCATAAGAGGGCGGGCTCTTACCACCGCACGAAACAAGGAACCCCTTCATATGATGTGATATGAGATGCATGAAGTTTTTAATAATCTGATTATATCCGGGAAAGGTTGGGTGCAATAATATGATGCAATATCCATTTCATAACATCCCATTTCAAAATCTTCAGAAAAAAGACATGTCATTTGAAGAGGTATTCGTTCATATTGTTGAGTTCATGAAATTGAATCCTTCCGGTAACTATCGATTAATGGTCGGTACAGATTCGCAAGTACATAAAAAACATACGGTTTTCATTACAGGCATCGTGATACGCCAGGTCGGAAATGGTGTATGGGGTTGTATAAGAAAAGTGATGATTCCTAGAAGGATGCTGCATTTACATGAACGAATTTCCCAAGAATTGTCGTTAACAGAGGAGATCGTATCCATGTTTACGGAAGAAAGAAAAAATCAGTTAATCGATATTGTCCTGCCTGCGATATATCAAGGGGCAACGTTCACGATGGAAGGGCACATTGATATCGGGATTGGGAAGCGGAACAAAACCAGTGAGTTTGTAAAAGAAATGGTGGCCAGAATGGAATCCATGGGCGTGGAACCAAAAATTAAACCCAATGCTTTCGTTGCTTCAAGTTATGCCAACCGGTATACCAAGCAAGAGTAAATGTCCCCGAGACATGTAATTTTTTAAATCGAAGCGTTACATACAATTCCTGTGATACAGTAATCGAAAACAGCAAAAAACCGGCCTCAGACCGAGACCGGTTTCAACATGAAAGATTTAAGCCGCCATTGCCGTATTCAGTAAGAAAGTTTTAAACCACCACTCCTCAAAGTGGGTGTTTGCAGAAAAAATCCTGTTGTCCAAGTCAGTGACGAGGCATAACATTCCTGTTTCAATATAAAACTCCCTATTACAGCTTAAAGGTTAAAACTTTATTATCATTACGAACAGTGCAGCTTGTATTGTTATAATACTTGAAGTCCTCCTATGTTACAACGGTAATAATCTCCATATAAATCACCTAGAAGCGAATGGTTGCGGTTTTGCCTTTTAAAAGCATTCGTTAGAATCAAACTATTGATCAAAATAACCGATAAAATCCCCTTGGTCCTTATTTTGAAGATATAATACCGTTTCTTTGTCAGAAATGGTGGGCAGTCCGAAATTTTGTTCATACCTCTCAATTCCTTTACCAGTAATGATAATCCAATCCCCTTCCTCCCCCGTTTGTAACGCCTCCTGTATAGCAAGTGTCCTATCTGGAATAACCTTCCCATTTCCAGCAGAGTAATCGCTTTGCAGTTTATTTAGTGACGTTTCCATCACCTCAATCCCCTCCGAATTCAGATCATCCATCGTCAAAATTGAAACATCACTATGTTCAGATGATATTTTAACCATTTCAGCCCTCTTGGTAGTATCTCGTCCACCTCGGAAACCAAAAATATGATAAATCTTTTTGGCACCGCATTCTTTGGCAGTTTGAAGCATGTGATGAATGGCATCCGCAGTATGTGCATAATCGATGACTATTGTCGGTCCAAATTCTTTCTTATACATTTCGAACCTACCTGGCACACCGGTAAATTGTTTTAGTGAAGTGAGAATTTCCTCTTTTGAAATTGAAAACATCTTCGCTACGGAATACGCAGCTGTTGCGTTATATAAATTATGAAGTCCAGGTAAAGGTAACTCAATTTTCACAAAATCATGATTCTCATTCAATATAATAAAAGGGTTTGTTGCAGGATTATAATTGGTGATGGTCAAATCGCAGCGATTGGATTTTCCAAATACAAAGGCACTGACCTTCTTTACCCGTAAGTATTCTTGTAGTTTTTCTCCCCAGGCATCATCCCCATTAATAATCGCAAGACCGTTAGGTTTCAATTTTTCAAAAAGCAGTAATTTTGCCAGAAAATAATCCTCCATCGTACCGTGGAAGTCGAGATGGTCATGATACAAATTCGTGAAGACGCAGAAATCAAATTCAATTCCTTCTAAACGGTATTGAGATAATCCATGTGAAGACACTTCCATAATGACAACCATGTCCTCACTGGCTGCCAGCAAGGAATTCAACTCCACGGTACCCGGAGTCGTATTATGGGAATCGACTTTGTTTCCATTGATAATATGCTGTATCGTACCAATGACGGAACAGGTTAGCCCATTCTCTTCTAATATTTGCTGAAGCATATAGCTTGTCGTGGTTTTACCATTTGTACCCGTAATTCCTATCATTATTTTTTGATTGCTGGGATCCCCATAAAACCTTTTGGCGATTAGCCCTAATGCTTTACGGCTGTTTTCCACTCGTATAAAAGGAACTTCCAAACCCTTAATATCACGATCGCCAATCACGGCCGCTGCCCCTAAACGTATTGCATCTTTAATGTAATTATGGCCATCTGATTTATATCCGGTAACGGCAACAAAAAGGTATCCTTTTTTTATTTCTTTAGAGTTATCGGTTACACCTGTTATGGCTATATGTTCAACGCCCTTCGGCAAATCCCAGTTTATTGCTTCTTTCAATATGTCTTTAAGGATCATTAAGTTTTCTCCTTTTTCATTTAAGCTATTCACCTAACTCTTGTAATGAAATGCATAAGTATCAACAAGCCATTTTTAGTATTTACCAGTACACCAAAAATAATTTCCAAACCAGAATTTGTATAACATTAGCGGGAGAAAAAAAGAAATGCAGCCGAAGTGGCTGCTTC
>NZ_JADILK010000014.1 GCF_017355165.1 Bacillus sp. SD075 | reverse complement strand
TGGTCAAAATTTCAAAGGGAATTTCAAAAGGGGGTCGGAATTTTTTAATTCCGAACCCCTTTTGTCTACAAACTGAAAGCCCTTTTAAGGGCTTTTCTTCATTTACATATATCTTTAAAAAGACCTCGGTAGAATAAGTGATGATTTCTTAAGTCTTCTATGTAATTAGTGTATTCAAACAAAAACCTCGCTAGAATATATAGTTTCCTCATACTTCTCAATTTAGATTCAACTCTTTATATTTTCTGCTAAAGGCTACAAACTAAAAACGACAAAGCAAGCGTTTCAGGCGACTTTCAACTAGTTATGATCTACCATTAAGTTACGAAAGACAAGATAGGAGGTAGCAAAATTGAAACTGAGTATTTTGGATCAATCCCCAATTGCATCCGGACAATCAGCACAAGAAGCTTTGCAGGCTTCACTTCAACTAGCACAAGAGGGAGATAGACTGGGTTATAGCAGAATCTGGTTAACTGAACATCATGATCTGCCGGGGTTGGCCTGTTCCGTTCCAGAGGTGTTGATAAGCTATATTGGTGCACAAACAAAAAATATCCGGATTGGATCAGGGGCAGTGCTGCTTCCACATTATAAACCATATCGGATAGCAGAGACTTATAATATGCTAGCTACACTTTTTCCAGGCCGGATTGATATGGGACTGGGGCGTGCTCCTGGTGGATCTGCCGAAGCAACGATGGCATTATCCGATAATTTTCTTCAGAATGTTTACCAAATGCCTGAACTTGTTCAAGAACTGTTGAATTTTCTAAGAGATGAATTTCCGAAAGAACATCCGTTTTCAAATGTCTCGGCTGCTCCTATCCCACCGGTACCGCCTGAACCATGGATATTGGGAACAAGCGGGAAAAGTGCAAAACTCGCCGCTGAGAATGGTGCTGCATACGCGTTTGGTGAATTCATGAGCGAAAATGATGGACTGCAGAGCTTTCATGGGTACCGTGAGCACTTTCAAATAAAAGGGTTACTTAAAGAACCTAAAACGATTGTTACGGTTTCGGCCATATGCGCAGAAACGGAGGAACATGCGAAAGAAATCGCCCTTAGCAATACCCTATGGAAAATTCAAAGTGGACATGGGGAAAGAAAGCTGGTTCCAAGTATAGAAGAGGTAAGGAATCATGATTGGACGGAAAAAGAAAAAGCACTGATGGAAACCATGAATAAAAAACTGATTTTGGGTACCCCTTCACAAGTGAAGTATCGCCTATTGGAGATTCAGGAGAAATATCAAGCAGATGAAATCATGCTGATAACCATCACTCATAAGTTGGAGGATAGGCTTAATTCGTTTCGTTTGATTGCCAGGGAAATTCTAAACAGTTAATCCCTTCGAGCATTTTGTGTGCATTTTGTGTGCATTTTCTATATGATGGCTTTGCGTCCAATTTATCATAATTGAAAGAAAGAAGATGAAGATATGAGTGCTGATCAACATGCAAAAAAACTTAGCGACATTTCTTTTTCCGTTCTGGACCTGGCTTCTATTGTTGAAGGTGGCACAGTTTCGGGAGCTTTTAAAAATACAGTAGAATTAGCAAAACATGCGGAGCAATGGAATTACAACCGTTTCTGGGTTGCGGAACATCATAGCATGCCTGGGATTGCAAGCTCTGCAACGTCAGTCCTTATAGGCTATGTTGCAGGTAGGACGGAAAGGATTCGTGTGGGTTCTGGAGGCATAATGCTACCGAATCATGCACCGCTGGTTATCGCAGAACAATTTGGAACATTGGAAGCAATGTATCCTGGTAGAATAGATTTAGGACTGGGACGTGCTCCGGGAAGCGATCAGTTTACAGCCATGGCACTACGGGGCGATGTACGTAATAACGGTCAGGATTTTCCTGAACAATTGGCACAGCTCCGTAGCTATTTAGATGCGGACTCTAAACATAATCGTGTTCGCGCCATCCCTGGCGAAGGACAGGATATCCCGATTTGGCTACTTGGTTCAAGCGGCTTCAGTGCTGCATTATCAGCACAGCTGGGATTGCCATTTTCATTTGCAAGTCATTTTTCCCCTGAAAATACTCAACCAGCATTAGCCCGTTACCGCAATAATTTCCAACCATCCGACGTTCTCGATAAACCTTATGTCATGGTTGGTATCAATGTATTTGCAGCTGATACTACGGAAGAAGCGCAAAGGATTGCTACCTCTTACCAACAGCAGTTCTTGAATTTGATACGGAACACTCCTGGTCAACTTGCTCCTCCAGTTGATACGATGGAAGGCCTTTGGACAGAATATGAAAAGGCTATTGTCATGAAGCAACTGAACGCTTCCATTATAGGAAATCCAATAGAGGTAAAAGAGCAGTTGCAGGCATTTTTAAATGAAACACAGGCGGATGAAATGATTATAAACTCTGCCATTCATGATCAGGATGCACGCCTTCGTTCTTATGAAATCATTGCAGAGGTTACTGGAATGAAATAAGTGTCAAAGAATGAGCTTGCAGATTCCGTGTCTGCAAGCTCTTTTATAAAATACATACCGTTTTACTTCATAAAAAAGTTAGGAGAGAGTAATGAAACGAGAAGATCCTTTATCCTTAATATTTCACTTCACAGATAAACAAGGTGACAGCCGTCCTCTATATTTTACGGATCCGAAAAAGGTGTTCACCGCCCATTCAATTGAGGATGTCCTTCCCCAATTCCAAAAAGTCCAGGAAGCGATCGAACAGGGGCATTACGCAGCCGGATATGTTTCCTATGAAGCGGCACCTGCTTTTGAAAAATCTTTTAAAGTAAAAGATGAAGCCAAAATGCCATTATTATGGTTCGGGATTTTTGATAAACCGGAAGAAGGAATACCTGAAGAAATGACCGGGGCTTTTAGCTTAGCTGAATGGCAATCTGATACGGATTCAAATACCTATCATTCCGGGTTTGAAAGAATAAAATCGGAAATCGAAAAAGGGAATACGTATCAGGTGAATTATACGATGCGTTTGCAATCCCAGTTCCAAGGAGATGACCTCGCATTCTTTGATCGCTTGAAGAGGGCGCAACGCTCGAACTATAGTGCATATTTGAATGTGGGGACACATCGAATCCTATCGGCTTCACCCGAGTTGTTTTTCCGTTGGGAAGATGGCCAGCTGATTACTCGGCCAATGAAAGGGACGGTAAAGCGGGGAACGACACTGAAAATGGATCAGCTCAACGCAGACTGGTTAGCGGGCTCGGAAAAGAATCAAGCTGAAAACTATATGATCGTGGACCTGCTCAGAAATGATTTGGGAATGATTGCAGAACCAGGAAGTGTCAAGGTTCCACAACTTAAGGCAATTGAAAAATATCCGACCGTTTGGCAAATGACATCCACAATTACAGCCGATACGAATCCAGGAACAACAATCATTGATATATTCAGGGCTCTTTTTCCATGTGGATCGATAACAGGTGCACCTAAAATTAAAACGATGGAGATCATCGCTGATATCGAGATGTCGCCACGCGAAGTTTATTGCGGTGCAATCGGGTTCATCTCCCCAGATTCCGAAGCCGTATTTAATGTGCCAATTCGTACAGTCGTGATCGATAAAGAAACTGGGAAAGCCGAGTATGGGGTAGGCGGGGGAATCACTTGGGATTCCGCGTTATCGGAAGAATATGACGAAGCATTATTAAAAGCTAAATTATTGACGGTGGAAAGGCCTGCTTATAAACTATTGGAATCGATGAAGCTCCGCGATGGCGAATATTATTTGTTGAATGATCATATCGATCGGATGAAACAATCCGCTGATTACTTCGATTATCGGTTCTCTGAATTGTATCTTAGAGATCGACTCCAAAAGTATGCAGAATTAAACCGTGGGACGGTGCAAAAGGTAAGGGTACTACTTAATGAAAATGGTGAAATTGAAGTCTCCGGACAAGCAATCAAGCCCTTTGACTCAAAATTCACGGCCATCTTGGCTGAAACTCCAATATCAAGTGCAAATCCATTTCTATTTCATAAGACCACCAATCGTGATGTATATGAAGGTTTTCAGAATAATAATCCCGACTTCCATGATGTTCTGCTTTGGAATGAAGAAGGATTCATCACGGAATTCACGAACGGAAATGTAGTGGTGAAGATAAATGGTGATCACTATACCCCTCCGGTGGAATCAGGTCTCCTTGCTGGAACATTTCGTCAAGAATTGATCAGGAAGATGGAAATCAAGGAAAAAGCCATTTCAAAGGCTGACCTTAATAACGCTGAGGAAATTTGGTTTATTAATAGTGTGCGAGGGAAATTAAAAGTGGATTTAACTTTCTAAGCTGATTATTCTTAAATAAGTGAAAATTGTAATCTTTATTGCAGTTTGTTGAGTTATAGTAGATGATGAATACTACATTTCCGGGAGGGAACGCTGTGGAGATGAATAAAAAAATCGAAGGTTTATCGATTATGGATTGGAAAGCGAAAGATCCTATACTTAATAATGTGATAAAGATGAATGAAGTCTTCTGGACTAATCCAGATTATGGTAACGAACAAAAAAACCCAATCGTGCAGGCTGAACAAGTTAAATTGGCTGAAGAAAGATTAGATAGATTTGCCAACTATATGATTAAAGCTTTTCCAGAAACCGAGCCCATGGAGGGGATCATTGAATCACCACTTACCGAGATTCCTTCCATGCAAAAAAAATTGGAAGAAACCTATGAGACTAAAATAGCAGGGAAACTTTTGCTGAAGTGTGACAGTCATTTACCTATATCAGGTTCCATCAAGGCACGCGGGGGTATCTATGAGGTTTTAAAACGTGCTGAGGGAATTGCAATGAAGCATGGTGGTTTAAAGCGGATTGATAATTATGGAATACTTGCGAGTGATGAATACAAGGAGCTTTTTTCAAAATATTCGATTGCTGTCGGTTCAACCGGGAATTTAGGACTGAGTATTGGAATAATAAGCGCTAAGCTGGGATTTAAAGTAACGGTCCATATGTCTGCAGATGCTAAACAGTGGAAAAAGGATAAGTTAACAAGTCTCGGTGTCATCGTAAAGGAATATGATGATGATTATAGTAAAGCTGTAGAAGAAGGCCGTAATGAAGCATCACTTGATCCCGATT
This sequence comes from Bacillus sp. SD075, assembly GCF_017355165.1. Taxonomy (GTDB): domain Bacteria; phylum Bacillota; class Bacilli; order Bacillales; family DSM-1321; genus Peribacillus. The sequence continues at coordinate 91,532 of NZ_JADILK010000014.1, read as the reverse complement.
GCCATTTTATTGATGATGAAAATTCCATGGATCTGCTGCTAGGTTATGCGACGGCTGCAACGCGACTGAAGAAACAACTGAACGATATGTCCATACTAGTAGACAAAGATCACCCTTTGTTTGTGTACTTACCATGTGGAGTCGGAGGAGGGCCCGGCGGTATAACATATGGGCTCAAGTTAGCCTTTGAAAATGATGTCCATTGTTTTTTTGCAGAACCGACACATTCACCATGTATGACGCTCGGATTGATGACCGGCCTTCATGACAATGTCTCAGTGCAGGACTTTGGAATCGATAATAAGACGGAAGCGGATGGTCTTGCTGTCGGTAGGCCATCAGCATTAGTTTCCAGTATGATGACGACCATGTTAAGCGGCAGCTATACCATAGGGGATAGAAGGTTATTCGAACTGCTCAGGGAAATGGCAGAGACGGAAGGTCATTATTTAGAGCCATCTGCCCTAGCAGGAGCATTTGGTCCGATACAACTTTTGACTGCTCCAGAAGGAAGGGAATATCTTATCAATCAAAAACTTCTGGATAAGATGAACCAGTCCACGCATATTATCTGGGCGACTGGCGGGAGTATGGTACCAAAGGATATGATGGAACAATATTTATCTAAAACTTAAAAAAGTTCACGAGTGTGAACTTCTCAGTACTGTAGACAAACTCGAAGAAATACGAGTTTGTCTACAGTTTTTTTATTTAAAAAATGTTCCTTCAGCCGGAGCACTTTATTCTACCGTTCATGCAGTTATTCGTCTTGCACCGTGCTTTATTTGACCGTCATAGCATTATTCGGACTCCGAAGCATTCATTTTGCGGTCCAAATATCGATTCTGCTTTTAAGTCGACTAACTGCCGAGCCTTCTCACCGCAGGCATCTAGCGGTGAGGAGGCACTAGACATTAGGCAGGAGGGTCGCAAATTTCTTCAATCCAGTGTGGTTTCATCATAGATAAAAGTCTTGTTTTAAAATCATGGTAATCATTTCGGTAAAATCGTGATGAGACCATTCCGAAACCGATAAACTTAAGAATTTCACGACAGTGAACTTCTTTTTCTTTATAAACCCCATGAGATCAATAAAAGGTGAATGGCATTTTCCAATTCGGATTCAGGGATCCCTGCAAAGCCCAATATGATTTTTGGAGGATGTTCGTCAATTTTTTCGATCGAATATGACGATAATCCATAAATTTTAATATGATTATCATTTGCCTTTTGAATAAGTGTCTGTTCATCCATACCGTTCTTAACGATGAGGGCGATATGCAATCCTGACCGCTCCCCAATGATTTTTATTTGTTGATGGGGCTTAAACAGATCAATCACTTTATCTAACTTGCGACGGTAAACTTTCCTCATTCGATTCAAATGCTTTTCGAAATCCCCTTCCTTCATGAACTGTGTCAATACATGCTGATCAATCCGAGAAACGGTTGAATGGTAAAAAGATAATTCCTGTTGATGCATTTGTAACAACGGAGCGGGAAGAACCATATAACTGATCCGGATTGATGGCATCAATGATTTTGAGAATGAACCTAAATAAATCACTTTATCACTGGCATCCATACTTTGTAAGGAAGGAATTGTTTTCCCACTATAACGAAATTCACTATCATAATCGTCTTCGATAATATAGCGGTTTGCTGCCCCTTGAGCCCAATTCAACAATCGAGTCCGTCTGTTAACGGATAGGATCGTCCCATTAGGGAAGTGATGTGAGGGAGTGACATACACGACGTCAATCTTTGAATCTTCAATTTGGTTCACCTTTACGCCTTCTTCATCAATTTGCAGTGGATGGACTTCATTTGGGTAGTTGCGTAAAATCCGGTGAATAAGGTGATACCCAGGATCTTCAACACCATATATGGCATTTTTATCGAATAGAAGGACAAGCTGCTGCAATAAAATTTCCATTCCAGCACCTATGATGATCTGTTCGGGAACACATTGTACACCACGTGCATGATACAAATAATGGGCAATTTCACATCGTAATTCATACTCCCCTTGAGAATCCCCCAGTAAAAGAAGATCTTGATGTGATTCATCGATTTTGCTTTTCATGTATTTTCTCCATTTCTCAAATGGGAAGTGTTCCGTGTCAATTTGGCTGGGATGAAAATGATACAGCAATTCCCCTTCTTTATGATTGATTTGTTCCAAGGATACTTGGTTAGTTTGTGTATACTCTAAATCCTCGGATGTTTGAATATAGTACCCTTTTCTTGGTATGACTTCAACGTATCCTTCAGCAGTCAATTGTTCATATGCAGTCTCGACAGTATTTTGACTTATTTGAAGGAACTCTGCCAATTTCCGTTTGGAAGGCAGCTTTGTGCCGTAAAGAAGACGGCCATCAATAATTTCTTTTTTAATATATGAATATAATTGTTCGTACAAAGGTACGTCACTTAACCGATTTAAATCACAAGAAAGCATATTCATTTTGTTTCCACCCTTTTGAGTTATTTATACTGACCCCATTAAATTTATTAAAACTGACACTTTCAATACGGTCAACTATTTTTTATACTAAATCTAACAAATCTAAAAAATGAAAATATTAGGGGGAAGAGAAATGGAAAAATTATTAGGAACTGAAACAGTAAAAAGAGGAATGGCACAAATGCAAAAGGGTGGCGTAATTATGGACGTCATTAACGCAGAACAAGCAAAAATCGCAGAAGCATCCGGTGCTGTCGCTGTCATGGCATTGGAAAGGGTTCCTTCCGACATCCGTGCGGCTGGCGGGGTAGCTAGAATGGCAGATCCTCGAATTGTCGAGGAAGTAATGAATGCAGTGTCCATCCCGGTCATGGCTAAAGCAAGGATTGGCCATATTGTTGAATCAAGGATCCTGGAATCCATGGGAGTGGATTATATCGATGAAAGTGAAGTGCTGACTCCTGCCGACGAAGAATACCATATTCTAAAAAGTGATTTCACTGTACCTTTCGTTTGTGGCTGCCGTGATTTAGGCGAAGCTGCACGCCGTATTGGTGAAGGAGCATCAATGCTTCGCACAAAAGGAGAACCAGGTACCGGTAATATTGTGGAAGCTGTGCGTCACATGAGAAAGGTACAGTCGCAAATTCGTAAAGTGAGCATCATGAGTGAAGATGAATTAATGACAGAGGCAAAAAATATTGGAGCTCCTTATGAAATTTTAAGAGAAATCAAACGCACAGGTAAATTGCCTGTAGTTAACTTTGCGGCTGGCGGAATTGCTACTCCGGCAGATGCAGCACTGATGATGGAATTGGGAGCAGATGGCGTTTTTGTAGGATCTGGTATTTTTAAATCTGAAAATCCAGAAAAATTCGCGTCGGCAATCGTTCAAGCGACTACATATTTCACCGATTATGAATTGATCGGTCGGTTGTCCAAAGAGTTGGGCAGTGCAATGAAAGGAATTGATATTTCCAAACTAGCTCCGGCAGAACGGATGCAGGAACGTGGATGGTAATATGATAACTATCGGTGTTTTGGGGTTACAGGGAGCAATTGAAGAACATTTGAACCAAATTAAAGCTGCAGGCGAACAAGCAATTATAGTAAAAAAACCGGAACAGTTACTGGAAATCGATGGATTGATCATTCCGGGCGGAGAAAGCACTACGATGAGGAAGCTTATGGATCGTTATGGATTTATGGAACCGATCAAAACTTTCTTCGAAGGTAAAAAGCCTATTTTCGGTACATGTGCAGGGATGGTATTGGCGGCCAATGAATTGACTGGCGACGAGAAGGCCTACCTTGGACTAATGGACATATCCGTGAAAAGGAACGGATTTGGACGTCAAAGGGATAGTTTCGAGGCTGAACTATCAATCAAAGGAATGGAAGAGCCTTATAAGGCAGTTTTCATCCGGGCACCGTTTGCTGATGGAATTGGAAAAGGTGTAGAAGTATTGGCTGTTTATGAAGAGAATGTAGTGGCAGCGAGACAAGACCATGTCCTCGTCAGTGCGTTTCATCCTGAATTAACAGGTGATGATCGTTTTCTCCAACTTTTCATTGAAATGGTGAAGACATCCGTAAGTAAGGTCGAATTGAAAACCTGCTAAACAAATGAAGCTGTCCTAATATTAGGACAGCTTTACTTTTGGAAACCCAAAAGGCCATAAAATAGATGCATATTGCTTGAATTTAATATTCTTAACTTTTATACTTAATAAGTAAGTGATTACTTACTTATTGTTGGTGTAGAAAGGGGAATGTATATGACAGCAAGAGTTGCAGTTATTACAGGAGGAGCAAGTGGAATTGGCCGAGCAACATGCTTGAAATTCGCAGCAAAAGGGGACAAGGTCGTTGTTGCGGATTTTAATGAAGAAATGGCACAGGAAACTGTTGAACAGATAACGGCGAATGGTGGAGAGGCCATTTTTGTTAAAACGGATGTTTCTAAGCAGGAGGATGTTGAATCGTTAATCAATAAAGCAGTGAATACATTCGGAGGGGTCGATATCATGTTTAATAATGCGGGCATTGGTGCAGGCGGTATGATCCTCGATCAAGATATGGAAGGCTACTTCAAAACGATTGGAGTAAACCAACACGGAGTTGCCTTTGGAATCATGGCAGCAGGGCGGAAAATGAAGGAGCTAGGTAACAAGGGTGTCATTATAAATACCGCTTCAGTGTTTGGCTACTTAGCTTCCCACGGGACTTTTGCCTATCAGGCGACTAAAGGCGCTGTAAGAATGATGACACAGACAGCAGCTTTGGAATTGGGTGCTTATGGCATACGCGTTGTGGGCATTGCACCAGGTGGGGTTGATACTCCTATCATACAAGGCTATAAGGATATGGGAATCATCGATAAATTGAATGCAAGTCAAATACGCGGTAAATTAATTAAGCCAGAAGCCATTGCAAATGCCGTCTATCTATTATCGTTAGAGGAAGCGGATGCGATTAATGGAAGTGTAGTCATGGTCGATGATGGCTATGCATCTTTTAAGTGATTTTCTGAAAAAGAAAACATCGTCTGATGGGGACGATGTTTTCTATTTATGATATATGGGAATATTGAATTCTAATAGATCAATGGTATTATGTTGACCGATTGATACCATCGGGATATCATGGAAAATAGATTGGTGAAACCGGTCTTATCATTATAAAAGAAGGTTGATATTTTTGAAAAAAGGGCAGCAAACCAAAGAACGAATCATAAATGTAGCCCGGACTCTTTTTGCCACTAAAGGTTTCGACATGACAAGAACGAATGAAATTGCCTCTGCATGCAATGTTTCCGAAGCTACTATTTACAAATACTTTGACAGCAAAAAAGATTTGCTTTTGGCTACAATTACCCCTAATGAAAAAGAGGAATCTGAAGATGGGACTAGTCATCTATCTACGGATGATCTAGTGGAGAACCATGTTTGCACCATGATAGAAAAAATTCTTGATAATAAAGAACAGTTTTCGATATTATTTAGAGAAACACAATTCGATCAAGATATTTCAAAGCAATATGTAGATCAGATTTTCAAACCAAATGCCAAGCATCTTGAAATACAGAAGAGAATAGATAGCGGAGAGATACAGTATATCTCAGATATTATCCTATTAAATGTAGGGATCATTTCTTTAACATTGGCATTGTCTACACATTATGAGATCCATCAGCAAAAAAAGGAGCCATATTTTACTTCTGAACGAATTAAGAGCATTGCTCAACTTTTAGTATATGGTATTCATGGTAAACAAAATCATACATAATGAAACGGTCATATTGAAGGGCATGAGCACCAAGACACAAATATGACCGTCTTATTTTTATTCAGAGTCGCAGAAGCCAACTGATGAATTTATTAAACCCGAGTGTAAGATTTGACATATATTTTTCAGACTATTACGATAAATGCATACGGTACGAAATGCTTTACGAAGATTTTATCTGGAAATCATGTTACGTTGGAGGGGTATTAAATGAGCGATATCGTAATTTTATCAGGAAGTCCTGCTATTCCATCAAGAACGGACATTTCACTAAAACATATTCAATCATTAGTCGAAAACGAAGGATATAACACAGCTTATTTCTCAATTACGGATTTCTCAGCAGAAGATTTATTCCAAGGGAAATATAATAGCGAAGATATCTTAAAGCTTTCAGAGAGAATTCAAGCAGCCAGAGGGATCATTATTGGTTCACCGGTTTATAAGGCTTCTTATACAGGTGTATTGAAAGCCTTGATTGATTTGCTGCCAGAAGGTTCTTTTAAGGGTAAGCCAGTGCTGCCAATCATGATTGGTGGAAGTAACAGGCACCTATTGGCGATTGACTATGCGCTAAAACCATTAATTTCAATATTAAAAGGCGAACCGCTACAGGGCATTTATTTTGTTGATAAGGAAATAGATAAACAGAATTCAGAAAAACCGATTAATGATTTGCATTTAATGGATCGCGTCCAGAGTCAAGTACAAGAATTTGTAGAAGCGATACAGTTAAGAAATTAATGACTTCAAGTAATGACTGGGGCCAATAATAAGCGTATTTATGAAAATAGACTTATTTTTTTGGAGATCTTATCTAAAAAGACGAGTCTATTTTCGTATTTATATGAACATTAAATTATAACTTGAATAGTGTGTATAAAAATAACAGTTCATCCATAATATTAAACCAAGTTATTTTATAAGAAAACTCCATTGACAAGGATTAAATATATGTTAATATTTAAAATAATAAAACTTATCCAGAGCGACGGAGGGAATTGGCCCTTTGAAGTCCAGCAACCTGCATGATGGATGCAAGGTGCTACCTCCAACAAAATGTTGATCATTTTGGTAGATAAGGTAAAGATATTTACCTTGGGATCTTTCCATCATGGAAAGATTTTTGTTTTTTTGAAAAACTGTAGGCAATCCATAACAATGTAAGGTTGTATGGAATTATATAAATCTAAGAAATTCATGTAATCAGCGTTAATAAATAAAATATTCGCGGATTTTCTTAAAGGAGGAACTGGTTTGGATAAAGAGAATCAGCTTGAAGAAATATTTGAAAGACTTCAAGAAATGCTTAATTCAATGAAATATGGATCCATTACACTTATTGTCCAGGATGGTAAAATCATTCAAATGGAAAGAAATGAAAAATTAAGAATTAAATAAGGTATCTGCTGACTAGAAAAACTAGAGGCGGGTTTAACTGATATAAAGAGAGTATTGGTTAGATTCGTCTCTTTTTCCTAGAATCAAATAAACTGGAGAGGATTACAACGGGTATTGATAAACAGTTACTCTAACCTGATACAGCAAGTTTTTAGAGGGGGCTACGAAGTTGGCTGCATTAATAAATTATGACAATTTTAACAAAGGGGATTTACCTGCATTTCCTGAAGACAGTGAGACAAAAGGTGCTTTGGAAGTTTTGCAATGGGCGAATGACCATTATGGGAACGAACTGATTTATGCTTGTAGTTTTGGTATTGAGGGCATCGTGCTCACTGATTTATTGGCGAAGGTCAATCCTTCGGCAAAAATAGTTTTCCTTGATACGGATGTTCATTTTGAGGAAACTTACCAATTGATCGAGCAAGTGAAAAAGCGATATCCAAAGCTTTCGATCGAAATGAAGAAACCTGCCTTGACGCTTGAGGAACAAGCAGCGGAATATGGGGATGAATTATGGCTAAGTGATTCCAATAAGTGCTGTAACATCCGTAAAATCATTCCGCTTACAGATGTGCTTTCAACGGCAACAGCCTGGCTTTCAGGACTGCGGAGGGAGCAATCCGAAACAAGGGCCATGACCGAGTATGTCAATAAGGATAATAAGTTCAAGTCAGTTAAAATATGTCCACTCATACATTGGTCATGGAAAGATGTTTGGCGCTACGCTCATAAAAACGGACTTCCATATAATATCCTGCATGATAATGGATATCCGAGTATTGGATGTAAAACGTGTACCGCACCTGCCTTCAATGCAGATGATTTACGCTCAGGCCGTTGGCAAGGAGCTCAAAAAACGGAATGTGGATTGCATTTATCTTAAATTAAATAGAAACCATAGGGGGAAATTAGCATGACGATCAGTCTACCGCACGGAGGAACATTAATCGATCTTTGGGAACCAAAATATGATTTTAGTAAAATAACAAAGTCGATCGAAATCGATGAAATTGCTTTAAGTGATCTTGAATTGATAGGAACTGGTGCCTACAGTCCGATTAAAGGATTCTTTACAAAAAGTGACTATGAGACAGTGGTCAAGGATATGAGACTTAGCAGTGGGCATGTATGGAGTATCCCGATTACGCTGCCGTTGACCGAAGATACTGCAGGAACCCTAACTATAGGTGAAGAAGTAACGTTGACACATGAAGGTGTAACATACGGGGTCCTATCCGTTTCCGATATTTACACTCCAGATAAGCAATTGGAAGCAACATTAGTATATCAAACGGATGATGAGAAGCATCCTGGAGTGAAAAATTTATATAACCGCGGGGATGTATATGTCGGCGGGGAAATAAAGTTGATCAAGAGAATAGAGCGTCCGCTATTTCAAGCTCATTACCTGGACCCAGTCGAGACAAGGAAAACCTTTGCTGAAAAAGGCTGGGAAACGGTTGTCGGTTTCCAAACGAGGAACCCTGTTCACCGCGCACATGAATACATTCAAAAGACAGCGTTGGAGATTGTCGATGGCTTATTCTTAAACCCTTTGGTAGGTGCCACTAAATCCGATGACATTCCGGCAGATGTAAGAATGGAAAGTTATAAAGTGCTACTTGAAAAATATTATCCCAAGGATCGTGTCTCCCTTGCAGTTTTCCCTGCTGCCATGCGTTATGCAGGTCCTAGAGAGGCCATTTTCCATGCGATGGTCCGTAAAAATTATGGTTGCACCCATTTTATCGTCGGACGTGATCATGCGGGTGTGGGCGATTATTATGGCACATATGATGCTCAAAAAATCTTTGGGAATTTTAACGCAGATGAGCTAGGGATCACGCTATTATTCTTTGAACATAGTTTTTACTGTAAAGCATGTGGCAATATGGCTTCTGCTAAAACTTGTCCGCATGGCAAGGAAGACCGTGTCATCCTGTCTGGAACGAAGGTAAGGGAAATGTTGCGTAATGGTGAAATTCCTCCAGCTACCTTTAGCCGTAAAGAAGTCATCGAGGTGTTGATCGAAGGTCTAAAAAAGAATGAAGTTTATAACTGATTGGACATAAATTGAAGGATCACATGAAGAGGGGGAATATTATATGAGTAAAAGTACGAATGTCACTTGGCATGAAACGTCATTGACCAAGGAGCTCCGCCGGAAGCAGAACGGGCATGAAAGCACAGTTCTATGGTTTACAGGGCTCTCGGGTTCCGGAAAATCAACAATTGCGAACGCGGTCGCTAAAGAGTTATATAACCGGAAGATTCGAAGTTACGTTTTGGATGGTGATAATATCCGCCACGGATTAAATAAAGATTTAGGTTTTTCTGAAGAGGATCGAACCGAGAATATTAGGCGAATCGGTGAGGTTTCCAAGTTATTCGTGGATAGTGGTCAATTCGTATTGACCGCTTTCATATCACCTTTCAGGGCAGATCGGAAGATTGTACGTGATTTACTCGATGAAGGTGAGTTTATTGAAGTATACATAAAGTGTCCGATCGAAGAGTGCGAAGTGCGTGATCCAAAAGGTCTTTATGACAAGGCGCGTAAAGGCATCATTAAAGATTTTACCGGAATCGACTCTCCATACGAAGAACCTGAACAACCGGAAATCATTTTAGAATCCGACCAATACAGCATTGAAGAATGCGTTGAACAAGTAATCAGCTATTTGACAGCAAAGAAAGCGATCTAATCAAGGAGGAAATGTAATGGTTTACGAGAAATTTTGGTCGGAAAATCCACTAATCTCTAAAAATAAAACGGAAATCTGGAAATTGGAAAAAGACGGATTGAAGATATTCGATGACATTCCACATTACGCTGCAAATGGTTTTGATTCCATCCCTAAAGAGAATTGGGATATGTTCAAGTGGGCAGGTCTATACCTGCAACGGCCAAAAGAAGCAGGTTACTGGATGATGCGTGTCGTTATTCCCGGGGGTATCCTGACTTATGATCAACAAATAGCTCTAGCTAACATCGCTAAAGATTATGGGCGGGATGTATACGACATTACAACCCGTCAAGCCATTCAATTCCACTGGTTGACCATCGAACAAGTCCCGGATATCTTAAACCGCTTGGAAAAGGTTGGAATGACTACAGCAGGTGCATGTGGTGATATCACACGTAATATCATCGGTAATGCATTAGCAGGAATCGATCCTGACGAACTTTTTGATACACGTGAGGTACTTTACGATGTATTTGAGTATTTCCGCCTTAACGAAGACTATTCGAACCTTCCAAGGAAATATAAAATGTCCATAAGTGCTAATATCCATAATGCTTCAAATGCTGAAATCAACTGTGTTTCATTCAATCCAGCTACTAAAGTAATTAATGGAGTAACGGAAGTTGGTTTTCACGTAAAAGTAGGCGGAGGGCTATCCTCCGTTCCGATGCTGGCAGAAGAACTTGACCTATTCATTTTACCTGAAAAAACAGTCGAAGTAGCGGCAGCCATCACGACGATATTCCGTGACTTTGGATACCGTGAAAAACGTCATCGCTCGCGATTGAAATTCCTTGTCGCTGATTGGGGTCCTGAACAATTCAAGGAAAAATTGCTGGAGTACACCGGTCCGCTTCCTGAAAAGGGTGAAAGCGCGGTGAAGGGATGGAATGCAGGTTATTTCTACGGCATCCATAAACAAAAACAAGATGGTCTGAACTATGTTGGAGTCAATATACCAATTGGGCGTCTGAATCCAGACGAAGTGATCGAGTTTGCAGAACTTGCGAAGAAATATGGAAATGGTGAAATCCGCAACTGTAATTCTCAAAATCTTATCATTCCAAATGTGCCGGATGCAAAACTTGAGGAATTAAAACAGGAATCCATCTTCGAAAGATTTCCATATCAACCAAAAAAATTCATTGGTTATTCCGTTTCTTGTACAGGCATCGAGTATTGCAACCTAGCACTCGTTGAAACAAAAAACCGAATGAGGACCATTTCTGAATCATTGGACAAGGAAATAGATCTTGATGTTCCTGTAAGGATGCATATGGTTGGTTGTCCGAATAATTGCGGTCAAAGAGCCATCGCCGAAATTGGGCTTCAAGGCATAAAAATGAAAAATCAGGATAAAAAGATGGTCGAGGCTTTTGAAATATACGTCGGAGGAACGCTGAATGAGGGTGGGAAGTTCAATGAAAAACTTAAAGGAAAAGTGGAAGCTGAACAGCTCTATCATGTTTTGAAAGAACTGATCCTATTTTTCAATGAAACAAAACTTCTATCCGAAACCTTTCTTGATTTTGTGGAAAGGGTAGGGATATCCCAGTTACAAAGCAAGTTTGATGATATATTAACGAAAGTGGCCGTTTAATAGGGGAAGGTAAGCAATCCATGAATCTATACCGTTTCGAAGTCACTATAAAGGAAAAACCAATCCATGTCATCATTGTAGCCGATTCGGATGAAAAGGCGTTTGAACTTGTTGATATCGAGCTGGAAAAACATTTTTTAAAAATGCCTGAAGTGTATGACATCTCATTATACGAAAAAAGGAAAATTAAAAATGGAGCAGGTTTCGTTTTATCGGAATTCGAAACAATTCTCTAAGGGAAGGCAGGTTGCAAAAATGGGGAAAGTATATCTAGTAGGAGCCGGTCCCGGAGATCCAGATTTAATTACATTAAAAGGATTAAAATGCATTCAAGAAGCTGATGTCATTTTATATGATCGACTTGTCAACAAAGAACTTTTGAATTATGCAAAAGATGGTGTAGAGCTGATTAATTGCGGTAAACTGCCGGATTATCATTTGTTGCAGCAGGATACCATCAATCGGTTCCTGGTCAAATATGCAAAAAAGGGGAAAATAGTCACCCGTTTGAAAGGCGGCGATCCATTCGTCTTTGGTAGAGGCGGTGAGGAAGCGGAAGCCCTTTCCAAAAGTGGCGTGAGCTTTGAAATCGTTCCAGGAATTACGGCTGGAATCGCCGCTACAGCTTATGCGGGAATTCCAGTTACACATAGGGACCACGCTTCATCTTTTGCAATTATTACCGGTCATCGGAAAAAGGATGAAGAGGATAATATCAAGTGGGAATCCCTTGCAAAAGGAATCGATACATTGGCCATTTACATGGGTGTTAAAAACCTGCCCTATATTCAAGGAAAACTTTTGGAGCATGGAAAAAGTCCAGAGACTCCTGTTGCCCTTATTCATTGGGGGACATTAAAAACGCAAAAAACAGCTGTCAGTACTTTGGCTAATGTAGTGGCAACCGCCAATAACGAACAGATTTCGAATCCATGCATGATAGTTGTGGGAGATGTCGTTAATTTACGAGAAAAAATCAAATGGTTTGAAGGTAAACAAACCGAAAATTTATTGGCTAATGAGGCTTATTAATGGAAGCCATTTTATATATCTGCCATGGAAGCCGTGTTAAAGAAGCTTCAGCCCAAGCCATTGATTTTATTAAAGTTTGTATGAAAGCACAGCCAAATACGATTCAGGAGTATTGTTTCTTAGAATTGGAAACTCCTACGATAGAAAAGGCATACGAACGATGCGTGCAAAAAGGTGCAACGAGAATCATTGCCATTCCAATCCTATTGCTAACAGCTGTACATGCAAAACATGATATTCCAGTCATATTGAACAAAATGAAAGAACGGTACCCTGCCGTTGACTTGAAATACGGAAGGCCGATTGGTGTCAGTAACAAAATGGTTGACATTTTAGTGGAGCGGTTGGAGGAAACAAATGTAAGGGTTACGGAGGATTCCTTGGTTTTATTGGTTGGAAGGGGCAGCAGTGATCCCGACGTAAAAAGGGATTTGTCTCGATTGGCCGAGTTGCTAAAGAACAGGTTTCCAAAAATCCGAGTGCAAGAGTGTTATTTGACAGCTGCCACACCAAGCTTTGGAGAAGCCTTGGAATTCGCAGAGGCATCCCGACCAAACCAAGTATTTATCATTCCTTACCTATTGTTTACCGGTCTCTTAATGCAGTCCATCGAAAAGGGAATAAAAAAGATCCAAAAAAAGGGACAGCAGAAATTCATACTTTGCCGATATCTAGGTTATCATCCAAAGATTGAACAAGCAATTTCGGAACGAATTCATGAAGTGAGTGGGGAGGGAGCTTATGTATCCAATTACGCTTAATATTGAGAACAGAAAGTGTGTCATCATCGGCGGTGGTAAAATAGGTTACTTTAAAGCGGGCCCCTTATTGGAAGCTGGTGCTGAAGTGACCGTCATAAGCCCCGAGATATGCACAGGTTTTCAACTGTTGGAGAAAGAAGGTAAGATTCAAGTTTTACTTAAAGAAGTGGAAGAAACTGACTATAAAGATGCATTTTTAATCATTGTTGCAACAAATTCTACCGAAGTTAATGAACGAGTGTATGAGAGTGCATCCCAAAGTCAGCTGGTGAACGTTATTAGTAATCATGAGCTGGGTAATTTTCATATTCCGGCCACATTGAATAGAGGCATGCTTTCCATAAGTGTTTCTACCAATGGAGCAAGTCCAACGCTCGCAAAAAAAATACGGAATGACCTAGGTAAAGTATATGATGAATCATATGAAGAATATTTAGAATTCCTCTTTGAAGTAAGGATGATAATAAAAAATGGTTCATTTTCAAAAGAGGAAAAATCTAAGTTACTGAAAGATTCAATAGGGGATATTTATAAATATTCCCTAAAAGAAAGATATCGTTTTTTAGCTAGGCTTTTACCAGTAGAAGCTGAAGAAAATATATCATTGGGCTGATCAGAAAAACTGAAGGCACCTAACCAACATTTCATTTCATTTTGGTTAGGTGCCTCTTTGTGTCTTAATGGAAATCAAATTGATTTATACAGGCAAACGGTACCATCGGATCGATGTTATAGAGGTTATTTTAGTGAAAAAAGGGGAATGTCATGAAAAAGTTAATCGTTTTGGCCTTTATCGGGTTTTTAGCCCAATTAATCGATGGTTCGCTTGGAATGGGGTATGGAGTGAGTTCCACGTCCTTATTGTTGACATTCGGGATTGCCCCTGCAGTAGCATCAGCGTCTGTTCATTTATCGGAAGTAGTCACCACAGCAGTATCCGGAGCTTCACATATTAAGTTTGGGAATGTGGATAAAAATATGGTCTATCGCTTGATCATTCCAGGTTCAGTTGGTGCATTTGTAGGTGCATGTTTCCTGAGCAACCTGCCAGCCGAATTAGCTAAACCGTATATTGCCATATTCTTATTTGGCCTTGGTGTATACGTTTTATTCCGTTTTTTATTTATTTTTAAACCATCGAAGGAAAATGAAACTGTAAAGCCATTGACCGCAAAACAGTCCATTCCGTTAGGCCTTGTTGCTGGCTTTTGTGATGCAACAGGCGGAGGCGGTTGGGGCCCGATTGCAACGCCCGTTTTGTTGTCAAAAAAAGGCATGACGGCGAGAAAAGCCGTAGGGACTGTGGACACGAGTGAATTTGCCATTGCTTTCTTTGGTAGCCTTGGTTTTATCATTTCACTTGGATGGGAAGCTGTCAATTGGCTATGGGTCGCAGCGTTGATAATTGGTGGAGTGGTTGCTGCACCAATTGCAGCCTGGCTCGTCAGGATGCTTCCTGCTCAATTAATGGGTGTTTTAGTGGGTGGATTCATTATCTTAATCAATCTAAGAACATTATTAGCTACTTGGATTCCGATTGAAGCCCATATATATATCTATATAGGCATCGTGATTATATGGCTTTCTGGAATTCTTCTTACCGTCAATAAGATGTCCAATGCGAGAAAACATGAACATATCGAACAACGGCAGAATGTTTCTTGATTCGCAAGTTTGAGAGAAAAGAATTTATACAAAAGCATATTCTGATATGCAACATAAAACTCGTAGGTACTTAAATGCCTACGAGTTTAGTCATTTGCCAAAAGGGATTCTTCTTTAAAGTTGTTGCGGTTTTAATAAAGGTTTTTTAGCCCTCTTAATAAACGAGAGACTAATGCCTCCAATATCTATATAATTGATTCTCCTTAATACCCCCTATAATAAAGTCATCCATCATGAGAGATCTGAATAATTTTAAAACAGCAGCAGAACCATTAATTTATGGCCTGTTGCTGATCAAAAGATTGAATTGTACTTTCATATAATACAATAAGCAGTACTATGTTTTTTACAATAACTTCAATAATTAATCTCTTATATCCTTGCCTATTTGAACTCCAATATTAGCTAGTATTTTTTATAGACAATTATGACATTGCATTAGGAATATGGTCGAATTAACTACGAGCAGTGATTTATTTGAGGAAGTGTTATATGAAATAACCGAAGATACACTTCGATTAACAGAAACGGTCCAGGTTGGGAAAGCAATCTCGACAATCGTTACCATTCCACTAAATCAAGTGATATATATTCGTGTGATAACACGCAATAGGCCAGCCATCTATGAGGTGGCAGTTTCTTGTATGCATTTGAAATGCCTCTTTATTCTCCAGTTTTTATACATTCCTTTCACTGAAATTCCTCGATGCTCACGGAACGTCATATCTGATCCGTACCGACTGGTTTATTAAGCATAAATGATGAATGAAAGTCTTACGGGTAATACATATTAATCATTCATTCTATCCATTGGGGAAAATAATTGATAGGAGGAGCTATGTTAATATTGGTATAAAAGGGTCTTGTTACAAATTATACAGAAGGGGGGAGTTTGATTGGAATTTACGTAGAAAGAAAAATTGACCATCATCTTCGTGTAACGGCTAGGCAGCTTATTATGTTCGATACAGAAGAAGAGTCATTAAAGTTTCTAATAGATTCATTTCAATCGGATTTGAACTGTGACTTTGTCTGTATCCTTTTAAATGAAAAGGGAAATTTAGTTCCAAAAGTAATCAATGGTGAATCGGAGTATTCCTGAATAATTTCCCCATCAACATGAGTGATGACAGTTCAAACCTTTTAGAATATCCCCTGGCCTTTTCCAATCCGGAAGTGGAGCGTATATATGAATTAACGGATGTAATCAGAAAAGAAAATTTACAGTCATGGTTCATTGTCCCTTTTAAAAGGGATTATGGTTCGTCAGGTGTTTGTTTGATTGGTTTTAAAGATTTGGTCCCTTTATATGACGAAATGTTTTTGATTTTCACGGACTTTGGAAAGGATATTGCCGTTGCGATCAAACTAGCAAAGCAAAGAGAAGAACAAAAGAAAACTGGAATTGAATGGGTTACGGAAAGCTTGTCCGTTAATTCACCAATAGAAAGAATCATTGGAAAAATAATAGAAAGAGCAGGAAAAGGAACGCAATCAAAAAGGGCCTGTGTCTATTTATATTTAGAAAAGGATAATCGTTTCATTTTACAAGAACCATGTTTTGGACGGCCACTGGCATTAAAAAAGATCATTCCCAAAATTAATAAACTAATTGACTACTTTCCCTATTTGGCTGAATGGGGAGGACCAGCATTAACGGTTTCCTTAACGATTAATTTGAAAACGATTGGTGTGCTCCATGTAGAAAACAAGGAAATGAACAACGGAATATACACAGCGGAAGATTTACAAACCTTGAAATTATTAGCTCAACATATGGCAGCTTTAATTGAAAATATTAGATTATTTGAAAGCGAAAAGGAGCATAAACAAAGATTGCATATGCTGCTGGATTATCAGCAGGTTTTAGTTAAAGAAACAATTAAGCAAGACGGTTTTATAGGAATAACCACCACTATAAGCGAGCTTTTTACAAGTTCGGTCATACTTTTTGATCGGTTCATGCGACCAATTGCACATTGCATGCACCTGTCGGATAAAGAAGATTATCATTTTCTTATTGAAAGAGCCACATCCCAGGTATTCCAAGGACAAGCCCAAGAGGTATGGAAAGCTTCCCTGGCTGAATCGGAAAAGATATTGATGACATGGCCAATCAATCATGGAGGAGATCTGCTCGGACATTTGACTCTCCTCGTCGAGTCAAATGATGTGGATGACTTCTTTAAGCTAAGTGTTGATATCGCTAGAAATATATATTCTTTACAATTTATAAAACAGAAGCTTGTATTTGACGCGAAAGAACAGGTAAAAGATGGATTCATTCATAAATTGTTGCTGCCCAATATGATAAATGAAGAGGAAATCATTCAATATGCAAATGTATTCAACTGGATTTTATTTTTGCCACACCGTATTTCTGTATTCGCTTTTAATCATGCTAACGAAGTTGAATCTGACAACGGGATAATTGTGCATCAAGAGAAAAAAAACTTTATTATTCAATCGGTTGAGGGAGTGGGTGACAGCTTTTGATAAAGATATTTTATATGCCACAAAAGGAGATTTTTTTATATTGATCGTTCCAATTTCAAAAGAGAAAGGTGATCCAAAAGATTTTTGGACAAAACTCTTCAGTTCTTTGAAGAAGTGGAACAAAAAAGAATGGGTAAAGCCTTTTTATTTAGGTATTGGCGGTAAGACATTGTCAATTGCTGATTATTACGTTTCATAACAACAAGCTGTAGAAGCTCAAAATGTAATTATTAATCAGCAGCAAGAGTCGAAATTTGTCTTTTATGATGAACTTGGTGCCTACCCACTTTTACATAAAGAACATCTCCTCGACCCGAATATTTATTAAAAAATATCTTGGACCGATTTTAAATAATTCTCATGATAAAAATAATACTCTCTATCATACACTCCGTGCCTATTTAAATAATAACGGAAGCATGAAGGAAACGTCAGCGGAGCTTTACATTCACCGCAGTACACTGCAATATAGAATGGGAAAAATCCAAAGCCTATTAGATATCGAATTAACAAGTCCCCAAGAGAGATTTAATTTACAACTTGCATTTAAATTAAGTGACATCATAAATCTGTAATTCTACATAATGACGGAAAACTTTATTCTATTTCCTTCGTGGTGCAGGTATTTTTCTCTGCACTATTTTTTTATACTTAATACACGGAATATTCAATTAATAAACGTATTAGAAAGATGCTTTGATTTATATGAAAGCGATTACAGAAAGGGGCTATGAAGATGAAGGATATACAATAACTGTACACCATATTTGAGGATGCTTACAGGTCGGAACCAGAAAAGGAAGCTGTATTCGATGGGTGTAGGCGAATTACTTTTGGTGAATTGTACTCGGAAGTGGAAAATCTATCTTCAGCGCTTGTTCATTTAAATAATATAAAAGGAGATCGAGTGATGGTCTGCTTGCCGAATTGGCATGAATTCTTAACGATTACATTCAGCCTTGCGAAAATTGGAGCGATCATTGTTCCTTGTAATACAAGATATAAAGAGGAAGAGCTCATGTACATATTAGAAAATTCAAGGGCTAAAGCAGTATTTCTAATAGACAAATATGATCATATGGACATTTTTAGGAATAAGTTGAATAACACTTTAATTGAGGGAGGGCTAAAGCAAATCTTTACTGTTCGATTTCACGCAGTAGGTTTCAAATCTTTGGATGATTTAATGGAGATAGGTAAGTGTAGGACATTCCCCGAGATGGGGATCGATACCCATGAAGATATATTTTCCATTCTTTATACATCAGGAACGACCGGTTATCCAAAAGGAGTTATGCTGAGTCACTATAATGTATTAAAACTGCTCAGTTAACCAATGCTGCACTTGAAAGTTCAAAAGAGGATGTATTTTTTATCCCAGTACCTGTATTCCATATATTCGGAATGGCTGCATCGATCATTCCGGCCATTGAGGCGGGGGCGAGGATGGTTTTGCTCGAAGAGTTTAAAGCATCCGAGGCCTTAAGACTAATAGAACAAGAGAAAATAACGATTCATAACGGAGTCCCAACCATGTTCATTTTGGAGTTGAATCACCCTGGATTTGGTGATATGGACTTATCCTCGCTAAGAACTGGAATTATTGATGCAGCACCATGTCCTGAAGAAATCGTCAGAAAAATAAGAATGGAAATGGGGTGCAATGTTGTTGTTGCATATGGTTCAACAGAGACATCTTTCACCCTTACAGTGACATCATTGGAAGATGATGATTCTATCCGCTCACAAACAGTTGGCAAGCCAACATCCGGTTCAGAAGTGAAAATTATTGATGCAAATAGAAATGAAATGCCTTCAGGTGGAATTGGAGAGATAATCTGTCGAAGCCCCTGCGTGATGAAAGGATATTTTGAAATGCCAGAAAAAACTAGTGAAGCCATCGATTCAGATGGATGGTTTCATACAGGTGATCTCGGAACGATGGATGAGGAGGGGTATCTCCGAATTGTAGGAAGAAAAAAAGAGGTGATCATTAGAGGCGGTTATAATATATATCCCCGCGAAATTGAAGAATTGCTATATAAGCATCAAAGTGTATTGGAGTAGCCATTATTGGACTGCCGGATACAGTTATGGGAGAGGTTTCCTGTGCTGCTATTAAACTGAAACCTGCAAAAGAAGAAACAGAGGAATCCATTAGGCGATTCATGGAAGATCTTATAGCAAATTATAAAATACCTGATTTTTTTGTCTTTTTGGAAGATCTCCCCATGACTCCTATTGGGAAAATTAAAAAGATGGCATTACAGAAGGCACTTATTGCATTCTGCTTTACGCTGAATTAAAGGGCAATTGGTGTGATGGTGAGTTTGAGAAATGATCGGTCATTAATAATTAATTTGTCACAATAAAGATTCTTGTGTAACAATATGTAAAAAAACTTGAAACAGGCAAAATTAATGGTTCCACCTGGAGAAATAGGGAATGACCGTCATGTAAATAATGCTTATTCAGGTAGAATTCAAACGATCGGGATCATTTGCTTTCTAAAAACTTCGAAACCATATTTATGTCGAGAAAGAGACATAAATATGGTTTTTTCTTGTTTAAATGCTAATTTCATGCGAAGTAATAGGTTTTTTATTCCATTTTTCAGGTTATCACTATAGTTTGGAGCTTTACCGTTCAACCAAATGAAATCGATAATATCTGGATATATGTTTGTTAATGTGGCGGAAAAGGTAGTTAAATATTTTTCAGTTTTGTACAATAATTATATAAGAGAAATGAAAAGGAGTTTTAAAATGGAAGGCATCTCAGATCATTTGAAAGAAAATATGGATATATTGTTCATTGGTTTCAATCCAAGCATCCGGTCCGGAGAGACAGGTCATCATTATGCGAATCCAAACAATCGTTTTTGGAAAATCCTCTTTGAATCCGGTCTGACACCAAGGAAGTATCACCCAACTGAAGATTCGTCATTATTGGATTTAGGTTATGGTTTTACCAATATCGTTTCGAGGCCTACAAAAGGTGCTGACGAAATCACAAAAGAAGAGTACATAAAAGGAAGGACGCAATTAAAAAGGAAAATTGAAAAGTATAAACCTAAACTTGTCTGTTTTGTAGGCAAGGGTGTCTATCAGGAATATCGTCAATTACGGAATGTCTCTTGGGGATTGCAAGAAAATCCCATATCGGATCGTACCCTGGAATTCGTTGCACCTTCTTCCAGTGGTTTAGTGAGGATGCGGATAGAAGAAATCATTCAAATATATAGTGAGTTACCAATTCTGCTCGGCAAGTTGGAAACTAATTGAAGAAACTTATTAAAACAAGGGGGGAATTCATATGAGTGAGGATAGTGCTGAATGGAAGAGCGGTGGTTTTTCCGAAGTTAATGAAGCGGAAGGTTTTTGGCAAGGAGTTAAGGATTGTATACCTACATTATTGGGATATTTAAGTATCGGTTTTGCTGCAGGGGTCGTCGAAAAAACATCAGGATTAACCATGATTGAAGTGGCGCTTATGTCTCTTTTACTCTATGCAGGTTCCGGACAATTCATAGCGGCAGGAATGATAGCTGCAAGTCATCCAGTATCAGCCATTATTTTTACGATTTTTTTTGTTAACAGTCGTCATTTATTACTTAGTGCAGCATTGGCTCCCTATTTCAGACATCAGAGTTTGAAACAAAACCTGATAACTGGAGCCTTATTAACTGATGAAACATTTGGAGTGGCCGTCACAGCAGCACAGAAAAAGAAACAAATCGACTTTAAATGGATGCTTGGACTGAATCTTGCAGCTTATTTAAATTGGTTCATTGCAAATATGGCCGGAGGTTTTTTTGGACAATGGATTCCGGATCCCGAAAAATATGGAATGGACTTCGCCCTGCCTGCGATGTTTATCGGTCTTTTAGTTTTGCAGATTTTAAGTAAAAAGGAGTTTTTTATAGATTTTGTAGTCGCTTTTAGCAGCATATTAATCGTTGTTTCAGTAAATTTCTTCTTTCCAGGCAGTACTGGCGTCATAGTTGCAACGGTTGTAGCTTCAACGATAGGGATGGTGATTGGAAAATGGAGATAAGTGGATATATCCTTGCTGTCATCATAGGTACTTCGATTGTAACTTTCTTACCTAGGGTCGTCCCTTTGATGCTGCTTAGTAAAATGCAGATTCCTGAGTGGGGCATCGATTGGCTGAAACATGTGCCAGTGGCTGTAATGGCAGCGTTGTTGGCTCAAGAACTTCTATTTTCGGAACAGGTATTCTCAATTAAGGATAATGCTTTGAATTTGGCAGCAGCTTTACCAGCTTTCCTGGTTGCCATTTTTACGAGGAGTCTGTTGGGGACGGTTATGATTGGCGTTCTTTCCTTGATGATATTACGATTTTTCTTTTAATAAGTACTAAACATTTAAATGATAGACCGATAAAACCAGTAATGGATTGCCATTACTGGTTTTATATTTTCTTAAGGAAATTCCATAATAGGCAACTTTTTGAGTCTGTTCATTTCGGTTAGGCAAATGACGCTTTTTAATGAACATTGGAAGCTTGATTATCAAAAAGGGCAGTGATTACATAAGCTAGGGTGAATGAACTTCTGATAAGTCGTTTTGGTTAATTGAATTGAAAGCGCTTCTAATTGAAATTGAAACAACCAACGTTTAGAAAATGGGAGTCTGTCAACAATGGGAATAAGCAAATAACTATGGAGGTGTTCAATTAATGAATATAAATGGTGCACTAGAGGTTCTTGACCGCATGCGGCTTCCTAATGGCGCGTATACTGCAAGCGTTTCCGATGATTATAATTATGTCTGGATTAGAGACGTCGTTTATACGGTATTACCTTTTATAAATGATCCATCCAATCGTTACGAGAAAGCATATCATGCATTATTCGACTTATTTCAATCCTATGAGTGGAAGATAGATATTCATACAGAACAGAAACCCCAGTTTCTTTTTGAACATATCCATGCACGATATTCCACTGAACTTAAAGAACTGCCAGATGAGTGGGGGCACGCTCAAAATGATGCGATAGGTGCCTTCTTATGGGGTGTCGGTGAAGGATATAGGCATGGTAAAAAGGTGATAAGAAATCAACGTGATTTACAAATCGTTCAAAAGTTGGTCAATTACTTGGAATGCCTGCAATATTGGCAGTCGGAAGATAACGGGATGTGGGAAGAGAATATTGAAATCCACGCTTCAAGCATAGGTGCATGCGTTGCTGGTTTGAATTCAGTCAAAATGCTGGTCAACGTTAAGGAGGGACTGATCAAAAAGGGAGAAGAAACCCTTCGTTTCCTGCTTCCTAAGGAAAGTTATTCAAAAGAGACGGATTTAGCTCTTTTATCCTTAATTTATCCTTATCGGCTAGTAGATCGTGAAATAGCCCTTAAAATATTGAAGAATGTCACAGAGCGCCTAGAAAGAACAAAAGGTTGTATTAGATATGAAAAGGACCTTTATTATAATGACGGACTAGAAGCGGAATGGTGTTTCGGGCTTCCATGGTTGGGCTTATGCTACCTTGAACTTGGCATGATGAACAAAGTGAAGGAATATTTAGATAAAACAAAAATGATCATTCCGGAAAATTGGGAAGTTCCTGAATTATATATAGGAGGCAGGAATATTCCAAACAGGAATACTCCTTTGGCATGGTCAGTCTCATTATCATATTTATTCTTGACGAAGACTTCCATGATTCGAACTGAACAAATAACATGAAGAATTCATGCTTGATACCATAAAGCTCTTCCCGAAAAATGGGGAGAGCTTTTTTTGGAATAATATTTTTTTTACATTAAATGGCTATTTTTCGCAAAAAAATGTTTTAATTTTCAAAAAAACGGGCAATTATTACAATATATTCACCTCCATTTGAAGGATTAATATCATTTTCACCGAATATATATAATAACTGGGGAAGGATAGGTAAAATACTATCGAGTTAATACTGATGGAGGGGTTTTATTGAGTACAATTATGGACCAGCTGCAAGAGAATTATCCAAGCGATTTCGATTTGTATTTGTTTCATGAAGGCACCCTTTATGAAAGCTATAAAATGCTTGGGGCACACATTGTAACATCATTAGGTATTGAAGGAGTACGCTTCACCGTTTGGGCCCCCCATGCCAAGCAAGTTTCAGTTGTCGGTAATTTTAATAATTGGGACGGAAAAGATCATGCGATGAAACGGATCGAGCGTTCAGGTATCTGGGTGTTATTCGTACCAGGACTCCAAGAAGGGGAACTCTATAAATACGAAATACATACACCTGGAAATAAACGTATCCTAAAAGCAGATCCATATGCCTTTTATTCGGAAATCAGACCAAATACAGCCTCGGTCATTAAAAGGCTGGATAATTTTGAATGGCAAGATTCGAAGTGGATAACCGATAGGAAAAAGGAAAATATTTATCATAAACCCATGTCCATTTATGAAGTGCACCCAGGTACATGGAAACAGAGAGAAGATGGCGAATTTTATTCGTACCGTGAATTGGCTGATAGATTAGTTGAGTATGTGATTGATAATAGTTTTACACATATTGAACTCATGGCCATAATGGAACACCCCTTTGATAAATCGTGGGGATACCAAGTCACGGGCTATTATTCCGTAACCAGCCGTTACGGTTCTCCGGAAGATTTTAAATATCTAATTAACCTTTGCCACCAAAAGGGCATAGGGGTAATCCTTGACTGGGTTCCCGCCCATTTTTGTAAAGACGCGCACGGACTTTCCCGTTTCGATGGTACGCCTCTCTATGAACCAATTGATCATACTAGGGCAGATCGCCCGTTATGGGGGACATACAATTTTGATTTTACCAAACCGGAAGTAGTCAGTTTCCTTATATCAAATGTAATGTTTTGGATGGATGAATACCATATTGATGGGATCCGTGTAGATGCGGTTTCGTCAATGGTTTATTTAAATCATGATAATCCATTGCCGGTCAAGCTGAAAAACCAGTTTGGCGGTGAGGAAAACCTGGAAGCCATACAATTTTTGCAAAAACTTAACGAAGTGGTTTTCAAGAAATATCCCAATGCATTAATGATGGCTGAAGAAGCAACAGATCGGCCACTTATAACTTCGCCTACTGATGTAGGAGGACTAGGCTTTAATTACAAATGGAATATGGGATGGACTAACGATATAATTCGTTATATGAAACTTGAAACGGATGAAAGGCCATATCATCATAGCCTCTTAACCTTTTCATTTTTCTATGCATTTTCAGAAAATTTCGTCTTGCCATTTTCACATGATGAAGTCGTTCATGGCAAGAAGTCATTATTGAATAAGATGCCTGGTGACTATTGGCAGAAATTCGCAAATTTACGGTTACTCTTTGGGTATTTCATGACGCATCCTGGAAAGAAGCTTCTATTTATGGGCGGTGAATTTGGCCAGTTCATTGAATGGAAGGATGAGGAACAATTGGATTGGCTGCTTTTGGAATATGAATCCCACGAAAAGCTGGCATATTACTTCCGGACTCTTCAGGATTTTTATAGGCAAACTTCCTCCCTTTGGAGACTGGATCATGTCCAGGAAGGATTTGAATGGATAGATCCGAACAATAGTAAACAGAGTATCATTACCTTTATGAGAAAAGGTAAACGCAAAGGCGATTATTGCATAGTTGTATGTAATTTTTCTTCACAGGCTCATGCTCATTACCAAATAGGTGTACCATCCCATGGTAAATATATAGAGGTCTTCAGCAGTGATTCAGTAGCTTTCGGAGGATCGGGCCAGATCAATGAAGAACCCATTAATGTCAAAAAGGAACCATACCATAATCAACCATTTAGCATGGAAATAACTGTACCTCCATTAGGCATTTCTATATTTATGAAGCAAACAAAAAAAAGACGGGGGAGAGTGAACGAATAATGGGAGCGAAAAAATGGATTGCAATGTTATTGGCAGGAGGCCAGGGTTCAAGGTTAGGTGAATTGACAATCGGTTTGGCAAAACCAGCTGTCCCCTTTGGCGGTAAATATAGAATCATCGATTTTCCATTAAGTAACTGCACTCATTCTGGTATTGATACGGTTGGGGTACTGACTCAATACCAGCCATTGATTCTAAATGATTACGTAGGTAATGGAAAAGCTTGGGATCTTGATCTGGATGTTGGAGGAGTTTCCGTTCTTCCCCCTTATCAAGGGAAAGAAGGTGGTGAGTGGTATAAAGGGACGGCAAACGCTGTTTATCAAAATATCCAATACATTGATAACTATGATCCGGAGCATGTATTGATTCTCTCTGGTGACCATATTTATAAGATGGATTACAGTAAGATGCTGGATAATCACATTGAAAAAAATGCAGAGGCAACCATAGCTGTCATTCAAGTGCCATGGCAGGAAGCAAGTCGTTTCGGAATCATGAATACCAATGATGACGATAAAGTCACTCAATTCGATGAAAAACCAAAGTATCCAAAGAGTAATCTCGCATCCATGGGAGTTTATCTATTCAATTGGAAGACCCTAAGACGGTATTTAATAAACGATGAAAAAGATGAAAATTCTTCCAATGATTTCGGCAGCAACATCATTCCAAAGATGCTTGAAGACCGAAAAAAGCTATATGCCTATCGTTTTAATGATTATTGGAAAGATGTTGGAACGGTCGAAAGCCTTTGGCAAGCCCATATGGATTTATTGGAGGATACGCCAAATTTCCAGTTGGATGATCAGCAATGGAAAATTTTTGCCCGCAATGCAAATCACCCGCCGCAATATATATCACCGGATGCAGAGGTCAGTCAGTCGCTTATCAATGAAGGGTGCACGATACATGGGAACATTGAACATTCAGTTTTATCCTATAATGTACAGGTGGGCTATGGTTCAACCATAAAAGATTCAGTCATCATGCCTAATGTTACGATTGGTGAAAACGTTCATATAGAAAGAAGCATCATAGCCAGCAATTGTGTTATAGAAGATGGTGCCGTAGTCGGAAACTCAGCAGTTACATCCGATATCACCTTAATTGGTGAAAATCAGACCATTATCAATCCAAACAAAAAAAAGATCACTCTTAACTAGAAAAAGGGGAAGATGCTATGGAAAATGTGTTGGGTATTATTAACTTAATCAATGAAAGACAACATTTAAAAGATCTGACTGCTCACCGAAATGTAGCATCTGTGCCATTTGGCGGACGTTACCGTTTGATTGACTTTACGATGTCGAATCTCATTAATGCAGATGTATCAAAAGTGGCCGTCTTTCCAAAAGAAAAGTATCTTTCAGTTATGGATCATCTTGGATCAGGTAAAGAATGGAACTTGGATCGGCGTTCTGGAGGATTATATATTCTGCCCCCTATCCATCCGGATGAAACGGTAACGGGCGATATGAAGCAATTCTATGATCATCTCAGCTTTTTCGAACGTGCACAGGCAGATACGGTCATCATTTCCCCAGGAAGCCATGTTTGCAAATTGGATTTTAATGAAGTGCTTGATTATCACAAAAAACATAAAGCGGATATCACGGTCGTATATAAGGATTATGTAGGGGAATTGATTGAGAAACCAATCTATCACACTTGCTCGGTAGATTCGGATGAAGATATTACTGACATTAGCTTTTATACCATCCCTAGACCTGGTGACCATGTTTGTCTAGAAACATTCATCATAAGTAAAAAGTTATTGGTGAACTTGATCAAAAGTTGTGTTGCCAGTGGGGAATATGACTTTTTGAAAGACGCTGTGAAAGCCAATCTTCATCGTTTTACCGTCAAAGGCTACAATTTTACTGGAGATATGCCATTCATCCATTCCATTGAAAGCTTTCATTCCAGTAATATGAATTTCCTGAACCCTTCGGTAATTCGATCTTTCTTCGGGGATACTTGGGATGTTTATACAAAAATCAAACATGAGGCACCGACCAAATATTCAAGTTCTTCAAAGGTTACCAATTCATTGATAGCCAACGGTTGTGATATTGAAGGGACTGTCGAAAACAGTATACTTTTCCGTGGGGTAAAGGTGAAAAAGGGTGCTATTATAAGAAATAGCATCATCATGCAAAAAGGCGTAATTGAAGAAGGGGCTATCATTGAAAATATCATAACCGATAAAGAAGTGAGAATTACTAGTGAAAAATCAGTTATTGGTTTAAAACAGCCTACTGTAATAAAGAAAGCGGAAGTAATTTAATAGAGGAGGTGCGGCAATGAATGTTGTATTTGCTGCTTCAGAATGCGCCCCTTTTATAAAAACGGGAGGGCTCGGAGACGTTATTGGCGCGCTCCCGAAAGCGCTGAAAAAACAGGGAGTCCATGTTAGTGTGATCCTCCCTAAATACGGGGATCTTCCTAACCAATTCAAACAGGAAATGGAACATATGACGAGTATTGAAGTTCCTGTTGGTTGGCGCCAGCAATTTTGTGCCATCGAAAAACTTGTTGCTAATGGAATTACCTATTATTTCCTGGATAATGAATATTACTTCAAAAGGCATGGGAGTTATGGTTTCTTCGATGATGGCGAAAGGTTCGCCTTCTTTTCCCGTGCAATTTTAGAGGCTTTACCCTATTTAGAAGAAAAGCCTGATGTCATACACTGTCATGATTGGCAAACGGGCCTTGTCAGCGTTTTACTGAAAGCTCATTATCATAACCATCCTTTCTACCGGGATATTAAAACGATATTTACCATACATAATTTACGTTATCAAGGCGTTTATCCTAAAGTTGTTTTATCAGAATTACTGGATTTGAGTGAGTTATATTTTAATATCGATGGTCTTGAATTCCATGGAAATGTCAGTTATTTGAAAGCAGGATTAGCATTCTCTAACATAGTCACAACTGTAAGCCCAAGTTATGCGGAAGAAATTCAGAGTCCCTATTTTGGGGAAAATCTGGATGGGTTTTTACGGAAAAGAAATGGTGACCTTAAAGGGATAATCAACGGAATCGATTATGAGGAATATAATCCTGTGGCAGATGAGCATCTTGCTGTTCCATTCGATTGCTATGAGGATAAGATGGAGAATAAACGTCAGCTACAGGAATCACTGAATCTTCCTGTCAATGATGGGGTTCCGGTTCTATCAATGGTGACCAGGTTGGTTGATCAAAAAGGAATCGATCTTATTCTCCACGTTTTTCATGAAATGATGAAACAAGGGGTTCAATTCATTCTTTTAGGTACAGGTGATGAGCAATATGAATCGGCATTTCGCCATTTAGCTGACCAATATCCAAATCAAGTTTCAGTCAATACCTATTTTGATGAGGGTTTAGCAAGAAGGATATATGCTGGTTCAGATTTATTCCTGATGCCGTCACAATTCGAACCATGTGGTATCGGCCAGCTCTTAGCGCTCCGTTATGGCACTCTGCCTTTAGTTAGGGAAACTGGCGGACTCCGTGATACGGTCATTCCGTATAATCAATTTTCTGGTGAAGGTAATGGCTTCAGTTTTACGAATTATAATGCACACGATATGCTTCATACCATTGAGCAATCTGTAGGTCTGTACAAATTCCAGCCGAAAAGATGGAGGAATATGGCCGAAAGTGCAATGAAGTTAGACTTCAGTTGGACATCATCTTCCTTAAAGTATATTGAGCTATATGAAAGTTTGGTTCCTGTCATGAAGTGATAATTGAATAGGTAATACACAAAACACTTGCGAATATTGTTTTCGTGAGTGTTTTGTTTCTTTTACCATCAAATATGGGTATATGTTTAATATATTTTAAATATTGTTGAGTAGGAGAATGAAAAGATGAAGAGAAGAAGAATGGAATTTGTATTTTTACTTATTTTAATTACTGCAGTTTATATGATCCTATTCACACATGTTAGCTTCGACATGAAGCTATTTTTTATTGGATTATATATTTTTGTCATGTTTATTACCATGATTTCACTCATGCTGGAAAATAGATTTGCTCACGAGACCCTTTTATGGATGTATGTGCTTTTGTTTTTCCCGGTATTTGGATATGTATTTTATTTATTCTCAGGTCAGCTCTATCTAAAAGGGTATTTATTTCAAAATAAAAGGAAAAAAGATCGCGAAGAATGGAAGAGTCTTGTCACACAGGTAGCCTCGCCAGATCTATCGTTCTTGAATAATCATCAGCAATCATTCGCAGCTTTTGCTAAAAATGCATCTGAGACCACCATTAGTACGTCATCGCAAACGGAAGTATTGAAAAATGGTAAAGAAACGTTTACAGAAATCATTAAACAGTTAAAAAAAGCTGAAAAATTCATCCATATTGAATATTATATTTTTCGTTCTGATAGGCTTGGTACTGAAATTATAGATATCCTTATTGAAAAAGCAAAAAATGGTGTGGAAGTTTTATTCATTTATGATGCGGCCGGTAGTTTAAGCCTTTCAAATAATGAAGTTAAACGGATGAGAAATGCAGGGATAAAAACTTATTCATTTTCCCCATTGAAACATGGTTTTTTCAACCAAAAGTTTAATTTTAGGAATCATCGGAAAATCATCATCATTGATGGGGAAGTTGGTTTTGTTGGAGGGCTAAACGTAGGAGAGGAATATTTAGGACGAAATAAAAACATTGGATTTTGGAGAGATACACACATGGTCCTTAAAGGTGAAGCGGTATATATGCTTCATACGGTTTTCCTTTTGGATTGGGAATATGTCAGTGGGGAAGATGTCTTGCAAGAACGTCCAGAATTCAAGAATACAGTGGGAAAAGGAGATGGAGCTGTCCAGGTGGTGGCAAGCGGACCTGATACACAACAGGGAATCATGAGTGACTTTTACTATTCACTTATCACTAGCGCTACGGAATCAATCTGGATTGCAAGTCCATACTTCGTTCCAAATCAAGCGATTAAAGCAGCCATTCAACATGCCGCAATTAAGGGGATACAAGTTAGGCTTATGGTTCCGGCAATAAATGATGGATTTTTAACCCAATATGGCAGTCGTTCCTACTTCGGGGAGTTGCTTCAATTCGGTGTAGAGGTATACTCATATAAAAAAGGGTTTCTTCATCAGAAACTTATTATCGTTGATGGTGATATGGCTTCCATAGGAACGGCAAACATGGATATGAGGAGTTTTCATCTGAATTTTGAAGTGAATGTCTTTCTTATGGGCAGCCGTACAATTGATGATCTTGTCACTCATTATAAAGAGGATATGATGGATAGTGTAAAACTAGATGCTATCGGGTATAACAATCGTGGCCTACTGGAACGTTCAAAAGAATCATTTGCCAGATTGTTTTCGAATATACTCTAATGGGAAAAAAAGCAGATAAATAGTATAGTTGAAATGTAAAGAAATTAATTGACCATAAGGAGAATTAACGAGAGTATGAAATTGGTTTCCTGGAATGTGAATGGAATTAGGGCTTGTGTTAAAAAAGGATTTTTAGATTACTTTAAAGATGTGAATGCAGATATTTTTTGCCTTCAAGAAACTAAGCTTCAAGAAGGGCAGATTTCACTTGAGTTGGAAGGGTACCATCAATATTGGAATTATGCATTAAAAAAAGGATATTCAGGTACGGCCATTTTCACAAAGGAAAAACCGCTTTCAGTGAAATATGGCGTAGGGGAGATGGTCGAGGAACCGGAAGGCCGGATCATTACACTGGAATTTGAGAATTTCTATATGGTGAATGTTTATACACCAAATGCAAAAAGGGATTTATCAAGGCTTGATTATCGTCTCGAATGGGAAGATGGGATAATTGATTATCTTAGAGAACTGGACTTGGTGAAGCCGGTTATCTATTGTGGAGACCTCAATGTCGCACATCAGGAAATCGACTTGAAAAACCCAAAACCTAATATCGGGAATTCTGGTTTCACTAATGAAGAACGAGGAAAGATGACTGAATTACTTGATGCAGGGTTTATCGATACATTTCGTCATTTTTATCCGGAACAGGAAGGCGCCTATACTTGGTGGTCATATATGGCTAAAGTAAGAGAGAGGAATATCGGGTGGAGAATCGATTATTTCATTGTTTCGAAACGTATGGCGGATTCTTTAATAGAGGCTAACATTCACTGCGATATCATGGGCAGTGACCATTGCCCTGTTGTCTTGGAAACAAACCTCTAAATCGAATAAATTCGGTTAAATGGGGATAATAATGGTTATCCATATTCAGCAGGAGGTTAGACTATGAACACATTTATCGTGGGCTTTCATCAAGAAGATAATGTAGACAGCATGCAAGTGCAAAAATTGGCGTCGGCTGAGTTTGAAAAATCAACATCAAGAGGATTTCGCAGATTATTTGAACTGGATACAAATATCGGGTATTTCGTTTTTTTTGATGCTGAAGATGATGAGGGTAATCTATCCCATCTAGTTTTACAGTATGAAGAAGATAATCAGGATCCAAGTGATTGTTACTCCTTCACTAAAAATGATTTTTATGAGTTCATGGCACTTTATTTACAAGGCATGGATGAAGTGAAAGAGGAAGAAGATGATGATGACATTGAAGAGTATGGTCCGATCCACCATCTTGCCCATTTGATGTTCCATATTGTTGAAGAAGGAAAATCGGTTAAGCCTTAACCGGCCGAGTCTGAGATGAAAGGTGCTTGTGAGCTTTGTGTGACAGGGGAGAGATAGAACTTTACAATCCATCATTTAATACCCAGAGAATTAGGCGGCATCCTTTTAATAATAGCCTATCTCTATCTCTATAAATCATGTCATAAACAGGTTCACGCACTATATTGAAAGTGAGAGGTGACATTCGACTATATACCGTGCTTTTGCTAAAAGATGATGAAGCATTAAAAAAATACTTAAAGTGGATTAAAAAACAACCTGTAACGGGGGCAGTAAAGATTAGAAAGTCAAAATGAAATGCAAAAGCCCATCTTAACAGATGGGCTTTTGCATTTCATTCAACCTGCTTTATTTTTCAATCGATCCAGTAAAAATCCACCTTTAAAATAACGTGGTTCATATGAAATGATGAAAGCCTTAGGTTCAAACTTTTCAACAGTTGCTATCAATTCTTGTTCCCGATTGCGTTTTGTCAAGATTTCCATCCGATACCGGTTGCTATCCCTGCCCTCGCCCGTATAAAGAGTTACACCAAATCCGTTGTTCCTTAATGTATCTACCAACTGTTCATTTTTGGATTGAGTATTAACGGTCACATTAATGAAACCGATGGCAAGTTTTTGCTCAATTTTCGTACCAAAAATTATTCCGATTCCAAAACCAACTGCATATACAACCATGGCTAGTATGCTTTGGTCACCGCCAAATACTAGGGACAATCCAAAAACGTATATTAACATTTCTGCGATTCCCAGTATCGAGGCAAGTATGGTAATATTTTTTACTAAGAAAATGGTTCGCAATGTGTAAATTGGAACATAAATAAGTTGTAATAGTAGAATCAGAAGTATATCTTTCAATTGAGCACCTCACCAACATCTTCCCGTTTGATTAGACGTTTCAACTTGGGGAATGTTCATTCCATAAGTAACATCTTCCATAATATAACCACAACATAATAGGGGAATTCAATGGGGAATATTATGTATTTTTTGTGGCATTTAAATTGACAACGAATTAAAATTCTATAAAATTTTTCAATACTCTTTTTTTTGTTTATTTGGTATCATTATCCTTATTAATTCAATGGGGGAATGATGATGTTTAATTATGATGGCCGGATATTCAAAGCTAAAGTCAATTCTGAAAATGGAGAAGTATCAGGAAATACTTTCTTCCACTATTCACAAGAAGGCTCAATTCTTTCAGCAAGTTATCATGGTGGCGAGATTGTTAAAGGGACTTTAATAGGGCTTGTCAATATGGATGGTTCGCTAGAATTCAGGTATAATCATATCAATGAAAAAGGTGAAATTAGAGGAGGAAGCTGTCTTTCCACCCCTGAAATGTTGGCAGATGGAAGAATACGCTTGCACGAAAAATGGAAATGGTCAGATCTTGAACAGAGTGAAGGAAACTCCATCATTGAAGAAGTGAAAAATTATCAATCTAAATAGAAAGGTTTGAGGACAATTACTACTATCTGTTTAGTGCGGCATGGTCAAACAGATTGGAATGCATCAGGAAAACTGCAGGGGCAAACTGATATACCTTTAAATGAACTAGGAAAGATACAGGCACGGAAATGTGGTGAATTTTTGTCAAACGAGGCTTCTTGGGATGTGATTATTTCGAGTCCTCTAAAAAGGGCAAGGGTAACGGCAGATATCATTTCGCAATATATTGAAGTCCCGGTTATTGAAAAAATGGAATTCATTGAAAAGAATTTTGGCGTCGCTGAAGGAATGACAGCAGCTGAAAGGGAGTCAGCATTCGTGGATAAAGAATATCCTGGTCAGGAAAATCAGGAATCCTTACGTAGCAGGCTGATGAATGGGCTCCAGGAAATTCAGAAGGAGTATCCTGAGATGAAAGTTATACTTGTCGCTCATGGAGCCGTCATTCATTTTATTTTACGCTTAATGACAAACGAGTCAATCGTATCCAACGAAATGCGCTTATCCAATGCATGCTTGAGTACGATTAGGTTTGAAGTCGATTCTTGGATAATTGATGATTTCAATCAAGTGAAACATTTATCTTAGTTCTATTAAGTTACATTAGAGATAAAATAAATATGGTTGATATTGAGGAACTAATTATAGAAAGAAGGAAATCATGACTAATAAGACGGCATTGATTTTAGGAGCTACAGGTGTGGTCGGTACCCAGTTAGTTAAAGAAATAAGCAACAGCAAAATTTATGGAGAAATTCATTTGCTGACAAGAAGGGAAACGAAATTCACGGAACCCAAGTGCACAGTACACGTTGTGGATTTTGAGAATTTATCCAAGTATGCCGATTTGTTCAATGTCTCAGATGTTTTCATTTGTTTGGGTACAACAATCAAAAAAGCTAAAACGAAGGAAGCTTTTCATAAAGTTGATTATGGCTATGTAATCGAAGCCGCTAAAATGGCGAAGACATCCCATGTTGAAAAATTACTCGTCATAACGGCCATGGGAGCCAATTCCAAATCAAAGTTTTTCTACAGTCGCGTTAAGGGTGATGTGGAAAGAACACTAAAACACCTGGAATTGAATACTGTACATATATTCCGCCCTTCCTTGCTTCTTGGAGAACGCAAGGAATTCAGGGCAGGTGAAAAGATTTCTGGTCTGCTAGGTACTTCTGCTAAGTTTGTCTTTGTGGGTCCATTACGCCCATACCGTGCAATAGAAGCAAACAAAGTAGCAGCTGCAATGTACGCTGCGGCCCAAACGACGGCAAAAGGATATCATTTTTATAATTCTGATGAAATAGAGGAACTTGCACAAAGAGGTACTTTATAATTAGTGAAACGGGCCTCCAATAGGCTCGTTTCTTAATTTGATAGCAAAATTTGATTCTCGTTTAAAAGGAAAAAGGAATGGATGTACTACTGTAACAACTGGGTAAAGCAAGGCCAATAGGGTCTTGAAAAGCAAGTAAAGCCAATCCAGAGAAATCCGTGATGCTAATCTTCCGGATGTAACTTGATTGTAACAAGGAATTCCACTACAATTCGTAGTGGGGGTGATAATAGATGCATATTAAAAATTTTAAATATGATGAAGTTGGCCTGAATCGTTTCTTTGGTCCATTGGAAGCTAATATCATGGAATATTTATGGGATAAAGATGAACAGAGCATTAAATCGGTACAGCAATCATTGGAAATTGACAAACCCATCAATTTCAACACAGTAATGACTGTCATGAATCGTTTGGTAGAAAAAGGTATTCTTGAAAAGAGGTCTAAAGGAAGAATTTCATTATTTCGCCCCGTTCAGTCAAAAGCGGAGTTTCTAGAAGAGCAGTCAAAGAAACTGACTGAGAATTTGCTGGATGAATTTGGTGGGGCAGTCATAAACCATATGCTGGATGCTATGAAAGATGCTGACCAAGGTTTAATTGAAAAATTGGAACGGAAAATTCAATCGTTAAAAAAGGATAAATTATGATGTGGAAGAGAAAGTCTTATTATGTGATAGGCCTGAGTCTTTTAATTGCCTGTGTAGTATGGTGCCAAATGGGTGCTTTTTTGGTCCACATCTTTTTTGGTGTGAATATTAAAGCAAATTTTTTAAAATTTTGTTTTAGCTTATTCAAGGAAGATTCAGTATACTACTTTGTGGTCGTCATCCTGCTAAGTATAATAATATCCTATAGTATATTGAGCACCTTATTTAAAATTGCAGAACAATATCTTTTATCCAGAAGGTTTAAACAAAAGCTGTTACTTTCCAAAAATATTGATATGACAAGGTCAATAAATGAAATATTCAATCGGGTCAACAATGATATCTTAGTTGTGAACGCTGAACAGCCTTTTGCTTTTACGCTTGGTTTCAGGCGGCCTTCCATGTTCAGTACCGGTTTGATTCAATTGTTGGATTTTGATGAGCTAGAAGCGGTAGTAGAGCATGAAGACTTTCACCAAAAAAAATATGACCCACTGGTAATTTTTATTTTACAGTTGATCTCAGATGCGTTATGGTTTGTCCCACTGACAAAATGGTGCCTTGAAAATTACAAAATAATAAGTGAATTATCAGCCGACGAAAATGCGATTCATAAAATGGGGACTGAATTAGGCATAAGTGCCGCTTTGTTGAAGTTAATTAAACATGGTTGCACTGATAAATCATCTCCTGTCCTTGTCCATTTCTCCAATGAATCAGTTAACTATAGACTTCAGCAATTAATTGATCCCCATAAAACGATTCCTTTGAGGGCTGAAACTACCACGATTTTTGTTTCTATTTATGTGTTAATTATACTTTTGGGAATGACTATAGTGATTGTCTGATGACTTTCACTTGATTTTTTTACCATCTTACACTACACTTTGTAGTGTGAAATAAATCAAAAGGAGATGTGTCATGAATAAACAAGAGATCGGAACTTTTTTATTAAGGGTTATGTTGGGAATTTCATTTTTCTTGCATGGTTTGTCAAAATTCAAAGGAGGATTGGATAACACTTCAGGATGGTTTCAAAGTATAGGCATTCCTGGATTCATGGCCTATGTAGTCGGTATTATTGAATTGGTTGGAGGAATTGCATTAATTATAGGTCTTGGAACAAGAATAATTTCTGCCCTCCTTGTATTCATCATGGCTGGTGCAATTGTTTATGTGAAATTCCCAGCAGGTTTTATGGGTAATGGAGAAGGCACAGGGTACGAACTGGATCTCATTCTTATGATTATTGCACTTCACCTAGTATTGAATGGGAGCCGATTCCTATCTATAGACTCTAAGTTACCTACCCTTAAAAAAAGACAAGATTCAAAAATGATAGCAAGTTAATACCAATAAACGATATCACAAAAAATTAAACACCTTTTTAGGCAATCTAGAGGCATGAAACTGGTAATCTACTGGGCTCATGCCTTTCTTACGATTAGTCAATGTCTTTGCTTGAATTAATTTATTAGTATTTAGAATGTACAGAGTGTTCAGGGTTACTAATAATAATTGGGTGACGAATTGTTAAATATATGCATACAAAATAGATCTAGCCAACTTGGATTTTTTTACTAGGTCATTTGATTATGTTATTATTTATAAAACTATGATTTGGAGGCCAAGCCGTAATCATAGTTCATATTGTGTGAAATAAGAAAGAAGAAAGAAGATGTTCTTCAAAAGCTTATTCACACAGGCGATGGACGCAACTTTATGACATTTGTTATAGGGTTGCGTTTTTAATTTGTCGTAATAATCAACGATATGATTCTGTCCGTAACGTCTCTGTTTAATCATGTTCTGAATGATTAGGAACAGCAGTTTTCGTAAGTGTTTATTACCACGCTTATTAATTTTGTCCTTAAAATAGGTTTTTCCTGATTGGAATCGGCGTATGTCACTACCCGCAAAAGCATTTAATTGTTTGTTATTCTCAAAACGGTGGATGTCTCCGATTTCTGCTATTAAGCGAACTGCTGTATTGGGGCCAATGCCTGGAAAACTCAAGATCACCTTGTATTCGTTGCGTTTTTCTGCTAATTGGACCATATCATTAATACATTGTTCCTTCTGTTGGAGAAGTTCTTGATAACGTCTAGCGTATGACCGTGTTGCTCGCATAAAACATCCGATGAAGAAACAGCTGGATAGGACTGCTGGGACGCCTCAATTAGTGCGATTGCTTTCTTTTCTGCCTTCGCTCCCGAGATATTTTTATTTGTATTGGCACGTATTTTATTTTTAATAATTGTTTTTGAAAGTCCCTGAACAAAATCTGGATGTGGAAACAATTGGACAATGTTTAGAAATAAATCAGATTTAATGGTGAAGAGTTTTTCCAGTTCAGGAAAGGTCAACTGAATGACTTTATGCATGCGACTACGAGTTACCGATAAATCATCATCAAGCTCACTGTAAAATCTCGAAAGTGACTTCAACTGTTGAAACAGGGTGTCTGTCCCGTTTGTCTTCTTTCGGGAGACAGAGGAGTGAGTTAAAGCCAATTGATGGGCATCACTTTTATCAGTTTTATGAATCCTTAAGGCATCACATTGCTTTTTAGCCTCTAGAGGGTTTAAAAGACAGTAGGAAAAATAGTTATCACGCATAAAGCGTTCCAATTGCCGAGAATAGACACCAGTTGATTCGAACACAATATAAGGTTGGTCCCCATATCCTTCGATTAATTCATCAATCCGAGCTCTTAACTTTTCAAACTCAGGTTTGGTGTGTTTAATTTCAGCTTCATAAATACATTTTTTCAAGCCATTATAAATGACCATGTAACTCTTTCCCATACTCACGTCAAAGGCAATTACATGTTTCATGTTATCCTCCTACAATTTTCTTAAATTGAAGCCTTCATCTTACACTTTTCGACTCTAAATTCTTATACACGATCTCTAGGATCCAACATACTAAAACCTGATTCAAATAAGGTAAATGAAGAAGGTCCGTTTTAATTACGGATTCTAGATCCTAAGGCATGATCGACCTATTCTTCATTTCTACTATATAAAAAATAGTAGTGTGGACCAATGCCTTGGTCCGCACTACTAATCTTAGTATGTTTTCATTTCATCGTGTCCTTGATTGAAATGGATTCATGACTTGAAAACCGATAATAAATCAAATCAACTTTTCGATGACTACATCATCGTAATATATATTGCGAAATGACAATTCTTCAAGGTTGAACAAATAACCTTGGAATTGTCAATTAAATCATTAACAAACAAAAAAATTGATAGTTTTCAGTAAGATCTCATTGACGAACGCATGTTCCTTGTTGTAAAATTTAATTATGGGTAATAATGGTAAATCATTTATTGCCACTAACCAGTTCAAAAGGAAGCTTGGAAATCTCTCAAGCTTAGTAAAAATTAAAGCAAAAGGAGCTACTTAATTATGACCATGCGATTATCTCCATATTTAATGATGAACGGAAATGCGAAGGAAGCGATTCAATTTTACGAAAAAGCATTGGATGCAAAAGTCCTTTTTAATCAATCTTTTGGAGAGATGCCAGAAAACCCTGAATTTCCTCTGCCAGAAGAAGCAAAGGATCTTGTGGCACACGCAATGTTAAAGGTTGGGGAAACCGACCTCATGTTTTCCGATACGTTTCCAGGTCAAACCAGTCAGTCTGGAGATCAAGTCACGATCTGTATTTCAATGAACGATATTGAAAAATCAAAACGAATCTTTGAAACTTTGTCGCAAGGTGGAGAAGTGAAAATGCCGCTTC
Organism: Bacillus sp. SD075; assembly: GCF_017355165.1. GTDB lineage: Bacteria > Bacillota > Bacilli > Bacillales > DSM-1321 > Peribacillus. The sequence continues at coordinate 52,300 of NZ_JADILK010000014.1, read as the reverse complement.
AGGAAGCTTTTTTCAGTCCTGCTTATGGAATTGTATCTGACAAATTCGGTGTAACCTTTCAAATATATACAGAGGGTCAACAATAATTTTTTCTAGTTTAAACAATAACAGCTTCTTGTGACTAACTAATAGTTGCAACTGTTATTTGTTAAATAAATAAATCCCAATTTCTCATCTATATCACGGAGAGATTGGGATTTTTAATATGGGAATTTCCTTAAAGTAGTAAAGTAAGGTTTTACTTGCAGAATTCCATTCGGAATTAAAGGTATGATTCTTATCTCTTTTCATAAGCAGCCAAGGATCATCCCGAACTGTAACATAGTATGTAAGATAACAAAATGTAGACGTACATTTTCACTGTCCCCAGGTCCTGGATTCATATATATATTGCTCTTAAAAACCGAACTCCACCATTCATATCATGATTTACGTAATTACCGATAATTTATTTGGGTTCCACACTTTTAACTTTGATACCTTATCGTTATTTTTCTGTGATATTCGTCATATATTCTTCATCTATTTGTTCTTTGTTTAGAAAATGGCTATGCTATTATTTAAAACATTGACATACAAATTAGCCGCATTCTTTGTGAAATATATTCCTGGTAATAGGCTAATCTCATTCGAGGTAACTTTACATCGTGTAATAAGGGGAAAGGGGGACCAACGTGAACACAGATCAAGCTTTCAACCTGTTAAAGGATGCAGGAGTAACAGAAAGCAGTAGCATACAAACCGTTAGACGCTGGCTTCGTGAAGGGAAGATTAAATATGAGGGGGGAAACGGAAATAGAAAAACTGGATACATAATGGATGACATCGATCAAGCATTTGAAATGTTAAAAGATGCAGGAGTAACAGAAAGTAATAGTGTACAAACTATTAGGCGCTGGCTTCGTGAAGGGAAGATTAAATACGCGGGAAATGGAAAGAGGAACAATGGATACATAAGCGATGACACAGCTTCAAAGCTGGCTATAAATGATATCATAGATCAAAATAAAGATGAAATCATACATCGATTAAAATTAAAAATACAAGCTCAAGATAAGCATATAGAAGGAATCGAAGAACTTCATGAGACTGGAAAAAGAATATTGATTCAGCAAAGGGATATGTTCAAAAAGGAAGTTGCCATTCTAAAGAATGAAAAAAGTGCATTACAAAATGAAACAAAGGAATTGTTAAAAGAAAATATTGAATTACGTAATGAATTGATAAAATTAAAAGAAAATATCAGAAACAATTACAGTATTGACTCCACTACTCAATCAAATGATTATAGTGAAAAATTAGGGCTCTCTAAAATGGCGAGCAGTAAAGAAGTATTAGCAGAATATAAAGGGTTATTAAAAATTACTCATCCAGACCATAATGGTAACGCGAGGGTATTTCATTACATTAAGACTGATTACGATAATTTTAGAAAGAGCAACAAAGGTAAATAAAAAGTTTTTTTATGCATACAGATTATTTTCAAATAAAACTTAACGAAATTCCTAGAGTAAAAGTTTGTTTGAAACCCTTGATAGTCGAATCGATTGTTAGGATTAAGGGCGAACGGAAATTTTGGAGTTCAAAGCGCCGGGCCAGTGTTAATTAAGACTATTGATCTTTCTTTTTTGATTTCAACGTTGGGAATTTTTGTAAATAGTTTCTAAATGAACGAAAAGGTGCCTTTGTTCATTTGGCACCTGAATTTGAGTCATTTAAAATCTATCGTTTTGCACATCATCAATCTTCAGCCTATTTTTGTCTCCTCATCCATTGTGTTGCAACCCATTTTTCCCCTGTTATAACGGGCGCTCCACCATGTAAAGTTCGTTCGTTTATGTTTTTATCGTTATAGAAATATTCGAAATACACAGCCATCCCCTTTCGCGGGGACACAGAGAAATTCAGTTTAGGAAAAAAGGTTTCTCCTCCATGCTCCACATCATTTAAGTACATGATGATTGTGCTGATTCTATTATTTTTTGTTGCTGTACTTGAAGATGTAAAAAAATCAAAATGAGCTTTATACTCTTGACCAGGAGTATATTTAAGAATTTGAATACCATCTCCATGTTCAAGGGGGATATTCATGATTGTAGATATCCTTTTTTCAATTTTGGTAATGATGTCATATTCATTTTCTTGGAAAAACATACTACTGCTTGTTCTTATCTCATTTACTTCGTGCGTAACTCCAGTTTTGGAACGATGCATTTTATTTTTTGACAATTCAATAAGACCGTCACATTCTTCTTCACTCAAAACATTTCCTAAAACTACAACTAGAGGTTCTTCTAATTTAGCAATCACATTAATTTCTCTATCTTCCGTTTGGATTGTATTTCCAATATGGTTAAAAATCGTTTGTTCTTTCCTTATTTTATTATCCACTGTCAACTTTCATCGACTCCCAAAAGAATGAATTTTCCGAACAGTTAGTTTATCCTATTTCTGTAAGCGTTTTTCTTTATTAATTATACCATGTAAGTTGTTATATAACTGTTTCTTATTTCCGTTAACATTGCTTCGTATTATGAGGTCGACAAGTAAACATTACTGGGTGACCTGGTACTTGACTATAGCAAACTCTAATCTTTTACATAAAACATAATAAGCTCACAACAAGATATTTATGTGTGTATTTTCATCAAAATCCTTACGTGAAATTATTACCTTTTATTATTGAAGGGATTTTTCAAAATGTTTTATATCAGTTATTATTTCACTAATCTTTGTGGAGAACGTCTCCTTTCACAATGGCAATGATAAGGGGAAGCAGGTTAATGAGAGAAAAAGAAAAAAGGATAAAAAGTAATAGTTTGATAGGAAATGTGAAGGAGTGTTTAAAAGTGGTGTTATTGAAGAGTAATAAAAATCCATCGTTGTTTTGTTTACTCATTGGTAAGGCAGTGCAATGGGCCATTTTTAAAAACTTGTCAAACAAATGTGTGGAAATTTGTGCAAAACCGGAGTATGCCGTTAAAGGATGGAATGTATTGTATTGAAAATTGAACATGAGTCTCCCACTATTCCACGGCGTTATAAGGCTGGTGAAATTATATGGTTATGTAATATTTCAGGAGTGTAACTTTATTTCAGCATTTAGAATCTGGAGGGGCTGTATCCGAAAAATTGATGAGGCAAGTTCTTTTTATGCTAAAAGAAATGAAGCGTTTAAAGTTTACCAGATTGGATGCCGATTGGCGCCACATTATTGTAACTAAGGAAAAGGAATTAAAAGATTTATAAATAAAAAATAACTCCATTAAAGCTAAAAAGGAGTTATTTTGGGTTGCTATGACGCTGAACAATAAACAATATATAGAAATTCATTCAAAAGGGCCTGTATAGTATTTTTAAAACGGAGGCTTATCACTATTTTTAACGTTTGTAAAAGTACGAACTAGTTTATATTGTTCGAACGTTTTGAATGCGGCATTTTTATTTTTGAAAAATGAAATGATAACTGTAATTAGTGCATTTTTTGTTTCTTCTTCATTAATACCTATATTGGGTAGAGTGACAAATGGATGGGAATGATGCAGGTTCTGTTGCAGCATGGCAATATCCTTCATGTCTTTGTATAACCAAAAGCCAAACGTTTTTCCGAGTATGGATGCCGACATGTTCCGCGCCAACGAATGCTACGGCCTTCTTTAAATGCCGGGAGGCCAGCCGGCCCTCCTTCCTAAGTATGGACTCTGGCGTTTTTCGTATAGTTATAGTCCTCCTGGAAGCAATTCGCGATATACGTGTCGCAAACTTTTTTCTGGGATTTATTGTATGATCAGTCGAAGAAGGACCCCACCCTGGCGCCCAATCCATTTACAATAACGAACGTAAAATACGGCAGTTATACAAATTATAATTCTCGTAAAATTATATTATTACCAAAAGGATAGCGATTTTTCCTTTATAAAGTGTTTTTTGGATTTTTTATTGCAAGGTGCTATAAGTTTACGTTTACACATGGCAAACGCTCAGTCATTCAAAGGCTTGTTGAATAATTATAGAAAGAATGGTGAAGTTGTTCTCTATCCATGCAAATAACAATATGGGAAACCCATACACCCTTAATAATACACCAACCATTTTGATTAATACTGCTTAGGCTGTAACGTTAATTTGGCTTCCGTTACTTTTGAAGAGTTAGACCCCGCTCCCAACATCCATCCTGGGGCAGAGAAGCTTCAAATTGTTTTAAGTACACACCAACTAATAACTTCTTTGATTACGGTGTATCCATGGTTGCCCTGCATTAAATGGCCATTACTTTACCATTCCTAGTTTTCCGAGTGGCCCTGTGAAAATAACGTGTCAAGGACTACCGACCCCTTGACTATTAGGTGCTACTGCTGCGTACACCATCAATGTGGACGACGATACAATAAATACCAAGAACAATTCTGTAATTATGATCGAAACGGCAACACATTTCATGACGACAACAACACTAGGAAATGGTGAAATAGCTATCTACGATTGTCCTTAAACTGGTTCCTGCAACGTAAGTGATTTACTTAGAAACATAAAAAATAATATTATGTCAATGCGATTTTACTAATACACAATATGAAATACAAGTGTGCTTCCATAACCAATAAATAGAAAAGGGTGGGAACCTAATGGGTAAAAATGATCAAACAGATAAATATAAAGAAGAAGACAAAAAGAAGAAATATAAGAAAGTTAAGAAAAATGATAAAAAGCATGATGACTTTAACCATATATTAGAAAATATTCAAGTCCAGCTCCAACTCCAAGAACAACAACAGAAAGAGCTTCAGGTTCAACTTCAGAATCAGTTAATTAAACAACAAAATGAGATTTTAAATAAAATCTTACACGAAATAGCGAAGATTTCACAACCACTAGAAAATATTCAAGTCCAACTCCAACTCCAAGAACAACAGCAGAAGGAATTTCAGGTCCAGCTTCAAGATAAGTTATCTAAACAACAAGATGAGAATTCAAATAAGGTCTTACAGGAAATAACGAAGCGTTCACAACCACTAGAAAATATTCAAGTCCAACTCCAATTCCAAGAACAACAACATAAGGAACTTCAGATTCAACTTCAGAATCAGTTAATTAAACAACAAGATCAAACTTCAATTAAAATCTTACACGAATTAACGAAGATTTCACAACCACAACCCCTCTTATTAAAATCTCCTTTTAGCATAATCGATACACTTGATCTAGATGTAGAAAAAAAGGCGCAGATTGCCATGTTTATAGCAAATAGCAGTAGTAGTAGTAATAAAAATGAAGAGGAAACTAAATAAAGAAGAAGTGGCTGAGTAAGTCCTTTCTTCTTTAATTAATTGAAAACTAGAATATTTGCCACCCGTTACTATTGTAAAAAGGTTCGGTTTCGTTACGGAGTCTTCCTGCTGTTCTGTTCATAAAAGTACACGTTCGGGAACGGAGGCGTATTCTCCTGAACTGCCATTTTAAATGTTCGTAAAAGTGCAAACTAGTTTCAAGAATTTACATTGATTTTTACGAACGTTTTGAATGCGTCATTTTTAATTTATAAAAATGAAAATGCTACTGTTTTTAGTACATTGTTTGTTACTTCTTCGGTAATACCTTATGTATTGCATGGTGACAGAAGGACGGGAATAATGCAGGTTCTGTTGCAGCATGGCAATATCCTTCGTGTCTTTGCTAACCCAATAGTCAAATGTATATAAAGGAATTCGCGATATACATACGCAGATTTTTTGCGTTTTGCCTTACTTGACCCGGAGATCTTGTTTTGATTGCCTTTGAGTCCCTTAGGATCTGTTTCGCGTGGTTAATGGGAGCAAGTCCCCGACACGGAGCCGGTTTCACGGTTTCCCCCTCCTGTCCGACAAATGTGCATCCCAAATTTTTTGAGTTTCCTTCAAAGGGTTATGGAAAAACCAGCTTCAAACATATCGCTGTAGTTGGTGTAGGGTATGTTCCAGCAGAAAACGAAACCTATGGCGATGGCGTCAGGGTTGTAAATGGAGCGGCATGGTACATTAGAAATGTATCCAATATGCCAAGTTTTGTGCTTTATGTACGGAGAAGTAGTAGTGTTGCTTTCAAGGATGATAACAGGTGTCGCGTTAGGGGCTAGTTAATAAAATGCCTAGACTATATCCATTTCAACAAAGATTGTACTCTTAGTTATCAGGCCTGATAACCATTTAATTAGAAATGCAGGGAGTTAATAAACTCACCTTTTTATAGTCTTCTTAAATTTAAGATTAAGAAATTAATTGTAAATCCCAATCAAATCATGAATACAGCCCCTCCTATATTTTAAAAGGTTATTTGTGAAAAAACCGCTTATAAATTAGTCTACGGTTTGGATAAACTACTGTGTGAGTTTTTTTGCTGTTCAGCAGTCTAAACGATTCCCTTTTTTTCTTTCTTTGGGAAACTATAGCTGTCAGAAATGAGAGCAACAATTTCTTATCGACCATTAGACAAAAGCCATGGTAACTCCATTACATATAAAGTGTAATGGAGTTTTTAATTTGGCACTAACTGACAGGTTGCGACGATCGGCAGCAGCCAGATTGGGATTCTTACAAGTATAGCCTTCTGGTCCCAGTTAAATAAAAATGGACTAAATGGGCTATTAACTAGACCGGAAGTTGTCCTATTGCATATAAAGGATAAATGAATGACAAAAGGAGGCAGCTTATGAAAATCCGAAAGGCCATTATTCCGGCCGCAGGACTCGGGACTCGATTTTTGCCTGCAACAAAAGCTCAGGCTAAGGAAATGCTGCCGATTGTTGATAAACCAACGATTCAATATATAGTTGAAGAAGCAGTAGCTTCGGGTATAGAGGAAATTATTATCATAATCGGTAGAGGAAAAAGATCAATAGAGGATCATTTTGATAAATCCTATGAGTTGGAAGATGCACTTTTAAGAAAAAATCAGCTCGGTATTTTAGCGGAAGTTCAGAAAATATCTAGTTTGGCAAATATCTATTATGTCCGCCAAAAGGAACCGATGGGGCTAGGACATGCAATTCTTTGTGCTAAAAGCTTCATTGGAAATGAACCTTTTGCTGTTATGTTAGGGGATGACATCGTTATGTCTAAAACACCCTGTCTGAAACAAATCATCAGTATTTTTGAGTATTGCAACAGTTCAGTCGTAGCTGTTCAACATGTACCGGATAAGGAGGTCAGTAAATATGGAATTATTAAGCCAAAAGGGACAATGATTGAGCCTAACCTTTTTCATATCGATTCTTTGGTGGAAAAACCAAAAAGGGAAGAAGCTCCTTCCAGGTATGCAATAATGGGGCGTTATGTTTTTAGACCTGAGATTTTTGAAACACTGTCAAATCTTCCGATTGAACATGGTAATGAATTACAACTTACTGATGCCATAAATGAGCTAAACAAGCAGCAGGCCGTATTAGCATATAACTTTGAGGGAAACCGATATGATATTGGTGATAAAGTTGGATTCATCAAGGCAACAATAGACTTTGCTTTGCGCAGGGATGATATAAGAGACGAGGTACTTTCCTATTTAAGGGATGTAAGTAAGAAAGAAAATCTTCAAATGATAAAGAGAGAGCTTGAATAATATGAAAATAGCTATTTTGGGTACAGGTTATGTCGGACTGTCCACTGGTGTTTGTTTGTCAGAAATAGGGCATAGTGTCATTTGTATCGATACAAATGAACAAAAAATTAAAAGTCTATGTCAAGGGATTTCTCCAATATATGAACCGGGTCTTGAGAATTTGCTTGCTCAAAATGCTGCAGCGGGTAGATTGCTATTTACAACATCTCATCGAGAAGCGCTAAATGGTGCCGAGATCATCATCATTGCAGTAGGAACACCGCAATTGGAGGATGGAGGAGCAGATTTATCGTATATTGTGCAAGCCGCGAAGGATATTGCTGCGAACTTGGTACAAAGTTCAGTAATCGTTATAAAAAGTACTGTGCCAGTTGGTACGAATGATGTTATTAAAAACATTATGGAGGAACTTTGTAACGAAAGCGTCACTTTCAATATGGTTTCAAATCCTGAATTTCTCAGACAAGGGTCAGCAGTCATGGATACGATGCAAGCAGATCGAATCATCATTGGATCTGAAAATGATGGGGCGGCTAAGAAAGTACAAGAAATGTATCGTCCGTTAAATGTACCATTTATCCTAACAAGTATTAGAAGTGCGGAAATGATTAAGTATGCATCTAATGCCTTTTTGGCGACTAAGATTAGCTTTATCAATGAAGTTGCAAATTTATGCGCAGTAGTAGGTGCAGATGTTAAAGATGTAGCAAAGGGGATGGGAAAAGATAAAAGGATTGGAGAAGCTTTTTTAAAGCCAGGTATTGGATATGGAGGATCTTGTTTTCCAAAGGATGTTAAAGCGTTGCTTCGTACTGCCAATTTAAATGGAGTACATTTTTCCCTGTTAAAAGAAACAGTAGCGATCAATGATTTTCAGCAGGAACTCCTTGTAACGAAAGCAATAAATCGCTTGGGGGATTTAAAAGGGAAGAAGATTGCAATGCTTGGTCTTGCTTTCAAGCCAGAGACAGACGATATGAGGGAAGCGCCATCAATCAAAATTTCGCGTTCATTAACCAAACTGGGAGCAGAAGTGGTAGCTTATGACCCGGTTGCAATAGGTAATGCGAAGAACATATTAGGAGATACAATAAGATTTGCAAGCTCAATCAGCGAAGCGACAGTGGATGCGGATGCTGTATTTATTGTTACCGAATGGAATGAATTTAGACATTTAGATCTGGAGAAATTGATGAATACAATGAGACAACCGATTGTTTTTGATGGTAGGAATTTCCTTGAAGAAGATCGAATCAGAGCGTGCAAGAAAATTGAATATTATCCAATAGGAAGACCAGCAATTGTTATGGGTATGACATCAAGCGATAACATTTTTTAACACTTCATTAACTCGAACATGATTTTTCAAAGACATATTTGAGGTGAACGTAACCATTCAGAGAAGCAGTTGTTATTCTTCAGGCGGGCAAACTGGCAATGCAGCACCTTTGATAGTTCTTGGGTGCTTTTTTATATCTAGAAACATCATCGAGCATTAGAACCAAAGATCAACATCAATTATAAACACGTTGTATCATTATCATGGTTTGCAAATAATCTGTGTCATAGCATCTACTTCAATCCCCTTTGTATTAGGCAAACGCATACTCCCTGCCATTTAGCTTTACTGAATGTTATTAGTCCATGCGTACCTATAGGGTCCTGCATAATATACTTGAAAAGGTCGAGGAAGTTTGCTTAATACGCATGAAAGGAGAAATTTATTTGCACACAGTTATGCATTTGAATTTAAGAGTTGACCCGACCCAATATATCTCACAGATTCGAGAAGTTCCTGATTATGATTATATTCATATGGTACGACAACCTAAGTATATGATTGACCTTTCCCTTTTAAATGAGAAGGTCCATTATCTCAATGAAATTTTCTCACCAAAAGAATATGTGAAAAAAAATAATATCTCCCTATTACATGCTCACCATGGTCAATTAGGGATGTTATTACTTCCTTTTAAAGAAGAAACAGATCTTCCGTTGGTAACAAGTATTAGAGGCAGGGATGCAACCCTAGCCAATCAGCCTATTGGTTATCTAGATAACATGAAAATGTTATTTGATCGAGGTGAGCGCTTTTTTCCAGTTTGTCAATATTTAGCGGATAGGTTAATTGCTTGGGGTTGTCCTTCAGAAAAAATTAGAGTGTTATATGGGGGCGTTGACCTTAACGAATTCAAATACCGTACTCCACATAAAGGGGGTTCTCAAAACATTTTATCCATCGGTAGGTTGGTGGAAAAAAAGGGACATCACATTTTAATGCAAGCTTTTCAAAAAATCAGAGGTAAATTTCCAAATGCAACCCTGACGATCATCGGAAGAGGGGAGCTTGAAGAATATCTCACTTCTTTGGCAAATCAACTTAATTTAGGGGACTCTTTTCGTTTATTATATCATCTCCCTAAAGATCAAGTACGAGAACAAATGACCCATGCAGATATATTTTGTGCCGCGAGCTTGGAAGCTGTCGATGGAGATGTAGAAGGTATACCTAATACATTAAAAGAAGCTATGGCGATTGGGGTACCAGTGATTTCGACCAACCATGCCGGCATCCCTGAACTTATAACCCATAACAAAGAGGGGGTTTTAGTACAAGAAAACAATGTAGATGAACTGGCAGAGGCTCTTGAATTTATGTTAACCAACAGAGATAAATGGGAAACATATACAGTAGCGGCTCGTCAAAAAATTGAACAAAACTTTAACCTCGTCCAACAGCTTCAACAACAAGCTGAATTTTATGATGAACTTGTTGCCCCTTATAAAGTACGAAAACAATATTTAGTAACACCTCACCAAATAGATAAAGAAGCCATTAAGGAGACTGTACAGTCTCAACAGCAAGGTAAGTATGATCGTGAAACAAAAGTGCCTAGAAAAAAAGCCGATTTAGCCAGAAAAGCCCTTGTTTATATGCAACAGCTCCAACAGCTTCAAGAGCTTCCACAGCACCAACAGCTCCAACAGTTCCAACAGCAGACTAAAGACAAAATCAAAGCTAAACTTATAGCATCTAATAATAAAGATAAAATTCAGCAGAAGGCTACTGAAGGTAATGGTGAAACAATGGCATCTCGTAAAAAAGAAAAAAAGGCTCAAAAAGCCGAAAAAGTCAAAAAAGCCCTTAATAAAATTCAACAGTTTCAACTGGCGGCCATGGATGAGCAGTTAGGAGGAGATCATGGAGAATTTTAAAGCCATTACTGTAACCAAAGGTGAAAAGTCTCTGGAAATTCACAATCCCACTACCTTTTCGCTGATTGGAATGGGAGCTCAAGGTGCAGTATTTAAACTTTCTGAAGATAAATGTGTAAAAATCTATTCAGACCCGGTTCAAGCGAAAATGGAGGAAGAAGCTCTTGAAGCTGGAAAAGATCTACCCTTTATGCCTTTGGTATATGATACAGGACCAAACTATATAGTCATGGAATATTTTAATGCCCCAACCTTAAAAGAATACCTGAGAAATTGTACGTATATCCCTGATTCTATAGTAAAGAAACTTCTCTATATATTAAGGGAATTAAAACAAGCAAAATTCACCATGATAGATGCCCCCCTACGCCATATTTTTGTCGTTGCTAATGAGGAACTTAAGGTGATCGACCATGTGAATTCCTTTAAAAGAATGCATCCTGTACCATTAAAATTATTAAGAGATTTAAAAATAATCCTTTTAAAGGACTCGTTCTTATCCCAAGTGAAAAAGCTCGAACCGGATACCTTCAATGAGTGGGAGGATTATTTCAATCAAAATAGTTTGGACTTTAAAAACATTCCCGTTTTCTCAGGAGGGGCAGGGAATGGAGTGAAAGTGGATAGCGCTATAACACAAACACTCATTGGAAAAGGGCATCAAGGTGCTGTTTATCGAGTGTCTGAAGAAACATGCGTCAAACTTTACGGGAAAACTGAACATGCAAGTCAGGAAAAAATGGTTCTTTTATCAAGTCAAGACTTGCCATTTATCCCGAAAGTCTTTGAAACAGGACCCAATTATATTTTAATGGAATATCTGTTAGGGCCAGATTTGAATACGTTTCTTAAAAAACAATCTGTGTTATCTGAGGACATAACAAAACGCTTACTCTATATATTAAAAACAATGGAAAAATCAGGTTTCAAACAAATTGATGCTCCATTACGGCATATTATTATAACCAGGAATGGTTTTAAATTAGTCGACCATGTGTACTCGTTTTCACGTGAACAAAAAAGACCTCTCGAGTTATTTAAAGACCTGCGAGAAAGAAATTTTTTAGATTCTTTTTTAGAACAAGTGAAGGCGATAGATCCAGGTACTTATGCTGAATGGACTAAAACACCAATCCCCTTAACTGAAAGTGATAATACGCTTGTATAGTCTTAGTTAGGTATCTGGAATCATAACGAAAAAACTTTAAAGGGTATTACTCCTATTTGTTGAAGTTTTAGTCATCACAAAAAAGGAGCCTATCAAAACCTATGGTGATTTTGCATTCAACGGTTTCCAAGATTGTTTTAGCTTAACCTTCATTCATAGGTGCTAGTTCACAGCGGATATAAGAGTGGAAAACTCATAAGGGTTAAAGCTTAAAAGGATATCATGTCATTGGTGGATTACGAATAAAACGTAAGTCTCTCCCCAATGGAGATTTAGAGTTTGCCTTCTCTTTATATCCGTCATGATGAACGAAGTTCTGTGGTTGTAAAAGATTCCGAAAGTATCAATATACAAATATGAATGTTTACTCAGTGTTCCAAAAAGGTGTCAAAAGCCTATTGTATAGAAAGGATTGGAATCAATACTATGAACATTTTAGTAACAGGGGCTGCAGGTTTCATTGGTTTTCATTTAACAAAACGTTTGATAGCCCAAGATATCAATGTTATAGGAGTAGATAATATTAATGATTATTATGATGTTTTTTTAAAGGAAAATCGACTCAAGATATTAGAAGAAAACCCTGATTTCGAATTCCATAAAATAGATTTGTTGAATAAAGAAAAATTAAATCAATTATTCATAGACAGAACCATTGATATAGTCATAAACTTAGCAGCTCAGGCTGGAGTACGTTATAGCATAGACAACCCGGATTCTTATGTTAATTCCAACCTAGTTGGGTTTGTAAATATCTTAGAGGTCTGTCGGCAAAATAATGTAAAGCACTTAATTTATGCATCCTCTAGTTCTGTATATGGAGCAAATACTAATATCCCCTTCTCAACCAAAGACCCAGTAAATCATCCAGTAAGTTTATATGCTGCCACTAAAAAGTCTAATGAATTAATGGCTCATACTTATAGTCATTTATATAATATTCCAACCACAGGACTCCGTTTCTTTACAGTGTATGGTCCATGGGGGAGACCCGATATGGCATATTACTCTTTTACTAAAAATATTATTGAAGAGAATACAATAAAGGTTTTTAATAATGGAGATATGAGAAGAGACTTTACTTATATTGATGATATTGTTGAAGGAATAATCCGATTACTTGATAAACCACCGGTTTATAATATTGGATGGGATAGAGCTAACCCTGATTCAAGTTCAAGTTATGCCCCATACAAAATTTATAATATCGGTAACAATAAGCCCATAAAATTGATGGATTTCATTAACACATTAGAGAAACTAATTGAAAAAAAGGCAAAAATAGAATTCTTACCTATGCAACCGGGAGATGTTAAGGAGACATATGCGGATATTGCCGATTTGCATGCAGATGTGGGATTCTATCCTTCAACAACAATAGAAGAAGGTTTAACACATTTTGTGAATTGGTACAAAAAGTACAATAAATAAAGTAGTGAATTTTACTGAGTGGGATATCAGTGGATAAAAAATAATGACGGGATCCTGCTTCAGCCTCAGATACAGATGCCATTAATGAAATGCTGAAAATCAGAAAATGTCTATGGGAAAACGATTGATGAGACAGATTTGAAGTGTATATGGCTAAGTAGTTCCATATAATTTAAAATTTGTAAGTTGATAAAAGGAACAAGTAATTTTAACCATGAAAATATGAAAATCCCATAGGAAGTCCTTAAGGAGTATAATTTGTCACATTTTCTCATGAAGTCCCTTACACGTAATTCTTCAAACGATCCTTCACTCAAATTAAATCTTCTGTTTGAAAACTACTTTAATGATTGTTCTGAAGACCTACCATACAAAGACATTTTTCTTCCCTGCTTATAATATTACTCGAAGGTGAGTGAACATGAAAAATAGAATGAAAACAAGAATGTTAAAAATACTCGGTGGAAACAAGGAAATTATATTAACCGTTCAAGTTGCAGATACTCAAAGAAAAATAGAAAAGGGCTTAATGTTTGTTGAGAAATTGTCCGAAAATGAGGGGATGTTATTTGTGTTTTCAGAACAAATATATGGTGGATTTTGGATGAAAAACACATTTATTCCTTTATCAATTGCTTTTCTTGATTCAGATGGTGAAATACTAAAAATACTTGATATGAAGCCTTGTAAAAAGGATATATGCCCTACCTATGATCCGGGACTTTTTTATCGTTATGCAATTGAAGTGAATCTTGGATGGTTTGAAAAGAATCAAATCAAAGAAGGGGATTATGTAAAGTTTGATTGAATTCATATCAACTCACCTCTAAGAAACTAGACGTGAGTTTTTTTTGATATTTATGTTAATGTTATGGCGAAGATTGAGAAAAATTGGTCATCCGACCAACTGCATGTGCTGTCGCTTCAAAAAATATCCAAGTTATTGAAGAAGAAAATTTGATTGAAAATGCTAGATTGATGGGTGAAGAGATGTTGAAGGGATTTAAGTGGATTCAACAAGAACAAAATATTGTTGGAGAAGTACGGGGACTAGGATTATTAGGAGCAATTGAATTAGGAAAAGGGAAGAGTACAAATGAAAGGTTTAATAACCCTCTTGCTCCTTTGGTTGTTAAAGAAGCTGCAAAAAGAGGATTAATGTTTAGATCGGTTATTTTTGAAGGCCAAGATACGCTTGTATTCTCCCCTCCTTTAATTATTAATAAGCATGAGGTTCATAAAATGATAGAAGTTATATCTGATTCTATATCTGCAGTTAAACTGAAGCATAACGAAAAAGAGCTTATCTAAAGTATTAAAGAATTGATTCAGGGAAATGAGAAAGAGGGCATTAATTCATGAAATAATTTTTCATATGATTGAGAATTTTATATTTCTAGCGAATGTTTTTTCCACTCGAACCGTAAACTTGCTACTAAATTGAAGGAAGAAATAATAGGGAATTATTGGTGGGGTATTTCGATAAAGGGGATTTTTTGATTAACTAGGTGTGAGCTTAACATAAGTACATGAGGATTTATAATGTATTTTTAAAGAACAAAAAATTCGATTCTAAGATCAATACTTCCTTTAATCAGAAACAATGATCTTGATAAGGTCTTTTGCAATTGTCCGCTTAATTTTAAGAGGTAAGCACCTATACCTATTTTAAAAAGAAGTATCAAAAAACAAATCAACGTTTTTGATACTTCTTTCTTTATTTTTATTTGAAGGATTAACTGTAATCTCGTTTATTATGCCATGTGAGGTACCATAGGAAGCATACCCATGTACTCGTATTTTCTCTTATGCTGGTTTCTTTTGTTTTTGGTCTAAGCGGTGACTTAGGAAAGTTAGAAGACTTGCAGAGATAGCAATCAGCCCACCTACCAATGTCACATTCATCAAATCCCCCTTATGGTAAACAATCCCACCTAATGCAGAACCGAAGGCGATACCTACATTACTTGCTACTGGCATCAGTGAAGCAGCTAGTCCTGTAGCTTTTGGTTGATAAATACCGGCAAGATCTATCAAATAAAGCTGGGTTGATGTTGTCAAAAGGATGGCCATTAATGACATCAAGCTAATATTAACCAATCCAAAAATAAAATTACCTGTGGTCCAATATAAACTGATCAGAACAATGGCTTGCACGAGAAAAACAAACCGGAGGCGACCGATAGCATTGTAGCTGGCAATTTTACCAGCGAGTATGTTGCTGAAAATGGAAATGAATCCGTAGCCAAATAAGATCAAACTGATTGAACTACCTGGAGCGTTCATTCCTTTAAGGATCGGAACAAGATAGGTATAAACGGCATACGTTGCTCCAAATCCAAGAGATGGAATGAAAAAGGCCATTAAGATTCGCGGGTGTGTTAACAATGAAAATTGCTCACGCATTGAACTGCGAAATGTACTGTGCATAGTAGGCAAAATGAAGAAAGATGCCAAAAACGCAATTCCACCAAGAAAAGTCGTTAACAGGAAGGTTGCATTCCAGTCGTACCAATCAGCGATGACCGTCCCTATTGGTACTCCAATTACGTTTGCAAGAGTAAATCCACCAAAAACGAATGATATAGCAAGTCCACGTTTTGCGATTGGCATGGTTTCGCTTGCAACAATCATGGCAAGCGAAATTAAAACTCCTGTTACGATCGCAGTCATCATTCGAAGTGCAAGGAGCATGATATAGCTCGTCGAAATCACGCACAAAGCATTCAGGATGATGAAAGTACCTATCAAAAACAGCATCCATTTACGTTTTGGAAAATGGCTTGTTGCCGACATCACGATTGGTGTGGCAATGGCAAACGTAATCGCAAATGCAGAAACGAGTGTACCTGCTTTTGCATTTGTCATATGGAGACTCG
This sequence comes from Bacillus sp. SD075, assembly GCF_017355165.1. Classification (GTDB taxonomy): domain Bacteria; phylum Bacillota; class Bacilli; order Bacillales; family DSM-1321; genus Peribacillus. The sequence goes on along the minus strand of NZ_JADILK010000014.1, from coordinate 36,016 downwards.
AGGAAATATCGGTCAAGATACCGATAATAACAAATTCGCTTGTCCCGAGAACGAATGTTAATAAAGTAAGTGTTAAGATGAGTAGCCAATGTTGCTTGGATAATTCTGTGGCGTGCATAAATACCTCTTTTCTTAGATGAATGTAAATGTGTAACAGGGTAGATAAACAATTTAACTATCATACCATAAACCATAAAATATTTTTACAAGGAAAATCCTTGATTAGTTATCGTTGTATTTTTCTTCCTAAAAAGCTTGTGCCTGAATCATTCACTAATTTTACCGTAACCTGTTTTGTTATAAAACAATAAAAGAATCCCAAACGGATTAATAATAAGGAAAAGCATAAGGGTAACAAGATGAAAAAAAAATAATACACTAATATCGGAGAAGACATAAATCAAACAAGAAGGATGGGATCCTGATGATTGATGAAAATAAACAAAAAAACAAACGGGAACAATGGAAAAAGCAAGTCATGGATAATTTGAAGAGAGAAGCTGTCAAAAATATCATAGCAAGAACGGGAGACATAGCAAGATTAAATGCTAAAGTCAATAATACTTACACTGTATACATCAAGGACGGAAGGGTGATAAAGCAACCGACAAATGGGAAGTGTATTGTCATTAATGGGAAAGTCCAAGGGTAAAATTTGTGAAAGAAGAGAGAATGCGCATTTTAGAAGGCAAAGGTATATTGCGGTTGGACCACGGTAATGGGTGCAGGGCCACAACAAAGCTCCGGTCGCTAACACTTGAACAAACGGATCAGATTGGTAAGATTATGAAATATTTTTCTTGAACTAGCGAGTGCTTTCGTATTATAGGGTCAACCAGTTAAAATTACTGGTTGACCTTTTTTAATAGAATCTATTATATCAGTGGATAAGGTTTACATTTTTCACCTGCTTTCTTACCTTCCAAGATGGACACATCCACTCCAAAATCATTTTTAAAAACCTATCTAATAACGTAAGATGGCTCTGGGCAGCAGTCGCTAGGCATCTGTTTTTTTCCGAGGCAGCAAAACAAAAATATGAAAAATTGGCTAAAACAGATTGACAGTGATAATCATTATCATATAAAATACTAAATGAAAATGATTATCAATTTCAATTGATTTTCTTGCAAATTCCTATTGCATGTCAATAAAAAGAATTTCGAATGTAAAAGGCGGCAATATTGAATAAACCGTTAAGAAACAGGAAGAAAAATTAAAAAAATAAGTCAAACTTAACTGAATAGACGATAACTCTGACAAAAACAGTCTGACTGACAAAGAGCTAAGAATGAAGAAGAGATAAAAAAACTTAATGTGAGTGAAGGAGGAACACGTATGAATGAAAATTTTATAATATTAGAGCTATTTCAGCATCAAGTAAGCTGCTGCTGCCCGGGGCAAAAGCACCAACATAGGATTGAGTTTCTTCAGGGTGATGTTTGGACAATGACAAACGAACGGAAGTACGTTGATTGCCTAGGATGGCACTCTTTAATAGTTGTCAACAACGAGTTTCAGTTTTTTATTCATGTGGATGATATTGAGGAACTGTATTCCAAGGGTAGCATTTGCTCCATTTTGGATTTGGACCTAAAAATTAACCATTTGAACTTTAAAGTAAACGAAGCACTCGATTCACATGATAGGGAGTCATTTCTTTCATTTGCCGATGAACTGAGCAACATACAGAAAATAAAGAATAAAATGAACTCTGGAGATGTACATGTTTTTTAAGAAAACAGGGCCATTTCATGAACATATGTAAAGTAATAAAAAAAATCATTCAAGAAGAGACTTCTTTTTAAAAGGACCGTTCAGCAAAAAGGAAGGGAAGTATCTATACAGTTTTTTCAATGGACTCGTGTTGCTATATCCAAAAAGCAATGTTTCCGTTATTAGAGATTGACTTTTATATGTCATGCCCTTGTTGTAGTGTGAGCTGTTATGACAATGGTTACCCTGAAGAAGTTTAAAAATGGTAGAGGCAGGATGTGGATAAATATGCCGCTAATAAGGAAGACCACATCAATGCCAGTAAATGATCATTTTTTAGGAATCCCTCTTAATCTCCAACTAAAGAAAAAATGAGAAAAAAGGAATGCCAATAACATTTACATGATTCTCGAATTAATTAATTTTGTTTACCGTAATTTACCGGCTTTTAGGAAAAAGCATCGAGCCCTACTTTTTTGCGAATAGGTCCAGGAATTTGATTTACTAAATTTTGATGAAAAAGTGATAACGAACGAGTAAGTGGATTAAAATTTTTATTGATAATTGATATTAATTATCATTTATGGAAAGGGAAATTATCATGTCTAAAATCATTATAATTTTTGCCAGTATGAGTGGAAATACAGAAGAAATGGCGAATGCCATTGCAGAGGGAATCACAGAAATCAGTGGTGTGAATATCGAAAAGATAGATATAATGGAAGGTCCTGAAGCCTCCAAACTTGAGGAGTACGATGGTATCTTATTAGGTGCATACACGTGGGGAGATGGAGAATTACCGGATGATTTTTTAGACTTTTATGATGAAATGGATCATATTGATCTAACAGGAAAGAAAGCTGCAGTCTTTGGTTCCTGTGATTCATCTTACCCAAAATACGGTGCAGCTGTAGATATTTTAACCGAAAAATTAAGGGAACAGGGTGCTGGTATTGTCCTAGAAGGGTTAAAAGTAGAATTAACCCCAGATGATGAGGATATCAAAAAATGCCAAAATTTCGGGAGGGATTTTATAAAGAAAAGTTTTGTCCCTTCAATATAGAATTAGAAATTTTATGCGGAAAGAGTGGTGAAGGGAATGAGGGGTAAGGAATATCGGATTTCCATTGCTACATTAACTGATTACCATTTACAAGATTTTATAAGATGTCCTAATCAATTTTTCTTTCATCATATAGAAGGAAAAATCACAACTCAATTGAATTGGAGGAAGAGGGTTCAATTTGTGGTTGATCAAGTTGTAAGCCGATATTATAAACTTCCTCAAATAAGTAAGACGTCTAAGAAAGTTATGGAGTTCATAGATGATCATTGGAGTGCCCTTGATGTGCGTCAGTTCGAGTCAAAGGTTCACTATTATATGGTTCTTGCTAATATGACAGACCATTTACTCCAATTTTTAACTTCTGAAAAAATGGAAAACCCACCTTTATTTTTATATGAAAAGTTTAACATTAATATTGAGGAGTTAGGGACCGAACTTTCCCTGACTTTTGAAGTAGCGGAATGGTCTACCAACTCATTCATCATAAAGAAGTATTTAGTTGATACACATGAAGAAATGAACCTTTTATTTATTAATATGATTTCGGTATTTTGTGAGAAGGCATTTGGTCAATTACCGGAAAGAATAGAGATATTTTCGCTTATGGAAGGTAAAGTAGAATCTTACATTCCAACCATGAAGGATGTTTCGGACGGATTGGAATACCTCAACATAATCAAGAATCTTTTACAAGAACCCAAAAAGTATTTGAAAACGGGTTCCTTAACAGTTTGCAAAAGCTGTTCTTATCAAAAAAGCTGTTATGAAGGTATTAATATAAACCAAGAAAGATTTAATAGGCAATAATCGTGTACAGAAAACCTAGAATTATTGCGGTAGCGGATAAGGTTGAAAGTAAACAATTACTTAGATTTTAACCTCTTGCATATCAAAAGGTTATCTATCATTAAGCGGTTACAATTAGATAATTCGTTCTATTGAGCATCGATGTGAATGGGCAGATGGATAACTTTCTAACTGGAAATTACATAATTCACTAAATGCGGATTATTCCATTACGAGGATAATCCTATCACATTTTTATTCTAGTTTCTAATGCCCACACTATAGGGATTGGCTACCGTTTATTTAGCCTTACCAATTGACAGAAGTAGAGGAATCAAGATTTGAGACTTTTGGAATTTATCTAGACAACAGGAGATCGTAACGAATATGTATGTGGATAATAAACTTGAGTTCCATACCATTTTAGATCAAGTGTTTCCTGAATACAGGAAGGTTTTTTGGGATCTATATAAAGCACGTAATCAATCTTCATATGTATAATTCAGTTGCTTTTTCATTACCAGGGGACCTCTCTGATTTGGAAGATCGTATCGTATCGTATAGTGGCCCTGGGAAATGAAATGGAAGTATATAAGATCATCCATCGATTCCCGATATCGGACCATGTGATCACTCATCGGGTAAGTTTACGGCAACCATTAATCGTATGACTAAAAGAGGGTCATGCAGACTACGTCATTCCCTGTATCTTGCCGTACTATGCTGCATAAGAAGTCCAAGGAACAAAAACCTTAAAGTATTCTATGATAAGAAAAAATCAGAAGGAAAACCTGCCAAATTGTCAATCGTTGCCTTTTTGAATTAGTTGCTACATTATATAAACGCTTTATTAAAGAGAAAAGAAACATTCCTAGATTTAGCCTTATTAACGAATCTGTGTAACATAGAAAAATCCTTCCAATAAGTTTTTGGAGGGTTATTTGGCATGGGGAAAAATAGTAAGATAAATGGAAAATTCAGATGAAAATATTGACATCCCTTTAAGCTGGTTTAATTCTATGACGGAGGCAGTTAAAGCAACTATGTATTATGCAATTAAAGAGGAAGTTTTATTGAATTAATACAAATTATATTTCAAAAATAACCTCGACAGAATATATATTAAAACCATATTCAAAACAGTTAAGTAATAAGGAAAAAATAGATTTATAAAAGGGAATTCCATACTTTTGTTGAACATGAATATTGTGGAACATTTTAATTGTTTGATTTTTGCTATTGTAACCGTTTACATCGAGACAATTACATATTTAACTTGTTCATGGTAGTCCATTATAAGTATAGAGAATGGAGGTTAACCCATGGTTAGCACGATGGTGATCAATAAGGATTATTCCCGTTCCTTCCTAACGGAAGAACACTTATTATTTAAACAATCAATTCGTGAATTTCTCGCCAAGGAGGCTGTCCCATTTTATGATCAATGGGGAAAAGAGGGGGGGATACCTTGCTCTTTTTGGAAAAAGATGGGTGATCATGGATTTTTATGTCCATGGCTTGATGTGGAATTCGGCGGGATAGGGGCAGATTTTGGATATTCAGTTGTGCTGGCTGAAGAATTGGAAATGGTTGGATCAACATTAGGAGGAATATCCATTCATTCTGATGTTGTAGCCCCCTATATTGCCTCGTTCGGAACGATAGATCAAAAACAAAGATATTTACCAAAGTTCATTACAGGAGAAATGATTTCTGCCTTTGCATTGACGGAGCTTGGAATGGGTTCGGAATTAGCGGATATACAAACCACAGCCATCAAGAAAGATGGGTATTATATTGTCAATGGAGCCAAAACGTTTGTCACAAATGGCTTTAAGGCTGACTTCATGATAGTAGCATGCAAAACTGATCTTAGTCCTGTTCCTTTCCAGGACGGAATCAGTTTGCTGCTCATTGATAAAGATACCCCAGGGTTTTCACGAGGAAGAAAACTTGGAAAGGAACAGGGAAGCCCAGACACAGCCGAACTATTTTTCGATGATGCTCCAGTTCCTGTTGGCAACCTCCTTGGGGAGGAAGGAAAGGGACTTTCCTATATCATGCAAAAACTGCAGCAGGAAAGGCTAATGTGTGCGATCGGGTCATTAATAGCAGCGAAAGACATGCTTCACTTAACGATGAATTTTATAAAAGGACGAAAAGCATTTGATAAGAAAATAAGTAAATTAAAAAATGCACAGTGCACCATTGCTGAAATAGCGGCAGATATTCATCTGGGAAGAACGTTTGTTGATGGGTTGATCTGTAAACATATGACTGGGGAGAATATCTTAACTGAAGTATCGATGGCTAAATATTGGATAACGGAGATGTCTAAGCGAATATCTGATAAGTGCATGCAATTACATGATGGTTACGGAAATATGGGTGACGATAAAATTGCACGGCGTCACCGGGACATACCTTTGACAACATTCTTTACAGGGACAGATGAAACCGTAAAACTCCTGATTGCTAAAAATATCGGGTTTTAATCCATCTTATAAATCTATCTATCAACTACCTCAATTAAAACGAGGTGGTTTTTTATTCCATTTTTTCAATATAATTACAATGAACTAGTTTTTTAAAATAAAAAGGTTTAAACATATTACCTAATGGGTACAAGAGACTGTGCATATAGAAAATTAATATATTTGTAAAATTTGTAATTGTATGCAAATGATGGAGGTGCTTGTATGTTGAAAATCGAAAATGTATCGAAAATCTATAAGGGAGGAAAGAAAGCTGTAAAGAATATTTCATTGGATATTAAAAAAGGGGAGTTCATTTGCTTCATTGGTCCGAGTGGATGTGGTAAGACAACGACAATGAAAATGATTAACCGTCTTATCGAACCATCTGAAGGTAAGATACTAATTAATGGTGAAAATATTATGGATAAAGATCCAGTCGAGCTAAGAAGACAGATCGGCTACGTTATCCAGCAAATCGGACTTTTCCCTCACATGACGATTCTTGAAAATATCACCCTCGTTCCAAAACTTCTTAAATGGAATGAACAGAAGAAAAAGGAACGTGCACTGGAATTGCTTCAGCTTGTCGATATGGGACCCGAATACTTAGAAAGGTATCCCTACGAATTGAGTGGCGGGCAACAACAAAGGATAGGCGTTCTCAGAGCACTTGCTTCCAATCCTCCGCTCATTTTAATGGATGAACCTTTTGGCGCACTAGATCCAATCACCCGCGATGCTCTTCAGGAGGAATTTAAAAATCTGCAGCGGACACTTGATAAAACAATCGTTTTTGTTACCCATGATATGGATGAAGCCATTAAGCTAGCAGACAGGATCGTCATCTTGAAGGCTGGTGAAATTGTCCAAGTGGGAATACCGGATGAAATCCTCAGAAACCCAGCCAATCAGTTTGTGGAAGAATTCATTGGCAAAGATCGTTTGCTTCAAACAAGACCCAATGTTGAGTTGGTTGAACAAATCATGAGTCGAAATCCAATATCCATTACAGAGGAAAAATCCCTTACCGATGCTATTACGATCATGCGCAAGAAAAGGGTCGATTCTTTACTTGTGGTCGATGAGCAAAATGTTTTGAAAGGGTTTGTAGATGTTGAAACGATCAGTGAATATCGAAAAAAAGCTAAATTTATCAGTGAAGTCATCAATACTGAAATCTATTCTGTTAAACAGGACACTTTAATCCGCGATTCTGTTCAAAAGATTCTAAAACGAGGATTCAAATACGTACCAGTAGTTGACCAGAATAAACATTTGGTCGGAATTGTAACTAGGGCTACATTGGTCGACATCGTATATGACAGCATATGGGGAGAGGAAGAAAATCAAGTGGCAGAAATGGCAGAAATGTTTTAGGGGGTGAATGAGATGGAAACAATGCTCGATTTCTTACAAACGAACTGGCAAGAATTGATCTATAAAGCATGGGAGCACTTATATATATCCATGATCGCTGTTTTCCTTGGAATAATAGTAGCCGTACCGCTAGGGATTATGTTGACGCGAATGAAAAGGAGCGCTTCGCTAATAATCGGAATCGCAAACATTATGCAGACTTTGCCGAGCCTTGCAGTCCTAGCCTTTTTCATTCCTTTCCTCGGCGTTGGGAAAACACCCGCAATTATTGCGTTATTTTTCTATTCCGTTTTACCGATACTTAGGAATACATACACCGGCATCAAAGGCGTAAATGAAAATTTGCTGGAATCCGGCCGCGGCATCGGGATGACAAGCTGGGAGAGAATTCGTCTAATTGAATTCCCCCTTGCACTTTCGGTTATTATGGCAGGTATCCGTACGGCTTCCGTCTATTTAATTGGATGGGCCACCTTAGCTTCCTTTATTGGAGGCGGGGGACTTGGGGATTACATTTTTATCGGTTTGAATTTATATCAAACAGAATATATCATCGCAGGTGCAGTTCCGGTAATCATCATGGCTATCCTGGTGGATTATGTATTCTCAATCATAGAACGAAAAGTCGTTCCAAAAGGATTGAAAGGTATGAAGGAAGTTGCTTGAGGGGGATTATCATGTATAAAAAAATAAGAAGTATTATTTTAATGGCCCTTTTAGTATGTTCATTATTGATCACCGGCTGTTCCTTGCCGGGTTTAGGATCATCTTCTGAAACTACTGTAAAGATCGGTGCCCAAAGTATGACCGAATCCGAAATCCTGGCGAACATGATCGCTCAACTCCTTGAGCGGAATACGGGACTTGATACGAAAATCATTAAAAATCTAGGTTCGAATTTCGTTCAGCAAAAAGCGATGGAGACCGGTGATATAGATATCGCCGCAACTCGATATACAGGGACTGATTTAACGAGTGTCCTGGGACAGGAAATCGAAAAGGATCCGGTCAAGGCAATGGAAATTGTTCAAAAGGAATTCAAAGAACAATATGGATTCAAATTTTTTGATTCATATGGATTCGATAACACCTATGCCTTTACGATTTCAAGTGAATTGGCAGAGGAAAAAGGATATAAGAAAATATCGGATTTGGAAAAGGATGCAGATCATTTAAGGTTAGGTGTCGATAGTGCTTGGCTGAAAAGAAAAGGGGATGGCTATAAAGGGTTCGTCAATACATATGGATTGGAATTTGGGGAAACGTATCCGATGCAGATTGGCCTGGTATACGATGCAGTCAAAAATGGTCAGATGGATATTGTCCTTGCATACTCTTCTGATGGAAGGATCAAGGTTAATGATTTGAAGCTTTTAGAAGATGATAAACAATATTTCCCTCCATATGACTGTTCACCGGTCGTTACCGAAGAATTATTAGAACGATATCCTGAAATTGAAGATGAACTTAAAAAGTTAATTGGCGAAATCACTACTGAAACGATGCAGGAACTGAACTATGAAGTTGATGGGAACTTGAAGGAGCCATCGGTCGTAGCATCGGAATTCCTTAAAGCACATAATTATTTTGAATAAATGGGAGGTGCAGACCATTGGAAACCTTACAACAGCTGGGAACTTATTATTCCCAAAATTGGATGTATGTACTTACTGAATTTTATCGTCACTTTTTAATGTCCGCTTACGGGGTTTTATTTGCCGCAATTGTAGCCATCCCGATAGGCATTTTCATCGCGAAGCATAAGAAATTGAGTAATTGGGTATTTTCGATAACGAATGTCATACAAACCACACCAGCATTGGCTATGCTAGCTCTCCTTATGTTAGTAATGGGGTTAGGAACAAATACGGTGATCTTATCATTGTTTTTATATTCCTTGCTGCCAATCCTGAGGAACACTTATGTAGGAATTACAAGTATAGATCATGCTTATTTAGAATCTGGCAAGGCAATGGGGATGACGAAGCTGCAATTACTGAGATTGGTCGAATTACCATTATCTCTGTCTGTCATCATGGCTGGCTTACGTACAGCGCTTGTCGTTGCAATAGGAGTAACTGCTGTCGGTACATTCGTAGGGGCTGGCGGACTGGGGGATATCATTGTCAGGGGAACGAATGCTTCAAATGGAACGGCAATCATACTTGCAGGAGCAATCCCGACGGCATTGATGGCCATTCTCTCAGATCTTTTACTCGGATGGCTGGAACGAATCCTTTCACCTATAAAAAAGAAAAAAATTCATACTGCCTAAAACAGATCAGGATAATAAAAGAGCCATTGCATGGTTAATGCAATGGCTTTTTCTGTGCAGAAAATAATGATTTCCGATCAGAAGTCAGAAGCCGAGACTGGCAGACATAGTTTTTTATTTAAGAAAAAGGGTAACTATAAGGATAGTCGTAAAAAAATATAAGGGGAATTAATCATGAAACTTACACCAGAGCAACGTATTGAACTTCATGGCTTTAATAATCTTACGAAATCTTTAAGCTTTAATATGTATGATATTTGTTACACAAAAACCAGGGAAGAGAGAGAGGCATACCTGGATTATATCGATGAACAATATAATGCAGATAGGCTTTCGAATATCTTGCACAATGTTTCTGATTTAATAGGAGCGCATGTTTTAAATACGGCGAAACAGGATTATGTCCCACAAGGCGCCAGTGTAACCATTCTTGTTTCAGAAGGACCTGTCGTTGAAGTACCTACGGGAACTTATGAGGAATCACCTGGGCCTTTACCTGATAATGTGGTCATGCAACTGGATAAAAGCCATATTACCGTACATACATACCCTGAATACCATCCAAGTGAAGGCATTAGCACATTCAGGGCCGATATCGATGTCTCTACTTGTGGAGAAATATCGCCTCTAAAAGCCCTTAATTATCTCATTCATTCCTTCGATACTGACATTATCACGATTGATTACCGTGTAAGAGGCTTTACGAGGGATAAAGATGGGCGGAAATTGTTTATTGATCACGATATTAATTCAATCCAAAACTATATTCCTGATGAAGTAAAAGGTTTATATGACATGATTGATGTGAATGTATATCAAGAAAATATATTCCATACAAAATGTAAGCTAAAAAGATTCGATATTAATAATTACTTATTCGGGTATTCAGAGGAAAAGCTGAATAAAGAGGAACGGCAAGAAATTATAGAAAGGCTTCAAACGGAGATGGATGAAATTTTTTATGGTGCCAACGTTCCACATCCAATAGATAAAAGCAAGCATGCCGATTAAGGGATGCTTGTTTTAATTGAAAGTTAATTTAAATGGAATACCTGAACCAATACATACCCAAGACAAGTCAATAGGATAGAGCCGATCAGTCCAGCTATAAAAGGTTTTCCGCCATATTTTCTAAACGTTACAAGATCAATATTCAATCCTAGTCCTGCCATGGACATTGCCATGAGGATATAGGAAAGCATAACAAGTTTATCAGCTACTGGTTCAGGAACTGCTCCAGTAGAATAAAGCGCACTCATTAATAAAAATCCAAAAATAAACCACGGTATCTGAACCGCCTTCCAAAAAAATTTCTTTTCGGTAGCTGTTGATCGTTCATTCCAATTCATGATGAATCCAATTAAAATGGCAATGGGAATGAGCAGGGCCACCCTAGTCAATTTTACCACCACCGCCAAGTCGACGGCCTCATTTCCCCCTGGTGCTGCTGCAGCGATGACGTGAGCAATTTCATGGAGTGTCGCACCCGAAAAAATACCATATCCTTGATCGGATAACTCCAATAATGGGTATAGGATCGTATATCCGAAAGTGAAGGTTGTACCTAAAACAGCAACCGTCGCTACAGCTATTGCTGTATCTTTTTCTTTTGCTTTTATTTGCGAGGAGATTGCCAGTATGGCAGCAGCTCCACATATTCCCGTTCCGCAAGCTGTCAATATGCCTAGCTTTTTCTCAACTTTAAAAATGCGGGTCAATCCATAAACTACTAATATAGCAAATACGAGACAAATGGCACCAACTGCAAATGTTTTCGGGCCGGCATTAATAATATCCTTTAGGTTCAAGCGCATTCCCAATAAGATAATGCCCATTCTCAAAAGGATTTTACTTGAATAATTTGTTCCTGCAATGGCGTAAGCAGGGACGCCAATGATCGATTTCCAAACAACACCAATCAGAATCGCAATGACTAACTGTCCCATAATATGAAGGAATGGAAGCTCTGCTAAGTATTTTGCTACTATGGCAATTAGTAAAGTCAAACCTATTCCAATTGTAAATCCAAGTTTTCTTGTTTCAACGTTTGTTTGTTCCAGTGTGATCACTCCATCTATGCTGATGCCTTAACTTTAAAGCTTAATTAAAGATAAGTGAAATATATTTTTGCTATCTTAATGATTACTTCTACTTATGATAAAATGAAACGCATAGGATATAGGGAGGTAACCATGGATCCGTTAAAAGTATTCGTCACTGTAATCGAACAGAGAAACTTTTCTAGAGCAGGGGATATTTTGAACTTGTCGCAGCCAGGAGTCAGTCTTCACATAAGGAATCTGGAAAATGAGTTAGGGACGAAATTAATTTATCGTTCTCCAAAACAAGTGCAAATAACAGAGCCGGGAAAAATTCTATATAGACATGCAAAGCAAATGCTTAATCATTATGAAACAGCAATAAGAGAAATTAATGAATTTAATAACGTGGTTAGCGGAACGATGAAAATAGGTGCAAGCTTCACGATAGGGGAATACTACCTTCCAAAGGTTTTAGCGGAATTTGCGGCTCAATATCCGATGGTGGACATTCAAATCATCATCTCGAATTCTAATGAAGTCATTCAAGGGATACGTTCGAATAAGCTTGATATCGGGTTGACTGAAGGTGAAACGGACTACAAAGATATAGATGTCAGACCATTCATGAATGACGAGATGATCGTTGTCGTCCCCCCGGTTCATCCCCTTTCACAGATGGATCTCATCGAGGGCACTTTGCTCCAAAACCAAACATGGGTACTTAGGGAGGAAGGATCGGGAACCCGTACATATTCCGATAAACTTCTGAGCAGTCTGGAGTTAAACATAAAGAAAACCTTTATTTTTACCAGCATCCAAGGAGTGAAAGAAGCGGTGATGGCTGGGCTTGGCATTGCTCTGTTATCACGATTGACTGTACAAAAAGAACTGAAGTCGAATGAATTGAAAACCTTTCATTTGAAAAATGAACCCATTATAAGACCTTTTTCAATCGTGAAAAAGTTAGACTTCGAAGCATCAAAGGCGATGGAGTTGTTTTTAAGGAAGGTCGAAGAATTTGCGATAAAAGGGCCGTCCTGAATAAACCCCCTAAACATTTGCTCAACCTTTCATTTTCGATGGAAGTTGGGCATTTTTAACGTCTAAATATTTTTAATTTTACTGAAAACGTCGAAAATATTTTGGAATATGTCAATCATTAAACGAATTTTACGTATTTTCACATAATTGTAAACATATAAATTAAATAGGTAGTCTCCAGGAACTTCTAAGTCCCTGTAAACTTATCCTGACATTAATAATCTTAAAAGGAGCAACCACATTGGCTATAGAGGAGCAGAAAGATAAGCGGATTTCTGTTTTCGACAGGATTATAGGATTCATGCCAAAATTTTATGTGATTGGAACAATTTTGATTTTTGTTTATACGCTAGTTGCGATGGCTCATTTAGGTATCCAAACTTTAAAAAAGCCAGAGGAAACAGTTGGATCTACAACGAATCTTCCTGTTTCGCAGGGCTTTGAACATACATTGATATCGTTAATCATCGAACCGATCGTTACGTCTGAATTTTATCAAATCATCTTTAACACGTTATTTCTTTACCTTGTTTGGATACTGCTTTTCCTATTAGCACCGATTGCTTTTTACCGTTTAAAACACTTTAAATTTTTTAATATCGAAATTGAAATTGAAAAACAAGATGCAGCCGTTTATGAAGTATTCAGCATGAGCAGTTCAAAGATGAAATTTGCTGCGTATCTAACATCCGAGGAATATCAATTGGAGATATCAGAGGAAATTGCCAACAGCAAGGACTTTAAAACGCCCTTAATCTATACATTGGATTGTGCCGTGGATTTTTATTCCGATCAATTAGGACTTTCCTTTACTTATGATATCTATACCCTGAACCAGTTCAAAAAAGCAAAGCTGCCTAAATCCATCAAAGCGATGCTTGATAAGTCGATCCAAACCGGCGATCCATGCATCACCAATAAAAGCAACAGTGATAGTGAATATTACAAGAACTTCCTCCTGCATTATTTTGAAAACATGGATGGGAAATTCGTCACTGTCTTAAATAGTTATCAAACTGAATTCGATACATTCGATAAATCACTACTTAAGATTCTGCAAAACGTCATATATGATTACTATTTACAATATAACTATATTTACGAAGCGAGCGAAAAGATGGAAAAGAATGAAGAGATTTCCCAAAGTAAATAAAAAAACCACCCTACAAGTGGTTATTTTTTTTGGAAAGATGATTGTTAATTATATTTTGGACAATGACATTATTACCAATGAGCTCAGATGATTTCTTTACGTGTTGTTCCCGAAAATCCATGTTCTTTATTTTCTTAGACTTTTTCCCATTTTTAAAATTTTTGAAGGCATTTATAAAGGCTATCTGAATCACTCCCCTTATAGATTAGTATATTCATATTTTGGATAAAATTTCATGAAAAACTCAATTTACAGAAAAATATTTTGCAGGTGTTTAGGGATGAAAATCACTTAAACAAAGCAATTATTGACACTCTAGAAGAATCGATATTAATTTAAAATAAGGGAATTATTTACTCTAAATAATGATTACTAGGCTTTTTTATAAGAAATAAAGAAATTTCCCCAAAAGTATTGTATAGTTAGAATATAGGGATTCGAACAAACATTCGTTTTCTTGCTAACAGTGATTACTACATAGAGGGACAGGAGAGAGACAGTGAACGGTACAGCACACATGGCTTTAGGGGCAACAGTTGGATTCTTAACGGCAAACACACTTCAAACAGATCCAACAACCACTTTATTCTTGGTTGGCGTTGGGGGAGTTTCAGGTCTAATGCCCGATATCGATATTGATGGGAAGCTAAGTAATAGGATTACTTTTTCCCATAAGTTTATCCGAACGATAGCACAAACGATAGGAATATTAATGATCTTTTATAGTCTTTTGGAAGGCTCTGATGCGGAAAAGTGGATTGGTACAGGTGCAGGAATCGGAACCATCATCATTTCATCATTCATTACACAAAGGCATATGCTGACCTTGACTGGATTAGCAGTTTTAGGCGGCGGTTTATCTATGAAGGAAAGCTGGTTGTGGCTGTTAGGCGTTTATATTATCCTGGCATCCTTTACACCACATAGAAGTTATACCCATTCGATTGCAGGTATCGCTTTCTTTGGAATCATTGCCTTTCAATTTGAAACCTTTATGGGGATTGATGGAATTTTCACTACTTGTATATTAGGATACATAAGTCATTTAATAGCAGATTTGAAATGTTTACCATTTAATAAACGTGGGGTAAAGTTATTTCTTCCATTTTTCTCAAAAGAATTTTGACAGTGATTTCTTTACCGCTGTTGGGCTATAGATAAATTGAAGAAGAGCCAGTTTGCCTACAATTTTTGCTTCTGAAAAAAGTTCCAGTTGATTTCAGAAATCCGCTCCCTTTCCGCCGACTGTCTGCCAAGCCGCATCAAAGCAAGCTCCTGTGAGGTCTTGGTAACCAGTTATAAGGTAGGAGTGTCGCAAATTTATAGAATCTAGTGAGAGTTTCATTCGTATAATCAAACAAAAAAACATGAAGGATAATAAAATTTCCATTTAAATCATGGTTCGGGGTGAGTGCACTCCGAATCTTCTTATAACGTTAAACTGGACAGTGGTTTTCCTACTACTGTTTTTTCTATGAGGAAAAGTAAAAGTGCTTTGCCAATTAAGTGAATATTGAACGCGTGATTCGACTTTTTTTTAAGTTTTATCTGGTCATTCTTCCTATTTCTACTAAATGTAACATATTTGTAAAGTTCCTGTGATGCGAATGATATAGCTTTTCTAGTATATTAGGTTTAGCAAATCACATCAGGGGGTAAAATAATTTGTTTAAGAAAATTGTCGTCGGATTGTCATTGGCTATCATCCTTGTAACCGCATCCTTTGCTGGGGATCAAGTGGAAGCTGCTTCTTATCATACAAAAGCGATTAAAGTGGCTAAAAGTGAATTAGGGACAAAATATAAAACGGGTGGTATTTCTTCTTCAGGTTTTGATTGCTCCGGTTTAGTGAAGTATTCATATCAAAAAGCTGGTAAGAATTTACCAAGAACCGCTGCTGACATATATAAAAAAGGAAAGAAAGTTAAAAGCCTGCAAAAAGGTGACTTAATGTTTTTTGCACCAAATAAAGCGAAAAAACCTACACATGTGGCTATATACATAGGAAACAATGAATTCATACACTCTTCATCATCTAAAGGAGTGTCATACGCTAAAACCAATAATAGTTATTGGAAGCCAAAGTATATTGGTGCAAAACGTATATAATAGAAGAAAACCAACTTTATTGTAAAAAAAACCAAGAGACTTCATAAAGTCTCTTGGTTTTTTTACAATAAGAGTGGCAGTGGCATATGGATTAGGTCTCTGATTATTCCAGAAAAATGGTGAATGGGTGTTTCGTTAATAGGTTTTAGATAGAGATAGTCCTGAACTTGGTAATCAATAATAACTGAATATATTACTAAGAGAGATACATAGAATCTTTTTATTTGACTGAAAGTGAATAGTTTAATATGCTAAGCAAACTAATCCCAGGTAATTTTTATTTTTAACAATTCCCAGACAAAATCATTGAAAGTCAAAGAAGGTCAAGGTATAATAAGGTCAGAAAGTCAAAGAAGGTCAAAGATTTTCAATTAATAATTTTAAAGGAGGAGTACTACATGCTTTGTGAAAAATGCCATGTAAACCAAGCTAATGTTCAAGTTCACCTAAATATGAATGGTCAGGAGCATGACGTGAAACTGTGCTCCACTTGTTATAAAGAAGAGCGAAACAAACTTGGAGCAGCAATGGGCGGAATGGATATAGGGAAATTCCAATATAACGGATCTTTAAATTCATTCAATCCATTTAATTATAATGATGTTCCAAAACCGGATTCAACCGAACATGGTGAGGACGGAGGATTGCTTGAGGAGTATGGCCGTAATTTGACCGATGCTGCAAAAGCAGGACTTATTGATCCGGTTATTGGAAGAAATGAAGAAATCAAGCGCGTCATTGAAGTTCTAAATAGACGCAATAAAAATAATCCAGTTTTAATCGGTGAACCTGGTGTCGGCAAAACAGCCATTGCTGAAGGTCTTGCTTTAGCGATCGTTGAAGGTTCCGTTCCTGTTAAACTACGTAATAAGCTTGTATATATGCTTGATGTAGCATCCCTTGTTTCGAATACAGGCATTAGAGGGCAATTCGAAGAACGCATGAAGCAATTGATCAGTGAATTGCAGGAAAGGAAAAATGTCATTTTATTCATCGATGAAATTCATCAACTTGTGGGAGCGGGTTCTGCCGAAGGATCAATGGATGCAGGGAATATCCTGAAGCCTGCACTTGCACGCGGCGAACTTCAGCTTGTCGGAGCAACCACCTTATCCGAATATAGGAAAATTGAAAAAGATGGTGCCCTTGAAAGACGTTTCCAGCCTGTACACGTTAATGAGCCAACAACAGCTGAGGCATTGGTCATCTTACGTGGTTTAAAAAATAGTTATGAATCTTATCATGGTGTAACATATAGTGAGGAGGCCCTAAAAGCGGCTGTTGAACTCTCGAACCGCTATATTCAAGACCGATTCCTGCCTGACAAAGCAATTGACTTGATGGATGAAGCTGGTTCCAAGTTGAACTTGACCATCGAAGACGGCCAGGTAGAAAACATGAAAGAGCGTCTGGCGCAAATTCATAAAGAAAAAGAAATGGCCTTAATAGAAGAAGCATATGAAAAAGCTGCGGTTCTTCGAGATGAAGAAGAAAAACTGGAAAAGTCTTTGCAAGCTGGGGAAGGTGTAATTAAGCCAACCGTTATGGCTGAAGATATTCAAAGTATCATCGAACAAAAGACTGGAATACCTGTAGGTAAGCTTCAAGAAGATGAACAAGAAAGAATGGTTCATCTCCAAGAGGAGCTGATGAAAAAAGTAATCGGACAGGAAGAGGCAGTCAAAAAGGTTTCCAAGGCCGTTCGAAGAAGTCGTGCCGGGTTAAAACCCAAAAACCGTCCTACCGGTTCTTTCCTTTTCGTTGGTCCGACAGGAGTCGGTAAAACCGAATTGGCGAAAACTCTAGCTGAGGAATTGTTCGGGGACAAAGAAGCGATGATTCGTCTTGACATGAGTGAATTCATGGAGAAACACAGTGTTTCGAAATTAATCGGCTCACCTCCTGGATATGTAGGACATGAGGATGCTGGGCAATTGACGGAAAAAGTTCGCCGCAAGCCCTATAGTATCATCTTATTGGATGAAATCGAAAAGGCACATCCGGATGTAATGAATATGTTCTTGCAAATCATGGAAGATGGCCGCTTGACCGACAGTCAAGGCCGGACCGTTACTTTTAAAGATACCGTGATCATCATGACGAGTAATGCTGGAGTCGGTGAAAAACAAAAAGTAATGGGATTTGGTACAAGTTCAGCCGTGGAAGAGGCTTCAATCCTACAATCTCTGGGCAGCTTTTTTAAACCAGAATTTTTGAACCGATTCGATAGCATCATTGAATTCTCGGCATTGAAGAAAGAAGATCTACTACAAATCGTTGATATCATGATTCATGAGCTTGGCGAAACACTTGCCGCAAATGATATATCTTTAGATGTGACGAATGAAGCGAAACAAAAGCTAATTGAACTCGGATATCACCCAGCTTTCGGGGCGAGACCGCTCCGCCGTGTTCTTCAAGAACAGCTCGAGGACGGTATCACTGACTTGATCTTTGAGCAGCCTGAAGTTAAGAACTTCACTGCAATTGTTGAGGATACCTCTGTGAAAATTATTAAAACACCATAAAGAGTACTAGAAATGCCTCCAAGACCGTAAAACTGTTATGGAGGCATTTTTTTCTTTTTTAGGATTACTTTTTATAAAAGGATAGGGAAGGTCCTACTAAAACACCTGCAGCGTTCGATTATTGAATATAGATTTCTGAATTTTCGACATGGTTTGCCGATAGAATGTTTTGATGGGTATTGCCTGTGGAATCAAAAGATGATAAGGAAAATTCGCTCATGATTATAAAAATTAATAATTCCTGCTCTAAAACGGGAATTGTAATGGAGGAATGACCTATTAAAGATTCACTTTCTTATTTTGAAGAGGAAAATAAAAATAATCGAAAACCTATGGATAATGAAACAGAAAATCAGTCGGAATCCCTACCGATTGCAAATATTAATCCAATAAACCCGTCAGAATTGGACGAACTATATTTCTATGAAGGCAAAGATTTAGGAAATTCCTATCTCAAAGATAAAACGTCATTTCGGTTATGGGCACCACTTGCAGCTGAAGCAAAGCTGGTTACTTATAATAATTGGGAGGATACCGATGGAATGGAGATTCAGATGGTTCGTTCGGAAAGGGGGACCTGGACCATTGAGCTGAGCGGAGATCAGGATGGATTGATTTATACATATAAAGTGAGAGTGGGAGAAACCTGGAATGAAGCTGTCGATCCTTATGTACGTGCAGTTACTGTTAATGGTCATAAAGGAGTTGTGATAGATTTATCTGATACGAACCCTGAAAGGTGGACACGGGATAAACCACCTCTAGAAAAAGCTGAAGACATAATCATTTATGAATTGCATACACGGGATTTGTCGATTCATCCTGAGAGCGGAATCCATCATAAAGGCAAATTCTTAGGAGTAATTGAAGCCGGAACCAAAGGTCCAGAAGGAACGAAAACAGGTCTTGATCATATTAAAGATCTAGGTGTTACCCATGTTCAGTTTATTCCGATATTCGATTTTGCTACAGTTAATGAAATGAAATTGAATGAACCGCAATATAACTGGGGATATGATCCACAGAATTATAACGCTCCCGAAGGCTCTTATTCGACTGATCCGTATCAACCAAAACTCAGGATCCGGGAGTTAAAGGAAATGATTCAAGGTTTACATGATCACGGTTTACGAGTAATCATGGATGTTGTATATAATCACGTTTATTCAGTGGGGGACTCAAACTTCCATAAACTCGTTCCCACTTACTTTTTTCGCTATAACGCTGACGGCACCTTATCCAATGGAACTGGTGTAGGAAATGATACGGCATCTGAACGTAAAATGATGCGAAAATTCATCGTTGAATCCGTAACCTATTGGGCGAAGGAATTTAACCTTGATGGTTTCCGTTTCGATTTAATGGGGATTCATGATGTGGAAACGATGAATGAAGTGAAAAAGGAACTGGCAGAAATTGATTCTACCCTCCTTGTTTTGGGCGAAGGCTGGGATATGAATACCCCCCTGGCCCAAGAACGGAAAGCAAATCAAAAGAATGCTTGTAAAATGCCTGGAATCGCTCACTTTAATGATGCGATCCGTGATGGTTTAAAAGGGTTTGTAATGAATGAACATGATAAAGGATTCGTGAATGGCAAACCAGGAATGGAAGAAATTATAAAAAAAAGCATCACTGGTGGTTTGAAATATGATGATGATATCGCAACATATCAAAGACCAGATCAAGTGATCAATTATGTTGAAGCACATGATAATTATACTTTATGGGATAAGCTACTCATCACTAATCCAGATGCGACGGAACAAGTACGGAAACAAATGCATAAATTAGCTTCGGCCGTTGTCTTACTGTCACAGGGAATTCCAATGATACATGCTGGTCAAGAGTTCATGCGTACGAAGGATGGGGATGAAAATAGCTATCAATCTTCCGATTGGATAAACCGGTTGGATTGGAAAAGGAGAGCGGCATTAGATCGCGAAGTGGAGTATATGAAAGGACTAATTTCACTCAGGAAAAATCATTCTGTTTTTAGGTTAAGCACACCCGAAGAAATTGAGGAGCATTTACATTTCATTGATGCTCCGCCGAATGCGGTTGCATTCACTTTAAAACATCATTATGATACTGAAATTGCAGTGATTCATAACGCAAATTGGAACACGATAGCCATTTCTCTTCCCCACGAAGGTGATTGGTCCGTTTTAGTGGATGGCCAGCGGGCGGGCCTGGACGAAATAGAAAGGATTAAAGGGAGTCAGATAACCGTTTCCCCTTTAAGTTCGTTTGTATTGAAAGCAATCTCTAATTAATGAACTAAAGTTGAAGTGAGTGAATTCTATGTCTCACTTCGACTTTAGTTCATTTTCTGATATGAAATTGGCCGAATGTAATATTCCATTTATTTACTTTAGGGAGTGGAAGGAAAATTGCACGAGTGGGATAAATTGTAAAATGGTTGATTTTATCGTTTTTTAAGAGGGGAGCGATTATTTTGCCAGAGAAAGTGCGTATAAAAATCAATGGTGTTGAGACCAATCTGGAACGTAATCAAACAATATTACAAATCAGAAGCTGGTAGTGGCGGACATCAGAAAGCATGAAATGGCTGAACGTTCCTACCTCTTCTGGGATCGGATATCATATGGCTATAGGCCGTGACTAAATATATCTTCGACAAAGATTGGGCAGATAAAGACTTCATCAAAAATCGTGTAGATGGGATGGAGGAATACACCAAGGCTTTAGAACCTTACATAATGGAATATGCGGAAAAATTAACAGGCGTAAGCTAAAGAAGATTTAATTACGCTTGCAGAAGCCATTCATGAAGCGGGGAGCGTTGCATCGCTTTGGGCCATGGGCGTAACACAGCATGGCGTAGGAAGCGATACATGCACTGTAATTTCCCATTTATTGCTTTTAACAGGCAACTACGGTATACCTGGCCAGGTTTTGAAAAAGTAATGGACGAAAAGGTACGAGTGAAATATGAAAACATCTGGGGTTACAAAATACCAGTAACTCCTGCAAGCCATGACTTTTCTGATGGCCTTCCTTAAAGGAATCGGAGAAGATACAAGCGATTTAGAAAGAACAACCAATTACCTGAGAATCAGTATTTGCATAAAACGAATGAAACAGCTGACATAGAATGGCCGATCTCCAGAAGATCATACGGATCAAACTTCCCCAGTAAAAGCGGAAGTGAAAAAAACGAAACACAACTGGTTTTGGATGGGAGCAGGAGTTTCGCCCGCAACCATTCCGCTAACTTTATTGAAAGCAAGAAATAAAGTAACTTGCACGTTCATATTCGGAATATTGAGCTAAACCCTGTAACCAAGAAGTTGAATTATGAACGATATATTTTAAAGCTGATGATTCCCCCTAATAGGAAATCATCGGCTTTTTTCGGTGGAAATTGTGGTAATGAAAATTATTATCAATATTTTTTCTCAATAGCCTTTTATTACATATATTTAAAGTAGATGCAAATAATAAAATCAATCATTTGTGAAACGAACAAACACACACACTTAATCAAAAAGAGGCGGAAAAGTGAGAATAGGACGTTCTCTTAAAAGGGCGAAAGAACAACCTACAACCAATGGCACCTTATCCTGCGAGGTGAATGAAAATGTAATGAAATTAATGAACGAGCTCGGGCACAGTTCAGATTTGTCTGTCCGAATGATTGAATCTCCACACCAAAAATCGGTACAAGCAGCCGTAATCCACCTTGACGGCCTGGCTGATTCTAACATCATTAATGAAAACATTGTAGACCCATTAATACAATGGTTTAAAGAAAATATCCAAATATCTACAGAGTTAGAAGAACTGGCTAGTCGTATATTAACGGTATCTCAATTAAGCGTTAAAGAAAGTTGGCAGGAATTCATATCAGCGGTTTTGGCAGGGGATACGGTCGTATTGTTGAATGGCAGTACAAAAGCATTTATCGCCAGTACGAAAAGTCAGCCATCCCGGGCAATAACTGAACCGACAAGCCAAACAGTCATAAGAGGACCAAAAGATAGTTTTACTGAGAATTTAAGAACCAATACATCACTAATTCGTGCTAGGATTCAAAATCCTGATGTGCGTTTAGAGAGCTTGAAAGTCGGAAGCATCACTCAAACGGATATTGGAATCATGTTCATTCAGGGGATAGCGGATGAGAGTATTGTGAAGGAAGTCAAAGAACGAGTAGAGGGCATTGATATTGATGGGGTGCTTGAATCGAATTACATTGAAGAATTAATCCGAGATGATTCAGCGACCATTTTTCCCCTTCTTATGAATACTGAACGTCCTGATGCGGTAGTTGGGAATTTATTAGAAGGTCGAATTGCCATCATTATTCAAGGAACTCCTTTTGTTTTAATCGTGCCAGCGGTGTTTTCTCAATTTTTTCAATCTCCTGAGGACTATTACCAAAATCAATATATCGGCTCCTTTTTAAGGCTATTAAGATTTGGAGCCTTTTTTCTATCGATGTATGCGTCCTCTATTTATTTGGCACTGGTTACTCATCACCAGGGGCTTATCCCTACAACTTTAATCGTCAGTCTGATGGCTCAAAGGGAAAATATTCCTTTCCCGGCGATTGTCGAAATATTTGTAATGGAAATGGCCTTTGAGATTTTGCGTGAGGCAGGTATTCGGATGCCAAGAGCGATCGGGCCGGCTGTATCAATTGTAGGAGCACTCATTTTAGGACAGGCAGCTGTTGAAGCGGGATTTGTGGGAGCAGCAGTGGTCATCATTGTAGCCATTTCTGCAATCTGCAGTTTTACACTGCCGAATACCAGTCTTGTCAATGTGACACGTGGAATTCGATTTATGTTGATTTTAATTTCAGCATTCATAGGCTTATACGGCATATTGCTTTTCACTTTATGTATCTGGCTTCATATGAGCAGCCTAAGGTCTATTGGTGTACCATACTTTGCACCATTTGCTCCATTTCGTTTCAAGGAGCAAAAAGATGGTTTTTTTCGTTTCCCTCTGCCATCACTTTTGAAAAAATCATCAAGGAAATAAAAAACGCGGTTTAATACGATTGGGGGCGAAAAATGAAAATTAATATCTCACTATTTTGGATCGCAGCTATTTGCTTATTGATATCAGGATGTTCAAATTATCGGGAATTAAATAATCTCGGAATGATAATTGCCATGGGAATTGACCAAAATGATGATCCAAAACAACCGTATCAAATAACATATCAAGTTATAAACCCCAGCGGCCTATCACAGACCAGTACCACTGGAGGTCAGAGTCTCTCTGTCATCAACTATACAATAACAGGAAGAACACTTGTTGAAACTCTTGGAAAGGCATCCTCTGTTATCCCTAGAGAAAATAATTCCACACATCTTTCGCTCATTATTATTGGTGAAGAGTTAGCAAGAAAAGAACTGGATTTAATATTTGATGGTATAGATAGAGGAAAGCATGAGCGGGGAAGCATCCCAGTCTTTATTGCACGAGGGAAGTCTGCTAAGGATGTACTCGGGATAATCGAGCCTCTTGAGATTAATCCAGGTAAAAATATTATCAGCACTACACAAAATAATCAAAAAATGTATGGGGCAACCAGTGTGGTGCTAGCATATGAAATCATTTCCTCGCTTTTGAGTGAAGGTAAGGATGTGTCACTTCCAGGAATCAGTATAAATAATGAATCCAAGAAGGGGTTGCTTACAGGAAATTTAGAGACGACGAATCCGACTACCATTAAGGTAAAAGGATTGGCCATTTTTAGAAAAGGGAGATTGGTAAGATGGTTGGATGGAGAAACAGCCCGGGCTGCTCAATTCGTTACATCGAAAGTGAAGAGGACCCCAGTTGTGATACCTTGTGAAGGAGGCAATGTGACCATCAATACAATTCGCGTAAAAAGTAAAATGGAAACAAAAATCCATCATGAAAAACCTATCATTCATACTAATGTCCGTGTGATGGGAGAATTGTCGGAAACATCATGTGAACTTAAATTAAGCGATCCCAAAGTATTAAAAAAGTTAGAAAAAAAAATGGAAAATGAATTAAAGAAGCAAATAAAAAAGACAATTGGCATTACGCAAAAAGAAAAGTCAGACATCTTCGGATTTGGAGATGCATTGTCCCGGACGAACCCGGATTATTGGCGTCAGAATAAAAAAATTTGGTATGATTTATATTCGGAAGCGTTGATTTCTATGAAGGTTAAAGTCGAGTTAATTAATTCCGGAATGCGAATGGAACCTTATGAGCCGAAATAAAAGAAGTGGAGAGCATGCTATGCCTAAAATAAAAATTGACGGATTTCAATTATTTTGCATGATGGTCATTTTTATGTTTGGCAGTAATATACTGCTGGATATAGGGAAAGGCGCCAAGCAGGATGTCTGGATTGTGACTCTCTTATCAATGCTTTTCGGCTGTTTATTGTATTTTGTGTATATTTCATTATATAAGAAATACCCTGACTTACCGATGACCGGCTATATTCGTGAAATTTGGGGTAAATATATCGGAGGAATATTCAGTTTTTGCTATGTTATCTATTTTGTATATCTTGCGTCTAGAGTGTTAAGGGATTTTGAAGAATTATTAATTAGCTCCTCTTATAATCGGACATCCATAATAACACTTGGGGTATGCATGATACTTGTATTAATTTATGGAGTTCACCTAGGTGTGGAAGCTTTTGCACGGGTGGCATGCTTATGCTTTGGAATTATTATCTTGACTCTTTTTATCCTGAATATTATGTACATTTTAGGAGGGTATATAAAGCTGGAGAACCTTCAGCCTGTTTTAGGCAACGGATGGGCATCAGTATGGAAAGAGTTGATTCCTACTGGGATAACCGTACCTTTTGGAGAATTGATTACTTTTACGATGATCCTTCCCTATTTGAATAAGAAGAGTCATGCAATAAAGGCAGGCCTATCAGCGATTATATTAGGCGGAATCTATTTAACCATTAATTCGATCATTCTTTTATGCGTCCTAGGTCCTGATGCTGTGATACGATCGACCTTTCCAGCCCTTACAGCAATCAGTTATATTAATATTGCTGATTTCATTGAAAGGATGGATACCCTCATTCTAATTCTCATGGTCATTTTAGGCTTCATTAAAATTTCCGTCTTTTTCTTTTGTGCCATTATCGGAGCAACCGACCTATTTCATATCAAACCCTCTCCAGTATTCATTTATATGGTTGGCGGTGTTATTTTCATATCTTCGCTCATGATTGCACCTAGTTATCAGGCTCATATTGATGAGGGGCTAAAAGTCGTCCCGTACCTTTTGCACTTACCTTTGCTCATTGGAATCCCCATCCTATTATTACTGACTGCATATATACAACAAAAAATGAAACCAGCAGTTTCATGAAGAGGGAGGCTGCCGGTTTTTTATGGCTGAGAATATGGTCAAACATATAAAGATTATAGTGAACAACAAGAGCAGAAAGTGATCTTCCCCACGAGCTACTATCAAATATTGTTTGATACAATTGATGGAATGCAATATATCAAAGCCCTGTAGGTTGTCAAGGAGTAAAATAAGAAAATACGTACCTAACAAAATGAATAAAGATGGTAGCATTCTCACGATAATATCACCTCATTCTTTTCTCTTAAAGTGTGGTTAATGCTCTAAAAATATGCATGAAGTCGTATTTAAGTAAGTGGTCTGGATACTTGATACTTGTCATTTTCAATCCTCATTATGATGAACCTTATGCTTGTAGAATTTCCTTCCCCGACATAAAATGGGAGTATGAAATGATAAAGGAGTGTATAAATGAAGTTTAAATTAATGATTATCACTTTGGGTATCTGTTCTTCATTAGTACTTTCAGGTTGTTCAAGTGAAGAGGAAAGTGTTGTTCAAAATGAAAGCAGTCATGAAGGACATTCAGAACATACAGTATCCGGAGATCTTCAGGAGGAGACCAGCAGTAAGGAAATAGCACCGGATTTCTTAGCCGAAAAACCAGAAGATATGAAGACAATCTATTTAGCAGTTGCTCAAAATAAAGATTTACTAGAAAAAATACCTTGTTATTGCGGTTGCGGGGAGTCAGCTAACCATAAAAACAATTACGACTGTTTCATCCATGAAAATAAAAAAAATGGTGAAGTGGTTTGGGATGACCACGGGACGAGATGTGGAGTTTGCTTAGAAATAGCTGCACAATCGATATTGGACTTGAATAATGGTATGAGCATCAAAGATATCCGGAATAAAGTCGATGAAAAATATAAAAGTGGATATGCCAAACCAACACCAACCCCTGAAGTGTAAGGGGGAAAAAGAAATGAAATTCTAGCGTGAGATAAGTAGGAAAATGGCTTTTGCTGATATTCATTCGGTAAATGCCATTTTTGAATTTCTTGGAGTAAAGGATTCTTTCAATATATAATATTAGTTAGAATGGGGAATGCTTCCAATAAACATTAAACCATTAAGGAGCTACCACTTTGACATTAATCCGCCTTGGTTATGTAGCCATGAGTAATCATGTGCCGAACTGTTCACCATCCCAAACCATGACTTTTGCTCAGTTTTCGAAAATTAAGGACAGAGATGCTGCGATAAGGAAGCTTGAACGCATTTCAATTTCCAATCTTCATAATTGTTGGCGTTTACTGATCCATAACGAAGCAAATGATATTCAGTTCTTTAGGCTTTCTTCTAAACTTATCCCTTTAGCCAATCATCCAGAAATTCCAGAATGGGATTACATAGAACCTATTTCAGAAGAACTTGCTAAATTAAAAACATTCATTACAGATCACCCCAAAATAAGGATAGACTTTCACCCAGATCATTTCGTCATCTTGAATAGTTCAAATATTGATATATTGAAGACATCATTAAAAACATTAAGGATGCATTATACTTTATTGAAAAGAATGGGAGTGGATCTTGAGCATCGCTGTGTACTGCATGTTGGCGGAGGTTATAACGACCGTGTACAGGCTCTGGAGCAGTTTATCCATAATTGGGGTTTGATTCCTGAATCGATTCAAAGAATGATCATTCTTGAGAATGATGATACTACCTTTACTTTGTCGGAAACCCTTTATTTATGTGAGAAGATGGGAATTCCAATAGTTTTTGATTATCACCATTACCTCGCACATCAGTTACCTGGGGAAAATTGGATAAATCATTGGGACCGAATATTGAATACTTGGAGGAATTCCAAACTCCCCCCTAAAATGCATATTTCAAGTCCAAGGTCCGATAAAGAATTTCGAGCACATGCTGATTTTGTGAATACAGGAATGTTCATGGAGTTTTTGCAACAAATAAAGGGAAGTTTACCACAATTGGATTGCATGATTGAAGCTAAAGAAAAGGATGGAGCACTTTTCCAGTTAATGGATGAACTGAAAAGTTACAAAGAAATAGAAATCATTGATGATGCCAGTTTTTATATTCATTAATCAATCGGTAGGATTTGATAAAGGGGGTATGCATAAATTTCTCTTTATCAAATATATTTAGTTTACATAATATAATTATTGATAACTAACTGAATAATTAATAAAAAGAAAGGGAAATCATTATTAATATCGATAGGATGATTTACATTGTTCTACAAAATCTAAAAAAAGCAAAAAAACGGCCTTCATATTTGGGTTTTAACGCTATTGTTTAAAATGCATTGAGTCTTTATTCCTGATTGTATTAAAATCGCTCTAGAAGGCTATATAAGCGGTTAATGGAGGTTAATAGTTTTTTGAAGTTTCCTGAATGATATTACTAGAATATTCCGAATGTAACAAAGGACTCCTATTGATACATTCGAAAACGCGTTAAATCAAGGTTTATAAGCGTATGAAAATTTATAAAACTTGCCTTTTTTTCACCTGTTCACGTACAATGAAAGAAGTGGAAAGGGGAATGGGCCATTCATGCAATCAACCGCTCAAAGAATAAAAAATGTCCAGCCGATACGTAGGTTGGATCACATAGAAAAGATGAAAAAGTCACTATTAAAATATTGCAGCTACAGGGATTATATGATGTTTTCAATTGGGATAAACATCGGATTACGTATAGGTGATCTATTACAATTGAAAGTGAAAGATATTCTTGAGGGTACGCATATAGTCATTGTGGAGCAAAAAACTGATAAAATTAAGCGGTTCCTTGTCAATCCTCAACTTCGTAAGGAAGTAAAGAAATATGTCAGGAAATCGAACCTGAAAAATGAACAGTATTTATTTCCAAGTCGAAAGGGTAATGGTCCAATCACTAGGGTACAGGCCTATCGGATCCTGAACAAAGCAGCTGAAATGGCTGACATTCCGGATGTCGGTACACACACCCTTCGAAAAACCTTCGGCTATTTGCATTACCAAAAATTCAAGGATATAGCTTTACTGCAACAAATCCTTAATCATTCCAATCCAAAAGATACGATGATTTACATAGGACTCACACAGGATTTAATGGATGAAACTCTAATGGATTTCTATTATTAACTGAATAGGGCGAAGTGCGATACCTGTATTACTCGGTATTTTTTTTGATATCTAAGCCCTTAAATAGGCTATCATTCCAGAGCAAACATTAATTTGATAGATATGAATGGGATACGTCTTATATTAGGAAAATCGACCTCTGAGAGTTTTGAAAATTATAAGAGTTGGGTTAGAGTCTTATCTCAACTTAATGATTTATCAGAAAAAGACTGTTATTCCACTCTTTGAACAAATCATGTAACAAACGTTATCAGAAATGAATGGAGGCCTCAAAATTAGGTTACTATAATAACATTATGTTAACTTGTATTAAGAATGTATCCTACCATCAAATGAACAGCCCCCAATTACTAAGGAAATGTAATAATTGGGGGTAGTACAATCTTGCAAGGAAAATGGATAATTAGTTTCAGTTAAAATGTATCCCTATCCGCCGTCTGATTTAGCTCCAAAGGTAAAAAAGCATATTTTCCGTCCTTGACAATCTCACATTTACGAACAGGAATCGGTTGTTTAAAAATAGGCCCGTCTATTACTGTGGTATGAAACTCTCCACCTTCCCCGCATGGGTCAATGCCGCGAACTTCAAGTTCGTGCACGTATTCATGGGTTAACCTTCGTCCTAAATCATCCTCTCGCATTCCCAATGATAAATTAACGGTTACAATGATCGTTACAAATCCTAGATTCATGAACTCTTCAACAGCTTCACGATGGTTCATTTCCCATAAAGGCATCCCAAGCTTCAATCCAGCATTCTTCGTAACTTTATCATGCCAACAGCCGTGGTCAGGCATATCCAAATCACCAGTTACTAACACTTCAGCCCCTTGATCTTTAGCATTTCCTAAAAGGCCCATAAATACTTTTTCATAATCAGTCCAACTGGCAGCTGCAGTATAAACAGGCAAACCTATAGATTTGGCTTGGGCATCTATGAGGTCCGGAGGCATTCCATGCGATCTGGAACGTTTTCCTTCTTCCTCCAACATGACGATCAGTCCTACCGCCTCTCCAATCTTCATTGCTTTATATAGGGCTAAGACACTATCCTTTCCCCCACTAAAAGAAGCTATGAATTTATGCCCGCGAGCACTATTTTTCCACCCGATTACTTCTTTCATCCATATTTTCTCCTTTTTCTAATGACTTTTTGATAATTTCATATTTTACATATAACATATCATAACTATATTTGTTTGATTTTATCACGGTTGGCACTTTTAGATAAGATATTATATGTATTTCCGCTTTCCATCAGGATAATACTTTTCAAAATCCGGACTATAGTTTCTATTCAATTTTTCCCTTCTTCCAACCTCCATAACCTTTTCCAAGTTTCTCCTATGGAATATTCATCTTTTAAGCATTCAAATACCGCGTATTCTTGATCTGGAAATGACAAATTTTTCATTCGATACAGGGGTTTCGGTGGCTACCGCTAAAGTATAATCTCCACGATAGTTACTCTCTTGCTGATGGTATAACCTATATATCATTTCAATATTAAGATCATTTGCTTTGCCTCAAAGTAATCCGATTTTCTCTAAAAGCTCCTTATCGGAGAAATTATTAGTTCTTATTGCGCTAATCATGCAGACGTCTTTACTCATTAACTAGCAACCCTTAATTTGTATAATTTTGTATATTGTAACCATGATATCATTCATATTCAAAAAGAAGACCAGAATCTTTTGGTGCAAGTGTGATTTTTGGGAGATGTCTTTAGTCCTTGATTTGGAATTTGTGGATTGAACAAAAGAAAGTTGTTTAAATAGTTAAATATTAAATGGGTGGTCCCAATTATCATCAGATATGAATTAGATATTCACCAAATACATTGTATCCAGTATTTTATTAATTGGATACAATGTATTTGATTTTCAGTATTGTAATCGCTTTATATAGCTGATATAGTTAAAATTGTATCCAATATCGAAAGGTGGACGCTGAATTGGATAATACACATTCAAAAAGAGATAAATCAACAATCGTTAAAAATGTAACTAAAAGCCTTAGGAAAGCGATTTTAAATGGGACGTTGAAAAAGGGGGAGCGACTCATCCAAGAGGAGTGGGCGGACCGCCTAGAAGTAAGCAGAATGCCCATTCGTGAAGCCCTTACACAGCTTCAAATGGAGGGATTGGTGGAAATGGTTCCTCATAAAGGAGCAATCGTCACACCGATTACCAGGGATGATATTGAAGAAATTTATCATACCAGATCTCTGCTAGAAGGTCTTGCAGTAGAAAAATCGCTTCCTTATTTAACAAAGGAGGATAAAGAAAAATTAAAGGGTATTTTGATTGAAATGGAAGGAATTCAGTTATCCGATGAAACGAATGAGCATTATATCCTTTTGAATTCGGCTTTTCATGAAACCCTCCGAAAAGGGTGCCCATGGCCAAGGGTTCAAAAAATGGTAGAAACGCTGGGGATCTCACCCATAGCGCCAAATTTGCTGATTGATTATTACCCAGAAACGCAAAGGGAACACCGAATGATTTATGAAGCGGCACTAAGAGGGGATCCTGCAGAACTAAGGGCAGCAGTAGAATTTCACATCTTACGGACGAAGAATAATTTAATTACCTATATGGAGTTACTGAATACTAAAAATCATCAATAAAAGGAGTGTTAATTGTGTATGATTTCGCAATTGTTGGTGGGGGTATAGTAGGATTATCGACGGGAATGGCACTTTATCAGCGTTTTCCTAATGCTAAAGTGGCAGTCATTGAAAAAGAGGCTGTTGTTGCAGATCATCAAACGGGGCACAACAGCGGTGTCATCCATTCAGGAATTTATTATAAACCAGGCAGTTTCAAGGCACGGTTTGCCCGTCAAGGAAGCAAATCAATGACGGAATTCTGCCGTATGCATGGAATTGAACATGATATTTGCGGAAAGGTAATTGTTGCAACAAAACCAGAAGAATTGCCCCTTCTAGACGATTTATATTTACGCGGTTTGCAAAATGAACTAGCTATACAAAGGATCGGTGTGGATGAATTAAACGAAATTGAACCACATGTTAAAGGACTTGGTGCAATTCGCGTCCCGCAAGCCGGCATCGTCAATTATCGTCAGGTAAGTGAAAAGATGGCGGATATCATCCGAGACAACGGCGGTGAAATCAAGCTGAATACAAAGGTGGAGAAGATTGACGAGAATTTAGATGAAGTCATCATCGACACGACCAACGGAACAATTAAGGCAAGGGTGGTCATTAATTGCGCAGGATTGCATAGTGACCGTATCGCAGCAGCTGCGGGTTATAAAACTGATATGAAGATTGTCCCGTTTCGCGGTGAGTATTTTAAATTGAAGCCTGAAAAACGCTTCCTAGTCAATCATTTAATTTATCCGGTACCTAACCCGAAATTTCCATTTCTGGGGGTTCATTTTACACGGATGATTAGCGGGGAAGTAGATGCCGGTCCAAACGCTGTACTAAGTTTCAAACGGGAAGGTTATAAGAAAACCGATTTCAATGCGAAAGATTTAACTGAAGTTTTAAGGTATAAAGGTTTTTGGAAGCTGGCTAGTAAATTCATGA
This sequence comes from Bacillus sp. SD075, assembly GCF_017355165.1. Lineage (GTDB taxonomy): Bacteria > Bacillota > Bacilli > Bacillales > DSM-1321 > Peribacillus. The sequence continues at coordinate 3,421 of NZ_JADILK010000014.1, read as the reverse complement.
AGGAAGGAATGGATGAATATGTCCGTTCTTTTAGTAAAAAGCAATTTACGAAAAGCCTGCAGGAGTTAATTCCGGAAATTCAAGAAGATGATTTAATCCCTGCACCAGCGGGAGTCCGGGCCCAGGCGTTACAGGATGATGGTAATATGGTGGATGATTTTCATATTATAATGGGGAAACGGACCATCCATGTATGTAATGCACCGTCGCCTGCAGCAACAGCATCAATTGAAATTGGAAAAGAGGTTGTTAACCGCATTCCGGAACAATCACACTTATTGGAAGCTGCATTGTCAAAATAAAATTCGTTTTAAGAGAGGGGAAGAAGTCTTATGTTCAATGGTAAAACAATTTTCATTGCAGGTCATGCACGTCTACCTCAAGGGATGGCAGCGAAAAGTGTCTTTGAGACATTGACCATCACTGCAGAGGTCGATGCTAAATATGGGGTTGTCCTGGAAGCTTCTTGTACATTGGCAACAGAGCATGGCCGGGAATTCATTGGGCGTTTATTAAAAGGGATCAGTTTAAATGATGGTGTTGACGATGCGATAGAATCGATTCAATCTTATTACCGTGGGAAAGCAGCTAATGCATTGATTGCAGCCTTCAAGGACCTGGATCTCCATTTTCAGCAAATTAAAGCTGGGGAAAAAACGAAACTACCAAGTTAGTAATATGATTTTCAGAATAATTTGTAAAAAATGTTGACAATTTTACTAAAAAACGTTTTAATGTAATTAAGCCAATATTATGACATTAACACCTTTTGGAAAATACCTTTTCAGAAACGTGTAAAGATCTTAATGATTGGAAACAGGAAAGATAAATCATACATAAACTGCATATTCGCTGTGACTCTATTTGCATAGAGCAGTGAAGTGAATATAAGCCAGTTGTACAGTTGGATTCCTATTTTATTTGGGAATCATGTGCGACTGGCTTTTTATATTTCCCGTTAACTTTCTCAACTATATTACAAATAACAGGAGGAATTATTCATGAGCATTGCAGAAAAAAAGAGAGCTAAATTTGAAAGGAAAACAGAAAAATACGAGGTGAAAGTACACCCTCAATCCAGCCGTTTATATCATATTGAAATTTCAAAAGAGGCAATTGCCGCTTTTTTAGAAACTGTATCGAAGGATAATCAGTCTGTTCAACATTTGGAATATACACCATATGCACGAATCATCATTGCTTCATATCTATTGGATCAAGTGGGGGAAGACTTTGGTGAAGTGCTTCGGAACATCGTTCATGATCGGGAATCCGGCGGCTTCACCCTCGGTTTGGAGGGTGTCACGGAAAATACAGATGAATATGTCATTTTTGCGACAGCCATTTCATACTTGCTGGGAACTCCAAACCATGATGCCATGTCAGGAAAATATTATGCCCGCTTTAGTGTTCAAGACACGGATAGCAGTGATTCATATTTGCGTCAGGCCTATCGTTTATTTACACTTCATACAGACGGAACCTTTGTTGATGAACCAACGGACTGGTTACTAATGATGAAGATGGTCGAACAAAATGCACGAGGTGGCGAATCACGCTTATTGCACTTAGACGATTGGAAAGAGCTTGATACGTATGTAAATCATCCATTATCCAGCCAAAAATTCACGTATAAGGCTCCAAAAAGCAAGAACATTGATCAGGAAATTGAAAGATTGACTTTCTTCAATCATAATAACAAACCTGGTATATGTTTTATCGATCAATTTGTTTATCCTGAATCAATCGAACAAGCCAAATACTTACGAGATTTATCCAGTTCTTTAGAAAACGATGAAAGCGTACTTGAACTGGAACTGCCTGTTGGAGATCTAGTTGTTGTCAACAATATATTTTGGCTTCACGGCCGCGCTGCATTTGAAAAAGATCCGAAACTTAACCGTGAATTACTTCGCCAGCGCGGAAGATTCAATCAATAGTTTTACTTTGTAAACCCAATAGTTTTTTTCATCCCCAAATACCATTTTTAAGATAAATTGATTTCCATCCATTGGTTGGAAATCAATTTATCTTTTTTTGAAAGGTTCAGTTAAAGATCAAAGCCGCTAAATGGAAGTGAAAAAGAGGACCTTAAATATGGGGCCTCTACTTGTAATCTTGAACCAACGCTACCAGTGGATAAAGATTATGCTATATTCTTTTTAATCTTTATGCTTCATCATTCAAACCTAATTTAATCGGTTCATTAATGACCAATTCTTTTAACTTTATATCATCATCTGAAAAAAAGTAAGTTAATCGAGCATCTCCTATGAAAGCCCATTTACTTTCAGTAGTTGTTGAATTGAAAAGTAATTCATGTCGTCCAAGTTAAACTCCATATCTTTTTCAAGTTCGTATATGTAATGTTTATGATTCATACTGTCTAAAAATGCTATTCGTAGACCATCAAGAGACGAAAACATTGTTTGTTTCTCCCTTTCTGTCTTTCCTTCTTTTTCTACATAATTCCCTCTCCTTAAATTAAAGTTAGCTTTTTCAAGTACTTTTCCAGTTTTGTAGGAACAATGAGAAAAAATTTGGTTGGAAAACATTTGATGAAGAATTCTATTATTCTTCTATTAGTGTTAAAAGTAAAATTAACTATTTACTAGTGATATTTTTGAGTTTATAATAAGAACAAATGTTCTTTATTGTAGTAGGAGGCATTAACATGGATGAACTAAAGGAATTTTTAGAATCACTTACTATTGAAGAATTAAAAGTTATTTATGAAGAAGTAAGCGGACCTGGTATTAATAAATAGATGAAAAAAATCTGAAATAGAAGAGTCTTATTTATTTCATTCCATTGAATACGATAAAGTAACTGAACTATTAACAAGTATATATGTTTTTGATATGGTTATTTGTGGACTCAACAATTTCCTATAGAGAAAAACCATATAGTAACAACGATATTTGATGCGTATGTAAATATTGTTCAATGATAAACTTGGAAAATCGTAGCCTAAGAACCAGCGGTAAGCCATATTTGTTTCTATTTCTTCAATCGTTTTACGCATGGAACGAATACCGGAGGTTTATTGGGATGAATGTCAGTTTAACTAAAATAACGGGATCAATACTTGGGCGTCCTACCTCTGAATCCATCTCTTTCACTATGTCATAAATGAAAGAGAAGTCCATGGCAGCCTCCATTTTGCGAACCAAATGCTTCATGGCTCCAGTTGATCTCGCTGAATAGAATCATTGTAGAAAGCATCCTCATCCCCTTCAGTTTTAATACGTTTATTTTAAAGCAAAAAAGACTCTAGGCAAAAGGGCTCTATCTAAAAGGTAAAACAAAGTTGATTGGAGCGGGTGTTCGAGACTCCTGCGGGAAAAGCGCGTGCCGAATGAAAATCAACGTCCAAATTGTACAAGCCATAAAAAAATGTAGACAAACTCGATTTTCTTTG
>NZ_JADILK010000135.1 GCF_017355165.1 Bacillus sp. SD075 | reverse complement strand
GCATTATGATTATCCAAAAGAAAGTGACCCATACGGGATTCGAACCCGTGTTACCGCCGTGAAAGGGCGGTGTCTTAACCGCTTGACCAATGGGCCTTGATATGAAATATGTAACTGGCGGAGAAGGAGGGATTTGAACCCTCGCGCCGCTTACGCGACCTACACCCTTAGCAGGGGCGCCTCTTCAGCCTCTTGAGTACTTCCCCAAAAA
>NZ_JADILK010000134.1 GCF_017355165.1 Bacillus sp. SD075 | reverse complement strand
ACCACATGGTATAGGTTGCTTTAGATGAACGAAAGAGATAGGACCGTTTTGATAAGATGAGGGCAGATTGAAATAGGGGATCTGTTGAAAAACCCATATTATTACATATTCTCCTCGCCGCCCTTGGAGGCTTTCCCTCCCATGTCTCAACGGGTCATATTCATATGCCCTTTCATTCCTTCGTCATGCCTATCCAAGGGGTGGAGGCCGGTT
>NZ_JADILK010000133.1 GCF_017355165.1 Bacillus sp. SD075 | reverse complement strand
GATAAAGTACCTCATTTCTCTACGTTCGGGAAAAATTATGAGCGACGTTTTAAAGATACAGACCTGTTTGAACAGATTTTCTATCGCATTTTAATGACAGCTGCTAATAAAAAGTTAATAAGTGCTGAACACGTTTTCGTGGATTCCACACATGTGAAAGCCAGTGCGAATAAACGGAAATTTGAAAAGAAAATCGTTCGTAAAGAAACACGAGC
>NZ_JADILK010000132.1 GCF_017355165.1 Bacillus sp. SD075 | reverse complement strand
GGCTTAATATAAATAAGCACCAACTAAGACAAACGAAAAACTTCATCGCTTTTGGCAGATTGCTGAAAGAAATAATAACTATTGACTTCTTACTATGAAAATGATAAGATGAAATGGTCGCTGAAAAACAGCGATTTAAAATAAGTTAAAAACTTCGCAGAAGTTGACAACTAATCAATAAGATGTTATGATGAATAAACAGCCGTTCGGAAGAACGATTGTGGA
>NZ_JADILK010000131.1 GCF_017355165.1 Bacillus sp. SD075 | reverse complement strand
TAAATCCAATGAAGCAACTTATTCATACAGGCAACGATTGACACTTTGGCCGGTTTTCCTTCTGATTTTTTCTTATCATAGAAGGCTTTAAGCTTTTTGTTCCTTGAACTTCTTATGCCACATAGTACGGCAAGATACAGAGAATGACGTAGTCTGCTCGAACCTCTTTTAGTAATACGATTAATGGTTGCCGTAAACTTACCTGATGAGTGAACACTTGGATCTACTCCAGCGAAGGCAACCAGTTTTTTCGGG
>NZ_JADILK010000130.1 GCF_017355165.1 Bacillus sp. SD075 | reverse complement strand
TTAAAAAATGAAATACCTTCTTATTATTATCTAGTTTTGAAGGAATGAAAATTTCTTCTTGCATTTTGATTTCATACATGGTATGATAATAAATGTGCTAAAAGATTAAATGTTTGGTGGCGATAGCGAAGAGGTCACACCCGTTCCCATTCCGAACACGGCAGTTAAGCTCTTCAGCGCCAATGGTAGTTGGGGGTTTCCCCCTGTGAGAGTAGGACGCCGCCAAGCTATAATCATTGTATTCTTTTTAAATAAATGGGAATACTATATTTATAAAAGTAACATTCA
>NZ_JADILK010000013.1 GCF_017355165.1 Bacillus sp. SD075 | reverse complement strand
CAGCCGGGCGGCTGCTTTTTTATTATTTTTCCCTTTGCCTTCCGAATCGTGAAACAGCGCAGGACGACTAACCTTCCAGCCGGTAGGACACCCGAACCTTTCCGGCAGGAAGTTAAGACGGCCAGTCAATCGATCAAGGGGCAAAAACCTTTTTGATTAGGGGCGCTATCGCAACATCAAAAACTTTTTGTGCTTAATCCCTTGACCGATTGCCTATGCGTGTCTTTCATTCTACTTGTCAAAAGGGGAAAATTAATCCCCCTTTGGGGAATTAATTCGCTTCGCAAGGCAAATGAAAATAGGAATGAAAAACCCACCAGAGAAGAAACAAAAGGGCAACAAATAAAAAAAAAAATGAAATGAAATGGAGTTTTGAAAATGGAATTAACCCCAATTTTTGAAGTGGTACGAATTAAGCAGGAAATCAGGTAAATGGTTGAGCCGTTTGTGGCCTTTCAAATTCGCAATTCAGAAGATGTCCGAGAATTAACCGCAACGCAAATTGCAAACGAGGACAGGGAAGTTTTTCTCGTTATGATGCTCAACACGAAAAATCATGTTGTAGGTCTTCATCGGGCGCATGTGGGAAGCCTAAATGCTAGTGTCGTCCATCCTAGAATAGAAAAGCTTAATGATAGTTTCACAACAAACGCTCAGAATTAGCTTCTGAGCGTCTGATTCCTTGAATCCAAAACATTTGTCGTAAAAATGGATATAATTTAAAATAAAATACCATCAAGTGAATATTGTCCTGCACCCGTAAGAGCTACACCAATTGCTACAACTAATACAGCAAGACAGTATTCATATCCACCCTTCGTAATCCAGTAACCATTTGGTCCGTGAACTTTTAATATCCCTACTACCATTGTTCCAGCAATCACAATGCCTGCAAGTGGGGTAAGAAACCCTACCGCAAACATGGCTCCACCTATTAATTCCGACAGCCCAGCGAGTAACGCCATTGTCACCCCTGGCCTGATTCCCAATTTTTCAAAATGCTCCCCAGTTACTTTTAAACCACCGCCGCCACCAAAGCCGAATAACTTTTGGGCTCCGTGAGATATGAATGACAATCCAATTACTAAGCGTATTAACAATAAACCTAACCCTATCATCTTTTGGCTCCTTTATTTTCTTTATTTAATTTGTTCGTTGATGAGGTAATCAAATTCATTCAACCATTTCCATGAATCTTTAATCTACTGGAGTTTCGAATTTACCCTCCTGATAATCCTGTCGTATTTCTTCTTCAGAATTCATTACGAAAGGGCCATATGCTACAACAGGTTCTCTGAGAGGTTCACCTGCAAAAAGAACAAGTCGTAATTTTTCGCTTGCAGAAATGGGAATATTGCTCATTTCCCCATCATTTGCGGAACCTAGCCACATTGCTTGCCCTTTTTTCGCTTCAACTTTATTTTCACCAAATGTTCCACTGCCTTCTAATACATAAATATAGCCATTATAGGTACCAGGAAGGTCTTGACTAATGGATGCCTCTTCTTCCAACATCATTTCTACAAACGTGACAGAAGCGTAATTCAGGGAGTTCGATACAATATCTCCAGATGAACCTGAATATACTCGAATTAAGGCACCGTTCTCTTGACGAACAGGCATATCTTTTGCGTTCATATTTTGATAACGGGGTTTTACCATTTTATATTTACGAGGTAGGTTAACCCAAAGCTGAAGAAGATGAACTGTTTCACCGTCAAGTGGTGATTCATTATGGATCACTCCTCTACCAGCAGTCATAAATTGAAGGTCACCTGTTTCTAGGATCCCACCCGCCCCCGTAACATTGTCATAATGATTAAGCCTTCCGTCAATGATATATGTTATGGTCTCTATACCACGGTGAGGATGGTCACTAAATGCTCCTTTTTGAAATGTATCTTCCATTAATAATAAGAACGGGTCATAATCTACCCAGTTGCCAGGTGCAAGGATAGGACTTGCGGTATGAATATTGCTTATTTTTTGTTCGGTTACTGTCCATACCTTTTTTATTTCACGACGTTTAATATTATCAGATTTCATATTGTCTACCCCCTTTTCATAGTCATAATAAACCATTAAAATCAATTATGTAAGTATGCACTTTGAAGATATCTAGTATGCAAAAAGATACTATTGGAGGTAAAGATGAAAATAAAACCTGAATATTGTAAAGTGCATGATGCCCTTTCCATCTTGGTTGGGAAATGGAAGCCTACCATCTTATTGTATCTAATGTCGGAAGGCACAATGAGATATGGAGAATTAAAAAAAGCACTTGTAGGCATTACCCCAAAAATGCTAACAAATCAATTACGAGAACTAGAGGAGGAGGGGCTCATAAGTCGAGAGGTATATCGTGAAGTCCCACCTAAAGTGGAATATTCTATAACTGAGTATGGAATGACATTGAAGCCGATTTTAGATTCAATGCACGAATGGAGTATAGAACATAAAAAGAGAAAAAATACAATGGATTAACATTTATTCCCTTGTGATTATGAAGACCTAAATACATTTTCAGAATTTTGTTTTTCAACTAACGGGGCAGGTTATCAAAACTGGCCTCCATCCCTTGGATAGGCATGACGAAGGAATGATAGGGCAAATGACCCGTTGAGACATGGGAGGGAAAGCCTCCAGGGGCGGTGTGAAGAATGTACATTATGTGGAAATGTGGAGTTGTTTAAACTGAGGGAGTTGAATAAGTGAATTTTTCGATGTGGTAGTATATGGATATAAGAATAACTTACATAATTTAAAGGGAGATGATTGTCACTGAATATTCTACTACCAATTATTATCATGGGTATCATAATTCTTTGCGGCTTTGGAATTTTCAAGATTGCCAAAATCATAAAAAGGTAATAACTATATTTCTTGCAGGATCATAGCTTCGTTTGTTATATGGAATCATAGTCCCGCGGGTGTGGACGTTCTACCCCGGCTATGGTTATCATATAACGATCAAAATTGGTCAGTAATGGAGACAGCCCCATACATTTATTCTGGGGCAATATCAGACCCATCAATTTCAAAGGTCCTTGTCGGAAATGATGAAGCAGAAATCATTAAAGTAAAGGGGAATAATCGTTTTTGGTACTTTACCGGTAAAACAATGGATGAAAAAATTACGACTATTAAAGTGGATGGTTCAGAGGAAATATTAAATGAATTTGGTTTTTTAAAAAATAAAGTGTTCTTAATGTACGATTCTTAACATGAGCAAACGTACGGTTTCAAGGGAACAAGTACCCTTAATTAACAAACTGTGCAACATAATCATTTAAGAATTACTTTGGAATATTTTTTGATTTACTACGAATCCTAATTTTAGGAGGCGACAAAAATGAAAAAACAAGAAAAATCAAAAAAAATCGGCCAAAAAGCCGATTCAATGAATGCTTTGGATCAGGGGTTGAACTTGTTTCCACAAATAGTTAATAACGCTTCTGGTATTGACCAGGGGAACGACGGTAAAATAAAGAAAAAATGATTAAATTGAACATCTTTTTTGGGGCGTTTTTCTATCTTTTCTAATGATCTTCTCCATCCTACTCCCTCCTTCATTTGTGAAATCAGCAATATAAAAAACCGTTTGGGCTGCTTTTTGGCAGCTCCTTTTTTTATTGCACTTGGCAGGTTAATGCATTTAGAGAATCTTACCTAAAGGGCAAGTGGAACGGTTGTTTTATCAGGGCTAAAAGTTTGAAAGGGGTTAAACGAGCGGTATCGATTGATCCTTCAAAGGTTTATGAAAATGTTGACAAAGTCCACTAATCACAATACAGTATTAGTGGATAAAGTCCACTAAAAAGGAAGTCAAGAATGAATATAAATAAAAATACCATAGCTGATATACGGCAATTCAATAGATTTTATACAAATATACTTGGTGTATTGGATAAGCATATTTTGGATACCGGATATTCTTTCACTGAGGCACGGGTAATTTTAGAAATCGGTTTGATGGAGCAGTGCATAGCAAATAATTTAGTTGATAAACTGGAAATTGATCGCAGTTATATGAGTAGGATAATTACCAAGCTATGTAAAGATGGACTGGTTATTAAGGAAAACTCGATTTTGGATAACAGAACTAGTCTTATTCGGTTGACTCCTAAAGGGATTACTCTTTTTAACCAGATTAATGAAAAATCAGATAAACAATTAGTGAGGTTATTTCAGGGATTATCACAAAATGAAATAAAAGAAATCCATGCTTCTATGATGTTCATTCAGCAGAAATTGGATAGTTTGGGGAGAATATAGGATGATACGTTTTGAAAATGATTATACAGAAGGTGCTCATAAGCGAATTCTGAAACGATTAATAGAAACCAATGAAGAACAAACACCTGGGTATGGAGTGGATATGCACTGTGAACAAGCAAGAGCTTACATTCGAAAAGAGTGTGATGCGGCGAATGCAGATATACACTTTTTAGTAGGAGGAACACAAACGAATACAACGATTATCGCTTCAATTTTGCGCCCGCATCAAGGTGCAGTAGCAGCAATTACTGGTCATATCGCCGTGCATGAAACAGGAGCCATTGAAGCCACTGGTCATAAGGTGCTTACTTTGCCGAGTGATGATGGGAAAATTCAAGCTGAGCAGGTGAAAGAATTATATGATGCCCACTGGAATGATGTCACTCATGAGCATATGGTACAGCCAGGCTTGGTCTATATTTCCAACCCTACAGAAAATGGAACGACTTATAGTAAAGCCGAATTGGAAGCGTTAAGTAAAGTTTGCCGGGAATGTGGTTTGCCATTGGTATTGGATGGCGCTAGATTAGGGTATGGTTTGGCTTCAATGGACAGCGATCTGACCTTGGCAGATATTGCAAGCCTATGTGATGCGTTCTATATAGGAGGAACGAAAATTGGTGCGATGTTTGGTGAAGCGGCAGTCATCATGAATGATGCCCTGAAAAAGGATTTCCGATATTTCATCAAGCAAAAGGGAGGATTACTGGCTAAAGGGAGACTATTGGGGATCCAGTTTGAAACCTTATTTGAAGATGGCTTATACTATGAAATTTCTAATCATGCAGTAGAAATGTCAATGATGATTCGAGATGCGTTTGTTGAAAATGGATTTTCATTACGATATGATTCCACATCGAATCAGCAGTTTCCCATTTTGCCGGAAGATGTAATTTTGGAACTAGGCAAAAAGTATTCATTCTCCTTCTGGGAAAAAATCGATGCTACACACAGTGCTGTAAGATTTTGTACCAGTTGGGCTACGAAAAAAGAACATGTTGAAATGCTGGTGGAGGATATTAAGGCAACGAAAGAGGGGGAAAAGTGGATACGATAGAGTTATATGCAGAGAATAGATATATATAAGAATGTTGGGCAAATATTGTTTTAATACAAGACAGATTTGTTGTGTTCGATCCAACCATTTTTTATCCAGGTGGCGATGGGCAGCCTTGTGACCGAGGGAGTATTAACAAGGGTGATGAAACCTATAATATAGTATCCGTAAAAAAATAGAGGGTGATAGTATTCATGAAATGGAACGTCCATTACAGGACATTGAGTCTTGGCGTTTTCAAATATGCAGTATCACACATTATTGCATGCCATTAATCGACATAAACATGCTTTAGCTACAAGTAGTCAGATTGAAAAAGAACATGATTAGAGCTGTCATTTTCACCTGGAATAATGAAAAAAATACCATTTGATTCATTAAAACAATCAATGAAGAAAATACTGGAACAACCCCAACCCCATCATGTTTACACGAAAACAATTAGCAGGACTAAAGCAGAGCAAAAAGAAAGGTTTTTAAGAGAAGCTGGAAGTAAATTAATGAAAAAAGGTCCCACGAAAAAAAGGGTTGAAATTCAACGATTGGATGAAGTTCTACTATCAGCGAAAAGGATATGGATTCCAAATCCTTTGGGATTTCCAATTATTTTTAGTGGGTGTAAGTTTATCAAACCTATATAAATGCGTAAGTCTTAAAAAAATATTTGGCAGGAACAGATTGAAATCAGGTACAAAGTAAATAGGGCTTTTAACATGAGAGTTGCTTTGGCAGCTCTTTTTTTTTGGAGCTAACTGGGCAAATAGCGACTTTAATTTTCAAAATTTACATGCAATAATTGGGACATTCGTTAAAAAAAACTATAAACGAGGAGAAGTCTTATGGAGAGGATTAATTATGCTATTGTTGATGTGTTTTCAAATGGAAAATATACAGGAAATCAACTCGCGGTTTTTAAAAACGCTGGAAGTATTCCGGATAATGAAATGCAACAAATTGCCAAAGAAATTAATTTTTCCGAGACAACCTTTATCTTGTCTGATTCAAAAAATGATGGCGGCTATGATGTTCGAATTTTCACACCTAATGAAGAGGTTCCTTTTGCTGGACATCCGACTTTAGGAACTGCATATATCATTCATAACGAAGTATTAGAAGCACCATTGGATACCATTATTTTAAACTTTAAAGGTGGACAGATAACAGTATCATTCAATAATCAAGAAGAGCTTCTATGGATGAAACAAAATGAACCAACTTTTGGACGAATTTTAGATACAGATGAAATTTTTGATGTTTTAAATATACATAAAGAAAACATAGATGATAGATTTCCCATTCAAGAAGTTTCGACGGGGCTCCCAGTGCTTGTTGTCCCATTAAAATCATTGGAAGCCGTTAGAATAGTAAAGATTAATAGAGAAAAGTATTTTAAATTAATTGAACACACGGATGCCAAAGCCATTATGGTTTTTTCCCCAGAAACGTATGATTCGAAAAATGATTTGAATGTTCGAGACTTTGCGGAATATTATGGTATCCCAGAAGATGCAGCCACTGGCAGTTCTAATGGATGTTTAGCTGCTTACTTAGTTAAATACCGGTATTTTAAAAAAAGTGAAATAGACATTCGTGTAGAACAGGGATGCGAAATCGAAAGACCTTCTTTATTGTTTTTAAAAGCAGGTGATGTGAACGGGGAAATCGATGTTCATGTAGGAGGTAAAGTAGTGAAAATTGCACAAGGTGAATGGTTTCTTTAATAACCTACTTCAAAATAAGGAAGGTTGCTGAGGCAGCCTTTTTCTTATGAACGAACAGGCATGCATACGGATAATCCAATCCATTTAAATTTAAAATGAATAACACATGAATGGGTACAGTCCAAACTAAAGGAGGCCTTACAAATGAGTAAAGAGTCTATACTAATTGTAGAAGACGAAGAAAAAATCATAAGACTGCTTGAATTAGAGCTTGAAATCGAAGGCTACCAAATCGGAAAGGCAATGGACGGAATTGAAGCCCTTGAAGCGTATCGATCAGGAAAATGGGATTTGATCTTATTGGATGTGATGCTTCCGGGCATAAGCGGGATCGAACTGCTTCGTAAAATTCGTGCGAAAAATAATCTCACTCCTGTCATCCTGTTAACTGCAAAAGGCTCGGTTGAAGATAAGGTTTCCGGTCTTGATTTCGGCGCGAACGACTACATCACTAAACCTTTCCAAATTGAGGAATTACTTGCCCGAATTCGTGCGGTTTTAAGAATGTGCACAGCGCCTTCAATGGAAGGTGAAGATGATGAATGGCTCAATACGGCTGATCTAAAGGTAAATGTCAAAACGCGCGAAGTCATTAGAGGTGAAAGTGAAATTGACTTAACGCCAAAAGAGTATGATTTACTTCTTTATTTACTGAAGAATAAGCGTCAAGTGCTAAACCGGGATCAAATTCTGGAAGCGGTTTGGGGGTATGATTTCTATGGAGAAACAAACGTGGTGGATGTGTATATCCGATATGTTCGCAAAAAGCTCGAATATGGCTTTGATACACGGCTTATTCATACCGTAAGAGGCGTTGGCTACGTCATGAAGGAAGCAAAATGAGACTGCGGAAGAAAATAAATCTATATACAGCGGTGTTATTCATTTTCCTGCTCCTTTTGATGAATGCTTCCATTTATTTTGTTTTCAGTAATCTGATGATGGTGAACGAACTTAATCGTGCGAAAGCGGAGACAGGGAAAATTGCCTTTGATGTTAGTAAAAATGTTAATCATATTTCATCGAATGATTTACTTCGAGCTTTTTTGCCTATAGATGGCATGATTGGCATTGTAAAAGAAGGTCAACGAAAAGGAATGGCTGTGACATCCAATTCTGAAAAACAATTAAGCTATCGAAATAATAGCTTTTATCCAGGTGAGAAGAGTGTGATCATCACCTATCATCAGAAAAAGTATGTATTCGTTTCAAATCCGATCGTTTGGGGGGATGGGAGTATAGTTAATCTTCAAATCACGAAAGGCATGACAGCAACCGAAGAAATGCTCGCTGTTCTGCGCATCGTATTAATCGCTGTAACGGTCATTGCCATGATACCTGTTCTGATATCAAGCACTATTCTTAGTAACTTCATCGCCCGTCCGATTCGATCGATGATTGATACGATGAAGGAAATTCAAACAAGCGGCCAATTTAAGCGTCTTAGCCTAGAGGAAAAATCAAAAGATGAGCTTGTGGAAATGGGGAAAACCTTTAATCACATGATCGATTTGCTACAAGCTAACTTCGAAAAACAGGAGCAATTCGTATCGAATGCTTCACATGAATTAAAAACACCGTTAACTGTCATCGAAAGCTATGCAAGCCTTTTGAAAAGAAAGGGGATGGAGCGGCCTGATTTGTTCGGTGAATCCATAGAGGCCATTCATTCTGAAGCGATTAGAATGAGAGAGATGACAGAGCAAATGCTCCTGCTTGCAAAGCATCAGGAAAAATGGAATATAGAGAAAGAAAACGTCAATTTGACCGATATCATTGCAGAGTTAGCGAAAGTATATAAAAATGCATACAATCGAACCGTGGAGATTTATAGTGGCGATGCGATTGAAACAGTAACGGACGTTCAAAAGTTAAAACAGCTTTTGTTTATTTTTTTGGACAATGCAAGAAAATATAGTGATGAACATATCTCAGTCTACATAGGGAAAACAAGTAATGAAGCATATATCCGCATCGAGGACAGAGGGGATGGAATTCCAAAGGCTGAATTGCCAAAAGTGTTCGATCGCTTTTATCGTGTAGATAAAGCAAGGAGCCGAAAGCGGGGCGGTACAGGATTGGGGCTTTCCATGGCAAGGGAAATTGCTGAGGCAATTGATGTACGGGTTGAAATGGATAGTCTCGAAGGCAGGGGAACGAACGTTACTCTTTTATTTAATGAAGTCCCTTAACTAGTGAATTCCTATCGAGGGATCATTTTAAGATGCAATAATGCCAAAATGACGTTGGATGGGGGATACGATGAAGAATGGAAAAGTGCTGATAACAGCTGGATCGGCTCTTGTTTTTGGTCTGTCATTATTCGTCGGATTTCAATGGTGGGCTCCATCATTATCCGCGGAAAGCTTGACGGAAGAAGAAGTGAACCAGACAGCAAAGGATAGATATCCTGGAACCATTATAAAGACAACGAAAAGTGAAGGTGAAGAATATCAGATTGACATGCAGCTTGAAACCGGGGTATATCAAATTAGGATGGATGCGAAAAGCGGTGAAGTTCGTTCTATAAAGGAAATAATAGTTCATGCAGCTGAAGAAACGACGGAAAAAATACCCCAAAAGCAACTGAACCAAAATGAAATAATGGCGCGTATTTCCTCACAAGGTGACCTGGAACAAATTGATTTTGTGAAGGAGAAAGACAACTCCTATTATAAAGCAGTGGTAAATAAGGATAACGAAAAAATCACATTAATACTCAACCCGTATACAGGAGCTATTATTGGTTCGAAAATGGTAGCAGATAGTATCATTACAGAAAACGAAGCAATTGCAATTGCGGAAAAACATGTAAAAGGGACAGGTGACGATACAGAATTTTATCAGCCCTCAGATCAGACACCCTATTATTTGGTCGAAGTTGAATTAGAGGACGATCGAGACGCAGTCGTCCAAGTGGACGGTTACACAAAAGAAGTAAAAACCATCACATGGGAAGATGATGAAGAGGATGATAATGATAATGATGGCCCTGAATAAAACAAAGGGTGTATTAATCTAGACAGAAATGGAACAACTCATAAAAAGGGGTGATGCATATTGGCTGTCTAATATGCATCACCCTTTTTTTGGCTTCGGTGAGTAAGAAATATGCAAAAAAAGAGAAGAAAATGTAATAATTCTCACTAATTTCTAATCCTTCTATCATTTAACTCTAATTTAATTTCTCTAACATGGAATAAAGGGCCGGTGAAAGGCAACGGATTATTGTACATAGAACATTTTCACACCTTTACAAAGATTTGCAAGCGAAAGGAGAATGAGTAATGTCAGTTATTTCTAGCATTCTGGATTATAACAAGACGTTTGTCGATCAAAATAAATATAAAGAGTTTCAAACGACAAAGTATCCCGATAAAAAGATCGTCATCATAACATGCATGGATACCCGTCTGTTGGAATTGCTTCCAAAGGCGATGGGGTTAAGAAATGGAGATGCGAAAATCATTAAAAACGCTGGAGCGATTGTTTCGCACCCTTTTGGCAGCATTATGCGCAGTATCCTTGTCGCTATTTATGAGCTGAAAGTGGAGGAAGTGTGTGTGATCGGACATCACGGATGCGGTATGGTGGGTCTTCAATCCTCTTCACTGCTTGACGCAGCAAAGCAGAAGGAAGTCGGTCAGGAGCAAATTGATGTCCTTACAAACTCTGGTATTGATTTATCAAAGTGGCTGTCAGGTTTTCAATGCGTTGAGGAAAGTGTAATGAATAGTGTCCGTTTGATCGAAAACCATCCATTATTACCGGATTCCATTGCCGTTCATGGTATGGTCATCCATCCCGAAACGGGTAAATTGGATCGAATCATAGATGGATATAGCAACATTGTCAGCAAGGATGAAATACATATTCAATAAAAAAGGAGCGATAAAATGATGGGTTCTAACAGGCTTGAAGGATACAATTTAGGACATTTTCAGAAAGACCTGGTTGCCGGGGTGGTAGTTGGGATTGTAGCGATTCCTTTAGCGATGGCTTTTGCGATTGCTTCTGGAGTAAGACCGGAATACGGACTGTACACATCAATTATTGCAGGAATTATGGTTTCCTTTTTTGGAGGATCGAAATATCAAATTGCAGGCCCGACTGGAGCCTTTGTCCCCGTCTTGTTCGGTGTGGTCATGCAGTATGGATATGAAAAACTGTTAATCGCCGGTTTCCTGGCAGGCATCATGATTTTTCTTTTAGGTGTCTTCAAACTGGGAAGATTCATCAAGTTTATTCCACGTCCGGTTACCATTGGCTTTACTGCTGGAATTGCAGTGATTATCTTTTCTGGCCAGATTGCCAATTTCCTTGGACTCAGTAACTTAAAAAAAGAAGAAGCCTTTCTTTTAAATATGAAAGAAATCTTATTGAACTTCAATACGGTGAATATCTATAGTGTACTGGTAGCTATCATAAGTTTAACTCTCGTCATATTAACTCCAAAATATGTACCGAAAATCCCTGGTGCATTGCTGGGATTGATTGTATCAACTCTAGTCGCTAGCTTATTCTTTCCTGGTCAGGTAGCGACCATTGGTTCGGCTTATGGCGCCATTCCTAATGCATTGCCCCATTTTCAGTTTCCCCATATCACGGGCGGCTTAGTGATCGAACTCCTTCCGGCTGCTTTGGTCATTGCCATGCTTGGAGGAATTGAATCACTATTATCCGCTGTAGTGGCAGACGGCATGACCAACAGTAAACATAACAGCAATAAAGAGCTGATGGGGCAAGGATTGACCAATATGATTACGCCTTTATTTGGAGGCATCCCGGCTACAGGTGCCATCGCGCGTACCGCAACGAATATTAAAAACGGTGCCGTTTCCCCAATATCAGGTGTGATCCATGGGCTGATGGTATTGCTGGTGTTAGTCAGTTTGGCTCCATATGCTTCGGCCATTCCTTTGGCCAGTATGGCCCCCATTCTTATGTTTGTCGCATGGAATATGAGCGAACGCAAAGAATTTTCGCATATCTTAAAAGCAAAAACCATGGACTCGATCGTATTGATCGTTACCTTCATGTTAACCGTATTGATTGACTTGACAACCGGCGTCGGGATCGGTTTATTATTAGCCATTCTATCGTTCGTTAAACTGATGAGCGGTACATTGAAATTATCAAAGGTATTACCAGATCCAGCTGATAAACTAGTTAAACCAGAAATGGTCCAACAAGGATCAAGCTGTCCGCAGATTAACATTTATACGATAGAAGGACCTTTATTCTTTGGTTCAATCGAAAGGCTGCAAGAAGAACTCGAAGAAATAATCCGTTCTAAACCAAAAGTCCTTCTATTAAGAATGAGCAATGTGCCATTTATTGATACATCGGGAGAAGCACTTCTAACCGACATCGTAAAGCAATTCAAGTTTCATAATCGACAAGTGTTGATTTCCGGGATTCAACAGGAACCTAAAGAAATGCTGAAAAAAACTGGCTTTATTAAACTGGTTGGTGAAGAACGGTTCTTTTCCAGTACGGGTGATGCCATTAATAGAGCTATATCCAATCTGGATGAGAACCGTTGTAAAGGGTGTAAACAGTTTTCCTTTGCTGAATGTACCGCACTTTCGCAGCCAGTTACAAAGCCTGCGTTATTAAAACAAAAAGGAAACCGGGAGATAGGGTTAACATGACTCCTGTCAAGAAGATAAGGTATCTGCTTTTGGCAGATGCTCTTTCTTTTTGATTATAAAGTCTACCTATCAGATATCTTAAGACCAAGCAAAACACATGCCCGACTTACGAGCATGCGTGGGAACTTTTATTCTTTTATGATATCCAACTCTTTCAGGGCATCCAGCGTAATCGTTTTGGCTTTACTCCCGCTGCCATCCAAGTTGGTGGCGAAGGCCCATTTTCCCTTGTCCGTTTCGATGTAACCCACATACCAGCCCAATCCCAAATCTGAAAGGCGTGTACCGGTTTTTCCATGGAGGACATATGAGTCTACTTCTTCATTGATCAGGATTCTCTTAACGGTTCTCATATGCTGCTTATCGATAGGCAGTTTTTCTTCTACAAGATTTTCGATGAATTGGACTTGTTCCCGGGCGGAAATCTTTATGCTGCTATCGAGCCAGAACTGATCGATCCCACCAGAGATATCGTGATTGCCGTAATCGAGCAGGTTCACATATTGCTGCATGTTTTCCGCCCCGATATCGCGGGCCATTGCTTGATAATACCAAATCACAGAATGCTTCATGGCTGAAGCCAGCGTATGGTCTCTGTTCCAATCTTCAAATTCCCTGATTACGCCATCCCAGCGTTTCACTTCATATTCATCGCTCACCGCTTTTGTCTGTAAGCCGATTAATGCATTCGCGACTTTGAATGTCGATTCCGGGGTATAGCGTACTTTACTTCTCTGTTTGTTATAGATAAATACTTTTTCATTTTTTAAGTTTTGGAGAACCATCGTGCCTTTTGCACCACCGAAAGATTCCCCGATATCCAGTTCTTTCACCTTTTGATCTTTTGCATTTGCATGAATCGTGCCCATGGAACCAGTGACTAGCAGGACAAGAATGAAACATAACGTTTTGATTTTCATTACACACTCCCCTTTAAGGCATGGATTGGTCGATCATCAGAAATACAGAATAAATTTCCATAAAATAGGTTGGTAGCTAAAGTATACCTATTTTGAATAGAAAACGAAACCTTATTTTATACAACTTTATCCATCTTTTTCATGGTCTGTAACGGCGGACCTCAAAAAAGAATGGATAATATATTAAGGTCTAATTCATTGTGATACTATAAAAAACAACAAATAATATAGCAAGTGATCTTAAAATTAAAAAAGTGAAATAAAATGATTAGTAACTTATAATCGAGATTGTTATATTTAAAGTCGAAGAGAACAATATGAAGAAAGCAGAAGGTAAATCAAAAGCGAATAAAAAAATTGATTATTATCAGAATTAACAAAAATATTCAACGTTTCCTTGTGAGATGTAAGGTTTCAAGACTGAAAGAGAAGGGTGGAATTATTATGTTCAAAAAATTATTCAGTAAAAAAGAAAGTGTGGAACAACTGCTCGCTCCTATTAATGGACAAGTAATAAAAATTGAAGATGTTCCGGATCCGGTGTTTTCTGGAAAAATGATGGGGGACGGGATAGCGATTCTTCCTGAGGAAGGGCTGGTCGTATCTCCAATCGATGCAGAGGTAATCCAGGTTTTTCATACTAAACATGCCCTAGGCCTCCGAACAAGGCATGGCATAGAATTGTTGATACATATTGGATTAGAAACAGTTAACCTTGAAGGTGAGGGATTTGAAGTCCATGTCGCAGAGGGGCAAAGTGTAAAAGCAGGAAACAAGCTTGTTACATTTGATATCGATTTTCTGAAATCCAAAGCTCCAAGTATCGTAACCCCGGTTGTTGTCACGAATGGCGAGCTAGTTCAAAAACTACAAAAAACAAATAGTACCCAAGCATATATTAATGAAACGGAGATTATGAGTATCTATTTGAAGTAAAAAGAAAGATTCCATGGTGATCTCTCCTTTTATGCTGCAAGCAGGATAATCGAAAAATGCAGCGAATAGTAGGTGAGTGAACAAATAAATCAAGCGAGGGTGAATTGGATGGGAGTTCAAGCAGAAAAGATCTTTGTAAACTTGCCTGTTAAAGATTTGGATGCCTCAGTAGAATTTTTTTCACAAAGGTCGGCTTTGAGTTTAACGAGCAAATGACCAATGAAAATGCGACATGCATGGTTATCAGCGAGTCCATATATGTCATGTTATTGGTGGAAGATTACTTTAAAACGTTTACCAAGAAGGAAATCCCGGATTCTGCATCCAGTACGGAAGCCATCGTCGCCCTATCCGTTAAAAGTAAGGAAGAAGTCGATGAGATCGTGAATAGGGCACTGGATGTTGGCGGAAAGCCTTTTAATGAAGCTATTGATCATGGTTTCATGTACGGTTGGAGTTTCCTGGATATCGACGGACATTCTTGGGAAGTATTTTATATGGACGAAAGCGGATTTAATCAAAATTAAAACAAATATAAGGCACAAACCTTCACGAAGGACTGTGTCTTTTTTTTGTAGTTCCGTACTGTATCTGGGTTAACATGATCTTCTAAGTGTTAAAGTATAAAATAACCATTTATACTTATGATACAATATAAGGGATAATGTAAAGGCAGGTACAAAAAGTGACGACAATTTACGATATTGCAAAAAAAGCGAATGTATCAACGATGACTGTATCGAGAGTCATTAATAATAAAGGAAATATCAGTGAAAAGACTAGGGAAAAAGTTGAAGCGGTTATTAAAGAGTTGAACTATATACCGAATTCCGCTGCCCAAAGTTTGAATATTAAAAGAACGAAGCTGCTTTCATTAATCATAACCGATATCACGAACCCCTTTTTCACCCAGGTAGCGAGAGGGGCCGCGGATAAAGCCAATCAAATGGGATATCAGCTCATTTTATGCAATACCGATGAGGATTACGAAAAAGAGAGTGACTATATCGATGCTTTGATTTCAAAACGGGTGGATGGCGTCATTATTGCACCGACAGGCGATCAATCGACGAAAAATTTGAAGAAATTAATAAAAAACAGGATCCCATTTACATTGATAGATAGGCAAATTCAAGATGTTTCTTGTGATCGGGTACTTGGTGATAACTATGAAGGAACTAAAAAACTTCTTCAGCATCTTATCGATTTTGGACACGAACGAATCGCGCTGGTTCATGGTCCGCTTACGATCTCCACTTCCAAAGAGCGTTATCAAGCATATGTTGAAACACTAAAAATAAATGATTTGACCATCGATCACTCTTTCGTCATCGAGACTCATTACAAACAGGAAAAGCAATGGAGCGGTATCGACGAATTAATGAATGTCCCTCCCCTTGAGCGGCCAACGGCGATTTTTGCCGCCAATAATTTCATTGCCATCAAAATTATAAAAAGTTTACGAGAAAAACAGATTAAAGTACCTGAAGACATTGCTGTCGTTTGCTTTGACGACTTGGAATTATTCTCGGACTTCGATCCCTTTTTAACCGTATCTTCACAGCCCGCTTACGACTTCGGATATCTAGGAACACAATTAGTGATCGAGCGAGTGGATGAAGTCGGTCCTGCCGACTATCGGACGATCAATTTAAAGCCTGAATTGGTAATCAGGAAATCATCAGGAGCTCCTATAAAATAATAGGAGTTTTTTTGTTGTGCCAAAGAATAAGTGGCCTCTCCCAAAAGCATGTCGTTCATAACAATACTGGGCTCATATCCTTCCACATATAAACCAATAGATTCAATTCAGCACCAGATGACTCATGGAAGTTCCGGGCTTTATTATCTTCAAGCACCTCAACGGAAATTGTCTTACCTCCTAGTTCTTCGTATTGCAGTCCCTCCTTTTTTAGTGATTTTTTCTAATATTAACCATTTCATAAGAAGAATAATATTTTTTGAAAAGAAATCAAATAAGAGCGAAGAATATAGACAGATAGATAGAGTAAGAAAATGAAAGTCCAAAATTTAGTCCAGTTCAAAAGATTCCAACTAATTTATTGACAATTTAAAATATTATTGTTATTTTAATGTTACCGGTAACATAAGCGTAACAAAAGGAGGCCAGCATGATTATTGATGCACATCAGCATTTTTGGAGAATTGACCGAGGTGATTACTCTTGGCTTACAAAGGATATGGGAGTCCTCTATCGGGATTATCTTCCCGAAGATTTATCGCCCTTAATACATAGGAATGATATTTCGGGGACGGTCCTTGTGCAAGCGGCTCCAACCTATGAAGAGACTTTATTTCTATTATCCTTGTATGATAGCCATGACTGGATATATGGCGTGGTGGGATGGCTTGACTTATCCGCCCCATCCTTCCCTGAGCAATTGGATTCTTTAATGGAACGATCGGGAATTGTTGGTTTACGACCCATGTTGCAGGATCTGGAAGACAATGCTTGGATCTTACAAGAACAAGTTGTGGAAAATCTGAAACTACTTATTCGATATGATCTTCCGCTCGATTTGTTGATTAATCATACACATGTTTCAGCTGTTATAACATTAATGAAAACGCTTCCTGACTTAAGAGCTGTCATTGACCATATGGCTAAACCGAATATTTCACCAGGGGAATTAAACAAATGGCAAGAAGAAATGAATGCTTTGTCACAGTTTCCGAATCTTTGGTGCAAAATGTCGGGTTTATTGACCCAAGCGGATTCGGCAATGTGGAAGGTGGATGACTTTAAGCCATACATACAAGATATTGTGCGGGCATTCAGGCCGGACCGTTTACTTTTCGGCAGCGATTGGCCTGTATGTTTATCAGCTGGGAGCTATGAAGACACTGTGGCGGTCATTAAAGGGAATTTACCGGAAACTTTAACACAAGCTGAAGTGGATGGGATATTTTCTGGGAATGCTGAAGCCTTTTACAAACTAAAAGAAAGGGGAGAGGAAAATGGGCCAATTAGTTTATGAACAGGACATTACAAGCATCGTCATGTCTGATCAGGATAATGTAGCGACTTCATTGAAAGGTGTGGAAGAAGGGGAAACATTACTCTATGTCATCAATGGTCAAACAAAGGCTGTGGAAGCAAAGCATTCGCTTCCATTTGGGCATAAAATCGCAATCAAACCGATTCAGCGATCGGCAGCGGTCATCAAATATGGAGAAGTGATCGGTGCAGCCACCAAGGATATCGAGCCTGGTGAACATGTCCATGTACAAAATATTGAGGGCATCAGAGGCAGAGGCGATAAGGCGGAAGGGGGACAAAAATAATGAGCATGATAAAAGGGTATCGCCGTTCAAATGGCAAGTTTGGAATCCGTAATCATCTATTGATCATTCCTACTGTCATTTGCGCCAACCATGTGGCCAACAGAATCCAGCAAGCTGTACCGGAATCAGTGGCCATTCCGCATCAGCATGGATGCAGCCAGATTGGTGATGACAAAGAACGTACGCATAAACTTCTTGGAGGAATGGGGAAAAACCCAAACGTTGGTGCGGTTCTATTGATCAGCTTGGGCTGTGAGGTGATTGATGCCAAAGTATTGAAACGGGAAATCGAAGAAGAAACAGGAAAACCAGTAGAGTGGCTTGATATCCAAGATGCAGGCGGGACGATAAACGCGATTAAGAATGGAACTGAAGTGGCGAAGGGGTTATTTCTGGAACTCGAAAAAGTGCCGCAAGTGGATGCCCCCATGTCAGAATTGATAGTAGGTGTGAAATGCGGCGGTTCCGATGCAACATCCGGTCTGTGCAGCAATCCCGTTTTAGGGAAAACGGCTGATCAGCTCCTGAAACAGGGCGGTACAATCGTAATGGGTGAAACAACTGAAATCATCGGGGCAGAACATATTGTTGCCCAAAAAGCAGTGAGTGAAGAAGTGGCAAATAAACTATATGCATATGTTGATAGATTCGAAAAAGAAGTGGAACGCATCGGGGCAGATATGCGTGGCGGAAACCCGAGCCCGGGCAATATAGAGGGGGGGCTCTCGACCATCGAGGAAAAATCGCTTGGCTGCATCAGCAAGGCAGGTACGGCCCCATTGAACGATGTCTTATCATTTGCGGAAGAAATCCCGGGTAATGGCTATTACTTCATGGATTCCCCGGGGAATGACATCGAGTGTGTTTCAGGCATGGCGGCAGCCGGTGTACATATGGTCTGTTTTACGACAGGAAGAGGGACACCAACAGGGAACCCGATTATCCCGGTCATCAAAATAACGGGAAATGAACATACGGCCATCAAGATGATCGATAACATCGATATTGATACAAGTCCTGTCATGAAAGGAAAAGAAACGACGGAGGAAGCGGGAAATCGCATGTTCGAAACGATCGTTAAAACAGCACAGGGTGAGCTGACAAAGGCGGAAATTCTTGGACATCAGGAATTCTCAATCAGCCGGATCAGCATCAGCCTTTAGAAACAGATAGGGAAAGGGAGGAGAATTCATATGGGGAAATTGAATAATCGAACAGCACTTGTCACAGGGGGCAGCCGGGGAATCGGTGCCGCGATTGTCATGAGATTGGCTGAAGAAGGTGCCAATGTGGCTATCAACTATACATCGCCAGGTTCATTTGAAAAAGCGAATGCTTTAAAAGAAAAGGTAGAATCCGAGTTCCATATCCAAGCGATCGTCGTAAAAGCGAACGTTGGGGTGAAGGAAGATGTCGATGCCATGATCGATGAAGTGGAAAAGGAGTTGGGAATGGTTGATATTCTAGTGAATAATGCTGGTATTGCGCCGTTTGAACCTTTTTTGAGCCTTTCCGAAGAAACATGGGATGAGACGTATCGGACCAATGTGAAATCGATCTTTTTGACGACGCAAAGAGCTGCGAAACGAATGATCGAAAATAAATATGGCAAGATCATCAATATTACATCGACGGCTAGCGTCCTTGTCACGAGTCCGGTCATACCCCACTATATTTCATCGAAAGCGGCTGCCACGCATTTAACGAAGGCATTGGCGATCGAGCTAGGCAAATACAATATCAATGTGAATGCTGTCGGCCCAAGCACCGTTGCGACTGATATGTGTGAGGAATATTTGGAAGATCCGCAAATTCTGGCAAAAGAGATTGAAGCCAATCCGATGAAGCGACTTGGAACCGAAAAACAAATTGGTGATTCCGTCGTATTTTTGGCTTCCGATGAAGCGATGCAAATCAACGGGCATCTGTTAATGGTGGATGGCGGTTTAACGGTGAAAGCGGCGCAGCCTGAAGATCATATGAATCATGAACAGGAGGTAACGTCATGAGACTAAAAAATAAAATTGCTGTCATCACTGGCGGGGGAAGCGGGATCGGAAAGGAATCTGCCCGTTTATTCGCTAAAGAAGGCGCATTTGTCATCATTACCGATATTCATGCAGAAAATGGGCAGGGCACCGTTTCTGAAATAGAGGAAGCTGGCGGGAAAGCGGCATTTTATGAAGTGGATGTAACGGTTCCGGAAGTGGTTCAATCTGCAATTTCCCAGATCATCGAAACCTATAAGAAAATTGACATATTGTTCAACAATGCTGGAATCTCAAACGTGGGCAGGGTGGATGAAGTGGAACCGGATGTGTGGGACCGCATCATGAGCGTGAATGTGAAGGGGGTTTATCTGCCTTCTAAATACACGATCCCTTATATGATGGAACAAAAAAGCGGGGTCGTTATCAATATGTCATCCTGTGCAGCGGAAATGGGACTCGTGAAACGTGCTGCATACTCAGCAACGAAAGGCGCTGTACTTGCCTTGACGAAAGCGATGCAAGTGGATTATGCGCCTTATAATATTCGGGTGAACGCTTTATTGCCGGGTACGATCCTGACTCCGTTCGTCGAAGAGTACTTGAAAACTTCCTATGACGATCCCGAGGTTGCCATCGGCACAATCAAGAAAAGACAGTTGAGCGGTGATTTGGGCAGACCTGGTGACGTGGCAAAAGCGGCACTGTTCTTAGCTTCGGATGAGTCTGCGTTCATGATGGGATCGCCTCTATATATCGATGGCGGGGTTGTTTTTGGGAAAAATGCATAAAAGGAGGAAGAAACAATGAAACTAGCTACTTTTACAAAAGGTGAACAGCAGAAACTGGCTGTTCAAATTGGGGATCAGTTAATAGATATCGAAGAAACGGCAAAGAGAAATGAATGGAACCAAATCGTGTCGGATGTGATGCAAGTGATAAATTTCAGCCAATCCGAACGGGATGAATTTGAAAGTAAGGTCCATGAAGCTGTCAGTGAAGGAATGGCAGCCTCAATTGATGAGGAAGGGCTCTCATACGGTCCCAGCGTTACGAAGCCACATAAAATCATTTGTGTTGGACTGAATTACAAAAGACATGCAGATGAAACCAATGCACCGTATCCTGAAGTGCCGATTTTATTTAACAAGTTTGATAATACATTGACGGGTCATGGATGTGAGATTGCCCTTCCAAGCGTAACGAATGAACTGGACTATGAAGTGGAACTAGGAATCGTAATCGGCAAAAAGACAAAAAATGTTTCCGAAGAAGCAGCACTCTCCCATGTGTTCGGGTATTGTACGGTCAACGATTTGTCGGCAAGAGATCTGCAAATGAGAACACCGCAATGGCTGCTTGGGAAAACCTGTGATGATTTCAGTCCTGTTGGTCCTTATTTGGTAACAGCCGACGAAGTGGGAAATCCAAACGACCTGCAGTTGAAAACGTACGTAAATGATGAAATTAGACAGAATTCCAATACATCCGATATGATCTTTTCATGCGCGGAAATCATCAGTTATATTTCCAAGCATATGACATTGGAACCGGGCGATCTTATATTGACAGGTACACCTGAAGGAGTCGTATTGGGTTTACCGGCCGAACAGCGGGTTTATATTCAGCCAGGGGATGTGGTCACCGTTGAAATCGAAAAACTGGGAACACTCACGAACACATTCGTGGCTGAAAGCGAAGAGGCCATGACGAATGCTTAAAGGGATTCCGCCCATACTTTCTCCTGAATTGATGAAAGTCATGATGGAGATGGGGCACGGTGATGAAATCGTACTTGCAGACGGGAATTATCCGGCTGCAAGTCATTCAAGCCGGATCATCAACGGACATGGCCATGGTGTGGCCGACTTCCTGGAAGCAATATTGGCATTCTTTCCACTCGATACGTATGTCACACATCCCGCCATACTGATGAATCCTGTGGAAGGCGATGAAAAAAGCCCTGTAATCTGGAAGAGTTATGACGAAATAATGAAAAAAACGAACGATATCCCTATCAAGATCGGAAAATTGGAACGAATGGATTTTTACGAGCGAAGTGAAGCGGCCTATGCCATTATCGCAACAAGTGAACGAGCACAGTATGCGAATCTCATATTGAAAAAAGGTGTACTTTAATTTATCTAAAAGGAGTGATCACTTTGCAGAAGATTCCGAATATTATGTATATTTATGCGATTTTTGGCGGCTTGGCCGGATTATTATATGGTTTTGATTCCGGTGCCATTTCTCCAGCGATTCCATTCATCACCGAGGAATTTGGATTAAGCCCGTCAGGTCAAGGATTGATTGTAAGTTTCCTGCTATTAGGGGCATTGCCTGCCATCGTCCTCTCCACCTCACTATCCAAGGTGCTTGGAAGGAAATCGCTCCTGATTGGAGCAGGGATCACCTTCATCGCCGGATCGATTGGATGTGCCTTCGCCACAAATGTAAGCGTTTTAATTGCATCGCGGTTCATCCTTGGAATCGGCTGTGGGATAGCCAATATGTGTTCCCTTATTTATTTAGTGGAATTGGCTCCACCTAAAATCAGGGGATTGATCGGTGCTTTATATCAATTAAGTGTAAACGTCGGGATTTTGAGTGCTTACATTGTGGGGGCTTCCTTCTCCGCTAGCGGATCTTGGAGAATCATGCTCGGTATCGGGATCATTCCAGCAGCCATCTTCACATTTGGAATGCTAATCTCACCGGAAAGCCCACGGTGGCTGATGGCTGCAGGAAAGGAAGAGCGTGCAAGGAAAGTCTTGATGAAACTAAGAGGGACGAAGCATGAGGTGGAAGATGAAATAAGTGATATCAATCATTCTCTTAAACAGCAAAGCGTAGGATTCAAACATTTAGTACACCAATATAAAAAAATATTGAATATGAATTTCATCTTAACATTCTTCCAAGTCTTCACGGGAATCAATGCCGTTGTATACTTTGCCCCGATCATTTTCGACGGTGTTGAAATCAACGGATGGAGCGGTTCCAATATAGCAAACTTCGGAATAGGAACGGCCTTGGTGGTTTCAACTGCCATCTCGTTATTCATCGTTGATAAACTAGGCAGAAAAACGCTGCTGATCTACAGTATCGGCGGACAGGTCCTGCCGTTGATCGGATTGGCACTATTTTCGGATTATACGATCCTCAGCATGGTTTGTGTGTTCTTATATGTCTTCGCATTCGGAATCGGCCTTGGCCCTGTCTTTTGGTTATTCATACCGGAAGTGCTGCCATTGCAGGCAAGAGCGATCGGAATGGGCGTCATCACCTTTTTACAATACACATTGAACTTCCTTTTTTCATACACGTTCCCGCCATTGTTAAACGTCATTGGCAATAACGTCTTTCTCATCTATGCGGCCTTATCAGTGGTCGCTTGCGTTTTCATACACTATAAAACCCCTGAAACGAAAGGGAAATCATTGGAGGAAATTGAAGAATACTGGCGTGAACAAGATTTGGAAAAGTCCATTAAACCTGCGTAAGTTTGGCATTCGCAATCGCAATGAGCTGTGAATTCTGTCATAACCTGAAACAAAAAGAGGATAAACCTTTAAAATGATATTGAAGATTGCTGAATAGTTTGATAGAATGAAATAAATGAAAAAGACTATGTGCAACTGGCGAAACACGGATAACCGTGAGGGAACACATAGTGTCGTAGCCGTTCGCCTGGGCAGAGGTAAGGGAGTTTATCCCTTGCCTCTTTCTGTATATTAACAGATAGTGAAGGTTTAAAGGATGCAGATTTTCATGGGCTTAAAAATCTTGGCAGTATTTTGAAATTTCAAAACTATCATAATCAAAAGAGGAGCAAACAAAATGAGTACAATACTTTTAGAAAAAGTCAAAACGATCAAAGCGTTAAATAATATTGCCGAAAGTGGGCTAAATGTATTCAACAAAGGCGATTTTAAAGTTGATAATGACAGTGAAAACCCTGATGCGATCGTTCTTCGCAGCTTCAACATGCATACTATGGAATTCGGCGATCAGTTAAAAGCAATCGCAAGGGCAGGGGCAGGAGTCAATAATATTCCGGTCGACAAATGCACTGAGCAAGGAATTGTCGTTTTCAATACACCTGGAGCTAACGCAAACGCTGTAAAAGAAATGGTGCTAACGTCATTAATGGCTTCATCTCGTAATCTTTTTGCCGGTGTGGCCTGGACAAAGACGCTGGAAGGCGAAGGAGAGCAAATTCCAAAGCTTGTAGAAGCAGGAAAGAAACAATTCGTTGGTAAAGAAATCAAGGGGAAAACTCTTGGCGTAATCGGTTTGGGAGCGATCGGTGCACTTGTAGCGAATGATGCCCTGGATCTGGACATGGACGTCATTGGATTTGACCCGTTCATCTCTGTTGATACAGCTTGGAACTTGTCCCGCAATGTACAACGCGCCATGACGATTGAGGAATTGTTCGCAGAATCTGATTATATTACAGTACACGTTCCATTAACTGACGACACAAGAGGAATGTTTAACCAAGAAACATTCAGCATCATGAAGCCGGGCGTACATATCTTGAATTTCTCACGCGGCGAGCTAGTGAATGAAAATGATATGCAAGCTGCACTTGAAAGCGGAAAAGTAGGCAAGTTCATTACAGACTTCCCGAATGAAAACGTGTTGAAAATGAAAAATGTCGTTCCCATTCCGCATCTTGGTGCCTCTACACTAGAATCAGAGGAAAACTGTGCCATCATGGCAGCTCGTCAGTTGAAGACCTTTTTAGAAACAGGGAACATCAAGAACTCTGTGAATTTCCCGAATACTTCCATTCCTTATACAGGAAACCGCCGTGTGGCAACTTTCCACGAAAACGTTCCGAACATGGTTGGGCAAATCACACTGGCTGTATCTGGCTTTAACCTGAACATCGCTGACATGGTTAACAGAAGCCGTGGAGGATATGCCTATACGATCATTGATATTGACGGTGAAGTAAACGGCGATATCATTCCTGGATTGGAAGAAAAAATCAAACAAATCGAAGGCATCGTTACAACTCGTATTATCTGATTGGAACCGGAAGAAAGATGATAAATAATGAAAGCCTCAAATCCTTTAAGGAGTTGGGGCTTTTTTAGGCTTTATTAATGATTTTGAACAAAAAAAGCCACTTAATGTGTGCTCAACGGACTCACGCGTTTAGAACCTAGGGATTACAAGGAACTCAGCCTGGTACGGTTAGATCGAAATTCTCCAAGAAAAAAATATGTCATCGTTCCATCTCCGTTTTTTCTTCATAATGTACAAACAACATCAAGTAGATTGCGAATAGTAGATGCAAATAAAGTGGAGTATCCTTATCGTTTTGAATGACAACAAATATGTAAATTCCATATAGCAAAATCGGAATGGTTAAAAGGATTCTGTGCTTAGTCATACGTCATCCCCCCATTTATACTCAAATTTTAATGCATCAAGCATTTGAGCCACTTGAAAATCCTTTTCTGCTATTACGTTTATTAAGCTTGTACTATTTTTTCTCCTTCGGACATCTGATAATGGTAAAGTCATTGTCGTTACTGTCGGTTTCATCATTTCACTCTCCTAATCTACCGAATATTCTGTAAATTTAGTATGAAGTACAGGGGGAATCCTGTCAATCTATATTCCATCTGTACTCATTTTGAGGGAATGGATTCAAAAGTTATCTATCATTTTACCTATCTCATCATATGTATCTGCCTAGTAAGATAGGTAAAATGGTAGCTTTCTTTATTTTAGGAGGCCCCCCACAGGGGAGGCATTGCGGTCAGCTGAACGCCGGTGAACCAGGGAGCAACTTGTAATGGAGTCGCTGGTGTGCTTATTCTTTATGAATCTGAGTTACATCGAAATGTATTAATATGAGGGAAAACTTAATTAAAACAAAGGAAAAGATGATGTATCAAAAAAGTAATCCCAAAATTCTCAACCAATCTATCAGTTCAATATGACCTTTGTTAATTTCCTCTAAGTAAAAGAATCGTCCCGATGAAATACAGAGACGATCCCTATGTTAAACACCTTTTCTACAAGTGGATTACCCTATATTGTTCTTCCCAAAAAATTCTGATGCCGATGAAGGATATTCGATGTTAAAAAAGCTCCAACTGGAGGTAACTGCTCGGAATAGGCATTACCACTAACAGGATATTCATTCAGAGCTATATCGGTAGTGGCAATCCACGATCCAGACTCACCTGCTTGTAGAGAGGGAGGTTTCATAAGAAAACGTCCTTGTAGTATGAAATGTCGAATCCTAATCTGGAGATCATCAATTATGGTTAAGTTGCCAGAGAAAGTGGCATAAGGTGAATCAAATGCGATTTGTTTGGTGCTTTCATTCCAAAATCCATTAATCGGGATGGGTACACCACGAAAATTAACAGTACCAACAACCCTATTATCTATAATGGAGCTTATGGTAAGTGTACCCCAAATAATCGTTCTGCCGGCTATTGAAGAGTGGATACCCCATACAGATGGGAATGGAAAGCTAACTGAAGCAGTTCCTTGTGAAGTTACCAATGCTATGTCCTCCCTTAAAGGTGGTTTATGTTCTGAGGAAGCTCCCTTGTTTAAGGGAACAATCCATCCAGTATATGCAGCACGAGCAGAATAATCGAATAAGCGAAGGGGAAGAATTACATCCCTTCCTGTAATGTATTCCTTTCGATCCATAAAATATCCAAAAATGAACGTGGTAAACAAACATAAATAAAAATTCCGGTCTTCAATTGAAAACCGGAATTTCAAATAAATGAATTAATGATGATGTTCATGACTTTCTTGTTTTTGGCTCCCTTTTTGCAAGAATTTCAATTCACTTTTAGACAGTTTTCCTACGATAAACTGTTTTTGAGGCATAATGATTGAACCATCGTTACTCGCATGTACTTTTATATAATATAGGCCATCACTATCAAAGTTTTTTCTTAAAGTATAAGTACCGTTTCCTTCTTCCACAGTTTGTTCCATACTATATGTGAGTGAGCCATCTTGTTTCCATATCTCAAAATGAACAAAATCTGCGTTTTCAACCTTTTTACCACCTTGAGTAAGAACAGCTTTCATGGTCTCCTGCGTATTAGCTGAAAAGGATGCTGGTATAATTATTTCCGCTTCAAGTGGTGTTTCTTCTTTGTATAGAGTAGTGACATCCTTTTCAAGTGAACACATATTTAACAATAGGTTGAAAATGAGGATTAAAGAAATACAGATATATTTTGTCACGGCAAAAGCCACCCTTTACATTTCGAATTATGCATTCAAAAACTTCTTTACTACAGATATTCTTTTAATCATTAACCAGTCAATTAGCCAAACAACAATAAGGGACGAACCAACCAAAGGAAACAAAATCCCTAGACCTATTAACAGAAATAGAAAGAATTTCATGTTCTTTATAGGAGGGGCTTTTGGTGCACCTAATCCTTTTTTCGGTTTTCGCTTCCACCATAAAGAAAAACCACTAAATGCAACAAGCATAATTCCTAAACAAATAAGAAGGCTAATCATTTGGTTAATCACACCAAATTGAGTCCCTTTATGCAAGGTAATTCCCCAAGCCACTATTTTTCCTATTAAACCGTAATGATCATAACGATAATCAGCTAGAACAGCACCGGAATATTGATCAATATGGATAGTCGCTTCATCTTGTGCTTGCGGTGGAAATGCTGACAATGTATAAACGCCATCCGGTTCTTGTGGAATGTTAATGCTATAACTTGGATGCATACCCTCGCGATTCGCTATCGTGACTACATCATCCATGGAAAGTGGGATAAAACCCTGAATATCTGAGATTGGTACATCTAAATTTTCTGCTGCCCAAGGAACATCGGCAATGTCTTTTGTTTTAATTAAGGATGTTGGAGCACTTCCAATCCAAATGGAAGGAGGATACCCAAATCCGGAATGGGTAGCTACTGATTGAAAATTACTTCCCCAAAAACCTGACCAAGGCAGACCTGTCATAATTAAAAATAACATTCCTCCTGATATCCAAAATGCAGGTACTGCATGTAAATCTCTTCTGAAAGTGTTCTTACCTTTATTTATTCTTGGAAAAAGAACACCAGAAAGATTTAGCTTATTTTTGGGATACCATAAATAAAGTCCAGAGACAATTAACACAAGTGCCCAACATGCAGCTAACTCTACCATTCTATCTCCCAAGGTGCCAGCCATCAGTTCACCATGAATTTCCTCGATCTTATTCATAATTCTGTCTTCATCATTTAACTCTCCAATGGATTTACCTGTATAAGGGTCTATAAAAATGGTAAGAGATTCATTATTAGTAGTAATGCTTATTTCGCTTGAACGGGAGGGGTTTTCTCCAGGATGATATTTTGTCACCACTGCATCAGGGTATAGCTTCTTCACTTTCTCAATCTGCTGGGATGCTGGTAATTCATCTCCTTGCGGTGTTACCTCTTGGTAGTCTTGATAAAGCACTTGTTCAATCTGTGTCTTAAATAAATAGATTGAGCCAGTAACTGCCAAAATGATAAGAAAGGGTGCAAAAATAATTCCAGCGTAAAAATGCCATCTCCATATGGTTCTATACAGAGAGGTGTTTGGTTGTTTAGTTTCCATTTATACAGGACCTCCAAGCAATGCTATTAAACTCACCTATAATAGATGATAAAAAACAAATGTGAGAAAAATATGAAATTTATTTTAATAAAGGAAGTTTGTATTTGTTAAAGATATGGTCATATCGAAGAAGAACACCTTTAACAAAGGAGTGAACTAGTTGAGCAAGTAGTAGAGTAGGAAGGAATGGAGGGAAATGAGGGAAGTGCGGCGAAAGTAAACTATAGAAATGGTTGCGTTATGGAGAGCATCAAGATCACAATTTGAACCAATCAGATGAAACTGCAAAAGAGCTTGATGGATGCTGTTAAGAAAATCAGCTTGAAAAAAGAAATTGTAATAGATCGTAAAAAAACATGAGGGAGTGACGGATATGCACAAAAGAGATTGTTCCAAAATGAAATGTCAGTGTTTCATCGTACCTAACTACATTCTTGAGAATTTGGCACAAAATGAAGTGGAAGAAGCACGGATCAGTTTAGCGAAAAGCCGTCAAATGCACAGGCGCAGAATTTTGAAAGAATACGATATTGACGGTGTTATCGCTTTAACGGATGCAGGATCTGGACGTCAAGGTGAGTCTGCCCGCCATGTTTACGATTGTAAAGGAGGAACGAAACTCCGGGAGAATGAGGCTAGGAAAGAAGGAGATCGGTCTAGTGCAGATCCTGTTGTTAACGCTGCATTTGATTATAGCGGAGTTGTGCGTGACTACTTCAAGAATGTCTTGCACCGTAACTCAATTGATAACCAAGGCCTTGACCTCATTCTGAACGTTCATTATGGCAATAAATTCACGAATGCCTATTGGGATGGTGATGAAATGGTATTTGGTGACGGCGATGGGGTCATCTTTAGCAATTTTGCCAATTCACTCGATGTAATTGGGCATGAACTTACACATGGGGTTACGCAGTTCACAAGTGGATTGGAGTATGAAGGTCAGTCCGGGGCTTTGAACGAACATCTTTCAGATGTTTTTGGAGTTGCCATAAAACAATTTCACCTAAAGCAAACTGCAGGAGATGCCGATTGGCTAATCGGTGCTGATATAATGGGGCCAACACTGAAAGGGCAGGCACTCCGCTCGATGAAAGCACCAGGTACTGCATATGACAATAAGTTAATGGGTAAAGATATTCAGCCGGATCATATGAAGAACTTCTATAAAGGAGAACGCGATAATCATGGTGTCCATATCAATAGCGGCATACCAAACAAGGCCTTTTATCTAGTATCCATGGAAATCGGAACGGATGAAGCGGCTTTGATCTGGTTCCATGCGATGCAGAATTTATTTGCAACGGCAAATTTCAATCAATTCGTGCAAATTGTCATCAAAGCAGCGCAAAAACTTGTTGATAGCGGTGAAGTTACGAAAACAGCCATTGAGACAATAAAAAATGCTTTTAAAGCGGTTGGACTGCCTGAGTAGTCATATTACATGAATAGGAGGCTTCATCTATCATGCATATCAAATTTAGCTGCATAGGGGGATTTGCCAACCTCGACTTGGATTTCCAGATGGATACGGATGAATTGCCGAAGGAGAAGCATGAGGAATTACAGAACTTAATGAAGACAGCTGACCTTCCTAATGCTATCCAAAGTAAAATGGTAAAGGGGCAAGGGTTCGACTCGTTTTCATACCAGCTGGATATAGCCGATGAAAAGAAGAAGCAGTCTTTCTCATTTACTGACGTAACAGCTCCAGAGGAAGTACGGCCTTTATTGGATTATTTACGGAATTTAGCAATTGAAATAAAGATGGCAGAATAACCACGTCAAAAAAAGTCTATCATCCAGATAGACTTTTTTGACGTGGTCTTAAAACTTCACAAAAATGTCATTTCATTTCACTTTTATATGGTTATTGGCTGTTTGTTCTCTAAATGGACACAAAATAAAAAGAAAATGGCGATCAAGAGTAGCAGATTTGAAAAGGAAATTGGAAAGTATAGCCCTTTGATGGAATTTTGTAAAGAGTAAGCCAATCAAAGAGGTAATGCAGACACAAAAGGGAACGAATTTGGAAAGAGTAAAAACTAGCTCGGTTTTACAAAAAAAGCATTAAATAGGATAATGGTCGCAGAGAGGTGAAGTGAATGACATATCAAGAAATGAAAGTGACGATAGCCGGAAACAGTTTTACCCAATTCGGGAAAAGAATATTAATCTCGCAGATTCAATTCTCGACACTGGAGGCGATATTCGAGGTCGATGAGGCCGTCCAAAGAAAACTGGATCTCAATCGAAGGACTGAAATCAGGGAGTTCATCATCGACTCTGTATCGGAAGGGGACTTTTACTTTTCCCCATTCATCTTCTCGAGCAGGGGGGCGATTAAAGAAGTGCCCGTTGGCGGGGAACTGACGCCGGGAAGTAAAATATACATACTTGACGGTCAGCATAGGACCTATGCCCTCATTTCAGCCATCAGTCACGTAAGGGCGCGGAAGGAAACGGAAGAAGAGATCGGTAACTTTTCCAAAGCGGCAAAGCTCCAAAATCAAATCGATAAGTTAAAGACCTACCCCGTCACCATTCAAATCTACTTAAACCTGGAAACGCATGAAGAAAGACAGCTATTCAATGATATTAATACGAAGCGAAAAGAGCCGCATAACGGTTTGGTGATGAAGTATGATCAACGCGATGAATATGCAGAACTGACACGGAACATTGCCAGAATATTAGAAAGTAAAATGGAGATAGAAGCCGCCCTTTCGAGGATTAACGTGAGCTGTACGGCGTTAACTACGCTGACGATCATGAGGCGCTGCCTTATCGCTTTATTTGAAGGAAACGTCACCGCGAAAACGGGTAAAGCCAATTATGGTGATGCGACCAAGGCCGAAATCATCCACATCGCAACCGGGTTTTTCGAGTCATGGCTGAAGATCTTTCCGAAGAAGATGACAGACCGGACTACATTCACAACTGGTTACTCCGGCATTCAAATAGCCCTTGCCCAAACGATCCACCAACTCCACAAACATCACGAAATCCCCTATGAAGATGCCATCGATCATATGCTGCATTTGAAGAAAGCCTGCACTTGGAAGCATGATGATACACTGTTTTTACACATCTACGACCCCTTGAAAAACAGAGTCAAAAACCATTCGACGACGAACGCCATCCAGAAAACGGCTCTCGCGTTCAAACGAACAATAGAACAAGAAGGAGGGTGGCTGCATGGTTCTAAGTGAATTGGACCGGAAAAGAAGGACGATGGTTTCCTACTCAATCATCGAACTGGTCCATATGTACCGCAATGGTCAAATCGCCACCAGGGAAATCAACCAGCTGCGGGTCCGGTCGATCAAGAACTATCTTTTGGACAATGCAGTAACGAAAAATATTTACCTACCGCCACTTGTTGCGAACAGCCGGGAAGGAACTGGGATAACCCCTAATGGAAAACCCATCGAACTATCGATTATCGATGGAACCCAACGAATAGCGGCGTTCGCGCAATTGGAGAACAGCATCCTTAAAGCGTTAAAGAAGGATGAAGAAAAAGTGAAACAAGCATACGAACTGGATTCACTCATGAAGGACAGCTCGATTGCGCTCCAAGTATTTGAAGGGCTTACACAAGCGGAAGAATCCCAGCTCTATCTGGATCTTAATCTAAAAGGCAAGAAAGTGGCCCTTTCCAAACGTATTTCATTTGACTCGCGAAACAAACTCAACGTCATTACCAATCAGGTGCTCCATACCCATCAATCGTTAAAATCAGCCGGTGTCGAACTTGAAAAGCGGTCCATCAATCGTCCAGCCAATAAAAATCTGCTATCGCTGTCGCAATTGAGGCAGGTCATCGGCATCTTCATGACTGGGAAGGCACACGTGAACATTGAAGAGAAAGTATCATATAATCCGCTTTCGAACAGTGAATACATCACACTCATTCATCTGTATTTTAATGAACTGTTTGACTTATACCCTGCACAATTGATGGGAGATTACACAAAATGCATGCTAGCCAGTTATCCGCTTTTCGTTGCCGTGGCCCTTTATGCCAATGACAAAATGGAAAACCAGCATATCGAACAAAGAAAACAGCTGATTTCAACGAGAATGTCAAAATTGAATGAGGTGGACTGGAGCCCTGATAATCCCATTTGGAAGGAGTTTAAAGGAGTATACAAAGGGCGGCCGCCCTTATTTTACCTAAGCAAAGATAAATGCAATATCGAAGAGCTAGTACGCTGGCTGGATAGCTGTTGAGGAGGTGAGGGGAAATGTGATGGTGAAAACAGTAAAAAACCCCTAGGTGAGGACGTCCGTCAGACAATCACCTAAGGGCTTGCGAGCAGGAGTATACCTGCCTCTATGTCCAGTATACTCCATAAAAAGGAATAGGGAAATGGGGAGTGAATGGAAGGATGATACGAAAAAACTATTTATTGAATATGGAAACGGTAGGAATGCTGGAGCGTTACGATGCCAATGGTGTGGAGATGACTACGGTAGTGGAAGGAGACGACACATTCCATGTTGCCCAAACGCGCCAGGAAATCCTGAATAACACGTTAAACCACTTTGGGTTGGATCTGGATGGTGGACTTGCAGCAGCCAAATCCGTGCTTGGAGGTAAATACAGACTGCCCGTATGCATAAACGCCCAGCTGGGAATGGTCTGGTTCTCTTCACGCTCATTCCGAAAAAGAGGGGGAGTCTGGTTTTCCTACATCCACATTCGTGAGTTAGAGAGAATGAACGAAAAAGAAACGCTTGTCCACACAAACTACGGACATTGCCTTCCTGCATCATTAAGCAAGAATCAGCTCGCTTTCAAAAGGGACCAAGCATCCTATCTTCATACGACCTTTCATGAACGCTCATTAGGCAAAAAGACCTTTTATTACGAACCGGGAAGCGGAATCACCTTTTGTAAAGAACCGGGAGAGGTCCATTACAGGGTGAAAGGTAAGGGAAAATAAAATCAATGAGAGGAAGACTGCCGAATTGGCGGTCTTTTCTTAGGAGTTGATAAAGTGAGAGCAGGCTTTATTTAAGAAAACTCTAGCTATAGAAAGATAGTTATTGTAAATAATGAAATGATATATTATGATTAGTAAATAGTTAATATTTAGGAAATGGAGTGCGTATTTTGAAACGATTATTTGCTGTTTTACTATCTTTTGGACTAGTATTGGGTCTCTCGTTTGGCGCAAATGATGTTGCCAGTGCCAAAACGAAGGTGAAGACATATAAAAACTGTACAGCATTGAATAAAGACTACAAAGGAGGCGTAGCTCGTACATCTTCCGTTAAAAATAAAGGAGGAAAAACGAAATACAAACCTTACGTTTCAAAGGCGCTATATGATGCCAATAAAAAAAGCGATCGTGACAAAGACTTGATCGCCTGTGAAAAATAAGGAGTAATCTAAGAGACCTTTTAAAAGAAAGGTCTCTTTTTTTGTGCTGTTTTCGTAAAGGTTATTGCTCCCTAATCTATAGAAAATTGCATCATTATTTTACAGGCAAGAAAATACAAGGAAACTTAAAATATTATGATTGACTTACATTTTAATTTGTCTTACAATTTCAATGTAAATAGTCAAAACATTCAATCAAATGGGAGGAGAGCTTTTTAAGAGCTGATTCACTTCAACATGAAGCATGACAACATACTGCAGCGTAAACTTTATGTCAATCCTGGAAATGACATAAAGCTTTGTCATAATTTCAAGTTCTGGATGTCTAGAGTTATCTAAGTATTTTTGCTAAGTAAAAATGAAAGCGAATACATACTCTTTTGAATGGAGTGAATAGCTTGAAAAATCAATCAAATCTTGCTGAATCCACTGTGATTGTTCCTGAGATCGAAAGTAAGAAACCAAATTTCTTCACGAAGTTTAAAACCGCCTATGGTCCTGGGATTCTTGCCGTGTTAACGTGGCTTGGAGCCGGAGATCTGGTGACTTCTTCTGTTGCCGGTGCAGATTATGGATATAGTTTAATGTGGATTTTAGCCCTGTCATTAATCCTTCGTTTTCTTATCGTTAATATTATTGCTCGGTTTCAGCTTTGTAACACCGAGGGATTAACCATTCTTGAAGGCTATGGGCGTATTCATCCATTTTTCGGTTATTTTATGTTTGGTTATGCATTAATCATGGGTCATCTTTTTAATGCCTATATGATTAAGGGCGCGGGGGAGGTATTATCGACCCTATTCCATGTTAATCAGCCATTCTTAGCTTCGATGGTAGTTGTAGGATTAGTGTTTATGCTTATTGGCAGGAATATTTATAATAGAATTGAAAGTGTAATGAAAGTGCTATTGGCATTATTGACAATTGCCTTCTTGTTCCTAGCCATTCAAGCAACACCGGATGTGGGGCAAATCATTAAAGGAACGGTTGGTTTTAGCATCCCAAGTGATACTGGCGTTCATGGGGCATTATTGGTGGCGATTTCAATTATCGGTGCAGTGGCAGGATCCATTTCGAACTTTGTCCATCCATATTTCATGAGAGAAAAGGGATGGACGAAACCGAGTCATGTAAAGGTTCAAAGAAATGATTTATTGTTTGCCATCGGAGTTTGCATTGTGATCAATTTGGCCATTTGGGTTGTTGGAGCGGAAATTTTAAAACCGAATGGAATTCATGTGGAAACGATTGATGACTTGGCGATGGCATTACAAATGTCGTTAGGGCAATTTGGTTGGTACATTTTTTATCTTGGGGTATTTGGCGTATTATTCGCGAGTATAGTAGGAAAGTCAACTGGTTTTCCAAGATTGATAGTAGATGCCTTTTACGTAATAAATAAAGGCCGACGCGAAAAGTACAATGGTAAATATGAAAAAGATCCCATGTATAAATGGATTATGATTTTTGTATTAGTTACGCCAATCATTTGGTCGATTCCCGGCATGCCTGGTTTCATTGCCTTGACAATTGGCGTAAATGCAATAAACATAATCGGTTTTCCGATTATCGCAATTGGGATGCTGGTGCTATCAAATCAAAAAAGCTTGATGGGGAAATATAAAAATAACTGGTTCGAAAATATTGTTTTAACTTTGGCGTCCATTTTAGCGGTTTGGTCAGCAGTTCAATTAGCTACTACCTTTATTTAAAATAATGGTAGATTATAGATAGAGGTATTTCAAAACATAAAGGTTATGTCGACATTCGATCCCGATGGGGTCTACTTTATTGGAAGTGAGGTATCAGTGATGAAACCGAAAGTAATCATCTATAAGAAAGTGGATCAAGAAGTATTGGATTATATTCAAGAGGCTTGTGATGTCGTTTATTTTGAGGGTCTTGACTCACAAAATTATTCTGAATTTCTCCAAGAGCTGAAGAACGCACAAGGTATATTAGGTTCAGGATTAAAGGTGGATAAAACTTTACTGGATCAAGCACCGCAATTAAAAATCGTTTGTAATTCATCGGTTGGTTACGACAATTTGGATGTAACGGAGCTGTCCAATCGAGGAATCCTGGCTACGAACACTCCTGAGGTATTGAACGAGACAGTAGCCGATACGGTTATGGGGTTGATGCTGTCCACAGCGAGAAGAATGCCTGAGTTGGACCTAATGGTTAAATCAGGGCAATGGACATCGAATATCGGAGAAAAATCGTTTGGCGTGGACGTCCATCATAAAGTATTAGGCATTATCGGAATGGGCGGAATAGGATCTGCCATTTCAAAAAGGGCCCGTTTTGGATTCGATATGAACATCTTATATCACAACAGATCTAGAAACGAAGACGCAGAACAAAAGTATGGAGCTGCATACTGTTCTTTGGAAGATCTGTTAAAGCAATCTGATTTTGTCTGCTTGATGACACCGCTAACTCCCCAAACTGAAAACATGATGGGGGAAAAAGAATTCAAACTCATGAAAGAGACAGCCATTTTCATCAATTGTTCAAGAGGGAAAACAGTGGATGAAGAAGCCTTGATCGCGGCGCTTGAAACTGGTGAAATTCATGCAGCAGGACTGGATGTTTTTGTACAGGAACCCGTCCAGGAAGACAATCCACTGCTTTCCATGAAGAATGTCGTCACTTTGCCTCATATCGGTTCCGCAACATATGAAACCCGCCGGAAAATGGCGATGCTGGCCGCAACCAACCTTGTAGCAGGATTACAGGGGGAAACTCCGCCTACCTTGATTAAAGCTGGTGTAAAGGTAAATTGATTTAGATGGCATTTATAAATCACGATGGATAGCCTTATTTGTGGCTATCCATTTTTTAATTCTGGATTATTCAATATCTTTACTCATCCTGCAAAGCGAAAAAGCCCTCTATGAAGGAGGGCTTCGTTTGTCGACAAACTCGATAATTGATTTTGCCGCCAGTTTTATTGAGGGTTTGTAAAATTCGAACATTCTTGGAACCTAGGGCACTTGCTTTCCGCGGGCGGTCCGCCCTTGGCGCTCTTAGTGGTCAAGCGTTCAGGCTTTTATCATGTGAATAGTCATAAAAATGGCCAGTCAAGCTACTTGCTCAACTGGCTAATGGCTTTAAATGTTCAATTAGAGTTTAAAACGACGATTTATTATGGTAACTGATGTGAAATATACATTGATATAATTCAGAGATTATGATAAATTAGTATAGAAACACATTTATAAATTAATCAAAACAGTTTACCCCTTACTATAAGTGTAAGGTAAAACCCACCTCTAGTCAACCCCTAATTTCTCATTTTTTAAAGGAGTGTCTGATATGAACAATGAAATTCGGCAGGAGCAAGAACGTTTGGATGAGGTGATGAAAACCATTACGAAGCAAATCAGCAAAATCGAAGGAGAAACTTCCCTGCGTAGGAAAGAAGTTGTTAATATCCGTAAGCACTTTTGGGATGACCTCAAAGTTAATATGGATACTTTCGATGATTACCTCGAGACGATCATTGGCTTAAGGCAGCAGGCTCAAGACTTGTCAGTCAGCGAAGGCGCACATAGATATGCTTTCAAGAGGCTGTCAACACTGCGCCGCATGCAGGAAGTACCTTATTTCGGCCGGATTGATTTAACTGAAGAAGGGTCTTCCCTTACGGAACATATTTATATTGGGACCTCCACTCTTGCTGATACAACAGGAGAAAACTTCATTGTCTACGATTGGAGGGCTCCGATTTCGAGTGTCTATTATGACTTTCCTCCCGGCCCAGTAGAATATTCCACTCCCGGAGGCATAATTCGGGGGATGCTGGAGAAAAAGTGGCAATATATCATCAAGGGAGGGGTTATCGAATCAATGTTCGATACGAGTCTCACCATTGGAGATGAGATACTGCAGCAGGTGCTTGGTAAGGGAACGGATAAGCATATGCACAGTATTGTGTCCACCATTCAACGGGAGCAAAATAGGATCATCCGGAACGATCGCGGGCGTCTGCTCATTGTTCAAGGAGCCGCTGGCAGTGGTAAGACATCAGCTGCCCTCCAACGGATCGCTTACTTGCTCTACAAGTATCGAGATAGGCTAAAAGCCAATCAAATCATTCTATTCTCTCCTAACTCAATGTTTAATAACTACGTATCCAATGTACTACCCGAACTTGGCGAAGAGAATATGCAACAGGTAACATTCCAGGAATATTTGGACCATCGTCTGGCTGACTCATTTCAAGTTGAAGACCCCTATGAGCAACTGGAATTTTTATTGACTGCAGCGGATGATCCTTCCTATAGCACTCGGACAGCGAGTATCCGATTTAAGGCTTCAATTCGCTTCTTTGAGATGATCAAAGCATACAGTAAAACACTGGAATTATCCGGATTGATATTTAAAGGGTTAAGGTTTCGAGGGGAAACGCTCGTCACGGCC
Source organism: Bacillus sp. SD075 (assembly GCF_017355165.1). Lineage (GTDB taxonomy): Bacteria > Bacillota > Bacilli > Bacillales > DSM-1321 > Peribacillus. The sequence continues at coordinate 63,311 of NZ_JADILK010000013.1, read as the reverse complement.
CAACAAATCTCAGAAAGATTTTATAACACAGACACCACACTAACTTTTCACAATAGGATTGAAAAGTTGAAAGAGTGGTTATGTGATTTACTTGATGAAAGGGAAAAGGTGGAGTTGAAAAAACCTTGGGTCCAGGAGGAAATCGAGTATCTTAGCAAAGAAGACTATCAAAAGGTATACACCTACTTAGAGAAAAAACGCGGCCTTACTGAAGATTCCTTTGACGATTATGAGAAAGAGAATAAAATGCTCGCACGTATGATCGTTCGTAAGAAATTGAAGACGTTACGCAAACGGATAAAAGCATTTCATTTTATCGACATTAAGGGCATATACAAGCAACTTTTTGACGATCAAACACGGATCGATCTGCGGAACGAGGGTAAAACACCTGTAGAAAGGGAAATTTGCTTATCAACGCAAAAAATGCTGAACGATGGTAAACTGCATTACGAAGACGCGACTCCATTTTTACTATTAAAGGAGCTAATTCTAGGGTTTCAGACGAATACTTCTATTAAATACGTGCTTGTGGATGAAGCGCAAGATTATTCTCCATTTCAATTCGAGTTTTTGAAACGGTTGTTTCCGTCAGCAAGGATGACCGTGCTCGGTGACTTTAACCAGGCAATATTCGCTCATGCCAGTGAACGGGTGGATTTCGAGACGCTTACCAGTTTATACGGACTAAGTGAAACCGAGAGTATAACGTTGGCTCAAAGCTACAGATCCACAAAACAGATTATAGAATTTACACGTGAACTAGTTCCTGAAGGCCATCGAATTAAGGCATTCGACCGTGAAGGCGAGAAGCCTGTACTGACTGAGGTGCCTAGCCGTGATAAATTGCACGGCGAAATCGTGTCTAAAGTCAAGGACTTTCAAAGTCGTGAGTATAATACAATCGCAATAATATGTAAATCCGCTGCCGAAAGTGCCGCTGCTTACGATGCCCTTAGTATCATCGGTGATATTAAACTCGTACAGAAAGGCACAAGTGAATATGAACAGGGTGTTGTTGTCATTCCTGCATATTTGGCCAAAGGCATCGAATTTGATGCTGTCATCATTTATGATGCATCTGTGCAAACATATGGTGATGAAAGCTTACGAAGATTGTTCTATACCGCATGTACCAGGGCTATGCATGACTTACAGATATATACGGTTGGCGAACCCAGTCCTTTCTTGCTCAACGATGCAACGGAGCGTTTGCTTCTGACCTTGGAATAACAAAGGGAAACCCAAAATATAGAAAACTGCTTGTTGAAACCTGTGTAGACCTAGTTCTATGCAGGTTTTTTTATTGGGGTAATCTTTATAAGTTACTGATTGGAGGGAGACTTTCTACAAATTTCACTATACATGGATGAATCAATTCAAAATAATGTAAAAATAGATTGACTCATTCATTAAACTGATATATCATATCTCATATATAAAACATCATGCGTTACACTTATATGTAAGCGCTTTCTATAAAATGAAAGGAGGGATACATTCTAAACCAATATTAATAGTGAGAAACAATGAATCTTTTTGTCTTCCATCTTTTAAGGACCAATAAATTGTTAATTCAACATGGTCTGTATTTTTTTTGAACTTCCAGGAGGAAACCCAGTCGCGTGAGTTGAATGTAAATGCTTTTCATAATTGAATAATTTGAAAAACATTATAATTGGGGGATGGGAGAATGGAGATCCAAAAAGAACTTGATATCCAATCGAATAAAACTTTTTTACAAAAGGTATGGAATAGTGTAAAGGAATATGGACCGGGAATTATTATGATCCTTACCATGATGGGAGCGGGTGACCTTATCACTGCATCTGTATCTGGTGCAAGCTTTGGTTATAATTTAATGTGGCTTCTTGTATTATCTCTATTAATCCGGTTTGTCATTTGTAATATTATGGGGCGGTACCAGATATACAATAATCAAGGAATGACTATTTTAGAAGGGTATGCACGCCTCCATAAATTTTTCCCTTTCTTCTTTGGGATCGCCTCCCTGGTAATAGGGCATTTAATAATAGCGCAAATGATAAAAGGTTCAGGAATAGCCCTCAATTGGATGTTTGGAATTGGCAGCGATTTCATTTGGTCAATTATTGTCGTTTTAATTAGCTTGTTCATTGCGGGAAGTAATGCTTATAAAAAATTAGAGCTGGTCATGAAAGGTTTATTGGCCGTTTTAACCATATGTTTTATAGGATTGGCCGTATATAGTGGACCGGATGTTGGGAGTATTCTTAAGGGGACGGTTGGCTTTGGTCTACCAGAGGATACAGGTGCATATTCCGTTATTCTTGTAGGTGTTTCATTGGTGGGCGCAGTAGCAGGTTCTCTTACTAATCTGATTTATCCTTACTTTTTACAGGATAAAGGCTGGACGAAGCCAGTTCATAAACGAATTCAACGTAATGATTTACTATTCGGATTTATTGCGGCCATTACCCTTACTTTAGCTATATGGATAGTTGGAGCTGAAATCCTTCGTCCAAATCAAATCCAAATCAAGGACATAGATGATATTTCCCGTGCTCTATCCATATACATGGGCGATCTAGGATCCTGGGTTTTTTACTTAGGTGTTTTTGCAATCCTTTATAGCAGTGTTATTGGAACAGCGAATGGCTATGCAAAGGTGATTACGGATTGCTATTATAAGGTGACTAATAAGGTATTGACAAAAGAACAGAAAATAGAGGGAGACACCAAATTTAAGTGGATTAGTTTATTTCTCTTAATTTCACCAATTATCTGGTCTATCCCTGGGTCTACTGGATTTGTGGCCCTGACTCTTTTTACGAATGCACTGAATATAGTAGGTTTACCAGCGATCGCGGTGGGCCTTCTAATTATTTCTAATCAGAAAAAATATTTGGGCAAACATACGAACAACTGGTTTGAAAACATTATGTTAGTTGGGACGACATTATTAGCGATTTGGGGATCCTACCAACTCCTCTTAAGCTTCATCTCCTAATTTGCTAAAAATAAATTTATGTCATCGTGCAAAGGTGCGCATAACATCAGGAATTAATTGTTAATCTATTTTAACCAAATGCTATAATAGGTTTAACAATGTTCAGAAGGAGATAAATAGAATGAGCGACGATGTTATAACAAGGATAAGTATGCAATCACGGTCTGTTCGGGAGTTGATTTATGAAGAGCTTAAAGAAGCAATATTGAACAAAAAGTATGAGCCTGGAACTCACCTAAGAGAGAGGGAACTAGCCAAAGAGTTTAATGTTAGCACTACTCCGGTCAAAGAGGCTTTGAGACAGCTTGAAAAAGATGGATTAGTTGTAACCCAAGCCAGAAAGGGTTCATTTGTTTCCGAAAGTTTCATGAGCTCAGTGGAGGAAATAAGATGGGCACGGGCAGCACTGGAGGGAGTTGCGGCACGGTTGGCTGCAAAGAAAAGAACTAAAGAAGAATTAGAAAAGCTTGAGTCTATCCTAAAAGAGATGGAAACTTACACAAAGGAAAAAAATAGCGAAATGCTGAAAAAGTATAATAGTGAATTCCATGATTTCATCCAAAAAACGGCGAAGAATACTTATATCTCCAATCAAATAGAAGCAGTATGTTCCTTTGACAAGTTTTTTAGGGAGAAAGCATTGTCTCATAAGGAGGAACACGAACGGGCTTTTAATGACCATTATTTCATTTTTGAGAAGATAAAATTGCAGGATGAGGTAGGTGCAGAGGATGCCATGCGCAATCACATTAACCGTTCTACAACTTTTACCTTAAACAAAAACAGCAGCAAGTAAGATCTCCCTAATTTTTGAAGAAAAAGGCATCTTAGAATTTTGCGCCATCTCTCTCTTTTTTATGTTATTTGAAGATGGCGTTTTTGTTAGAAAGCGAGTCCGGTTATCCATAGTATGAAGGATTGAACGAATTCTGAATGTTATTGGCATTGGGAAAACTCTGTACCATTTTATGATATATCATATATCATATATCAGATATCATTTGAGTAATTAATAAAAGATTTATGTACTAACGACATCTAAATAAATCATTATAAAATCCAAAGGGGAGATGGGTTTTGTGTTTAACAACAAATTGAAATCTTCGTTCAATAAAGATCAACAGGAAACGGTATTTGGAATTTTTATTGGTTTTCCAAGTACGCAAATGGTTGAAATGGCCGGATATAACGGATTTGACGTTGTTGTCATTGATAATGAGCATGGGATGCTTTCGGCTGAAAATATCGAGCATATGGTAATTGCATCAGAAAATGCAGGAGTGACACCTTTGGTTCGAGTTGGCTCAAGCAATCCTAGTGAGATTCTAAAAGCGATGGATAGAGGAGCACATGGGGTCCACGTTCCCCAGGTTGATGAGAAGGAACAGGCTGAAAAAATCGTTGAGGCAGTGAAATATCCTCCAAGGGGGAAAAGGGGAGCAGCATTTTCAATGAGGGCAGCTAAGTATGGCACAGTACCGATTCATGAATATTTGGAACACGCTAATGAACAAAGCTTAGTTTGCATTCATATTGAATCTGGAGAATCAATGAAAAACCTTGAGGAGATTTTAAGTGTTGAAGGAATTGATATGGTTTATATCGGTCCTACTGATTTATCAGTCTCCTTAGGTTTTGGGGGCCGGATTGATCATCAAGTAGTATTAAAAAGTATTGATAGAATTTACGAAACTGCCAGAAAGTATGGAGTGAGAGTTGGGATACATTCAAAAGATAAAGCTGGTGCGATAAGCCGAAAAGAATGGGGTGCAGATTATGTAGGACTTACAGTAACATCTCTGATTAACCAGTCTTTTAAGGATTATATAAAAGATGCAAAAGGCGAAACAGCTTTAGAATCATAATAAAATAGGGGAGAGGAAATCCATGAGTTATTCAACTTTCAGTGAAAAACTTTCGACTATTACCGCAATTAATATTGTACCGTTTGAAAAGGAAACAAAAGCGATTAATTGGAAAGGCTTGGAGGAGAATATACAATTTTTGCTCCAACATGGAAGCGAAGTAATTGTGCCAAATGGGAACACTGGTGAGTTCTATGCTTTAACCCTGGAGGAAGCAAAAGACATAACAAAAGAGGTTGTCCGCCTGGTAGATGGAAGGGCGACTGTTGTAGCAGGTGTCGGTTACGCTGCGGAGATTGCGATAGAGCTAGGAAAAGAAGCTCAAAAAGCCGGTGCTGATTGCGTTATGATCCATCAACCGATTCACCCATACATTACAGAAAAAGGTGCAGTAGAATATTTCAAAAAAATAATTGATGCACTGGATATACCTTCTATAATCTATTTCAAAGATCCAAATCTGAGTGATAATGTCCTAAAAGAATTATCATCTTTGGAGAAACTTGTTGGAGTTAAATACGCAATTAATGATTTACCGAGATTTACAAAAGTTGTTTCCGATATACCTAAAAAGCATAATCTAGCTTGGATTTGCGGTACAGCAGAAAAGTGGGCGCCATTTTTCTTTCATGCTGGAGCGGTAGGATTTACTTCCGGACTGGTGAATCTTTATCCGGAAAAATCATTTGAATTGTTAGCAGCACTGCGTGAAGACAACAAGGAAATAGTGTGGAAAGCCTGGCACGAGATATTGCCATTTGAGGATCTTAGAGCAAAATATAACAACGGTAATAATGTCGTGGTGATTAAAGAAGCTATGGAACAATTGGGTCTGACTGCTGGTGTAACTAGGGAACCCGTTGCTCCTTTAGGTGAGTCGGACAAAAAAGAAATAAACAACATTCTTAAATCATGGAATTTACCTTTTGAAAGTGTACATCTTTAATAGTGGCATTCTGGTGGATGTAGCTTAAACTCAATTGTTCTTCTTTATTAATTTGCCTGCCTTGTTGACTAGTTCACCGAAAGAAGCGACCTCCATTTTAATTTACAACAGTTCGGACATAATATACTTGGAGGTGAAGAAAATGAGTAAAAAGACAGCAGGAAGAGGCCAAATCGCACCAAGTGTTAACCCGCAAGGACATGGAAAAGATGTCGAATTCTCCTCAGAGCCCAAAAGCGAGCTTGAAAACAAAGCAAAAAAGTCCAATACAAAATAGGTGTATCGGACAAAAATATGGTCATACTTCGTAAAGAAAGCCCTTCTCTTATAGAGAGGGGCTTTCATAATCAATAAGAATCATCTTATTGATTATGGAGAAAAATCCTATCCTAAGTCCACGATTTTTGTCGATGAATCATATGTTTTTGGAGCAGCGGAATGTGAAAGAATAGAAGGGTGGAGCTGCCGTTAAAAAAGTACCAAATACATTTGTCGCTGTGCTAATATGAAAGACTGAGCTTAATAAAATGGAGAGGAGTTACAAATGAAAATAAATCGATTAATAGCGAACAATATAAATCATTTAGATTCATCACTGCCAGACGACCAATCATTGGGGATTGCTGGATTATCCGGTTCCGGGAAAACGACTTTTTGCCAAACCATTGGGGAAGAATCCAAGAAGCGTCTTGTTTCCTTATTGCCCAAGTCTGAATATCAGTATTTATTTCCTAATATTATGGAAACCAATTTCAGCGCCATCAAGATGGAAGAAATGCCGCTGGTCCTTTTTCTAGGCAAATCATCCATTTCAGCCAATCCCCGTTCAACCATTGGCACACATACGGGTGTGTTTAAAGAGATTCGTGTTTGTCTTGCAGAAACATTCAATCTTTCTCCGGAAGTTTTTTCATTTAATAATGCCTTAGGCTGGTGCCCCGCTTGTAAAGGTCGCGGTACGACTAAAAATGTAGAATGTCCAAAGTGTGAGGGGAAGCGCTACAATCAAGAAGTTGAGCAGTATACCATTGAATTATTAGATCGCCCGCATACTATTTCCGATATCAACAACTTAAGCATTGAAACGATCCTTTCACTGGCAGAGACATTACATATTAGTGAAGCTAAACAGCATATTCTCCAAAATATAATCAATATGAATATTGGTTATTTAGGCTTAAACCGTATTATGGGGACAGTATCAGGTGGGGAATTAACACGGCTTTACTTGGCCGAATTCATGTCGACAAGTGAAAATACCGTGATCATCATTGATGAAATCTCCGTCGGTCTTGATCATCAAACCCTTCTGAAGATTTTAGAACAGATTAAACAATTAGGTTATAAGAATCAAATTTGGCTCATTGATCACTCAGACACGGTATTAGATAGCACAGATGAACAATTGTTCTTTGGACCTGGCAGCGGGAAATATGGCGGGAAAATTGTTGAGGAATCACCACGTCCCAAACCAATCATCTGGGAAAGAAATGAAGCAACGCCAACGGAATACTATCAATTTCAGGATCTTTACTGCCGTAATATTCAAATGGAAGAAATTCGGATTCCTAAGAATAGGCTCGTTACCTTTACGGGTGAATCAGGCTGCGGTAAATCTACACTTGTCAATGAATGTATCTCTAAAGATTTTCAGAAGCGGTATCCAAAAGATAAACTGGTCATGGTCGGGCAGGACCGAAACAAATCGATTACCAGTCGATCAACCGTTGCGACGTTTCTTGATATTAAAAAGAAACTCACCAAATACACGGATGAAATTGATGATATTTTCCAACGTTCGATTGAAGATATCATCGAAGAATTGCCAAATGAGGACATCGCTCATAAACGCTTGAGCTTATTGATCAAACTTGGGCTTGGTTATTTGACGTTAGAAAGAAAAACACAAACACTATCGACGGGTGAATTTCAATGCGTCCACTTAGTTTCCGAGCTTTTTGCGAAGACAAGAAACCCACACACGCTGTTCATTTTTGACGAGCCTTCAAAAGGGTTATCGCAAAATATTTTAAACCAATTCATCGATAGTGTCAGGGGCATCCTGGAGGATGAATCGGTCTCCATCATCATGATTGAACATAATGGTTACATGCTGGAAAGCTCGGATTACATCGTTGATTTTGGTAAACGACTGCTAACACCTGTCCAGCATCTCGACGTTGTCAGTCATGATGATCATTATCGTCACAAAGACAGTGACGATGGAGTGGAGCCATTGCAAATCTCTTCCACACTTCGGTCAAAAAATGGCATCAATTATGTACAGGAAAATCATCTGGGGTATTTTAATAAGGCAGAGAACGTCTATAAGGGCGGCATTTTAAAAAGCTTATCACCAATCGCTCGTGTAATTTATGGTGAATACGAGTCAGACACGATCGCACCTGTGATCGCCATCGATCTTGAACGGCACTTGTACAGTCAATATACGTTTCTTTATGAATTAGGCGGAATGATCAATCATCTAGTGGCTGCCAATCCAACCAATAAAGATACAAGAAGCTTCGATTTCTATTCGGCAGAAAATCATTGTCCAAGCTGTTCGGGCCGCAGGGTCATTGAAAAATTTGATTTTGATGTCGTCATTCAAGACAAAAACGTGCCATTCTGGGATGGCTTATTACATCCGGACGTGATGGAAGTACTAAAGTTTTATCAACATTCAAAACTGCAATTCCTGTTTGATGAGATCAAGAATGAACTCGGTCACGACATTAGTAAAAGCTATAATGAGATGACAGATGAGGAAAAGCAGACCTTCTTATATGGGTATTGGGAAAAGTCCTTTTACGATAAGGCAGGCAAGGCATCAAGAACATGGGAAGGATTCAATTTCATCATTGGGCGTTATATGTTCATATCGAAATCGATCATTAAAGAGCAGATGAAAGCATCAAAAGAGATGATCGCCTGTCCTATCTGTCAAGGGACGGTCCTGAACCATCATAAAAAACTGACATTTGCTGATACAGACATTCGTGAGATCATCCAACAGCCGATTGATCAAGTCATCAAAATTGTAGGGAAGCTGCCCGAGCTGGAAAAACTAAAAGCGATTGTGGGCGGCGATATCGCACTTACAGATGATGTCTCATTCCTTCCTCGGGAAACAAAAGCTGCATTGAAAATGCTCGAACTGGAACTGGCAAGCTTCGTCGGGTATGAAGTGGTTTTACAGAATGCCCTGCCATTCTGGGACAGCATAAAAGGCAATATCGATGCAATCAGCCGCAAAAATCAGATCACCATCTGTGACTTTGCCAATATTAACGAAACAAGGGAAACCATTATTGATAAATATTTCACCAATGGCAAATACAAAAAACTAACCTATGTCTATGAAGCATTTGGCTACAAAAAAATCGTTACCCAAATCAATAAAATTAAGGCAAGTCATAAATGCCCATTCTGTAATGGGAAGAAAGTCATTTCAGAAGATAACATCCATGACGGTGTGTATAAATTAACGATACCCTGTGTGAGCTGCCATGCAAGTGGCATTGATGATGAAGGCCGTAAAGCAATCGTCGAGGACATCGATGTGCAGACCTGGCTGATAGGAAAAGTAAAAGATGCCGTGGTCGAAAGCGAACGTACCGAGGCCGTTGCCGATATCCCCATTTTCGCCCGGATTCGTGAACTGAACAAACGAGACATGATGGCAGTCCATCAATGCCTTGAACAGAAAAAAAAAATTTAACATCACGCTATTGAAAAAAGGAGGCTGGGACATACTTAAATAAACCAACCTCAAAGAAGGATCATTCTACGTTATTCTACCTATTAAACATCATGCTGCTTTCGTATATGTTGTTTTTATTCATCCATTCAAGCTGTAAGAACAAGTTCGTATCATTGCGCTACAGACACTCGCTTTCCTCTATTTCCCTTAGTAGTCGATGGTCTTCCGCTCCATTACACTAGATTTTTAAAAATAGGATGCAAAAAGCAACAAAATCTATGGAAAAGAACAAATAAAGACCCGATCTCGCCGTAAATTCCGCTTATAGATCGGGTTTATCGTTGACTAAAATACTTATGTCCCAGCCTCTTCTGTTTGTATACAAAAGGGGTTCTATCTAAATTATTGAACCAAGACCCTAGATTATCCTTCATGTTTTTTTAGGTATCCTCATTGGGTTGAAGAAATTTGCGACCGTCCTGCCGAAATGCTGGCTAGCCGAGACCCCGCAGCCGCTTGCTTTGATGCGGCTTGGCAGACAGTCGGCGGAAAGGGAGCGGATTTCTGAAATCAACTAGAACTTCTTTTATATAAAAAAACTGTAGACAAACTCGATTTTCATCGAGTTTGTCTACAGTCTGAAAGTCCGCCGTAAATGGCGGACTTTTTTTATGAGACGTGATTCTTCATTTATTTTACAGAATAATCTTCTTGATAAACGGGAAGTGTTATTGAAATCGTTGTTCCCTTATTCAAAAGGCTATTTATATGAAGTGTACCATTCATCGTTTGGATGGTCTTAACAGCTACCATTGATCCTAACCCTGTCCCTTTTTCTTTGGAACTGTAATAAGGTTCGCCGAAACGATTTATTTGTTCTTTGTTCATTCCTATTCCATTGTCACTTATTTCGATGATGATGTCGAAATTATTTACAGAGGAAACAATACTAAGTTCCCCACCGTTTGGCATTGCCTCTATACCATTTTTAATTAGGTTTAGGAAGCATTGCTTGAAATGTTGAATATTCCCCCGGGTAATGCATGGAGCCAACTGTTCAGATATAGTAACTAAATTCATGCTAGCCAATGGTTTTATCATTTCAATGACATAGCCTATTTCACGGTTAATTGAAATATTCTCCACTTTTTCAATTGCAGGTTTTGCAAATGCTAAGTATTCACTAATAATGGATTCTGCACTATTAAGCTCTCTAACAACATGCTGTATATATTGTTCTTTTACTTCTTGAGTTAAATCAGGAGCTTTTAGCAGTTGGACAAATCCTTTCACTACGGTTAATGGATTTCTAACTTCATGTGAAATACTAGCTGCAAGCTGACTGACTACCTCCATTTTTTCAAGCCTGATCATTTGTGTTCGGATTAAAATTGCATCTTTTAAAATTTCCATTATATATACAGCTAAGCCGATGATGAAAGGAGGGAGGATAATAAAGTAAAATACATACGCCTCCGTTATTCGAAAATAATCAGACATTACGAGTGAAATAAAGCTGGTTAGTATTCCGAGAAACAAAATTAATAGTATGGAGGCATTTAGCTTATTTTTTCTATTAAAGTTATTGAATTTGGAAGAAAATAGAGCCGTTATAATAAATATAACGATATAAACAATCAACGTAAGTAAATTGAAACCATAAAAAGCAAACCTAAAAGTCAATATTATGACTAACAAAGCAGCCCCTACAGGCCAACCGCCATAAAGTGTCCCTATAATAAAAGGGACTTGCCTAAGATCATGGACACAATATTCATCTATATAAATGGGAAACTTCATACATAATATAATAGGAATGCTCATGCATGCAGTGATTAGGGTCTTGCCATACTGACTTAACCTTTTGCCATGATCTAATAAAATGTAATAGATCAAAATACTTACCAAGATATAAAAAAGATTATCTAAAATGTTTTGATTAATATAAATAAAATTCATTGGATTCTCCTGAAAAAGTAACCGTTTGGTTTATTATACAAGAATAACACTAAAAAAGAGAAATTTATAAAGTAATTTATTTACAAAAAGACATTTAAATTCAAAATAAGTGTTGTTTAAAAACGCCTCTGGTTAAAAAATGCAACTTGAATTATTTATCGATTTATTCAGTTGGAAATTTGGTTTTACATAGTAAAGTGAATATAATGTAGGTAGAGGTGATTTACATTGAAAAAATGGACAAGAGAAATAGAAATAAACGCCCCAATTGAACATGTTTGGAAGTTTTTTGATGGTTCTGTAGAAAATATGCAACAAATCATGCCTCAAGTAATTGAAAACAAGCCCGTTAAAATAACAGAAGGAATGGTTGGAAGTGTATATCGCCAAAAATATAGAGAAGGAAAGCGAACAGAAGAGTATGATATAGAAACATTAGACTATTTGAATGAAACTAATGAGAAAAAGCTAAAAGTAGGCTTTATACTTGCTAAAATGTTTGAAATAACAGCGTTTTATGAACTAAATAAAATCAATGACAATAAGACTTCCTTTACATATACAGTCACCAGTCGCCCGTTAAAGTGGTTTTTAAAAATATTATTATTGTTTGCCACCGATAAAGTGGTCGTTGAATTTTTAGAACGTGTCAAAAAGGTAGCTGAAGCAGAAACGGGTAGGTCATGATTTAAGCTTACTTAAATCTCCTGGATAAGAATCCAACTTGATCAATTTGTTCAAGATGGATTCTTTTTTATTTGTCGCAGAATATTGAAATGAGGGGTATTTTTGACTGGTGCTTACTCCACTGGTCGCGATCACTGTTGGAAGTGAGGAAAGGTTCATGGTGGAGGGTGCAAAGTTTCTAGATGCCTTGCTGAATGGACAATCATTAAAGGAATTTGCAGTAGAGCTGTATAGAGCGATGGTTGGAAACTTTTATTCCGACCATTATGAATAGGGTCTTTCGATTCGCCAATAGATAAGGACCTATGAAAAGCAGCCCCCAAGACTTGAGGGAAATCACCATTCTTGGTGGGGCTATTGTGATGAATCGATTAAGGCTAATTAACGATCCATCGTTTCGTTTTTATTTTCCATGCCAAATAACCAACGAAGTGCCTGAATGAAGTAGTTAGAAAAGAAAAGGTCATCATGAGTGCCTTCAGGATCTAACTCAAATAATAGATTGGATTCCAAATATCCTTCCTTGGTAAATTCAAGATGGGCCTTCTTCGTGTAGTCAACCATATGCTGTTGAATCGTTTCTTTATAAATTCCCTCTAATTCCCCGACATATAAATAGAGCTGATGATCTTGACGATTCACAGTCGGTTTGATATGGATATTCCCTTGCCGTTCAATCTTTTCCCCTTGAAGATAGCGGAGAACATCCTCGTACCAAAAGGAAGCAGATAATGAGATATATTGATGGAATACCTCAGGATAATAATAGGAGGCGAAAATCGAAACAAGTCCTCCTAAGGAGCATCCGGAAATAGCTGTATGTGACGGCTCAGGATTCGTAGCATAATGGGCATCTATATAGGGCTTTATTTTGGTTACAACAGTATGTAAATAAACCTGCGCTTGTCCTTCAAAGAAAGAAGCATGAGGTGCAAGCGATGGTGCTTCCCACGGCGTATAGTCATTGTTGCGATCAATCGGTTCAATTCCAATAACGATAAGTGGTTCAATTTGACCTGAAAGAATTAAATGATCGATATAGTTTGCAGCTTGCATGGCCGTTTCTCCACCATCATGCAGATAGATCGTTCGGTATTTCTTGGATTGATCGTAACTTGAGGGTAAGATGACACATACCTCATAGTTGGCAATTTTCTCTTCAAGGTATTGAATCATGTATTTTCCCACATCCTTTAGAATATTCGTATGTTGAAGATCAGAAACAAAATAAATGATAATGATAACCATTATCATTTATAATTATAATACACTCTCTATTATTTTAAAAGGAATAATTCGATTAATTAATAGAGTGTAAATCAAAAAAATCAAGTCATAAAGGATGATAATAATGAAATGATCACTCATATCTAAGAATGGTATATAAAAAGCCAATAGAAAGAGGGGATTAATCGGGTTGGAAATCTTTAATGTTAATTTGTGTCTTTGCATTAGGTCCTCATTAGTTGATAAAATGGTTTCTCAGTTGCGTATCTTTGATGAAATTATAATGAGTAGCGATATGCTTATCTTTCAACAAATAGAAAGTGGGATTTTATGATTAACCTGCATCAAGTGAGTAAAAAATTTTCACAGTTTCAGGCAATTAAGTCTGTTACTTTAACAATACCTAAAGGTGAAATTCATGGAATAATCGGAGCAAGTGGAGCAGGGAAATCAACGTTGCTGCGGCTAATCAATTTGTTGGAGACCCCGGATGCGGGCGAAGTGGAGGTAAACGGCCAAAGGTTGACAGCATTGAACAATAAAGCACTTCGAGGGGCACGGAAGTCGATTGGCATGATCTTTCAGCATTTTAATCTTGTGGCAAATAAAACGGTTCATGACAATGTGGCAGCCTCTTTAGAACTGGCAAATTACCCAAAGAAAGAACGTCGGAACCGTGTTGTGGAGTGTCTCCAATTTGTCGGATTGGAGAAGGAGATGGAGAAATATCCTGCACAATTAAGTGGGGGACAAAAGCAACGTGTTGCCATTGCAAGGGCATTGGCAAATAACCCGCAAGTGTTATTATGTGATGAACCGACCTCTTCCCTTGATCCAAATACAACGGCTGAAATATTAGACGTGCTGGGGAATATAAACAAACGCTTTGGTGTGACGATTGTTATTGTCAGTCATGAGCTGGATGTCATTAAAAGTATATGCAATCGTGTAACGATCATGGCAGATGGAGAGATTTATGACACTGTCTTAATCGATCCAACCGGGATCCAAAAAAGGGATAATCGTCCAGAATACTTTATCGAACAATTAGCAGAGAATGGTGGGCTAGGTCATGCCTGAGATTTTAGCACAATATGAGGCAGAAATTTGGCAATCAATTGGCGAAACCATTACCATGGTTGGTGTGTCCATTTTAGCTGCGATTTTGATTGGATTGCCTGTCGGGACCTTGCTATTTCTTAGTAGGAAGGGCCAATTGCTTGATAATCCGTGGGCTTTCTCGATTTTAAATTTATTGGTCAATATCATTCGTTCTTTTCCATTTTTGTTATTGGTTGTTTTTTTAATCCCGTTTACAAGACTCATAATCGGCACAGCCATTGGTACAGCATCTGCTTGCGTTCCATTAGCGATCATTGCCATTGCCCATTATTCGCGATTGGTCGAGCAATCTTTATTGGACGTGTCAAAGGGTGTGATCGAGGCAGCCGTTTCCATGGGGGCTTCCGTAAAGGATGTCATAGTTAAATTTCTATACGTGGAGGCTCGTTCAGGGCTTGTCCTCGGACTAACGACATCGATTATCAGCTTTATTTCCTACTCAACGATCATGGGAGTGGTCGGAGGCGGAGGTATCGGCGATTTTGCCATCAGGTATGGCTATCAGCAGTTTAAAACAGAGCTAATGATTTATATGATTATCATCATGATTATTCTAGTACAGCTTATCCAATTTATTGGAACAGCTGTAGCCAGAATGATTGATAAAAGATAAATAATGGAGGGAACCATCATGAAAAAAATACTCTTTCTCATGGCAGCAATGATGTTGCTTTTAGTAGGATGCGGTAAGGCGAATGAAGGAAAAGAGAAAGAAAACGCGCAAAATAAGGAGAAGAAAGAGGTAACATTGAAAGTGGCCTCGCTCATTCCCCCAATGACGGAAATCCTTGAGCTTGTCAAACCAAAGCTGGCAGAGGAAGGCATTAACCTGGAAATGGTCGTATTGAGTGATAATGTGCAGCCGAATACGGCACTAGCGGCAAAAGAAGTAGATGTAAATTTCTTCCAACACGTTCCGTATATGGAGGAATTCAATCGAAACAAAAATACCGAGCTTGTACCAGTGAAACCGATTTATTTTGCCAATTATGGTGTATATTCCAAGGAATACGACTCCATCGATAAATTACCCGAGGGCGCCGTCATTGCGATTGCAAATGACGTGTCGAACATTGATCGGTCATTATCATTGCTGGCACAGCATAAAGTGATCACGTTGAAGGAAAAAAAGGGCCCATATTATACGATGGCTGATATTACGGAAAACCCTAAAAACTATAAATTTAAAGAAGTGGATTTATTAATGTTAGCGAGAACGTATGATGAAGCAGATGCGATAGTGATCACACCTGCTTACGCTGCACCGCTCGGTTTGACACCAAAAAATGACGCCCTTCTCACAGAAGGTGTTGAAAATGACTTTGCGATTACATTAGTAGCACGCAAGGATAATGTGGATTCTGAGCCCGTTCAAAAGTTGGCCAAGGCTATGACAAGCCCAGAGGTACGCAAATTTTTAGAAGAGAAATATAGTGAAACGGCCATACCAGCCTTTTAATTTTGATACAAAGAAAGGGCTATTCCAATGGGAATAGCCCTTTTTTTCGTGTCAAAAGCTATCAGTCAAAGAAAAAAATAATAGGTTTTATAAAAAAAATATATTGTATTATTTCAGTTTACATATTATGATGATTTTCGAGAATGATAATCATTATCAAATATATCTAGTCCAATTTATTCATCATACAGGAGGTGAATGTAGTAGGGAATGACTACAAACGGAGTTAGTAAAAGCAATTACTATTATATGATTATTTTATTATTAATAGGTTTGATTATGGTGTCTGCCGTCTACTCGGTATCGATAGGGCAAGTCCATATCCCATTCAAGCAATCGATGGAGATCATGGTTCATACATTGACGAATGGCAGATTGGGTTCACTGAATGTTGAAAATGAATCCTATTTAAATATCATTTTACAAGTTAGGATGCCTCGCGTTATTTTTGCTCTGTTGATTGGTATGGGACTTTCGTTGTGTGGAGCGGTCATGCAGGCAGTTGTGCAAAATCCACTTGCTGATCCATATATTCTTGGGATTTCATCGGGAGCTTCCCTAGGGGCAACCTTTGCGATTCTAGTCGGACTTGGAAGTGGCGCATTTTTATCCCAATTTGGAGTAGCATTTGGAGCTTTTACAGGTGCTATGCTGACGTCGATAGCCGTACTTGTTTTATCCAGCATCGGTGGTAAAGCAACATCAGTGAAACTCGTACTATCAGGAGTGGTTATTGGTGCATTATGCAGTTCCTTTTCAAGCCTTATCATTTATTTTGCCAATAATGCGGAAGGAATTAAAACCGTCACTTTTTGGTCCATGGG
Source organism: Bacillus sp. SD075 (assembly GCF_017355165.1). Classification (GTDB taxonomy): domain Bacteria; phylum Bacillota; class Bacilli; order Bacillales; family DSM-1321; genus Peribacillus. The sequence goes on along the minus strand of NZ_JADILK010000013.1, from coordinate 46,530 downwards.
AAGCCTGGCATCATCAAGCTGGGGAAAAACACCTATTCTGGCGATCATCGTTTTGCTTGGCTGTGCGTTGTTCCTTTTCCAGCATCGAGTGCTGAATACGATGCTTTTAGGCGATGAATCCGCGATCACGCTAGGAATTAATTTAAGCGCCTATCGTAAATTTTATATGATCGTTACAGCCCTTATCACGGGAACGATGGTGGCATATGCAGGAATGATTGGTTTTGTAGGGTTGATCATCCCTCATATAACTCGGGGGATATTTGGCGCGGACCATAAACGGTTAACGTTAGGAACAATTCTGTTAGGCGGACTGTTTTTAATTTGGGCGGACATCTTGTCAAGAACGTTGATTACAAATGTTGAATTGCCCATTGGAATCATTACATCTGTTATTGGTTCGCCATTATTCATCTACATGATTGTGAAAAAAGGCTACAATTTCGGAGGGTGAAAAATGCAATTAATCGCGAAAGATATGGGAATAAAAATCGGCAAGAAAGAAATCGTGAAAGACATTTCAATTCTAGTGAAGAATCAACAATTTGTTGGCTTAATCGGTCCAAATGGCTGTGGGAAATCGACGCTATTAAAAAGTATTTATAAAAGCCTATCCCCTTATAAAGGTACTGTTTTATTAGATGATATGGATGTTCTGAAGACCTCTGAAAAGAAAGTTTCACAGCAACTAGGTGTCGTGGGCCAATTCAATGAAGTGAATTTTGATCTGACGGTGCACCAAATGGTCATGCTAGGCAGAACCCCGCATAAGAAAATGCTGGAGTCCGATAAACAAGAAGATTTCATGATTGTTGAAGAATCGCTGACACGAACCAATCTGCTTGATTACAAGGAGCGGAGTTTTTTATCCCTTTCCGGGGGAGAGAAGCAAAGGGTCATTTTAGCCAGGACGATTGCCCAGCAGCCAAAATTCATGATATTGGATGAACCGACGAATCACTTGGATATTCGCTATCAGATTGAAATTTTATCATGTGTAAAGGATTTACATATCGGGGTACTTGCAGCCCTTCATGATCTAGAAATGGCTGCTCATTATTGTGACTATCTTTATGCAATTAAAGATGGTGAAGTATATGCACATGGTACACCTGATAAGGTACTGACACCCGACACAGTCGAAGCATTATATAAAATCAAGTGCCAAACGTATATCAACCCAGTTACGAATGGATTAGGTTTTGCGTATGGCGTATAAAATAGGAGGAATTCATTTGAAAAAGAGATTATTACTAGGAGTCGGGTTGGCGGCCATGTTAACACTGACAGCCTGCGGAACTTCAACCAAGACTAATTCAGAAGAGAAGCAGGAGCCGAAAAGCCAATATCCATTAACAATTGAAAATTTCACAAAGGCTGAAGGCGGAACAACGTGGGAGAAGAAGGATCAAGTCTTCGATAAAGCACCCGAACGAGTCATGGCTAATACAAGACCGGCAGCAGAGCTGTTATTACACTTAGGATTAGGTGACAAAATTGTTGGCGTAGGAGCAAACTTCGGTGCACCAGATAAAGCCGTGGAAAAAGAATACGCAAAATTAAAAATTTTGAGCGACGAGTATGTTGGAAAAGAGGTTGCTTTAGGAACAAATCCAGATTTAGTCTACGGTCGTGGCGGCCTATTTGACAACGCTGATTGGGGAGTAGGAACAGTGGATTCGCTTAATGAAATGGGCGTTAAAACGTACGTTCTGAATTCATCCGTTACTGGCGGAACGTATAACTCCATCTATAAAGATATTGAAAACCTGGGTAATCTGTTTAATGTACAAGACAAGGCAGATGGTTTCATTAAAGAATTAAAGGATAGACAAGATTCCATTACTACTAAATTATCAAGTATTAAAGAAGAAAAAACGTTCGCTTATTTACATATGAGTGATCCAAAAGAAGTATATGTATACGCAGCTCATGACGAAACCTTCTTTAATGACTCATTTTTAATGGTTAAACTAAATAATGTTTTCAAAGATGAAAAGGGAGAGGTTAGTGTTGAAAGGCTCATTGAGGCTGATCCCGATGTATTGATCATTCCTGATTGGAGCACCACTGATGGAGTAAGCGCAGATAAGATTAAAGCAGCACTTTATGCAAATGAAAAGCTATCCAGCATGAAAGCGATAAAAAACAAACAAATTTATGCCGTGGATTACAATTATATGTTCAGCTATAGCTACAGTACTTTAGAAGGAATGGAAATGTTAGCGAAAGAAATGCATCCAGATTTGTTTAAATAATCGTTTATTCGTTCGGCTGAAACAGATTAAAATGATAGATTTAGATGATTATATGAAGTGAATTAAGGAGATAACCGTTGAAAAGAGGTTACTTTCACGGGTATCTTCTTTCTCGCTTTAAAGGGGGAAATCCTGATTGTTAGGTTAGGTTAGCAGGGCTGTCCAAGTTGCCAATTTCGTGGCTCCTGGACTGCCCCTTTTTGTTTAATATTCCAAAGCTTAAAGCCACTTACTAACCTAGGCAACTGAAGAACTCGCATGGAGGTCAGTATCGCTGTGTTTAAATGGATTTTGAAAAAACAATGGTTTAGTGAAATCCCCTTCAATTCTTGAATAAATGGAGAAACTCTTCTAAAATATAACCAGTCCATAATTTTACAGTAAATAAAAATATTACATAAAAGAAATCTGGTAACCTAACCGGATCTGCTTGGCGATTTTGAGGAACTCATCCGGATCTGTTACATGATCGAGTTGCGCCTTCAAATCCTTGATCCGGCGATTCTCTGCTTCCTCTTTCTTAACCTTGAGATATTGCGCGGTTTCTTTTTTCCTTACTTCCAGGTTTTTATGATCATCGGAAAAAGGTTCTAACTGAATGATATCATCAATTCCAGCCAATATTTTTTTCAGATCATTTTTCTGGGCTGTGACCATTTCCTTCAAGTATTATTTTAATGAACTATATAAATTACATCCTGAGTATTTTAGCGATGCTAACATCAAAAATCTTAATAATGGATGGGCTATTGTAAATGATGCAGTCTTTAGGAGACATTTCCCTCAGTATGATATTGTAGGATTAAAAGGAAAACCTTTAGTGCATCATCATCTTGGTGGTGGCGGACAAGCAATGGCTATTCCACAACCGTTGCATCCAGGGAGTGGAGGAATCCATAATATAGAGAAACAAATAGATATATGGGGGAAAGATCAAGAAAACGCTGAACGTCTTCAAGTATTTATTAAGTAATTTTGTTGGAGGTATAACATGGACATAAAAAAGCATTAGAACATTATTTTAAAGAACTCATAAATGTATGGGATACAAAATATGGTACATATCCTAAAGTACCGTGGGATGAAGAGATTGATCCTCGATTGTATTTAAGTAATCCAGATGAAGAAGAATATGTATATTGGAAACCTATTGAAAAAATTGATTTAGATAATTTTACAGAAATTGAAGAAAAACTGGGTATGAATATTCACCATGCAATGAAAGAATACTTTAATTCGTATTGGTTCTTAAACTTACAAGGCTTTTACGGTTCAAGATTAGTTAATCTTGAACCTATAGAACCAGGTAAATCTATATTAGAATTTTTTGAAGTAATGAAACAATATGAAGAGAACAATGGGAGAGAACTTAGATATATACAAATAGGATTTGTCTCTCCAGAAGATATGGCTATTATCTTTGACAATAAAACAGGACAGATATTGATAGAGAATTTTGAAACAGAAGAAAACGAATTTCTTGCTAATTCACTTGCTGAATTGATAAATAATTTAAAAGTAGAATTGGAAGTTTAAGTGGTATTACCAGAAACCAAACTTATTAGCTATTGAACCTTGATTGAGTGATCGTCACTCGATCAAGGTTTTCTTTTTGATCGATATAACGACTCCTTACGCATTAGAACATCTAAGAATTTACTTCTCATGTATTCACAGGCTAACTGGTTATCCTATGCCCTGTGGACAGTCATAACGTCAGTAATAGGAACAAAAGGCGCAGGAGCCGTAACGTAGATTGGGGTGGACACAACAAAAGCCGCTCAGGGGTTCTAGTCTCTATCCCTAACCTATTGCCATACAATCCTAAAAACCAACTGTCGTTGGCAGGTGGAGTACCTTATAATGTGGTTAATGGTGCGGGGTTAAAAGAACAGTTAATTTCAATGGCGAGAGTGGAGTCTGAAGTTAGTGGTAGGGTTAAATCTGTAAGTGATTACCTTGATGGTATAGGCGAAGCGGGTCATGTCAATGCCACTAAGTTGAATAAGCTTAAAAATGCTATTTAAAATAATACTTTTAGTGCAGATGAGTTGTCTGAGATTAGTAAAAAGATGTCTGATTTAGGTATTACTAAAGAATATAATGAAGCATTAATTAAAATTGATTTTGGTAAGTATCTTAGAGGACTAATAGGTGCCCCACCTACTGCTATGATAGATCCACATGCACATCATATTCTATTTAAAAAAGGTCTTGGCCAGAAGCAAAAAGAACTTGTTCAAGAAGGTCAAGAAATATTAAAAAGGTATGAAATAGAATTTATAATTGGTGAAGAAAACCTGGTTTGGGCACCAAATAGAATTGCAGGACAACACGGTATAGAACGTCTTCAACATATTGTTGATAAGTATGATAAAATTTCTAGTTGAATCTGGTATGGATATTAACATAAACGAAGGTGTACCGAAGTCAGCGACTATTGCACATGCAGCTAGTGAAGGTGAAATAAGTATTGTAGAGTACTTATTTGATAATGGTGCAATATTAGATGTTAGTGCCCCAAATAGAAATCCTCTATTCTCAGCGATTTATGGTGGGCACCTTCATATTGTAAAGTATCTTGTTCAGAATGGTATTGATATTACTGTTAAGTATACAGGGGATACTATGAAAGATATGGGAACTTATGAATTTGCTATTGAAAGAGGGCAAACAGAAATTGCTGAATATTTAAAGCAGAAGATAGATGAAAAAGAATAGAAAAGAGACTTAGATCTACCTGAGAGTTAAAAAATAAGGGAGAAAGCTTTAGGCAATCTCGTTAGCTTCAAAGTATCTTGTTTTGTTATAAAGTAAGAATGTTTTATATAAGAAGAAGTGGATAGAGCCTTTCGAAAATCAAAGGGACTATCCATTTTTTTATTCATTTAGATTTATCGTACTCCCATATCTATTATAAAATTAGTGAAAAATATTTAATATTTTGTGAATATATCTCTGGGAGACTTTACTCTAAAGATTTATAAATAATAAGAGTCGATTACTATATAGGTAAGTATCTACGTTACATTAAATTCCATATTATATAATTATAGGAAGAGGGAAAGGGGTGATTGTCTATACTGAATAGCTCATTAAAAAAAGAAACGGAAAATGGCTATGGATCAATATGAGAAATCTTCAAAAACATTACAAAATAATGCAGTTAAATGGCATAATACACGTACTTTTGGTGTAGATGTTATTGGAAAAGTAGAAGAATATATAAATTCGTTGGCAAATATGCCAAAAGAATTTAAAAAAAGCTTTGAAATAGTCCGTGTTAATCTGTCGGTATTTTTCTTTATAACAATTCGCAGAATTTAATGATGGAGGATGATAACTAATGAGTAGTAAACCGTTAAAACCTGAGCAATACGCGGCAATTCAATTACTTGTTCAACCGAAAAACAACGGCTTTACATTAGATGAAATTGCCGATTCAGTCGCATTTACACGTCAAAGGTTATATAGATGGTGTCAGAACATCAATTTTAATGATGAAATCAAACGTTAGAATAACCGAAATACGATGTCACGAATACCGGAAGTAATCGATCTGTGAAGTTTTTACGTATATTGATTAGGCTTCATCTACATAATATTATTTTGCTTGCTCTAGGATTGGTCTAAAATGATATATTATACTAATATATGGTAAAATTTTTACCGTAGAAGTGTGCCATAAAGGTGACACATTTGATTTACCAGCTACAAAGTGGTACAGAAGCGATACATATGATTAAAAAGAAGCAGGTTCATCAAAGGGGGGAAGTACGTCCAAAATGAAGTGGAATTCAAACATAGACTGTTCGGGGTAACAACTAAGGGGCTTTCTGAAAGTAGATCCTAAAACTTTTTCTATTTGTCTTGGCATTTGCACCAGAACCATACTATTTAAATGTTTGGTAAGATTGGAGAGATGAAAATGGCAATGTATGTTTTTAAAGATGCTGCTAGAGAACATAAAATACTGGCAAGAGATGCACAAAGACAGGATAAAAGTATACGTTTTTATTGTCCTAATAAAGACTGCGATGCTCATATGTATGTACGTAATCTTGAGGGAGTATCGAAATCATATTTTGCAGCAATTAAATCACATAGCCATGTAAATGGATGTCCGTATACATCAAGGGGATTTCAACCTAATTTATATGATGAAAATGGATTTGATTTTGAAAATGCATTGTTATCGTTAACTATGTCAAGTAAACCACAGTCCAAGAGTGAGATTCCGGGTGAGCATAGAACAGGAGAAGTTACTCCAAAACCAATACGTACAATTCGTCAGATTTATTCTATGTGTAAATCATATGATTGTTCAGACTTATATAACGGAAAAATAATTGGTCAAATGTTGTTAGACGAAAGAAGTACTTATATGTATCCCAATGGCGTATTTGGTTGGAGATTAATTGAATTAAAGTATAGGTACTATAGTTTCGACAGAAAAGAAATTGCACTTGTTTGTCTGCCAAACGGAAAACATTATACATTTATTGTGAAGTTTGTTGATGAAAGACTGTTCAAAGAAATTAGAAAGGGCGTTTATGAGAATAGAAATCATTTAATTATTGTGGCAGGAGAATGGAAATCTTCGGGGATATATAACACTTTTTGTACTGAAATTAAAAGTAAAAAGCAATTGACAATTGTAAAATGACTTTCTTTCAGATTATAGAAAGTCATTTTTTGCCCATTTCAACCTCCTGAAATTTACATTATTTACACATGATGCAATAAGTCAGCTTGCAGATGGAGTCCTCGATATTATTTTTACGGTTAATCTATTCAATGAGGGAGTTGATATCCAAGCTGTTGATATGGTCAAAAAAGAGACACCCCCCACAACAGGAATGTCTCTTTCCCCTATAAACTAATAGCACTCATCATCCCTTCATGCGTCGCTTCCTCAATGGTACGCGGGCCAAGGCAGTCCCCTATCTGTTTCACAATGGGCGCATGGCCTTTCATTTCTTCGAATAGCTCTGTGTTGGGAATGCGGCCAAGGGAGAGGACGATGGAGTCCCAGTTTGTTAGTTCTTCTTTTTGTTGGGTGAATAGGTTCCGAATGATGACGTGATCTTCTTTGATTGCCCCGATATCGTAATGGGGAAGGAGTGTGACGTTTAGGTTGTATAGTTTTTTTAGGTATTCATTCCTGAGGTATTGGTGGACGGTTTCACCAATGTGCAGTCGTGATGATATGAGTGTGACTCCATGTCCTTTTTCGGCTAGATGGATGGCTGCTTCCATGCCGGGCCAGTCGCCGCCAAAGTCGAATACGAGTACATTGTCCCCCACTTTTTTAGTTGAGCTGAAGAGGTCATCACTCATGATGATCCGTGGGTCATCCATTCCTTCGATGGCTGGTGTATAGGGCCGGGAGCCGGTGGCACAGATGATGGCGTCCGGTTTCGATTCGGATATTTCTTGGGCGGTTGCCGTTTTGCCTAATTGCACATTTATCTTGCTTCTCATCAGTTTCCGGGAGTAGTTATCGAGCATCGATTCTGCGAGTTCATGCCGCATGGGTGCTTTGCGCATGGTGCGGAGCAGTCCGCCGATTGATTTGCTTTGATCGATCAGTGTAACGGAATGACCGAGGTAGTCCGCTGTTATGGCTGCCTGTAATCCGCCGGGTCCGGCGCCGATGACCAGGACATTCTGTTTGTTTCGCGTTTTCTTTAATTCTGGTAAAATCCATGCTTCTTTCCCTGTTGTTGGGTTTTGGACACAGCCAATCGGCAGTCCTTTATGATAGTGACCGATACAGGCTTGTAAACAGCCTATGCAGGCATCGATTGCTTGCAGGTCTCCATCCCTTGCTTTGTTGGGCATGTCAGGATCGACGATTAAGGCCCTGGTCATTCCCACGACATCGGCTTTTCCGGTTGATACGATCTGTTCCGCTTCAACGGGGTCGACGATTCGATTTCCGACAAAGACCGGTATGGCTCCTGCCATCCTGATTTTGAATCCATGGGGCGATAGGTAAGCATGCTTCATTGGTGATGGAGGCACGATATGGGTTGATCCTTCGAAGGTGCTTGAATCTCCGGCTGTGACGTTAATGAAATCCAATCGGACTTTTTCCGCGAGATATTCGACGATTTGCACGGAATCCTTCATCGTTGTCCCGTCCATCGTCAGTTCGTCCGAGCTCATGCGAATGCCAACGGTAAAGTCTTCCCCGACTCTTTCCCATACTTTCTCCAAAATTTCCACGATGAATCGCATCCGATTTTCAAATGACCCGCCGTAGTTATCCGTGCGCTTATTTGTATGCTGTGACCAAAACTGGGCAGGAAGGTATCCGTGTGAGCAGCAAATTTCGACTCCATCCAGTCCGCCATCCTTTGCCAGCTGTGCGGAATGGGCGAACCCTTCAATCACTCCTTCAATATCCTCTATGCTCATGGGCTTTGGCATGACGCCGAAGCGCAAGCTGGGAACGGCGGATGGCGCCCATGCTGCATTTCGATAGTCGCTCGAAACGACTTCCCTTCCGCCATGAAATAGCTGGGAGAAAACCTTCGTACCATACTTATGAAGCGTTTCGGAAAGTTCTTTGTAGGCTGTGACAATTTTTTGGTCATATCCTGCAATCGTTTTGGACGTAAGCATGCCCGATGGATGTACGGATGCCGCTTCAAGGATGATCAGTCCGACGCCCCCTTTAGCGCGGGCTTCATGATAGGCCACCATATCCGAAGTGGGGATTCCGTCCCTGACATGGTTTGTTTGATGGGCTGTACTTAAGATCCGGTTTTTTAATTCAGTAGAACCGATCGTTAAATGGGTAAACAGATTCTTGAATTGAGCCATGATCATGACCACTCCCTAATTTTAGATAGAATGAGAGGATAGAGGGCATTGATCGCCCGCTACCTATCCTTATATAGGTTCAATATGCAATAACCATGCCGTACCGGGAATCTGGATGAAAATAGTTTTTTTGCTTTTTAAAGAGGGTATGGCTCATGAATATAGTATTTTATAGATAGATAACTGAACCTTTTTTGAAAAGTGGTGATTCATAAAAGGTTCAGTTTTAAGTTTGTTGGTATAGAGACATTCGTTGCGTATGAAAATGACACGTATTTCTTTTCGTTTGAAAAAGTGTAACAAAATCGGTTCGAAATCAAAATATGGGGTGAGTGTGTGGATACGAAATTAAAAAAGGAATCTCTCATTGTATTTTCCGATATTGCTATGTTGGATGTAAAAGCATTACTGAAAATACATTCCTCTCCTTTTATTGTCATGAAAAATCACTTGGAAATCCTCGGCATCTTAGATGAAGGTTTCTTTTTGAAGCAATTGGATAGCGTTGGTCAAAATCAGGAGATCATGGTTTATCTTAATACATCGTTTGTCGTTCTGGAGAATCTAGATAAGCTAAGTGAGGAGGATAAGGGCACCTATGATTTTGTGATTCAGCATAGTGAGAACCAATATAGATGCTATCCGATCCATGAAGTCAGGGAAATGATGCTTAAAAAGAAGATGAAGAGCTTACTAAGTCTCAATGAATCATTGCATGAAGAACTGGAGGTGACAAGAAAGAAAGTAAAAGAGCTCACGCAAATCCTGCATTCCAGCTATGATGAAATTTTCGTGACGGATGCAAACGGCAACACGTTATTCGTGAGTGAAGCGTGTAAGAAGCTTACAGGGCTGCCGCCTGAGGCCTTTATTAATAAGAACATTAAAGAGTTAGTTGAAAAGGGATTGATCGTCAATTCGGTTACGTTAAAAACCATGAAAACGAAAGCGATCCATTCAGCAGAACAAACGTATCCGCATGGATTGACTGTATTCAGCACAGCGAAGCCTATTTTTGATGAGGAGGGGAACTTATATAGGATCGTTTCGAACTCCAGGGATATCACGGAATTGGTTGAGATGAAGAGTGAATTGAACAGGGTGAACCTTAGGAACCAGCGGGCCCGGCATGAAAATTCACATGCTAAGAGAACCGTTTCGTTCAATGACTTCATTACAAATTCCGATAAGATGATAAAGGTTTTGGAATTAGCTGAAAAAGTGGCCCCTATGGATTCATCGATCTTCATCCATGGTGAAACCGGAGTCGGAAAAGGGGTGTTAGCAAGGGTCATTCATGATCTTAGCAGCAGAAAGGATAAGAAATTCATTCAAGTCAATTGCGGCGCGATTCCATCCGCATTAATTGAGTCCGAGCTGTTTGGCTACGAAAGCGGTGCCTTCACGGGAGCCAATAAGCACGGGAAGCAAGGGCTTGTTGAGAGTGCTGATGGCGGAACGTTGTTTCTTGATGAAATCGGGGAAATGCCGCTCGACATTCAAGTGAAAATCCTTCATCTGGTTCAGGACAGAACATTCATGAAGGTGGGAGGAACGAAGGAGAAAAAGGTGAATATTCGCATTATCTCCGCTACGAACAAAGACTTGAAACAAATGATCAAGAATAATCAGTTTCGCGAAGATCTATATTATCGGTTGCATGTCGTTCCAATGGAAATACCTCAGCTGCGTGAACGAAAGGAAGATATCCTATTATTAACGGATTATTTTCTGAAGAAATTCAATGAAAAATACGGTCAATCGATCACTATAGATGATCATGCCAAGTTAATTCTGCAGCTGCAGGATTACCCGGGTAATGTTCGGGAATTGGAAAATATAATCGAACAAATTGTCGTGACGGCCAGGAAACCTATCGTGACGATAGAGGATCTGCCTTCCAATTTAACTTACAAAGATGCGGCACTGGTCAATTTAACTGGAATCATTCCCTTGAAAAAAGCGATAGAGGAAACGGAAAAGCAATTATTATCCCAGGCCCTTTCCACCTACAAATCGACCCGGAAAATGGCCAAAGTCCTGGAGGTCAGCCAAACGACGGTCATGCGCAAACTAGGCAAATACCAAATTATTTATCATGATGAAAAATAAATTAACCTCTTTTAAAAACTGAATATTCAAAAACTTGGTACGGATATTGCATATCTAATGATTGATTATTTTTATTTTAATAAGGGGGTCAAGAAATGGGTGAGTTCATTTTCTCTTTAAGTTATGGGGGTTCCTTAATTGTCATGGGGTGGATCACGAAGGTTTTCCTAGTAAAAATGAAAAAGAATCAAGAAGAAATAAAAGCAAAAGATCCGATTGAAAAGGTGGGGATGTAAGTGGCGTTTCTGCTTGGTATTATCGTATCCTTTTGTGTTTATGTCTCGATCGGCATCTTTTTATTCAGGAAAGTGAAAAGCTCAGAGGAGTATTATGTTTCTGGACGAAGCGGGAACACATTAATGATAACCGGTACGCTTGTTGCGTCTTTCCTAAGCACCGTATCCTTTATGGGAGAAGCGGGATTTTCCTATGAAGGGTACCCGATCCTGCTGCTGATCCTCGTTATTTTCAATGCAAGCGGCTATATATTCGGAGTGTTCCTGTTTGGCAGGTATTTAAGAAGAAGCAAATCATTGACGGTTCCTGAATTTTTTGGTAACCGCTTTCATTCTAAAAAGGTAAGACTGGCAGCTGCCATCACGACGATTCTCGGAATCTCTGCATACTTGGTTGCCGTTACTCAAGGGGCGGCCGTTTTATTGGCCGAGGTTTCGGGTGTTTCCTATCCAATGGCCCTGGTGATCATGTGGGTCGTGTATTCTTCCTTTACCATTCTTTCAGGAGCGAAGGGGGTCATGGTGAACGATACCGTGATGTTCTTTTTATTCTCGATCGCAACGTATCTGAGCTTTCCTTATATCATCAAATCCGCGGGCGGGTTTCCTGATGCCGTTACTAAAGCGGCAAACTTGGCTGAACGGCCTGATTTATTAAGCTGGCATGGCATTACCGGCCCTGCCGCAACGATGGGAACTCCATGGGAAGCATTGGCGTGGGCCGTCATCATGGGCTTGGTCTGGGGCATTGTCATTGCAGTGAGTCCATGGCAAAGCAGCCGATATTTAATGGCGAGAAATGAACATGTAGCCATCCGGGCCGGCGTCTGGGCCACCATATCCATTTTGACCGTCTATTTGTTCCTCCATATCAGCATATCGACAATCACCACCATTAAAGCGGATATCGCCCCGACGGAAAAGGTATTCATTTGGGCAGCGATGAATATTGTCCCGACATGGCTTGGAGTCATCATCGTTAGCGGCATCATGGCTGCGGCATTATCATCCTGTTCGAGCTTCCTTCAAATAATAGGAAGCAGCATTACACGGGATATCATGGAACAATCACGGAAAAAGGAATTTACAGATCATCATCTATTACGTGCCAGCCGCATTTCCATGGTTGTGATCAGCTTGATCATCTTATTGATTGGATTATTCCAGCCGCCTGCGGTCATGTGGATCGGCTACTTTGCGGCAACATTATTTGCCGCATCATGGGGACCGATTGCCATATCCAGCGTATTTTCAAAGAAGGTAACGAAAGAAGGAGCCTTTTGGAGCATCGTATTCGGCTTCTTTGGTGTGATTCTAGGAGAAAGCCTTGGCATGTTCGGAATAAGCCTTCCCGTTTACTTCAATCCTGTCATCATTGGTTTAATCTTAAGCATAGGTGCACTTATCATTGGCTCCAAATATGGAAGGATCACCATCGAAGAAAGGGAGTTCCAGGCAAATATCCTTCAAACCCCCGTTGAAATGGACGAGCAAAAAGAAATGGCCATCACCCGCAGGTACCCAACCTATTTAATGATCAGCGGCGTCATGATCATCATGGTTACACTAGTGTTTTATTATTGGCCGATCAATATGAATTGATTGATAGAATGATCCTATTGTACTGGCAGGGGAAATCCCTGCCTTTTTTTATATAAAACGAAAATAATTGACTATTGGAAATATCCTGGTTAGAATAGGGACAAGAATTGAAAGGAGCGATAAACGTGGCATTTTTACAGCTATACTGATATATACACATATTATGGAAAAAACCACTTTACATAAGGGGTTATTTGCTGTGTGTATAGGATGGATATGTTGTAGAAGTTTTGTCGTTCTACCGGATATCTATGCCGATTTTTTCCGTACACAGAGCCCTTCTGTGTACTTTTTTGTTTTGGAGGGATTTAACGTGATGATGTTACTTTTCTATTGATGCGAGATTGGGAGTTGAGCCCATATCGATTAGATGATCATTCAGCGGTGACTTTGATTAGGGGGAATGTAAATTGCATTTCTTATTATTCTTTTGATGCGGGCTTGAAATAGAAGCTCGTATCGATCCAAGCTATCGATACGAAATCACAAATTTCGGAGGTAGCGAATATGGAACAAATATGTTTTGAATTAGAAAATGTCGAAGTGGCCTATTTAGATAAAGAGGTATTGAAGATTGATCGATTGGCTGTACATCAATTTGACCGGATCGGCATCGTCGGGAAAAATGGTACAGGAAAAAGTACGTTACTGAAGTTGCTTGCTGGAGAAATTCAACCGACAAGCGGAAAAGTAAAGGGGTACGTTGATCGTGGCTATTTTGAGCAAGTTGAAGCGCCTGCTGTTGCAGAAGCTGATCCAGCGTTACTGGGAAGATTAGCAGTACCGCGAAATTCAGAGTCGCTAAGCGGAGGTGAGCAAACAAGGGTGAAGCTTGCCCAATTGTTTACCCACTATAATGAAGCGTTGCTTATCGATGAGCCGACAACCCACTTGGATCAAGACGGCCTTTCGTTTTTACTTGATGAGTTACGCTATTACTATGGTGCGCTTGTCTTGATTAGTCATGACCGGGCTGTATTGGATGAACTCGTGACGACGATTTGGGAAGTGCATGAAGGCGAGGTACATGTATATTCAGGAAATTACAGCGAGTACATGGCACAGAAGCAGTTACAACGGGAACAACAGAGGCAGGCTCATGAACAATTCGTTAAAGAAAAGAGCCGACTTGAAAAAGCGGCACAGGAAAAAATGAAAAAGGCTGAAAAAATCGCTCAAGCTGGAAGATTGTCAAAAAAAGAGGCGAATGCAAAACCGAATAAGTCGTTTATGACGAAATCGAAAGGCACAAGCCAAAAAGCTGCACAACGTGCAGCGAAGGCAATGGAGCATCGAGTGGAAAGGCTTCAGGAAGTGGAAGCTGTACAAGAGGAAAGGCCAATCGTATTTCGCCAGTCTAAGCGATTGGAATTGCATAATAAGTTCCCGATAATGGCGGACCGATTGACTCTTCAAGTGAAGGGGAACGTATTATTGGATGAGGTGAGTTTTCAGCTGCCGCTCGGTAAAAAAATAGCCATCACAGGCAGCAACGGGAGCGGTAAAAGTACGTTGCTTCACCATATTGCCAATAATGGTGCAGGATTAGCACTTTCTCCAAAAGCGAAAATTGGTTACTTCCGTCAAATGAGCTATCGATTTACAAAGGATGAAACGGTTTTGCAATTCTTGGAAAAACGCTCAGGATATGATGAAGGATTTTTAAGAAGCGTCCTGCATTCGATGCAGTTTGTCGGAACGGATATACTGAAAAGTGTTCACTCATTAAGTGGCGGCGAAGCGATTCGCCTCCAACTTTGTCAGTTGTTCTTAGGGGAATACAACATTCTGCTATTAGATGAACCGACCAACTTTTTAGATATAACGGCCATTGAAGCATTAGAACGATTTATAGCGGCCTATGAAGGGACGATCATATTTGTATCCCATGATCAGGCATTCATAAACGATGTAGGAGATCTTCAGTATAAAATTCATGCGAAGAAATTGGTTCAAGTGTAATTTTTAAGTTCATGCCAAAATAAGCCGATGAGAAAATCTCGTCGGCTTATTTGTAATCATTCACTAAACACATTAAGGATGAATCGAAACCAGTGTCCCGATTGGAACGGTCCTTGATAATGCCTCCACGTCCCTATTATGCATGCGAATACAGCCTTTTGAAACGGCTTTACCAATCGAGCTGGGGTCATTCGTTCCATGAATGCCATAGTGTTCTTTGGATAAACTCATCCACATTGTACCGAATGGGCCTCCGGGATTGGGGGCTTTATTAATGATGATGAATTGTCCTACGGGTGTACCGGACAGCATTCTTCCAACGGCGATTGGATATTGTTTTTGCAGGACTCCATCTTTTAGCAGCCTTAACTTACGATTGTTAACGGACACATCGATCTGAAATGGAATGGTATCAGGAGGGGGGAAACCAGGGATCATAATGGGCTGGCCAGGATAAATGACATTTGGATTTATTGTTGGATTGGCCTTGATGATTTCCGATAGCGGTTTCCGGTAGTCCCTGGATATCTGTGTCAGTGTTTCACCTGGTTTAACTGTATGGATCAGTCTGAACACCTCCATAGGTCATAGTTGTCATGCTTCATTCTATGTGATTTTTCAAAAGTGTTTCGGAACTGGCTGTTATCTGTTTTTAATGAAACTAATATGTTAAGTAACTAAGCCGAAAAGAAACCGAAATGAAATTTTGATAAAATAAGTTTTTATGGAGATGGATTTTTTGTTAGTTAAAGAGGGGGAATAAGGGTGGAGGAACATGTGAAAAAGGCTTTAGTAGAATGGAATGAAGAAATTAGCGATGTGTTAAATGGGATAGAAAAAGAGTATGAAGAAGTTAAGCGTGAACTTCAGGTATATTCCTATAAATTCAATATCACCAAACAGGTTGTGCAATCCACTATAAATGATGAAATTATTCGAAACATCCGCGAGGTCTATCATAAACCTTTTGAACAAAAATTGAATGAATTGAAAGAATCAATAAAAGAGCTGGAAGAAAAGAGAAAGGTTTTTCAAATGTTTGTCGATAAAATTGAAAAGGTTAGTGAAAGAGAAGAAGGAAAACCGCAAATATCAGTCATATAAGGCAGCGATGCACCATAATCGGCAGGACTCTACTGTGTTTATACAAAACTACTAAGGCAGCGAATATACCTGCTTTTTTTTGCTTTAATTTGCAAAAAAGCGGCCCCTTGTTTACCCCAACATCAACCCGGGTAGACTATCCTATAAAAGGAAATGGGGGAATTCCATGTGGAATGCGGTCTTTTGGGGAGGGGTTTCGGGTTCTGCGGTCCTGCTTGGCGCACTAGCCGCCATCTTCATTCCAATAAAGAAAAACATCATTGGCTATATCATGGCTTTTGGTACGGGTGTATTGATTGGTGCAGCGGCATATGAACTGCTTGCTGATTCGGTGAGTGATGGAGGAATCTGGGCAACGGCGATTGGATTCATCGCAGGGGCAGCCGTGTTTACTGCCTTGGATTTTCTTATTTCCAAAAAAGGTGCGGATAAAAGGAAACGGTCCAATAATAGCTCTTCAAAGGAAGCGGGCTTAGCCATTTTTATCGGGACGGTGATGGATGCCATACCGGAGTCGATCATGATTGGTGCCAGCTTAATAAGCGGTGGCTCGGTAAGCTGGCTATTGGTCATTGCCATCTTCATCAGTAATATTCCGGAGGGGCTCTCAAGTACAACTGGGCTGCTCAAAAGTGATTATTCCAAGAAAAAAATCATGCTGCTGTGGTTTTCCGTCCTGCTCATTTCGGCACTATCCTCGATGTCGGGCTATCTATTCCTCGATCATGCCCCGGACTATGTCCTGGCAGCGATGGCAGCCTTTGCAGGCGGAGGCATCATTGCGATGATCGCCTCAACGATGATGCCTGAAGCATATGAAGACGGAGGACCGATTACGGGGATATTCACCGCAGCCGGCCTGCTTATATCCTTGGTTCTGGATTCAATGTGAAAATGTCCCCTTGGAAAAGGGGGCATTTTTTTGTGGGAAGTTGATCACGGCGCATTTTATAAATCTATCATAGAAGGAAATGCGCAGGCGAAATAAGGAAATCTATCTCTAAAGAAGAATTGCTGGTGTTAAAATATCATTTCAAAACATACACTCTTCATATAGATTTAGACATTGGGGAGATGTTAGAAATGAACTTCGAGATGCAAATTGCGAATATGTTGGCTGAGAATATAAATGGCTTCATCACATTCGTCCGGGAAAATCATGAAATTGAAAACAATTGCTTTTGTTTAAATAGAGATAAATTGTATCAATTGAAACTTCTTGTTGAGGAGTTTAAGTTTCAAGTTTTGGCAGATGAACTTAAACGGATCAATCGGTTTACCTGGGATGAAAACTACACGCATTTATTAGTTGATAGATTCAGAAAAGGGATGGGCATCATTGAAGAATACGTAGAAAATAACTACAGCGATTTATTCATTTTCACCGCTAGACTTTACACATTGAATAGCCTCAGCCTAACATTTTGCAAGGAGGAAGCATCGGCAAACAGTTGTTCAATCCACCATGAATGATGGGAATGGTTAGCATCCTATCAGAAGGCAGTAAGTTTGATGTGGGAAGTAGCCCGGTACATTTGGACACAGCCCTCCGCAAATAAAAGAAGAGCACCTATTATCACATATAATAGGTGCTCTTCTTTTATTTCATTATAGGGATAGTAGTACGCTCCGAGCCCGATATTATTTGCTTGGGATCGCAGTGATATATTTTTTGACTACTTCATAAACATATTCTTGATTGGCTGCAGCCGTATTTGGGTTGTATTTACCACCATTCACTTTATTATTGGATAGCACTCGTATACCTAAGAAGGGAACATCGTAAGCTTTGGCGATTTGTGCTGCTGAAGCTCCTTCCATTTCTTCAACGGATGTACCGTATTTCGTATGGAACCACTTAATCCGATCCACTTCATTATTCCAAACGTCAGCAGAACCGATAGTACCTTCGACAACCTTACCTTTTGTATAAGTATCTTTAACCGCATGAGCAGCCGCGAGTAAATCCTTATCTCCCTCGTAGAAGCGCGGTTTTTCAGCATTAGGATCTTCCCCTGCACTTCCTTCGGAAGCCATTAGGTCCATGGGTTTCCAAATGGTTGGATCAATTCCTTGGTTTTCAGTTTTATCTGCTGTTTTTAATGAACCTAGGTTTACCGTTCTTTTTCCTAAAACAATATCAAAAACGTTTAAGCTTGGATCATGTCCTCCTGATGTACCTTGATTGATGATGGCAACAGGGTTATATCTTTCAATGGCCACTGCTGTAGCGGCAGCTGTGTTTTCCATCCCTTTACCTGTTTTTGCAACGATTACAGGGTAATTGTCTAAAGTTCCAATGTAAAATACAAAATCTCCTGATTTTTCTTCTTTAACATCCTCTAACTTTTCTGCGAAATTTTCAGCTTCGATTGGCATTGGACCTTGAACCAAAATAGGTCTTTGTGTCTTTTTTTCTACCGTTTCATTTTTGGAAGATGAACTGCATGCTGCAATCATCGACACGAAAAGTAAAGAAATGATACCTAATATAGTGTACTTTTTTACCATGTTTTTTCTCATATAATTTCTCCTTCATTCAAATTATCCGATTTGTTTCATACACTCATGGTTTTGGTCTAAAGAAAAAGGTCCAGAACGGCAGAATGATCACTGCCTTCTAGACCTACGAAGTCAAAGTATGGATAGTAAGCAAAAAATGAAGCGAATGCTTAATCATTAGCTGCTCAAAAAAGAGAGCGGCCGAATACTTTAACTCGTAGTCTAGTTCTTTCACTGGGAACCAGGTAGAAACGCTCAGACCATATTTCCGAGCATATACGAGTAATAACGATTATTACTTTGCTAATATAACAAACAAATGGTAGATAATCAATGGAAAAGTGAACATTAAAATAAAATTATAATTTAATGTTCGTATTTAAAAGGGGGATGGTTCGTTAAAATCGTTGATTTCACTCCAGGCGCTCGCCTGCGGGGTCTCCCTTGGGCACGCTTTTCCCGCAGGAGTCTCGTAGCTTTTTTAAAATTTTATGAAATCCTCATGGGATGGAAGAAATTTGCGAAACTCCTGCCGGACAATTGACTAGCCGAGATGAGGCTTGGCAGACAGTCGGCGGAAAGGGAGCGGATTTCTGAAATGGAACGTTTTTGCGAAAAAAAACGGTAGGAAAACCCGTTTTCTTCGAATTTGTCTACAGTCTGAAACAGATAGATTTATATGCATAATTATGATAGAAGAGTAGGTGGAAGGGCTGCACCCATTTAGTAATTCGCCCATAAAAAGATGGAAAAAACGATCAATAAGTAAAAAAATTTTAGTACTGCTTTCCGCTTTGATCGAGCATTCAGCCATATCAAAACAATGCCTGCCAATACGCCGATCGAAATAAGTGCAGTGCCAACCGTTTTCATCCATGTCATTTCGAAAATTGGTTCGAGCAACATGAGTACCCAACTGAGTGCCACTAGACCACCTGTAAAGATAAAACGCTTACTCGTAAAATCAGTCTTCACTTCATTTCGTTCTACTACTGACATCTTTTTATACTCCCGCCACATCATGAAGGACGGAATCCCTAACATTAAAACTAATCGTACGATTGCATCTATGTTCATTGAGTCCTCCAGAAATGGCTACATAGATTCCATATACGTTTATTCCCGGTAAAAGTTTCAACGGCATCCTGCATAAATGACGAAATACCCCTTCAGATCCAATTGTCTAAGGGGTATTTTCATGTTCAAGCATTGAATAGGTTTTGTCAGGGGTTATCATGATGGACAGTTATGACGACATTTCCCTTTTTATGTCCTAGTTCAACATATCTATGAGCCTCGGAAATCTGTTCCAACGGATAGCGTTTATCGATGACCGATTTTATTGTTCCAGTTTCGATAAGCTCCTTGAGGAGCAACAAATCTTCCGTAAGTACCTTTGCTATTCCTTGGCCTTCAACGGACACATATCGCCCGTTCGGGGTCATTGCTTTCCTGCAATTGGCTTTCGAGCTTTTCCCGACTGCATCAAAGATGATATCATATCGCTCTTGTCTTTCCGTGAAATCCTCTTCCGTATAATCAATTACCTTATCGGCTCCCACTGATGTCACCAATTCAAAATTAGCGGCACTGCATACTCCGGTAACTTCTGTTCCAAAGTATTTGGCAAGCTGTACGGCTGAAGTACCTACCGAGCCGGATGCCCCGTAGATGAGGACTTTTTGTCCGTCCTGGATATGGGCTTTTCTGAAAAAATGCAGGGCTGTCGTTCCCCCAAACGAAACGGCGGCGGCTTCCTCGTAGGTCATATTGGCAGGCTTCATTGCGATTGGCCCGTCTTCAGGTAAACATGTATATTCGGCATGGGCCCCGAAGTTCATTCCAGTCATGGCAAAAACCTGGTCGCCTTTTTTGAATTTTTTCACATGCCTGCCCGTTTCCTCTATTTCCCCGGACAGCTCCACCCCGAGTATCGATTTTCGCGGTTTTCTAAGACCCAGGAAGATTCGCATCGGCAGCCATAATAAGAAGGGACTCTTGAAGCTCCGGACTCTTATGTCCCCTGAAGCCACTGTTGCCGCATGGACCTTTACCAGAATTTCGTTGTCCTTGGGCGTTGGTTTTGCTATCTCTTTGAGTTCCAGTACATCGGGTGAACCGTATTTTGTGCATACCATTGCTTTCATCGCGAGTCTCCTTAGTTTTCGATACAATCTTTTAATACTATGATTGAAGCTGTAATATAAAACTATATGTAAGCGAAATGGAAGAAACTTTTGAATGAATGCTTAAAAGCAGCAGGAATCCGTTCCTTTCGGAAATGGCGCGAAGGGCTTATAGCCTTGCTGGTACACGATTTGTCCGGCAGCAGTCAGGCCCAAGTTTCTTGGTGGGCGGTTGAAACCTTATGATTAGATCGACAAGGGGCAATCTATAAGTTAAAAAGGAGATAAAAGAATGGCCATTAACGAAAGACCAAGAAGAATTATTTTAGATTTAGCCGTTACTTTAGATGGATTTATTGAAGGGCCGAAAGGAGAAGTGGACTGGTGCATTATGGACTCTGAAATGGGGTTCTTTGATTTCTTAAATGATATCGATACTATTTTATATGGGAGAAAAAGCTATGATTTATGGGGACAATATACTCCAAAAAATGAGGTATCGGATACTGAAAAAGAAATGTGGGGATTAGTTCATGGCAAAGAAAAATTTGTGTTTTCTAAAACGAAAAAAGGGACCGATATTAAAGTAACATTCATAAATGATCATATTGTTGAAGAAGTAAATGCATTAAAGAATAAGCCTGGTAAAGACATCTGGCTTTATGGCGGGGCAAGTCTTATTACATCTTTTATAAGATTTGGGCTGGTTGATGAATTCAGGTTATCTGTTCACCCTGTTATTTTAGGGGAAGGAAAACCTTTGTTTATTGGCATAAAGGAGAGAGTGAATCTAAAGCTGGTTGATACAAAAAGGTTTTCCTCTGGCGTTGTTCAGCTTTGCTATCACCTTAATGAAAGATAAGCATGATGACAGGCTTAATCCAAGGGACACGCTTATCCCGCAGGATTCCCGTACCTTCCCCAAGCAATTTTGTATTAAAATTCAGATAGAACCCCTCATGCCGGCAAACTGACTCCATTTATTTTAAGAGGGGGTTTATAAACCATCTTCTTTCTAAAGCTACAGCAATAAAATTATATTGTAAGAGGAGAAAAGCACACATTTGCTATCTGTTATTGAGTTCGTAATAGAATGTAATATACCCTGCTCAATATGAAAATAAAAAAACGCTGTTCTTCCTGTATCTGCGTAGGAAGTAGCAGCGTTTTTTATTTTTTAGTTAAACGGGCTCCTTTAATGGTATTCATTACCGATAACTAAATTTCCAAATTAACTCCCTCATTCAGCATCTTCAATAATTCTTTCAGAGCGAAGGAATGGTAGGCGTCTTTTTTTGTGATGATCCCTAGTTTCCAGTTGAGGTTGGAGTTTTGTAACGGGATGATTTTAACATTTTCATTGGTTCGCTTATGATAAATCGATTTGGGCAGAAGGGTGATGCCCAGTTTGGATGAGACGAGTTCGATGATCAGGTCCCATTGTGAGCTTTGGTATGAGATGTCAGGGGTGAATCCGTCTTTTTCACATGCCTGGATAATGTAATCATGTAAAGTGAAGTCTTCTGAAAAAAGGATGAATTTCTCGTCCTTCAATTCAGCTAATGTGACGGCTGAATGGCGGGCAAGCCTGTGCTCTTCATGAAGGAATAAAACGAATTCGTCTTCAATGAAGGAATAGATATTGAATTTTGTTTCACTGGCAGGCAATACGACGATGCCGAGGTCGATTTCTCCTTCTTCGACAAGCTTGCCGATCAGCTTTGCACCTTCTTCGACTAACTCGAGGGAAACCTTTGGATAACGTTCTTGAAAGCTGCGGGCAATTTCCGGGAAAAACAGGGTGCCAATCAGCGGCGGGATGCCAATTTTCACAACGCCTGTTGTCATGTCCCTGAGGTCATCCAAGAGTACGTTCAATTCGGATAATGCCGCGAAGGCTTTTTGGCCTTGCTGGTACACGATTTGTCCGGCATCCGTCAGGCGCAGATGTCTCGTTGAGCGGTCGAAGAGTTCTACACTCAGTTCTTCTTCGAGCTTTTTGACGGCTTTACTTAAGGAAGGCTGTGTTAAATAAGAATGGGCGGCGGCATTCGTAAAACTTTTATGTAAGGCCACTTCCATGAATGATTTTAAATCCCGTAATTCCATATTTGTCTCCTGTTTATTCGTAATTAGAATAAAATTTATTCTTTTTATTCATTTTACTTATAAATTAGGTAGATGTAAACTATATGAGGATTAAAAAGCAAGTATATTTAACCCTATTTTAATAAAATATTCTTTACTGTAGAAGTATAAGGAGAAAGGCATCTTATGAGCTGTTTCTAAGATATTTTATGTTAATGAATATATTTCCAACAGATCAAGCTGCTTATTCACCTTTCTTGGAATGCGGACAAGGTATGTTTATTAAGTTTTTTTAAGATATCAAAAAAGAAGGTGTTCGGATATCCGCTTTCATGTTCTTTTTTAATGGCGTTTTTAGGGTTCATGCTTCAGGGCACGGTTTTTGAAACCTGCAGCATAAGGGATTTACACAATCAAGGGGGAAGCATGATGGAAAGCAAAACTATTTACATCACCATGGAAAGAGGTGATTTCCAGTGTTAAGTATAATTGTAGGCTTAGTATTGCTGATGGCTTTGGCTTATTTGGGATGGTCCATCATTTGGGTGGCCCCGCTGGTGGCTGGAGTTGTAGCATTGATGAGCGGCTTGGATGTATTTGACACGTATACCGGGACGTATATGACCGGATTGGTCGGATTCGTTCAGAAGTGGTTCCCAATCTTCCTGCTGGGAGCGATTTTCGGAAAGCTGATGGAAGAAACAGGTGCAGCGAAATCCGTTGCCAAGAAGGTAACACAGATCATTGGTAAAAAGAGGGCGATTCTTGGCGTACTGATCGCTTCCGCTTTATTGACATATGGCGGAGTCAGTTTATTTGTGGTCGTGTTTGCCGTTTATCCCATCGCGCTTGCGTTATTTAAAGAAGCAAACGTTACGAGAAGGCTTCTTGTTCCTACCTTTGCGCTTGGGGCATTCACGTTCACGATGACGGCAATACCGGGTACACCGCAAATCCAAAACCTGATACCGATGGAGTATTTTCATACGACACCTACTTCAGGCATGATCATCGGGATCGTCACTTCATTGATCATGGCAGTGGGCGGGTATTTCTGGTTATCCTATAGAGAAAGATCTCTTTCTGCTAAAGGAGAAGGATTCATCGAATCGGATGATGTGGTTAACGGTTCTGAGCAAGATGAAAAAGTACCGAATTGGTTATTGTCTTTAGTTCCGCTTCTTATTGTTGTGCTATTGCTTAACGTTGTGAAATTAGAACCAATTTATGCTTTATTATTAGGCGTTCTGAGCATTATGGTCATCAATATCAAGGATTACAAAAAGTTCATTTTCTCTGTCAATGAGGGAGCGAAAGGCTCAGTGATGGCCATCCTGAATACAAGTGCCGCTGTTGGATTCGGTGCGGTCATTGCGGTTATACCTGCATTTGATAACATCACTTCCTGGCTGCTAAATATCTCGAGCAATCCGCTCGTTGCGGAATCCCTTGCCGTACAAATCATGGCGATCATCACTGGTTCCGCTTCAGGCGGTATGGGTATTGCACTTAATGCACTTGGCGATACTTTTTACAGCTTGTCTCAATCGACGGGAATCAGCCCGGATGTATTCCACAGAATGGCGGCAGTCGCTTCAGGTGCATCCATTTTCCCTAATAATGGTGCGCTATTAACACTTTTGGCGGTTACAGGATTGACTCATAAAGAAACATATAAAGATGTTTTCATGGTAGCATTTATCATCCCGACCATCGCCATGATCGTTGGCATTATAATGGGTGCCATCGGTATCGTTTAATAAATATACTCTAGGAGGAATTCATAATGGTTGAAAATAAAGTCGTAATTATTACAGGTTCTGCTCGCGGTATTGGATTTGAAATTGGTAAGCACTTCGCTGAAAGTGGAGCCAAAGTGGTTCTTTCCGACATTAATGAAGAATCGGTAAAAGAAGCTGCGGAATCATTGAAAAAACTTGGTTTCGAGTCAATTGGAATCAAAGCCGATGTAACAAAAGAGGAAGATATCGTAAATATGGTGAAGGAAGCTAAAGAAACGTACGGTTCGGTTGACATTGTGATTAACAACGCCGGGCTGCAGCATGTATCGCCAATCGAAGATTTCCCAACGGATAAATACGAATTGATGATAAAAATCATGTTGACAGCGCCGTTCATTCTAACTAAAACCGTGTTCCCGATCATGAAAGAGCAAGGTTTCGGCCGCATCATTAATGTCTCTTCCATTAACGGTGTGATCGGATTCGCAGGTAAAGCGGCTTACAACAGCGCGAAACATGGTGTTATCGGCCTAACGAAAGTTGCTGCTTTGGAAGGGGCGGAACACGGTATTACGGTTAATGCTTTATGCCCTGGATATGTCGATACTCCACTTGTTCGCGGACAAATGGCAGACTTGGCTAAAACACGTAATGTTCCGATTGAGGATGTATTGGCAGAAGTCCTTCTTCCATTAGTGCCTCAAAAACGTTTATTGAATGTTAGTGAAATTGCTGATTATGCCTTGTTCTTGGCAAGCGATAAAGCGAAAAGCGTAACAGGCCAAGCTGTTGTCATTGACGGTGGCTATACAGCTCAATAATAAATATTTATAAGTAAAATAAAGGTGAACCCTTCTGACAAATTTTCATTTGGCAGAGAGGTTCACTTTTGGCGTATATTTGACTGGTTTGGGGAAAATTTTCAAACTTGGAATAAATGTTTAAGGGGGGACTTCCATGGACTTAATGATTATATTGCTGGCGCTGGGGCTATTGATGTTTGCAGCCTACCGCGGTTATTCTGTCATCTTATTCGCACCCATCTTTGCACTTTTACCGGTCTTCTTCATAGACCCGGGTAATGTTTTGCCATTCTATTCCGGCGTATTCATGGAAAAGATGGTCATTTTCATAAAAAACTATTTTCCCGTCTTTTTATTAGGTGCCATTTTCGGGAAAATCATCGAAATGTCGGGCATAGCCGAATCCATTGCGAGGACGATCGTCCGCTTGATCGGTGCCAAACAGGCCATGCTGACGATTGTCCTTTTGGGTGCGATTTTAACCTATAGCGGCGTGAGTTTATTTGTTGCGGTTTTCGCCATTTATCCTTTTGCCGTTCAATTGTTCAAGCAGGCAGACATACCTAAAAGGCTTATGCCTGCCACCATCGCACTAGGGGCATTCACGTTCACGATGGATGCTTTGCCGGGAACTCCGCAAATTCAAAATGTCATTCCTACGTCCTTCTTTGGCACTGACATTTATGCGGCTCCGATCCTTGGAATCATAGGGGCCATTTTTGTCTTATCGGTCGGTTTGTCCTACTTGGAAAGCAGAAAGAGGCGAGCCAAAAAAGCGGGGGAAGGATATTATGGGCTTGCAGAGGAAAATGCCGCTGATCCCGAACAGGATAAAGGGGAGCCGGTACCTGATTTACATTCAAACCAATCTGTACTGCGGCAGATTATAGCTTTCGTTCCGCTTGGGTTGGTTGCCATCATGAATAATTATCTGTCTAAAGCCATACCGAAATGGTATCCTAATGGATTTGATTTTTCTGCAATAGGGTTAGAGGATTATTCAGTTGATGTAGCGGCCAATGCTGCAATCTGGTCGGTGGAAATTGCACTGATCGTCGGGATCATCACAGCCCTTGCCTATGATTGGAAACGAGTGACGAAAAACATGAAAGAGGGACTGAACAACAGTATTGGCGGCTCACTGCTTGCTGTCATGAACACCGGTTCGGAATATGGTTTCGGCGGAGTGATCGCTGCCCTTCCAGGGTTTGTTAAAATCAGTGATGGAATTTCCGGTGTGTTCTCGAATCCGCTTGTCAACGGTGCTATCACCACTAGCGCACTGGCAGGCATAACAGGGTCGGCATCCGGGGGAATGGGAATTGCATTAAGCGCAATGGCCGATAAATACAATCAGGCAATCGCGGCTGCCAATATCTCACACGAAGTGATGCACCGTGTTGTCGCCATGGCATCAGGAGGTATGGATACACTTCCTCATAACGGAGCCGTCATCACCCTGCTTGCGGTAACGGGATTAACGCATAGACAATCATATGGCAGCATATTCATGATCACCGTCATTAAATCATTGGCTGTCTTTGTCATCATTGCCCTCTATACTTGGTTTGGCATCATTTAAAATGATGAATGCACAAATAAAACCCTTAATCAGGCTATTGAGGTACCAATACTTAATGTATAGGTACCTTTTTTTATATGCATTGCAACATATAATTTATCAAATGCAATATATATGTTGCAAAATGTTAAATAAATCATAATAAGGGTAAGCGATGGAATTAATGGAGGTCGATAGATGATGAATTTATTTAGACGAACGAAAAAGATCACGGATGAGCGGATTGAGAATGTAAGAAATAAAATTTATAAAGAAATGTATTACGTCGTCCTGGCCATTTGCCTGGTGAGTGCACTTTTCAAACTATATAAATATGGTGCAGGCAGCGATGAGTTATATCTGGAATTCGTGATCATTATTGCAGGAGGCATGTATTACTTAGCCCGTTCCATTTTTTTAGGTGTCTTCTGGGATGAAGTGGAAATGCATGACCGAACCAGCAAAACACCGATGAGCAGGAAGACCATTCTTGGTACGGTTGCTTTGGCACTCATCATCGCTATATTCATGGGGGTGAATAGTGCTGTATCCTATGCCGATAGCAGTTCCCAGGGCGTATGGTATTTTGTATTGGTATCGTTTGTATCCGTTATGATCTATTTGCCGATATTACTTCTGTTTTTTGGTGGTATTTACTTGCTCGCGAAGAAAATCGGCATGAAAAATAGCTAAGATAATAAGAAATAGTAGGTGCCTTCCCTTGAAAAATATAAAACTGAAGCTTGCGAGAGTAGAAAAGGACTTGTCTCAAGATGAACTGGCCAAGATTGTCGGCGTATCCAGGCAAACGATAGGATTGATTGAATCCGGAAAATATAATCCCTCATTAAGTCTGTGTGTCGGTATTTGTAAAGCCTTATCCCGTACATTGGATGATTTGTTTTGGGAAGAAGACTAATTAGGGTATCCATTGACTTGGATATCTTTTTTTCAGGAATTTATCATCAAAAAATAGGGGAAGGTATAGCATGTAAGCAAAAATCTAACATTCGAGAGGGATGGTTTGATGGATCGTACGATTGGCTACTTACGTGAGATATTGTCTAACTATACGGACCAATATCCTGAAGCGCAGGAAATTTACAATAAAATCAAAAGCGGACATTTTCATTCTGAAGAAGAACTCGTCAATAAGCTATCCGGTAAAGAAGCTAGTCTCCTTAACCATATTCTTCCTCAGGAAATTAAGCATGCGAAGGAAGCTAGTGATACGGAACGGGTCACACAATTATCTGAGGTATATGAATTGATTCTTATATGATAAAACCTTGTCCATGATGTTCATGGACAAGGTTTTATTGGTTTTTTTATTCCATTTCACTAAGGGAATCCATATGACTGGCTATCATGGCGATGATCGTACTTGCTTCTTCCTTGCTGAAAATGAAATTCGTTTCATCCTTTATCAGGTCATCATCCGCTGTTCGAATCCGATTGATCCGTTTCAGCACACCATCGCCTGTTTCCTGCACGATACCGAATTGATAGGTGACCTCGACTTCATCATCCTGGATATAGGCCGTCACTTCAGGCGTTTCCCAATCTACATCGATTTCGTATATATCGGAAACTTCGCCGTCTGGATCATCCAAATCATCTTCGTAATCGGTATCATCCTCTTCCAAATAGTTATGGAAGCTCTCATGGACAGCATCGACGATATCTTCAATGTCTGAAAGGATGACCTTGCTGATCTGTCCTAGGTCAGGCTCGAACGATTCCATATAAAATTCTTCATTATACGGATCAAAAAACAGCGTAGAAAAATAATCCCTCTCATTATCATCCAGCTCTGTATAAAACTCGATGCGTGGATGCTTGGACCCGCGCTCCACGATCATACTGCCATTGCGGTCGTATTTCTCACAAATTGATTTAAGATGATCCTGCAATTCCCCGCTTACTCTGTCAAACCATTCTAATGACATCGACATCCACTTCCTTTCGTGATTATTATTTCCCAGAAAGGGTGAACATGACGTGCCATTTAAAGCCAAATGCTCAACAATAAAAAGAAAATTGTCAGTTATAAAAAAGTAATGTAAAGGAAAAATAAGTTGAAAAGCTAAAATCCACAACAAGCAGCCGGGACGAGCAAACCGTGGCGGGATGTTCTATGAGTTAATATGAACCCAAGACAAGACCTCTCACGTGGATAACGAGTATCTTACATAAAGACTTTTTATTGAGCTTCATTTCTATACCTTTCAATAATAAAGTCAATAAAATACCTGCTAGCTATTGGCAATACCCTTTTATCCTTGTATGCCAAAGTAATCGTTCGAATAATAGAAGGAGAGATCGCTTTCGTTGCAAGATTATAGGGACTTTTATTTAAGAGAAGTTTTGGTAAAATCGAAATGCCAAGCTCTTGTTCAATCATGGACATAATCGCATAGGGGTCAAATACTCGGTATTGTGTATCAGGTTCAAAATTGTACTGTTTAAAACCTATTAATGGTTCATTTATAACTCCCTCATCCAATAGGATATAAGGATCTTGTAGCAATTCTTCCAATGAGACTTTTGTGGATGATGCTAAAGGATGGCCTACTGGCATTACAGCGAGCATTTCATCTTCCTGCAAGGGAATCGTAGTTAGATCCGAAACATTTGAATTCACGAAGCCAAAGTCTACGCTTCCTTCTTTAATCCAATTTGAGATTTCCGTATAATTTCCTTGATGTAATTCGAAATGGACAGTTGGGTAAAGTCCCTTAAAATCCTTGATCAATCCCGGTATCCAATGGCATGTAACACTGGAAAAGGTGCCAATTCGAATAAGGCCGCTTTGCAGTCCCTCCATCTCTTTATGCTTTTCAGTCAGTTCCCTATGTGAATTACAAATCTTCCTGATGTATGGCAAAAATTCTTCGCCATCTGGTGTCAGTGTAATGCCCTTTCGCGAACGTAAAATAAGAGTGGTGGAAAGTTCTTCCTCTAATGAATGAACCATTTGGCTAATGGCGGACTGGGTATAGCCAAGTTCTTCGGCAGCTTTTGTAAAACTGCCTGTTTCTATGGTTTTGATAAAAGCATAATACGAATTCAACCCACTAGACCCCTTTGCATTAGTAATTCTAATATAACTATTATAAAAATTGGTTTTACTAATGTAAAGGGAAGAAATAAAATAGAGTTATGATTAGGTCAGGAGTTGAAGTAGAAAAATAATGAGTATGAACATTAAATACAGAAAGATTATTTATGCCTTTTTAATGTCTTTTAGTATGTCCTTTTTTATTTCATTTATATTAGTCTCAATAAATAGGGGGTATGATCATACATTCTTATCTATATGGTTAAAAACTTGGTCACAGGCTTTTATTTGTGCTTTCTTTGGAGCTTACTTTTTTCCGGGAGTCATTCAACAAATAATGGGAAGAATTAATTTTGTAGAAAAACCGTCAATTATCGAGAAAGATTTTTTAGTAAGAGAAGAAGACAATGGATAATGGCCAGTAAAGAATTAAAATTTCAGTAATAAATGTAGATATTGCTTTAAAGGATTCCTGAAAAATAGTTTATAGAGCTGCCCAGATGATGGGGAGCTTTTTTTCGTTTCCCTCAAAAAATTTCAAGACCATGCTACTTTCATTCCCTAAAAGTTTATATAGAGTGTGAAAGGGGGTGAGTGGCATGGCAAACCAGATTCCAGCATCAAGTACGTTGCGGATCGATTTTGAGACGGGGGTAAATGAAAAAGGGGCTCTCGTTTTCAAACGGAGGACATTTTCGAACATCAAGGTCGAGGCGACGGCGGATCAGTTGTTTTCGACAGCTGTTGCAATCACAAGTGTGCAGAATCATCCAATGGGTGAAGTGACCCGAGTGGATACGTATTCATTGATTGGTTAATCGGTATTTGGAAACATGGGAGAAGAGGGGGAGGTGAGTTGAATTGGCTAAAGTACTGGAATTGATTTTCGTTACCGAGGAAGGAAAGTCAGCGACGATTTCCGTGGATAATCCGAAGGAGCCGGTCGAAGTAAATACGGTTAAACTGGCGATGGAAAAAATGATTGCGGAGAATGTGTTCGTTACATCTTCAGGGAATTTCGTCGATTTGAAGGCAGCACGTATTGTCGAGCGAAATGTCGAGGAAGTGGAACTTATCTAACGAATGGAAAGGTCATCTTTGTTGGACACAATTGAAGTGAGGTGAATGAATAGTGGATCAAATCCTGCCATTTGTCAGTGATATTGGGTTCCCGATCATTGTTACCCTTTATTTGCTTCATAGGATTGAAACGAAATTGGATACTTTGAATGAAACCCTTGTAGAGCTGCCAGTTCGCCTGCGAGAAGGAATTCCTAAGTCAGGTTAAGGATGGGAAGAGCATCATGAATAATATCATTCATGATGTTCTTCCATTTTCAAATGGAAAAGTTTTAATAGATTCTAGTTTTATATCGAAACTATCGGGTATACATAAAACTGTAGCTAGTTCATCAAAAATCCAAATTATAAGGAGGAGTTTTAATGACTAACAACAATGAAAAAATGAGCAGGGAAGAAGCTGGCCGCAAAGGCGGGGAAGCTACAGCAAAAAATCATGATAAGGAATTTTTCCAAGAGATTGGTCAAAAAGGCGGAGAGGCCACCTCCGAAAATCATGATAAGGAATTCTATCAGGAAATTGGGCAAAAAGGCGGAGAGGCACGAGCCAATCAACGTGATGAGTCCGATGGTGGAAAAATGAGTAGGGAAGAAGCAGGACGCAAGGGCGGGGAAAGAAGTCGCCGCTAAAATAAAAGAAGCGACCTGAAGTATTTAGCTGATTCCAGTTTTATAGCTGTTCAGGCGGGTACATGACATATGTAGCTAGTTCATGGAAAATCCAAATAATGAGGAGGAATTTTTAATGACTAACAACAATGATAAAATGAGTCGTGAAGAAGCAGGCCGTAAAGGTGGAGAAACAACAGCGAAAAATCATGATAAGGAATTCTATCAAGAGATTGGCCAAAAAGGCGGAGAAGCAACATCCGAAAATCATGATAAGGAATTTTATCAAGAGATTGGCCAAAAAGGCGGAGAAGCAACATCCGAAAATCATGATAAGGAATTTTATCAAGAAATTGGCCAAAAAGGCGGAGAAGCGACATCCGAAAGTCATGATAAGGAATTCTATCAAGAGATAGGTCAAAAAGGCGGAGAAGCGACATCCGACAGCCATGGCAAGGCATTCTATCAAGAAATTGGCCAAAAAGGCGGAGAAGCGACATCCGACAGCCATGGCAAGGAATTCTATCAGGAAATCGGCGAAAAAGGCGGAGAGGCACGGGCCAATCAACGAGATGGCGACGGCAGTTCTGACGGTTCCAGTAATGGAAAAATGAGCCGGGAAGAAGCAGGACGCAAGGGCGGGGAGAAAAGCCGCCGTTAAAATATAATCCAGTGTAACTTATAAATGACCGAGGGAGAAACCATTCCCTCGGTTTTTTTATGTCATCCGCAAGGTCCCATTTAAAATAAACCCACAGCACATTGCAAAGTGTGCTTGGAGATGAAAGTGGGTAAAGGAATAACACCTAGAAAAGGAAGAGGTGATGGAAGGTGATCGCTCATTATTCTTGCCTCCGTTTAAACGTAAGCGGAGTTCCATTCACTGCACGGCATTCATTGCTTGCTCTTGGTCTTGCGGGAATCGTTTATCTCATTTCCAAAAAGAGGAGGCATCAAGCGGTATTCAAAACGGCTTCCTTGATGTGTAAGATCGAACGGAAAGAAGATGCCATTAAGCTTATTTGGGCTGATGAAGGCGGTTTCTATCGGGTATTTAGGGGGGAAAAGCTGATTTACAGCGGCCCGGAGCCAAGGATGGCAGATCGGGATGACTCCAGGAACCATCTATACGTACACGATAGATAGCTTGAAGGAAAAAGAACGGCCAGTGAACAGGATGAAAATACAGACATCAACGTAATTCAGCTGAATTACCTTTTTTACGTTATAGAAAGCCAATAAAGAGACTTAGCTATAACCAAAGCAGAAAATTAAATACCTTTTCCATCTGTGTTTTCATTTTGAGCTTAATATGACAGTTTGGGGCTTCGATTTACCAATGTTTACTTCCCGATAAAGAGCGATTAAAGTGTATCTAGATTAATTTCCGGGTTTTCATTGGCAACTGCCATTAATTTTACCTGCTCCTACCCCAAACTTCTGAAGGTGTTTGATTAGTCTTGATTTTCTTTCCCTAAGTGCGAACTATTTCTCCAGGCTCTTTAATTAAAAGTAACATTAATGTTTATAAGCTATTTATAAAAACCGCTTTCGAACACTTGGCGACGGCAGCATACAGCTTTCTTCTTTCTTTCCGAACCATTTGTAACGGTTCCTGGCAATGAAATCATAAACGAAGTTCCGGATGAAGCTTGGTACGATGATGAAACCGTAAAGTAATTTCCATGCCCCTTGTATGCGGCGGCAAATCCTCAAGGCTGCAGATGATTTATAGTAGGCCTTATCCTTTTCGATCAGCACCATGCTATCTATATCTGCAGGAACATCATACTTCTTCAGCAACTCTTGTCCTGGCTCACTTTGAAGCGAAGCGTAATGAAAAAGCCCCTGCGGATCCCGTTTTATAATGAACTGGACACTCGAATCGCAAAAGTTGCATTCACCATCAAATAAAATGACCGGATTCATGAACATTCCTCCTATAGAGAGACGTTATCATACTCATGTTTATATAATACACTACCCGTTTGGGGAAGGCGAAAACGTCTGGAACTGCCTGGAGTTTTGATGATGGAATGGATTGTTCGTTCCGGCAAGTCACTAAAAGGCACGTAAGCCAATTGGCAGGTGGACCCATGATATAGGCAGTTTTTTGACTGTTATCAAACTGTTATTTTCCATTAACTAAACTGTAAACAAGCTGTGATATGGTAGATACTCCAATGAAGTTCCAAGCCGGCAATCCTATAGTAGAGGAACGCCGGCTTTTTCATTCAAACCATAAATGGGGATTAGAAGATATAACTGTTAGTTTCTTAGGGGGTAAGATTTCATGAAACGTGATCCGTATTTTGACAATGCGAAGGCTGTATTAATCGTACTAGTTGTTTTGGGACACACATTAGCTAGAATGGTGGAAGAAAACGAATGGATTTTAACTATTTATTTGTTTATTTTTTCATTCCATATGCCAGCTTTTATTTTAGTATCCGGTTATTTTTCTAGAAAGATAAAAAGTAAAAAGGACCTCTGGGGGCTAATTAAAAAAATATTAATTCCCTATGTCATATTCCAGGTGATTTATACCTTCTATTATCAGAAGGTATTTGATGAACCAATAGACTTCACAATTTTAACTCCAAGATGGGCTTTATGGTTCTTAATCAGCTTATTCTGCTGGAATATATTATTGTTGATATTTTCCTCCAGGAAATATGGAATCGTTTCTTCAATCATTGTCTCTCTAATAATCGGTTACTTTGGTGAAGTGAATGAATGGCTAAGTTTGTCGAGAACGTTCTTTTTCTTTCCTTTCTTTTTAATTGGTCATTTTTTAGAAAAAAATCATTTTGAATGGGTTAAAAAGAAAAGTAATGCCCTAATCGGCTGGGCTGTACTAGGTTTAATCTTTACCGGTATTTATTTCTATGGGGAAATGACTTGGAGGGAATGGTTTTATGGCCGTTTAGGCTATCAGGAATTAATGGATGGCCCCATTGCCCTCGGTTTTATATATAAGTTGATCGTTTATTTAATCATGGGAGCAGCAACTTATAGTTTTTTATGTATCGTTCCTAAAAAACATACTTTTTTTACTGAAATAGGATCCATTACATTGGTTATTTATCTTTTTCATATGTTTTTCCTTGAATATGTTTATAACTCATTTATTTATGATTGGATCAAAGAAAGTGGCCAATACTATGTTTTATTAGTCATACCTGTAACCATTATATTTATATTATCAAGAAAACCAATTGTAAAAGTGGAATGTGTGCTAATAGGAATGAAAATGAAAACATAACAGAATTTTAACACCTATAAAGTAAATAACCCTTCAGTTTGAAGGCTGGACTGTGACAAACTCGATGAAAAACAAGTTTGCTCAATTTTTATTTAGGTTTGTTTGTAAAACAGGGAACCGTCGATTTCCACTCCAGGCACTCGCTTTCCGCGGGCGGGCGGGAGCCTCCTCGGCGCGCCTGCGGGGTCTCCCATGCCACGCTTTTCCCGCAGGAGTCTCGCGCCTTCCGTTCCAATCACCTTTGTGTTTTAAAAG
This sequence comes from Bacillus sp. SD075, assembly GCF_017355165.1. Lineage (GTDB taxonomy): Bacteria > Bacillota > Bacilli > Bacillales > DSM-1321 > Peribacillus. The sequence continues at coordinate 11,333 of NZ_JADILK010000013.1, read as the reverse complement.
AAAAAACTGCAGTCAAACTCGCTTTTCTTTGAGTTTCTCTACAGCCAGAGCCCTTCACAATTTGAAGGGTTTTTTCATGAAAAGAAATTTCCAGATATTTAGTGAGCTACAAAAAAATTTATTTAATGGGGATTAAATGGATGCTCCACTAAAAGGGTTACAACCCTTTTAAAGTTATTTCAGGAAAGAAAATGAAGGTGATTACCCGAAATGTTTCCAAAATTATTAAGGGGTAATTACTTTTGTATTTCACTTTCAATAAAACAACTTTAAACATTCAGATTTATTTTATTATGACTATATAAGATTTAACTATCATCAAAGGAGCGGCATATGAAAAAGTTTTTCTTCATCTTCATTTTGGCTTTAATCCCTTTCACCTCTAAGACTATAAGTGCAGAATCTGACTTACCTCTCAATAGTGAAGCCGGGATCATTATTGATGCGAAAAGTGGGAACGTATTATACGAAAAAAACATGGATAAACGTATGTATCCAGCCAGTCTTACGAAAGTTGCCACGGCTATATATGCTATAGAACACGGGGATCGGAATGAACTGGTGACGATTAGCAAAAAAGCAGCGGAGGCAGACGGATCTTCGGTATTCATTGAACCTGGAGAGGAAATAGAGCTTTCCAAATTAATTGCAGGAATGCTAATCAACTCCGGAAATGATGCAGCCATCGCAATTGCCGAGCATATGTCTGGCAGTGAAAAATTGTTCATGGAGGATTTGAATGAGTTTTTAAGAAAAGAAGTAAACGTCACCGATACCCATTTTACGAACCCCCATGGATTGTTTGACAAAGATCATGTAACTACAGCCAATGACCTTGCGAAAATTACCCAATATGCAATGGGAAATGAAACGTTCCGTGAGTATTTTGGGAAGAAGAAGTTACCATGGGAAGTGGAAACATGGGACACGACTCTAGTTACTCATCATAAAATGTTAAAAGGCGAACTCCCGTATAAGGGAATAACCGGCGGGAAAACCGGTTTCGTCAGTAAATCAGGTTACACCCTGATTTCCACTGCCACTAGGGGAGGACAGGACTTGATTGCCGTCACTCTAAAAGCTCCTTCGGACAAGGTTGCCTACTCTGATACTGAGCTTTTATTCAACTATGGCTTTGAAAACTTTAAAACAGGCAAAATTGATAAAAAAAGCAAACTTTATTCAGCGGACTACTCTAATACTTACACGCTGAACGAAGATTTATTCTATACTCATTTAATTAGTGATGAACCTAGTCTAAAAACGAGTAATGATGGAATTCTCTCCATCATGAACCAAGAAGGGGAACCAATACAATCCTTTGACCTTAAAACGGTCGCTGATGTCAGGAACACAGTATTGCCAGCCTCGATAAAAAAGGAAACAATCGATGATAAGCTACTAAATTTCATGTTCCATTTCAAGGATGGGGAGGCTTCGTCATCTTTACTAAAAAAATCTCCTCATGGAATCAGAGGCGTTGTTGCTTATACAAACCCCGGACACTAAAGGGGATAAAAGAGTGCACTTATAATGACAAATGGGTGTACTCTTATTTTTATGATTTAGGCTCCCATATTCCAATTGGAAATGGAGTATATGCCCCTAATAGTCTTAAAAAAAACTATTAGGGATGATTTCATGATGTATAACTATAATGATTATGGGGGTACACATACGACGTCTTTGGCTGCCGCATATCATTTAAATCAATTACCTCAATCGGAAAGAAAATTAACTTCGGAAGAAATATTTAATGTAAAATACTTTACGAAAGAAGATGCTGGAAAGCTCATTTTTCGCAGGAACGATGAAGATGGCAACTTCGTTTATACAATGGGACATAAAAGAGACAAACTTGTTGTTCCAGCATTAAACGAATGGAATTTACTACTGGAAGAGAAATTTCATTTTAACGAAAAAATAGTATTCTGATATATTTTCGGTTGATTGAAATAGGAAACAAATAGGGAAAGCAACGAATGGGAAAAATGTGATTAGCTTAGAAAATGAAATAGATAAATAATACTATTACATGTTTTATCTCTGTTCGTAAAAGATTGCTAAGCCCATGGCAGGTTGTTACCTTTATTAGGAATTCCGGAATTGAATCAGAAGTAATAGGATATACATTAAAATGTCGAGATACATTAAGTCAACAATGGATGTTGGCTTTTTTTGTTACGCTTCTGGATGTATATGTGGAATAGAAGAGGTGGTGCTTGTTCATTTAACGGGTGCTTTCCATCAATAACAGTTGCCGCAAAAGCCCCTATTTTATGGAGCTGACGGGGCAGGAGGATTCAACAAGGGGCAAATTTCCTTTTTTTAATACTTGAAAATAATAATTATTTGAATTAGAATTAGTTTGCACCTAGTTGATAATAATTATCAATCTCAGTAGGGGTAAAAAGGGGAGTAATCATTTTGAAGAAAATATTATTTTTATTCGTTGCTGTACTTTTAATTGTAAGCGGATGCTCACAATCAAATGAGTCATCTTCAAGTACTTCAAAATCTGAATTAGCTGGTAAGAAAATTGTGAAAATCGGGTGGCAAAACAGTGGGTTCCCATCACCGTTTACATTTGGTACAAGTGGTCCGGGTGGATTTTTACGTAACTCATTTTTATTTGATACGTTAACCTGGAAGGATGATACTGGGGTAATTCCTTGGTTAGCATCATCTTGGGAAGTATCAGAAGATCATTTAGAATATACATTTACATTGGAAAAAGATGTGACATTCCATGACGGAGAATCGTTAACGGCAGATGATGTTGTATTCTCCTATAACTATTTTAAAGAAAATACTTTTCAATGGAATGCAGATATGACAAAAGTCGCTTCAGCAGAAAAAATTTCTGACTATGAAGTGAAAATCACTCTGGCAGAGCCGTATGTTCCGTTCATTTCTGAAATTGCTGGCATGTTACCGATCATTCCAGAACATATCTGGTCAAATGTCGAACAACCATTAGAGTATCAAGAGGATGAAGCTTTACTTGGCTCAGGCCCATTTACACTTGATAGCTATGATTCAGCAACAGGGAATTATAAATTTGTGAAAAACGAAAACTACTTTAAAGGTGACGTGACAGTGGATGAAGTTCAATATTTAGCAGCTGAAAACCGTATGTTATCTTTACAAAACAAAGAAATTGATGGCGGTATGACATTCAACTATAAAGAAGTGCAACAGCTTGAAGGATTAGGTTATGACGTTCTGAAAAGCGAACCTACTGGTAGCGCCGTTCGTATCGTATTCAACTTAGAAAACAAACAATTAAGTGATAAAAATCTTCGTCAAGCGATTGCTTATGCATTAGATCGTGCTTCAATTGCTGAAAAATTAACGGGTAACTCAGAAGTAATGGTTGGTAGTGGAGGTGTTATTCCGCCAGATTCCACTTGGTATAAAGAAGACGTGAAACAATATGATTACAATGTTGAACAAGCAAATGCCATCCTGGATAAGCTTGGTTACGAGAAAAATGATGCAGGCATTCGTGAAGATTTAGATTTAAGCGTACTGGTTTCTTCAACTTCCCAAGAAGCTGAATTAATGAAATCAATGCTTGCTGATGTTGGGATTAAACTTGATATTCAAACAGTCGACTCAGCAACATTCTCAACGGCCATGGCTGAAGGGAACTATGATATGACAATTACAGGGCATATCGGATTAAGCGGTGACCCAGACTTCTTACGTTTATGGTTTAGCGGTCAAGCTAGTAACTCTCTAGCTGGTAAAGGCGTATTCGATAACGAAGAGTTCCAGGAGCTTGCAAGTCTTCAATTAAAGCAAGGAAATGAAGCAGAACGTAAAGCAACAGTTGATGAAATGCAAGATATTTTAGCAGAAGAGTTACCAACACTTGTGTTATACCACCGTCCATTCTACTACGTATATGATTCAAGCGTATTTGCTGGTTGGTATAATACCTATGGTGGTATTGCAGATGGTATTCCATTAACTGATAACAAAGCAGTATTTGTAGATTACAAATGATTAAAAAAATATTGACGCTATACGGATCAGTATTCGTCATCTTATTATTACTCAATTTCTTTCTCCCCCGACTTATGCCGGGGGGGCCTATTGAGTATTTAGATGGCCTGGATAGTGGGCCGATGCTAACCGAAGCACAAAAGGCTTCCATGATTGAATATTACAACTTGGATGTTTCATTAGGTGATCAATTTATCGATTATCTAGGAGGGCTCCTACATTTAGATTTCGGCTATTCGTTTTCTTATAAGGAGCCAGTTACTGATATTGTATTAAATCATTTACCGTACACATTATGGATTGTAGGGATTTCAACAAGTCTTTCATTGATCATCGGAATACTTTTTGGTTTATGGTCAGGTTGGTTCCATTTTAAACGTGGTGATCGACGCTTCATGCTGACTATGATGGCGGTGGGGGCATTACCTGAATTTTTATTGGGAATGATTTTATTATTAGTATTTGCTGTTTATTTAGGTATGCTGCCTATAAGCGGTGCGAGTGAACCATTTTTAAGCTCGGATTCGTGGTGGACGGTCTTTGGCGACTATGCTCAGCATGCTGCGCTACCGATTATCACATTAACGATCGTAAGTATTTCAAGTACATACTTATTAGTAAGAAATGAAACGATTCAAGTCATTTCTTCACCATTTATTGAATTTGCGAAAATGAAAGGGATTAAACGGAATCGCTTAGTGTATCGCCATATTTTTAAAAATGCACTACTGCCGATTTTTACATTAATGATGATTCGTATAGGTACACTATTTACTGGCGCTATTTTTGTAGAAACGTTGTTTTCTTATCCCGGGATAGGAAAGCTGTTAAAAGAGGCAGTGTTATCAAGGGACTATCCGTTAATGCATGGACTGTTTTTTGTGTTTTCAGCAATCATACTGTTTTTCAATGCTTTTGCAGATTTCCTATATCCGAAGCTAGACCCGCGTGTTAAGGGAGGAAATAAAAATGAATAAGGTCTATAAGCTACCCATTATAGTAATTGGCATGTTATTTATAGTAGCTTTTATTAGTCCATTTTTTGTTCCGTATGATCCCTTTTCATTTGATGCCGCTTCCTTTTTAAGCCCATCGGCTAATCACTGGCTTGGAACAAATAGTTTAGGACAGGATATTTTAAGTCAATTAATCTATGGGACACGCACTAGTATTTTAATTGGGTTATGCATTGCTACCTGCTCGACAATTTTAGTTGTCGTACTAGGTTTATTAGCAGGGTATTTTCCTATATTAGATAAAGTCATTAATGGCGTGGCGAACGTTTTATTAGTACTGCCTAATTTGCTATTAATCTTAATCATTATATCGTTCACGGGTGGCGGTATGGCACAGCTTGTCATTATATTAAGTTTGCTGTCATGGCCTTCGTATATGCGTATAGTACGTTCGGCTGTCCTTACATTGAAGGAGAGAGAATTTGTAAAATCATCCCAATTATTCGGTGGTAATTCCTTATATATTTTACGTGCACACATATTGCCTCATTTACGACCAATAGTGAAGACGAAATTTATATTAACCTTTAAGTCAGCGATATTGACGGAAGCGGGACTAGCATTTTTAGGACTTGGTGACCCGAATTTTATTTCATGGGGAAGCATGTTAAATGAAGCATTTTCACAGCGCTCTATTTTCTTGAACTCAAGCTGGACTTGGATTGTTATCCCTCCAGTGCTATTCCTTACTATTTTAACAATGAGCTTAGCGTTTTTACTTGAGGAAAAAACGAAGAAACCGTCAAAACTGAAAAAGGTAACAATTGATACGATTCAGAATGAGGTAGATGATTTAGTCGCCTATCATGTCAATATTGCCTTTGAGAAGAAAAAGGTTGTGTCGGATGTTTCTTTCCAAATTAAAAGCGGGGAAATTGTGAGCTTGATTGGTCCGTCAGGCTCAGGCAAAACGACTTTAGCTCGTGCGATGTACGGATTATTACCACCTGATGCATGGTCAGGAGATATCCAATATGACGGACAATCTGTCAGAAATCCACGCTTTGCCGATAATTGTTACTGGAAAACATGTGCTTATATTTATCAAGATGCCCGTTCAGCATTTAACCCATTATTAAAACTAAAGGATCAGTTCTTAGAAATTGGGATAACGATGGAGCAGTCAGTTGCAGCTGTGGAAGAAGTATCGCTGCCTAAAAATATTTTAGAAAAGTATCCGCATGAATGTTCGGGCGGGATGCTAAGTAGGGCGTTAATTGCATTGGCTTTCGCCAATAAGCCGAAATTTATTATTGCGGATGAATGTACGAGTGCACTTGATCCGATTTTAAAGAAAGAAATTGTCCTGTTGCTTGAGGAAAAAGTGAGAGCCTACAATATTAGCTTATTATTTATAACGCATGATATGGACGTAGCCTATGCCATTTCAGACCGTACGCTATCAATCGTGGATGGGCATGTGGAAGAGGAGGTATTATTCAATGCTCGAGGTTCGCAATTTATGTAAAAAGTTCGGAAATAATGTTGTGTTAGATGATGTGAATTTTTTTGTAGGAAGAGAAGAATTTATTTGTTTACTTGGTGAGTCGGGTTCTGGCAAGTCTACGATTGCTGAGCTATTAATTGGATTGAATGAACCGTGTAAAGGCGAGTTGTGCTGGACAGAAAACTCGATTAACTGCACCCAATATGTTTATCAAAATCCAGACCGATCCTTCAACCCATTCTGGTCAATGGAACAAAGCTTAATGGAGCCGCTTTTATTACAAAAATATTCAAGGAAATCAGCATTAAAGAAAATTACTTCGGTGATGAACCATGCAGAATTGCCACTTGAGCTTCTGAAAAATAAGCCGAGCCAATGCTCTGGCGGACAAAAGCAGCGTATGGCCATTATTCGCGCATTACTATGTAACCCGCGTCTATTAATTGCCGATGAAATAACATCTGCGTTAGATCCACAAACGGAAAGAACGATTATTGAATTGCTAAAAAAATTTCAAAGCTCTTACCATATGAGTGTTATATACATCACGCATCGCATTCAAGCTATTGAAGATGTAGCAGACCGAGTTTTGGTGTTAGAGAAGGGAACCATTGTTGAAAGCGGAACGGCTGTAGAGGTATTGAAAAATCCTCAGCACGCTTACACAAAAAATCTTCTGGAAGCTTGCCTGTATTTCGAAAAAAGAAAAAAATCTATAGTAGGAGGAAAAATAAATGAGTCAACTAAACATTCTAGAATTGAACCCGTCTCATGCATTTAGCCTAAAAGAGCCAGCGGAAAACTCATTGAACGTAACCGTAATTGATGAATATGAGCTAGAGACGACAGATTTATCTCCGTATAACGTTTTATATATAACGGAATTTGTTGATCAAGAATACCTATTAAATCATAAAGAGGTTATTTCTGATTTTTTGAATAATGGAAATGTAGTGGTTTTTTGTGGACACTTATTCCGCGATTGGTTACCAGGCTGTTCATTGATGATGCCAACGAAAATTAATAGTTATAAAGATTATTATGTACAACCAGTTCCCGGTGCACCACTATTTGAGGGTGTGGCAGTAGAAGATATGGTATATAACAAAGGCATTGCAGGATTCTTTGCACGCGGCTATTACCGCGCTCCAAAAGACGCGGAAGTTTGTTTGACGTTTACAGATGGAAAGGTCATTACGTACATTGATCGTCATACAACAAATGGTACGGTTATTGTTCACTCTGGACGTAGTTTATTAGGTTATAAGAGCGATAGTAAAACAACAGGTAAAATTAGAATTCAAATGGTGGCACTACTTGAGCAAGAAGTTGCACAGGAGGAAGCATAATGAGAAAAATTGCAGTTATTTATAGTGGGCATGCACCACACTTTCGTACATTCCACGAGCCAAAATATGCGCAATTTATCGAGAAATTAATTTACTTCCCTGAGTTTGCCGAGACAGATTTATCACCGTACGATGTACTAATTGTGCCATCACAGTTAAACTCGAACTTATTACTTCAAAATGCGAAAAAAATCCGTGACTTTGCTGATGAAGGGAAAATAGTTATAGCCTTTGGACCACAGCCTTGGGAATGGCTCCCGAACCAAAATTGGGAGGAGCGCCCAACGAATTTCTGGTGGTGGATTGAAGAAAATGCAGATAGTGGATTACGTGTTCAAAATGATGAACAACCATTCTTTGAATATATAACGCTAGAAGATTGCACATGGCACCAGCACGGTGTATTTTGGCCACCAGCTCATGCAACAACACTTGTATCAACCGTAGATGGTGGGTCCGTGTTATACATTGATGAGCAATCAACAAAAGGTACTTGGATCATTACAACATTAGACCCAGACTATCACTTTGGTTCATATTTCATGCCAGCGACAGAACGCTTTTTAGAGGGTATGTTCCAATGGATCAGTAAAGGGGATATTACCAAGTAATTTCTGGAGCATTAGAAAGTTAATAAAACTACTTCACTAATCAATAAGATTAAATAATGGAATTAGGAGACAAAATTTATGAGAACAATTAAAATTTATGATCGTGATGATCTAATCGAGATTTCTTTCGATGATATTAAAAAATACCATGGTTATGCGGCATATATGGCACTCGGTGTGGGTTTCCGTGTGGTTGAAGCAGCCTTTGAAGCATTATACGGCGATGAAATTCCAAACCGCAAAGATCTTTCGATTCTTTCCGGTCATGGTGGCCCGGGATTCCGCGATGTATTTGAATTTGTAACACGTGCAAAAACTCGTGGGGTGTACACTGTTGATGTAAACTATCCAAAAGCACAATATGACCCATACCGTCCAACAGGTTATGCATATGTATTCACAAAAGAAAATGGCGAATCAGTAGAAGTGTTATTAAAAGAAGACTTCTTACCTCCAATTTTCTATGATTACTTGAAAAAAGGACGTACAGATGATTTCACTCCCGAAGAGTATGAAGATAATGAACGTTTAAAACAAGAGCTTGGTAATCAAGCATTCGAAATGCCGATTGAAGATTTACTAATCATTAATCGCTTAAAATAGTATTTTAAAAGTCAGCCAATTACCTGTTACCTTCAAATCAAAAGGCAAACGAATTTTGTGATTCGCTTGCTTTTTTCTTTACCTTGGATCCAACTGTTCTTTTTAGACACTGACTTAAAAAATACCATATTTTTTTACGGAGATTAGTTGAAATAGGCTCTCTAGTTTAAAGAGGATCCTTCATTATAATCAATCTCTTTTCAAAATGAATGGGTGTCTTCTAGCTAAAAAACAACGTTAAAACAAAACCATCAACAGAGGTTTTACTTCATTCCCAGGAGCTGATCAGCAGCTCCTTTTTCTTATGCAACCATAGGGGCAAGGGGATAGATTGCTGAAGAAGATGGTAAATGAATTTAATTGAATAATAAACCACCACCCGAAAGTGGAGGTCTATTATTGAATCGAGGAAATCACTGTTCTTTTAAGCTGGTAACCGAAACACTTTGTTTTTTATTTGGATCATCAAGGGGATGGATGGTAGCTAGTCCATTTTGTTCATCCACGTGCTCAATGTAGATACTTTCCTCATTATAGGTTACATGAACCATATTTGGTGAAGAAGCAATTTCTTCTGCTCGTTGTGCGTCCATTTTAGCGACCTCCTTTTAATTTGCAACATGTATAATATTTGTTCCGAATTACTTATATATACTTGTTGTAATTAAAATGCTTCCAAGGGTCCCTTACGCTAACAAACTGGTGCCTTGGCTGAGGATCCGGTTATTTAAGTTAATCATTTGGATTGGCAGGCTAGTTCAAATGATTAATATCAGTGGTTTGATATAATTACAGAATAGTAAAGATATTTAAGGGGTGTAAAATGAATAGTAAAGGATTTTCGATTTCTTCTGATAAAAAGTATTTGGATGTAGATTTAATACATGATTTTTTGAATCAAGAAGCTTACTGGTCAAAGGGAATACCAAAGGAAACAGTAATAAAGTCAATTGAAAATACGACCTTATGTTTTGGGGTTTATAAAGGTGAAATAGGTAATGAAGAAAGTGAACAAGTCGGATTTGCAAGGGTAATAACCGATTTAGCAACACATGCGTATCTTTGTGATGTCTTTATAGTACCTGACTATCGTAAATTAGGATTATCAAAATGGTTAATGGATGTTATCACCAACCATTCCGAACTAGAAGGGGTTCGCAGATTTATGTTAGCAACTAATGATGCACATTCATTATATAAAAAATATGGTTTTAATCAGATCGATAATCCAGGGCTATTTATGCAAAAAGTCCGTAAATCTCCATTTTAACGAAAAGGTTATTTTCCGAATGGGATTAGACCCTGCATAATTGTGCACAGAATGTCGGATGATTCGTTTCAATTCCTGCTATTCTTTTGATATAAGGAGGTCATTGAATGGATTTGCTAAAAAATATGAATGGTGCCATTAAATTCATTGAAGAGAATCTTACGAATGAAATTGACTTTAAAGAAGTTGCAAGGCTAGCTTATTGCTCGGAATATCATTTTAAAAGGATGTTTTCCTTCCTTGCAGGTATTTCACTTTCCGAGTATATCCGCCGAAGGCGACTTACACTTGCAGCGTTTGAGCTAAAAGATGACAACATGAAGGTCATTGATATAGCGATAAAGTACGGGTACAGCTCACCTGACTCTTTTGCAAGGGCGTTTCAACATTTGCATGGCCTCACACCATCAGAAGCAAGAAGTAATGGCCATTCACTTAAAGCCTATCCACCGATGTCCTTCCAATTATCCATTAAAGGAGGCAGTGAATTGAACTATCGAATTGAAGAAAAAGAGGCATTTCACATAATTGGAATAAAAAAAAGAGTTCCCATCATTTTTAACGGGGTTAATCCAGAGATTGCATCTATGTGGAAAAGTTTAGATGGGAAAATGATAAATGAACTTAAAAACCTATCGAATGTCGAGCCATTAGGGATGCTTAGTGCATCCGTGAACTTTTCCGAAGGACGGATGGAGGAAAAAGGGGAACTTGATCATTATATCGGCGTAGCCACAACGAGGGAATGTCCAGATAATTTAACTCAGTTGAAAGTTGATGCGTCTACATGGGCTGTATTCGAAGCAGTCGGGACCTTTCCTGAAACATTGCAAAATGTATGGGGACGTATTTATTCCGAATGGTTTCCATCCTCTAACTATGAACAAAGAGAAGGGCCAGAAATCCTTTGGAATGAAAATAAAGATATAACCTCTCCAACATTCAGAAGTGAAATATGGATCCCCGTTATGAAAAAGTAAGTATAGCAGGCGAAAGATTTATCCAAAGAGCTGTCTTAAGGCAGCT
>NZ_JADILK010000129.1 GCF_017355165.1 Bacillus sp. SD075 | reverse complement strand
TGTGATGAATAACTCTGAGTTTAAGGCCGTCCATTCCCATAATGTGAAGGTAAAGAAGATAAAGAAAATGAAATCAATCATGAAACTCATAGGTAAACTAGCAAGGATTTTTGTAGGAATAGCACGACGAAACGAATCTTATTGTCCAAATAAAGTCCAAGTATTGATCCCATTAGCAGCATAGAAATAAAACATTAGTTATATAGAATGTATCATTCAAAATAGTTAACTTTAATTTTGAATGTTGTCTTATTCGTAGGATTTCAAATATGTACGAGTACCAGGTTTCTTA
>NZ_JADILK010000128.1 GCF_017355165.1 Bacillus sp. SD075 | reverse complement strand
CGTGATGAATAACCCTGAGTTTAAAGCCATCCATTCCCATAATGTGAAGGTAAAGAAGATAAAGAAAATGAAGTCAATCATGAAACTGATAGGAAAACTAGCAAGGATTTTTGTAGGAATAGCACGACGAAACGAGTCTTACTGTCCAAATAAAGTCCAAGTAATAATCCCTTTAGCAGCATAGAAATAAAACATTAGCTATATAGAATGCATCATTTTAAAAAGTTAACTTTATTTTTTAATGTTGTCTTATTCGTAGGATTTCAAATATGTATGGAGTACCAGGTTTCTTG
>NZ_JADILK010000127.1 GCF_017355165.1 Bacillus sp. SD075 | reverse complement strand
GTTCTCTTTATTCCTTTTAACAAGGTGCGGATTTACGGTAACAACTTCAACGTTTTGTTCAAATAACCATTTTGATAGATTCAACCAGTAATGACCGGTAGGTTCCATGCACACGATGGCAGTGTCTAAACGGTTTATTCGTTTAAGTTCTTTGATCCAACTTAGAAATTTAGTAAACCCCTCATCGTTATTTTCAAAGGTTAGAGGATGACCGACCACAATTCCTCGAAAGTTAACAGCTCGAGCAACATGAAATTGTTGTGCACTATCAATTCCTACAACAAGATGACGATTCGTA
>NZ_JADILK010000126.1 GCF_017355165.1 Bacillus sp. SD075 | reverse complement strand
CACGAATCGTCATCTTGTTGTAGGAATTGATATTGCACAACAATTTCATGTTGCTCGAGCTGTTAACTATCGAGGAATTGTGGTCGGTCATCCTCTAACCTTTGAAAATAATGATGAGGGGTTTACTAAATTTCTAAGTTGGATCAAAGAACTTAAACGAATAAACCGTTTAGACACCGCCATCGTGGGCATGGAACCTACTGGTCATTACTGGTTGAATCTATCAAAATGGTTAGTTGAACAAAACGTTGAAGTTGTTACCGTAAATCCGCACCTTGTTAAAAGGAATAAAGAGAAT
>NZ_JADILK010000125.1 GCF_017355165.1 Bacillus sp. SD075 | reverse complement strand
AACCGTTAATTAGGCTAAATCTAGGAACGTTTCTTTTCTCTTTAATAGAGCATAAATCCAATGAAGCAACTTATTCATACAGGCAACGATTGACACTTTGGCAGGTTTTCCTTCTGATTTTTTCTTATCATAAAATGCTTTAAGCTTTTTGTTCCTTGAACTTCTTATGCCGCATAGTACGGCAAGATATAGGGAATGACGTAGTCTGCTCGAACCTCTTTTAGTAATACGATTAATGGTTGCCGTAAACTTACCCGATGAGTGAACACTTGGATCTACTCCAGCGAAGGCAACCAGTTTTTTCGGA
>NZ_JADILK010000124.1 GCF_017355165.1 Bacillus sp. SD075 | reverse complement strand
ATCAGAGCAGAATCGCATTCACAAAATCCTTCAAGATGCTAATATCAAGCTAACATCCGTTCTATCAGACATTTTTGGTTTATCGGGACGTCGTATCCTTGAAGCGATTCTAAATGGTGAAAAAATAGAGACCGATGGTCTTCAAAAAATGGTGGATTGGCGAACAAAAGCAAGTATAACTGACATTGCCCATGCAATTAATGGTCGTATTCGCCGTCATCATCGTGATATGTTGCGTTACCATTGGGATCATATGGGTTATTTAGAACAAACCATAGAAGAATTGGAAAAACAAATCGATCAACTT
>NZ_JADILK010000123.1 GCF_017355165.1 Bacillus sp. SD075 | reverse complement strand
CTCAGAGCAGAATCGCATTCACAAAATTCTTCAAGATGCTAATATCAAACTAACATCCGTTCTATCAGACATTTTCGGTGTATCGGGACGCCGTATCCTTGAAGCGATTCTAAACGGTGAAAAAATAGAGACCGATGGTCTTCGAAAAATGGTGGATTGGCGAACAAAAGCAAGTATTACTGACATTGCCCATGCAATTAATGGTCGTATTCGCCGTCATCATCGTGATATGTTGCGTTACCATTGGGAGCATATGGAGTATTTAGAAAAAGCCATAGAAGAATTGGAAAAACAAATTGATCAACTC
>NZ_JADILK010000122.1 GCF_017355165.1 Bacillus sp. SD075 | reverse complement strand
TATTATCCCCTTCAGGTAGACAGAGAAAAAAGAGAACATGATAAAATGTTCTTAACTGTCAATCTGGAGGGGATTTTTTGTATGGCAAAAAAGGGGCAAACGTTTCAAGCGTATACAGAAGAATTAAAGAGAGAAGTGGTTCGTCTGAAGGTGGAGGAAGGTTGGTCATATCGCCAGATTCGTGAGCGTTTTGGTATTAAAAGTGATGCACAGATAGCGAGTTGGGTGAAGAAAGTGCAGAATAACGAGTCTTTTGAAGATCAACGTGTATGGAACCGTAAGAATTTTTCTAGTGTCGAAGAGGAAAATG
>NZ_JADILK010000121.1 GCF_017355165.1 Bacillus sp. SD075 | reverse complement strand
ATGATTGAACTTTCCGAACAGGAAACTCATCATAAACAAATTATCAAAAAACTTAACAAAGAAATTGAAAATTATACTAAAATGATCGACTATCTATCCGAACAGGAAAATAAATATAAAGTGAACATTGAGAATTTGGAACAAATAATTACCGATTTAAAGGAAAAAGAGAACTGCCAGCAACAAGAAATCGGTCTTTTAAATCAAACGTTTGGCGTTGTATCTGAACAAGAAAATAAATATAAAGTGGACATTGATAATTTAGAGAAAGCCATGAGCGAACTTTCTGAACAGAAAGAGCAACAGAAGCAAGTTATCGAAAACTT
>NZ_JADILK010000120.1 GCF_017355165.1 Bacillus sp. SD075 | reverse complement strand
ATTTTGTTTTTCTTCAAGGTAATTTGAGCCTAGTTCATGATAAGGTTCTCCTGTTTTTAAGATGTTGTAAGTAATCGTTACTAGTAAATGGGCAGATGCGATTCGTCCCTTCATTTTCCCCTGTCGTTTAGTAATCCTTTTTCGATGTGAAGCAATTCGATTATTTTGCCTTGATGTTGCTAATACACATTCTACGGCCATTGTTTTTAAAGCTTTATTTCCTTGTGTGGTTTTACTCGTTTTTTTTTACCAGCACTTTCGTAATTTCCAGGACTCACACCAGCCCAAGAGGCAAGATGTTTAGCTGATTTAAATACAGACATATCAACACCCATCTCC
>NZ_JADILK010000012.1 GCF_017355165.1 Bacillus sp. SD075 | reverse complement strand
AGCCGGCCCTCCATGGGCCGGCTTTATTTGTAGCAAAAAAACAAAAGGAGCAGAATAAAGCCCACCTGAATGTTAGCTTATTGAATGTTCGTTCCAGATGGAAATTGATTTTTATAACCTGAAAATTGTTGATACGATTGGCTTAAGCTGGTAGCTTGCGCCTTTTCTAAACTATACCAGCCTTTTTCGAACATAAGGTTAAAGAGTTCTCGCTGCATCTCCTGATTTTCTTTGGAAATGGAGAAAATGTCTTGGAATAATGCTTGGTTACTCATTTCATGCAGGGCCACGGAAAGGGAATTACAAAAGTACTTTTCAGTTGTTAGCATATCATTAATAAAATCCCTGTCATTCATCTGCGGTGTCTTTGCCACGGGAGATTCTGGATTTTGGACTTTGTTTTCATTGGGCATCAGGAACCCTCCTTTACTGGTATTGTTGTTGACCCTGAACTTGGTCCGGGTTCAAATGTTTCAAGATGGTATCGTAATGGCGTTGATGCATGAGACCGCACCGATTTAATGCATCAATGATTTGCGGGTCCTTGCATTGTGTGGCAAAAAAATGTGCTTTTTTAACCGCATTCAGATTCCATGCAAGCATATCGGTTAAGTATAAGCTATCTTTCACCGAAACCATTTCCGGCGGCTGCTTCATAAAGCCGGTGGACTGCTGTTGGCTGTTAAACGAATTTTGCTGTTCCATCCTTCTACCTCCTTAAGTTCTCTTTAAACGAACTTAATTTTCCCTTCATGACTTTTTTTATTCTTGGTTTCAAATATCTGAAAAATGAATTAAATGGTAAAATAATCTTGTGCATCTATTTTCCAAAATGATTTGGAGGGGAATGCAGATGGAAAGAATATTGAAAAACCTATTCCTTTTTTTATCAAAGAATAAAAGCATGACTAAGGCAGCGAAAAAATACGGGCTGCGATTTGGGGCATCACGTTTCGTTGCAGGAGAATCCTTGGACCTGGCATGTGAAGTGATTGCAGATCTTAACCGGAAAGGGCTTGCTGTCACCATTGATTATTTAGGCGAATTCATTGAAGATGAAAAAGAAGCAGGGAAGATGGCGGATGAGTGCATCGAGGCTATCCAGATGATTGGCACAAATGAACTGGATTCACAGTTATCCCTGAAGCTGACCTCGATGGGCTTGGATGTGTCCGAACGAGTCGCAATGAATAACATGCGGAGAATCTTAGATGAAGCTGAAGCCCATCGTGTTTTCGTGACGCTTGATATGGAAGATTTTCCGCGCTGTCAGCCGACTTTGGATGTATTCAAAAAGCTAAAGTCTGAATATAATGAATTGGGGACTGTTATCCAAGCTTATCTGTATCGGACTGAGAAGGATATTGGGGAGCTGGATGCATACCATCCGAATCTAAGACTTGTTAAAGGGGCTTATAAAGAACCAAGGGAAGTGGCTTTTCCCGAGAAAAAAGATGTGGATGAGAATTTCAAGAAAATCATCAAGAAGCATATGCAAAATGGAAATTACACAGCCGTCGCCACACATGATGATAAAATCATTGATTATACGAGGCAATTGGTCAAAGAACAGGGAATTCCCCAGGATCGATTTGAATTTCAAATGTTATATGGCATCCGCAATGAAAAGCAGCTTGAACTTGCAAAAGAAGGATACAAGGTAAGGGTGTATGTTCCATATGGTACGGATTGGTATGGATATTTCATGCGTCGCCTTGCGGAGAGACCGGCCAATATTGCTTTCGTTTTAAAAGGCCTATTCAAGAAATAGAAAGCCGCTCCGGAGAAGGAACGGCATCTCAAATTAAGAAGGATTATCTTTTGAACTGATTGTTCTGGCTGTTCACTTTATTGATTCCATGTTGACGTTCAGCGCCAGGTCCGGCATTGCCTTTAACGCTTGCTGCGCTTACGGCTGCTTTAGATGGATTATTTTTACGCTTCATTATACAAGTCACCTCCTGCCCGGTTATTTTTTACTGAATGGACGAGAAATAACCTAAAGAACTCGGAGAAAAAAATTTTTTTCCTGTATTAATCATTGCGGAATTTCCAAATATATTCTATATTAGTAATAAGAAAAAATATTCAAAATTTTTTTGGATTAAAAATGAATGAACATTCATTCAATAAATTGTGTAAGGGGGATATGAACTTGGTTCGACAAATTCGAAAGGCTGCTGTTCTAGGGTCAGGAGTTATGGGATCAGGGATTGCTGCACACCTTGCTAACATCGGCATTCCGACTTTATTATTGGATATTTTACCTCGTGAGCTCACTGAGGATGAAAAGAAAAAGGGACTGACATTAGATAATAAGCAAGTGCGTAACCGCATCAGCCAAACTGCGATTACGAAACTTTTAAAACAGAAACCAGCTCCGCTTTCGGCTAAGGGAAACATTGCGTTGATCGAGGCGGGAAACCTGGAAGATGATATAAGTCGTTTAAAGGATGTCGATTGGATCATCGAAGTGGTCGTTGAGAAACTTGAAGTTAAGCAAAGTTTGTTTGCCCAGGTTGATCGGCATCGTAGACCAGGGAGCATCGTTTCATCGAATACATCTGGAATTTCAATCGAAGCGATGGCAGAAGGACGTTCGGCGGACTTTCAAAAACACTTCCTGGGAACACATTTCTTCAATCCGCCGCGTTATCTTAAATTGTTGGAGATCATCCCTACTAAAGCAACTTCACCAGAAGTGCTCGAATACATGAAACGATTCGGCGAAGATGTACTGGGAAAAGGTGTCGTCGAAGCCAAGGATACCCCTAACTTCATCGCAAACCGTATAGGAACCTATGGTTTATTGGTCACTCTGCGGGAAATGCAAAAAGGCGGATACAGTGTTGGTGAGGTCGATTCAGTTACAGGTCCGTTGATAGGAAGGGCAACTAGCGCGACTTTCCGTACACTTGATGTTGTTGGATTGGATACCTTCGCACATGTTGCCAGAAACGTATATGACCAGGTGGATGGAGAAGAAAAAGACGTTTTCAAATTACCTGATTTCATGAATGAAATGCTTAAGAATGGGTGGCTTGGAAGCAAGTCAGGCCAAGGGTTTTTCTTGAAAAAGGGCAAGGAAATCCTTGAACTGAATCCCGAAACCCTTGAATATGATGCAAGAAAAAGATTAAAAACGCCTTCAATCGAAATGGCTAAACAGGCTAAGGGCTTGGAAAATAAAATGAAAGCGCTTGTTTATAGCGAAGACCGTGCCGGCCAATTACTTTGGAATGTTCTGAATCCGGCGCTTGTGTATTCTGCCCAGCTGCTTGGGGACATAGCGGATGACATCGTGGCGATCGATCAAGCGATGAAATGGGGATTCGGATGGTCCACAGGTCCTTTTGAAACCTGGGATGCGATAGGTGTGGAAAAATCGGTAGCCCGAATGGGAGCAGAAGGCATCACTGTTCCGCAATGGGTGAAGGATATGCTGGCTAAAGGCATCACTTCTTTCTATAAAGAAGAAAATGGCATCGTTCACTATTATGATAATGGTGGATATAAAGAACGTGTCGAAAATCCTAAAGTGATCAATCTGAAAGCGATCAAGAAGCAAAAGGGCGTAATCAAGAAAAACAGTGGTGCAAGCTTGATGGATATCGGCGATGGAGTGGCTCTTCTTGAATTCACTTCACCGAATAATGCAATCGGTCTGGATATCATACAAATGATCAATGCGGCTGTCGAAGAAGCGGAAGCGAATTTCAAAGGCCTGGTCATCGGAAACCAAGGAAAGAATTTCTGTGTAGGGGCTAATATAGCGATGATGCTGATGGAAGCACAAGATGACAATATTTTTGAACTCGATATGGTCATCAGCCAATTCCAAAAGGCGATGCTTAAAATCAAGTACAGTGCAGTTCCTGTAGTGGTTGCCCCGTTTAATATGACACTTGGCGGGGGTGCTGAAGTATCTCTTCCGGCTGCACGCATTCAGGCAACGACTGAAACGTATATGGGACTAGTGGAAGCTGGTGTAGGCTTGATACCAGGCGGCGGCGGGACTAAGGAACTTTATGTGAAGACGTTAAGGAATATGCCGAAGGGCGTCGACTTCGACTTACAGAAAGTGGCCAACCAAGTATTTGAAACAGTCGCGATGGCAAAAGTTTCAACCTCGGCTGAGGAAGCGAGAGGGAATGATTTCCTTAATTCGTCCGATGGAATAAGCGTGAATGCGGATCATCAGCTATACGATGCGAAACAGGCGGTACTTTCCATGCATGAACAAGGTTATACCGCTCCAGCCCGCACAAAGATCCCTGTCGTTGGTGAAACGGGATATGCCGCACTTCTTTTGGGGGCTGAATCCATGCGCCTTTCAGGATTCTTATCAGATCATGACCTTGTCATAGCCAAAGAGCTTGCATACGTCCTTGCAGGGGGAAAACTCCCATTTGGCACGGAAGTAGATGAACAGTATATCTTGAACTTAGAAAAACAGGCATTCCTAAAACTGATTTCGACTCCGAAGTCCCAGGCAAGGATGCAGCACATGCTTATTAAAGGCAAACCACTCCGTAATTGATGAATAGATGAAGAAATGGCCAAAACATAGATTAATAGATCGATAGCTTAAAAATGAGTAAGGGGGATCCTCATGAAAGAAGCGGTAATAGTAGCTGGAGCAAGGACTCCGGTAGGAAGAGCGAAAAAAGGTTCTCTTGCTAGTGTGCGTCCTGATGATTTAGGGGCTCTTGTTGTAAAGGAAACGTTAAAGCGTGCAGGGAATTATGAAGGCACCATAGATGACCTGATTATCGGTTGTGCAATGCCTGAAGCGGAGCAAGGATTGAACATGGCGCGTAACATTGGAGCTTTGGCAGGATTGCCTTATACCGTACCGGCCATAACGATTAATCGTTACTGTTCAAGCGGGCTGCAAAGTATCGCTTATGGGGCGGAAAGGATCATGCTCGGCCAAAGTGATACAGTCATCGCAGGTGGAGCGGAATCCATGAGCCTTTTGCCAATGATGGGCCATGTAACGCGTCCGAACGCAAGACTTGCGGAAACGGCACCGGAATATTATATGGGTATGGGTCACACAGCTGAAGCCGTTGCAAAAAAATACGGCATTTCCCGTGACGATCAAGATGCATTTTCTGTTAGAAGTCACCAAAGGGCGGCTAAGGCCATTGCAGAAGGAAAGTTTTCGGATGAGATCGTGCCGGTTGAAGTAACCCTTCGTTCAGTGGGACCAGATCTTAAGCTACAGGAAAAATCATTTACTTTTACACAGGATGAGGGCGTTCGTCCAGGAACGACTGCTGAAGTGCTAAAAAAATTAAGACCTGCATTCTCCGTTACAGGATCCGTAACAGCGGGGAATTCATCACAAACGAGTGATGGTGCAGCCGCGGTCATGGTCATGGATGGGGAAAAGGCCTCTTCATTAGGATTGAAACCGATGGGTAAGTTCCGTTCTTTCGCTGTAGCAGGGGTACCGCCAGAAATTATGGGCATCGGACCGATTGCGGCCATTCCAAAAGCTTTGAAGCTAGCGGGCCTTGAGTTATCCGATATTGGTTTATTTGAATTGAATGAAGCCTTTGCTTCCCAATCCATTCAAATCATTCGTGAGCTCGGATTGAACGAAGAGATTGTCAATGTGAATGGCGGAGCCATTGCCTTAGGCCATCCACTAGGATGCTCAGGAGCAAAATTGACATTAAGCCTGCTTCATGAAATGAAGCGCAGAAACCAACAGTTCGGAGTCGTGACAATGTGTATCGGCGGCGGAATGGGTGCTGCTGGAGTATTTGAATTATTGGCTTAATTCCACACACACCTCCCGAAAGCTGTCATGCTACCGGCGGGTTTACTATCTTAAATATTTAGGAGGAAATAACATGTCCAATCAAACTACAGATAACCTCATTAAAGGCGGAGCCTTTTTAGTAGAAGATATTACGTATGATCAAGTGTTTACACCGGAGGATTATTCTGATGAGCATAAGATGATTGCCAAAACTGCCGAGGATTTCGTAGTGAATGAAATTCTGCCGCAGGTTGAACATTTGGAAAACCATGAATTTGACCGTTCCGTTAAATTACTGAAGCATGCAGGTGAAATCGGTTTACTTGGTGCTGACGTTCCTGAGGAATACAGCGGATTGGGTCTTGATAAAATCAGTTCGGCATTGATTACGGAAAAAATGGCACTTGCGGGCGGCTTCGGAATTACGCATGGCGCACATGTAGGTATCGGATCTTTGCCAATCGTATTATTCGGGAATGAAGAACAAAAGAAAAAATACCTTCC
Source organism: Bacillus sp. SD075 (assembly GCF_017355165.1). Classification (GTDB taxonomy): domain Bacteria; phylum Bacillota; class Bacilli; order Bacillales; family DSM-1321; genus Peribacillus. The sequence continues at coordinate 114,831 of NZ_JADILK010000012.1, read as the reverse complement.
ATTACTTGCAACGGGTGAGAAGATTGCTGCGTACGCCTTAACGGAACCAAGCTCAGGTTCCGATGCCTTGGGAGCAAAAACGACAGCGAAATTGAATGCAGAAGGAACACACTATATTTTAAATGGTGAAAAACAATGGATTACAAATGCAGGCTTTGCAGATGTCTTCTGTGTCTACGCCAAAATTGACGGCGAACAATTCTCCGCCTTCATTGTTGAGCGTGATTATGAAGGTGTATCAACTGGGGCTGAAGAGAAGAAAATGGGGATCAAAAGCTCATCAACACGTACTTTAATCCTCGAAAATGTACATGTACCAGTCGAAAACCTTTTGGGTGTAGCCGGAAAAGGGCATGTCATCGCCTTCAATATCCTGAATATCGGCCGTTATAAATTAGGCGTAGGTGCTGTCGGCGGGTCTAAACGTGCCCTTGAGATCACAGCAGCCTATACGAATCAACGTCAACAGTTCAAAACGAAAATTTCCCATTTTAACCTGACGAAAGAAAAACTTGCAACAATGGCATCTAAAATTTATGCAGCAGAAAGCTCTGTATATCGTACCGTTGGCCTTTATGATCAAAGACAAAGCAAATTGACGGATGAGCAAGTGAAAGATGGGAAATCAATGGCGGCTGCAATCGCTGAATATGCCATTGAGTGTTCATTGAATAAATTCTTCGCTTCCGAAGTATTGGATTATGTTACGGACGAAGGCGTACAGCTTCATGGCGGCTATGGTTTCATGCAGGAGTATGAAATTGAAAAAGCATATCGTGATTCCCGTATTAACCGGATCTTTGAAGGTACAAATGAAATCAATCGATTGCTTGTCCCGGGAACTTTCCTGAAGAAAGCACTTAAAGGGGAATTGCCGCTTCTTCAAAAGGCTCAAGGCCTGCAAGAGGAATTAATGATGATGATACCGGAAGAACCTGGCGATGAGCCATTGGCACAAGAAAAAATGCTCGTTAGAAACGCTAAGAAAATCGGTATTTTGGCAGCTGGGCTTGCTGCTCAGAAATACGGAAAAAACCTTGATCAAGAACAAGAAATCCTCTCCAACATTGCAGATATCGCATCCCTTGCCTATGCAGCGGAATCCGTGGTATTGCGTACGGAAAAAGCAATTGCAACTACAGGTCTGGAGAAGAATAAACAAAAAGTGCTTTACACTGAAATCTTCGTTCAGGAAGCTTTCAACGAAATAGAACAGCATGCAAAGGAAACGTTAATTGCGGTGGAAACAGGCGATACTCTTCGCATCATGCTTTCGTCGCTCCGCAAGCTGACAAGACACAATCCGATCAATGTCATTGCGAAAAAACGCGAAGCTTCCATCAAGGTAATCGAAGCGGAAAAATATGCTCTTTAAGCAATGAACCAGAATCTGTGAAGGGAATGCCGGTAAAGGCATTCCCTTCAGTTTGTGGACAAAAGGGTTTTAAAACAAAGTAGATTGGAAAACACCTGAGGGAAAGCATGCCCAGGGTAGAACGCACGCGGAAAGCGAGTGCCTGGAGACAACGTTCAAATTGGATAACCCCTTAAATTTTTTTGATGAAATTGCTTGGGGAATTCAAAAGACATTTCGTTGTATTGCGTGCTGAAAACGGGTATTCTATTGATAGGTGGTGAAATGATGGGCTTAACATTATATTGGTACCCAAAATGCGGCACATGCCGTAATGCGAAGAAGTGGCTGGATAATCATGAACTGCAGTATGAAGCGATCCATATAGCGGAAAATCCGCCTTCGCGAACTGAAATAGAACAACTATATAAAATCAGTAATTTGGAATTGAAGAAGTTTTTCAATACTAGCGGTCAAAAATATCGGGAGCTGGGCTTAAAGGATAAGCTGAAAGAGGCTTCTGAAGCAGAGATGCTTGATATATTGTCCACAGATGGCATGCTTCTGAAAAGGCCGATTGTATCGGATGGCACCAAAGTGACGGTAGGTTTCAAAGAAGAGCAATTCGAACAGGTTTGGAACTGAAATTTCACAAAATATTTGGTTAATTCCTTACTTAAACAAACAATCTACCTTATAATGGAATAGATAAAATAAGATGTACATATGGAGGGTTAATAATGACAACAACACCAAAAGAACTTCGTTATACTAAAGAACATGAATGGGTCAAAACGGAAGATGGAACAGTGCGCATCGGAATTACAGCCTTCGCACAGTCCGAGCTTGGGGACATCGTATTCGTTGAGCTTCCGGAAATCGGAGATGAATTGAAAGCGAACGAACCATTTGGAAGTGTTGAATCCGTTAAGACCGTTTCTGAGCTTTATGCTCCTATAAGTGGCAAGGTTGTAGAAGTAAACGAAGATTTAAGTGACAACCCTGAATATGTAAATGAGTCTCCTTATGAAAAGGCATGGATGGTCGTGCTTGAACCATCTAATAGCAATGATATTGAAAACCTGATGAGTGCTGAAGAATATGAAAGTTTAATCAACGGTTAAAATAGAAGGAGAGGGGGGACTGAAAAGGCCTGCTCTCTTTTTCATTTTGTACAGTGGCAGTTGCGCACATAATTCGTGAGATGGAGTGATGACATGGAGTGGGGCGAATTCGATAAAGTGATCATTGTAGAAGGCAGTTCCGATAGAAGAAAAGTTGCCTCCGTTTTAAATGAAGATGTGGAAATAAGATGTACGAATGGGACCATATCATTAACTAAGCTGGATGAATTAGTGGATGAATTGATGGACCGTGATGTCTATCTCCTTTTTGACGCAGATGAATCAGGAGAAAAGCTGCGGAAGCAATTCCGAAGGGAAATGCCGGAAGCGAACCACCTGTATATCAATAAAATGTACAAAGAAGTGGAAAGCTCACCCGAACATCATATCGCAACTGTGCTTTTATCTGCCAATATGAATGTGAAAATGAAATTTTTAAGTCAAAGGGTGAACGATTAATTGATGCAGGAATGGAAAGAAGAAGAATGTAGGCTTGCTGTTGAAAATGGGGAAACCTTTTGCTTATATTTATATACGCCTTTATGCGGCACCTGTCAGGTTGCCTCCAAGATGCTGACGATATCCTTGGAGCTTTTCCCGGAATTGAGGACAGGCAAAATGAATATGAACTATGTCCAAGGAATTGCCGAAACATATGAAATCGAAAGTGTTCCTTGTTTATTGCTTTTCAAAGAAGGACAGCTAAACAAAAAAATATATGCCTTTCAATCCGTTCCTTATTTGTACGGATTGCTTAAGGAACTCAGCTAAGAAACCAATCAGAACCGTGGTTGGTTTCTTTGTTGCAGAGATTTCAAGGCGAGACCGAAAATAAACAAAGAATATTCAAACAATTCATTGACTGATTTATTCTAAAATGCTATATTTTGAATTAAGTAACGGCAGAATTTAATAGTTCTTATCAAGAGTGGCGGAGGGACTGGCCCGACGAAGCCCGGCAACCGGTATAATTTTATATACGGTGCTAATTCCAGCAGAGTGTTGGCTCTGGTAGATGAGGTATGTTCTTGAAACCTCTTCTTATTGAAGTGGTTTTTTTGTTTATAAAAGGTCAGATTTCATATAATTCCAACTAAATCCATAGAAAAAGAGGAGAAAACATATGTCAGAGAAAAAGTTGCGTTTCGAAACATTGAGTGTCCATGGCGGTCTGCAAGCTGATGAAACAGGTGCCCGTGCAGTTCCTATCTACCAAAGCAATGCATACTTGTTCAAAGACACCGACCATGCAGCGAATTTATTTGGCCTAAAGGAGAATGGATATATATATACACGACTCCATAATCCCACGGTCAGCGTTTTTGAGGAAAGAATGGCCTTATTGGAAGGCGGTATCGGCGGATTGGCAACATCAAGCGGGATGGCTGCCATCTCACTTTCAATCCTGAATATTGCCGCAGCAGGTGATGAGATTGTTTCAGCCTCTACATTATATGGCGGTACGTATAACCTTTTCGAAAACACACTTCCTAAATATGGAATAAAAGTGAAATTCGTTTCTCCTGATGAACCTGAAAATTTCAAAAGGGCGATTACGCCAAGAACTAAAGCCATCTTTGCTGAAACGATCGGAAATCCAAGCTTGAGGGTGCTCGATATTGAAGCGGTAGCGGAAATCGCCCATGATGCAGGCATACCTTTAATCATTGATAATACTTTCGCGACTCCGTACCTATGCAGACCAATTGATTTTGGAGCGGATATTGTCATCCATTCCGCTACAAAATGGCTTCTGGGAAATGGAACGACGCTAGGCGGTGTCATCGTGGATGGAGGGAAGTTCGATTGGAACTCGCCAAACTACCCTGGCTTCACGGAGCCTGACCCAAGTTACGACGGTCTGGTATATGCCGAGGCAGTTGGACCTGCCGCATTCATAACGAAAGCCCGAGTCCAGTTACTTCGTGATTTAGGCCCTGCGCTAAGTGCCCAAAGTGCATTCCAGTTTACGCTTGGACTTGAAACGCTGCATGTAAGGATGAAAGAGCATCTATCAAACACCAAGTCTGTCATAAAATATTTAAAAAACCATCCTGCGGTATCTTGGGTTACGCATCCTGGTGATGAAGATCATCCCGATAAAGCCCTTGCGGATAAATATTTACCAAAGGGAGCTGGATCTGTCGTAACATTCGGGATACAAGGTAATCGCGAAGCTGGGGCAAAACTTATCAATTCGGTGGAATTATGGTCCCATGTAGCGAATGTGGGGGATGCGAAGAGCTTGATCATCCACCCAGCCAGTACGACCCATCAACAATTGAATGAGGCGGGTCTTGCGAAAGCGGGTGTGCTTGCTGATCAAGTCCGTTTATCCATTGGGATTGAAAATGTAGACGATTTAATAGAAGATTTGGAGCAGGCCATTGAAAAAGCGACGAATATCGTCTCCTTGACTTCCAAAACGGTTTAAGCGAAGCTCCTGTTCATTCTTATACTAGAAATAATATACATTGCGCTCCTTTTTTATCTATGATAAAATTTCACCATACTAAAGAACTTAATGATGTACAAATATTCTATATATTAGCTCTTATCAAGAGAGGTGGAGGGATGTGCCCGATGAAACCCGGCAACCGACAAGGAGATTTCCTTGGAAAGGTGCCAATTCACACAAAGTTTAATCACTTTGGAAGATGAGAGGAAGGCCTGTTTCTTCACCTGCCTTTCTGCTCATGCAGAAAGGTTTTTTCTTATTAATGGGGAAACTGATATGAGAAACAGACTAATGATGTAGAGAAATCAACTAAGTTCATAGGTTTTATTGGATAAAAGAGGTGAGGATTAATGATTACATTGACGAAAGTCAGCAAGCTGTTCCGAACAGGAAAAGGAAACAGTGAGACGATCAAGGCTGTAAATAATGTAAATGTTGAAATAAATAAAGGCGAGATTTTCGGTATCATCGGTTACAGTGGAGCGGGGAAAAGTACTTTGATCAGAATGCTCAATGGATTGGAAACACCCACAGAGGGATCCGTAGTAGTGGCTGAAAAGGAAATTTCAAAAATTAAAGGGGCTCAGCTCCGTAAGGCCCGTCAAGAAATCAGCATGATTTTCCAACATTTCAATCTATTATGGTCAAGGACCGTTCAGGAGAATATTTCTTTCCCATTGGAAATTGCAGGAGTTTCTAAAACTGAACGAACCAAGCGTGTGAACGAATTGATCAAGTTAGTCGGACTGGAAGGCAGGGAAAAGGCATATCCTTCACAATTAAGCGGAGGGCAAAAGCAAAGGGTGGGTATAGCCAGGGCTCTGGCAAATGATCCTAAAGTACTGCTTTGTGATGAAGCGACCTCTGCATTGGATCCGCAGACTACCGACTCAATACTCGAATTGCTTGTTGACATCAACCAGCGCCTGGGATTGACAATCGTTTTGATAACACATGAAATGCATGTAATACGTAAAATCTGTCATCGCGTCGCCGTGATGGAAAGCGGGCAAGTTGTTGAACAGGGGCCTGTCCTGGATGTTTTCAAGAATCCTAAAGAACAAATGACGAAGCGTTTCGTGCAACAAGTAACGGAACCAGAAGAAACGAAAGAAACGATGGACCATTTGCTCGAACGCTACCCTGCAGGCAAAGTGATTCAATTGACCTTTGTAGGTGATCATGCAGAAAGCCCGTTGATCACCAAGCTTGTACGTAACTTCGAGTTGGATGTCAATATCGTCCAAGGTAAGATATCCCAAACAAGAAGCGGTTCATATGGAACATTGTTTATCCACCTTGATGGCACAGAGGACGAAATGCTCCGCGCAATCGAATTCATTAAAGCACAGCAGGTAGGCGTGGAGGTGATTACTCATGCTTGAAGAATTATTGCCGAACGTTGACTGGGAAGACATTATTGATGCAACGAAAGAAACGCTTTACATGACAAGCATTTCTGTAGTGGCAACCTTTTTTATAGGCATACTATTAGGGTTGATCCTGTTCCTGACAGGGAAGGGTAATATGTGGGAAAACCGGGCAGTCAACGGGGTCATGAGTGCTGTCGTTAATATATTCCGTTCCATTCCATTTCTCATTTTGATCGTGCTGCTCATCCCTTTCACTAAAGCTCTTGTCGGTTCCATGATCGGAGAGAACGCTGCACTGCCGGCACTTATTATCGGTTCGGCACCATTTTATGCGCGTATGGTCGAAATCGGCCTTCGCGAAATCGATAAAGGTGTAATTGAAGCCGCGAAATCGATGGGGGCGAAAACGAGCACGATCATTTGGAAGGTCCTCCTTCCAGAGTCGATGCCTGCCCTTATTTCCGGTATTACGGTAACATCGATTGCATTGGTTGGATATACCGCTATGGCCGGGGTCATCGGGGCAGGAGGGCTGGGTAATCTGGCCTATTTGGATGGCTATCAAAGAAATCACAATGACGTTACGCTTGTAGCGACTATCGTTATTCTAATTATCGTCTTCATAATTCAAATTATTGGAGATGTAATTACATCTAAATTGGATAAAAGATAAAGGGAGATGAATAGGATGAAGAAGTTTTTAGGATTTGCATTAATTTTAGTTTTATCTATCGCTTTGGCTGCTTGCGGAAGTGAAAAGGATAAAAGCGGCAGCGATACGGAAAAAGAATCGAAGAAATTAGTTGTAGGGGCATCCAATGTTCCGCATGCTGAAATCCTTGAGAAAGCTAAGCCGCTTCTTGAAGAAAAAGGAATCGAATTGGAAATCGAAACATTCCAGGACTATATTTTACCGAATAAGGCGTTGAATGATAAGGAATTGGACGCTAACTATTTCCAGCACATTCCTTACTTGGAGTCGCAAATTAAAGAAAATGGATATGATTTCGTCAATGCGGGTGGAATCCATATCGAGCCAATAGCACTATACTCACAGAAATATAAAAGCATCGATAAACTTCCTGATGGGGCAACGATCATTTTGAGCAGCTCTGTCGCTGATCATGGGCGTGCTTTATCCCTATTGGAAAAGAATGGCTTGATCACTTTGAAAGAAGGCATCGATAAAACGACAGCTACAACTAAAGACATCGTTGAAAATAAGAAAAACATTAAATTCGATGCTGAATATGAAGCGGCCCTGCTTCCAAAAATTTATGAGAGCGGCGAAGGTGATGCTGTCCTGATCAACTCCAACTATGCGATCGACGCAGGTTTGAATCCGATTGAAGATTCGATTGCGATTGAAGATTCGGAATCACCGTATGTGAACGTAATTGCCGTAAACAAAGGTGATGAAAATAAAGAAGAAATAAAAGCGCTTGTAGAAGTATTGCATTCTAAAGAAATTCAAGATTTCATCCTTAAAGAATACGATGGTGCAGTTGTACCGGCGGATAAATAATTCTAAAATGGCGACCTGATTTAATTCAGACCGCAGTTTGTAGACAAAAAGGTTTCGGAATGGTCTCATTCCGAAACCTTTTTGATTTTTATAGGATGTGAGGCAGTTAAAGCGATTTGTACTCACGATTGCCCCTCTTTATTTGTTGCTGAGTGCGTTAAAAACATATATAAATCCGTTACGATCTGCTGCGATATGAAGTGAATAGGCAAACTGTTTTGTCCGTTCATCTTTCAAATAATGCGTCGTCACTCATGATTATCCCCCAACTTAGAGAAGTGAGGAACTTTATCATGGGATCCGTAACCTAAAAACCAACGGTGTCATGTTGAATGCAACTTCTTCCATCGGTTTACGCATGGAACAAATAAAGACTGTGTGCATGGTGGTACTACCTGATTGTTTAATCCTAGTGGATTGGAACGGATTTACGAGACTCCTGCGGCAGAGGCGAGTCAAGGGAGTCCACGCAGGCACTTAAGGGCCTAGGATGTTTTCCGGACCGCTCGCTGAAAGGAACGTTCAAATTTAAAGAGCCTAGACACACTGTAGACAAACTCAATTATCATCCAGTTTGTCTACAGTGTGCAGCCTGATTTAATTCAGGACTTTTTTTATGTTTAATCATGAAAATGAAGGGTATAGAAATAATGAAAGTAATAAAATGATACACAAATTTGAAAGGATGGTTCACTATCAATACTCTAGATTTACATGTAACAAGCGAAATGGAAAAGGCGATGCAGTCTTCACATGGGATTGGCTACAGTGAGTACAGTAGAAACTTAGACCTCCGTATCGAGGTTGAGAAAGAACGGGATAGGGAACATGTAAAGTGCAACAAAATGGTACAGGACCTACAACGCAAAATTCACGGCTAAGCATATAAAAGAGTTCTTTAAAAGATCGGTCTGTAGAGGTAAAATGGAAAGTGGTCCATAAAATAAGGGTTTCCTTATTGGATAAACTTACATAAGCCTGACAGTCCGATTTTTTTCTTTTTAAAGGGGAACTCATACCTCGCAATTGAATTCTTCGAACATATATTAATAAGGACGAAGATTTGCCGAATAATAAGATAATTTTAACAAAAGATAAAATAAGTATGAATAGGCAGTAAATAGGCTATATCTGTTAGTATTGTAAGAATAGGACAGGTTTTTAACATGGGAGAAGTGGAAACCCCTATCTATTTAGTTGATTCCAAATTGGATTTGTTATAAAATTGGAATGAGAATAAAGTGAGAATGCTTTTACGTAAATTATAGTTTAGAAAGTGATCTTTACTTTCTGGTAATAAAATTGGAATTAGTTCACGGAGGTATTATTATGTCAGCTTCTACATTAACGATTAAAGATCTTCACGTATCAATTGAAGGTAAAGAGATTTTAAAAGGGGTAAACCTTGAAGTCAAAGGTGGAGAAATCCATGCGATCATGGGACCAAACGGAACTGGTAAATCCACCTTATCATCAGCGATCATGGGTCACCCCAAATATGAAGTAACTAGCGGAAGCATCACATTCGATGGTGAAGATGTTTTGGAAATGGAAGTAGACGAGCGCGCTCGTGTCGGTCTATTCCTGGCTATGCAATATCCAAGTGAAATCAGCGGTGTTACAAATGCTGACTTCTTACGTTCTTCCATTAACGCACGCCGTGAAGAAGGTGATGAAATTTCATTGATGAAATTCATTCGTCTAATGGATCAAAAAATGGAGTTCCTTGAAATGGATGAAGATATGGCGCAACGCTATTTGAATGAAGGTTTCTCAGGCGGAGAGAAAAAGCGTAACGAGATTCTTCAATTAATGATGATCCAACCTAAAATTGCAATCTTGGATGAGATTGATTCAGGTCTGGATATCGATGCACTTAAAGTCGTTTCAAAGGGAATCAACGAAATGCGCGGAGAAGACTTTGGATGCTTGATCATCACTCACTACCAACGTCTATTAAATTACATCACTCCTGATTTTGTACATGTCATGATGCAAGGACGTGTCGTAAAATCAGGTGGTCCTGAACTTGCTGCCCGCTTGGAAGCGGAAGGTTATGACTGGATTAAACAAGAATTGGGCATTGAAGACGAAACTGTTGGCGAAGAAGCGTAAGTAGGAGGATTTGCAATGACTACAGAAACGAAATTACCGTTTGAACAAGAGGATATAAGCTCCTATTCAACTAAAAATAATGATCCAGCTTGGCTATCCGAGCTTCGGATTCAAGCGTTTTCTGAATTAGAAAAGCTCCCGATGCCAAAGCCGGATAAAACGAAAATCGATAAATGGAATTTTACTTCTTTCCAGACTCATACGGTTGAAAGTGAAGCTTTTGCCTCTTTAGAGGAGCTTCCGGAAGAAATTAAATCCATCATTGAAGAAAATGAAAACTTATACATTCAACGCAATAATACGCCGGCACATATCAATCTGTCAGCAAATGTGAAAGAACAAGGCGTCATTTTCACGGATATTTTAACAGCGGCCCGTGACCATGCTGAGCTCGTGCAAAAATATTTTATGAAAGACGGCGTTAAAATAGATGAACATCGTTTAACAGCACTTCATGCTGCATTAGTTAATGGGGGAGCATTTCTTTATGTTCCGAAAAATGTAGAAATCAAAGAGCCGATTCAATCGGTATTCCTGTTGGATAATCCGGATACTACACTTTTCAACCATGTCCTGATCGTAGCGGAAGATAATAGCTCGGTCACATATGTAGAGAACTACTTCTCGAGCGTTGAGTCTAACGAAGGGATTGCCAACATCGTAACGGAAGTATTTGCAAATGCGAATGCCAAAGTAGAATACGGTGCGGTCGATACCCTTTCAAAAGGCTTTACGACATACGTTAACCGACGTGGAGTGGCAGGGCGTGACGCTCGTATTGAGTGGGCGCTTGGCCTGATGAACGATGGAAATACGATTTCTGATAATACAACCTATCTAATGGGCGATGGCTCACATGGCGATACTAAATCCGTTGTAGTCGGACGTGGGGAACAAAAACAGAACTTTACGACAGCCATCATACATTTTGGCAAACGCTCTGAGGGCTATATCCTTAAGCACGGTGTCATGAAAGACGCAGCATCCTCCATTTTCAATGGGATTGGGAAAATAGAGTATGGTGCTACAAAGGCTAATGCCGAACAAGAATCACGCGTATTGATGTTAAGTGAAAAAGCACGCGGGGACGCCAATCCAATCCTCTTGATTGATGAAGATGATGTAACGGCTGGTCATGCTGCTTCCGTCGGTCGTGTTGATCCGCTTCAACTGTATTATTTAATGAGCCGTGGTATTACAAAGAAAGAAGCAGAAAGACTTGTCATTCACGGATTCTTGGCCCCTGTTGTTAATCAGCTTCCAATTGAGGGAGTTAAAAAACAATTAGTAGCGGTCATTGAAAGGAAAGTACAGTAATGAACCCATACGAAATTCGTAAGCTTTTTCCAATATTAGATCAAGAAGTCAATGGTCAGCCATTAGTTTATTTAGATAGTGCTGCAACCTCTCAAAAACCGGCTGCAGTGATTGAAGCGATTGAGCAATATTACCGCGGATACAACTCGAATGTTCACCGCGGGGTGCATACACTAGGAACAAAAGCTACGGATGCGTATGAAGGTGCACGTGAAAAGGTACGTAAATTCATTAATGCTTATTCTACAGAAGAAATCATCTTCACTAGAGGAACAACGACTTCTTTAAATACTGTAGCTAGAAGTTACGGTGGGGCAAATGTTAAAGAGGGTGACGAAATCGTCATTTCTTACATGGAGCATCACAGTAATATCATTCCGTGGCAGCAGCTTGCCAAAGAAAAAGGCGCTGTACTGAAATATATTCCACTTCAAGCAGATGGCACGATTTCCCTTGATGATGCGAGGGCTACAATTACGGATGCAACGAAAATCGTTTCCATCATGCAGGTTTCGAATGTACTCGGAGTTATCAATCCTGTGAAGGAAATCGCTAAAATTGCCCATGAACACAATGCTGTAATGGTAGTGGACGGGGCACAAAGCACGCCGCATCTAAAAGTGGATGTCCGTGAGTTGGATTGTGATTTCTTTGCCTTTTCAGGCCATAAAATGGTCGGTCCAACAGGTATCGGGGTATTATATGGCAAGAAAGAGCTTCTGGAAAAAATGGAGCCGATTGAATTCGGTGGAGAGATGATTGATTTTGTAGGTTTGTATGAGTCTACATGGAAAGAACTCCCATGGAAATTCGAAGGCGGAACCCCAATCATTGCCGGCGCCATCGGCATGGGGGCTGCAATTGATTTCTTGGAAGAAATCGGTTTGGATAATATTGAACGGCATGAACATAAGCTCGCCGCTTATGCAATGGAGAAAATGTCAGCAGTTGAAGGGCTGACCATATACGGTCCTAAAGATGCAGAAAAGCGTGCGGGTGTAGTAACCTTTAATATTAATGATGTACATCCACATGATGTCGCTACCGTTCTTGATGCAGATGGAATTGCTGTCCGTGCCGGTCATCATTGCGCACAGCCATTGATGAAATGGCTTGACGTATCATCGACAGCAAGAGCAAGTTTCTATCTATATAACACGGAAGAAGATATTGATAAGCTTGTGTCCGGGCTTGTTAAAACGAAGGAGTATTTCAGTAATGTCTTTTGATAACTTAGATACACTTTACCGTCAAGTCATTATGGATCACTATAAGAAACCACGTAATAAGGGCATGCTAGAAGATGGAAGCATGACAATCGATATGAATAATCCAACCTGCGGAGATCGGATTCGTTTAACGATGAAGATTGAAGACGGCAAGGTCAGCGATGTTAAATTCGATGGTGATGGATGTTCGATATCCATGAGTTCTGCTTCCATGATGACTCAAGCCATTAAGGGCAAAGACGTTAATACTGCTCTAGCGATGTCCGAGACTTTTTCCTTAATGATCCAGGGGAAAGAATACGACGATGAGATGGACCTTGGGGATATTGAAGCCCTTCAAGGTGTTTCTAAATTCCCAGCCCGAATCAAGTGTGCGACCCTAGCTTGGAAAGCCATGGAAAAGGGATTGAAGGAATAATTAAATTAAAATGAGCTGTTGTAATTCAGCCATTTGAAATGGAGGAATACGAGCTATGGCAAAAAAAATGCCTGAAATCGGCGATTATAAATATGGCTTTGCGGATAAAGATGTTTCCATCTTCCGTTCAAAGCGTGGTCTGACAAAAGAAATCGTGGAAGAAATTTCTCGAATGAAGGATGAACCGCAATGGATGCTTGATTTCCGTTTGAAATCATTGGAGCATTTTTACAACATGCCAATGCCTCAATGGGGCGGCGACATGCAGAGCCTGAACTTTGATGAAATCACATACTATGTTAAGCCATCAGAGAAATCAGAGAAGTCTTGGGATGAGGTTCCTGATGAAATCAAGCAGACTTTTGATAAATTAGGAATTCCTGAAGCCGAACAAAAATATCTTGCTGGTGTATCCGCTCAATATGAATCAGAAGTGGTTTATCATAGCATGAAAGTGGAATTGGAAGATTTGGGTATCGTGTTTAAAGATACGGACTCAGCACTTCGTGAAAATGAAGATATCTTCCGTGAGCATTTCGGAAAAACGATCCCGCCCACTGACAATAAATTCTCGGCATTGAACTCGGCAGTTTGGTCAGGTGGTTCTTTCATCTATGTACCAAAAGGCGTTAAAGTGGATACTCCGCTTCAAGCTTATTTCCGGATTAACTCTGAAAACATGGGTCAATTCGAACGTACGCTTATCATTGTTGATGAAGGCGCATCCGTTCACTATGTAGAAGGTTGTACAGCCCCGGTTTATACAACTAACTCCCTTCATAGTGCGGTTGTTGAAATCGTCATTAAGAAAGATGCTTACTGCCGTTACACGACGATTCAAAACTGGGCAAACAACGTGTTTAACCTTGTTACGAAACGTGCGGTTTGTGACGCTAACGCAACAATGGAGTGGATTGATGGTAACATCGGTTCCAAATTGACAATGAAATATCCAGCTGTCATCTTGAAAGGTGAAGGTGCCCGCGGTATGACATTATCCATTGCCATCGCCGGCAAAGGCCAACACCAAGATGCTGGGGCCAAAATGATTCACCTAGCGCCAAATACATCTTCAACTATTGTATCAAAATCAATTTCTAAACAGGGCGGTAAAGTAACATACCGTGGTATCGTTCATTTCGGACGTAAAGCGGATGGAGCTCGTTCCAACATTGAATGTGATACATTAATCATGGATAATCAGTCTACATCTGATACAATCCCTTACAATGAAATCTTGAATGATAACATTTCCCTTGAACACGAAGCGAAGGTATCCAAAGTGTCTGAAGAACAATTGTTCTACCTGATGAGCCGAGGAATTTCTGAGCAAGAAGCAACGGAAATGATCGTAATGGGCTTCATCGAACCATTTACAAAAGAACTTCCAATGGAATATGCGGTCGAAATGAACCGTCTGATCAAGTTCGAAATGGAAGGCTCAATCGGTTAATAACCAATTGCCTGCCTGTAAGGCGATTTAGGATAACCATTCATACAAAAGCCTGCCGGGTCTGTCTGGCAGGCTTTTTGTTTTGATATTCGACACCTTTAATCTAAAGATTAGATATGGCACAATAAGGGTAAAAAAATAACAAAAGAAGAAGTCAGAAGTCAGGAAATGGGGCCCGTCCCGAAGGAGTGATGATGCAGATGATTTTTGTGGGTGTGACAGGTTGGGGTGATCATGATAGTTTGTATCATGGCGGTGTGGCCCAACGTGATAAACTTAAAGAGTACGGGGCTCATTTTCCCGTTGTAGAGGTGGATGCCTCATTTTATGCAGTCCAGCCAAAGAGGAACAGTGAAAAGTGGGTAGCCGAGACGCCAGCATCATTCCAGTTCGTCGTTAAATCCTATCAAGGGATGACAGGACATCAGCGCGGGGAAATTCCATTTGAAAGTAAGAAGGAAATGTTCAAGGCATTTCGTGACTCTCTGGAAGCATATCAGAAGTCCGGCAAGCTCGCGATGGTCTTATTCCAGTTTCCGCCATGGTTTGATTGTAAACGTGAAAATGTGAATTACCTGCGATGGTGCAAGGCTGAAATGGGCGATATTCCAGCTGCCATAGAATTTCGTAATCAAAGCTGGTACAGACCCGGCGTAGTCCAGCAAACTTTGGACTTTATCAAAAAGGAAGGCTGGATCCATACTGTATGCGATGAGCCGCAGGCTGGAGAGGGATCCATTCCTGTCGTTCTGCATGCCAGCGATAAAGATAAAACCCTGATACGCTTTCATGGCCGTAACCTGCATGGTTGGCAAAGGCCTTCTTCGGGGGATAATTGGCGTGAGGTCAGGTACTTATATAGATATAATCATCAGGAATTGACAGAATGGGTAGAGAAAATCAGGATATTGGAAAAGGAATCCAAGGAGATATATGTCCTGTTCAATAATAATTCAGGTGGAGATGCCGCTGATAATGCCAAACAAATGATTGAACTGCTTGGTATAGAATATGAAGGACTGGCTCCCAAGCAGCTTGGTTTGTTTTAAAAGGAATTATATAATGAATACTGAGATGCTGTGACAAGCTAGTAGAGGTAATATCCTCATAAATAGGTAAAGGCGGATTTCTTCATGGTATGGTTAGTATTAATGGGTGTTGGATTAGTAGCGGGATCAATCGGCGCTCTTGTCGGTCTAGGCGGCGGCATCATCATTGTACCTTCACTTTTATATTTAGGTGCATCTACAAATATTATCGATGAGCTGACTCCTCAGGTCGCCGTAGGTGTTTCAACCGTAATCATGATTTTTACCGGCTTATCTTCCACTTTATCTTATTTAAAACGTAAAGTGGTGGATTATAAGGCCGGCTTAATCTTTTTTATTGGCAGTGCACCTGGTGGAATAATAGGGGCCTATGTAAATAAAAACCTTAATGCCGAAGCTTTCTCATTGTATTTTGGGATTTTCATGGTTTTCATGGCTATCGTGTTATTAGTGAAAAATCGTTTGAAGCCAATGCTTTTCAGGCCTGGAAAAGGGAAAATAGTTAAGACGTATAAAACGGAAAGTGGACATTCATTTTCTTATGGTTACCACCCCCTGTTAGCTGTAATGATCACTTTTGTAGTGGGATTCAGCTCCGGGTTATTTGGAATTGGCGGTGGAGCCCTAATGGTTCCCGTCATGATGCTTCTTTTCTTCTTTCCTCCGCATATGGCTGTAGCAACTTCGATGTTCATGGTATTTCTATCTTCCATCACTAATTCAATTACGCATATTTCCCTTGGAAATGTAAATTGGCCATATGCTTTTGCCCTGATTCCAGGAGCATGGTTCGGTGCTAAATGGGGGGCACTCATCAATACGCGCCTAAAGAGTGCTTCGCTGGAATATATGTTGAAAATAGTGCTGATAATCATTGGTTTACGTCTTATATACCAAGGTATTACAGGATAAACGAGGAGGAGAAATGATGTCAGAAATCATTCATTTATATCACACCAATGATCTCCATAGCCATTTTGAGAATTGGCCTCGTATTGATAAGTTTCTTAAAGAAAGAGGAAAACTTCATCAAGAAACGGGAGAAGAAGCGATCATACTTGATATAGGCGATCATGTGGACCGCTGGCATCCATATACAGAAGGTACATTGGGTAAAGGAAATATTGAACTGCTTAATGAGGCGGGTTACCAATATGTGACCATCGGCAATAATGAAGGGATCACTTTACCTCATGATGCGTTAGACTCCTTATATGATCATGCAAAGTTCAAGGTCTTGGCGGCCAATATTTATTATGGTGATAATGAAAGGCCGGAATGGGCGCTGCCATATTGGATACATACAACGGGTAAAGGCACCAAGATTGCCCTGATAGGTTTGACGGCCTTTTTTCAAAAGTTTTATTCTGCGCTGGGCTGGGAAATAACAGAACCATTCGTGGAGTTAAAGTTACAGCTCGAAAGGGTCAAAACAGAGGCGGATGTCATCATCATCCTTTCCCACCTGGGCATCCATGA
Organism: Bacillus sp. SD075; assembly: GCF_017355165.1. Lineage (GTDB taxonomy): Bacteria > Bacillota > Bacilli > Bacillales > DSM-1321 > Peribacillus. Next base: position 97,937 of record NZ_JADILK010000012.1, on the reverse strand, counting down.
TGATGAGAGGATGGCAGAGGACTTTCCGGAGATTGACATCATACTTGGCGCGCATACCCACCACATCCTCCACCAGGGTAGATTGATCAATGATACACTCCTTTGCGGTGCAGGGAAATATGGTTTCTTTGTTGGACAGGTGGAAATGACCGTCAATCAGGAAAAGAAAATTAGTCAGAAGAGTGCCATTCTTTATGATACCAATGACTTTTTGGAATTGGAGAATGAACGGGCATGGATTGAAGAGATATACCAGGCTGGAGGGGAAACGCTAAAACAGGTGGCAGTGGACTTACCAAGAGCACTGAATAATGATTGGTTCAAAGGAAGTCCATTGACGGAAATCCTTGGGGAGGCACTGAGGGAGTGGAGTCAGGCGGATTGTTCCTTTTTGAATGCCGGTCTTCTGCTCGAAGGGCTGCTGAAGGGGCCTGTCACAGAAGGGGATATTCACAGGATTTGTCCGCATCCCATCAATCCTTGTGTCGTAGAAGTTAATGGGAATGAATTAAAAGAAATCTTAATGCAATCGAGAAATGAGGAGTGGCCTCATATTCAGGTGAAAGGTTTCGGTTTCCGCGGGAAAATCATGGGAGTCATGCATTATGATCAAATTGAATTTAACGAAATGGAGAATGGAATCGTAAAAGGGATATTTATAAAAGGAGAGAAGCTGCAGGCGGATAAGTCCTATAAACTGGCAATACCTGATATGTTCACGTTTGGGCACTTCTTTCCTAGTATCCAGCGCTCCAATCGCAAGAAATACCTATTACCGGAGTTCTTACGGGATATCCTTTTATGGAAGCTGAAAAAAATATACACAAACGCCTAATGCCAAATCACGGTTTCGCCCTTTTTTTCATAAAGTATGGGGAAGAGAGGGGCGAAACCCATTGATTAACATGATACCAATAATTCTTGACAATCATACATTCCTAGCCATTTCTGTCCGACTTCCCAAAACGAATTTACTTGCTGTCGCGTCCGATAAAGGGTATATAATGTGCGGTGCGTTAGATGTTGGACTGCTGAATGATAAATTGAAAGATCGTAAAATCCTTGCAGGGAGGGCTACGGGAGTTAAAACGATTGAAGAGCTATTGGAGGCGCCGCTTGAATCAGTTACCTGGGAGGCTGTGGAAAAGGGAATTCATCCAGGAATGATTGGTAAAGAGGCATTAATCAAAATGATTTGAAAAGGGGGGCTTTCTTTTTCAGAAGGGGGCCTTATTCTTTATCAAAGAAAATGCTGATATTTTTTCAATTAATATGTTCAAACAGATTCATTTATAAAGATATTTTCCGATAATCCCTATAAGGAAGGAAAAGGTTTTTTACAAATATTGAATGGGGGAAATGGAGTACAAGTATGAGGCTAGCTATTACAAAGTCCCTAAGCCCTGGAGCGAGGCTCGGTAAAAACATCTATAATGAGCGGGGGCATATCCTATTGTGCGAGGGTCTTTTATTAACGCAGAAAATGATCAATCGACTGGTGTCCCTAAATATTCCCTTTGTATACATTCAAGATTTCAGGACGGATGACATTATTCCTATGGCCCCAGTGTCCCGGAAACTAAGAAGAGAAGCCATTAATACGATTGAATCCACTTTCCTGGACATGAAAAACAAAATGAACCTTGATGGATCATTTACGATAGAGCAGGCTAACGTCAAGTTCACTCAACTAGTCCGAAACATCATGGGCGAACTGAAAAGGAATAAAGAGTTAATGACTTTATTGGCCGACGTTTATACATACGATGACTATATCTTTACTCATTCCTTCAATGTGACCTTATATACCCTGGCAATCGGGATGGAATTGAATATCAATAATAAGAATCTCGAAATACTTGGTCTGGGAGCGATTTTACATGATGTCGGTAAAATGCTCGTGCCCCTGGAAATCCTCCGTAAACCAGATAAGCTGACTGAAAAGGAGTTTGAACAAATCCAAAAACATGCTGATTATGGATTTCATCTAATCAAAAATGTTCATACGGTTTCACTTTTAGTTGCGAATTGTGCCTATCAGCATCATGAACGGTTAGATGGATCTGGATATCCCCGTGGGATAAAAGGGGATGAAATCCATTATTTCGGCAAGATCATTGCCGTTGCCGATGTTTTTGATGCCGTAACTTCCAACCGGGTTTACCGTAAGGCCATGCTGCCGCATCAGGGATTGGAAGTCCTTTATGCCGGTGTCGGGAAAAAGTTCGACAATACGATCATCGAGGCTTTCCGCAGGGCGGTTGCCATTTATCCAAATGGTCTATCCGTAGAACTGAATGATGGGAGAAAAGGGGTAGTATCCGCTCAAAATGAGGGGATAGGAGACCGCCCCATGATAAGGATACTTGAAGAAGATGGGGAGCAGATAAAAGACCCCTATGAAGTGGACTTGAATAAAAACCTGCATTTGATTATCATGAAATGTCTCAATATACAAGAACCAGCTTAACCTCAGGATAAGCTGGTTTTTTCATTCCTTATTTTCCTTCATGATGGCAGGCGCCACCGAACCGTTTCCATTACTAAAATAACTTGGGACATCTCCTTCGATCAGAAGGCTTCCGACTGTCACTTCTTGACTCACCTTGGTCTCCTTTGCGAATGAGGGTATGACGATTTGAATATTGACATCAAAATCCACAATCAGTTCATAATAAACATTATTGATGCCCGCGTTAGTCAGTTTTGTCCTCAGATCCGATTCAACATTTCCGATGACTGACATTTTCACCGGGATTTCAGGCCCGAAATTGGAAAGGAGGTTATTCCCGGTCACGACACCAAATGGTATATAATAGACCACGCTATTATATTGTTCATCATTTATTTTGGCTGAACCTGTTTTAAAAGGATTTCCCTGTTTGATGCCAAGCTTCTTTTGAATATCCTTCGTAATGTTAGCCCGCAATTCACTGTATATGACCGGATTGAAGCTATAGGAAGAACTGGAGTCCTTACCACCTTTGTTGTTGGTGATGATTTTGTTCATATCAACCTTCGCTATATTCTCATCAACCGATTCATGAATCGTTTCAGTTGCAATCCGTTTGATTTCATATTCAGCTACATTCATGATCACGGGCTCAATGGATTTGTCCACGTACCAAAGTGTCATGATGCTTGATATGATAAACAGGATAAATGAATAGAGAAATACTTTTCGGGTGGGAAGAGGCCCCTTTTTTTTGAATTTCTTGGGTCGAAATCTTTTTCGGAACACGCTTTAGCCCCCTTTATTAATACTTATGCATCAAGTTCAGGGGTTTATGTTCGAATCAAAAAAAAGCAGCGTAAAATTAACGCCGCTCACTTTTGCTTTTTAGCCAAGTCTTTCCGTTCCCACAATCTTAAATAGGGATAAGGGTCAAAGCTCCATTCTGTGATCCCATTGTCTTTGTACATCCCGTAATGAAGATGCGGTGGGAATTTTCCGGAAGTTCCTGGAGGACCGTAACCTGTACTGCCGACACCACCGATGACTTGTCCGGGTTCGACGATCTGTCCGACTCTTAACCCTTTGGCAAAGCCGCTTAAATGGGCAAAGTAATGGTAGGTATTATTTAAATCCCGTATCCCAATCCGCCAACCGCCGAATTTATTCCAGCCTTTCATTTCAATGATCCCATAGCTCGTGGATCGAACGGGAAGGCTATAATCCGCAAAAATATCAGTGCCCTCATGGATTCTCCTTCCGCCCCATCCACGAGCGCTTCCCCATGTATTTAAATACGTATAGTGGGTCCGTACTGGAACCGGGAAGGCCTTTTCCTGTAAATCCAGCCGGCCATATTTCTTATAAATCTCGGCATTGCCGATAATGATGCTAACGGCTTTATCTCGTTTATAATAATCCCACAAACCGATCCGAATATTATCTTCATCTGCACCATAAGATTGGAGATGTTTCGAAAAAGCATACAATCGATCGGTATCATTAGTTATATCAGCTTTTCCATCACCATTGCCATCCTGGCCCAACCCATCAAAAAATGTGATCGTGAGCGGGTTCACGTCATTTAAGTCAGGATTGAGAGCCCCGCTCCACTTTGAAGGCTCGATGTGGATGCCTATTAAACCCTTTGCCGGCTCTAAATCCCTACGTGCAGCCCTGAGGCTGTGTTCATATTGATCAGCTCCAGCAAGGTAATACCACGGGATTTGGAGGGTAGCCTCCATATTTTTATATAGCTCCATTCTCCCGGCATAGACATCCGGGGTATCGGCAGCATTAGCCACTTGGCCTGGTGCATTCAAAATAAACAAACAAGTTATGGTAAGAAGGAATAATTTTTTCAACGGGGCAGGCTCCTTTCGTGACATTCTTCATATTTAAAAGTCATCAGTCCATCCATCTTTTATAGTTTTGCTGATTTAGCTATAAACATGAAAAATAAATAATGGGAAACCAACTATAACTTGTATAAATGCTTTTTTATTGTTAAAGTAGGGTGTGTTAATTTCTATAGAATGGAGTGGCATTTTCATGTCTTCTACAAATAAAGAAATTCTTCGTAAACCAGATTGGTTGAAAATAAAGCTTAACACTAACGAAAATTACCTCGGTTTAAAAAATATGATGCGCGAGAAAAATCTTCATACTGTCTGTGAAGAGGCAAAATGTCCGAATATTCATGAATGCTGGGCAGTGAGAAGAACGGCTACTTTCATGATCTTAGGTGAAATCTGTACAAGGGCTTGCCGTTTCTGTGCTGTTACAACCGGACGTCCGAATGAATTGGACTGGGCAGAACCGGAACGTGTTGCCGATTCCGTTGTTTTGATGAATTTAAAGCATGTCGTCATTACAGCTGTTGCCCGTGATGATTTAAAGGATGGAGGCGCTGAAGTTTTCGCTGAAACGGTCCGTGCCATCCGACGCAAAAATCCTTTTACATCAATTGAAGTATTGCCGTCTGATATGGGTGGGGTGTTTGAAAATATCAAAACATTGATGGATGCTAAACCAGATATCCTGAACCATAATATAGAGACTGTCAGAAGTTTATCCGATCGTGTACGGGCTCAGGCCAAGTACGAACGTTCATTGGAGCTTTTAAGAAGGGCCAAGGAACTGTATCCGGAAATCCCGACAAAGTCCAGTTTAATGGTAGGTCTGGGTGAAACGCGGGAGGAAATCCTCGAGACCATGGATGACCTAAGGGCCAATAATGTGGACATCATGACAATCGGTCAGTATTTGCAGCCGACTAAAAAGCACTTAAAGGTGCTGAAATATTACACGCCTGAGGAGTTTGCCGAACTGAAGGAACGTGCATTGGAAAAAGGTTTCAGCCATTGTGAATCAGGTCCGCTTGTCCGTTCTTCCTACCATGCGGATGAACAGGTCAATGCTGCGGCAAAACATAAGCAAAACAAAGGTGAGAAATTATTGAAATAGAGTGAAAGGACCGAAATAATTCGGTCCTTTTTTATTCAGCGGTTATCCATTTTTTGATGGATGTTATCGTGGTGATCCCTTTTATCGTTAACCAATTCCCCGTTTTCATTTTCTTCGTCACTCATTTTGTATCCTTGAGGAGATTTCAGCATTCTTTTGATGGTTTGTTCGATCGTATAGTCGATCCCTTTGCTGCCGGACTTCAATGTAGAGAAATTCTCGACATCTTGGGCAAGGGCTTGATAATCATCACTGACGTAGACATGATAGTAGCGAGGTACGATGGACATGGCAGTACGTTTGACTTGATCTGCGGTTTCCGTCCGGTCCTTGGAATTAGTATCATATACGACAAGCACTTCCTCATCAGTAACGAGGGTAGCTACATCATTGACATTTGGAATCTGAACAATCAGTTTAGAAATGACATCAGAAAGTTGTTCACGGTCAATGGAAGCAGCTTTGTTGGAAATGTTACGGCCGTCAATGGTTGCACTATTGGTGCGGGTGAAACCGAAATCATCACTTTTATTGTCATTATTTCGATAATCCTCGTCATAATATTGAGTTGGATTATTTATGTTTGTTGGGTTACCGGCATTGTTTTTTGCACCTAGCCCCTGATCTTCTTCTTTGTCAGCACATCCGGTTAGTGCAATAATCGAGCTTAAACCTATCGTTATTATCGTTTTTTTCATCAATAACACCCCCGTAACTTTAGGATGAACATATTTCTCTATTTTTCGCTTAGTAATTGATGGGGAATCAGTTATAATTTAAAGAAGGAATGTATATATGAGAGGTGAAAACAATGATTAACATCAATAACATGACCTATGAAATAATCGAGGATGAAAGGGAAGGCTATAACGAAGAAGCTTTTAAAGCCAGATACAGTGAGATTTTAACGAAGTATGATTATATAGTAGGGGATTGGGGATACGGGCAATTGAGGCTGCGTGGATTTTTTGATGATTCTAATCAGAAAGCGACCTTCGATACGAAAATAAGCACGCTTAGTGAATATTTATATGAATACTGCAATTTTGGCTGTCCATATTTCGTTGTTAAGAAAATAAAGAAATAAGGCCAGAATTCACTCTGGCCTACCATGTTAAGAGTTTCCATATCCTTCATATGGAGGCTGTTCATCTTTTTCTGAATCATCATGTGTCGGATGGGCACCAGGATAATTTCGAGGCATACCTTCATGTAACGATTTATTTTCAAAATTAAAGGCACTTTGATATCGTTGCCCTTCCTGCCATGGGGTGCTTTTATTCTGAACTGGTGCATCTTTTGCTATGGATGATCCAAAAGGACCTTCGGGAAATTCTTCAGGAATTAAATAATCCCTCTGTTTTTCGACATTGGAAAAATCGTGGTATTCTTCTTTGCCCAAGTTAATCCCCCCTCATGTAATCGTACATTCAGTAGGTTTCCCGTTTAAGAAAAAAAACTTCAGCAATCAGACGATTTCCATTAAAAAGTGACTTAGTTCTTCGGCTTCCGCTTCTGACAACTGAAAGGCATGCTCAAGATAGCCTTCCTCTTCTAAATCATCAGGTCCAATAATCGCGAAACGGTTACTCTGCATATTTAATACAAGCTTCTTCCCATAAAAACGATCGGTTGTCGTAATGGCCAAATCGAATCTGGATTCCTCTCCCATGAAACTTATGAACCGGGTTTTCGATTCAACGACGTCATTGTATAAATAAAAGCGATCTTCCATAGTATCATTCCCTTCTATCTTCACATTTGTAGTTCCATCATAACAAAGTGACTTCAATAGGGGAACAGACATTTTCGGAGCTTTCGGCTGGAGAGCTTCGTCCCTCCCCATGATCCTAAAGGAACGGTCAGCAATCATGGTGTTCCATCGATTAAGTGAAAATGGTTAAGCATATTGATGGGATCGTGAATGGGTTTTGTTGGAGTGAATCTGCACCTGTTAGTAATTGGATGGTACAAAGGTTGTGGTTGAAGGAATTGAGAGTAAGGGAGAAGCTATGGTATTATCAAGGAATAAGGTTGGTCCGGCACAGGGATTCAACTATGCCGCTCATTCAACCAAATGATACCCTATTTCATCTTAGATCAGAAAGGATCTGGAAAAAAATGTACTTTGTAGACCGCCAAAAGATTGAACAAATATTAGGTTTTCTTGAAAAGCAGCTTGGACTTTTTGAAGGGCATGATAATTGGGATGGAGACCATTCAGAACTTATCGCTGAAAGGCTCATACAAACTTCCATCGATTCCGTGTTGGATGTAGGAAATGCGGTAATTGATGGTTTTATTATGCGTGATCCAGGAAGTTATGAAGATATTATTGATATCCTTCAAGATGAAAAAGTGATTTCAGAAGCAAAAGCGATACAATTCAAAAAGGTTTTGCCGCTAAGGAAAATGCTGGTTCAAGACTTCATTGAAGTGAATCACAAAGAACTGCATGCTGTATTTTCGGAAAATATCGAGGCATTCAAGCAATTCCCTGATTTGGTGAGGAACTATTTAACAAATGAATTGGGACCTGTATCAGCTTTTAAAAATTAGCAGCGTTAGGAAGGCGAATTCAAATGAAGTCGTATAAAGGATATTTAATTGATTTGGATGGCACCATGTATCGCGGAACTGAACAAATTGCGGAAGCGGCAGGGTTTATTGATGACCTAAGGAAAAGAGGTATCCCTTATTTATTCGTCACCAATAATTCATCCCGGACTCCGGCACAGGTAGCGGATAAATTGAGAAGCATCGGCATTTCGACGGAAGATGACCAAGTTTTCACGACAAGTATGGCTACTGCCAATTACATCGCTGAACAAAAGAAAGAGGCATCGGTCTATGTGGTGGGTGAAGAAGGCATAATCGAGGCTCTTAAGGAAAAAGGATTGAAGCTTGTGGAAGAGCATCCAGACTTTCTGGTAATGGGAATCGACCGCGGCCTCAATTATGAAAAGTTGTCAAAAGCCTGTCTTGCTGTAAGAAATGGCGCTGTTTTCATTTCGACCAATGGGGATATTGCCATTCCTACTGAGCAAGGCCTGTTGCCCGGGAATGGTGCATTGACATCCGTAGTTTCCGTTTCGACTCAGGTACAGCCGATTTTCATTGGAAAACCTGAATCCGTAATAGTGGAGCAAGCACTAAGAGTATTAGGGGTACCTAAAGAAGAGACAATCATGGTTGGCGATAACTATGATACGGATATTCTTGCCGGCATTAATGCAGGGATCGATACACTGCTTGTACATACTGGCGTTACGACGAAAGAATGTTTACAGCAATATAAGGAGCAGCCGACGTATGTGGTGGACACTCTCGACTTATGGCGCTTCGAATGAAAAAAACCAGGCCTGCGAATGCAGCCCTGGTTTTTTTATGTGGTGATTTCATAAGTGTACTATTCCGCATTTTCGGATCTATGGGCAAGCCGGCTTGAAGCGGCAGCTGCAATTGCCCCAACGATATCGTCTAAAAAGGTGTTCACCTTACCTGTGCTTTTATCGTTTAAATATTTCAGGATACCCGGCTTTTGTTTATCGATGAAACCATAATTGGTAAAGCCGATGGATCCGTAAACATTCACAATGGAAAAAGCCAATATTTCATCTACCCCATAAAGGCCTTCATCTATTTCAATGATGCTCAGCAGAGGCTCCTCGAGCAGTTTTTTCTCAGCTAGAACATCCAACTGAATGCCGGTAAGGATGGCATTTTGGACCTCGCGTTTTGAAAGGACCCGTTCGACATTGTGAAGGCAATCGGACATTTGGAGATTTTCATGGTAGCCGGATTGTAAATACATGACAAGCTCAGCGATATCCTCCAATTTCACTCCTCGTTCAATTAGCCATCTTCGTGCCGTTTTTTCAGACATTGATTGTTCAATATTAGCCATGTCATCACCCATTTCTCTATATTTTAAAGTGATAGTTCTAAAGCAGGTAATTTGATTTAAAATGAAAACCCATGAAGGATATTTTGATTCGAATTTCTAATAAGGTTTCGATAATCATTCAGAAAACGGGTTATTCCACATATATATATAAGTATATGATGTCCATATTTCTATTATATCCATTTGATGAAGGGGGCCATTCCATGATAGAAGAAATCATTTTTAATAATTATGGCATACAGGTGGAGCGTGAAGAGGCCAATAGCAGGTTTCCAAGCTTTCGTTCAGGGAATATGATTTACAGCATCGTTCCCATTGAAAATATGGAGCAGGAAGAATTAGTTGAACGGCATATAATGTCTCAACATCTGATTTCACAAGGAGATCGTCACGTATCCGCTTTTGTCCTTGCCAACCATGGAAGTTATGTTTCCGAAGCGGATGAACAATTATTCATCCTTCTTGCCAATCAGGCATTGGAAGGCCCGAAAAACTTCAACCCAGGAAGACGTTTGGCAAGATTTCATCAGCGTGGGAGAAATATTAATGAAACGATTCGAACATGTTCAAGGATCGGTAAATGGAAAGAACTCTGGGAACAAAGGATCGATCAGTTAGATAAGATTTGGCGGGATAAGCTCAATGCCCATCCAGATAACCAGTTTGAAAAATTATTTATAGAAACCTTTCCCTATTATATGGTCCTAGGTGAAAATGCGATTCAATATTTAGTCGACACGGAAATTGATGACACCCCGCAAATTGTCGATAGTGGAACCGTATGTTATGAACGGTTTTTACATGATACCTGGAAAAGCAATAAGTGGATCAAAAATCCATTCGATTGGGTCTTCGACCATGGAACCAGGGATGTTGCCGAATGGGTGAGGGAACACTATTTTCAAAATGTGCATACCCATCAGAGGGGCATTGGCCATTTCTTTCATGAATATCAATCCATAGAGCCGTTCTCCAGCTTTTCAGCCCGGTTGTTATATTCGAGGATGCTGTTTCCCATTCATTATTTTGAAACTGTGGAAGAGTATTTTTCAAAAACGACGGAATCAAGGTCGAATGAATTGGAGGATAAAATTTCTTCGATCACGAAATCCTCCCAACAATATGAGTCCTTCCTCAAACATTTTTATGAATTGGCCGAGGTCCCGGCCAAGCAATATGATTTGCCTAAAATTGACTGGATTTAGATAAAAACGGGAAAGAAATATGATCCATCCTTACTTACTATGTTATGATGATAACAAGATTTTTTAGAATAATTAGATAGTTAATCACTACGGAAGGATGGGATCATGAAAAGATTGATGATGGCCGCCCTTTTAGCCCTTTTAATCATGCAAACGACGAGTCTGGCGAAAGCTGAAACGAAAACAAGTTGCGAAGCAACTCAATTCAAAATTGTCATGAAGTCTGCTGCGGATGTGAAAGAAAAGGCGTCGGCTGCAAGCAAGACATTAATAACTTATAAGAAAAATAAAGAATTATCGGCAAGCGGGAGAACTGGAAACTGGTATAAAGTCTGTCACTCAAAAAGGACTGCATATATCAATATGGCAGACGTAAAAGAGGTTTTCAGTACCGATGAAAAAGCTCTTCTGAAGAAATTCGATAGAAGAAAAGGCATTAACCAAGTCGTATCGGTGACAGGTAAATCGATGAGTGATACGAAGGTAACGATCCAAACCTTTGAGAAGAAACAAGGGGAATGGCGCCGGGCATTGAAGAAGATGGAAGGTGTCATTGGAAAGAACGGCTTCACGAAGAGCAAAAAAGAGGGGGATGGGAAATCCCCGGTTGGGATTTATTCATTTGGTACGTCCTTTGGAAGCGAAACGAAGCCGGCCGGAATGAAAATGGGTTATAAGAAAACGACCAAATATGACTTCTGGATTGATGATCGGACATCCAAGGATTATAACAAGTGGAAGACCTATAAAGGAAACCCTGCAGTTAAATGGAAGTCTTTTGAAAGGATGAATCATGAACTCTATAGGTATGGCGCTGTGATCAATTATAATACGAATCCCATCATAAAAGGAAAAGGCAGTGCAATCTTTCTTCATATATGGAGAGGAGCTACAAAGCCAACGGCGGGATGTACAGCCACAGCTGAAAAGAATATCCTCAGTTTACTGAAATGGATGGATCCTGTGCAAAAGCCACATATTGTAATGGGTACAAAAGATTCATTGAAGAGCGTTAATTAATGATCATCAAAATGGTTTTCCCATAAAAAAATTAGCTTTACCCGTTCCTACTCGTTCAAGGGATGGACGAAAAAAGTTCGTGCATCCATCTTTTCTAACTATTGATAATTATATGAATTAAACTTATAATGTCTACTATACAAATACAAATGTTTTCTTCAGGCAAACAGTTTTTAAGGGGGAACCAAAATATGAAAGCCATCTCGATCGGTTTATTGGGGTTAGGTACAGTCGGATCAGGAGTCGTACAAATCATTGAAAGTCATCAGGACAAGCTCATGCATCAAGTGGGCTGTTCCATATCTATTAAGAAGATACTAGTCAATGACACGACGAAGGAGCGGCTTGTCGAGGTCGGAAAAGGAATGTTAACTGACAATCCTGAGGATATCCTTTCGAATCCCGAGATTGATGTTGTAATAGAAGTGATGGGCGGAATCGAAGAAACACGCGGTTATCTGATAGAAGCGATAAAAAATAAAAAGCATATCGTTACGGCCAATAAAGACCTAATGGCTTTATATGGAGCGGAACTGCTAGAATTGGCCACCGAGAATCAATGTGATTTATTCTATGAAGCAAGTGTTGCAGGGGGAATCCCGATTTTACGCGGTCTTGTCGATGGACTATCTTCCGACCGCATCACGAAAATGATGGGAATCGTCAATGGAACGACGAATTTCATTTTAACGAAAATGAGTAAGGAAGGCAGAGCTTATGATGACGTATTGAAGGAAGCTCAGGAGCTGGGATTTGCTGAAGCCGATCCGACAGCCGATGTAGGCGGATTGGATGCGGCCCGTAAAATGGCGATCCTATCAACGCTCGGGTTCTCAATGAACATTGGCTTGAATGATGTTGAGGTACAGGGAATTACCGAGATATCCGAAGAGGATTTGAGATATAGTAAGAAGCTTGGTTATACAATGAAATTGATCGGCGTCGCATCCAGGGCAGGGGATAGGGTCGAAGTAAGTGTCCAGCCTGCACTACTTCCGGAAGCACATCCGTTAGCATCGGTAAATAATGAGTATAATGCTGTATACGTTTATGGGGAAGCCGTAGGGGAAACGATGTTTTACGGGCCAGGGGCTGGCAGTCTCCCTACTGCGACCGCAGTCGTTTCGGATATGGTGACGGTCATCAAGAATATGAGGTTGGGCGTAAATGGCCGAAGTGCCGTTTCGCCTCAGTACCCGAAACAATTAAAAGATGCCACTGAGATTTTCGCTAAGTTTTTCATTCGATTACATGTTCAAGATGAAGTTGGCGTTTTAGCCAAAATCACGAATTTATTTGCCGAGCATGGGGTAGGATTCGATAAAATCCTTCAATTGCCTCTGGATGAAAAGGAATCTTCCGAAATCGTATTAGTTACGCATACTGCCACAAAGGCTGCGTTTGAGCAAATAATACAGAAATTACATGATTACAATATGGTAAGAGAAGTGAAAAGCACATACAGAGTTGAAGGAGAGGACATCAAATGAGCTGGCAAGGACTTATAAGCACGTATAAAGATTTTTTACCCGTTAATGATAACACACCCGCATTAACCCTTTTGGAAGGTAATACACCTTTAATCAGGCTGAATCGATTATCCGAAGAGTGGGGAATCGACTTACATGTAAAATATGAAGGGGCAAATCCAACGGGGTCGTTTAAAGACCGCGGAATGGTTATGGCCGTCGCCAAAGCGATAGAAGAGGGCAGCGACACGATCATCTGTGCTTCCACCGGGAATACATCTGCAGCTGCAGCCGCTTATGCGGCCCGCGCCAACCTGCGCTGCATCGTTGTCATCCCGGAAGGTAAAATAGCCATGGGCAAGCTTGCGCAAGCCGTTATGTATGGAGCGGAAATCATCTCGATCGAAGGGAACTTCGACCAGGCTTTAACAATTGTCCGTTCACTTAGTGAGGGTTCACCGATAACTCTTGTGAATTCGGTCAACCCATACCGGATTGAAGGGCAGAAGACAGCGGCATTCGAAATTTGTGATGCTCTTGGCTCCGCACCGGACATTTTGGCGCTTCCAGTTGGGAATGCTGGTAATATAACTGCTTACTGGAAAGGGTTTAAAGAATATAACGAATCGAAACAAACGGGCCTTCCTGAAATGAGGGGGTTCGAAGCTGAAGGTGCGGCTGCAATTGTCCGGGATAGCATCATTGAAAATCCAGAAACGATTGCAACAGCCATCCGGATTGGAAATCCGGCAAGTTGGAAATTTGCTGTGGAAGCGGCCAATGAATCCAAAGGTAAAATTGATGAGGTGACAGATGAAGAAATTCTGGAGGCCTATCATTTCCTCGCTAAAAAAGAAGGGGTATTTGCAGAGCCGGCATCATGTGCTTCCATTGCAGGCATCTATAAACAATTAAAAAGCGGTGAAATCAAAAAAGGAAGTAAGATTGTTGCTGTATTGACTGGAAATGGATTGAAAGATCCGAATGTGGCAGTCGATACAAGCACGATTCAACCGACATTGCTGCCAATGGATGAAGAAGTCATTTTAGAACATCTGCAGGGTGTGAAACAGGCATGAGTGCGGAATCAGAGATGTTTTTGATCCGTGTACCAGCAAGTACAGCCAACTTAGGTCCAGGGTTTGATTCCATCGGATTGGCGCTAGGACTTTACTTGGAAATACACGGATCTTCATCAGATCATTGGGAAGTCGTTCCACTTTCAGAGGAAATGTCTGTTTTTCCAAGGGATGATCGTAATTACATCGTCCAAATTGCCAAGGAAACGGCGGCTTCCTATGGAAAGGAACTATCCCCATGCCGGCTTTTCGTCTCTAGCGAAATTCCACTGGCGCGGGGTCTTGGAAGCAGTGCCTCTGCCATTGTGGCAGGGATTGAATTGGCGAACATCGTTGGTGAACTTCATTTATCCGATGAGGAGAAGAACAGGCACGCTTCCATCTTCGAAGGGCATCCCGATAATGCGGGGGCATCTGTGTATGGTGGATTGGTTGTGGGCCTTCATACTGAGGAAAGAACGAATGTCGTGTCGTTTCCGATTGAGGGAGTTACGGTGATTGCTGTCATTCCCGATTTCGAATTGCTTACGGAGGATTCAAGAAATGTCCTTCCGGATTCGCTTTCCTATAAAGATGCTATAAGCGGAAGTGCAGCCGCAAATGTTTTGCTGGCGGGAGTCCTATCTAAAGATTGGAAGCTCGTTGGTGAAATGATGCAAAGTGATCGTTTCCATCAACCATTTAGAGCGGAGTTGGTCCCTCATTTAGCGCTTATTGAAGAAGTTGTCCTCAATGAAGGCGGATTTGGTGCAGCCCTAAGCGGAGCAGGTCCAACTGTTTTATGCTTGGCATCCGCAGAAGAAAGCGGAAGTTTGCTCACTGGATTGAAGGAAAAATTTCCGGAATATCTTGTGAAAGAATTGGAAATAGATAATGATGGCAGTTATACGGCAATCCTTTCAGAACAGGAAAAAAAGGAATTGAAATTTTTGAAATCGTGAGCCGCACTTCATTTATTGTCCATATAAAAAAGCTGACTCGCGTCAAGCCGTATCAATTCATTTGATAGGGCAAAAGCCGAGTCAGCTTTATTTTTATTACAGACCCGGAAAAGTTCCTGCCTGTATGAAAAAGGTTGAACGTGTATAGATGAAGTGATCCTTCATCCATACGCTGCATGTTATTTAAAGGGCTATTAGAAAACTTGTTCAACTTCCACTACACCAGGAACTTCTTCAAGAAGGGCACGCTCAATCCCAGCTTTTAGCGTAATGGTCGAACTAGGGCAGCTTCCACAGGCTCCTAGTAATCGTAATTTTACAATTCCATCTTCTACGTCAACTAGTTCACAGTCACCGCCATCACGAAGAAGAAACGGACGAAGCTTATCTAGGACTTCTTGAACTTGAACTTCCATTGTTTGTTCAGACATTGCAATCGACTCCTTTCCTAATCATATTATAAAGCGAAGGTTGTAAAAAATCCAACTGTAACTTTGCGGAAATATAATCTATATTATTCTGGTATGATGGAAACAGGTGAATATTTCTAAGTGAATGAAGCAGATATACTAAAATGAAGGAGGAAGTAGGGGTAATGAAAGAAATTGAGATAGAAGTGTATGGAGCGGAGCAAATTTGCGCGAGTTGTGTGAATCTCCCTTCTTCGAAAGATACTTATGAGTGGCTTGAGGCCGCTTTAACGAGAAAGTTTCCTGAGCAGAAATTCAAAATAACCTATATAGATATGTATAATCCCCCAGAAACGCTAAAGCAAAAGAACTTTTCCGAGAAGGTGATCGAAGAAGATTTATTTTATCCACTGGTCCTCATCGAAGGTGAAATCATTGCAGAAGGAAATGTGCGTCTGAAAAAAGTGGTGGAAACCATGGAGAAATATGGATATACGGTGCAAGTGTGATATATAATGGAAGAAATAAGAAAAACTGGCCCATGAATGAACTGCGTGCAGTTCATTGGGCCAGTTTATGAAATGTAGCATGGATGGTTGGAATCAACCGTTATGGTATTTATACATCCAGAGAATGCCGGATTTCATCAGGCGTGCCACTCTACCCGTGATTGGGCGATTTGCAACAAGACCAAAACCTTGTTTTTTCCCAAGGGAACCTAATGTTCCTTTTAATTTCATTGTAGGGAAGCTTTCCGGAAGTGGTTCATTTGCCCATTTCTTCACAAGTACTTGGACGATTTGCTCAGCTTGGGACTCCGCTAATTGAGCACTAGGTGCATGAGGCAGGCTAGCACAGTCACCGACCACAAAGATGCTATCATCATTAGGAAGGAAATGCTGAGGAGTCAGAACAGCTCTTCCTTGACGGTCCTTTTCAATATCCATATCGCGGATGATCTTACTTGGCTGAATTCCAGCTGTCCAAACGATAACGTCGCTTTGAACGGCTTCGTCACCATTATAAAGAAGGTTCGGTTCAACTTTCGTTATATTTGAGTGATGGACGATTTCGATTGTATGTTTATCGAACCATGATTCAACAAAAGTACTTAATCTTTCTGGGAAAGCAGATAGAATATGCGGTCCACGGTCGAATAGCTTAACGTTTAAATCTGAACGGCTTTCAATCAATTCACTTGCAAGCTCAACACCACTCAGTCCGCCACCAACGATAGAAACGGTTGCACCGGCACCTAAATTATTCAAAGCTGAATATGTGCGGCGTGATTTATCGATTGTTTGGATACTGTAAGTGTGTGTGTCTGCACCAGGAATGTCGTGGTATTTATCTTCGCAGCCAAGGCCAATGACTAAATCATCATAAACGACAGGATCTTGATTATCTATAATGACTTGTTTATTTTCCATATCGATGGAAAGTACTTCTCCATATACGTTCTTCAAGCGAGGGTGTTCAGGAAATGCAACACGGATGTGCTGATCTGGAATGGTGCCTGCTGCTAAAGCATAATATTCCGTTTTTAAGCAGTGGTAAGGATTACGGTCGATAAGTGTGATGCTCACATTTTCAGGAAGCTGATTAGGCAGCAATCTTTGCAACATGCGCATACCACCATACCCGCCACCAAGTATGACTAGATTCTTCATTTGATTTTTCCCCTTTATTTGATCTCTTGAAAAAAATTTGACAAGCATTTACCTATAGGATTCCCCCAAATGGTCCCCTTTAAAGTTTAATTAAATATATATACCCCAATTAGTAGTAAGAATAAAAAAATTAGATCATTGTCTTTCTTTTACGTACCCCGACAAAAGTATAACGAATATAAAAGGAAATCACAACCGATATCTTGAAATCGGCTGATTTTTTATGCGTAAATATTGACTGTAAATGGGAAAAGTAATAAGATGGTTTGTTAGTAACTGTGAGGTGAAACGATGTACCCGATTATTGAATTTTGTGTAAGCAATCTGGCCAGCGGCGCTCAGGAGGCTCTGGAAAGATTGGAGCGGGATCCGAATTTAGATATCATAGAATATGGTTGTCTGGGATATTGCGGTAGATGCTCCAGTAACTTATATGCGCTTGTAAACGGTGAAGTGGTTTCCGGTGACACTACGGATGAATTGGTAGATAAAATATATAAGTACATTGATGAATTTGAAATGTTTTAATCATCAACGGCGAATAAAAAGGGCTGTTCCTGAAAGGAACAGCCCTCATACTGTAGAGAAACTTGATGAAAATCGAGTTTCTCTACATTTTTTTATGGCTTGTACAATTTGGACGTTGATTGGAACGAAAGGTACTTGCTTTCCGCGGGCGGTCCGTGAGCCTCCTCGGCTTTTGCCTGTGGGGTTTCCCGTAGACACGCTAGTCTCGTACCATCTGTTCCAATCCCCTTTGTTTTACCTTTTAGATAGAACCCTTTTGCCTTGAGCCTTTTTATTTTAAAAATGAAAAATACTTGATGGCTGCCTTTTCATTTCCTATCCTTCTTGAAATGTCGCCAGCTAGATAAAGAATTCTGGCTTCGGAAACCTGGGTTCCGCTGAAGTCCCATGTTGAATAGGATGCTTCATATTCCTTTAAGACGAACTTCAAAAACCTTGCTTCCTGTTCCTTGGTTTGGTTAACCTATATTAACCAGGCTACCCGTAAACAGATTCCAGCAAGGATTATCTGTTTTTCCTTTTTAAAGCTCCGCAATAACTTGCCAGCTTGTATGTATTGATCGCGTCTCTAATGAATTTCTCCTTGTTAAAATGATGGGGAATCCACTGGGAGCTGACTTTTCCATAATGATTTACATCATAGTAGGGGGGAAGTACCGGGAGAAATCCGCGGAATGGGAAAAGCCACAATGAGGGCAAACAATACTATTATAATAAAGAGCCTTAACGGCTGAAGCATAAATGGGGCAAAAGTCTGTGTCATATTTAGCTACCTTTACAAAACGCGACCGTACCTTTTTAGTGGTTGATTTTTGTTTGCATAAAAGGCATTGCCTGCTTTTTCCATATAGGGGATGTATGCCTTCGATGGAGATTCCCCCCTTATTGTAATGTGGGATCGGGTCCAACAGAACAGAACCATATACCTATATATCTTATTGTAAACTAATTTTTGTTGGTAAAATAGGTACGGGAATATGAATTTTTTCAAGCTGGAAAATTGAGCGCGGGATTTTCTTTGGTATATACTATAAAGAGAAATAGTTCTATCTCACATATCAGAAGAAGGAGGGATTTATTGTGAGTGATGTTGTTCAAATAACGGAAGCTGCCGCTTTTCAGATAAAAGAAATGATGAAACAAAATGGTGAAGAGGGTTCCTTTTTAAGAGTGGCTGTTAAAGGCGGAGGCTGCAGTGGATTATCCTACGGAATGGGTTTTGAACAAGAGCCCGGAGAAAAGGATAGCCAGCTGGAACAGTTTGAAATAAAGATCCTTGTTGATGGTGAGGATGCAGATATATTGAATGGCACGGTAATTGATTATAAACAAACGATGATGGGTGGAGGATTTACGATCGAAAACCCAAATGCCATCGCTTCATGCGGTTGCGGGTCTTCCTTCAAAACGGCAAAAAACGCCGGTACACCGGAGAATTGCTAAGAAACTCTAATAGTTTAGAACAAGGGGCACTTTAACAAGTGCCCCTTGTTCTATTGAATGATTTTTCCGACGGCTTGTTCATGTGTCAAAGCAATCTGACGGACAATCATGCATGTCAGCCCGCTTGCTTTAAAATATTCATCGGCATCATGCTTTGCTTCAAGGTAATGGTGCATTCCTTCTTGGGCTTGTTCCGGTCTAACAGAACCGACAGAGCTTAACAGGACCCTTTGGGGGCAGCCACCAGTTTAATGGCTCCATTATCCACAGCTGTCGTTTTATCCGGCCCCATTTTTGGTCTTGATCCGGCGGGCAAAATGATGGTTTCCATGTTATCCACTGCATTATCCACATTTCCCTCTAAATCTGAAGAGATTGAATGCCCGCCGAGTTCTTTTATCGTTTGAACCTGTTCCTCTTTCCGGATCATTCTGTACATTCATTTGCGGATTTTTTGATAATTCCCTAATGATCTGCTTTCCGGTCACTCCATTGGCTCCTGCCATTAAAGTATTCATAGGTGCATTTCCCTTTCATGGCTTCTCCTACTCTTTACCTTGGAATGACAGCGGTAAATATTGTGGATAACTTATGTAAAAAAGTTATCCACAGTACGGAATTGGGGACAACAAAAAAACGGCTATGGAAGCCGTTTTTTTGTTAAAGTAGAGCTTTTATTCGCTGGTATTTTATATGCACCGTCTACTGCAACGGGTTCGGGTTTGCCAACTTCTCAATCTCAAATTGGCCTTATAACAATATTGATTGGGACGGGTGTGCGAAGACCCTGCCGGAACAAAGACCGCCCTCGGAAAGCGAGTGCCTACAGTTTGAAACCCGGCTAAGGAAGCCGGGTCTTTTAGTAAGTCTAAAACATGGAAGAACTGTGCATCGGCTGAACTTTTGCTTTTGGGTCAATATATTGTTTGGCGTGATTGACGGCAGTGGGTGCCTCACCAAAACCGCTTGCAATTAATTTTACTTTGCCATCATATGTTGCAATATCACCTGCTGCATAAATTCCAGGGATATTCGTTTCCATTCTCGAATTCACCAAAATACTGTTCTTCTGGATATCAAGTCCCCATTCCTTAATGGGACCAAGAGAAGAAACGAAGCCGTAATTGACGATGACTGCATCTACTTCCATCGTCTCTGTATCTTCACCATTTGTATCCTTGATGACAATTGTTTGGATCCGTCCGTCTGTACCAATCAACTCTGAAGGTATGTAAGGAGTCTTTATTTCAACTTTTGAATTTTTAAGCGTTTCTACACTATGTTCGTGGGCACGGAATTTATCTCTTCTGTGAATGATGCTCACTTTCTCTGCAATCGGCTCCAGCATAAGGGCCCAGTCCACTGCTGAATCCCCACCTCCGAAGACCACCACTTTTTTGCCGGCAAAATGTTTGAGGTCGTCGATGAAATAGTGAAGGTTGCCGCTTTCATATTTTTTTGCATCTTCAATTTCGATACGGCGGGGTTGGAAGGCCCCATTTCCAGCTGTGATGATAATCGTTTTGGAGTAATGGATCTCTTTATCAGTCGTTAACTTGAAAATTCCATCTGCTTGCTTTTCCACTTCTTTAACGGCTTGCTCCAGGACAACATCCTGTTCGAACTTTGCCATTTGTTCTTTTAAATTATTCACTAGTTCCTGAGCGCGCACTTTGGGGAAACCAGCGATATCATAGATGTATTTCTCAGGATAAAGGGCCGACAATTGTCCGCCTAATTGTGGTAGGCTCTCGATGATTTTAACGGTTGCCTGTCTCATTCCCCCATAAAATGCAGTGAATAATCCAACTGGGCCTCCGCCAATGATGGTAATATCATAAACTTTTTCATTAACTTCCAACGTTATCCCTCCGATATACTAGGTTTGCTGAAATTTATTCTCTTATTTTAACATAGATGATCTTTTAAAAAACGGATAAAGTTAGAAAAATGGGAAAGTTTCGACTATATCTCGGGCAGCTTCATGATGAATGTCCTTTAACCTCTTTATAATTGGGTGAAATTACTCTTTACCAATGTGAATCATATCGTATAAATATGGCTCGAAAATGGGTGGAAAGTAATGTTTTTCTGCTTTGTTTTAACCAGAAAAAGTTCGGATTGTTACTTGAAAAAGGTATGGAAAAAGACTAATATTTACTTAGACATCATTGGGTAAAATTTTTATGAATTTTTAATGACAATTACGAAGTGTTACGTGAAAAACGTCACAAATGTATAAGAGTGCTTTTTATAATGGAAATTAATAAGATAGGCAATATATTTTAGTTATGGAAAGCATCAAAAGAAAATATCGTAAAGGTGGACGAATACTTTTGAAAAAGCCAACAATCGTTGTTTTAGGAGCAGGTTATGGTGGATTGATGACTGTTACTCGCTTACAGAAGGCATTAGGTCAAAATGAAGCAGAAATCGTATTAGTTAACAAAAATGATTACCACTATGAAACAACATGGCTGCATGAAGCATCGGCTGGAACGCTTCATCATGATCGTGTGCGCTATCCAATCAAAAGTGTCATTAACAGCAAAGTTAAGTTCATCCAGGATTCTGTTTTGGAAGTGAAAACAGAGAACAAAAAAGTCATCCTTGAAAACGGCGAAATTTCTTATGATTATTTAGTGATTGGACTTGGACCTGAATCGGAAACATTCGGAATCCAAGGGCTGAAAGAATATGCTTTCTCTATCTCTAACGTGAACACTGCACGTAAAATCCGTGACCATATCCAATTGCAATTCGCTACGTACAGTACTGAGGTCGAGAAGAATGAAGACCGCTTGACGATCGTTGTTGGAGGAGCAGGATTTACGGGTATTGAATTCCTTGGCGAATTGGCTAACCGTGTCCCTGAACTTTGTAAAGAATATGACATCGATTTCCAAAAAGTCCGTATGTACTGTGTGGAGGCAGCACCAGCCGTCCTCCCTGGCTTCGATCCGGAATTGGTGGATTATGCAGTATCCTACCTTGAGAAAAAAGGTGTGGAATTCAAAATCGGTACACCGATCAAGGGGGCGACTCCTGAAGGCATCATCGTGGCAAAAGGCGAAGATGAAGTGGAAGAAATCAAAGCGGGAACTGTTGTATGGGCAGCTGGCGTACGTGGTAACTCTGTGATAGAGGCTTCCGGTTTTGATGCTATGCGCGGACGTATAAAAGTGAACCTAGACATGCGGGCACCGGGTCATGACGATATTTTCATCGTAGGGGATTGCGCTTTGATCATCAACGAGGAAATCAATCGTCCATATCCACCTACTGCACAAATCGCGATGCAGCAAGGAGAGGTCATTGCGAAGAACCTGACTAAATTGGTCCGTAACGAAAGCGACCTTGAAACGTTCACTTTCGAAAACAAAGGAACGGTATGTTCACTTGGTGAAGACAATGCGATTGGTGTTGTATTCGGTAAGAAAGTTACAGGTAAGACTGCATCATTCATGAAGAAAATGGTTGATAACAGAGCATTGTTAATGATTGGCGGAGCTTCCCTTGTTGCTAAAAAGGGTAAATTCAACGTCCTTTAATTTTTCCGATAAATCAATAATGGCCATTTGGGGGTTGTCCCCGAATGGCTTTTTCATTTGCCATCTCAGCCATCAATGAGTGTGTCATGGAGGAGTATGCACTTTTCTTATGTGGAATATAATGGAGATGACGAAGCTTAATCAAGGAAGGTATCTTTGCATCATCTTTTTTTCTGCTGGTTGGAGATGGCACTAATTATAATGAATGCGGGGAAGTGGGTTTTGTGGAACGATGCAAAAATGTTTGGCTGGCAGTGTCCGGTCTTGTGATATCTGATAAAGGTGAGTGGCTGGTCGTGAATAAAAGGTATGGCGGATTGAAAGGGCAATGGTCGCTTCCGGCAGGTTTTGTCAAAAATGATGAAACCGTAGATGAAGCTGTAGTAAGGGAAGTGTTGGAGGAAACGGGTATTCATACAGAAATCGAAGGCATTGTAGGAATGAGAAGCGGAGTCATCAAAGGGGGGATAAGTGATAATATGGTGATATTTTTACTTAAACCGATCAGTCTTGAAGTGACCGCTCAAATGGATGAATTATATGAAGCCCAATTTTATGATCCTGATCTACTCCTGCAGGAGGGGAAGCATTCATTGCTATTGGAGCAGCTTTTAGCTTTTAAAAAAGAAAGGATGCAAACGATGCTTGACGGGTTGAACCCGGGAGATCAATTTGGATATACATCATATAAACTATTTATGTGATTTGGGTAATCATCTTTTCTTCGGAATTATTTGGAATAAGTCGTTGACGCAGCAATTATTTTTTCAGTAAACTAAAGGTGTCGCTTTTAAGGAGGGTCAAGAATAACATGCCATTGCCTGTTTTAATTATCTCAATACTCTTATTTTTCATATTGTTTTTCGGAATTGGCTTTTTGCTGAATATGCTCTTTCGTTCTTCGTGGATCATGGTCATCTTATT
This sequence comes from Bacillus sp. SD075, assembly GCF_017355165.1. Taxonomy (GTDB): domain Bacteria; phylum Bacillota; class Bacilli; order Bacillales; family DSM-1321; genus Peribacillus. Next base: position 74,371 of record NZ_JADILK010000012.1, on the reverse strand, counting down.
TCCAATCGTCTTCATCATCATTGTCAATGAAACAAAGCTCATAGAATATTTTAGAAATCCGGGAATTTCTTTTTCTAATCTTGGAACGAATCTTACATCCTTGCATACGGCAGACATCATTATTTTATCAAGCGGGCTGCTTGGCGCGGTTTTAGCTGGTGTGGTCATCAGGATACTAAGGAATAAAGGATATCAAATGTTTTAAATTGGGAAGGACCGTCATTTATGGACGGTCCTTTTTTTGTAGGCTGTTTTCGCATACTTTGTTGCTATTTACTAAGTAGTGCGGTGTGGTTGATTTCCCCTCCAGATGCTCGCTTTCCGCGGGGCGGGCGGTGAGCCTCCTCGGCTTAAAAGCCTGTGGGGTCTCACCTGTCCCGCTGCTTCCGCAGGAGTCTCGCACTTCCGCTCCAATTAACCTTAAATAGTTTCGTTTTAAAAACAACAATCATTACGAAAAGAGCCTTTTTTAAAAGAAAAATTGGATCTTTTCAAGCTTTATGAATACTTTCACTCTGGAAAGGGAACAAATATCCTTGTGAGAGGAGTGGAACCAATACATATGAAGATTGTAAAGGCATTATTTTTGAGGGTTGCTATTATCATATTATTTATCTTGGCCATCGACTCAACCTTGAATCATGTTTTTGGGGCTATGCCTGAAGATCATCCTTTTGAAAAGGCGATGAGACAACATCGAATGCTTGGTCTCGAATATAAAGCCATCCATAGTGGAGGCCAAGTGGCAACGCTCATGGCATCGGCATCCACGAGCAATGGTCCCACGACGATAGCGGAGGCAATCGAGCTGTCGAAATACCCGAAGCATGAAGTTTTGGCTACAGGATATACAGCAGGTTATGAATCAACCGGAAAGTACCCGGAGAGCCCATCCTATGGAATCACGTATTCAGGGGTGAAGGTGAAACGGGATCTGTTTTCCACAATTGCCGCCGATCTGGCCGTATTCCCTCTCGGAACCATCCTTTGGATTCCGGGTTATGGATATGGGGTTGTAGCGGACAAGGGCGGGGCGATCAAAGGAAACCATCTGGACCTATACTACGAAACGGTACAAGATGTATACGAGAACTGGGGAAAGAAAACCCTTGAAGTATATGTTGTACAAAAAGGGAGCGGCGAGTTATCTGAAGAACAGTTAAGCAAGCTGAATGAAACCAAGATCAGGCAAGTATTCAAGCCGAACATGGCTGAGAAAACATTGAATGCCAATGTAGCTTCCTTTGCTTTTTAAAGATGGGCAAAAAGGACAGTGAAAGGCTGCCTCAATTGAGGCAGCCTTTTTGATGTCATGTTCATTTGGGATGCCCTTAAACCATGCTTTTATAGGCTTCAGGATGCAGAGTCTTTGCCAATTTGGACAGCCCATCCAGTAAACGCGGGGAAGGCCGGCAGAATAAGGGTTCTTCCATGATGTGAATATTGTTATTCCGGACTGCCTTCATATCGGTCCACCCTTTTCGTTTCCTGACCAGTTCTGGATTTACTTTTTGTATAGGGACACCGACCCAAGCTAAGCAAATATGGTCGGGATCCTTTTTTTGGACCTCTTCGGAATTGGCTTGAATGCTTGCCATATCGATATCTTCGAAAAGGTTATATCCTCCCGCAAGCCTGCTGATCTCGGATAACCAATTAACTCCCCCTGGACTGAATAAGGGATTAGGCCACCATTCCCAATACAGGGACGGCTTTGTTTCGATTTTGTCGACGACGTGTTTATATTGAAGGATGGCATCACGGAATTGGGCAGCCTGTTCCTCTGCTTTTTCCTTAAGGTCTATGGCCTCGCCCAAGGTCAGTAAATCTTTTGCAATATCTTCAAGTGATTGTGGGTTGAAAATGATATGGGGGATGTTCCGTTCTTTTAGCCCCTCAATGTTTTTTTCCATGCCCGGTACACTCAGTGAAGCCAGCACCAAGTCTGGTTTTAGTGATTCTACATGATCGATATCAATCGATAAGTCGGGCCCCACCTTAGGAAGGTGCTGGATGGTTTCAGGCCAATCAGAGTAGTCATCGATGGCGATCAGCTGATCTTCAATCCCTAGATATGTGCAAAGTTCCGTATTACTGGGGCAAAGAGAGATTATTTTCAAATTGAACACCTACCCTTGAAAGATGAAAAAGTGAAGTGCCAGCGCAATGAATACTCCGGTCAAGGCTCCGAAAAATACCTCGATTGGCTTATGGCCCAACAGTTCCTTTAATTGTTGCTGTTTCTGTTTATCTGCTTTTTTCTGCCAGTTCTTTGCTTGCTCGACAAAGGTATTGAAGTCGGTAACGAGCTGGTTCAAGACGGCTGCCTGTTCTCCCGCTTGCCGTCTCACTCCTGTTGCATCGAACATCGTGATGATTGCAAAGATCGTGGCCACGGCAAATACAGGGGAATCCATCCCGTTTTCGATCCCTACCGCCACGGTTAGGGCTGACACAGCCGCAGAGTGGGAGCTTGGCATACCGCCTGTGGAGTTAATGAGTGACCAGTTCACTTTACGAAATGCTATGAAGTGGATGGGCACTTTAATGAATTGAGCAAAGAAAATGGCAATCAATGCTGCAATTAAAGGGAAGTTGAGTAATAATTCCAAGAGTATCAGCCTTCTTTCTAGTTATAAGTAAAGATGAAATCCTAATATGGGTAAATACATCCTGCTCGGAATAAGGCCCTTATTATTAGTTCCATTCAGTCCTGTCTATTACCTGCTGGTATAAGTATAAATATGCTTCTTTCTTATACTATTACTCTAAAGTCACCCATTCTAAACAATATCCCTTGTTATTAATATTTTCGCGGGCCTATTCGAAAATTTTTGAAGATTTCGTTATAATGAATGTAATCGAATGGAGGAGGTAGCAGAATGTTTACAGTAAAAGATTCCTTGGATATAGATTTGATTGACGAATGCCTAATTCTAGGCGTATTTGACAGGCCGGTAAAATTCACAGGCATAGGGAAACAAGCGGATGAACGATTGGACGGCCAGCTGACAGAGTTAGTGAAAGCGGGAGAAATCTCTTCCAAGAAAAAAACGGTGGCCAAAATACATACATTAGGTAAATTAAGCGTAAAGAGATTGATTTTTGTAGGGTTGGGCAAGGAAAAGGAGCTATCCTTTGAAACGCTTCGCGAAGCGTTGGGAAAAGCGCGTAAGACGATTAAAGAATCCAAGATTACGACACTTTCGATCGCTTTGGATACATTCACTACTGAAAATCTGGATGCATTGGACGCTGCGCATGCTTGTTCCGAGGCTTTTGAACTTGCTTCCTATAAATTTGATGGATATAAGCAAAAATCGAACCAGGTCGAAAAAAGTCTTGAATCGATTACGGTGTATAGTGAATATGATCAAGAAGAGGTCGGTGCCGCGCTTCATGTAGGGAGAATCTTCGGAAGGGCGACGAACTCAGCCAGAACATTGGTCAACACACCAGGCAATTTGTTGACTTCCACGGATTTGGCGGATTATTCATCTGACTTGGGCGACCGTTATGGTTTTGAAGTGGAGATCCTCGATAAGGAAGATATGCTCAAGTTGGGAATGGGAGCACTCCTTGCTGTCAATAAAGGCTCTGTCGAGCCTCCGAAAATGATTGTCCTGAAGTATCAAGGTAAGGATGAATGGAAAGATGTTATCGGGTTGGTCGGTAAAGGCATCACATTCGATACGGGTGGATACTCCTTGAAAACGAAGGCTGGAATCGTTGGGATGAAGACGGATATGGGCGGTGCGGCAGCTGTTTTAGGTGCAATGGAAATTATCGGCGAATTAGGGCCGGATCAAAATGTCGTGGCTGTCATTCCTTCCACTGATAATATGATCAGCGGTGATGCATTCAAACCGGATGATGTGATCACTGCCATGAGCGGCAAGACGATAGAGGTATTGAATACGGATGCGGAAGGCAGGCTGGTTTTGGCCGATGCCATGACTTACGCTAAACATCATGGTGCTGACTATTTAATTGACGTTGCCACTTTAACGGGTGGTGTCATAACGGCGCTGGGTATGGATATGACGGGTGCAATGACAAATGACACGGAATTCTATGAACAAGTGGCCAAAGCCTCAGAGGAGGCCGGGGAGCCCATTTGGAGATTGCCGATTACCGAAAAGGATAAAGAGCGGGTACGCAATAGTAAAATAGCGGATTTGAATAATTCACCTGGAGGGGCAGGACATGCGATCATGGGCGGGGCCTTCATCGGCGAATTTGCCGAAGACACTCCGTGGGTCCATCTGGATATTGCCGGGACATCCACAACCTCGAGCAGTTCCGAATTGTGCACGGCGGGGGCTACCGGTGTCATGGCACGAACGCTTGCATTATTGGTTGAAACCTTTGAAACGAAAACGAGATGAACCCAAATATCCGAAGCCGAAAAAAGGCTTCGGTTTTTTTACCAAAAAGTGTTGGACGTTATACATCCCTCCATTTCAAGCTGACGATGATATGACAATTTTCTTCGGCTGCTTTCGGATAGAAATCAAAACGGATCCCATCGGGGTTATACGTGATATCAGGTTCGTTCTTAATTCCTATCTTTCGGATCATATCGACCACGACACTCATTTTGGAAGCTTGGGCAGCAGTCATCAAACGGTTCGAGAATGGCTTGGATGTGGCTAAGGTATCCATGACTTTTTTTACATCAAGCATCAAGGATTGTGAGGTCTTTGCCGATTTAACTAGCAGGTCTGGATTGGTTGCCGAGTAGGGACGCAATGTCCCTTCCCGTTCCCGATTCATATTCATCGCCCTGGCGTGAGGTGGAAATAGGATAGGATCATATAAAAAATAAGGGAAATCCTCCAAAAGGTTTCCTTCCTTTCTTTAAGTCTGTCTATAGACACGTTTTCGTTATACGTTAAAATATGTATAAAGGCCAACCGATATGATAGCGGTTTGTGAATGACTTTCTTTTGTGAAAAAACTTCTTGAAAATTATGATCAAAGACACACTATTATTTGTAAACTGCTTCATTGACAGGTATAGTGTATAGTAATATACTTACTTACCTAAAGTAAGGAGAAGGCACACTATAAAAGATAAAATAGGTGATGTTAACATGAAGATAACCCAGGAAACAAGAAACCTTTTAATAGATAAAATGAATATCATCAAAACCCCGGGAAAAGCTGATATATGCCTTGTGGGGCCTGTGAACCTTCCTGTCGAACAAGGAGATTTCTCAACGGTCTTCCAATGGTATACATGGCTGCAGCTTGATGGCGCGGATAATGACAAGGAAGCGGTGCTTGATTCGCTTTCGGAAGCTAACCTCGCTTTTGGACAGCAATCCTCCGTATTGGTGTATGGCGATTTTAAAAAGTCGGAGGATGCACTTGTCCGGATGCATAGCATCTGTCACACAGGTGATATCTTCGGAAGTAGACGCTGTGATTGCGGCTACCAGCTCCACCAATCGATGAAGATGATAGCCGAGCATGGGTGTGGGGCCATTTTTTACCTTGCGGACCATGAGGGTAGAGGGATCGGCTTGTTTTCCAAATCTCTTGCCTATTTGCTTCAGCAGGAAGGTTATGACACGGTCGAGGCGAATGAGGCTTTAGGATTCGAAGACGATACGCGATCTTACGAGGGAGCCATTCGAGTATTGAGGGAACTGCGTGAGGATCCGGTGACTTTAATCACGAACAACCCCAAAAAGCTGGACGCACTCATGAAGCATGGACTTGCGGCAAAGGACCATAATCCGCTTTGGGGCGGTTTGACGGAAGATAATAGTTTCTATCTGGATACAAAGGTTAAGAAGTCTGGACATATTCCCAAAAAGAAGCCAACTTTGATTGTATAAGGAGAGCTATAGTATGAATGATGATCGATATTACATGAAGCTGGCACTGGATTTGGCGGCCAGTGCTAAAGGAAAGACGAATCCGAATCCAGTGGTCGGGGCAGTCATAGTCAAAGACGGTGTGATAGCCGGGACAGGGATCCACCGAAAAGCGGGTGAACCTCATGCGGAAGTACATGCTTTCAAAATGGCGGGAGAGTATGCAGAAGGTGCCACTCTATATGTGACTCTTGAGCCCTGTTCCCATTATGGAAAGACACCTCCTTGTGCAAATTTGGTGAAAGAATCAGGTGTCCGGCGAGTTGTGGTGGCTACTCAAGATCCGAATCCGGAAGTAGCCGGCAGAGGGATATCGATTCTAAAGGATGCGGGAATTGAAGTGGAAGTTGGCGTCCTGGAAAAGGAAGCTCAAAGGCTGAATGAACGGTTTATTCACAATATGCTGACCAATCGTCCATTCGTCCTATCGAAGTATGCGATGACTCTCGATGGAAAACTTGCTACCCACACCGGCCATTCAAAATGGATAACAGGAGAAGAAGCACGTCATTCCGTTCATTTGCTGCGTGATGAGGTGGATGCCATTCTTGTTGGTATCGGGACGGTATTGGCCGATGATCCATCACTTACGACCAGACTTCCGGATGGTGGGGGGAAAAGTCCGATCCGGATCATATTAGACAGTGAATTACGTGTTCCCTTGGATGCCAATGTTGTACAAGTATCAGATGCGAAAACCTTGATCGTAACGCAGGAACATGCACCTGCTGATAAAATGGACCTTTTACGTGAAAAAGGGATCGAATTCATTTTCGTCCCCAAAAACGAGACGGGGCTGGATCTAAGGGCTTTGATGGAAGAACTGTATAAAAGGGGGATTACGGACGTCTTGCTGGAAGGCGGAAGCGAAGTGAATGCCTCTTTCCTTAGGGAAAGGCTCATCGATAAATACTTGATTTATATAGCTCCTAAACTATTGGGCGGAAGAAACTCACTAACACCGTATACTGGAATGAATGTGGATACGATGGATGAAGCGATGGATGTTTCCTTCTCTGGCGTGGAAACGTTTGGTGAGGACATACGCATCACGGCTTATCCTAAATAAAAATAGACAACAGGTGAAGAGGCATGGTGGTTAAATCAGATGTATGCATAGTCGGATCAGGACCTGGAGGAGCCCTGCTGGCTTACCTATTGGCCAAGCGGGACATTTCAGTCGTATTGCTTGAAAGGCATTCTGAAGTTTCAAGAGAGTTCAGGGGCGAGTTCTTGAACGATGAAGGAGAGGGCATTCTTAAAAAGCACGGTTTATTCGAGAGTGTGGAAAGACTTGGCTTGCTTAGGATGGAACAAATTGAATATTGGCATGGCGGCCACCTATTTAAAAGGATACTCCCTGAATGGCCTGTCGATCATGTTGGGATACATGTCCCTCAAAATCATCTGCTTACAGCTATATTGCATGAAGCCGAAAAGCTGGACTCTTTTCAATTGATGATGAATACGAGGGTTATGGACTTGATTCAGAATGAAATGGGCCGTTTTACAGGTGTCAAGGCCCGAAAAGGCGGAGAAGGCCTGGAAGTGCAATGTTCATTGATAATCGGAGCGGACGGCAGATTTTCCACCGTTCGAAAAAAAGCGGGAATACCGGCCGTGATTAAAGATCATGGCTATGATTTACTGTGGGCAAAAATTCCTGCTCCGGAGGGATGGAAGCCTTCTATCAAGATGGCATTGGTCAATGACTCACAGGTTGCCCTCTTCACTCAGGCCGGAGGTTTCATCCAGATTGGCTGGAATATAGAACATGGCTCATTTCCCCAATTGCGAAAACAGCCTTTTGATCCGTTCATTGAAGATTTACTTTTTGCCTTTCCTGAATTAAAAAAGGTTGTGTGTGAAAATATCCGCTCTTGGCAGGACTTCATTTTATTGGATGTTTACAGCAGCTATAGTGAAACGTGGACAAAGGATGGCGTTGCCTTATTGGGTGATGCTGCCCATACGATGACGCCTACAGGTGCGTTCGGACTCAATTGTGCCATGAAGGATGCCGATATATTAGCCGAGCTTATTGCAGGATGCATCCTGCAGGAGGATACTGGCTTCCTTGGACTTAAGATGGCAGAGCCAAAAAGAAAAGCCGAAATTGAAAGATTACAGGCCATTCAGGTGGACAAGGAAATCTCCTTTGCATCACAGTTTGCCGCCGCTTATGTTTGAATAGGAGTGAAGGATATGAAATTCGGTTTTGATATTGACGATACCCTTATTAACTTGAGGGAGTTCGCGTTCCATCTTTATAATGAAAAGCTTAATACGAACATAGAGTTAACGAAATTCAGAGCTTTAAAGACGTTGGAGATCCATGAAGCTTTCGGGCTTGATAAAGAGGCTGGGGGCAAGATGTGGAACAGTCTTGCCGATGAAGTGTATTATTCATCCTGTCCAGCCTTCGAGGGCGCAGTGGAAACGCTGAAGGAGCTTGAACGCGATGGTCATGAAATCTATTACATCACAGCCAGAAAAGCGGAGCATGGTGAACGGACGAAAAAATGGCTGATTGAAAACGGCTTTCCGGTTAAGGATGACCATTTTTACTGCGGGATGAAGGATCATGAAAAGATTGATACGATCCGTAAATTGGAATTGGATTATTATTTTGATGATAAACCGGCAGTGCTGGAAACCTTATTGGATATTCCAACGAAAGTGTATGCGATGGATAACTCCTATAACAGGGAATTGGATATTCCAAGACTGACAAGCTGGTTTGAATTAAAAGAAATCCTCTCCAAATAATCGAATTCACATAATGATGGATGACTTGATAGACTTGGGTCATCCTTTTTATGTATACTATTGTGAATAGTGATTCATTTTTTGGTGAAAAACACATGAGAGTTGGGGGTAATGGGATGGAGAGAAATATTGAAAAGTCATTGATAGGCACGCTTGGGATAGAAATGAAAGAAGTCGGTGATGGGAAAGTCATTGCGACGATGCCGGTGGATGAGCGGACTAGGCAGCCGTATGGTTTATTGCATGGGGGGGCGTCCGTTGCCCTTGCGGAATCTGTTGCAAGCTTTGGCGGAATGCAGCTGGTAGATAGCACAAGACAAGCTGTCGTCGGCCTTGAAATCAATGCCAATCATGTAAGGGGCGTCCGTTCAGGTTTTGTTACAGCTGAAGGGAACATCCTCCATCGCGGAAAGACGACGATGGTGTGGGACGTGAAGATCCGTGATGAAGAGGATCATCTTATCTGCATTTCACGCTGTACATTGGCCGTTATCGACTTGCCAAATTCAAAGTGAATCAAAAGAACAAAGGCATCATTAAAGTGGCGTAATGATCTTACAGTGCCCGGTTTAAGTATAATATGGCAGTAGACTATTGTTGAAAAGAGGTGTTTTATGCTGGTGGGTCATATACAAGAAATCACCCGTCATCCTGTAAAATCATTCACTGGGGAACAGGTACAGGAAACGAAGGTGATGGGCTATGGACTATATGGAGATCGCAGCCATGCCTTTAAAGACAAAAATGGGAAGTTCCTGACGATAACCCAAGTTCCGGAAATGGTCCGTTATCAAGCTGCTTTTTCTGGTGAGGAAACCCTTGATCAATATCCTGAAATCAAAGTGAAGACCCCTTCAGGAAAGGTGCTGACATGGGGAGGGGAAGCCTTTCGGGAGGAAATGGAACGATTGTTAAAACAGGAGGCAACACCCGTTGTATCACCCTGCACATATTCCTTTAGGTGCGATTGAAGAAGAAAACATCCTGCTTGTCAGTGATGCCTCTATTGGCGAATTGACAAAGCTTTGGGGAAAAGAACTGGATGGCAGGAGATTCAGGCCAAACTTGGTGCTATCCTTAGTGAACAAAACGCCCTTTTTAGAAGAGCAGTGGTTCGGAAAAAGGGTTTTAATCGGAAATGAAGTGGAATTGGAGATCAAAAGGCATTGTGAGCGTTGTATGATCATAACTGTCGATCCAAGCGATTCCCAGAGAGATCCATCACTCCTGAAAACTGTCGTCAAGGAAAGGAAAAATCATTTTGGCGTATATGCCTCTGTCTTGCAGACGGGTGAAATCAGAGTGGGCGACCAGGTATTTTTAAAGGATTGAGACAGAAAAGAGCTGCACCTGTAATCAGGGCAGCTCTTTTGCATGGGGGATCACCGGGTTTTCTTTAAATCATCCTGGACACTCCGATCCCACATTTTTACGCCAGTATGATAAGCCGAGCGAATGATTAAATGGCCGGCTACAGGGCTGGTCATGAAGATAAAGATGATCGCGAGCACGACCCGGAAATCGAAATGGCCATGTTCATAATAAAAATATAACAAGGTGCCGATTAAGATGAACATGATCCCAAGTGTCGAGCTTTTTGAGGCAGCGTGATTTCTTGTATAGACGTCGGGCAGCCGGATGATGCCAAAAGCCGAGACTAAAAAGAGAAAGACCCCCATTAATAGGAATAGGGCGGATAGGATTTCAACGATTGCGGTCATCTTCGATTATCTCCCCTTTCTCAAGGAATTTGGCGAAAGCGACCGTTCCGATGAATGATAGGATTCCGAGCAGAAGAATGGCTTCCAGATATGCGCTTGTATCCATGACAATGGAGGCAAGTGCAACGATTGCGATAAGATTGATTCCCATTGCATCGAGTGCGATGACCCGATCCGGTACGGAAGGCCCTTTGATTAATCGGTATAAGAATCCAATCATGGAAAGCGAAACACCGAGCAACGCGATTTTAAGCATTAGATCGAACATTATTTGCTCACCTCCATAATCGCCTTTTCAAATGAATTTTTAATGCTGTCCACGGCCTCATCTTTGTCGGCAATATCCATCGCATGGATATAAAGAATCCGATTATCTTCCGAAACTTCAACGACCAGTGTCCCTGGTGTCAGTGTAATTAAATTCGATAGTATCGTAATTTCCCAATCCTTAGTCAGCACGGTTTCAAATGCGAATATGCCAGGTCTCATATCCAGACTCGGTTTAAGCACGGCCTTAAGGACGCTAATGTTGGAAAGTATGAGTTCCCTTGCAAATATGAGCAGCAATAGAATGACGGCATTCACCCTTTTCAAGTAAAAACGATCGTTGAAAAAATGACGGAAGAGGAACATGATGCCGAGCCCCAATAAATATCCGATGATAAAAGTGCTCCCGTTAAACTCATTTTTCAAAAACATCCAGATAAACGCAAGGAACACATTTAGTAAAATTTGGAATGACATCAGGCACTACTCCTTTAAAACCGCTTTGTTATAGATTTCAGGATTCATTAATGAATCTACAGCTTGTGTAATGAATGGATAAATCGATTCTGTTCCTACTCCGAATAAAACGGAAACGATGACAAGGAGGACGGCAGGAACCAGCATTTTATTAACCGTTTCATTGGTTAAGGCATAATCAGCTTTTGGAGTTCCCCAAAAGCCATTCATGAATATTTTCATGACGGAATAAAGGACCATCAAGCTTGAAAGCAAGACAACGGCCATTCCAAAGTAGGCCCCTTTTTCTGCAGCTCCCTGAAGAATCAGGAGCTTGCCGGCAAAACCGCTGAACGGCGGAATTCCGGCCAATGAAATGGCAGCAATGAAAAAGGTCCATGCAACGGCCGGATATTGCTTGATCAAGCCGCCCATTTCCCGCAAATCATCCGATCCGCTGATTTTGATCATGATGCCAACCAGCAGGAAGAGGGCGGCCTTGATCAGCATGTCATGAATGATATATAGAATGGAGCCCGATAAAGCCTGTTCATTCATGACGGAGATTCCGAATAGGATGACCCCGACGGCGATGATGATATTGTATATGATGATTTTTTTAACATCCCAATAAGCTATCGCACCAATGACACCGATGATGATGGTCAAGATTGCTAGTATCGCAAGGAAAGTATGGGTGAAATCCTGGTCATGATAAAACATGAGTGTATAGGTCCTGAAAATGGAATATATCCCGACCTTTGTCAGCAATGCCCCGAATAGAGCCATCACTGGAATGGGGGGAGCATAATAGGACCCAGGCAGCCATTGGAAGAGCGGGAAAATGGCACCCTTCAAACCGAATACGATCAGAAAGCCAATCGCTATCACGGAGATGATTCCAGGCTGGCCGACTTCCGTAATCCTCTGGCTGATGTCCGCCATGTTCAATGTTCCTAGAATGGAATAAAGATACGCCACCATGATGACGAAAAAGGAAGAGGAAAGCACATTGACGATGATATACTTCAATGATTCCCTCAGTTGGATTTTCGTCCCTCCCAATACAAGCAGCACGTAGGAAGCCATCAGCATGACTTCGAAGAAGACGAATAGATTGAAAAGATCCCCTGTAAGGAAGGCACCGTTTACACCAATCAGCAAAAATTGAAATATAGGATAATAATAATGTCTTTCACGTTCCTCCCCTATGGAGTAAAACGAGTAAAGCAGGATAGCCGATCCAATGATATTCGTAGTCAGTACCAGCAGCGAAGAAAGCATATCTGCGACGATAACAATCCCGAATGGCGCATCCCAGCTGCCGACACCTAAAGTCAAGATCCCTTGAGTATGGACCGTGATCACTAGATAAAGGGCAATCGCAATTCCGATAAGAGAGGAACAAAGGGATATCCCTCTTTGCAGCGTGATTTTTTTTGCAGAGAAAATGAGAAGGATGCCTGTTAAAAGCGGCCATAAAACAGGCATGAAAGTAAGATTATTCATTCGCTTCTGTACCTCTCATTTCTTCCATGTCATCCGTGCCGAGTTCCTGGTAGGTCCGATAAGCAAGCACCAGCAGAAATGATGTGACCCCGAAACTGATGACGATTGCCGTTAAGATAAGCGCTTGCGGAAGCGGATCGACATAGGATGCAGCTTCATCACTTAGCAATGGAACGGAACCGCCTTTCAAGCCGCCCATCGTCAAAATCAAAAGGTGGGCGCCGTGACTGAGCAGCCCAGTACCGATTATGATTCTTAAAATGCTTTTGGAAAGCATTAAATAGGTCGCACACATAAATAGTATTCCAATGACAATGGCCATTAAAAGTTCCATTATTCACTCTCCCCTATCGTTTGAATAATGGTCATCGTTACACCAACAACCACAAGATAAACACCCAGATCAAAAAGTACCGCGGTATGAAGCGATATGTGCCCAAGAAGCGGTAAATCAACATACTGATAAACATGTGTCATGAGGGGCACCCCGAACACCAGCCCACCGGCTACGGTCAGGCTTGATATGAACAAGCCTGAACCGATCATTAGCTTATAGTCAATCGGCAAGATGCCGGTGACGGTTTTAATGTCGAAAGCGAGCAACAGCAGGACTATGGCGGCTGAAGTCATTAACCCCCCGACAAACCCGCCTCCTGGTGAATAATGCCCCCCTAAAAAGATGGCTACCGCAAACAGCAAGATTACAAAGGCGGCGACTTTCGTAACCGTTTGGAGAATCAGGTCATTTTGCTTCATGATTTATCTTTCCCCCCTGTCAAACGCAATTTAATCATCGCGAATATTCCGAGCGCAGCGATGGAAAGGACACTGATTTCAAACATCGTATCAAGTCCGCGGAAGTCAACGAGAATGACGTTTACGACGTTTTTCCCGCCAGCTTCCTTATAAGCATTTTCAAGATAGTAATTGGATATGGAATCAAATAGCTTATTGCTATGTGCCGATAAGGCAATCAATGTCACGATCACTCCCACACCAATCGATATCAGGGCATTATTCAACTTGAATTTCATTCGTTCTTCCTTTCTGCTTGCCATTAATGGAAGGTGGAAGAAACAGAGCAAGAACAGAGCTACCGAAATCGTTTCGATGACTAGTTGAGTCAGGGCTAAATCCGGTGCCCGCAGTAAAACGAAAAATAAGGAAATCGTATATCCGACGGCTCCCAAGATGATAATGGAAGTGAGACGTGATCTTGCAAACAGAATGGCAATTGAGCCAATCACGATGATCGCAGCCAATACCAATTCATATAAACCAATCGGTGCAAAATTCACTGTATCCAATTTAAAAGCATCCTTCCAATAGAGCGTAAAGCCCAAGGAAAGAATGAAGAAAAGGAAGATTGAAAGCAGATACGTCCGAATCGAACCTGTCATTAATAATTTCATGACGGAGGAAGCTGAGCGTTCGAGCCCTTTTACCCCGTTATCATACAAAGCATTCAGGGATAGGCGTACAGGAATCCACTGAGTGATTTTCTGCCACTTCGGAAGCGTTTTGTATAAAATAATCCCAAAGACTATGATTCCGACGGTCATCCATATTTCAGTATTGAATCCATGCCAGAAGGCGATATGGACTTGGAAATCCGGACCCACCAAGTTTGGCTGTATGCCGGCCACCGCAGGTTTAATGAGCGACGAAGAAAGCAGGTTTGGAAAAATACCGAAAACGATGACCAACGAAGCAAGGATGATCGGGGATAGAAGCATCCCGATCGGTGCCTCGTGAGGCTTCTTTTCCAACAGTTGTAACTGAAGTTTACCTGTAAAGGGCTTGAGGACGACGATCATGCTATATATAAAAGTGAATACACTGGCAGCCCATGCCACCACAGGGAACAAAACCCCCCATGTCTCCATATTGAAGATATTCAATTCCAATACATTCACCATGCTGGCCAAGAACATTTCCTTGCTCAAAAAACCATTGAAGGGAGGAAGTCCGGCCATTGAAAAAGCACCTATGACAGCGACGGAGAAAGTGATCGGCATCAATTGCATCAATCCGCCAAGCTTTCTGATATCACGCGTACCGGTTTCATGATCAATGATGCCTGCAACCATGAAAAGGCTGCCTTTGAAGGTCGCATGATTAATCAAGTGGAATACAGCTGCAACCGTGGCTGCCAAGTATATATTTTCCCCAAAAGTTTCATAGTGGAGTGCCGCTGCACCAAGCCCCAATAGCGACATGATCAATCCGAGCTGACTGATGGTGGAAAAAGCAAGGATCCCCTTTAAATCAGTCTGCTTGATTGCAGAGAATGAGCCCCAGAACAGGGTGATCAATCCGGCGATCGAAACGAGCCAGAACCATAATCCCGATTCCGCAAAAACAGGGCTTAATCGGGCAACCAAATAAATTCCGGCCTTGACCATTGTGGCTGAATGAAGGTATGCACTGACCGGTGTCGGGGCTTCCATCGCATCAGGAAGCCAGATATGGAATGGAAACTGTGCGGATTTAGTGAACGCGCCAAGCAGCACAAGCAAAAGTGCAGGAATGAAGAGTGAGTGCTCCATGAGGTCCCCGCTTTGGGCAATCAATTCACGTATGCTGAATGTGTTCCCCATAATGGAAAGGAGAATGATGCCCCCAAGCATGCTTAAACCGCCAAGCACAGTGATCAGCAGGGATTTCTGCGCTCCATAACGTGAACGCTCCCTTTCATTCCAATATCCTATCAATAGAAATGATGATAAACTCGTGAATTCCCAAAACGAATAAAGGACAATTAGATTATCGGAAAGGACGACACCAAGCATCGCTCCCATGAAAAGCAAAAGGAAGACGTAAAATTGGTTCAGCCTTTCTTTCTCCTTCGATAAATAGAAAATTGAATACAGAACGACGAGTGAGCCTATACCTGTAATGAGCAAGGCGAACAAAAGCCCTAGTCCATCTACATAGAAATCAACATGAATTCCGAGAGAAGGAATCCATGTTGCCCTTTCCGTAATGATATCCCCTTGTTTGGTCAGGGAAATGAACCTTGAAAAATAGGTGAAAAGGAGAATCGGTAAAATCAATACAAACCATCCTGTATGTATTTGTCGAAATAGTTTGTATAATATTGGTACAATGAGTGCTAATAGAAACGGTGATAATACCGCCCAATGAAGTAAAGACATAAACTCCCCCCTTTTTAATACGAAGTCATCTTATTATGCTTTTTTTACACAATCCTAGACGTTAGGAAATCTTCGTTGAATATGTATTTTTTTATCGAATACTTGTCTCGCTTAAAAGTATAACGCAATTTAAGTGGGTTTGCATGGCTTTAAAAACAGTGAAGGCCAACTTAATTGATGTTTTATATATAGGTAGAAAAGGAGGGGGAACCGACCTGAAAAATTTATTAAAAAAGTTTTTCAAGGGTGAATTAATAGAGTATCCATTGTGAAATGGTGGATTATCTTGCATAATATAGGGAAAAAGACGCATGGATGGAGAAAGCATGAAAAACGCATATTTATTTAGCTATTTACCAATTATTTCAATACTATTATTCAGCCTTTCCTTTGCCATTTATGGGGAAATGCAAATGCTCAAGTTATTTGGAAATTTGGGAATCTACCAAGGGATGCTGGAGTTTTTTTCTGAAGCTGGCATTAAGCTGGCGCTGCTGATCGTATTGCTCTTATTATTCTTCATGGTTTTTGCCGCATTGAAGCTGATTTCCGATACGGTATTGGAGCTGTCTTTATTATTCTTTTCCAAGGATTCGGAGGGTAAAGCCCTGAACAGTGTAAGAAAGGGAGCTGTCATATACGTGATTGGCGGTGCCTTTTCGCTGTTTAGTGTTCAATTCATCATCGGGCTAGGGTTCATCTTTATCGCAACGAATATTGTCGCTTTAATTTATTTTGTCAATAAGTTAAGCCCGAGCCTGAATTTATCAAGGCTAGTGGGATTGGTTTTCTTTCCAATCTTCGTTTGGACAGCACTGATTTCAATAGTCGCTTTTGCAGGATTGAAGCTTTATAACAGCGTTATTGCGAGTCTTCCCATATAGCAAAAAGAAGGTGCCGATGATGGCACCTTCTTTTTTTCACTCGGCAGTCTGGCTGATATCTTTCCAAATCAATAGATGCGGTGTATGTGAATAAATGGATTGTAGATTAGATGGTTTGTCCCTGCCGATCCAAACCCCCGTTGTATAGTTGGCTGTTAGACCGACAAACCACATGTCTTTCACATCATTGGTCGTTCCGGTTTTACCGCCGACATAATCTGTAGGAAAGTAAGCTTTGCGGGCTGTCCCGGAAAGGGTTGTTTCATGGAGCAGCTGCCGCATCTTGGCTACGGTGCCTTTGTTCCAAATCTCCTTGGAGGAGTCTTTCCATTTATAAAGGACTTTACCTTCTTGATCGGTGACTTTAATAATGGCGCGAGCTGGCTGATAGTTTCCGTCATTGAAGGAAGTATAGGCATTTGTCAGTTCAAGGGGGCTCATGCCATATTCGAATCCGCCTATGGCAGAACTTGTATGGTGGTCTTTCTTGCTCACCTTTTTAAAGTTGAAAGCATCCAGGTACTTGAAACTTGTTTCCACCCCCGTTTTTTCAAAAAGTCTTATGGCGGGTGTGTTATAGGACTGGGCGAAGGCAGTTCTTAGTGTGACCATCCCGTAGCTGTCGCCGCTATAATTCTTTGGACAATAGCTATTGCTGCAATAGCTTGCTCCGCTTACGAGCTGATTGAGGTCTGCATCCGTTTCTTCTAAATAGGGAGCATAATCGAGAAGTGGCTTAATGGCCGACCCTGGCTGCCTATAACTTTGATATGCCCGGTTGAAAGAATTTTTTTTATAATCTTTTCCCCCAATCAAAGAGACAAGCTCGTGCGTATGATGCTGTATAACCACTAAAGCTCCCTCGATATCATTTACACCGATCTTTGATTGTACAGCAGTCTTTGACTGTGTTTGCAGCTTGGTATCGAGTGCGGTATGGATGGTTACACCGGAATTCAAAAGCTTTTCGACCTTTTTATCCAGCTCAGCTTCCGCCTGCTTACGTATAGCGACATCAGTGCTTTGCAGAGATTTGTCGAGACCCTCGGAGGATGCCACCAAGTTTTTCAATTCCTGATGAACATACGTCACGTAATCGGGATATAAGTCGACTGGGGTGGACAAGTCTAATTTAATCGTACTTTCGATAAGCTTTTCGTACTCGGTCTGTTCTAAATTACCTTCGGCCACCATTTGTTTCAGTAATCTCTCCTGCCTCTTTTTCGTCGCATCGAAATGTTTAAGAGGATTATAGTTTTCCGGATTATTGGGGATTGCGGCCAGGAAGGCAAGTTCAGCCTTGGATAACTCTCCAGTCGGTTTACTGAAGTAATAGTGGGAAGCAGTTTCGATTCCATAAGCACCATTACTGAAATATATGGCATTCAAATACAGCTCCATAATTTCCGGTTTTGATTTTTTTCGCTCTATCTGATAGGCGTAAATGAGTTCACTGAGTTTTCGGTTATACGTCCTATCATGTGAAAGATAAACATTCCTGGCCAGCTGCTGGGTTATGGTACTGCCGCCTTGTTCTATGTTATTATTTTGTGAATTGATAAGAAGCGCCCTGCTTATGCCGGATAGGTCAACGCCTGCATGATCATAAAATTTCTGATCTTCAGTAACGATGAACAGATTTTCCAGGAAAAGGGGGATGTCTTCAAGTTTTAGGTAAGATCGTTTCTCACCTGTGGAAATTTCACTGATGACCTTTCCATTTGCGGCCTTCATGTAACTATTCTGAGCCAGTTCTATCGATTCAATGGGAATTCGCTCGTCGAGTACATGATAGGGAGATTGCGCTAAGGACCATTCCTGATAGGAAAGGAAAATGAAAAGGATCAATATGGGAACTAAGAGGAAAATCGTGATATAACCAAGATACGTGCGCATAGTTCAACTTCCTAACTAATATATTTTTAGTATGCCCTTGGAATGAAGGGAGGAAAAAATGGTACTTTCGGTTCATTCGTCCATCCATCATAATCCAAATTAGGTAGACAATAAAGAGTTTTGGGTAAATTAGGTATCACGGTAGAAGCCGTATCCGAATGGTGCGTCACGATCCTAAAAGAAAACTTTCTAAATCTTCTGTTATAATATTCTCGTGAGAAAAAGCCATTTTTTGTTTATATGTCGATGTCAGGAATATGAAGGGGGTCATAAAAATGGAGGAACAACAGCAATATGTATTCATTGATTTTGAATTTACGATGCCGGAAGGAAAAGCCAACCCAGTAGGGTTTTATCCGGAAATCATTGAGGTTGGTTTAGTCACCGTCATTAATGAGACCATTCAGGAACAATTCTCATCTTTTGTTAACCCATCGAAATTTCAAGTTTTAACGGGGAGATGCAAGAAGTTCTTGAATATTACCCAGGATCAGGTAGACCGGGGGATTTCATTAGAAGAACTGGTTACTTTATTGAAGAAAATAGATGAGCAGCACCCCACGACGATTGTTACCTGGGGGAATATGGACATGAAGGTGCTTCGCCAGAACTGTCAAAAAGCAGGATTGGATTTCCCTTTTTCCGGGAAACAAAGTGATCTTTGTCTGGAGTATAAACGCTTTTTTGGGGATCAAAATCAGACCGGTCTTTGGAAAGCTGTACAGGCCTATGGCAAAGAAGGGACAGGCAAGCATCACAGGGCACTGGATGATGCGATTACGACATATAATATCTTTAAGCTAGTAGAGAAAGATAAAAGTTATATGAAAAATCATGAACCGACGACAATTGGCGATCGCATTGATTTATCAAAGGTATTGAATCATTTAGCGTTATAAAAGCCAAATCATATACTACTGATTTGGCTTTTATCATGCTTTATTTGAAATAATCGGCCGCTAGATCTTCAAGCAACTGTAAACTTTTGTCATTCCACTCTGTTTGGACTTCGCTTAAAGTGCCCTTCATCTTCTCAACAGCTTCCCTTAAGGATTCCGTATACTCAGGAATCTCCTCATCAAATGTCCTTACCATATTCTTGGGTACATTGGTTTGCTCACGGAATGCAAGAGCACGCCGCTGATGGAACATGGATACTTCCGTTTGCCTCGGGTTATGGAGATCTCCCTGCATGGGATGCTTCAAGACAGCCAACACTTTAACAAGATATGCAGCAGGTCTGATATCGGTGACTTCCCCGATGTATTTTCCAGTTTTATATATGGCGGTAACCTTATCGCCGATTTTAAAATCCTGTTCTGACATTTCCCTACCACCTTTCTTTTCACTTCCTTCATGATACATAAGAACATCGATTTTTCACAGCGAATTTGTTCAATTTCGTAAAGATGCTTTTTTTTAGAAAATCGTGTAAAGTGTACAAATGAAGATGAAAAATGGTGTTTCATGCCATTTTATTTTAAAAAGAAAGAGGTTATGTACAATGACAAACTTTCCACAATTAACAAGTGAAGTTTTGGAAAATGAAAAAGCGGTCATCATGCAAACGACGATGGGCGATATTAAAATTAAACTATTCCCTGAACTGGCTCCAAAGACAGTGGAAAATTTCTTGACACATGCTGAAAACGGTTACTACGAAGGAATCATCTTCCACCGTGTCATCAAGGATTTCATGCTTCAAGGAGGAGATCCGACAGGGACTGGAATGGGTGGAGAAAGTATCTGGGGAACTCCATTTGAGGATGAGTTCTCCATGCAATTATTCAATTTGCGCGGAGCTCTTTCCATGGCAAATGCAGGCCCGGGAACAAACGGGAGCCAATTCTTCGTCGTACAAGCCCAGCATGTGGACAGCAGGATGGGTGAGCAAATGAAGCAAGCCGGTTATCCGGAAGAAATCATCAGTGCTTATATGGAACAGGGTGGCACACCATGGCTGGATCATAAACACTCTGTTTTCGGACAAGTAGTCGATGGCATGGACGTTGTCGATACGATTGCTAACGTAGAGACAGTTGCGGGAGACAAACCTGCAGTGGACGTGGTCATTAAAGGAATCACCATCCTATAAATAAAAGTGAAGCGAGGGGCTCAGTGCCTCTCGTTTTTTTTAGGTTTTAGTCGATTAGCCCCACTAGTGGATTGTTCTGGCAATTGATATAATGGGATAATGCAGTTTAATTCCCTTTCAGGAAGGATGTACCGGATGGACTTTATCAATCATGCTTTACTGGGTTTGTTTCTTTACTTTCCAGAAGACAAGACTGAATATATCTCGGCAGGTATAACGTGCTTCATTTTTTTAGTGGCAGCTGTTTTTACGATGAGGGCAATTATAAGATATTCAAAGAAGGAAGAAATGAAAACCAAGCAATTCGAAGATGAGGTCACCAAAAGGAACCAGCGCATAAAGGATGATACTATTTCTTGATCTTGGAAGATACCTTGAATCGCGAGCCCCGTTTTTTTGATATTGATTATCTGAATATGAATGGTATTATGTTTTGTTAGAAGGTCGTAAAGAATAAAATGTTCCCTTATCAGCATAAGCATTTTATACTATAAGCATAGAGATAGAAACTTTGGGGGCGTAATTGGTTATGCAAATTGTAGCGAAAAGAATGATTGCGGCAGATACGGTTAAGGAGTTTTTCATTCAGCACTGGGAGACGACTCAAGTCGTTTTTTCAAGAGGCTTGTTTCATTATGCGGAACTTGAGGGTTTTGGGGTGATGGACGAGAATGAAAAAATCACGGGCCTGGGAACATACAAAATATCCGACCATGTATGTCAGATCATCTCTTTGAATAGTGTGCATGAGAATCAAGGGGTGGGCTCATCATTGCTTTATGTAATGGAAAATATCGCTAAGGAAAAAAGTTGCCATACTATTAAAGCGATTACAACGAACGATAATTTACAAGCAATGAAATTTTTTCAAAAGCGTGGGTATGCCATTTCGGAAATCGTTAAAAACGCCGTCGAAGAATCTCGGAAAATCAAGCCTGAAATACCATTTTACAGTTTTGATGGAATTCCAATCCGAGACGAGATAATTTTGGAGAAATACTTATAATAAGGTGTAATTCACCTGGATTTTGATAGGGGGAATAGGGATGTTCAAGAAAATTGCGGCTGATGCCCTTGGTCTTAGCGATATTGGAAGTGTGATTAGTCCTGCCGATTATGACAAGGTGGATGCAGATGACTATATCATGCACGAGGATGGGGAAAAAATTTATTTCCTGATTAAATCGAAAACCGATGAATACTGTTTCACGAATCAAGCATTCATACATTTGGACGGCACAAGTGCGATAAGTAAAAAGCGTACACTTACAAGATATAGCTACAGCCAGTATACTATTTCCAACGCCACGCTTGAAACTGCGGGGACTGTGGATTTGGATGCGGAAATTAAATTTTCGATCGGTGCAAAGACTTTCTCCATCGATGTCCATAAGAAATTCATTGAAGAATTAAAGGACTTGTTCAAATCACTCGTGAAAATATCGGAAATTTGCCATGAGAATGAGTATGCCCTTCAATATGCCCAGCAAAGTGTAAACCTTGCTTCTTCCACTTTGAACCAGGTTCGCACTGACGGAAGCCAAATGGCTGCAAGTTTCAAGGAAATTAATTCGGCAGCTTTCGAATGGTTGATGGACAGCCGGAAAAAGTACCATGTTAAAGATTTTGGCTATGTTTTTGAGAAATATATCAATAATTAAAAAAGGGGGCGGACACAGAATGATGTGTCCGCCTTCTTTTTTAATTGTTTAAATCACTCAAGCCAGGGCTATGTTCATTTGGCATATCCGGCATTTCAGGGACAGGGAATCCTTTTGGCGGATCGGTAACAGCGAGGTTTCCACCATTTCGGCTCGGTGTCTCCCCTTGGAAAATTTCACCGATCTGCGTTTGATCCAACCTGAAATTGAATTGGGCATTATGGTAGCCTAAATCCACATACTTGCGGCATTCAGGATATTTGTTCAAATCATAATTAGGTACAGGGAAGATTTTCCCCCAGTCAACCCCAAGTGTTTCCAATGCCTTGGCAAATGCATTCTGATGGGCATTGTCGCGAACCATTAAAAATGCCAATGTTTCGCGCATTGATTTATTGGAACTCATTTCATAAATCCTGGACTTTTGCAGGACTCCCGTAGATTCAAGCATGACATTGTTCAAAAGGTTCGCCACAAGGTTACCGTGATCATAAACCCATGATCCATTCCATGGATTCCCGCCAGCATCGACGGGCAGGGATGCTTTCGCACCGATTATGAAGTGATGGGGGTTTGCGCCGCCTTTGATGACTTCATCCAATGGGGCACCATCGATGGCGGAATCTCCAGGCATATTTCCGCCAGCACCATTCAGCAGTTGGTTGATGGTTGATTGGACAAGTTCAATATGGCTAAGTTCCTCCAAGAAAACTCCACGGATTAAATCACGATATTGTTTAGCCTTGCCGCGGAAGTTGGCGCTTTGGAAAGAATACTGCATCATCGTCCTCATTTCACCGAATTGCCCTCCAAGAGCTTCCTGAAGTACTTTTGCTGCACTCGGATCAGGCTTATCGGGAACGATCATATTGATTAAGTCCTCTTTATAAAAATACAAATGGAATACCCTCCTTAAATGATATTTCTAAGTTAGCTTCTGTTATCTGTATTAATTTATTCCTAAGGTAAAAAGTACCTTTATGGAATGACGGGATGAGAGAAATACTAGGGAAGAACGATTTTGAAAGGATGTTGCACATGCTATCCAATCAGCAGCTAAAAGAATTTCAACAGCAATTGCAGCAAACGAAGCAAGAGTTGGAAGAGCGATTAAATGATTCAGGCAACCACGATTTAAGAAGAAGCTTGGAGGATTCGACTGGTGAGTTATCGAGTTACGATAACCATCCCGGAGATGAAGGAACCGAGTTATATGAACGGGAAAAGGATCTAGCCCTTTCCGAGCATGATCGGGATGAAATAAGGGATATTGAACGAGCGCTTTCAGCCATCGAAGCTGGTGAGTATGGAAATTGCGAGGTTTGTTCAAGGGAAATACCTCTCGAACGTTTGAAAGCCGTCCCTACCACGACTTTTTGTGTCGAGCATACCCCATCACAGGAAACTTCGGACAATCGCCCGGTGGAGGAGGAAGTGCTGGGACCTCCATTTGGAAAGTTTGATTATGATGAACGGCACGAATCAGTTGCATACGATGCGGAGGATTCTTGGCAGGATGTTGCCAGTTATGGAACATCTGAATCACCTTCCGATTTTGTAAACCCGCCAAACGATTACGAAGATATGTATGTCGAGTCCGAAGAAAATATCGGATATGTCGAAGATTATGAAAATTTCGTTGGTGTGGATATATACGGTAAAGAGATAACGGTTTATCCGAACTCCCAATATGAAGAATTGAAGGAAGAGCTTTTTGAAGAAAATATTCAAACCTCGTTTGGGGATTTGCCTCGATATGAGCATGATCCATATGTCGATGATGAGAAAGTTTAAGAAAGAAGAACCGGGATTATAATCCTGGTTCTTCTTTCTGTTTATGAAAACGCCAATTTTAAACGGTTTAGACCTTCCATCAGGACGCTGCGTGGACAACCGAGGTTCATCCGGACGAAACCTTCTCCGCCTGGTCCATACTTTGAACCAGGCTCCAATGCGAGCTTCCCTTGGTGGATCAGTCGATCCTTAATTTCCTTGTCGGATAATCCAAGATCACGGCAGTCAATCCACAAAAGATAAGAAGCTTCCGGATGCATGGCATGCAGCGACGGAATTTCAGCAGCAATGAATTCCTCTGCCACTTTTATATTCTCCTCAATGTAGCCAATCATATCTTCAAGCCATTCCAAGCCCTCTCGATACGCAGCTTCCATTGCTGTTAAGGCAAAGATATTAAGACCATGGAAGGCCAGTTTCGTTTGCGCCTTTTGTAATTGCTTCTGCAATTTTTCATTACTGGCGATCAGGAATGAGGCCTGAAGGCCGGCAATATTGAATGTTTTGCTTGGCGCCATCAATGTAACAGTAATGTCCGCTAAATTTTTTGAAAGCGAGCCGATCGGATAATGCCTTGATGTTGTATGGAATAAGTCAGCGTGTATCTCATCGCTGACGATGACTACACCATATTTTTCACATAGCTCACCGATTCGTAAGAGTTCGCCCTCTGTCCAAACCCGTCCGCCAGGATTATGCGGACTGCAAAAAAGGAATAGTTTCACTCCGCTTTTCAGCTTGTCCTCAAAATCGGTGAAATCAATCTCGAAGCGGTCCTTTTCCATGATAAGGGGACTATTGACCACTTCCCGGTCATTATTTTTGATCATATCAAAAAATGGGGTATAGACTGGAGATTGTAACAATATTTTATCACCCGGGTTCGTGAATGCTTGGATCGTTGTACCGATAGCGGAAACGACGCCGGAGCTGAATGAGATCCACTCTTTATCGATTTGCCAGGAGTGCCGGTCCCTAAGCCAGCTTTGAATTTCGGTGAAAACCGTTTCAGAGGGGATGGTATACCCAAAAATTGGATGGCTCAAGCGTTCCATCAATGCCTTTTGAATGCCCTCAGGAGATGGGAAGTCCATATCGGCAACCCACATTGGCAGAACATCTTCGCGACCATACAATGATGTGAGCGCGTTTTTGTTCCATTTTGCAGAACCTGAATTTTCCCTGTTTATTTGTTCTTCAAATATTGACTTGTTCAAAATATCCACCGCCGAATAAAAATTTGTCGTCTTCGCGTAAAGCCTGTTGTTATGATACTATGAAATCATGTTCTTTGAAAATATTGAGCAGGTGATGATTAATGGATACACAGCAAATGAATTTAGCGTTGGTTGCCGTTTTGCAAGAATGGGACCCATTCCAGATAGGATGGGATCTATATGAACCCGAAATTGCCGATACGGTCGTAGCAATCCGGGATATAGATGACCCAACGGAACTGGCTGAAAAAATAAAATCCATTTACGAGTTCGCGTTCGATGAATCCGTTCAGATGGAAAAGTGCCTGGAAGTTGCACAAAAGCTGCTCATCATTAAAAATGATGCAAGCTGTTCGATCTAAAGGTGAAAAAGGGTGTACCCATCAGGGGCGCCTTTTTTACGTTGGGGTGGCTACCCCAATAAACCCCTTGATTAATTGATACACATCTGCCGGTTTCTCCTCGGGAAGAAGGTGTCCGGAATCCTCAATGACAACAAGCTTGGAATTAGGCAGGTCTTCATGGAGCCTTTGGCCAATGTTCAATGGCACCACGCGGTCATGCCTTCCCCAAATAAGCAGGCATGGCGTATGAATATCACTAAGGTCCTCCTTCAACAAATCGACCTCCTTATCCCGGAGCATCCTCCCCAATGCCCGGAAAATATCATGCTTCTTTATGAATGGTCCTAGATATCCCTGCCGCATTTCATCGTCAATCATGGCCGGGTTGTGGACGACATTTTTCAAGTTCTTTTCGATACCTGATTTTTGTAGATACCGCTTTATCCCGAATGAAAAGAAAGGCAGGTAACTGACCAACTTCATTTTTTCCGAATAGCCGGGCTGATAGCCTGAACCGGCAAGAAGAATGGCATGGTCGACAAGTTCAGGATATGATTTGATGAGCTGCAGGGAAATCTGCCCGCCCATGGAATGACCGATGGTACTGAATCTCCTGATGCCTTTTCCTTCTAAGAACATAACGACTGATTTAGCGATGTTCCGGAATGAATATGTATATCGATAATCTTTTCCGCTTTGCCCGAATGGGGGAAGGTCTACTGAGATTACATTGAACTCCTTGATTAAATAGGGCACTAATTTACGGAAACTGAAACTCGATGACAAAAATCCATGAAGCAGGACAAGGGTGGGGAGGGAATCATCGATTCGGTCATATTCATAATAGATTTCCATATTACCCACCCGTTCGACACCTTTGATCGTATGATTTTCCATAAAAGTTCCTCCTCCGTTATTGGTCAATGATAAAAACCCAATTTACCCTGAATATTCCAAAAAAGGTCCTTTAATACTGTTGCATAACAGTAATTGTGATAATAACGATGAAAAAACACAATTACTATAACAGGTCACCAATCAATTTTGATATAATAGTGTAAGTTTATCCTGACAGAATAGGACTTATTAAATTATATTGTCATATAGGGTTTTAAAAAAGTCTAATAAGGTAATTCGTGGGACTATCTGCCAGCCAAACCATCACATCTAAATTAGTGAATTCCAAAAGGAGGGTTTTCCAATGCACTTGAATGAAGAGGAATTGGAAGTCTTGAGAATCATTGAAAATAACAGCCGGATTGATCTGAAGGATTTAGCTAAAATGACCGATCAAACAGAGTCGGACATTGAAATAACATTGAAGAAATTAGAAGATATGCGGGTTATTGTACGTTACTTAACAGTCATTAACTGGGCAAAAGTGGATGAGTATCATGGTGTCACAGCGATGATCGATGTCAAAGTCACTCCAAAACGCGGCGTCGGTTTCGATGAGGTCGCAAAAAGGATTTACAAATTCAAAGAAGTCGAGTCCGTTTATTTAATGTCCGGGGCTTATGATCTTTCAGTCATTGTCGAAGGACGTTCGATGAACGAAGTGGCAAGCTTTGTTTCGGAAAAGCTTTCGACACTGGATTCCGTCATTTCTACGACGACTCACTTCATTATGAAAAAATACAAGCATGATGGCACCATTTTTGATCAAACTGAAGAAGATAAGCGGATAGTGGTGTCACCATGATTAAAACGAGTTATGTTTCAAAAACGATTGCAGAGCTTAAACCATCAGGCATCCGCCGCTTTTTCGACTTGGCAGCCAATTTGGAAGGGGTCGTCTCTCTTGGTGTGGGTGAACCGGATTTCGTTACATCTTGGGCAGTAAGGGAAGCGGCGATCAACTCCTTGGAGGAAGGATATACCTCTTATACGGCCAATGCCGGCTTATATGAATTGAGGTCGGAAATCAGCGGGTATATGGAGAAGCAGTTCCATGTTTCGTATAGGCCAGAGGATCAAATCATTGTCACGGTCGGAGCGAGCCAGGCCCTCGATATTGCCCTGAGGACCATCTTGAACCCAGGTGAAGAGGTCATTGTCGTCGAACCTTGTTTCGTCGCCTATGCACCGCTTGTGACCATGGCGGGGGGAATACCGGTCACGGTCCAAACATCTAAGGAGGATGACTTTAAGTTAACTCCCCAACAGCTTGAAGCGGCGATCACGCCTAAAACGAAGGCCGTATTAATCTGTTCACCGAATAACCCGACGGGAACACAGCTCGGGCATGAAGAATTAATGATGCTTGCTGACATCGTTAAAAAGCATGACTTGCTGGTGATTTCCGATGAAATCTATGCAGAACTTGCTTATGATGAGAAATTCACCTCTTTTGCTGCCATTGATGGCATGCTTGAGCGGACAATTGTCATCAATGGGTTTTCGAAAGGGTTTGCGATGACTGGATGGCGCCTTGGGTTCGTTTGTGCACCTAAGGGAATTTCCGAAGCGATGCTTAAGCTTCATCAATATGCGATGATGTGTGCGCCGACCGTTGCGCAGCATGCTGCATTGGAGGCTTTAAAGCACGGTATGCAGGATGTGGAAGAAATGCGTCGGAGTTATCGGAGAAGGCGAAATTATATCGTGAAATCATTTAATGAGATAGGACTTGATTGCCATAATCCTGGAGGAGCTTTTTATGCTTTTCCTTCAATCGAGAAAACAGGGATGACTTCAATGGAATTTGCTGAAAAACTTCTGACGGAAGAACTTGTAGCCGTTGTACCGGGTGATGTGTTCGGGGAAAGCGGTGAAGGTCATATCCGCTGTTCCTATGCATCCTCCATGGAACAGCTTCAAGAAGCGCTTAGAAGGATGGAACGTTTCATGAAGAATCATTGCCAATAAAAGCAAAAAAATAGGGATCCAGCTGTTTTAAGCAGCCGGGTCCCTTTCCATAGGGGGAATTAGAAAAAAGAGTTAATCTAATGGATTAACATAGAAAGTGTTAATCATAGTATATCCAGTATTTTGAAAAAAATACACATACTACGATCCATTTTTTAAATTAAGCTTGTGTATTATATAAAGTATGCATAACATTCAGAATCTGTTCTTCGCTAAAGTCCTTAGCTGTTCTTAAAACGAGCTCCGCTTTCTTGGTTCCGATTTCTTCAATCAGTTTTTTTATGTCTTCGTCGATACCAGCAGCGTTCCCGGTCTGGGCATCCTTCAGGAATTCTGAAGCTGGAATGTCAAGAACGGTGGAAAGCCGTAAAATGGTTTGTGTATCAGGAACCGATTCACCCGATTCATACTTTTCAATTTTCTTCGTGCCGATTCGTAATTTCAATGCCAATTCCTGTTGAGTGAGGTTGTGATCTTCTCGGTATTGCCGGATATTATTCGCGATATTTGACATAGTCAGACACTCCTTTTTCAGGAAATATATTTTCTTTATGTAAGTATTTTACCATATTATTACTTAAGGAAAGTAACGGAATATGTATGTTTTGTGAAAAAAATGCCGCATCGAGAAATATCGAAACGGCATGATGAATGTTAAATAAGATTAGTTGACTTAAGGAAGACGAGTATGATCATGATCGGCACGATGTAGCGAATCAGGAAGTACCAAAGTTTAAAAAGTGAACGGCCGGAATCAGCGCTAGATTCGAACTCCTTTTGTACCTCGATCCTTTTCATTTGATAGCCGATGAAAAGCGATATGAACAAGGCGCCGACTGGCAGCGCGATATTGCTTGTCAGATAATCGGCGAAATCAAATATGGATAAATTGAAAATCTTCACATCCGAAAGCACCCCAAAGGATAATGCACTTGGAATCCCAATCAGGAAAACGGCGATACCAGCTATCCAAGAAGCCTTCTTCCGCTTTGCAGCATCCCCCTTGATCATGGCTGCAACGACGATTTCGAGAATGGAGAATGCCGTCGTAAGGGTGGCAAATAATAATAATATGAAGAAAATGAACATGAAAATCCCGCCAAGCGCCATTTCATTGAAGACGGCAGGCAACACGACAAATACTAGTCCAGGTCCGCTTGATGGGCTGAAACCTAGTGCGAAAACAGCGGGGAAGATGACCAAACCTGCCAGCAAGGAGATGAAGATATTCAGTCCAACTACCGAAAAGGCCGATTTTGTAATATCTTCTTTTTTACTTAAATAGGATGCATAGGTTACCATCACGGAAACACCGACACTAAGCGCAAAGAAGGATTGGCCCAATGCCAATAGGATCGTTTCCCCGGTTAATGCCGAAAAGTCTGGCTTCAGGAAGAATTCAACACCCTCGATTGCTCCATCCAGAGTCAAGGAACGGATAAGAAGAATGATAAATAGAATGAACAAGGAAGGCATCATATATTTATTCGCCTTTTCAATTCCCTTGGAAACGCCGCCTTGCACGACCCAAATGGTAAAGACCATGAATAATAACTGAGCGATAACCGTTTCAAAAGGATTACTGATTATCGTATTGAAGAAGTTCCCATATTCTTCTTGAGTCAAGTTTGAAAGAGACCCTGTAAAGCTTCTTGCTAAATAAGAGATAATCCATCCTCCGACAACACTGAAGAAGGAAAGCAGAATGATTGATGCGACGACACCGCCATATCCAATCAATGCCCAAGGCTTTCCCGGGGCGATATGTTTATATGCGCTAATGGCATCTTTCTGTGCATTGCGGCCTATCGTGAATTCCGCTATTAATATCGGTGCACCGATAAGCAGGGTGAATAAAATGAAGAGCAGGAAAAAGGCCCCTCCGCCATTTTCCCCAGTCATATATGGGAGCTTCCAGATGGCCCCCAATCCAATAGCGGATCCCGCGGCTGCCAGGATGAACCCAAGTTTTGAAGTCCATTGTTCTTGTTTTGACATGATGGTAAAACTCCTTTGGATGTAAAGAATATCTAGCTGTAAATAACTTTTGTTAAAACATTTTTTCATCTTACTATGATTATGAGGGATTGGATAGTGTTTTAATATTACAATCTTTAGAAAAATGAGTAAACATCTTAAGGAAAATAGAGTTTATTTGCAAGTTTTTAGGATAAGTTATAAATAAAGATCTTATAATATTTATTATTTCCAAAAAACAAACATTTTTAATGAGTAAAATCCCAAAAAGTATGGTATACTTAACTTTGATTATTTTCCAATTATGTGATATAATTTTTTATTGCGTGAAAAGACGAAAAAATATATATAAAATAGGAGTGTTACCATGTCTGAAAAATTCGAAATTGGTGCGGTAGTTGCTGGTAAAGTAACTGGTATTCAACCATACGGTGCATTTGTTGCTCTAGATGATTCAACTCAAGGTTTAGTTCATATTTCTGAAATTACTCACGGCTTCGTTAAAGATATCAACGAACATTTAAAAGTGGGCGATGAAGTGAAAGTTAAAGTGCTTTCCATCGATTCAGCTGCTGGAAAAATCGGCTTATCGATCCGCGCTACAGAAGAAGCTCCTGAGCGTACTGAAGCTCCGAAAAAAGCTCCGAAAAAACGCCAAGCATCTGTTAAAGCGACATCTCACATCGAATCTACTGAAGGTTTCAACACATTGAAAGACAAACTTCAAGAGTGGATTGAACAATCTCAACGCGAAGACTTAATCAAAAAATAATTTTGGAAACCGGCAGATCCTTCGATCAGCCGGTTTTTTTTTGTTTTGGGGCATATGAATGAAATAAAGCCGGGTCATGTGTCTATCCATGGTCCGGCTTTATTTTATAGAACATAAACACTGTCCATGGTCATGCTATCAACGAGTCGGTTTGGTTTCAGGCTCCCTGGAAATTTCAGGACTTGGTTTAAAGAGAAGACCAAGATTAATGAGACCGGCAATTCCCACCAATCCGTAAACGATACGGGCCAATCCAGCATCTTGCCCTCCGAAAATCGAAGCGACCAAGTCAAATTGGAAAAAACCTATTAAACCCCAGTTGATTGCCCCAATTATTGTAAGAACAAGTGCAATTCTTTGTATTCCACTCATTTTGCAGCCTCCTTTTTTGAAAAAATCAGTTCGTTACTTATCATGCTTTTTCATCATGTAAATATACATCCCTACAAAAGTTCCGGGCGGATACTTTGTATTTAAATGGAACATTGTTCATAATGAATAAAAGAAAAACTAGCCATTGGCACTGTGGACAATTTCACAAACGCAGGCAATGTGGCATTAAAGGAGAGATAATCATTGGAGAATTTCACTTATAAAAATCCTACTAAAGTAATTTTCGGGAAAAATCAGCTTGAAAGCTTAAAAACTGAAATTCCTGCGTATGGCGATAAAGTTTTACTTGTATACGGCGGAGGAAGCATAAAGAAAAATGGCTTATATGAAGATGTGGTCAATGCCTTGAAAGATATCGATGCGGATGTGCATGAACTTTCCGGAGTTGAACCAAATCCACGCATTTCAACAGTCAGAAAAGGCGTTGATCTTTGTAAAGAGCATGCCATCGACTTTGTACTTGCTGTTGGGGGAGGAAGCGTTATTGATGCTACGAAGGCCATCGTTGCAGGTGCTAAATATGAGGGGGATCCATGGGATCTTGTCATTAAGAAGGCACCAGTCGAAGAGGCCCTTCCATTCGGAACGGTGCTGACATTAGCTGCAACCGGCTCTGAGGCGAATTCCGGATCTGTCATAACAAACTGGGAAACGAAAGAGAAATATGGATGGGGAAGTCCATTGGTATTTCCGCAATTCTCCATTTTGGATCCTGAAAATACTTTTTCAGTACCAAAAGACCAAACGGTATACGGAATGGTCGATATGATGTCACATGTTTTCGAAACATACTTCCATCCCGAAACGCATGCGCCGCTTCAAGACCGTTTTTGTGAATCGCTGTTATTGACGGTGATCGAAACGGCACCTAAACTATTGGAAAACCTGGAGGATTATGAGCACCGGGCCACTATCCTATATGCCGGAAACCTGGCTTTGAATGGGTCGCTGGGGGTAGGTTATAGCGGAGATTGGGCAACGCATAATATTGAACATGCCGTTTCAGCTGTTTATGACATCCCCCATGCAGGAGGATTGGCCATCTTATTCCCAAATTGGATGAAGCATGTTCTTCATGAAAATGCCGCACGCTTTAAACAAGTTGCAGTCCGTGTATTCCATGTGGATCCGGAAGGTAAAACGGATGAGGAAACTGCGCTTGAAGGCATAGAAAGACTAAGGTCATTTTGGAGCAGCTTAGGGGCGCCGACCAACCTTTCGGATTATGGCATCGATGATTCACAATTGGAGGTCATGGCCGATAAAGCGATGAGCAGAGGGGAATTTGGACGGTTCAAAGTCCTGAACCGTGAAGATGTCCTTGCCATTTTACGGGCTTCATTATAATCAATTGATATGATCCGTTCTCCCACCATGCCAAGTGGGAGATTACTTTATATGCATAATTCGTTATTTACTTGATCGATTTCTTGATTATGAGAATTACATCAGATAAAGTGAAAGGGAGACTAAAGAATTCAAGGAGGAATTTGAATGGCCCATATTCGTTTCGATTATTCAAAAGCCCTGCCGTTTTTCGGGGAGCATGAGATTACCTATTTACAGGATGCTGTAAAAGTGGCACACCATTCCCTGCATGAGCAGACAGGGGCAGGCAATGAATATCTTGGCTGGCTTGATTTACCTGCCAATTATGATAAAGAAGAGTTCTCAAGAATCAAAAAAGCGGCCGCAAAAATAAAAGAAGATTCAGAAGTACTGCTGGTTATCGGAATCGGTGGATCATATCTGGGAGCACGGGCAGCAGTTGAGATGCTCCAACATAGCTTTTATAACATTTTACCTTCGGATAAAAGAAATGCACCGCAAATCATATTTGTGGGTAATAATATAAGCTCTACATATATGCAGGACGTAATGGACTTATTGGAAAATAGGGATTTCTCGATTAATGTTATCTCTAAATCAGGTACGACCACGGAGCCTGCACTGGCCTTCAGGATCTTCAGGAAACTGTTGGAACAAAAATACGGCGTTGAAGAAGCCAAGGGCCGCATTTATGCCACCACTGATAAAGAAAAGGGCGCATTAAAAACGGTGGCAACGGAGGAAGGTTTCCAAACTTTCGTCATTCCTGATGATGTTGGCGGACGTTACTCGGTCTTAACGGCTGTAGGGTTGCTTCCGATTGCGGTCAGCGGGGCGGATATCGATCAAATTATGGAGGGAGCCGAGCATGCTAGGGCGGACTTCAGTTCGTCCGAGCTAGGTGAGAATCAGGCATACCAATATGCGGCGGTTCGGAATATCCTTTACAATAAAGGGAAAACGATTGAAATGCTGATAAACTATGAGCCAGGACTTCAATACTTCTCTGAATGGTGGAAACAATTATTTGGAGAAAGTGAAGGGAAGGATCAAAAAGGGATATTCCCTTCATCGGCTAACTTCTCGACTGACCTGCATTCATTAGGGCAGTATGTTCAGGAAGGGCGGCGTGATCTTTTTGAAACAGTCATCAAAGTGGAAAAGGCCCGTCATGAAATCTTGATTGAAGAAGCGGCCAATGACTTGGATGGCCTGAATTACCTATCAGGTGAAACGGTGCAATTCGTGAATAATAAAGCATTTGAGGGTACACTGTTAGCCCATACTGACGGTGGTGTTCCCAATCTGATCGTATCGATTCCGCAGCAAGATGCATATACTTTTGGCTACCTTGTGTATTTCTTCGAGAAAGCCTGTGCAATGAGCGGATACTTACTGGGTGTAAATCCGTTCGATCAGCCTGGGGTGGAAGCCTATAAGGTGAACATGTTTGCTCTTTTAGGCAAGCCGGGATATGAAAAGAAAAAAGCGGAGCTCGAACAGCGCTTATAATATAAAAGGCATCAAGCTGGGATAACATCCTGCTTGATGCCTTTTTCTTGTTGAAAGCTAAAGTGGTGCCATCAGGGAATTTTCACAAACAGCGTAAGGGCGGCTTTGAAAACGGTGCAGTGGCCAATTCCTTTTGCCAATCGAGGGGACAATAGATACATTCCAGGTTTTTTTAAAGGCACTTTGGTTAAACTAATAGAAAATTAGCGAAAGAGGTTTTATACAATGATTAAAATTTCTTCTCAGTTGGAAGGGAAAACGTTTGGTTTGTTCGATCTGGAGACGAAGTTAAAACCGGAAGGCTATGTGATAGGCGGAGGATGGGATTATGACCACGGGTCTTTTGACTATAAGATTGATGACAGTGATGGCTACCAATTCTTGCGAGTCCCTTTCAAGGCTGTTGATGGTTCACTCGATATGGATGGGGTAATGGTCGAACTTTTACAACCGTTTTTGTTATCTCATAAGTACGAGGACGGGATTGACGATGAAGGAAATATCGGAAACCTCTCCGCTTCCTTCAATCAGTTTGCTGAGCCTGAAAATCCGGATGCCGAATTTCCGGAAAACTATATTTCATTTGGAAAAACGCTTGTCCGTGATTTGGAAAAGATTTTATTACATTAATCTTCAATGATGAGCAAGGTGTCATCCTGATGTATGATTACATCTCCAGGGGGCTTGATTAATGTCTTGCCCCCTGAAATGATGCCGACCAATAAAATGTCTTGATCGAATAGTTTAACGTTCAACTGTTTAAACGTCAAATCAACCCAGTCATCCTGGATAGGCAGCTGTTTGATGTTCAATCCATCCGGTTCTTTTTGCTCTTCAGCTTCCGCAAGTATCCCCTTCGATAAGCAGTCCTGCATATATTCACTCGCAAATTTATTCGTTTCCACTATACCGTCCGCTCCAGCCCGTAAAGCATTTTCCTTTTGTTCATGCGTTAATATTTCCACAAGACAATATACATGAGGATTCAGCCCTTTGACGGCCAGTAACGTTAATATCGAGAACATATCCGTTTGCAGCTCGTCTTGCTTAAGGTCAGCCGTAATAAGGACGCGCATGGCTTGTTTAATATTGGCTTTCTGTAAAACGGAATCCAATGTAGCTTTTCCTTGGATAAAGTGGATATTCGTTCTTGGAAGCGGGTGCTTTTGCAGCGTATCATCTATAAGGACAATGGATTGCTGATGTTTGTGATCATGAATGTTTTGGATGATTCTCTTAGACCGGCCATTCCAGCCTACAATGATAATATGACCGCCTCCGCCGAATACTTTCTTTCCTGTTAAAAATTGCTGTTCATTGGAAATGGAAATTTTAGCAATGTATGCAAAATAAGAGGTAATCAGACCGGCTCCCGACAAAATGAGGACCATCCCAATGACTTTTCCAAGATTTGTAACGGGAGTGAAATCTCCGTAACCCACCGTTGACATAGTGACGATTGCCCACCAGATGCCATCAAGTATAGTAGGGAATCTCTCCGGCTCCACAATGTGAATCAAGACCCCGAATGAGAGTAAATATAATGCGATGATAGAAAGCAATCTGATGAAACGCGGAAATCTGGGTACGGTGCTGATGAATGGACTGATTCGAATCACGTTTTTCTCACCCCTTAAGCTGTTCCTTTTAGTATGGTCAAAAAAGGCTTGGCTCATAAGGGTTCCCACAGACAAACTTTGAGTAGAATATCGGTACCTTACCTGGAAAGTACGATGCGATGTACATGATAAAAAGCCTTCCGGATGATGTCGGAAGGCTTTTAGTGCTGAGTCACGTATCCTGAACTGGACTTCATGCTCGATAATTGATTATATGCCCGTTTGCGTTTCGGTATTCCTCAATCTTTTCTTAGACCCTTCTCCGTACGTTAAAATTATCGCTGATGAGCAGCCAGTTTTGAGGGAAGGCTAAGCCGAGTTTCCAATAACTCATACCCCTTAGGTTCAGTTCTTTGATTAAATCGAATTTTGCCTGAATGGATCTGGCATCCTCAAACCACACCTCATGCTGCCTATCTTCTATATCTGTATAGTTGAAGTGCGGGGCCTGTGCGGTTTCATCATACTCGATGGAAACATTATTGGCCGCTGCAATCTGGATGGCCTGCTGCGGGCTCACGGCCTTGGCAGTTGATCCCTGTACAAAAGGAAGGGTCCAATCATAGCCATATAGATTCTGCCCCATCAGGATCTTGTTGGAGGGGATTTCGGTGACGGCATATTCGAGAACATCCCGAACAGGGCCAATAGGAGACACAGCCATTGCCGGTCCTCCGCTATATCCCCATTCATAAGTCATGATGATAACGAAGTCGACGATTTCACCATGTGCTTTATAGTCATGTGCCTCATACCAACGGCCTTTTTGCTCAGCACTTGTTTTAGGGGCAAGTGCCGTGGAAATGAACCATCCCTCTTTCTTGAATCGTTCCTTTGCTTTTCGTAGAAATTGATTATAGGCTTCTTTATCGGCTGGCCTTAAAAACTCAAAGTCAAAGTGGATATCCCGGAATCCATATTTCTTTGCCGTTGCAACGATATTGTTCAGGAACTTATTCTGAACGGAAGTATTCGTTAAGATGATGTGCCCGAGCTCATCGCTGAATTGGTCATTTTCCTGATTCGTAATCACCATCATCAGGACATTTTTATTTTCTCTGGCGATGGCAGGAAAGTCATTGAGCAAAGGCTCTTTTAAGGAGCCGTCACGAAGCGCCTGGAAGCTGAATGGGGCTAAGTAGGTTAAATAGGGCGCAGCCTCCCTGGCAGCCGTTACAAGGGCCGGAGCAACCGTCGTACCCCGCGGCTCGACATAACCGTTGAATTCGGCTGTCCTTTTCTTACGTGCCGGAATATAGAGCCGGTATCCAGGGGATAAGATTTGGTTTTCGGGAATACCATTTATTTTTGCCAATTCTTGAAAAGGGACATCAACCCTTTGGGAAATGGAATAAAGACTATCACCCGGTTGAACGAAGTAATAACTGCCGACGATTGGAATGACAAGGGCCTGACCCGAAACAAGATTATTTGGGTTAGGGATCTTATTTGTTTCCACTAGCCTGTCAACGGTTACGCTGTACGTTTGGGCGATGCCATATAACGTCTGGCCTGGCCTAACCACATGAATTTGCAATTCGTTTCCCTCCTACTGAAAGTTTCCTAACAGTTTATGAACATAAAAAGAAATTCATGATAAAGAGCTTAGGATTGAGAGAAACCCCAAACGAAAAAATTCAATAAATTGGCAATAATAATTTAAGCCTAAAATGCTAATTAATATTAGTAGGAGGTGAAAACACATGGCAAACAACAATAACAGCAATCAACTAGTAGTAGCTGGTGCAGAGCAAGCTCTACAACAAATGAAGAATGAAATCGCTAGTGAATTTGGTGTAAACCTAGGTGCTGACACTACTTCCCGCGCTAACGGATCTGTTGGTGGGGAAATCACAAAACGTTTAGTGCAAATGGCTGAGCAACAATTAGGCGGATACTCTCGTTAATTAACTGAATAAAAATGGATTAGAAAGAGAAGGAGCTTCGCTCCTTCTCTTTCGCATTGTTCAGCTAGTTGCCTGCCAAGCTTTTAAAATCTTGATTGCCTTTTCAGGAAAATCGGTCATGATAACATCGACTCCCAACTCTGCCAACTTGACGATATCGGCTTCTTCATTGGCGACCCAAGGCCGGATTTTATATCCAAGTTCTTTCGCTTTTTCATGAACTGCTGGAGTCAGGCTGTTTTTATCTGGATGGAAACCTGCTTCCTTTTTATCCCGTAAGATTTCTTCGAAGTTTTCAGGAAGCCCCTCGAACAATAATGCACGTTCAAGGTCCGGTGCAAGCATCTTCACTTTTTCAATGGATTGATGGTTGAAAGAAGAGAGGATCACCCGAGTTTCCATTTGATACTGACGAATTAAATCGATGATCTTCTGTTCGATTCCTTCGTAAGCGAGTTTATCGGTTTTGATTTCGATATTCATCAATAAAGCATTTCCCTTAGCCCAGTCGAAAACATCCATTAAAAAAGGAATCCGTTCACCAAGGAATTCCTTGGAAAACTTGCTCCCGGCATCAGCCGATTTCAGTCTTTGTGACGAATGATCTTTTACATAACCAGTAAGGGTGGTCGTTCGATCGAGTGTTTCGTCATGGATGATGACCAATTCCCCATCAGAACTGAGATGAACATCGAACTCGATCCCCTCGGCCCCGATTTCGGCAGCCTTTTGAAATGCCGCCATGGTGTTTTCAGGATGCGTCCCCTTGGACCCTCTATGGGCGAAAATCAGTATGTTTTGCAAAATCATCACTTCCCCTATAAACTTTATCTTGAACCCTATCATACATGTACGCTTGAATTGTTTCAGCAATGTTTAATAGACAATATTTTAAACAACGAGTAAAATACATATGATATTTCCATAAATAGGTGTTCGAATTATGAGGTGAATAAAATGAATATGTGGGAAATTTTTGTTGCCGTTATCCTTGGTCTTGTAGAAGGATTAACTGAATTTGCTCCTGTATCGTCTACGGGGCATATGATTATCGTCGATGATTTATGGCTGAAATCAACTGAGCTTTTCGGGAGTGAAGTGGCGAATGCCTTTAAGGTAGTCATCCAGCTTGGTTCGATACTCGCGGTTGTCGTGCTGTTCTGGGGACGATTCATGGACTTGCTTGGTTTAAGGAAGCTGAAAGGCACATCCGCTGTGAACGGCCCAAAGCTTAACCTATTGCAGATCTTTGTCGGATTGTTACCTGCTGGCGTTTTAGGTCTATTATTCGAAGATTACATTGATGATCATTTATTTACGATGAAGACGGTTATCGTCGGATTGTTCTTGGGTGCATTTCTGATGATTGCTGCGGATAAATTCCGTCCGAAGCTGACTGCAGAAACGGTTGACCAAATCACTTATAAACAAGCTTTCGGTGTAGGGTTGATTCAATGTTTGTCACTGTGGCCAGGATTCTCGCGTTCAGGCTCGACCATTTCAGGTGGAGTGCTTTTGGGAATGAGCTATCGGGCTGCTTCCGATTTCACGTTCATCATGGCAGTGCCGATCATGGCTGGTGCCAGTTTGTTGAAAATTGTTAAATACTGGGAGTTCTTCACACCTGAAGTTCTGCCATTCTTTATTGCAGGTTTCATCAGTGCATTTATCTTTGCACTATTCTGTATCCGCTTTTTCCTGATTTTAATCAATAAAGTTAAATTGACTCCTTTTGCCATTTACCGGATTGTCTTGGCGGTTGTGCTTCTATTCATTATTTGGTAATACGAAATGAAGCTTGAAAGAGGTGAGGGACCACCCCGTGGGTTAGGGGTGGTTTTTTTTTGTGTCCGAAAAAAAAGTAAGATTACGAAAAAAATCATAACGAAAGATAATTATTTTTTGTGGTTTTTAATTCGTTATTTCAGAGTAAAATATCAATTATTCTTTATATGATAAAAAAACATTCGGTTTTAAGTGTGATTTCAGACATAATTAGTAAAAAAAATATAAATGTAATAAAGCTTCATGAGCGTAGTGATACCAACGTGTTCGAGTGGTTATTTAAATATTCAGATGATTACATAAACTATTCTCGAATAATTTATATGATATAATTTTAGTATAAATAAAGTACATGTGTACACCTGGGGAGGACAACATGGGAAATGACCAATTGAAGAAAACGATTGGCTTTTGGGTTGGGACATCTATTGTAGTTGGTACAGTTATCGGTTCTGGAATTTTCATGAGACCAGGTGACGTGCTTGAATTAAGCGGAAATTCAACCATGGCCTTATTAGCTTGGCTGATTGGCGGTCTGATTACCCTTGCAAGCGGGTTGACGATTGCTGAAGTGAGTACACGGATTCCTAAAACGGGAGGTTTATATGTTTATATGGAAGAAGT
The DNA here is from genome assembly GCF_017355165.1 of Bacillus sp. SD075. Classification (GTDB taxonomy): domain Bacteria; phylum Bacillota; class Bacilli; order Bacillales; family DSM-1321; genus Peribacillus. Next base: position 33,929 of record NZ_JADILK010000012.1, on the reverse strand, counting down.
GTACGGGAAAGCATGGGGATTCCTATGCGGCTGGGTCCAGACATTGGTATATGGGCCTGCAGTCATGGGGGCACTCAGTTTATACTTCGGGTTATTAGTTGCAGGAATATTTAATATCCCTTCAGGCTACACTTTGGCGATAGGGGTTCTTACGATCGTATTTATAGCAGGCATGAATCTTCTGGGGACAAAATACGGAGGTATCATCCAAACCTTATCGACCGTTGCTAAATTGATCCCCATCATTTTCATAGCGGTTTTCGGTATCGCGCAAGGTGATATGCCTGTTTTCAATATCAATAGTGAAAGTTCAATGAAAATCAGTATGGCTGGTGCGATTTTGGCTACACTCTGGGCGTATGATGGCTGGATGAATGTCGGCTTCATGGCAGGGGAAATGAAAAACCCGCAGAAAACGTTGCCGCGAGCGATCATTACGGGATTAGTCGTGGTCATGGTCGCTTACTTGGCTGTGAACCTTGCCATGCTTCATGTATTGGGGGCGGAGGGAGTCATAGCCCATGGTACGAATGCAGCGAATGTTGCTGCCACGATGCTATTCGGTGAACTGGGTGGAAAATTGATTTCAATCGGAATAGCGATTTCAATCTTCGGTTGCTTGAACGGAAAGCTTCTGACCTTTCCGCGCATTACCTTGGCGATGGCGACTGATAAAATGATGCCAGGCCATAAACAAATCGGGAAAATATCGCCTAAGTTTAAAACGCCAGTAAATGCGACGATATTGCAAGTGATCATTGCAATCATCATGATGGTTGCAACAGACCCTGACAAACTTACCAATATGGCTGTATTCTCTGTCTTCTGTTTTTATGGATTGGCCTTCTTTGCGGTTTTCATCTTACGCAGAAAAGATCCGGATGCGAAAACTTACAAAGTGCCGTTTTACCCATTCATCCCCATTGTCGCGATTGCCGGCGCAATATACATTGTTGTGAGCACGTTAATCGATACACCTTTAAATGCCTTGTACTCGCTGATCATTCTCATTATAGGGATGCCAGTATACTGGCTCCTTAAAAAAAGTGAGCTGGATGATAAACGTTCATATTAATGAAAAACCCTTCACTGCATGCAGTGAAGGGTTTTTTAAAAAAATTGCTGGAACAAAACTTACCTTTGGACAAAAGTGGCGAAATAGACAACTTGGGAAGTTCGTATTAACATAGGGGGAAAGTTAAATAGTGAAGGGTCTGAACAAAAGTGAATTATATCGAGCCTGCTGGTAAATCATTCAGGAAAACAATCTTGGCTTTATTTCTTGGTAGCTTTGTAACGTTTGCGGATCTGTATAGTACCCAACCGGTCATTCCGGTTTTCGCAAAGCAATTCGGAGTCTCTCCTGCAATGGCAAGTCTTACATTATCTTTCGCAACTGGAACGCTTGCCATCTGCTTATTGCTTGTTTCCTTTTTCTCAGAAAATATCGATAGGAAAAAAATAATGGGGACGGCGCTCACTCTGTCTGCATTGTTATCCATATGTGTAAGTTTCATTCAGGATGATTTATACATCCTTATCGCCATACGGGCGATTCAAGGAGCGGTGCTTGCAGGTTTCCCGGCCATTGCGATGGCTTATATCAATGAAGAATTTCATCCGAAAAGCCTGGGTTATGTGATGGGGATCTATGTGAGTGGTTCGAGTATCGGCGGATTGGCTGGCAGGCTGATTGTCGGGGTGCTGACCGACCATTTCTCATGGAACATAGCGATTGGAAGCCTTGGGGCTTTAAGTTTGATCATCAGTCTGGCTTTTTGGTGGATGCTTCCGGCTTCACAGCATACCGTCCGCGTAGGAGTCTCATTGCCGAGAATCAAAACCTCCCTCATCAATAACTTTAGGAATGGCAGACTAGTACTCTTATTCGGTATGGCCTTCCTATTAATGGGTTCGTTTGTTACCGTTTATAACTTTGTGGGTATACCATTAATGGGACCGCCATATCATTTATCGCAGACATTGATTGGCTTCATTTTCATTATCTATCTTGTGGGGACATTTAGTTCTACATGGATGGGTAAGCTTGCCGATCAATATAGTCGGGGACCTGTACTTCTTATCGGAATCGCAATCATGCTGATGGGCGCCCTTATAACCTTATTGGATCCGCTTTTGCTGAAAATAATGGGGCTTGCCTTGTTTACATTTGGCTTTTTTGGAGCCCATTCAATTGCGAGCAGCTGGGTCGGAAGGTTAGCTCATAAGCGTGAAAAGGCTCAAGCATCCGCATTATATCTCCTATTTTACTATGCGGGATCAAGTGTAGTGGGGGCATCAGGCGGTTTATTCCTGATGAAGTTCGGCTGGGGAGGGGTCATCTCGGCAGTATCCATTCTCATCCTCCTGGCTGCCGCTTGTGCGATGATGGTGGAAAAAGGGAAAAACGTTAAATAAAATGATCTTTTCTATCATGTTTTCCGGAATCCTGAATATAATCTAGTGAAAATGGAGATTGAATAATAGATTGATAAGAGAAGAGGGTAATAGATAGAGTGAAACGAAAAGCAGGAATTCTCATTGGGTTAATAGCCGTTTTAATTATATTATTCGTTGTATACTTAACAAGCCCGGGCAGAGTGGAAAAGGTGGAGATTGTTGAAAAATACTATCCTCATTTCTCCGATGGCAAGGCAGTCGGTTTTAAGACGAACGAAGTCATTGATGTGACGGAAACCGAAGAGGGATCCAATTGCGCAATGAAATTCAGTAATGGGAAAACGTTGGAAATTGATTGTGACCGATATTTAACATACAAAATTGATGAAACAGTCTATATTACTACTGAAGGGAACCATGTGAAGGAAATTCGGAGAAAAAGGTAGTGGCAATCAATATTTAATGGCGAAAGAGCTGAGTTTGCTTAATAAACAAACTCAGCTCTTTTATTTTATCCATGAAAAAACCCAGGCCGTTTTGGACTGGGTTTTTTCATTTTTTATCTTTGCTTTTACTTTTATCCTTTTTATTGCGCCGAAGTACATCCAAGATTCTGCGGCTGTTATTTTTACTGTTTATGAGTTCGACTAAATCGCTCATGTTTTCAGATTCGAAGTCTTGTTGTTGATCTTTTTTCATGGTAATCCCTCCAAGTCATATATCATAATACCCTTATATTGAAAAGGTAAACGTCTATTATCATATTGGTAATAGAAGGATTTTATATCATTAACCATTCATTTTTTGATAAAATATGATAAAAGCCCTGTATGGGAGGTCCATATGGAAGAATTAAGGATGATCGGTGAAAAAATTGAAAAATTTAAATATATCTTAGTGGAGCATATCGAGTTGTTTGAAGAAGAGGAACCGCTGTATGATTTTGAAACCAGTAAAGAGGTACGGTCAAAGCTTATTCAAATTCATGCAGATGCCTTGATTCATGGAAAGGCACAAGCGATGGAAAGTATGAAAATAACGGGTATGGAAATAGGTAAGCGCATCGTGGATATGGGCATTCCTTTAGATAAGAATATTGAGGAAGCACAGCTTGTGCGTAACCTTTTCTGGAGTTTCATTGAAGAAGAGGTAAGCAATCGCTATTACTCCATTGAAATTCTGCTAAAGGCAAGCTCGATAATTGATGCAATCCTGGACCAGTTCATACACTGTGTGAGTATCAGTTACGTGAATCATTATAAAGAAATGGCGAAAATGGCAAATGATTCTTTGCAGAAGATAAAAGAAAACCAAGAAGTCATGGAAGAATTGTCCACCCCGATTGTTCAGACCGTATTAAAGGATGTGCTGCTCTTACCATTGATTGGACGCATTGACGATTGGAGAATGGAGTCGATGCAATCGACGGTACTGCAAAAATGTGCAGACCTGCATGCGGAAGTATTGATCATGGATTTTTCGGGTATTACCTTTACGAAGGAAAGCGATATGCTCTCCCTGTTGGATCAATTAGTGGGGGCATTGGCGCTGATGGGAACGGAAACGATGTTTGTCGGTTTTACCCCTGATGTCGTGAAAGAGATCGTCAACCTTGATTTTTCAAATCAGGTAAAAGCCTTTCTATCGTTCAGACAGGCCCTGGAATATCTGTTTAAACAAAAAGGGCTGGCTCTTCAGCCAGTATGATGGAGGTATCCTTTTTCAGGGTACCTTTTTTTCTAGGTCAGTCTAACATTCGCAGCTTCATATTTTATGCATCGATATTTCTCCATGTTATAGTGAAATAACGTGGGCGGACATGTTGATTTTCATTTAAATTATTGGGACATGTAAACGTGTAAGGAAGGTGGATGAAGGGTGTTTTTTAAGAAAAATGAGGAACTTGATCATAACGAAAAATGGTATTGTGTAGGAATCATGACGGATAATGGGCTGGAGGATGAAGAATATGATGTTTTGTCCAAACGCATCCTCGACTCGGTCCAAAATGTATCGGTCATATCGGACTTGGTAAGGGTGGAATGGGATCGGGATAAATTGCGAGCCTTGAACGAACGTTTTCAGGACCCTTCATTTTCCGACCCATGTTTTATCATTAATGAATTCATACCAGAGGATATAAAAAAGGAAAGAAAACTTCTGGAGAAAACTCATAAATGGAAGAGGCTCTTTGGTCTCCTCTCCTTAGTTGAATACATGGAAGCCGAGACGAAGGCAGCCCATGACTTTGATAAAGCCCTCTTTTATACAGACGATGCAGATGAAGTGATTGAATACATTATTGCAAATAGCTAGCATCCCCTGTCACATCGATACATTGTATCGGTGTTTTTGCATTTGATGTCATGTTCATCGAAGCATTTACGCGGTAATAATTCGGGCTTGTGCGTGATAATCCGTCCTTCCACCTTTTTTCCTTCTTGAAATAAAAAGAGAGAATGTAAGGAAGTTGGTAGGAAAGATGGGGAGAAACGCGGAATATCTTAATATAGAAAGAGAAAGAGAGTTTTAAGGGGAGAGGAAGATGAATCGATGGAAGTTGCCGTACCTCAGCAAAAGCCAAAACGGAAGTGGAGAAAGCGTGCTCTATGGACTTTTGGAATCCTGATTATTCTTTTGCTGTCTGTCTTGATAGCTGCAAATGTATTTCTTTCAAGATCCTTGCCGGAAACAAAGGGGGAAATATCGCTTCCAGGTCTTTTGAAACCGGTTACGGTGGTGAGGGATTCAAGTGGGGTCCCGCATATCCATGCAGCGAATGAACATGATTTGTATTTAGCCCAAGGGTATATCCAAGCACAGGACCGTTTGTTTCAAATGGATTTAAGCAGGCGTCAGGCGTCAGGAAGATTGAGTGAAGTGATTGGTGAGAAAACCGTCAAAAATGATAAGTATTTCCGCACACTTGGGCTGAGGCGGGCGGCTGAAGCCTCTTATGCAGCATACACCAGTGACGGGAAAGATGCCTTGGATAGGTTTGCCGAGGGGGTAAATCTTTATATCGGTGAATTGAAGGAGAATGGGAAATGGCCGGCGGAGTTCACTCTGCTTGGATACGAACCAGAGCCTTGGACACCCGTCGATTCGCTGACCATCGGTAAATATATGGCCTTTGATTTAGGAGGGAACTGGGAAGATCAGGCGTTTAGGCAGTATTTGCTGCAAACGTTCCCAAAGGAAAAAGCCTTTGATTTATTTCCTAGTTATCCAAAGAGCGCCCCATATATCATCAGTAAGGAAGAACTGGATATTGAAAAAAGTTTTGCCGGCGCCGTTATTCCTTATGAATTCAACGGCAGCAATAACTGGGTCGTTTCAGGCAAGAAAACGGATTCCGGACAGCCGTTATTGGCGGATGATCCCCATCTGGGATTAGCTACACCATCCGTTTGGTATCAAATGCATTTGGAGGCTCCGTCGGTCAATGTGAGCGGAGTGATTTTTGCCGGGATTCCGGGAATCATACTAGGGCATAACGAAAAGGTCGCTTGGGGTGTGACCAATACCGGTCCGGATGTTCAGGATCTGTATATTGAGAGGAGAAACCCGGAAAACGAGAAGGAATTCTCCTACAAAGGTAACTGGGAAAAAGCTGAAATCCTCGACGAACCCATCAAGGTTAAGGATGGTAAAACACTAGACTATCAAGTGACGGTCACCCGACATGGACCTGTTGTCTCCGAGTTTGCCGGGAAAAGCGGAAAAGAGACCGTGCTTGCATTAAGGTGGACAGCACTTGATCCATCTGCCGAGCTTGAAGCGGTACTGAATATGAATAAAGCGGGAAGCTGGAAAGAATTCGAAAAGGCCCTCTTGAAATTCGAAACGCCGGCACAGAATTTCGTCTTTGCCTCAGTCGATGGGACCATTGCCTATAAGGCGAATGGGAAAATCCCAATCCGGAAAAAAGGCGATAGTATGCTGCCCGTACCTGGTTGGACGGATGAATTTGAGTGGAAAGGCTATATTCCCTATGATGAACTTCCGAAAACGGTGAATCCGGAAGAGGGATTCATTTCGACAGCGAATAATAAAGTCATCTCTGATGATTATCCTTACCACATCAGCAATAACTGGGCTCAGCCGTACCGTCAGATGCGGATACAGGAGTTTTTAAAAGCCAATAAAAAGCTTACGGCCGAGGATATGCAAAGCCTGCAGATGGATAAAGTGAATTTGCAAGCTAAGGAGTTTGTTCCTCCATTCATTGATGTATTGAAAGGTCCATCCGGGAAACGGGAAGACCAGGCACTAACGATTCTGAAGAAATGGAATCATATCGATTCCGTAGATGAAGCGGCACCGATGATTTTTAATGTCTGGATGCGAAAAATAGGCGATGTTCTGCTTAAAGAGGAAATACCGGAGGAAACCCTCAACCTCTTTAATGGAAGGCGCTCGGCCGTTGATGAACTACTAAGGCGGGCACTGGACGGTAAGGCGGGTCCTTGGATTGAAGAAGCAGGCGGCCTTGAGCAGGTGCTTGCCAAGTCGTTACAAGAGACGTTAACGGAACTTGAAGAATCACAGGGTGACGATATAGTTGATTGGGAATGGGGAGACTTTCACCAGGTCAGGTTTAATCACCCGCTATCAAGTGTCGCTCCCTTAAATTATTTATTTAACAGCGGTGGCGGAATGCCGGTAGGCGGTAGCAGTGTCACCGTACAGGCGGCGGCATTTCTAGATGATGGAACCGTTAATCATGGTGGATCCTGGAGATTTGTCATCGACCTAGCCGACATGAATCAAGGATATCACCTCGTTGGCCCGGGTCAATCAGGTAACGTTAAAAGTGAGTGGTACCAAGATCAGCTTGATGATTGGGCAGCAGGTACTTATCACAAAACTACATTGGACGATCCAAAAGGTGATAAGCTGACATTGAAACCATCATACTGATATTCAGAAAAAAGTACCAAGTCCAGCATCCTTGCCCTGGACTTGGTACTTTTTCATTGCTTTTGCTTAATAAGGAATTCTGTAAGGAACTCCTCAAAATTAGGGGCCTCGATTGCTGCGATCTTTTCATATGATTCAATGATCTTGAGTTTGATTTCTTGCTCCAGATCATTCCGATCTTGATAGCTCGTGTTTTTTAATGATTTCTTTATTTTAGGATTCAAAGAGTCGATTAGATCCATCAATTCTGCTTTTGACAGTTTTTTATCCACAATGGCTTTTCTCCTTTCTAATATATACCTCATCCATATAGTGCTTTCGAAGTTTTTTTAGAGCTTGTTTACGGATGCTTGAGATATTCTGTGGCGACTCATGGAAATAGGCAGCAATTTCCTTGTTGGATAGGCTGTAGGAAAAGATCATGGTCAGCACCAGGTTTTGTTTGGCTGTTAACTTCTTCAAGGCTTTTATCATCTCTTCATCACTTAAGTGTGAAGCGAGTTCATTCGTTTCCCCCATCTTTTCAAGTTGAACGTCCAATGTGCCGATTCGATCGATCAGTCCGCCAGTATCCCTTGGTGTCGCATCAAGTACCATTCGATAGCGTTCCCGTTGCTTCCGTGCCCTTTTATCAAAATCAACAGAGAAAAAGTAAATTAAGGAGCACATGTATTTGTATACTTTAGCCCGGTAATAGAAAATTTTGAAAGTCTCGTTGAGATGACAAATGTTGTGGGAGGAAGGGGAATCAAGAGTTTCAGTGAAAATCTTTAAATGCTCTGGGTTCTGTAAAAATACTTGAATGATCGGTTGTTCAAAGAAAGATGAGTACTGTTGCTGCAGAAACTCCAATGAATGAGAAAAAAAATGAGAAGTTAATTGGTTCATTGTTATCCCTCCTTTAATTAATAAAGTGAAAGACAAGGGGAATAAATCAATTATATAGGAACATTCGTTCTTTTTTCCATAAATCAATAGTGCTAGATTGATTTTCTTGAACAAGTTTCACTTTAGATATCAGATACAAGAAAAGGGGTGAAGAGGATGATGATTGAGGATGCTACTATGTGGGTTTCATTAGTTAGCGAATTTGGCTATCCATTCGTCGTTTCTATGTTTTTGCTCTTCCGCTTCGGTAAACAATTAAAAGAACTGACAACGGACGTAGAGAACTTAAAAAAGTCCGCTCATAAAACGAAAAAACGATAACCTCAGGACGCAATGTGCCAGGTGTTAAACACCGAATTTCGGATTCTATTCTAAACAGGGTCCGGAATTCGGGTATAAAGAATTGGGTACTTTCTGAAAATCAAGGCTCTGTTAAATCCCTCCCTTAAACTCAAATAAAATAATAATAAACCATTATTTGGAATATATCATAAAATAGGTAAAAAATAATCGTCATTTGGAATCATTTTACTACTATAATTCATCCGTCAATGTAATTAGATAGGAAATCCTCCCCTCGTACGATTTTAGTTTTATGTTTTAAAGTGAAAATACTTTTAAAAAAACAACGTTCATTAATAAACTTATGAATGTTATGCGGCATCCGAGTTATAGGGTGCTGCTTTTCTTATTTTTTGGTAATAAACTGATACTATGGAAAAGGGGTGGCGAATTTGAAGGATAAACAGCTAGAAGATATTCGGATCTTACAGCAAGAATGTGAACGGGAAGGTTTTACTTTAAAATTGAACTGGGAAACGCTTCGCAGTCGAAACGGTGTGAATAAGAATGACTTTCTTCACTATGACGGTTTAAAACTTGTTGGTTTTCTTGGTCTTTACGATTTTGGAAACAAAGTGGAGATGTGCGGGATGGTTCATCCTGATTACCGGAGGCAAGGCATTTTTACAAAGCTGCTGGAAGAGGCTATAAGGAGTGCCATGGAGCGCAACTATAAGTTGATTCTCTTGAACTCACCTGCCCTATCCGATTCAGGGACAGCGTTTTTGGAACAGCTCCCATGTGAGACTGCTTTTTCTGAATTTCAAATGAAATGGTCCGAAACGGAGCTTGATGATTATGGTGATGCAGTCGTTCGCCCTTCACGGAAAGATGATGAGGAAACGGAAATTCAGCTGGATATTCAATGTTTCCGATTTACGAAACAAGAGGCGATAGATTATTATCAGCGCATCCTATATGAGGATACTCTGAAAACCATGATGATTGAAAAGGATGGCCGCGCGGTCGGTAAGATCCGTGTTGATCACTCAGGACGGGAAGCGTGGATTTATGGTTTTTCGATTTTGCCAAAATATCAGGGAAAAGGGATTGGCAGAAAGGCATTGAAAAAGGTTGTAGCGGAACAAAGCCAGCTCGGATATGATATTTTTCTCGAGGTCGAGGCGACTAATCGGCATGCTTTAAGACTCTATGAATCTTGTGGATTCAAAACCATTCAAAGACAAGATTATTATCAATACAAAGGGGGGCGTGCTAAAGGATGCCTCAACGACATTGAGTAGTAGGGGGTGGGATGGATGTTGACATTATTCAATTATAACTGGCAGGTGCGAAATGAGTGGATCAAGTGGTGCAGGTCCTTACCGAGTGAGGAGCTGAAACGGCAGCGCACAGGAGGGATGGGCAATATATTGAAGACACTCGCCCATATTATTGATGTCGAATGCAGCTGGATCAGGGCCATACAAGGGAAGTCTGATGTCGCGATAGATTTGGACGCTCATGATACGATCGAAGAAGTGGAGGATTTATCTAACCGTTATCACTCTGAGGTCATGGACTATTTGAACTCGCATTCCATTGATGATGAGAATGCGATGATTCAGCCATCTTGGATGGAGGGTACATACGAAAAAGGCAGAATACTGCGCCATCTGATAGCGCACGAAATTCACCATATAGGCCAGCTGTCCATCTGGTCGAGGGAGATGGGCATCGAACCGGTATCCGCGAGTTTAATAGATCGGGATTTATAGGCTTTATGCTTTTAAAACTGGTAATGCGACTTGCTTTACCAGTTTTTTTGTTTTGAATTGAAAAATCGAAATATTTATAGGGGGGATTATTTATATGTTTGAACAACGGAGGAAAAAACGTACTCGATTATTAAAGGTAAAACAAAGTTGATTGGAGCGGGTGTTCGAGACTCCTGCAGGAAAAGCGCGTCAAAGGGAGGAGGCTCCCCGGACCGCCAGCGGAAAGCGGGTGCCTTCCGTTCCAATCAACGCCCAAATTGTACAAGCCAAAAAAATGTAGACAAACTCGATTTTCATCCAGTTTGTCTACATTCTGAGCGCTCCTTAGTATAGGGGTGCTTCCTTTTTTGTGATTAATTGTTTATGAAGATGGAAAAGTTCAACCCTAATGCAAAAGTGACCCATGCGATATAGGGAATCATCGCTAAACCTGATGTACGGTCTATTTTATAAAACTCGAATGCCGTTAATGTAATCAATGTCAGCAGTGCAGCCATTTCAATAAAGGCGGTTCCGCGCAAGCCCCATTTGAAGAATAAAAAAGACCATAAGAAATTCAATCCTAGTTGAGTATCGTAGAGAAGATCAGCGGACTTCGATTCTTTTTCTTTGGATGCAATGCGATATTTCGCTATTCCCATAATCGTATAAAGGCTTGTCCAAGCAACGGGAAAAGTCCAGGAAGGAGGAGCAAAAGCAGATTTCTTGAGTTTTCCATAAATTTCTTTTGATTTCCTTGTGGCGAATATCCCCACAAGTGACCCTCCTACCACTGGCACCAATACACTTTTAGCTAATTTTCCGTAGTCCATACTGGATACACTTCTTTCTTCATAATTTGGCTGTTCTTATACCTTTACCTTTTCATCTGAAAATAAAACATTCCTTTAATAAGGCAGTGTAACTTTCTGCCAAACTTTACGTCGGTACTATTAAGAAAAGGGGGAATACCGATGAACCGTAAAATACTGATGCTTATGTTCAGTTTGTTCTTTTTACTTGCTGGATGCAGCAGTAATGAAAAGGATGATTCAGCATCTAAAGGACAGGATGAAAAGGCGGACAGTAAAATGGACGCTTCAAATTCCGGGAATGAAGTGCAGGAAGAAGTAGCGGAAAAAGAAGGGATGACGGATGAAAGAAAGGTCATCCATCAAGCCCAGCTGGAGTTGAAGGTGAAGAACCTTGAAAAGGCACAAATGAAGATTGAAAATAAGGTGGATGAATATGGCGGATATGTTGTCGAGTCCAATGTATACAGGGAAGATGAAGAACGGGTGGAAGGGACGATCACTGTTCGGGTCCCTGAAGCCCATTTTCAGGATTTTCTAGCCGATAGCGAGGGAGAAGCTTCAAAAGTGGTCGGAAGGAACGTAACAGGACAGGATGTAACGGAGCAATATGTGGATTTAAAAGCAAGGTGGAAGTCAAAGAGGGCAGTGGAGGAAAGGCTGCTTGCATTCATGAAGGATGCTGAGAAGACGGAAGATTTGCTGAAAATATCATCCGATCTTGCCGTGGTGCAAGAAGAAATAGAGCAGTTGACCGGGCAAATGAAATACCTTGAAAACCAGACCTCATATTCAACGGTTACCATCACGTTATCACAGGACCGGATAGTTGTGCCGGGCATTGATAATAAGGAATTGAATACATGGGAGAGAACCAAGAAACAACTTGCAACGAGTGCGAATCTATTACTTAAAGCGGGTTCGGGAATCATTGTCTTTATAATAGGCAACTTGCCTATCCTCATTATATTAGGGGGAGCTTGTGCATTGGTCCATTGGGCGATCAAAAGAAGGGATAAAAGGTGAAGGCAGAAATAGAGGGTGCCAATTAGCGCACCCTCTGACATTTATTTATTCCGTTTATGCAAGCCGGTCACATAATACAGGACTACCAATAGTATAATCCAAATCGGACCAACGATTAGAGCGATTCTTGTATCTGCTGAAAAACCGAGTACTACCATTACGAATACTAAAAAGGCTAAAGTGAAATAAGAAGTGAATGGGAAAAGAGGCATCTTGTAAGACAAGCCTTGTTTTTCTCCCTGACTCATTTTCCGTCTAGACATAATCTGTGTGACAAGTATGGTTCCCCATGTCCAGAGTGCACCGAATGTAGCGACACTTGTGACGTAGGTGAAGACTTTATCGGCTTCCATGTAGTTAAGGTAAACGCCGAAAAGAAGCACGACAGCCGAAACGATTATGGCAACGCCAGGAACGCCTGACTTTGTTGTACGTTCGAAACTTTTTGGTGATTCACCTTGCTGCGCTAGGTTGAATAGCATTCTTCCTGTACTGAAGATCCCGCTGTTACAAGATGAAAGGGCTGCTGTCAGTACGACAAACTGAATGATCCCTGCTGCACCTGGTATACCGATTTTATCAAACATCATAACGAAGGGACTGTTTTCTCCATTCATTTCATCCCATGGAGTGATCGATAAAATGACAGTCAGTGCTAAAACGTAAAAAAGTAAAATCCGGTAAAAAACGGTATCGATGGCTCTTTTTAAAGATTTCTCAGGATTTTTAACTTCACCTGCGGTTACTCCAAGCATTTCAATTCCCAAATAGGCGAACATGACCATTTGGAACGATAGGATGACACCGGAAATCCCATTAGGGAAAAATCCTCCATGTTCAACAAGGTTGCCGAAACCGATCGCGATTCCGCCGTTCCCCAGACCAAAGATGATCATTCCGAAGCCAAGGACGATCATAAGGATGATCGTAATGATTTTAATTAGGGCGAACCAAAACTCCAATTCACCGTAAGCTTTTACAGCAAGAAAGTTAATTGTTGTCATGACGGCAAGTGCGGCTAACGCCCAAGCCCATTGCGGAGTATCAGGGTACCAAAATTGCATATAGATTCCCACTGCCGTAATTTCAGCCATACAGGTGGCAATCCAGACGAACCAGTAATTCCAACCGGTTATATATCCGGCAAGAGGACTGACAAATTCTCTCGCATAGCGGCTGAAAGAGCCTGCGACTGGATTTTTTATCGCCATTTCCCCTAGTGCACGCATGATAAGGTAGATCATAAGTCCGCCAATGGCGTAGGAAATAATGATGGCTGGGCCGGCTAATTTTATCGCAGATGCCGAGCCGAGAAATAAACCGACTCCAATGGCTGCGCCAAGAGACATTAATGCGATATGTCTTTCTTCCAAACCTCTATGTAGTTGAGATTCTTTGGAGTTTTGCATAATTTTCCCCTTTTCTATGTTGGAGTTTAATTTTCTCTATCTAGCATTTTATCACTAGTAGAGGAGAATACATATTATTTATTGATTTTTCACATAATATTACAACTAAATAATATATTTTAATAGGAAGAATGTAAAGAAAAAAATGAAAACGCTTACTATTGAAGAGATCCCATCTGTTTTGATCAAATGTTAATCTTCCAAAATGTATTGTAATGCTATTTAAATAAAGTATAATTATGTGATTTTTCTAAAAATTTAGACTTTTGAATGATGAAAAAGCTGCTCCCGTAAAAACGGCTTTTTCGTTTTATCATCGCCAGATGGCGGGGGCCCATTCAGGATGGTCTATGAAAGGGTTACGATTATGCTGATATTGATTATAAATGATCTCATTTCGATTACGCTCGAAGACATCTACTGGATTCTGTTCATTCCATTCAAGTAAGACAGCCAATTTACCATGATAAGGGGCGGTACCATTGTTCACTTGATTATTTAACTCTAAATCCACTTCCCCAGCATCACCCTCATAACGAATCGCCATATAAAAAAGCATCCGGGCGACATCACCTTTGACACTATCGCGAGGCTCCCACGAATCGGAGTCATAGTAATTTCCTATCGCTTCGGTATGTTCAGAACCTCCATTATCAAAGTCCAGGTTGTTTCTTGTACTGTTGACAGAAGCATCGGTCGGCCGAAGGTGATGCAGGTCGGTGCCGGGTCCTAAAGTGGTACCAAAATCACCATGTGATTTCGCCCATACATGCTCACGATTCCAACCATTAAAACCAGATTCGTTCATCGTTTTTCCTTGAGAACGCCCTGTATAAAGAAGAATGACATTATTGGTGTTATTCGGGCCCTCATCGGTTTTTCGTAAAGCTGCCCAGACATTAGAATACGATATTTCCGAATGGTCATCGATGATTTCATGGAGGGCATTCTTTAGCGAAGACCCTGATTTTCCAATGGCTGAATCATAGTAGGAGCCACCCCCGGTGTCTCCGGTTCTGGTGAATCACTCCCTGAAAACATGGCAGATACATCTTTCAAGCCTGGATGGGTGAAATACGCATTCAGTGTACCGGTTACGGTGACTTTTTTTCCTTTCAAGGAAGGATGTGTTTTTAACCCGAATTCAGAGCGGAAGGAGGATGGAACCTGAACATATACCATACTGGAAATGTTTGTTTTCGAAGAGCTGTCTGCCAATACTATGGCATAATCATTCGAAAAGCTGTTCGTGATGACGGTATTGGCTGTTGTGGGCTGTCCCGTCACATATCCACTAACCGTTTTAATCATGCTATCTTGATTCACAATGGCTTGGGAAACGGAGTAAGGAGATGACAAGCTGCCATCGCCAGCCACGGCTAGTGATGGGGTAATGAAAAGAGTGGGAATAAAGAAAGGAAGCACGAGTAAAATGGACAGGGAAATTCTTGATTCAGGTTTTGTGAACAGGTCATTCCTCCATTGATCGATTCATTTCATTCCCATTTCCAGAGAAATCGGTATGTATATGTATGTTATGGATATTAGGTGCTTTCTGCTTCTGCATTGTCAAAAATGAGGGAAAACAGCTAGTGAAGCTTAGCGGAATTTAGGGAAATAGCCCGGGAAATATCGAAGCCTGTTATGGAAATGAAATGGATAAAAAAAACCGTCAGCATGCTACTGACGGTTTTTTTTACTCAGTTTTATAAGAAGACTTTGAATGAGACTCAATAATAATGATCCGATTAAAGCTCCCCAAAATGAATCTATTACAAAGCCACTGACGGTATAGGAAGTAATTTGGAATGTGAAGGCATTTATAATGAATGAAAACAACCCGAACGTCAGGATGGTGATCGGCAATGTGATAAGTTGGAGAATGGGTCTAACCAGCAAGTTCATGATCGATAATATAAAAACCGCAAGCAAGGCTGTTCCGTAAGATTTAATCGTGATGGAGTCGAGAAGCCAGTCAATAACGAGCAATATCAGCCCGTTGATAAGAAAACGCATTATTATGTTCATGAAAAACTCCTCCTGCAGGCACTTTACTACAAGACATTATACTAAAGTTTCATGAATTTCAGTTATATGTTTGCAGAATTGTCACAAAAAAAGGAATACGATATGTATTCCCTCAGGTTGGAGAGGACTCCTTTTATGGTCATACACTGTAGACGAATTCGAAGAAATCGGGCTTGGTAACCGTTTTTTTCTATGAAAAACGTTCCAGTTGCTTCAAAAATCCGCTCCCTTTCCACAAAGGAACCCATTAGTCTACAAAATGGGACTCATTAGGTTTTATTTAGAAGTTGTTGGCAATGACCTTTTCGAATTCACTTAATTCCATTGTGTTTTTCAATTTTGGATTGGTGTCTAGGGAAAGCAGGGCGCTTTCGATGAGAAAGATTCGCGGTTCAACGTTTTGTAATAATTCCTCTTGGATAAAGTGAATCAATTTTAAGTTTTTAACCCGTTCCGCTTCATCATCGTGGCATAGCCTTAAGATCATCTTTTTTAGGTCATTTGCAGAGTGCAGGAGTGCTGTATGAAAATCCTGCTGTGTATGGAAGCACTCAGGCAGCCATTGCTTGATGAGATCAGGTTCCAAAAGCTGTACTTTTGACTTGCTGACATCTTCGAAAATCGATTTAATCCTATCGACACAATAACGGATAATTTCAGTAGGGTTGAAATCGGGCTCTTTAGCCAAGGCATTAAAATGAATCGTTTGATGCATCATCCCAGAGTAAAGAATGGCACAGTCCAAAACATAGGGTTTTTTATCAGCACCGAATATGTCCAGAAACCGTTTTGATAGCCAATGGATATGTTGGAATTTAGCATGTGTTATGAAGTTCTTAAGTTCCGCATCATTTGAAATCATTACTTCCTCGTATAAGGAAAAGAGTTTATTGCTTTTGTTGGAGTGCATTTGTAATTCGGATTGTTTGATGAATATTTCAATATCTGCAAGGTTTTTTCCAATCAGCAATTCATTCCGCTCTTTTTCTAATTTTTCTTGGGAAGTTAGGAAGACGGCCTTTAGCAATTCGCTTTTAGAAGAAAAATAGTTATAAAATGTTCCTTTTGAAATGCCGCTATAATCCAAAATGTCCTGAATGGAAGTTGCTTGATATCCCTTTTCGATAAATAATTGGTGTGCATAATTAACTACCATTTGTTTGCGCTTATTCATATATATCACCCTTACTCTTATTGGACGGTCATTTTAACGTAATAGTATCTTATTTTCTATACGAACACAAACCAGTATGTTTACAATTTCTCTAGCAAAATTAGGGTGAAGGCCTTATGTTTCAGCCAATTTATGAAGTGGCTTGCAGAAGATATGGTTCACAAAAGTATTGGAAAATTCAGTTTCTATGCATCCATCTATTCGTCATGTAACAAAAGGTTGATGAAGTGAACAAAGTCACAGGAGAACACTTCGGTTTGTTATACGATAGTAGGAAATAAAAATAGCGCAAAGTAACCATGAATATTCGTCATCAATCTCGATTACTATCCCATTGGTAGGAGAAATGATAAAATCACTTGTCATGAAGGAATATGGGTTATAAGGGTCGTATACCATTATTAGGAATTAAATTGTGGCAATACGTTGTTCTGCCAACGTTTATAGCTTATTGATTATCCACATTATGGTTGGTAGAGAAATTGTAACATCAACTAATAAATAATAAATTCATTATTATATTAAAATTATTATAAATAAGTATTGATTTTTTTCTGAGAAGCTTTATCATTATATACATAAATAATAATGAAAAGGTGGTTCAATTATGTCTAATAAGAAAAACCTAACTACAAGCTGGGGAGCGCCAGTTGGAGATAATCAAAACTCGATCACTGCCGGCGAACGCGGCCCGGTTCTCATTCAGGATGTACACTTATTGGAAAAGCTAGCCCACTTCAACCGTGAACGTGTGCCTGAACGTGTAGTTCATGCGAAGGGCGCCGGTGCATTTGGAACTTTCGAAGTAACGAACGACCTTTCTCAGTACACGAAAGCTAAACTTTTCAATGGTGTGGGCAAGAAGACAGATCTATTTATCCGTTTCTCCACAGTTGCAGGTGAATTGGGTTCTGCTGATACAGTCCGTGACCCGCGTGGTTTTGCTGTTAAATTCTACACCGAAGAAGGAAACTACGATATCGTCGGTAATAATACGCCTGTATTCTTTATTCGCGATGCGATTAAATTCCCCGACTTCATCCATACACAAAAAAGAGATCCTAGAACACATTTGAAAAACCCTACGGCAGTTTGGGATTTTTGGTCACATTCACCGGAATCTTTGCACCAAGTAACGATTCTGATGTCAGACCGGGGCATTCCTGCTACACTCCGTCATACACATGGTTTCGGAAGCCACACATTTAAATGGGTGAATGCTGAAGGAAAAGGCGTTTGGGTGAAATACCACTTCAAAACAGAACAGGGCATCAAAAACCTTGATGTGGATCTGGCTGCAAAACTAGCAGGTGAAAATCCTGATTACCATACGGAAGATCTTTTCAATGCCATTGAAAAAGGGGACTTCCCTGCATGGAAATTATATGTTCAGATCATGCCTCTGGAAGATGCGGATACATACCGTTTCGATCCATTCGATGTGACGAAGGTCTGGTCTCAAAAAGATTATCCGCTAATCGAGCTTGGCCGTATGGTATTGAACAGAAATCCTGAAAACTACTTTGCCGAAGTGGAGCAGGCCACGTTCTCACCGGGAACATTCGTACCAGGGATTGAAGCTTCCCCAGACAAGATGCTTCAAGGACGTCTATTCGCATATGGAGATGCACACCGTTACCGTGTGGGTTCGAATCATAACCAGCTTCCGGTGAACCGGCCGAAAGTGGAAGCGAACAACTATCAGCGTGATGGCTTCATGCGTGCAGATGACAATGGCAAGGGATCTGTTTATTATGAGCCGAATAGTTTTGGCGGTCCTGCCGAATCAACTGAAAATAAAGTCACTCCTTTCGAGGTGACTGGGAAGGCTGCACAAGTTGGTCATAATAGTGATGATCACTACACTCAAGCAGGTGACTTATACCGTCTATTGAGTGCCGAAGAGAAAACCCGCCTTGTTGACACGATCGTGGGTGCAATGAAACCTGTGGAATTGGAAGAAATCAAGCTTCGTCAAATCGGTCATTTTTACAAAGCCGATCCAGAATACGGAACGCGCATAGCCGAAGGCTTAGGTTTGCCCGTACCGCAAGAAGCATAAAATAGAGGCTCTCAATCTAGTAAAATGTGAACAGGCATCCATTCATGAATGGATGCCTGTTTTGTTTGTTTATGGAGGGCTCCGTTATATAAATGACATCCGACAAGTTCGGTAAGAATAGATAGTTATAAATGTTTGTAGGGAAGTCATGCCGTCAGGTCAATGGGGGGCCAGTTACTCAGATTACCGGTAAAGGTTGGAATTAATGACTAGCAAAAAGAATCAGGACTTATAACGTTCTTAAAAGATTGAATGTTCTTCCATGATGAAATGAAGATGAGCGATCAAGAAAATCCGGTTAATGACTTTTTGAATGAAACCCATTACTGGGAGGATGAAAGCTGGTGCGCTCACCGGTTTTACCGGCTATTCCTGGGTATCGGGATGGATCTGAATGAAAATGGAACGATAGGCTTCAGGAGATTTGCAGAAAATGTCTTTGTATTGCCTCACAATTTATCCGACATTTGAAGCATCTTGGCTGGATCAAAGAAGAAGATCGGATGGCGAAATTCATAAGATATCGAAAACTAGACCCTGAGAATGAGTATGGAGAACTGAGCATATCAAGCATTCTGGATCGCTTTGGTTCATTTTGAGGAGTGACTTTTTAATAATCATGTAGTCCAGAACAAGGTGCTTTGGCAATAATTAAATCGAATCAGCATACATTTGGTTAAGAGGAGGTGCAGTATGGACGTTTTTGTGAGGCAGAATGATTCCTTGTGGTATTATAGCCAATTATTCAAGGTGAATTATCAACTTATCATTGATTCCAATAGTGGGATTGATCCACTTGCACTTATGATTGGCCAACAAATCAAAATTCCTGGCTTTACGGCTACCCCCTATAGCATTAAGCAAGGTGATTCGTTATGGGAAATTGCCAGGTCACGTAATCTTTCATTGGATGCCCTATTTTTGGTTAATCCCAATCTCAACCCGAATGCCCTGCAAGTTGGTCAGGTAATTTCTGTGCCATTAAGGATTACGTGGAGGCTAATTCAAGGAAACCGGGAATATGATTATGGGACGATGATGACCGATGTAAGACGTTTGAAAAATATCTATCCATTTATTAAAACCTCCCCCATCGGGGACTCGGTTCTTGAAAGGGATATCCCCGAAGTGCTGATTGGAAATGGTAACAAGCGAGTTCATTATAATGGTTCCTTTCATGCGAATGAGTGGATAACGACGCCTGTGATCATGACCTTTTTAAATGATTATTTACTCGCAATCACGAATCAGGCTGACATCCGCGGCCTATCTATGTTTCCCATTTATCAACAGACGATGCTGTCGATCGTCCCAATGGTGAATCCAGACGGAGTGGAGCTGGTTCTGAAAGGCCCGCCTGAGACATTGAGAGGCCGGCTCGTCGAATGGAATAATGGCAGCGATGACTTCTCTGGCTGGAAAGCGAATATTAACGGGGTGGATCTGAATGATCAATTTCCCGCCAAATGGGAGCTGGAACAAGCTCGCAATAATGTAATGGAGCCAGGTCCGGCAAATTATCCCGGGGAGGGGCCGCTTACACAGCCAGAAGCTATTGCAATGTCAGCGTTGACAAGAAAACGTGATTTTGGCAAAGTCCTTGCTTTCCATACTCAAGGAGAGGTCATTTATTGGGGGTTTGAAGGTTTGGAACCGCCGGAGTCGGAAACGATAGTCAATGAGTTTGCGAGGGTCAGTGGATATGAGCCTGTCAAATCCGCCAATAGTTACGCAGGGTATAAGGATTGGTTCATCCAGGATTGGCGAAGGCCGGGGTTTACCGTGGAGCTGGGGAAAGGAACGAACCCCTTGCCTATAACACAGTTCGATGAGATTTATCAGAAATCGCTTGGGATTTTCTTAGCAGGGTTATATATGTGAAATCTGACCAATTTAAAAAGCTCGACTCCGTTTACATGGGGAAGAGCTTTTTAGTCTTATAAACTATTAGACTTGAAACGATGAGGGCTGCTGCAAAAAATAAGTAAAGGTATGCTTTACTTATCGATTGCATGATTAATTCACCTTTTAGCCTAAAATTAACGGACATTCTCCATGTCCCAGTAAGATTGCAGCCCCTACCAAAAGGCATTCTAATAGTATTGCAGTAAAGGAGTCTTTTGACTTCCTTAGCGCTAGTATTGGCCCCACCTACGCCATATACTTTGACGGCCACGCATGCCATCCAACCTACTTTCATTATAATAGAAAGCGCTTACATTTACAAAAATAATCGTAATGCAAATTTCGACATTTGCATAAGTGTCCCTTACCAGTAGGTGGGGAATGGGCATATTACTGATAAGGGCCCTATAAGATTCAGGTTAATCTGCAATGAATTCATGTAACTTTTGCGTTAGGCCACCATTGCCGAATTTAATGAATTTTGTCTTTCCTGCATCTTGTTCCGGGGTAGAAGCGAAATCCAAAAAGGCTAAAAGGTTGATGCGGCGGTGAAGAATATGGACAATGCCATACTCATAGAACCAATGATCGATCGTGTTGTAAACCCCTCTATTCAGTCGATATTTCTGCTGGCACCAATGGAAAAATAGTCTGTCAGGAAGATTAAGGTACTCCATATCTTCTAAGCCCCCATTTTTCTTCTCAGTCATGACAGGGGAAATGGTCCGTAGCAATTCCTTTTGCATAGTAAACTCCTCCCTCATTGATAAAAACGAAAAACCCCCTATTCCTTTTGAATAGAGAGCCTCCAGTGAACTAGTCAGCTTATATATACTTGATATAAAACCAGTATAAAGTGTATTAATCCTATTTGTCAAGTTGGTATTTGAAAACTAAAATGAATAGAATCATTTCCATTTTTCAGTGTGATTTTAAATGAAAATACGAATAAATATTTATGTTTATTCTTTTATAGTTCGTATATAATGATTTTGAAGTATTAAGGAGGAGAGACTGAATGTATAAATCGAAAAGGATTTTATTATTGGGCTCGGGTGAATTGGGGAAAGAGGTCATACTTGAAGCACAGCGACTTGGTGTGGAGACCGTTGCTGTAGACCGCTATGAACATGCCCCTGCCATGCAAGTCGCTCACCGCAGTTATGTTATCGATATGCTGGATGCGGAACAATTAAGGGGAATTGTAGAAAAAGAACAACCTGATTTGATCGTACCGGAAATCGAAGCCATCGCTACATCTGAATTAGTCAAATTGGAAGAGGAAGGCTTTCAGGTCATTCCGACGGCAAGAGCGGCAAAATTGACCATGGATCGTGAAGGAATCAGGAGGTTGGCTTCTGAAACCCTGGAAATTCCGACCGCAGCCTACAAATTCGCTGATACATATGAAGAATTTGTCCAAGCTGCCAAGGAGGTTGGCTTCCCGAATGTCGTCAAACCGTTGATGAGTTCCTCAGGTAAAGGGCAAAGTGTATGCCGAACGGAAGGCGACCTGGAGGATTGCTGGAAAATCGCGATGGAAGGCGGCCGGGTTCAAAATGGACGGGTGATCATTGAAGAATTTATCCGTTTTGATTCCGAAATTACGCTGCTTACTGTCCGGGCCGTGAATGGTACCATGTTTTGTGCTCCAATCGGTCACATTCAGAAGGGCGGGGATTATATTGAATCCTGGCAGCCGCATAATATGACAGAAGCGCAAATAATGGAAGCGAAAAGAATTGCCCATGCCATTACGGATGAACTTGGCGGGTACGGATTATTCGGGGTTGAGCTTTTCCTTTCAGGGGATAAAGTCTATTTCAGTGAAGTTTCCCCACGTCCGCATGATACGGGGCTAGTGACATTAGTGACTCAGAACCTGTCAGAGTTTGCCCTTCATATTCGGGCGATTCTGGGATTTCCCATCCCGGAAATCAAGCTGATCAGCCCAGGTGCCAGCCGTCCATTAAAAGCGCAAGATGAGTTATCGGAATATTCTATAGCCGGTGTTGAACAAGCTTTGGCTTTACCGAATACACAAGTGCGTCTTTTCGGAAAACCAGTTACAAAGGCAGGGAGAAGGGTCGCGGTTGCCCTGTCGTCTGCCGATTCAATCGAGTTGGCGAGAGTGAATGCGGCCCGTGCTTTGGAATGTTTAGTTGTAGAGAAATAATAGTGAAAAAAGCGCTCTTTGAATGGAGCGCTTTTTCTTATGGTGCATGACCTCCATAACCAGGACCCCGACTATAGGGGATTCGGAAGAAACTCATCCCGAACCATGTTTAAGACTAGGCTGGACTTATGGTTTTTTCTTGTTTTATGAAACCCTCACTAGTTTGAACAAATTTATGACACTCCTGCCGAATAACTGGCTAGCCAAGTCCCGCAGCCGCTTGGCAGACAGGGAGCGGATTTCTGAAAACAACGGGAACGTTTTTCTTTTCCCCACGATTTGAAGAGGTTGAATGAAAAGAACTTTGTTCATGATCACTTCCCACGCTGGTGTTAACCCAATCTTTTTCATTCTCTAAATCATGTAAAATGCCCCCACTACTGATGATTTTCCTGCATAACCAACAACTTCATAAAAGTGGCATATAATTTCGAGGCATGCTGCCTTTACCTTGTCTTAACAATTATCCTACTGCATTTTTACATAGCCTTGACATTGAGTTCATTTTCTTCACCTATAGTTTAATTAAAGAGAAAATATTAAGGGGAGGTCATTCATTTGAATCGCACATGGAGTAAAAAGGTTTTACCCATCACACTCGTTTCTGCATTAGCATTTGGAAGTATATCATGGTCCGCTGGGGATCGTGTTTCGGCAAAGGGGAATCCAAAAAAAGAACCCGAAATCAAGAACGTGATTTTTCTGATCGGTGACGGCATGGGTGTTTCCTATACCTCCGCTTACCGGTATTTAAAAGATAACCCTGGTACGAAGCTGGCAGAACGGACAGAGTTTGATAAATACTTGGTTGGCCAGCAGATGACTTACCCAGAAGACTCTGCACAAAATATAACGGATTCAGCTTCAGCCGCAACGGCAATGTCTGCCGGAGTGAAGACTTATAACGCCGCCATTGCAGTGGATAATGATAAATCTGAAGTCAAAACCGTATTGGAAGCAGCAAAGGAAAAAGGAAAAGCGACGGGATTGGTTGCCACTTCAGAAATCACGCATGCTACACCTGCATCATTTGGCGCCCATGATGAAAATCGGAAAAACATGAATTCAATCGCAGACGATTATTATAATGACTTGATCAAGGGAAAACATAAAATCGACGTCTTATTGGGCGGTGGGAAATCCAATTTTGTCCGGCCGGATGTCAATTTGGCGAAAGCCTTCGAAAAAGATGGTTACAGTTATGTTACTGATAAAAATCAAATGCTTAAGGACAAAAATGAGCAGGTCCTTGGTTTATTCGCTTCTGAAGGACTCCCAAAAATGATTGACCGCCCAAGTGAAACGCCTTCTTTGGAAGACATGACAAGTTCGGCGATTAAGCGTTTGAATAAAAATAAAGATGGATTCTTTCTTATGGTCGAGGGAAGCCAGGTTGATTGGGCAGGACATGATAATGATATCGTAGGTGCAATGAGTGAAATGGAAGACTTTGAAAAAGCATACAAAGCGGCCATCGAATTCGCGAAGAAAGACAAACATACCTTAGTGGTGGCTACTGCGGATCACTCTACAGGAGGATTCTCGATCGGAGCCAAAGGAATATATAACTGGTATGGTGAACCGATCAAGGCAGCCAAACGTACCCCTGACTTCATGGCGGATGCCATCGTCAAAGGGGCCGATGTTGAAAAGACTTTAAAGAAATATATTAACCAAAATGAAGTGAAACTAACTGATGATGAAATCAAAACGATAACAGAAGCTGCCAAATCAAAAGATGTGACGAATGTCGATAATGCCATTGAAGCGATATTCGACAATCGGACCAATACTGCATGGACTACCGGGGGGCATACGGGTGAAGATGTTCCGGTCTACGCATACGGGCCATATAAAGAACGTTTTGCCGGGCAGGTCGATAACACGGATCATGCCAAAATCATCTTTGACCTATTAAAGAAAAAGTAATAACACTTCAGGGAGGGATTCAATGAACAGACTGATGATTGGTGCCCTGTTATTGACGGCATTTGGTGCTCTTAATACCCAACCAGCTTACGTAGAAAAAACGCCAGCTAAAGAAAAAACGGAAGAAATTGCCCGACCACTGGAAAAAAAGGATGTCTATGTTCCGAGTCCACAGCTTCCTGATGATATAAACTTGAACCAGGTCGGTCATAACGTTTCCGATGCAAAAGGCGAATTAACTTTGAAGGCCTATAAAAATGTGAATGAAACGTTGAATGTTGGCCCGATCGAGGTTAAAGTCAAAGAAATGAAAGTGATGCATGCCACTCCGGATTACAGCATGATTGATTTCTTTCACGGGTATACGCATGATGAAGATTTCGATATCGTAAAAGTGAACGTGGAAATCAAAAATAATACGGATAAAAAAATCAAGTTTTCCCCAGTGGCTTTCCTTGAAACGGACAGCGGAGAACATCTGACATGGGAAGATGACATCTACTTAGAAGAACTTACTGGCGAAATGGAAGGAAACGGATCAAAAAGCGGAAACATTGGTTTCATTTTAATTGATGGAAACATAAAAGGCATATCCCTCATGACAAGTGATGCGGTGGATGAAGAAGGGGAAGTCCTTGCCAAAGGGAAGTTAGCTGAATTCGCTTTTTAAAGGATTTGGCGTATGAATGCCTTATAAAAATCAAATACTAGAACAAGTGATAGGGATTTCTATCACTGAGCGGAATATCCAAATCCTAATGATGAGGTGACACAGAATGAGCTATAAAGATCAATTAGATCCACATTCTCAAAAGTTTCACCATAATTGGACAAGACCTAAGCGTTCAAAATCTCAAGTTAATGGCCATACGCAAGAATCGCAAACAAACATTATACTAAGAAGCAATGCAAAGGCTCACAGGTGGTAAAGGATATTTCCGAAAAAAGAAGGAGGCTCTCAGCGAGTCTTCTTCTTCTTTATATTTAATCCAGAATCAACTAAAACGATCAAGGCATACATGGCTTTTCATTCATAATTATGATACCATTTACCTTTAAGACTAAAGAGATGAGCCTGGCGTGAAACCGGAGTTTTGATTCCGATTGAAAAGTTTCACCTTATACAAATAGAGGACGTGAATTATATTGATAAAAATTGAAATCCCAACAGCGGATATAAGCATCAAACAAAGAAAGCAAGTTATAGAAGGAGACGAAGCTGTCATTCCTGAAATTTACGGATTTATCGATTTTCATTTGATTCCCCGTGATAAAGGCGGCATCATCTTGTTTTACAATGAAAAAGATGAGCTTATCTTTGTCGGTAAAGCTCGTAAATTAAGACCAAGGGTCAAGAAGCATTTCGAGGATAATGTTTCTCCGATTAAAGAGCATCGTAATGAAGTCAAGAAAATTGACATTCTTTTAGTCGAAGACGCTATGGAACGTGAAATCTATGAAACGTACATGATCAATAAACTTCATGCTAAATACAACGTCGACAAAGTGTTTTATAAGTAAGGAGTACCTATGAAGAGCTGACTGCATATGCACTCAGCTTTTTTGTGTGCAAACTTAAGTTTACATATGTACAAAAAAAAATTCGTACATTTACAGCTTCTCCATGTTAGGTTAACAATGTTGGTTTATATTTAGAGTATTCCAATACATTCTCAGGAGGAAGCTATTGAAGAAAATACTTTGTAAAAAGGTGTTGGTTATCTCGATCGGGACAGTGATTGCCTTTGGGAATTTAACGTGGTCCGTGTCACAAGCTTCTAAACTGGCGAAACAGAGAGAGATTGAAACTTTTGAACAAGAGACAGTAAAATCTTCAGGGTGGGAAATGGCGGAATAAGGACAGTAATCAATGATTTTTTCTTGAATTGCAACAATGATAAAGAAAAATGTATTGGATAATGAAACGTTGTTGATGATCAGTTGCTTGTCAATATGGAAGGACAATAAATGATAAAAAAAGCAATGGAGGTTCATTACACTTGATGTTAGTGTGATTGGGCTTCCATTTAAATTTTATTTTTAGTTTTATGAAGAATGTCAGCACTTTTCATTTATCCGTGAATGCCCATGCAGCAGTATCGGAGCAATCGTGATTACATTTGTTCGGGAAAAGTATTCGGAGGTAATTTTGAAAAAAACTTGCAAATAGTAATGATTACGTTTTATGATAAGGGAGTGTTTTTATAAAAGCGATAGCTTTAGCGTTTAAATCGTAATGATTTTGATTTATGATTGGAAGGAAATCAGGCAAAGGGGTGGAAAGGATGGAGATGAAGAAAATTCCGGTTACGGTATTGAGTGGATACCTTGGTGCGGGAAAGACGACGCTTTTGAATCATATTCTTGAAAATCGAAATGATCTGAAGGTTGCCGTCATCGTTAATGATATGAGTGAGATCAATATTGATGCTTCGCTGGTCAAACAGGGAGGGTTTACCCGGACGGATGAAAAACTGGTGGAAATGCAGAATGGCTGCATTTGCTGTACGCTTCGTGAGGATTTGATGATGGAAGTGGAGAAATTGGCGAAACAAGGGGATATTGATTACATCGTGATTGAATCGACTGGGATAAGCGAACCGGTACCTGTGGCCCAAACCTTCTCCTATGTTGATGAAAGCATGGGGATTGATTTATCGGAATATTGCCGGCTTGATACGATGGTTACCGTTGTTGATGGTTATAACTTTTGGCAAGACTTCACTTCCGGAGAAACACTTATTGACAGGATGCAGGCAACTGATTCTGCGGATGGCAGGGAAGTGGTCGATCTATTAATAGATCAGATAGAGTTCGCCAATGTCATCCTGTTAAATAAAATCGATCTAATGGATGTTGCCGCCGTTGAGAAATTGAAAGCGGTTCTTCATAAAATGAATGCGGATGCGAGAATCATCGAAACAAACCACTCCAAGGTGCCGCTAAAGGATGTATTGAATACACATTTATTTGATTTTGAAGAGGCAAGCCAAGGAGCTGGCTGGATAAAGGAATTGAATGAAGAGCATATTCCGGAGACCCTGGAGTACGGAATTTCTTCCTTCGTTTACAGAAGGAAAAAACCCTTTCATCCCGAGAGACTGATGGAGTGGTTAGAAAACTGGCCCGTACAAGTGGTGAGGGCAAAGGGCTTCATTTGGCTGGCAACGAGAAACGATACGGCCGGCTTGCTATCGCAGGCAGGACCGTCATTAACTTTACAAGCAGCCGGAAAATGGATTGCTGCATACTCTGAGGAAGAACAGCACCAAATTTTAAAGGAAGCACCAGAATTATTGGAACGGTGGAATGCCAAATATGGTGACAGGATGACGGAGCTGGTGATGATTGGCATTCAAATGAATCAACAGGAAATAGAAAATGAATTAGATCAATGCCTATTGACGGAAATTGAGTTACAGCAGGATTGGTCCCTGTATGAAGATCGTTTGCCTGCATTTATGGAAATCGTTCATTAAAAAAATTCAGGAGGAAACAAAAATGAGAGTAAACATTACTTTAGCATGCACAGAATCAGGGGACCGAAATTATATCACGACGAAAAACAAGCGGAATAACCCGGACAGGATCGAATTGAAAAAGTACTGCCCACGATTAAAGAAGCACACGCTTCATCGTGAAACGAAGTAATTTTGAGGTTTAAACCGTAATGTTTATGTTTTCTAGAAGAGAATGGCCGTAAAAGGAGGGAGGTTCATGGTATATGACAATGGCTGCCTTTTCACTTAGGTCAGGAAAAACGATAGTGGGGCTGGCGATTGTGGATAGAAATGCAGAACAATTGGCAAGATGGAAGCATTGTCCATTCCACCTGACTTACATAAAGCAAGGAGAAAGGGAATTATGCCGCATTGGCCAGACTCCCTCGTGATTCCTCGCCGACAAGGGTCCACAATCGTTGTGGAGTAACGGGGAGGCCTCGTGGATATATGCGCAAATTCAACATGTCACGTATCGTTTTTAGGGAACTTGCCCATAAAGGGCAACTGCCGGGTGTCAAAAAGTCAAGCTGGTGAAACGGGGGAAAGGGGATTTAAGGATGAAGTGGCTACCGCGCCCGCTAATGTAATTCGGGCTTTACAACTTAGGATAAATGCGGTGTATTAAGAAATTACTTTATTGATAGTAAGGAAAGTTCTTTTGCCTGTGAATTTTGTTGAACATTGAAGAAGCGGCGTGTAGAGTGAACGTTAAAAAAGCAGAAATCTCTAAGACTCTGCTTTTTTTAGTATGAAACTTTTTACCTTTGGAAAAATTCAATCCACTCTTTTTCCGGTCCATAAACGTAGAAATAGCGATAACCATTTGGAAGGGTGACTATTTCTTCATCAATCAGCTCGGTGTTATCCAAGCTTTTGATCCTTGCATATTCTACTTCGATATCATCCACGGTAATGGCAAAATGGTGGATCGTTGCTTCAGATGGGAGTGTGTCGCTATATCCCTGAATCAATTCTATTTCTGTTTCATCCGACTCTTCGTAACCGAGGAATGCCAGTTCGATTACCCCATTGGTATGAGTCATGCGTGCTTTTAATTTTAAATCCAGCACATCTTGATAAAAAGCGATGGATTTTTCAAGATCTTTTACAACAACGCCAATATGATCGACCCTTTTCGCAGCCAAGAAATCTTCCTCCTTCATTATATCCAGGTGCAATAAGCTAATATTAGTATATATAAGATTATTCGGAATTTAATTACATTTTTATAGCCGTTTTTAGATAATTTTATAAATGGTGTTAAAAAGGGAAAGTGTTGGTGAATCATAAAAAAATGAAAAATAACTTAGTGGATAATACTTTTCTTCCATAATATCTCTTGATTGATTCTTTTCATGGAAAGAATGGTATTATCATTTTCCATGGCTAAAATTTGTTTCTAAATGGAATAGTCGATATACTATGGAAACAACTCCATTATTAATGGATATGAGAGGAGAGGTAGTATGGGAAAAATTCGTGAAGGTGAGGTTTTCACCCTTACCGATGACAGTGATGAAGGCCATGAAGTTGAGGTTTTAGGATCATTGGATGTAGAAGGAACGGAATATGTTGCAGTTGGTTTGCTTGAAGATATTGAAGAGGATACAGATGAAGATATCGATATTTTCTTTTTCAGGGTCGAAGGTGAAGGTGAACTGCTCGATATCGAATCGGATGAAGAGTTCGAAAAGGTATCATTGGCGTTTGAAGCGGCATTTGAAGCGAAAGAATGACAAGAGGAAAGACGGCACAATTTGTGCCGCCTTTTTTTTATGTATTATAGAAGCATTGGCCCCGCCTTCGCCAAATACCATGATAGCCACGCGTGCTATCCAGCCTTACTTAAGTATAGGGTTGTTTTATTGATAGGACGTGTACTCCATATGAAGATTTTGTTAATAAACGGAGTATTTTTCCATACCTGGGCATAGGATAAAAAAGTGGAGGTGATGGGATGGCCGTTGTAAAGCACACTGATGCAGATCTTGCCTTATTGGCAAGATTGCTTAGAGCGGAAGGTGAGGGTGAAGGGGATCAAGGCATGTTGATGATCGGTAATGTAGGAGTCAATCGGATTAGGTCGAATTGTTCCGATTTCAAAGGGCTGAGGACGATTCCAGACATGATTTACCAAGAGCATGCTTTTGAGGCTGTACAGAAGGGGTATTTTTATCAGCGGGCAAGGGAGAGGGAAAAAAGGCTTGCACGCCGAAGTGTAATGGGTGAAAGGCTATGGCCCTCTAAATTTAGCCTATGGTACTTCAGGCCACCTGGAGATTGTCCGGCAACCTGGTATAATCAGCCACTGGTTGGGCGGTTCAAGCTCCATTGCTTTTATGAACCAACAGGTACAGAATGTCCAAATATTTATAATACATTTTAAGGAGGAGGCTGAACCTTACGGAGGTTTGGCCTCTTTGTACATCCATCTCTAACTAGGAAAAATCATATGATAAAACTGGCAAATAATTTACTGATACTGTAAAATTGAGACTGTGAATTTCCGGTTAAGAAAGGAATAAAAATATAGATGAGTAAAAGGCTTATTAATTATGGACAGGGGCAAATGGGGGAACAGCCGGAGGATAATACCGAGAAATTTAAGTCTTTCATGGAGAACAACCCGGACGCCATTTCCATTGTTGATCTGGATGGTAAGACCCTTCAAGTGAATGCAGCTTTTGAAGAGTTTTTCGGTTGGACGAATGATGAGCTGCTTGGCATGCCGTTTCCAATTATTCCTGATTTCTTGAAGGAGTCAGTCAATGAATTGCATGACCAAATTAAGTCAGGGATACAAAAGAAAGGCTTTGAAACGGTCAGGCTAAAGAAGGACGGCCAGTTAATCGATGTAAGCATTTCCCTGTTCAATATCCGGGATGATGGAAATGAGCCGTGTGCACTGGTTTTCGTTTATCGGGACATCACGAATCAAAAACTTGCTGAAGCTGCCTTGAAGGAAAGTGAGCAAAGGTATCGCAGTTTAGTGGAGGTGTCACCTGAAGCGATTTTTGTGCATCGTAATGGGATCATCGAATATATGAATCCCATGGGGGCAAAAATGCTTGGGATGGATAGTGTGGAAGATATTATTGGTAAATCGGTTTTTCAGTTCGTTCACCTGGAGTCCCGGGAAAGTGTACAAAAAAGAATCGAGATCATGAGGGACGATCATCAGG
This sequence comes from Bacillus sp. SD075, assembly GCF_017355165.1. Classification (GTDB taxonomy): domain Bacteria; phylum Bacillota; class Bacilli; order Bacillales; family DSM-1321; genus Peribacillus. The sequence goes on along the minus strand of NZ_JADILK010000012.1, from coordinate 2,473 downwards.
CGGTTGGCTTACTGGAACAAAAGTTCATTCGGCTTGACGGACAAGTATTTTATGGAGAAACACTCGGCCTTCCGATTATTTATAAAGGTCAACCAGCCATACAGGTATTCTGTAGGGATATTACGGAGCGTAAAAAGACCGAAGAACTGATCTGTCAATCCAATATGTTATCGGCGGTAGGACAGATGGCTGCTGGCATCGCACATGAAATAAGAAATCCATTAACGACGGTCAAAGGATTTTTACAATTATTAAGAGAAGACCCTGAGCAAAAGGACTATCTTGAAATGACGGTCAGTGAAGTTGGAAAAATCGAAACCCTGGCCAATGAATTTTTAAGTTTAGCAGAGCCTGAAGCAAAGGTTTGTGAATTCATTCAGCTTAACGATATATTGGATAGTGTGATTACGTTATCCGAGTTTCAAGCGATATTGAATGATGTTGAAATCATCAAGGAATATAATACGGATTCGGCTTCTGTCTTTGGCGAACCGAATCAGTTGAAACAAGTATTCACGAATGTCGTCAATAATGCGATAGAAGCCATGCCGAATGGCGGCAAACTTCATATACAGGTACTCCATGAAGGAGGATCTGCAATGATCCGATTCATTGACCAAGGCTGTGGAATCTCAAATGAGCGCATGAAACATCTTGGGCAGCCTTTTTATAGCACCTCTGAAAAAGGAACAGGGTTTGGGCTCATGGTCAGTACTAAAATCATCCATGAACATAATGGGGAAATTCAGTTCAGCAGCGAAGTGGGAGAAGGGACGATTGTAGATATCAGTCTTCCCATCAATGAAAGTACACAATGAAAAGTGACGAGAAGCCATGCTCTCGTCACTTTTTGGTTTATAGCTTAACGATCGTTCTGCCTCTTGCTTCCCCTTTTAAAAGGGTAGGAAGGACGTCAGGCAATTCTTCCAGTGTAATTTCCTGTTGAACGAGCTGTTTTAAATGCTCGGGTTTAAAGTCGGTAGCAAGGCGTTGCCAAACTTTCAATCTAGTATCCATCGGGCAATTGACCGAATCGATCCCAAGTAAATTAACCCCCCTTAGGATGAATGGAAAGACGGTGGCAGGAAGGCTTGTACCAGCTGTCAACCCACTGACTGCAACAGCTCCGCCATACTTGATTTGGCTAAGGACCGAGGCTAGCGGTTCACCGCCGACGGGATCCACCGCCCCGCTCCACTTCTGTTTGCCCAGTGCCCGCAGCTTGCCATCATATACATCTTCCCGCGATACAATGGTCGTTGCACCGATTTCCTTTAAGTAACCATGTTCCGATTCTTTTCCAGTACTTGCTTCCACGGAATAGCCAAGTTTGGAAAGGATCGCAACTGCGAAACTGCCCACCCCGCCAGTTGCACCAGTGACGAGAATGCTCCCTTGCTCAGGGGTGAGGTTATTTTCCTCCAGCCGCAGAACCGATAAGGCTGCAGTGAAACCGGCCGTACCGATGATCATTGCCTCTTTCATTGTAAGGCCATCGGGAAGCGGGACGATCCACTCTGCAGGAACACGGGCAAATTGACTGTAGCCGCCGGATTGCGAAACGCCAATCCCATAAGAGGTCGCAAGGACTTCGTCCCCTTCTTTAAAGCGCGAGTCTTCAGATGAAACGATGACACCAGCCATATCAATTCCTGGAACGATCGGATAGCTGCTGACAATGTTTCCATTAGGAATGGTGGCGAGGCTATCTTTATAGTTCACACCGGAATAATGAACACGGATGAGCACTTCGCCTTGAGGTAGATCATCAAGTGATAGTTGCTGAATGTTAACGGTGAATTGATCCTCTTTCTTGTTCACGACTAATGCATCAAATTGCTGTATCATGTTTTTTCCCCCTTTAAATAATGGATCTATCCCATTATAAAAGAAAAAATATAGGAATGTATAATGATACAATTCTAAATAAGTAGCGCTTGCTTTTCTTTCTGCTTCTAAAAATGGTACTATTAGATTTGATTCAGTTCATATTAAAGGAGATGTTTTACATGGCTAAAAAAGGATACATACTTATGGCAAATGGAGAAAAGATCGAATTCGACCTTTTCCCGAACGAAGCACCGAACACAGTGGCTAACTTCGAAAACTTAGCAAACACAGGATTTTATAATGGAGTGGTCTTTCACCGTGTCATCCCTGGTTTCGTAAGCCAAGGCGGAGATCCAACAGGTACGGGTGCAGGCGGAAGCGGCAAGCAAATCAAATGTGAAACAGTAGGCAACCCTCACAAACATGAGGCAGGAAGCCTATCGATGGCACATGCTGGGAAAGATACAGGCTCTAGCCAATTCTTTATCGTGCACGAACCACAACCGCATCTTAACGGTGTTCACACAGTATTCGGTAAAGTGACATCTGGACTTGAAACAGCCAAAGCTATGAAAAATGGCGACAAAATGGAAAAAGTAGAAGTTTTTGACGCTGAGTGATGAAAGCGAAAAGAGGGGCATTA
>NZ_JADILK010000119.1 GCF_017355165.1 Bacillus sp. SD075 | reverse complement strand
GCTGGACTTCTTTACCTGATAAGAAATAATCGGATTTAGTAAGATATATGGAATCCCTTGTTCCTCCAGGTATTGAATAACAGGAGAATGGTAATGCCCTGTAGATTCTAAAATGACCATAGGCATTTGCCCTGTCACCTCTTCAATTTCTTTTAGAAATTCTAAAAAATGATCTAACTCCTCTTTGATATGCTTCATTGAAAAGCTCTTCCCATACGGTTTAGATTGATCTAAAAATGCCTGTACTTGGCTCTCTCCTTTTGCCACATCCAGACCAACAACTGGATTCATTGTTTTTTCCTCCTCTACTTACTAACCAGTACCCCTAGTCCTCCATGTAGTGTCATAGCTTCGCTTGTTATTCGAGATCTG
>NZ_JADILK010000118.1 GCF_017355165.1 Bacillus sp. SD075 | reverse complement strand
GTAACAAATCTCCTGTCATATGTATTGTTAATCTTTTTTTGAGGTGATTCTCCTATGGAAGCAATGATTGAACGGTGTGCTGGCCTAGATGTACACCAAGAAACAATAGTAGCCTGTGTATTATTTGGTCCATTAGATAAAAAGCCAAAAATCTCTATTGAAACGTTTTCGACTACAACAACAGGACTCTTGGCTTTAAGTGATTGGTTAACTACCCTTCAGGTATCCGATGTTGTGATGGAAAGTACCGGAGTCTACTGGAAACCAATATGGAATATACTCGAAGGATCTTTTCACCTTGTTCTGGCCAATGCCAGACATGTCAAAAATGTTCCAGGGCGTAAAACTGATGTAAAAGATGCCGAATGGCTTGCCAAGCTTCTAAGATGC
>NZ_JADILK010000117.1 GCF_017355165.1 Bacillus sp. SD075 | reverse complement strand
ACATCTTAGAAGCTTGGCAAGCCATTTGGCATCTTTCACATCAGTTTTACGCCCTGGAACATTTTTGACATGTCTGGCATTGGCAAGAACAAGGTGAAAAGAACCTTTGAGTATATTCCATATTGGTTTCCAGTAGACTCCGGTACTTTCCATCACAACGTCGGATACCTGAAGGGTAGCGAGCCAATCACTTAAAGCCAAGAGTCCCGTTGTTGTAGTTGAAAAAGTTTCAATAGAGGTCTTTGGCTTTTTATCTAAGGGACCAAATAATACACAGGCTACTACTGTTTCTTGGTGTACATCTAGGCCAGCACACCGTTCAATCATTGCTTCCATAGGAGAAATCACCTCAAAAAAGATTAACAATACATATGACAGGAGATTTGTTAT
>NZ_JADILK010000116.1 GCF_017355165.1 Bacillus sp. SD075 | reverse complement strand
AACGATTTGCATCAAGTTTTCGTGTATATTGTTTCGTCCGCTTCCTTTATGTAAGGTTGTTTCAAAACAACTTGCTGCTTTTAAAAAAAATGGAGGAGGTAGAGGGATTCGAACCCCCGCGGGATTTGACTCCCCTGTCGGTTTTCAAGACCGATCCCTTCAGCCGAACTTGGGTATACCTCCACGGCTTAAAAAATGAATATGGTGGACCTTGTAGGACTCGAACCTACGACCGGACGGTTATGAGCCGTCTGCTCTAACCAGCTGAGCTAAAGGTCCTTATATTTATTGGTAGCGGCGGAGGGGATCGAACCCCCGACCTCACGGGTATGAACCGTACGCTCTAGCCAGCTGAGCTACACCGCCAATATAATATAAGTATCTGATTAAAAA
>NZ_JADILK010000115.1 GCF_017355165.1 Bacillus sp. SD075 | reverse complement strand
TGATTAAACCGATCGATTTCACCAATTTCAGAGATAATCGTGGCTGCGATTTTTTCTCCGATACCGGGAATCGATTGGATGATCTTATATTCTTCCAGTTCATTTGCCAGGGCTACTATACGATCTTCCAAATCAGAAAGGTGTCCCTGGTAATGAAAAAGCAACTCAATATACATACGAAGATTGATTACGTGACTTTCATACACGCTTTTTTGAAATGGATTTCTAGATGCGGAATCCATTATTTTTTTTGCTTTTTCCCATGCCCATTCACCCGATCGGCTAGAACAGAACTCTATAACACTCTCTACTAGTCTACTTTCTCCGGCTGTTAATACCGCCTCTGAAGTGGGATATTGCTTTAACATCGATAAAGAAACCCTTGAATATAGATCCCCAAAAACCTTCCGGTATTCAGGAAACACTTGATCTAAAATGGTGTGAAACTGAAGTTTAGCTTCCACATACATATTCGTTACGATTTCCTGTTGTCT
>NZ_JADILK010000114.1 GCF_017355165.1 Bacillus sp. SD075 | reverse complement strand
CGCTTTATTAAAGAGAAAAGAAGCATTCCTAGATTTAGCCTGATTAACGATTTTGTGAAACAGAGAGAAATCCTTCCAAAAGGGTTTTGGAGGGTTATTTGTCATGAACAAAAATAGTATATCATAAGGGAAATGAAAATTTTAGAGAAAGATATTGACATCCTATTAGCTGGTTTAGTTTAAGAACAGAGCTGTGGGGGAACTTGAACAAAAACAAAGTAGAATGGTTGTTTTTAGGGATTGAAGGGTGTTTAGGCTTATTATTTATGATGAGATGATGGCAGGGGAGGATAAAATGCCCCGTATCACTTTCTTTACGGCTGATACAGGGCGGTGCTTTTAACCTTGGTCGGCTATAACTAATATCCCCAGATATTATTCATTTAATTCTAATGTTGACAGAACACACGAAAAATGACCCCATATCAACTTTTTAGGTTTAATACAGGGCATTTGCAATAGTTGCTTTTGACATCTGAAATTAGTATGCCACGAAACTAGAGTAATATTCAAATACATTTTACACACGAAAAATCCCCCGTGTACTGTGGAGGAAGTCTAAAGAAGGTTATATGTGAATGACTATGTAGAACTGACTATATCTATATGTCCATTGTAAGGAATCGGTGATCTAAATTTTTTCAGGGATAAAAATCGCTGACGGTATTACAACAACCACAAATGGAATCATTTATGAATAGCTGTCTTTTAGGACGGCTTTTTTATTTATTGTTAAAATTGTGAAAGAGTGTTCT
>NZ_JADILK010000113.1 GCF_017355165.1 Bacillus sp. SD075 | reverse complement strand
CGAGATAATACCCAATCTAAGAGCGATAAAAAGGACGCTCTCGTCATCGCTGATGTAGTGAAAAATGGCTATTATACATTGATTCATCATAGCCCAGAATCCATAGAAAAACTTCGAGTCCTTATGTCTAACAGGGACATGATCGTTAAACGGCTTGTCAGCTCAATCAACCAAATAAATCGCTGGGTAGATATCGTCTTTCCTGAACTACGACAAGTCTTCAAAGATGTAACAGCTAAGGGAGCTATCGCAACCCTGCGCTTATTTCCCACTCCAGTCGAACTACGTTCGTTACAGCCTCAAGATATCATTATGGGATGGAAATCAGTGATGAAAAGACATGCAGGTGTTTCAAAGGCTCATTCACTGATCGACTTAGCGAACAAATCGGTTGGTACAAAAAAAGCTCTTGATGCTTATAAACTTCATTTGAAGCAATTGCTTGAGGAATACGATCTTGCGACCGTCCAACTTGAAGCAGTTGAACAGGAAGTCACAAATATTCTCATGAAAATTCCTTATGCTGAAAAAATACTAGCGATTAAAGGAATTAGCACGATTACACTGGCTGGTATTCTTGGAGAATCGGGTGATTTAAGTGGTTTCGCTCATGGCAATGCTTTATTACGTCACGCAGGACTGCACCTTTCCGAGGCAAGCTCTGGAAAATGGAAAGGTCAAATTGTTTTATCCAAACGTGGTAGGTCCCGACTTAGACGTTTCCTATTTCTTGCGACGGTGAGTCTGATTATGAATAACCCAGAGTTCCAAGCCATTCACGCCACAAATGTTAAGGTGAAAAAAACAAAGAAAATGAAGTCTGTCATGAAGTTATGCGGTAAACTCGCCAGAGTTTTAGTGGGAATGGC
>NZ_JADILK010000112.1 GCF_017355165.1 Bacillus sp. SD075 | reverse complement strand
GGTTTCAAATAATCGATGGTTTGAGGAAAACGTACCCACTTTCGTGGCTATTAAAAATCGCTGAAGTTTCAAAGGCTGGATACTACAAATGGCGGAAGACACATTCTGCTCGTTCTTTGCGACTTGAGAAAAATTTATGGATAAAGGAACATATTTTAGCCATCCATAAGCTACACCCCTACTACGGATATAAACGGATGACTGGAGCTTTGTCCAGAGAAGGAATCGTTGTAAACCACAAGCGTGTTCGTCGATTGATGAGAGAGTTGGGGGTCCAATCTGTCATTCGGAAGAAACGCCCTTTCTACGGTCGAAGAGGGTCAGTTGTATTTCATAATGTCTTAAATCGTGAATTCTACGCAGAGATGAGGTTTCATAAGTTAGTAACAGATATAACCTATGTACGGATTGGAGACACGTTTGCCTACCTTTCCGCCGGATTAGATTTGTATAATAATGAAATTGTTGCATGGGAAGTTTCTACACGAAATGATCTTGAATGGGTTCATAATACACTAAACCAGCTAAGGGACAAGCCGTTTAGCAAGGGGGCTCTCCTGCACTCAGATCAAGGATTCCAATATACGACGAAATCATATGAAAATCAGGTGAAGGAACTCGGCATTCGAGGAAGCCACTCTCGTCGTGGGAATTGTCACGACAACGCGTGTATAGAAAGCTTCTTCTCACATTTAAAAACAGAAAAGTTATATTTAAAATGTCCAAAAACAGCAGAGCAAGCTTATCTAGCTATTCAAGAGTATATAGAGTTTTACAATACGGCTCGCTTTCAAGAGAAATTCAACGGCCTTTCCCCAATTGAATATCGAGAAAAGGCCGCAGCTTAAAAAATACTCTTTTTTTATTGTCTACTTGACAGGGTTATGTGCA
>NZ_JADILK010000111.1 GCF_017355165.1 Bacillus sp. SD075 | reverse complement strand
TCTTAAGGAGGAAGCCCTACTATGAATTTTAAAATGCAAGACAAACAAAATCAACTAATAGAAAGAATTTCCGATACACACCTTATTGTTGGTGTGGATATCGCTCAACAACTACACGTTGCAAGAGCAGTTAACTTCCGTGGAATTGTAGTTGGAGACCCTCTTACATTTGAAAATAATGAAGAGGGGTTCCTTAAACTATTAAAATGGATTCATGATTTAAAAAGATTAAAAAACTTAGATGCAGCAATAGTAGGTATGGAGCCTACAGGCCATTACTGGATTAACCTTTCAAAATGGTTATATAACCAAAACATTGAGGTTGTAACAGTCAATCCCCACTTAGTAAAAAGGAATAAAGAGAATCGTGATAATACCCAATCTAAGAGTGATAAAAAAGATGCGCTCGTTATCGCGGATATGGTCAAAAACGGCTACTATTCCTTTATTCGCCCATCATCAGAATCATTTGAGAAGCTTAGAGTTCTAATGTCTAATCGTGATGTGATTGTTAAACGTCTCGTGATGTCTATTAATCAAGTAAATCGATGGGTGGATGTGGTCTTTCCTGAACTCAGACAAGTGTTTAAAGATGTAACGTGCAAAGGGGCGATCGCAACCCTTCGTTTATTTCCTACACCGGATGAAATATCTTCACTAGAAACACTAGATGTCATGAGGGGTTGGAAGTCTTTAATGAAACGACAACCAGGACCCAAGAAGGCTCAATTACTAATCAATCTAGCAAAATCCTCTATTGGGACCGGACAAGCTCTTGATGCTTATAAATTCCATTTAGAACAATTATTAGAGGAATATGACCTCGCTGTCAAACAACTCGAAAGAGTTGAACAACAAGTTAAAGAAGTTCTCTACAAAATACCATTTGCAAAAAAACTACTTATGATTAAAGGAATAAGTGAAATTTCATTAGCCGGGATACTGGGTGAATCAGGAGATCTAAGTGGTTTCTCTCACGGAAACTCTCTATTGCGGCATGCGGGATTACATCTAGCTGAAGCAAGTTCAGGCAAATGGAAAGGTCAGATTGTCATTTCAAAGCGTGGAAGGTCAAGACTACGACGATTCCTCTACTTAGCAACTATGAGCCT
>NZ_JADILK010000110.1 GCF_017355165.1 Bacillus sp. SD075 | reverse complement strand
TGAACTATACCCCGGATAACGGACACACATAAAAAAGTGTCCCTTATCCGGGTTTTTTTATGTTTCAATAGATGTAATGAGTATGGACGGAGGGTTTCTATGAGTAAGAATCTATATACTGAATTTCAGATTAAAGAACTTGAAAAGAATCCAAATATCATTAGTGCTTCCGAGCGATCTATTTCCTTTAGTCCGGAATTTAAGACAAAAGCTGTTAAGGAATATAAAAAAGGGAAAGCCCCCTCTCAAATTTTCATTGACCAGGGAATTAATCTCGAAATAATTGGAAAGAAACAACCCAAACGTTGCCTACAGCGCTGGCGTAGTACCTTTGAAAGGTTTGGTGAGGAAGGCTTTCTTACGGAACGCCGTGGAAAAGGAAGTCCAGGACGCCCCACTTCCAAGCCTCAGTCTGTAGAGGAACAACTTAGGAAGGCCGAAGCGAGAATTAAATTCCTTGAAGCAGAAAATGACTTCCTAAAAAAGCTGGAAGAGTTAGAAAGGCGGGCGTTGAAAAAGAAATAATTCTAGCTGCAGCTGAGAAGTTCTATCTGATTGAAAGAACGATCAGGCGATACCAGTTAAAGAAGGCTGTTTCCTATCTATGCAAATTGGCTGGTGTAAGTCGAAGTGGCTACTATGATTGGTTAAAGGCAGCTCCAACCCGTGAGCTACGCGAGGAACAGGATGATTTGGACATAGAATTAATTAAAAATATATTCCTCAGTAAAAAGGAAAAAGTAGGCGCCCTCCAGATCAAAATGGTTATGGAAAATGATTATTCGGCCGTCATGAATCATAAGAAAATCAGACGTTTGATGGCAAAATATCATCTCTTCGCAAAAATCAGAAGGATCAACCCATATCGGAAGATAGCCAAGGCAACCAGGGAGCACCTTACTTGTCCAAACCTCCTGAATCGTAAATTCAATCAGGAGCTGCCAGGGAAGGTCCTGCTTACTGACATTACCTATCTTTATTATGGGAAAGGCCAAAAAGCTTATTTATCCTGCGTAAAAGATGCCGCCACAAAAGAAATCGTTACGTACCATTTATCCACTTCATTAGAAATGGATATCGTTTACGAGACTTTAAATAAGCTAAAGCAGGCTGTGAGTCACGAGTTCCATCCGAGTACAATCCTGCATTCTGACCAAGGATTCCATTACACCCATCCACTATTTCAACGCAAAG
>NZ_JADILK010000011.1 GCF_017355165.1 Bacillus sp. SD075 | reverse complement strand
GATTTATCGTCGTTACTTCGTAAGCGACTTTAATAATATATCATGTATATTATTTTTTGTCAACAACTTTATTGTTTCCCTGTCGACTTAGTTATTATATCTAGTATCAGGAATAAAAGCAATAGTTATTTTAAAATAAATAATATACATGAATTCATAGATTTCAAATACCATGACTGCACCCCTAATCAAGAAGAAGAAGCTTGCTTTTTTAAGAGTAAACTTTTTCTTTGAACCTTATAGTATTTCTTCTATATATAATTTCCGATTAATCCCTAAATTAATAATTTGCTCACTATCCATCACCTTTATGACCGGTCTTGTTTGCGAACCGGCATCAATAAAAATGATTTCAGCGATGAATCCATTGTTCAGTTTGACCATGCTTCCTATGGAAAAATTAGCAAAGCTTGATAACAAGGTTTTAACTACCCCAATATCAAATTTACCAAAGTCATCATGTAAGATCCTTTCTAATACCTTAAACGCTGACTGTTTCCTTCGATATGTCCTTTCGGAAGTCATGGTGTGGAAGACATCTGCAACAGCAATAATTTTTGAGAATAAGTTCATGGGTTTCGTTTTCACCCCTTTGGGATAACCCGTTCCATCCAACCGCCCATGATGCTCTAGAACAGCTATCTTCACAAGATCCTTAATGATGGAACTATCTTTAATCATTTTATAACTGAAAATAGGATGGGCATGTATCTCCTCGGTAGTATTAGTGAGTATCATTCTACTTAAAAAACATGGTAAACTGATAAGTCTTTTTATCCAAATTCAAAAACTCTTCAAATTCATTTTATGTGCAAAAAAAGACCCAGCTTAATTTGCCTGGGTCTTTTTTTTGCATAGGGTTATTCTTCCGTATCTTTTTCAGTTCCTTCATTTTCTACAATCGTATCTTTTTCGGTTCCTTCATTTCCTTCAATTACAGTAGGTTCAGAATCAGAATCTAGAGTCGTGACGGTTTCTATATCCATGTCTTCTTCTTCTTCTTCTCTTCCTACGATGGCCACCGTCGAAACATATTCATTATCTGCGGATTCGAGTCGGATGAGCTTAACACCCTGTGTATTACGGCCCGTTTTAGAAATGCCTTCGACTTCCATCCGGATCAATACACCAGCTGCTGTAATCAGCATCAAATCTTCATCTACACCCGTAACTGTTTTCACAGCTATAAGTTCTCCATTTTTCTCGGTGACATTGCATGTTTTTATTCCTTTGCCTCCACGGCTTTGAATACGGTATTCTTCCGCAGAGGTCCGTTTTCCATAGCCGTTTTTCGTAACAATCAGGACTTCTTCATCATCTTCAAGAATTTCCATTCCGACCACTTCATCATTCGTCCTTAAGGAAATCCCTTTGACTCCCGCTGCAGTACGTCCCATTGTCCGTACATCCGTTTCAGGAAAACGAATCATCATCCCGGCTTTCGTTCCAATAATGATCTGTTTCTCTCCATTCGTAAGACGGACAGAAATCAATTCATCATCTTCACGTAAACCTAAGGCAATTAAACCATTATTACGGATATTCGCAAAAGATGACAGAGGTGTACGCTTCGATATCCCATGTCTGGTCGTGAAGAATAAATACCAATCGTCAGCAAATTCCTTCACCGGTATGATTGCATTGACCCACTCGCCTTTATCGACTTCCAACAAGTTGATAAGCGGCAATCCCTTTGCGGTTCTACCATACTCAGGTATTTCATATCCTTTGGAACGGTAGACTTTACCTTTGTTAGTGAAGAATAATAGAGTGTCATGAGTCGAAGTGGTTAACAAGTGACCGACAAAGTCATCTGTATTCGTGCCCATACCCTGTATTCCTCGACCCCCGCGTTTTTGACTGCGGTATGTGGTTGCAGGCAAGCGTTTAATATAACCGTTATGCGTAAGTGTCACGATTATATTTTCCTCTGGGATTAAATCCTCATCTTCCAGGCTTTCAAAGCCGGCTAATGTGATTTCGGTTCTCCGTTTATCATCAAAACGTTCTTTAATTTCAAGAAGCTCTTCACGAATAATTTCAAGAACCTTTTCCTCATCAGCAAGAATCGCTTTATATTCTGCAATTATAGCCATTAATGCCTGATATTCATCTTCAATTTTTTCACGTTCCAGACCTGTCAAGCGCTGTAGACGCATATCCAGGATAGCTTGCGCCTGTTTTTCGGAAAGTGAGAATTGTGTCATTAAGCCTTCACGGGCAATTTCTGTCGTTTGGGAACCGCGGATTAACGAAATGACTGCATCCAAATTATCAAGTGCAATGCGCAAACCTTCTAAAATATGTGCGCGGGCTTCCGCTTTCCGTAATTCAAATTCAGTCCTCCGCCTTATGACTATCTGCTGATGTTCCAAGTAGTAGTGCAGGCATTGTTTTAAATTCAGCACTTTAGGCTGACCGTCCACCAAAGCAAGCAGATTGATTCCGAACGTGGTCTGCATCGCTGTATGCTTATACAGGTTGTTTAAAAGGACATTCGCGTTAACATCCTTTCGGAGTTCCATGACAATACGCATGCCATTACGATCCGATTCATCCCGTAAGTCGGTAATGCCTTCGATTTTCTTATCTCGAGCAAGTTCTGCAATTTTTTCAATCAATCTTGCTTTATTCACTTGATAAGGGATCTCCTTAACAAGGATTACCTGTTTACCATTGGGTTTCTCTTCAATCTCGACTTTCGCCCGTTGTATGATTGATCCTTTTCCGGTTTCATAGGCCTTTCTGATTCCACTTCGTCCTAAAATTAAACCGGCTGTCGGAAAGTCCGGCCCAGGGATATATTCCATCAACTCTGGAATTGTGATTTCAGGATTCTTACTTAAAGCCAATACGCCGTCAATTACCTCACCTAATTGATGGGGTGGAATATTGGTTGCCATCCCTACTGCTATACCTGATGAACCATTCACTAACAAGTTCGGGAAGCGGGCAGGCATAACGGCTGGTTCTCTTTCTGAACCATCATAGTTATCTTGGAAATTGACTGTATCTTTATTTAAATCGCGAAGTAACTCCATCGAGATTTTCGACATTCTCGCTTCTGTGTACCTCATTGCGGCAGCTTGGTCACCATCGACTGAACCGAAATTCCCATGACCATCTACAAGCATATAGCGGTAGTTGAAAGGTTGCGCCATCCGTACCATCGTTTCATATACAGCCGAATCACCATGCGGGTGATATTTACCGATGACTTCCCCGACGATACGGGCTGATTTCTTAAATGGTTTATCCGAAGTCATTCCGAGATCGTTCATTGCATAAAGAATTCTTCGGTGTACCGGTTTTAAACCGTCCCTTACATCAGGCAAAGCCCGTGACACGATAACGCTCATCGCATAATCCAAAAACGATGTCCGCATCTCGGTACTTATATTTATTTCTTTTACACCTGATCTTTCATTTTCTGACATGGAGCCAACCTCCTATTAAAAGCTTATACTCTCATTTAAATTTAACTGTTCGTGCACTATGTAAAGAACAGGATGTAAAAAGCATCCTGTCAAAAAATCAGATATCAAGATTTTTTACATAAATTGCATTTTCTTCAATGAAGTTACGTCGCGGTTCGACCTTGTCGCCCATCAACATCTCGAAAGTTTCATCTGCCTCGGCTGCATCCTTCAAACTGACTTGAAGCAGCGTTCTCGTTTCAGGGTTCATGGTCGTTTCCCACAATTGCTCTGGATTCATTTCTCCCAGCCCTTTATAACGCTGCAGATTAGGTTTAGGAGTACTTGGCAAGGTCGCCATGATTTCTTCAAGCTCGCGGTCATTATAAGCATATTCCACTTTTTTCCCTTGCTGAATCTTGAAAAGTGGCGGCTGAGCAATATATATATATCCATACTCGATAATTTTTCTCATATAACGGTAGAAGAATGTCAACATCAGCGTTCTGATATGGGCACCATCGACATCCGCATCTGTCATGATAACGATTTTATGGTATCTGGCTTTTTCAATATTGAATTCATCACCAATGCCCGTTCCAAGTGCTGTGATGATCGTGCCTATTTCTTCATTATGCAGGATTCTGTCCAATCGCGCTTTTTCAACGTTCAGGATTTTACCCCTTAGCGGCAGAATGGCTTGGAAATGGCGGTCCCGTCCTTGTTTTGCCGAGCCTCCCGCCGAGTTTCCTTCAACGATGTACAATTCGCTGATACCCGGGTCCTTAGAAGAACAATCTGCCAATTTCCCCGGTAGATTGGATACTTCCAAAGCACTTTTCCTCCGGGTCAATTCACGTGCTTTCTTCGCTGCCATACGAGCTCTCGCTGCCATTTGCCCTTTATCTACAATTTTTCGGGCCACTGCGGGATTTTCGTATAAGAAGGCATCAAGTCGTTCCGAAAGAATGGAATCCGTAACCGTTCTTACCTCAGAGTTTCCGAGTTTGGTTTTCGTCTGTCCTTCAAATTGTGGATCAGGATGCTTAATCGAAATGATTGCCGTTAAACCTTCCCGGACATCCTCACCTGAGAAATTGGCATCCGCTTCTTTTAAAAGACCATTTTTCCGTGCATAATCATTGATGACCCGGGTCAAAGCAGTCTTGAACCCCGATTCATGTGTACCGCCTTCATAGGTATGAATATTATTGGCAAAAGAAAAGACATTACTGATATAGCTGTCATTATATTGCAAGGCCAATTCAACAGAAATTCCATCTTTCTCGCCTTCCATGAAAATCGGTTCCTCATGCAATACCTCTTTAGAACGGTTCAAATGCTCAACATAAGATTTGATACCGCCCTCATAGTGGTAATCCCTAGTTTTCTCTTCTTCTTCACGTTTATCTTCAATGATCAGCTTCAAGCCTTTATTCAGGAATGCAAGCTCACGGATTCGTGTGGCTAATGTATCGAAATCATATTCCAATGTTTCCGTGAAGATTTCACCATCAGGAATGAAGTGTACAGTCGTTCCGGTATGATCGGTTTCCCCGATAATTTTCAAATCTTCTTTAGGAACACCGCGGTTAAATTGCTGATAATGGATTTTACCTTCACGATGAACGTAAACTTCCAATACCGTGGATAAGGCATTAACTACTGAAGCCCCCACACCATGCAGACCACCGGAGACCTTATAACCTCCGCCGCCAAATTTCCCGCCCGCATGAAGGACCGTCATGATTACTTCTACAGCTGGGCGTCCCATTTTTTCATGGATGCCCACTGGGATTCCCCGACCATTATCGACTACGGTTATGCTATTGTCTTCTTCGATCGTCACTTTGATTTCCGTACAGAAACCAGCCAGTGCCTCATCAATACTATTATCGACAATTTCCCAAACAAGATGGTGAAGTCCTTTTGCAGAGGTAGTGCCGATATACATTCCCGGACGTTTACGAACTGCTTCTAAGCCTTCTAAAACCTGTATCTGATTCTCATCGTATGCCTGAGCTTGTACTTCTTTTTGTTCCATTGTCATACGTATCACCTACACTTTTCTTTTGGCATTTATCAATTTTCAGGAGTAAATATAACGTTTAGCTACAATTCAAAGAATATCTATATCATCGATTAAGAGCGATGGCTGCAGTGAACGCTTTTTTAAAGTGGACGACGCAAGCGGTGAATAATATACCTGTTTGTCCGTCACTACAATCGATTTAACCGAGTTTTTTGCTAAATGGGAAGTTACATCAGACTTTTTCTCCAAAAATTCACTCATGATTGGAGAGGCCTGAAGCAGCTTCTTATCTAAAATGGCTATGACATCGTCCGTTTTCACAAGAATGTCTTCACCAATATGGAGATACATACATTCACCTCATCATTTAACCTTTTTTATACTTCCTTGACTAACATAAAAGGTGGACGCTTCTCTTAGGGTTTGATGATCGATTCCATCAACGGAGGGTGTCGTCACGAATGTTTGCACTTTCCCTTGTATCGTATTCAGTAAATGGGATTGACGGAAATCGTCAAGTTCCGATAACACATCATCCAATAATAAAATGGGATACTCGCCGATTTCTTCATGGATCAGCTCAATTTCGGCAAGTTTCAAAGACAGGGCAGTCGTGCGCTGTTGTCCTTGTGAACCATATGTCTGGACATCACGGTCATTCACAAAAAAAACCAGGTCGTCACGATGAGGACCTATCAGTGTTACACCCCGTTCAATTTCCCTTGTTTTTATTTTATCAAATTTTTCTGTGTATACTTCTATCATTTTCGTCAAATCCATAGATTCTGATACATCAAGCGACGGTTTATATTGGATTTTCAATACTTCTAGATTTCTGGAGATCCCCGAATGAATCGGCTCTGCCCATTGCTGGAGCTTTAAAAGAAACTCGTATCTTCTTTCGACAATTTTCGCTGCATACTGAATAAATTGATCAGTCAGCACGTCAAGCATCGTCGTATCCGTTTGTTTCAGGGTCTGCAGAAGCTTTAAGTAATGATTTCTTTGTTGAAGTATTTTATGATATTGGCTCATATCATGAAGGTATACGGGAGAAACCTGGCCAATTTCCATATCTATAAAACGGCGTCTGACTAGAGGACTTCCCTTTACAAGGTTAAGATCCTCAGGCGCAAACATGACCACATTCATATTTCCGACATATTGACTCAACTTTCTTTGTTCAATATGGTTGCACTTCGCCTTTTTCCCTTTTTTTGAAATGGTCAGCTCAAGTGGTATTGAGGTATTTCTCTTTCTAACTCTGCCTTCTATTTTAGCATACTCTTCATCCCAGCGAATAAGTTCTTTATCATTTGAGGTCCGATGTGATTTCGCCATTGCTAAAACAAAAATAGATTCCATGACATTTGTTTTTCCTTGAGCATTTTCGCCGAGGATTACATTGACTTTATTTTCAAAAGTCAGATTCAATTCGGTATAGTTGCGGTAATTTTTCAAGCTTATATTTTCAATATACATATTCCGCTCTTCCCTTATGTTTTAGCTTGTAATTGTGTAGGCGCCAAATCCAGGAATCTCTATTTTATCACCTGATCTTAATTTTCTGCCTCTTCTCACGTCTAATTCGCCATTAATGTAAACCTCGTATTCACTTAAGAACCATTTCGCCATTCCGCCGCTTTGGATCAAATCGGCCAATTTCAAGAATTGTCCAAGCGTAATATATTCGGTGCTGATATTTATGGAGTCCATTTCATACCTCACTCATCTCTAAGTAGTCTTTAATATTTCATTTTACTAAATTAATCCCATTAAGACAAAGTATAGCTTTTTAAGTTCCTGTTTTAAGCGTTTCAGCGTTCCATGCAGCAGTAAAAAAAACACTAAAAACCCTTCGGAAACCTATGTTTAAATATAAAAAAATTAAAGGCCTGCTATACAAGCCTTTAATTTTTTTTGAAATATTATTTTAGACTAATAAGTCCTTACCGGAAGAATTAATTGCAGCATGGAATCATCATGTAGCGGACGAATGACAAAAGGACGCATGGCACCTGTGAAATTAATTTTTATATCAGAGCCTTCCAATGCCTTTAGAGCATCCATTACAAATTTGGCACTGAATGAGATTTTTAAATCTTCACCTTCAATGGCTTCTGCCTGAACCTCTTCAATTACTTTACCAATTTCAGGAGTATTGGAGGAGACTTCGATGATACGTCCTTCCAGGGTTGTCAATTTGACGACATTATTTCTTCCTTCTCTCGCCAATAAAGAAGCCCTGTCAATCGCTTGAAGAAAATCTTTAGTGTGAACAATCACATCCGTTTTGCTATCTGATGGAATCAAGCGTGATGTATCAGGATAATTCCCTTCAAGCAGTCTTGAGAAGAATAATAAATTTTCAGCTTTGAAAAGTACTTGGTTTTCGGTTATGACGATTTCAATGAGTTCGTTTGTATCATCAAGGATTTTACTCAATTCATTCAGGCTTTTACCTGGGATTACAACGCTATAGGTCCCGTTAATTTTATTTTCAATTTTGGCTGTTCTCATTGCAAGCCTATGACTATCTGTTGCAATACAGGTCAATTCATCATCTTGAACCTTTAAGTTTACACCTGTTAAGATGGGGCGTGTTTCTGACGTGGACACTGCAAAGCCAGTTTGACGGATAAGGGTCTTTAAAAGGTCCGTTGGAAGTTTGAAAATATTTTCTTCTTCAATGATCGGAAGATGCGGGTATTCCTCAGGATCCAGTCCATTTAGATTAAATTCAGCTTTACCCGAGCGAATAATCGTTTGAAAGTTGTTCTCCACTTCAATTTCTACAGTATCCATCGGCAGCTTTTTGACAATTTCACTGAAAAAACGAGCATTCAGGACAATACCGCCGCTACTTTTAACTTCAACAATTTCATCTCCGTCAACCTCTGCCGGAATGAATGATTGGATGGAGATATCTGAATCACTTCCTGTTAGAGTGACACCTTCACTAGTAACGTTTATTTTTATCCCGGTTAGAATCGGAATTGTCGTCCTTGATGTGACTGCTTTCATTACTTCTTGGACACTATGAACTAATCGATCTCTTTGGATTATAAATCTCATGTTTCATCCTCCAATTTTTTATTGCCGAATAGGCGTATTTATTAATAATTTTTATTTAAAAAGATAGTAGTAATAGTAGTAGGGCCTGTTGATATGTGGATAAGTACGCTTAACCTAAGGAAAAACAGTCCATCCACATGTGGACAGACTGTGTGTAAGTAGTCGTCAGTTATGCACAGTATCCAGAGTCTATTATACCCTCAGCTGATCCTGGATTTCTTTAACCTGACGTTGAAGCTGGGTGTCCGTTTGCATGAGTTTAGAGATTTTTTCATGCGCATGGATAACGGTCGTATGATCGCGACCTCCAAATTCATCACCTATCTTGGGCAGGGATGAGTCCGTTAACTCCCTGGAAAGATACATGGCAATCTGTCTTGGAAAGGCTACGGATTTCGTCCGTTTTTTCGCCTTGAAATCCTCAAGTTTGACACTATAATGTTCACCGACCGTCTTCTGGATTTCTAAGATGGTGATTATTTTAGGCTTTGAGCTAGGTATGATGTCTTTTAATGCTTCAGCTGCCAAATCGGCATTTATATCCTTATTAATCAATGAAGAATAAGCGACGACACGAATAAGTGCACCCTCAAGCTCACGAATATTGGAATCGATTTGGTTGGCAATATAGAGCATGACTTCATTCGGGATATCAAGTCCCTCAGCTTTTGCCTTTTTACGCAATATGGCAATCCGCGTTTCGAGATCAGGAGGTGTGATATCCGTGATCAAGCCCCACTCGAACCTTGAACGGAGGCGATCCTCGAGTGTAGGTATTTCTTTTGGCGGGCGGTCACTCGAAATGACGATTTGTTTGCTTTCTTCATGCAACGCATTGAATGTATGGAAAAACTCTTCTTGAGTTTGTTCTTTTCCCGCAAGAAATTGAATATCATCAATTAATAAAACATCAACGCTTCGATATCTATCACGGAATTCCCCTGCTTTATTGTCCCGGATCGAATTGATGAATTCATTCGTGAACTTTTCAGACGATAAATAAACGACCTTTGCATTCGGATTATGCTCAAGAACATAATGTCCGATTGCATGCATTAAATGGGTTTTTCCAAGACCTACGCCCCCGTATATGAATAAGGGATTATAGGCTTTGGCCGGAGCTTCTGCGACAGCGAGAGATGCGGCATGGGCAAAACGATTGCCGGAGCCGATGACAAATGTATCGAAGGTATTTTTCGCATTCAGCATATGCTGTGGAAATGCTGCATGCTCTTTATCCTGTTTTTTTATCTTTTTAGGCTGAACAGGAACGGTAAAATCATCATCTTCTTGATTGGGGGGAATGATGAATTTTGCTTCCAATTCCTCACCGGTAAGTTCAAACAATACATCCGAAATAAGATGGGAATAGCGTTCTTCAAGCCAATCCCTGGCAAATTCATTGGGAGCGGTGACTGTTAATGTATCACCTTGCAGTAAATAAGCCTTGGTTGATTTTAGCCAAGTTTCAAAGCTTGGTTTACTGATTTTTTTTTCGATTTTTCCGAGCGCCTGGTTCCAGAGGCTATCGATGTTATCCAAACTTATCCCTCCTTTGCAAAATATTTTTAATAAGTGTATCTAAATGTATAGGCACAAATAAACTCATCGATTGCCGTCTTTATATTAATTTTGACAGCAAAGGTTCGGTGAGCTGTATAAGGAATTTTTGTGTTGTGTAATGTGAAGTGCCTAAAAGCCATATCGTGCACTGTACAACCTTTGTACATACTACATCTGGTGAACCAGTGTAGATTTGAATGTTTATTCATCAACAGGTAAATTAAGAAATATATAATAAAGAAGAAAAAAGGGTTTTCGACAATATCCACCATCTGTGGACAGATTAATACACACAGGTAGAATAAACTATCCACAAGTTATACACAGTCTGTGGATAAACGTTTCCTGTTGATAAAGTTATTCAGAGTGAAAACACAAATATAATATCAGAAATTCAGGCGTCTTGCAATGGGTTAGAAAACTTTATCCACAACTTACCGTGCTTGTGGGAAAAACTTTTCCACAGGCTATTGTTATGTGCAAAAGTCTATAAAATGGGTTGTGGATAGAAAAAAACATGTCGAATTTTATCCACAACCAATGATTATAGGGTCGAATTAATTTAACTTGAACCAAGTTGTTCAAGCCGGAAGACATGCATGATACCATTCGAAAGATGAATCAGGTTCATTCTTATCATTTGTCGAATGTTGGGTCGATCAAGAAGGATTCAATGCGATTCCCCTATTCGTGCCCATGGATAAAATGATGGAAATTTCCCTTTCCCCAAAAATTTCTATATCAGTTCGGAGCAAAATCATTTACAATAAGCTAGGTAGTAAAAAAAGGCCAACTGGACATTGAGATTAAAAAGAAATATTTTTATGGATGAGGTTGACAAGTAGAAACCTCCATCTATATAATTGTAAAGACTGTCTTTAACTGTTATTCCTCAGGGAGGTGTCATATAATGAAAAGAACTTATCAACCGAATAACCGCAAACATAGTAAAGTTCACGGTTTCCGTGCACGTATGAGCACGAAAAACGGACGTAGAGTAATCGCTGCACGTCGCCGTAAGGGCAGAAAAGTATTATCTGCATAGACCACTGAAAAGTCTCAGTGGTCTTTTTTCGCAAAATAAGGGATTTACTGAGACTCAATTCATGTAATGAAGGTGTAAAAATGAAAAAAAAGTTAAGGATTAAGAAAGAGGACGAATTTCAGCTTGTGTTTAAAAAAGGTGAGTCTTCTGCTAATCGGCAATTCGTTGTCTATGTCCTTGAAAAGCCGGGTCAGGATTATTTTCGGATCGGCCTTTCAGTCAGTAAAAAAATCGGGAACGCCGTTGTAAGGAACCAAATTAAAAGATACATACGGCAAGCGTTTTTGGAATTGAAAGAAGATATAGAAGAGGGTAAGGATTATATTGTGATTGCTCGAAAACCAGCTGCGGAGATGGACTTTTCCCAGGTGAAAAGCAGCTTGATCCATGTCCTGAAACGTTCTAAATCACTAAACTTTAAAATGAAAAAACATTAATGTCTCCTTACCATAGAATAAGCACTCCTCGGAACATGTGGTAACTTAAGAAAGATGACATAGAAAATTCCGATTGTAACTGTAGAAAAATTGGATTTCTTTACCTTGAAATCTTCCAATAAACAGTTCACAATTGTTTTAAAAAAGATTGATTGCAGTTAGGAGGAAATTACGGTTGAAAAAACGAATATTACTCATTATTGGACTAGCCTCGATAATGATGTTGTTAGCAGGGTGTACGGAAATTAAAGAACCTATTACTGCGGATAGTGAAGGTTTTTGGAATTCATACATTGTCTATCCATTATCAGCCCTGATCATTTGGCTTTCTGAAGCATTCGGCGAGAACTATGGTTTGGGAATCATCGGTGTTACACTAATCATTCGCTTAGCATTACTTCCATTAATGATCAAACAGGTGAAAAGCTCGAAAGCAATGCAGGCCATTCAGCCTGAAATGAAAGAACTTCAAGCAAAATACAGCTCAAAAGATGCTGCCACACAACAAAAACTACAGCAAGAAACAATGGCTCTATTTTCAAAATATAATGTGAATCCATTGGCGGGATGTTTGCCGATATTGGTACAAATGCCGATTTTGATCGGATTTTACCATGCAATCAGCCGAACGGAAGAAATTGCTTTACATAGTTTTCTTTGGTTTGATTTAGGTTCCCCGGATCCTTATTATATTTTACCGGTCGTTGCAGGTATCACGACTTTTATCCAGCAAAAGATGTCCATGGTTGGAATGAACTCCAATCCACAAATGGCGGCACAAATGACGATGATGCTTTACATCATGCCGATCATGATTGTTGTTTTTGCTATTAATTTCCCCGCTGCTCTTTCTCTTTACTGGGTAGTTGGTAACCTTTTTGGTATCGTTCAAACATATTTCATCAAAGGTCCGGATCTTAGAAAAGCAGCTGCGGAAAACGCGGGAGGGGCAAAGAAAAAGTGAAAAAAGTAACTGCTACAGGACAATCTGTCGAAGAAGCAGTAAATTTAGCTTTAGCTCAACTGAACAGCACTAAGGATCGCGTGGAGATTGAAATAGAAGATGAGGGCAAAAAAGGATTTTTTGGTTTATTTGGTGCAAGGAAGGCAATTGTCCATGTGACATTGCCTGCCGACCCCATTGAAGAAACACTTGGATTTTTGAAGAAGGTCAGTGTGGAAATGGGAGTCGATGCACAAATTGATGTCACCCGCAAAGGTAAGAACGTAACATTCCATTTATCAGGTGATAAAATTGCATTATTGATTGGAAAAAGAGGTCAAACACTAAATTCAATTCAGTATTTAGCGCAGCTGGTAGCAAATCGATATTCGAGGCAGTTTTTGAATATTACTGTAGATGCAGAAGATTATCGAAATCGCCGCAATGACACTTTAATCCAATTGGCTGAAAGAATGGCGAATAAAGCCATGAAAACAGGTAAGGCTGTTTCACTGGAGCCGATGCCATCCTATGAACGTAAGGTCATCCATAATGCTCTCTTGGATTATCCAAAAATAAAAACAACCTCAAGTGGGACGGAGCCATATCGCCACTTGATCATTACTCCACTTAAATGAACCTTCTGCTTTTAAGAGCAGGGGTTCTTTTTTTAGGCCATGATATCGTTGTGTGTCGAATGTTTTACAAAGCATCCATTCAACGATAAGTGACATATTTCTTTTTATATTCTCTTGATTCGTAAAGGGAGCGGGAGATATTTGTTATTCACATGTGGATAAGTTAAAATGAATGTTACAGAATATGGATTAATTGCATGTGGATAACTCTTGGGAGAAAGGAGTATCTACTTTTTTTCATGAATATACTGTGGTATTGTAGTAATTTAGGGATTGAACGATTTTATTATAAGAAAAAAATAGAACCATCAATATATAAGAGGTGAAAGCATGGAATTCGATACAATCACCGCTATCTCTACTCCCTTGGGGGAAGGGGCAATCGCCATCGTTAGAATCAGCGGTGATGAGGCCATAGAAATAGCCGATAGGATCTTTAAGGGACCAGGTGGAAAAGGGCTGCTTGAAGTAAAATCACATACGATTCATTATGGCCACCTTATCCAGCCAAAAACAGGTGAAATCATTGAGGAAGTCATGGTTTCGGTCATGATGGGTCCAAAGACATTTACAAGAGAAGATGTAGTTGAAATAAATTGTCACGGTGGAATCGTATCGGTCAATCGGGTATTGCAGCTTATTCTCTCACAAGGTGCTCGTTTAGCGGAACCTGGTGAATTTACGAAACGGGCTTTTTTGAACGGCAGGATCGATCTTTCTCAAGCTGAGGCCGTTATGGATTTAATCCGTGCTAAGACGGATAAAGCCATGAATGTTGCATTAGGTCAAATGGAAGGCCGGCTTTCGAAATTAATTCAAAATCTGCGTCAGGAAATTTTACAGACCCTCGCTCAAGTCGAGGTAAATATAGATTATCCGGAATATGATGATGTCGAAGAAATGACGCATCGTTTATTTTTGGAAAAGGGCAGTTATGTGAAAAATGAAATAGAGAAACTGCTTCACACGGCCCAACAGGGGAAAATACTTCGGGATGGGCTTGCGACCGTTATCATTGGGCGCCCTAATGTCGGGAAATCTTCTTTGCTTAACAGCTTAGTTCATGAAAATAAAGCGATCGTCACCGATATTCCGGGTACAACGCGTGACGTAATTGAAGAGTATGTCAATGTTCGCGGTGTACCGCTTAAACTTGTCGATACGGCAGGAATTCGCGAAACGGAAGATATAGTTGAACGAATTGGAGTTGAACGGTCTCGTGCAGTATTAAAAGAGGCTGATTTAATATTGCTTGTATTGAACTATTCCGATGATTTCACTACTGAAGATGAGAAACTATTTCAAGCTGTTGAGGGAATGGATGTTATCGTTATCATCAATAAAACAGACCTTCCTCAAAAAATCGATATGGTACGGGTTAAGGAAAAGGCGGCATCCCATAAAATTGTTTCCACTTCATTATTGGAGGATCGCGGGGTCGATGAATTGGAGGAAGCCATCTCTTCTTTATTTTTCGAAGGTTCTTTAGAAACGGGAGACCTGACCTATGTTTCAAATGCCAGGCATATAGCTTTGCTGGGACAGGCGTTACAGTCTATCGAAGACGCAATTGAAGCTATTGAAATGGGTACGCCGGTTGATTTGGTTCAAATCGATTTCACGAAAGCATGGGAACTTCTTGGAGAAATTATTGGCGAAAGCGTTCAGGACAATTTAATCAACCAATTGTTCTCTCAATTTTGTTTAGGAAAATAAGAGTAAAAGGAGGAAAAGGATATGCAATACGAAGCAGGTAGCTATGATGTCATTGTTATTGGTGCGGGCCATGCTGGCAGTGAGGCAGGACTTGCAGCTGCAAGGGTCGGAGCCAAAACGTTGATGATCACCATTAACTTGGATATGGTCGCCTTTATGCCATGCAATCCCTCCGTTGGCGGGCCGGCAAAAGGGATAGTCGTTAGGGAAATTGACGCTTTAGGCGGTGAAATGGGGAAAAATATCGACAAGACCCATATTCAAATGAGGATGCTCAATACGGCTAAAGGCCCGGCTGTTCGTGCGTTGCGGGCGCAGGCAGATAAATTTCTCTATCAACAAGAAATGAAAAAGACGATAGAAGACCAAGAAAATTTGACCTTGATTCAAGGAATGGTAGAGGAATTAATTGTTGAAAATGACGTATGTACGGGTGTCATCACTAAAACAGGCGCGATGTACCGTGCGAAAACTGTCGTAATCACGACGGGAACATATTTACGCGGTGAAATCATTTTAGGTGAACTGAAATATTCAAGCGGCCCTAATAATCAGCAGCCTTCCATCAGGCTTTCTGAACATTTAGAGCAGTTAGGATTTGATTTGGTCCGTTTTAAAACGGGAACCCCGCCACGTGTGAATAGTTCTTCCATAGATTACAGCAAAACGGAAATTCAGCCTGGCGATGAAGTGCCACGTGCCTTTTCTTATGAAACAACAAAGTTCATAACGGATCAATTGCCATGCTGGTTAACATACACGAATGAGGGGACACATCAGCTCATCGATGAGAATCTACACCGTTCACCAATGTATTCCGGAATGATTAAAGGAACTGGTCCGCGTTATTGTCCATCGATAGAAGATAAAGTCGTACGTTTTAATGATAAACCACGGCATCAAATATTCCTGGAACCTGAAGGTCGCAATACAAAGGAAGTATATGTGCAAGGTTTATCCACCAGTCTGCCTGA
This sequence comes from Bacillus sp. SD075, assembly GCF_017355165.1. Classification (GTDB taxonomy): domain Bacteria; phylum Bacillota; class Bacilli; order Bacillales; family DSM-1321; genus Peribacillus. Next base: position 113,997 of record NZ_JADILK010000011.1, on the reverse strand, counting down.
AGATGTACAAGTGAAAATCCTGCAAACAATTCCAGGACTTGAAAAGGCGGAAATGATGCGTGCTGGATATGCAATTGAATATGATGCTATCGTTCCTACACAGCTATGGCCTACGCTTGAAACGAAGAAAATCAAAAATCTTTATACTGCTGGCCAAATTAACGGGACATCCGGCTACGAGGAAGCAGCAGGACAAGGATTGATGGCCGGTATTAATGCAGGATTGAATGCAATGGGTAAAGAAGAACTGATTTTAAGCCGTTCGGATGCCTATATTGGTGTTCTCATTGATGACCTTGTAACGAAAGGCACGAATGAACCATACCGTTTGCTGACTTCACGTGCAGAATACCGTTTATTATTGCGTCATGATAATGCCGATTTACGCTTAACGGAAATTGGATTCAATATCGGAATGATTAAAGAAGAACGCTACAATCGATTCCTCATGAAAAAAGAAGCGGTTGAAATGGAAAAGGAACGACTAAAATCAAACTTCATCAAACCGACCAAAGAGGTACAAGAAGTCATTACTGCAAGTGGCGGCAGTGAGTTAAAGGATGGAATCCGTGCCTCCGATTTATTGAAACGGCCTGAAATGGATTATTCCCATATTCAGAAGTTGGCGCCAAGTGATGCCGAACTGAGCGATGAGGTGACGGAACAGGTCGAAATCCAGATCAAGTATGAAGGATATATCGAAAAATCCTTGCAGCAAGTCGATCGCCTGAAAAAAATGGAGAATAAAAAGATTCCAGAGAATATCGATTATGATGCAATTTCTGGTCTTGCTACGGAAGCACGTCAAAAATTAAAGCAGGTCCACCCACTATCAGTAGCCCAGGCTTCAAGAATTTCCGGTGTGAATCCCGCTGATGTTTCCATTTTGCTTGTTTATTTGGAACAAGGTAAGATTGCCAGAGTATCTCAGTAATGGAAATACCCGAAAAGGATTGAAGAAAACATGAATATTGAACAGTTCCAACAAGCACTGCTGGAGAAAGGGATCAAGCTTTCTTCTCAACAGCTTGATCAGTTTGACACTTATTATCGATTATTGGTGGAATGGAACGAAAAGATGAACTTAACAGCCATCACCGATAAAGAAGAAGTTTATCTTAAGCATTTTTATGATTCAATCAGTGCAGCCTTCTATTTTGACTTTAACAAATCCTATCGAATTTGCGATGTGGGGGCTGGAGCTGGATTTCCAAGTATTCCATTGAAGATCTGTTTTCCTGATATCCACGTCTCGATTGTGGATTCCTTGAATAAGCGAATTTCTTTTTTGAATCACCTTGCGGATTCCTTGCAGTTAAAGGGAGTTTCCTTCTATCATGACCGGGCGGAAACCTTCGCCCAAAAACAGGAGCATCGCGAATCCTATGATATTGTCATGGCAAGGGCAGTAGCCAGGATGTCGGTTTTAAGTGAACTATGTTTGCCGCTCGTTAAACTGGATGGGACGTTCATTGCCATGAAAGCAGCTAGTGCACAAGATGAAATGGACACAGGGAAGAAGGCGATTTTTACGTTAGGCGGAAAAATCGAAGAAATTCATCCTTTCACATTGCCAGAGGAAAATAGTGAAAGAAATATCATTACTGTAAAAAAAGTGAAAAAGACGCCTAAAAAGTACCCGAGAAAACCAGGGACACCGAATAAGCAGCCTATAGAATAATCTTTGCAGAATGATTATGTTTTTATAGTTAGCGCAGTTGATTCAGATATATGGCTGGTACTTGCCCTTCTTTTCTTTTACTATAAATGTATGACTTTGTTATTCTCACTCAATACGGCATTTGCCAACAAGAAGGCATTTTCGGTACATGTTAAAACATGTGCCCTGTGTTGGATGATTCAGGGAAATAATCTACGGCAAGCCAGCTGATATGTATAATAACTGGCTGTCCCTTTCTCATTATTGCCTAGATGGCGCCAGTCGACATGTTTTTTACAGTGAAGGGCCATATGTATAACCATGTCGGGAAATGTATGCAGGACTTGTCCTTTAAATAGAGAATATGTTATTTGGGAGTTTTAAAAGGTGGTGTAGGAAGATGAAGCATCCTTTTTCGCGGTTCTTTGGGTTTGGCGAAAAGGAAGAAGAGCAACTAGAGATGGAGACACCTAGCAATAATAATGAAGAGATAAGAAAAATTTCCATTTCTGATATTGTGCCTAATCGATTTCAACCAAGGACCGTTTTTAATGACGATAAAATTGCTGAATTGGCTCAAACGATTCATACACATGGGATCATTCAACCGATTGTAGTAAGGGCTTATGGTCAGGGGAAATATGAAATCATTGCAGGTGAGCGACGTTTCCGGGCCATGCAAAAACTTGGCTGGGAATTGGCACCGGCTATAATCAAGGATTTCACCGATACAGAAACGGCTTCCGTTGCGCTGATAGAAAACCTTCAGCGTGAAGAATTGACACCGATTGAAGAAGCTTTGGCTTACGGAAAACTATTGGAACTGCATAGTTTAACCCAAGAAGCTCTGGCACAAAGACTGGGAATAGGCCAATCTACCGTGGCGAATAAGCTTCGGCTGCTGAAGCTGCCACGGGAGGTTCAGGATGCACTTCTTCAAAAGCAAATTACGGAACGCCATGCCCGCTCGTTGATACCGTTAAAGAGTCCTGAAAAGCAGCTTAAACTGCTTTTGGAAATCATCGAAAAAGGGTTAAACGTCAAACAGACCGAAGAGCAGGTCGTCAAGCTCTTAACAGGTACTGTGCAGAAGCCGAAACCTAAGAGAAAAGCGTTTAGTAAAGACATGAGGATTGCCGTGAATACCATACGCCAATCACTCAGTATGGTTACAGACAATGGAATAAATTTGGATGCAGAGGAAGAAGAATTCGAGGAGTATTATCAGTTCACGATTAAAATACCCAAGAAAAAATCTTGATTCCCTATCCTTAGCCCGCTTGGTAGTCTCCGATTACCAAGCTTTTTTTATTTTCCCTCCAAAACTGGTATTTCCACCTTAAAAGCATTCAACGTTTCCCGAATTTTTAATTGATTCTAGATATATTTCAAAGTTTAAGAGGAATTTCAGAAAACGATTTCTTCCAGTAACATTCATGATAAAATAGAAAGAAATAAATGGATTTACGGTAAAAATCAATAGATATAGCGTGATGAAGATAGTTGAAAGCAGGTGAATTCGTGGGTAAGATTCTCGCCATTGCCAATCAAAAGGGCGGTGTTGGAAAAACGACAACTTCTGTCAGTCTAAGTGCCTGTCTTGCATACATAGGACAGAAAGTCTTAATGGTCGATATTGACCCGCAGGGAAATGCAACAAGCGGTGCAGGCATTGACAAAGCAGATGTGGAACAATGTATTTATGATGTATTGGTCGATGATGTCGAAGCCAGTACCGTTATCATGGAAACAAAGGTAGAAAACCTATATGCTATACCTGCGACTATTCAACTTGCAGGTGCAGAAATTGAACTTGTCCCAACCATCTCAAGGGAAGTCCGATTAAAAAGGGCGTTAGAAGAGGTACAAAGCCAATATGATTACATTGTGATTGACTGTCCTCCGTCATTGGGTTTGCTTACGCTTAATGCCTTAACGGCCGCTGATGCGGTTTTGATTCCGGTACAATGTGAATATTATGCATTGGAAGGTTTGAGTCAGCTATTGAATACGGTCCGCCTCGTCCAAAAACATTTGAACCATGATTTAAAAATCGAGGGTGTGCTATTGACGATGTTGGATGCAAGAACAAATCTAGGTCTCCAGGTCATAGAAGAAGTCAAAAAATACTTTCAGGATAAAGTCTATCAAACTATCATTCCCCGCAATGTCCGTTTGAGTGAAGCACCGAGCCATGGAGAACCGATAATTATATATGATCCAAAGTCACGAGGAGCGGAGGTCTATTTAGAACTGGCAAAGGAAGTGGTATCAAATGGCTAAAGGGCTTGGCAAAGGACTTAACGCACTTTTCAACAGTGGGGAGATCAGTAAGGATGAAATCGTGCGCGAAATCAAATTAAGGGAATTAAGGCCAAATCCTTATCAGCCCCGTAAGAGCTTTCGGCTTGAAGCTATAGAGGAATTAAAGAAATCTATCATGGAACACGGGATTTTACAGCCGATTATTGCCCGGAAAAGTATTAAGGGATATGAAATCGTGGCTGGGGAAAGGCGTTACCGTGCTGCCAAGGAAGCTGGTTTGGAGACAGTTCCGGTCGTTGTGAGGAAATTGAGTGAACAGCAGATGATGGAACTGGCGATTTTGGAAAACCTGCAACGAGAAGATTTGAATCCCATCGAGGAGGCAGCCGCTTATCAAACGCTTCTTGAAAAATTGGAATTTACTCAGGAGCAGTTGGCCAATCGGCTGGGAAAAAGCCGACCACATATAGCAAACCATCTTAGATTACTCTCTTTGCCTGAAGGGATTAGGAGATATATCTCCGATGGGGAAATTTCGATGGGGCATGGCCGGGCATTGCTAGGTTTAAAGAAAAAGGAGATGCTTAAGCCGGTAGTGGATAAAATCCTCAAAGAAGGTATGAATGTCAGACAGCTAGAGCAATATATACATCAGTTGAATGATACCGTTTCACGTGAAACCAAACCTAAGAAACAACAGAAAAAAGATATATTCATAAAACAACGGGAGACAAGTCTGCGTGAAAGACTAGGAACGAGCGTAACGATAAAACAAAGCAAGAAAAAAGGAAAAATAGAAATAGAATTCTTTTCAAAAGAAGATTTAGAGAGAATTTTGAACTTGATCGATCAAGAGAACCTTTCCTCTTAGATCCCCTTTATGGAAAGATCGTGATGACATATGCAGAAAATTAGGTGGATGAGATGGTATTATTAGGGGCTTTGGTGAATGGTGCCTGTATTATAATCGGTTCGATTTTAGGAAGGTTTTTACAAAATATACCTGAAAAGATAAAAGAAACGGTCATGAGCGGTATCGGTTTAGCCGTCATGGTCTTAGGTTTGCAGATGGGATTTAAAAGCGATAATTTCCTTGTTGTCATTATAAGTATTGTCGGAGGAGCTGTCCTTGGTGAATGGATGAATCTTGAGGGTAGGCTTAATTCTTTAGGCAATTGGATTGAACGCAGGATGAAAGCGAAGGAAGGAACTTCGATATCTCAGGGGTTTGTAACGGCTACGCTCATATTTGGAATTGGGGCGATGGCCATTATTGGTGCCTTGGATAGCGGCATCCGGAATGATCATGACGTTTTGATAACAAAAGCGATCATCGATGGATTTACAGCACTGGTCCTCGCCAGCACGCTTGGCATAGGGGTGCTTTTTTCAGCATTTCCGATCATTCTTTATGAAGGATTCATCGCGATTTTTTCAATGCAGATCAATACGATGATCCCAACTGCTTTAATGGATTCCTTCATATTGGAAATGACAGCAACTGGGGGAGTCATGATTTTGGCAATTGGTTTGAATATTATCGGTGTCACCAAAATAAGGGTGGCGAATCTGCTTCCAGGCATATTGATCACTGCCATCCTGGTTACTTTCATGTATTATGTATAAAAAAGAAGGAAGGAGATCACCCCTTCCTTCTTTTTGATGATAAGCATAAAACGATCAAAGGGTTTTTTCCTGCTTGAATGACCATGTGAAAGGAGTGATGGAGGGTTTTATTGGATAATGATTTTGTGCTTCAAAAATCCCCTCGGCAATGGTTTTGGCCATTTTTAGTACAAGATTAAGACGTGTGTTCTGCAAGACCATGAACTCCATGAATCCACTTACATTCACGATTCCTGTAATATGAGCATTTCCAACCGATGGAAGATCTTTATTGACCCCAGCACCTGGCTTTACGGGTCCCTGGCCGATTTGAACTATGCCGACACTTTTCATTTTGCCCAAGCAAGCATCGATTCCGATTATAAAGGGATTGGCATGAATCTTTTTAATTGCATTTAATTTTTCCTGTAAATTCATCGCATGTATAGGATCATCCAGAGTACCATAAACATGGAATGAAGAAGAACCGTTTTCAGTTTTCTCACTAAGCAGAGTGCCGACAAGAGGTCCGAGTGAATCGCCTGTGGAACGGTCTGTACCTATACAGACGATGACGATTGGTTGAAGCTTTCCGGTTGGAAGGATGTTGATTAATTCCTGGGAAATTTGTTTGGATGCATCCATATCTTCATGCAGGATGCGACTCAATCTATTTTTATTATTATTAAATAGACTAGAATTCAGATTCATCGGCTCAACTCCTTTACTTTATTTGGTATTACAGTATACGGATAAAAAGGGGAAAATATACGGTATTTAACATTTTGGATGAAGGAATTTTTTGTAGGAAATACAAACAGGTGAAGGGGATATGGATCGACGTTCTTCCTCTACCAATTGCTCTCATTTATATTTTCTAGTAAATAATTACTTGAATATCTTTGGGGGACTTCTAATTCTTTTACCTATATACCCATAATTTTTTTGTACAGAAACCATTATTTATTGATAAAATAGAGAAAATCTCTCTAATTCGTGGTTATCTCCATACATGGAAGGGTAGAGGTATAGGTCCATATGGGAAAAAACATATGGAAGATATAAAAGTTTTGCAGTTATTTGCAGTTGGCAGGGGGAAAATATGGATCGCATTTATGATAACGTTACAAAAGAGATATTGGACGAAAAGATATGGTTGCTGATGGGCGAGGGCATTATTAAAATCTTCCTTGTTCTGTTATTATCGCGTATCATTATTTCAATAGGAAAGACTATTCTGAATAAATTTTTCAAAGCACGTTTAAGAAGTCCCATTCGGGTATCGGAACGCAGGGAAGCAACTCTCATTAAATTGCTGGAAAATATCATTACCTATGTCATCAATTTCATTGCCTTGATGATGATTCTGGAGATTTTTGGGCTAGAAGTAATGCCATTACTCGCCGGTGCTGGTGTTCTCGGTTTGGCCATTGGGTTTGGTGCCCAAAGTTTGGTCAAGGATATAATTACAGGGTTCTTCGTTATTTTTGAAGATCATTTCTCGGTTGGGGATTATATTAAAATAAATAATTTTGAAGGGGAAGTCATTGAAATCGGGCTTCGTACTACGAAAATTAAAAGTGGTACAGGGGAATTGCACTTCATACCCAACGGTAGCATCATCCAGGTTACGAATTATTCCATTTTAAACAGTATGCCTGTGGTAGATGTGACCATACCTAACGATGGATCTGTCGAGCGTGCTGAGAAGGTGCTGATTGATCTTTTAAACAGCATGGAAGGTAAATACGAAGCCTTGGTCAAAGCACCTGAATTTTTGGGGATTGAAAGAATCAGTCCTGAAGAAGTCGTCTTTCGGATTAAAGCGGAAACAAAGCCGATGCATCACATCGAAATCAGCAGGATATTAAGAAATGAAATTAGTGCTGCGCTTGATTCAAGTGGGATTAAATCTACATACAATGGCAGCGAGTCATAGGAGTTAGGGGGCTCATGGTTATGGAAGAAAAGGAATTTGCACTTAAGGATATTGTGGAAATGAAGAAACCACATCCCTGTGGAGTCAATAAGTGGAGAATAATAAGGCTTGGTATGGATATCCGGATAAAATGTGAAGGGTGCGGTCATAGCGTGATGCTGCCCCGACGTGAATTCGCGAAGAAAATGAAAAAAGTTCTGCAAAAGCATGAGGAGTGATCATGCTTTTTTTGGAGTGAAAGTAATCCTGTCATCTCAATGATTTACTTGTCTTTTTAGGAAGCGAAATCTATAATTGGGAAAGGTTTAGGTAATTGGATGGTCTTGATGGAAGATCCGTTCTTTTCCCATATGTACGAATCATCTTGAAGGAGTGGAAATATAAATGGCTTTAACAGCTGGTATAGTCGGTTTGCCTAACGTAGGTAAATCCACTTTATTTAATGCAATTACTCAGGCAGGTGCGGAATCTGCCAACTATCCTTTCTGTACGATCGACCCAAACGTCGGGATCGTGGAAGTGCCAGATCACCGTCTTCAAAAATTGACTGAATTGGTAAAACCGAAAAAGACGGTTCCGACAGCTTTTGAGTTCACAGATATCGCTGGGATTGTAAAAGGAGCAAGTAAAGGAGAAGGGTTGGGTAATAAATTCCTTTCCCATATCCGTCAAGTCGATGCGATATGTCAGGTCGTCCGTTGTTTTGCAGACGATAACATCACGCATGTTTCCGGCAAAGTAAATCCAATCGATGATATCGAAGTCATCAACCTTGAATTGATCCTTGCCGATTTGGAATCTGTCGTCAAACGCATTGACCGTGTCGGAAAAATGGCCAAGCAAAAAGATAAAGCCGCTGTCGCAGAACATGAAATCCTTGTGGCTCTAAAAGAAGCATTGGAAGATGAAAAGCCAGCACGGTCCGTCGAGTTTACTGAAGAGCAGCAAAAAATCGTGAAGGGCATGCATTTACTTACAGCGAAGCCGACGCTTTACGTGGCGAACGTGAGCGAAGATGAAGTGGCGAACGCTGATGATAATGAATATGTACAGCAAGTTCGTGAATATGCTGCAAAGGAAAATGCTCAAGTCATCGTGATTTGTGCCAAAATCGAAGAGGAAATTGCAGAGCTTGAAGGTGAAGAAAAGGAAATGTTCCTATCTGAGCTTGGCATCGAGGAGTCAGGTCTTGATCAGTTGATCCGTGCTTCCTATAATCTGCTTGGATTGGCAACATACTTTACAGCTGGTGTACAGGAAGTGCGTGCTTGGACATTCCGCAAGGGAATGAAAGCCCCTCAATGTGCCGGCGTCATTCACACGGACTTCGAACGTGGTTTCATCCGTGCCGAAACGGTTTCTTATACCGATTTACTTGAAGCGGGCAGCCATGGTGCTGCAAAAGAAGCGGGTAAAGTCCGTTTGGAAGGAAAAGAATACATCGTTAACGATGGCGATGTTATCCATTTCCGTTTTAACGTGTAAGATTCAAAGACTCTACCATTCCATGTAGGGTCTTTTTTTGAGACTTAAATCATTAGATTACAATTAATTGTAATAAGTCGATCAGTTCGTTGCAAAGCATCTTTAACTATGCTATAATTTTATCTTGTGAGTAATTATAAATAATTGCTCCTTGCCCAATTGGGCCGCTTAGACCAAAAGGAGGTGACAGTGATGAGAAAATACGAAATTATGTATATCATCCGTCCAAACATTGAGGAAGAAGCTAAAAAAGCTTTAGTTGAACGTTTCAACACAATCCTTTCTGATAATGGTGCGGAAGTAGAAGCAAAAGAATGGGGTAAACGCCGTCTTGCATACGAAATCAATGATTTCCGTGATGGTTACTACATGCTTCTTAAAGTTAACGCTGAAAGTGCTGCGATTCAAGAATTCGATCGCCTTGCTAAAATCAGTGAAGACATTATTCGCCACATGGCTACTAGAGAAGAAGTATAATTCGATATTTAATATAAATTCTAATCTTGTTTCACATGGAACAAGCTTGAAACCTAGGGGTTGATTCTGATGATGAATCGCGTAGTTTTGGTAGGACGCTTAACTAAAGATCCTGAATTACGATATACACCTAATGGAGTTCCCGTAGCTACCTTTACTTTAGCTGTGAACCGTAGTTTTACGAATCAGCAGGGTGAACGTGAAGCGGATTTCATTAACTGTGTAGTTTGGCGTAAACCGGCAGAAAATGTAGCTAACTTCTTGAAAAAGGGCAGTTTAGCTGGCGTGGATGGACGTGTCCAAACACGTAATTATGAAGGACAAGACGGCAAACGCGTATATGTGACGGAGATTCTGGCTGAGAGCGTTCAATTCCTTGAACCACGAAGCAGTTCAGCGGGTGAAAGAAATGAAGGCGGTTCTTACGGTGGGGGTCAAAGAAGTTATGGCAATAACAACGGAAATGACAATAATTCGTATGGACAAAATCCTAATCAGAATCAACGTAGCAATAACAACTACACTCGTGTAGATGATGATCCATTTGCAAATGACGGTAAAACAATCGACATTTCAGATGACGATCTTCCGTTTTAAACAGCGGTTTAAAATGAAAATTAAAAATGCAGGGAGGGAAATTTATTATGGCAATGGGTGGACGTAAAGGACGCGGTAAGCGTAAAAAGGTTTGTTATTTCACATCTAACGGAATCACTAAAATTGATTACAAAGATGTAGATCTTCTTAAAAAATTCGTCTCAGAACGCGGTAAAATTTTACCACGTCGTGTAACTGGCACAAGCGCTAAATATCAACGTAAATTAACGATTGCTATCAAACGCTCACGTACTATGGCATTACTACCATACGTATCTGGTGAATAATAAATTGGCACATTGAGGAGCGATCCTTAATGTGCCTTTTTTATAATTTGTCCCTTGTGCATGAAAACCGCTAATTGCGGTTTTTTTATTTTCAAAAGGAAGTTTTCCGGCGGTTTCCTTAAAAAAATAATCATATCCTAAAAAAGAATGTGATGTTTGAAATATCCTGGCCGTAACGGATACAATATAAAGATGGATAAAAGACATTAAAAATAACAGGGGGTGAAAAAGGATGAATAGCGGGAAACGTATTGCCGAGGGAGGAGCCCTTCTGGCACTATATTGCATTTTATTGTTCATTACCATCCAAGTCCCACTATTGGGTATCTTCACTACTTTCTTTTTACCCATTCCTTTCATGCTGGTCACAATCAAGCAAAAGTTATCGTGGAGCCTTGGTTACCTATTTGTAGCTTCGTTATTGTCGATCCTCATCGGGACGATATTATCTGTTCCGCTGACCCTGCTCATGGGGGCAACGGGAATTGCGATCGGCTATTTTTTGAAAAAGGACAAACCGATGGCACCTATGTTCATAAGTGCAGTCCTTGTCTTCCTGGGAGGCATTTTATTAATATATGCAGCTTCCGTATTGTTAACGGATGTTAATTACATTGAAGAATCGATGAATATGGCTGAGGGTTCCCTCGAAAATACAATCGGCATCATGGATTCGTTTGGACAGGCTCCGACGGAACAAGTCCAAAAACGGATGTATGAATCAATCGATATGATGAACACGCTGATGCCAAGTTTGTTCGTCTTAATGTCAGTCATCATGGTTTTATTGATTTTCTTTGCTGCGCACCCCATTGTGAAGAGATTCAGTGATAAGGCGTTAAAATGGCCCCATTTTCGAGATCTGCGACTCCCGAAAAGCCTTTTATGGTATTATTTAATTACAATGCTTCTTGCTCTTTTTGTGAATACGGACAAGAACAGTTTTGTATATATGGCCATAACGAACCTTTTTTTCATACTGCAGTTCTTCATTTTATTACAAGGATATTCGTTGATATTCTATATCGCTCATGTTAAGTCATGGGCTAAGGCCATACCTGTTTTAATCGTGGTTTTTTCTTTGCTTCTGCCAATTCCGATTATTACGACGGCCGTCCGATTTTTAGGTATAATAGATTTAGGCTTTCCTTTTAGGGAGAAAATCAAGAAAAAGGAATAGAAGACTTTTTTGTAAAACAGATGCTTTTAGGAGCTGAAACTATGCCATCTTATTTGAAAGAATACTCGATTAAGTCCCCCTTGTATGGGGTGCTGGCCGCGGTCGTTTTACTTTTGGGCGTACTGGCTTATTATAATTGGGTTATTGCACTTGTTGGACTATTGATTCTTGCTGGTTTATTTTATTTAACATTAAGAATGGTAGAAAAAAAGCAACGAAAGACAGAAGAGTATATTACGACTTTATCCTACCGTTTAAAGAAGGTAGGCGAGGAAGCATTATTGGAAATGCCGATTGGGATCATGCTGTTTAATGAGGATTATTACATTGAATGGACCAATCCATTTCTGGCATCTTGTTTTAGTGAAGACTCCTTGGCAGGAAGATCGCTATACGATGTTGCGGACTCGATAGTACCGTTAATCAAGCAAGAGATCGAGACAGAGACGCTTACCCTCCATGACCGGAAATTCAAGGTGGTCCATAAGCGTGAGGAAAGGCTTCTTTACTTTTTTGATGTGACGGAGCAAGTGGAAATTGAGAAATTATATGAAGATGAGCGAACGGCAATTGCGATCATTCTTCTTGATAACTATGATGATTTGACACAGGGCATGGATGATCAGCGTAAAAGCAGCATTAATAGCTTGGTTACCTCGCTTCTTGATAAATGGGCAAGGGATAATGGCGTTTTCTTTAAACGGGTTTCCTCGGAACGATTCATCGCCGTCTTTAATGAGCATATCCTTCAGCAGCTTGAGAAGGGTAAATTCTCGATTTTGGATGAAATCAGGGAAACGACGGCCAAGCAAAATGTACCATTGACCTTGAGCATTGGGGTCGGCTCGGCCGTGTCATCCTTACCGGAACTAGGCACGCTTGCACAGTCCAGCTTGGATCTCGCTTTAGGGCGGGGCGGTGACCAGGTAGCCATCAAGCAAGCGAATGGAAAAGTGAAATTCTATGGCGGCAAAACCAATCCGATGGAAAAACGCACGAGGGTCCGTGCCCGTGTGATTTCCCATGCATTGAAGGATATAGTCCTTGATAGCGATAAAGTCATTGTCATGGGCCATAAAAACCCGGATATGGACGCAATCGGTTCAGCGATCGGCATCTTGAAAGTTGCCCAAATGAATGAACGTGAAGGCTATATTGTCATTAACACGCAGCAGCTCGATAGCAGTGTCCTTCGCTTAATGGAAGAGATCAAAAATAAAGAAGAGCTGTATGCCCGGTTCATAACACCTGATGATGCTTTTGAAATGATTACGGATGAGACCTTGCTGGTTGTGGTCGATACACATAAACCTTCCATGGTAATTGAAGAACGATTATTGAATAGGATCGATAAGGTTGTGGTCATTGACCATCATCGCCGGGGCGAGGAGTTCATCAAGAACTCATTGCTCGTCTATATGGAGCCATATGCATCTTCAACAGCAGAACTTGTAACCGAACTGCTTGAATATCAGCCGAAACGCTCAAAGATTGATATGCTGGAGTCTACGGCGCTTCTTGCGGGTATCATCGTCGATACGAAAAGCTTCACCTTAAGAACGGGCTCACGTACTTTCGATGCAGCCTCTTATCTAAGGGCGCATGGAGCCGATACGGTACTTGTCCAGAAATTCTTAAAAGAAGACGTGGATACCTATATCAAACGTTCGAAGCTCATTGAAGAAGTCATCTTTTATAAAAAGGGAATCGCCATTGCCGCGGCAAAAAACGATCAGGTTCATAATCAGGTGCTCATTGCTCAGGCAGCGGACACCCTATTGACCATGGATGGCGTTGTCGCTTCCTTTGTAATGGCTAAGCGCTCTGATGATACAGTTGGCATAAGTGCGCGTTCTCTTGGTGATATCAATGTACAGGTGATCATGGAAATGTTGAATGGAGGCGGACATCTAACAAATGCAGCCACTCAACAGGTATGCTCCATTGATGAAGCCGAAAGTCGATTAAAAGCAGCTATTGATGAATATTTAGAAGGGGGACAAAAAGAATGAAAGTAATATTTCTTAAAGACGTTAAAGGTAAAGGAAAAAAAGGGGAAGTTAAAAATGTCGCAGATGGTTATGCACATAATTTCCTGATTAAGCAAGGATTGGCCGTTGAAGCAAATAATACAAATGTAAAAACATTGGAAGCTCAGAAAAATAAAGAGGAATCACTTGCAGCAGAAGAGTTGCAGCATGCTGAAGAATTAAAAGTTCAACTGGAGAAATTAACGGTTGAACTATCTGCCAAAGCCGGTGAGGGCGGGCGTTTATTCGGTTCCATCACGACTAAACAAATTGCATCAGAGCTTCAGAAAAAACATGGTATCAAGGTTGATAAGCGCAAAATGGAGCTTGCTGACGGAATTCGTTCTTTAGGGCATACAAAGCTTCCAGTCAAGCTTCATCCTGAAGTCACAGCGACACTGACTGTGCATGTGAAAGAAATTAACTAATTTTAGTTGTTTCATATCTGTGAAAAATTGATAAAATAGAGATAGACGAAAAATGTGATTGGGCATGTTGTCCTTTCACTTTTTTCTTTTTCACTAGAAACATATAAAAGGTATCCTCTTAGAATGGGAGGTTTTAAGATATGATAGAACAATTTCAGGATAGGATTCCCCCTCAAAATATAGAAGCCGAACAAGCTGTACTAGGAGCCATTTTTCTTGAGCCCTCTTCATTGACCGTTACATCGGAAGTTTTGATTCCAGAGGATTTTTACAGAAGCTCTCATCAAAAAATCTTTAATGTGATGCTTAAATTGAATGATGAAGGAAAAGCTGTCGATTTGATCACGGTGACAGAGGAACTGGCTGCGACAAAAAACCTTGAAGAAGTTGGCGGAGTTTCTTATTTAAGTGAATTGGCTGGATCGGTACCTACCGCGGCCAATATTGAATATTATGCCCGCATCGTCGAGGAGAAGTCATTGCTTCGTCGTTTAATCAGGACAGCAACCAACATCGCTCAGGAAGGCTACAGTCGCGAGGACGAGGTCGAGGAGCTGCTCGGGGAAGCAGAAAAAACGATCATGGAAGTGGCTCAGCGTAAGAATTCCGGGGCTTTTCAAAATATCAAGGATGTATTGGTGCGGACGTACGATAACATAGAAGTTTTGACTACCCGTAAAGGGGATGTCACGGGAATACCGACAGGATTCGCTGAACTGGATCGAATGACAGCAGGGTTCCAACGTAATGACCTCATCATAGTGGGCGCCCGTCCTTCTGTTGGTAAAACCGCTTTTGCATTGAATATCGCTCAAAACGTTGCGACCAAAACGGAGGAGAATGTAGCGATTTTCAGTCTTGAAATGGGTGCAGAGCAGCTCGTTATGCGTATGCTCTGTGCGGAAGGAAATATCAACGCTCAGAATTTACGGACAGGTTCCTTGACTGACGAGGATTGGCGTAAACTGACGATGGCGATGGGAAGCTTGTCGAATGCAGGCATTTATATCGATGATACGCCAGGTGTGAGGATTGGTGAAATCCGTTCAAAATGCCGTCGTTTGAAGCAGGAACATGGACTAGGCATGATATTGATCGATTACCTGCAGTTGATTCAAGGCGATGGCCGTTCAGGCGACAATCGTCAGCAAGAGGTATCCGAGATTTCACGTTCACTCAAAGCGCTCGCTCGTGAACTTCAAGTGCCCGTCATCGCCCTTTCCCAGCTATCGCGGGGAGTGGAACAGCGTCAAGATAAGCGCCCGATGATGTCTGATATCCGGGAATCCGGGAGTATCGAGCAAGATGCTGATATCGTCGCATTCTTATACCGTGATGATTATTATGATAAAGAATCCGAGAATAAAAATATCATCGAAATCATTATAGCGAAACAGCGTAATGGTCCAGTAGGCACGGTTTCGCTTGCATTCGTAAAAGAATACAATAAATTCGTTAACCTTGAACGTCGCTTCGATGATGATTCGATGTCTCCAGGCGCATAGGGAGCTGCCTGCCATTCATGCAATGGCGGGCTTTCTTTGTTTTGGGAAAAAGATGGGCCTTGTGATAATAGAAAAGGAAAACGAAGGGTACAATAATGGTTGACAATCCATAACCCAATGTAAAACCGGAAAGATCTTTCTTATATTTACGAACGAAGAATTTATTGAAATGTGTATTGTTCGGATTTTGTATTGACTTCCAGTTTGGATTATTGATAAAATAGGTTTGTTTGATAAGAACCGGTTAATGATCGGTATTACGTGAACCTTTGGAGGTGCTTTATTCAGATGTCATCAGTTGTAGTAGTCGGTACACAATGGGGAGACGAAGGTAAAGGTAAAATAACAGATTTTCTATCCCAGAATGCGGAAGCCATCGCTCGTTACCAAGGTGGGAATAATGCGGGGCATACAATAAAATTTAACGGCGTTACCTATAAACTGCATTTAATTCCGTCAGGGATTTTTTATAGTGATAAGATTTGTGTCATTGGAAATGGTATGGTGGTTGATCCAAAAGCTCTTGTAGAGGAGCTTGCTTATTTACATAGCCACGGAGTGAGTACGGATAATCTTCGTATCTCGAACCGTGCACATGTCATTCTTCCTTACCATATCAAATTGGATGAAGTCGAAGAAGACCGTAAAGGCGCCAACAAAATTGGAACGACTAAAAAGGGAATCGGCCCTGCATATATGGACAAAGCTGCCCGTAACGGAATCCGCATGGCAGACCTATTGGACCGTGAAATTTTCGAGGAAAAATTGTCTCAAAATCTTGTCGAAAAAAACCGTATGTTCGAACGTTTCTATGAAACGGAAGGTTTTAAAATCGAAGATATCCTGGAAGAATACTACGAGTACGGACAACAAGTGCAGAAATATGTTTGTGATACATCCGTTGTATTGAATGATGCACTTGATGAAGGAAAACGGGTATTATTCGAAGGTGCACAAGGTGTTATGCTTGATATCGATCAAGGAACATACCCATTCGTCACTTCATCTAATCCAGTTGCAGGTGGAGTTACAATCGGTTCTGGTGTAGGTCCTACGAAAATCAACCATGTGGTTGGAGTATGTAAAGCATATACAAGCCGTGTGGGCGATGGTCCTTTCCCAACAGAATTACATGATGAAGTCGGCAACCAAATCCGGGAAATTGGCCGTGAATATGGTACAACTACCGGCAGACCACGCCGTGTAGGCTGGTTTGATGCTGTTGTCGTCCGCCATGCTCGCCGTGTCAGCGGGATTACCGATTTATCATTGAACTCGATTGACGTATTATCAGGTCTTGATACGGTCAAAATTTGTGTGGCTTATGATTACAAAGGCGAGATCATCCATGAGGTTCCAGCGACTTTGAAAGCGATTGGCGAATGTAAGCCAGTCTATGAAGAGCTCCCAGGCTGGTCAGAAGACATCACAGGTTGCAAATCATTGGATGAGCTTCCAGAGAACGCTCGCCACTATGTAGAGCGTGTATCTCAATTGGTAGGCATTCCTTTGACCACTTTCTCTGTCGGTCCTGACCGTAACCAAACGAATGTCGTGAGAAGCCCTTGGCGTCTAGCGTAATTCATGAAAAAGGAGCTGGCTATTTTTTGCCGGCTCTTCTTTATTAAGATCCATGCATTTGATTTCAAGTTCGGGAGGCCTCCGAATGAATGGATTGAAACAGTAGGGAAAATAAAAAAGATAAAAAATTTTTTTTATTTCAAAAAACTATTGCCTAAACTATGTTTACCATGATATTATCAAAAGCGTCGTCACAATAGAACAAGTCATTAACAAGTTGCTTGAAGATGTGAAGTTCACATCCTGCAAAGAAACATTTCATTAGAACGAGCCATTAGCTCAGTTGGTAGAGCATCTGACTTTTAATCAGAGGGTCGAAGGTTCGAATCCTTCATGGCTCACCATTTTTTCCGGCCCATTGGTCAAGCGGTTAAGACACCGCCCTTTCACGGCGGTAACACGGGTTCGAATCCCGTATGGGTCACTTCTTTATATAAATGATTTACTGGTCCCGTGGTGTAGCGGTTAACATGCCTGCCTGTCACGCAGGAGATCGCGGGTTCGATTCCCGTCGGGACCGCCATTTTATTTTTTGAAAATAGAATATTTGGCTCAGTAGCTCAGTCGGTAGAGCAAAGGACTGAAAATCCTTGTGTCGGCGGTTCGATTCCGTCCTGAGCCATCCTTTTAAAAACGCCTTTCCTTTAGGGCGTTTTTTTGTTTTGCCTCCGATGTATTTGAATGAAATCTTGTTAATAGATTGTTAACGATTTGTAACATACAATTTCAACCAATTCGGGATATGACTCGCTTTTAGCCCTACTGGGCTTAGTTCCACTCCTTTTTCCGCAGTTTATTAAATTTTCCCATTACCGTATTTATTGGTACTTGTTGTCACCATTTATACAGTTCTATTACATTATGAAGTCTGTTTCTTGTTTTTTTTCTTAATATGGTAGAGTTATGAGTGATAAAAATCATTATAGAAATCAGTCATAAGCATGTGGATATTTAAATCGGACTAATAAAACTCAGAATAAATTTGATTAGTTTCTTAATTGGTGACTGAGCCGTTAAGGAGGACAATATATGTTTAATTCGAAAGGTAAGGGGATCATCCTGTTGATGGTTTCCGTCATTTTAGTGCTTGCAGGAAATCGGGCAACTGCTGCTGGTCTATCGGATACTACAACCATACAGCATGTTTATCTTAACGATGAGTTCGTCGGAAGTGTGACGGATGAAACGGATATCGAAAAGATCGTAGCCGATAAGGTAGAAGAAGCACAGGAAGATTATCCTGGTTTTGCATTCGATAGGGAGTCACAGCTGACGTTTGTACCTGAAGAGGTATTCGATGAAGAGGTAAACGAGAATGAGACTGTTAAGGGAATTCAAGATCAGTTGAATGTGAAAGCAGAGGCATATGAAATCGACATAGATAATCAGGCGGTCGCTTATCTTGCGTCAAAGGATGATGCCAAGGACGTTCTGGAGAAAATCACTTTATTATATGTAAATGAAGAGGAATACGCTGAATACGAATCAGGTAAAAAAGATGCGGATTCGATAAAAGAGCCAGGAAATAGAATTCTGGACATCCAATTTTCACTTCCCGTTACGTATAAAAAGACAACGGTATACCCAAACGAAATCAAGAGCGTCGATAAAACCCTTTCCATGATAGAAGAAGGAAAGGAAGAAATGACGATCTATGAGGCAAAGGAAGATGAGGAACTTGAAGCCATTGCCACTAGGCATGATATGGACCTGGATCACCTGCTGGAGCTAAACCCGGGACAGGATGAGAACAAAGATGTTAAAGAGGGCGAGCGTCTCTATGTGACCCAGCGTACCCCTTATGTGAACGTAATGGTAGAAAGAGAAGTGTTTAAGGAAGAGAGGATTCCTTTTGAAAAGAAAGTTAAGGAGGATGACGAACTTCCTAAGGGCGAACTCATTACTGAACAAATAGGGAATGAGGGGATTCTTGCGTTCACCTATAATGTATCTGAAACAAACGGAAAGAAAATCAGTGAAACGATCGTAAAAAAAGAAGTCACGGAAAAAGCCAAAACAGAAATCATTAGAAAAGGCACGAAGGTCATTCCTTCACAGGGCAGCGGTACATATTCATGGCCTGCAGATGGGGGCTATATTTCCAGTAAGCAGGGCCAGCGCTGGGGGAAACTCCATAAAGGTATTGATATTGCCCGGCCAGCCACCAGGACCATAACCGCAGCAGATCATGGGATAATCGAAACTGCCGGAAACTCCGGGGGATACGGAAATAAGATCACGATCAATCATCATAATGGGTATGAGACAGTCTATGCCCATTTGGATTCGATAGATGTAAAAGCAGGACAAAAGGTTGAAAAAGGCATGAAAATTGGCATGATGGGTTCAACAGGGAACTCAACTGGTGTCCACCTTCATTTTGAGATATATAAAAACGGGTCACTCGTAAATCCGCTAAACTATATAAGTCAGTAATCGCTGGAAGTCTTCGAAAAATATTCGAAGACTTCTTCTGCTTCATATATAGATGAGAATAATAGGAAAAAGGTGATTTAATGCCTATAAGATGATAAAGTAGAATAGAGGCATTTTGCTTTCATTCCGGTGTTCAGCCCCTTTTATTGGGTATATATATATACCTTTGCTGAATTAGGTTGCCAGCTTGGTGCAAGCAGAAGGAAAAGTGAATAAGGTCCCGGATAAGGACATGGTTTTTAATAGATTCAGTTCAGTTATTAAAAAGGAGATAAGTATATGGATAAAAAGATACTGGTAGTGGATGACGAAAAGCCAATTGCTGATATATTACAATTCAATCTAAAAAAAGAAGGCTATGAAGTTTTTTGTGCTTATGATGGCAATGAAGCCCTCAAAATGGTAGAAGAACGGCAGCCTGATTTGATTTTACTTGATATCATGCTACCGCAGCGCGATGGGATGGAAGTTTGCAGAGAGGTAAGGAAGAAGTATGAAACGCCGATCATCATGTTAACGGCAAAAGATTCAGAGATAGATAAGGTCTTAGGACTGGAGCTTGGTGCAGACGACTATGTGACAAAGCCATTTAGTACCCGGGAAATAATTGCCCGCGTTAAGGCGAACTTAAGACGTCAGCAGGCTGTACCGGTTCCCGACCAAGAAAATGAACCGAAGGAGATTACGATAGGAACGCTCACTATCCATCCGGATGCCTATGTGGTCTCCAAGCGGGGCGATACGATTGAATTGACGCATCGCGAATTTGAGTTGCTTCATTACTTAGCGAAGCACATTGGTCAGGTCATGACTAGGGAGCACTTATTGCAAACCGTGTGGGGCTATGATTATTTTGGTGATGTACGGACGGTCGATGTAACGGTCAGACGTCTTCGTGAGAAGATTGAAGACAATCCAAGCCATCCTGGCTGGATTGTAACTAGAAGAGGGGTCGGTTATTACCTGCGTAACCCTGAACAGGAGTAGTTTCTATGAAAAAGGTTGGTTTTTTTCGCTCAATTCATTTTAAATTTGTTCTGATTTATGTATTGCTCATTTTCGTAGCGATGCAAATAATCGGGGTATATTTTGTTGGGGAATTGGAAGAAAATCTTGTCGGGAACTTTACGAAATCAATAAAAGGTCACGTGAACCTGCTGACTTACAGTATTGGTGAAGAAATGGAAAAAGAGAGGGGAGAGGAAGATCCAACCCTCGAAGAAGCGATTGATACGATATTGAAAGACCGGGATAATTCATCGAATGATATTTCGGAAGTACGTGTCATCGACACCCGGAGCAGACGTGTGATCGGAACTTCAGCCCCAAGTAACCAGGATATTGTAGGGAAGAAGACAACAGAGGTCCTTATTAAGAATACGCTCATTTATGGAAAAGAAGATAATGATGTATTTCGGGATCAGAAAACAGGCAGGCGGCTCTGGGTCCTTTCGACACCCATTGAAGCCAATGGGGAGGTCATTGGCGCCGTCTATGTAATAGCTGAGATGGAAAATGTCTTTGAACAGATGGATGAAATCAATAGCATCTTCATGACGGGTACGGCCATCGCCTTAGTCATTACGGCCATCTTGGGGATCCTGCTCGCACGAACGATCACTAGACCTATGTCTGACATGAGAAAGCAGGCCCTGGTGATGGCAAAAGGGAATTTCTCCAGAAAAGTTAGGGTATATGGAGATGATGAAATTGGCCAGCTTGCCGTCACTTTCAATAATTTGACCAAAAAGCTTCAAGAGTCGCAATCAAGTACAGAAGGAGAGCGGCGTAAGCTATCATCTGTGCTTGCCAATATGACGGATGGCGTGATTTCAACGGATAGGCGCGGTCGGGTGAACTTGATTAATGAACCGGCAGCACAATTATTGAATGTCTCGCGTGAAACCGTCATGAACCAACCGATCATTGAGGTTTTGGGTCTTGAAGAAGAATATAAATTTGAGGATTTACTGGAAGAGCGAGAGTCTGTAATCCTGGATTACAGCAAAAAAAATCGGCCTTTCATTTTGAGGGGGAACTTTTCGGTCATTCAAAAGGAAACGGGATTCGTTAATGGTTTGATTACTGTTTTGCATGATATAACAGAACAGGAAAAAATCGAGAGTGAACGCAGGGAATTTGTGGCCAATGTATCACATGAACTGCGGACTCCGCTAACGACGATGAGAAGTTACCTGGAGGCATTGGCTGAAGGTGCATGGAAGGACGAGGAAATCGCTCCATCCTTTTTAAGTGTGACCCAAAATGAAACGGAGCGAATGATCAGGCTTGTTAATGATCTGTTGCAACTTTCGAAAATGGACAGTAAAGATTACAGGCTTAAAACAGGCTGGGTGAATTTCAATAAGTTCTATGACCATATCATCGATCGTTTTGAAATGACGAAAAATGATGACATCACGTTTAAGCGTGATTTGCCGAAGGAAGCTTATTTTGTGGATATTGATGAAGATAAAATTACCCAGGTTCTCTATAATGTAATCTCCAACTCATTAAAGTACTCACCTGAAGGGGGTCAAGTGACTTTCCGCGTCAGGGCATCTGATGGCTTTATCATTGTGAGCATCACAGATCAAGGAGTGGGTATCCCGAAAAACGTCATTGATAAAATATTCGATCGCTTCTACCGCGTGGATAAAGCAAGGGCCCGTAACTTAGGCGGGACAGGGCTTGGTTTAGCGATTGCAAAAGAGATGGTCGTGGCGCATGGCGGGAAAATATGGGCGGAAAGTGTGGATGGAAAAGGAACTACCGTGTTCTTTACACTTCCTTACGAACAGGAAGAAGAGGATGATTGGTCATGAATTTTGAACGTGCAAAAAGTATCATACTGATTGTTTTGGTTGGGACAAGCATTTTTTTGACATGGAGCATCTGGACGTACGAGCCTGAATATGATCCATTTGAGCAATCTTCGGAATTTATAAAGATTAAAAGCGATGTTCAGATTGTCAGTGATGTCATTAAACCAGTCAGTATCCTTTTCCATGGCAATGGGCAACATTTCCAGACTTCCAATTTGGTAGAAATAAGTGAAATGGAAAAAGAATTTTCGCAATGGCGTTTCAGCGGTATAGAAGAAGTGTCCGTAAAAAGGCTGCAAAGGAAATTTGACGATTTTGTCCATGAAGATGGATCGATTGAAATCGAATTTTCTGATGATATTCCCATCGCCCTTTATAAAACGGTATTGAATATAAGGGATAAGGAAGTGCCTGGATTTTCATTTGATCGAATCATCATTAAACAAAAGGATATCGTCGGTAATGAATCTGCCGTTTATTTTGTTTCCTACGATCAAGAGAAGGTTTATCAAGGTATGGTTGACTCTAAAAAACTACGGAATTTCATGGATTCATTTTATACGGGTTCTTACGATGAACACCCTGAATACACGGCCGAAACCATCAACAGCAAAAGGACGCTGTTCGTCCCGGAAAACCCAGTGGAGATCAACAGACTTGAATATTATATTGACTATTTGGATATTGGAAACTTGAAAAATGCGTTATTTAATTTTCCGAAGTTCGTACGCCAGGAATCCGTTTCGGTCGGTGAGGAATACACGGATGGGACTAGACTTATGACGGTCAATAAAGAGAATTACTTAATTTCCTATATCAATCCGGCACAAAAGAGCAAGTTATTTGGCAGTTCCAGTGACCTTTTGCAAAAAAGCATTGATTTCATCAATGATCATGCAGGTTGGGAAAATAACAATTACCGCTTTGCCTATATGTCGGAGAATGAACAGCGAGTGGTATTTCGCTTATTCGTAAATGGTTATCCGGCCTTCAATGAATCTGGAATGACAGAAATCGAGCAAATTTGGGGGAAAGAAGAAATTTATAGCTATGACCGTCCATACTTTTCACTTGACTCAGTCCTACCCTCAGAAGAATCGGTAAAGACTTTACAAAGTGGTAGAGAAGTATTGAATCAGCTAAAATCGAAAGATAATATTGATTTCAAAAGCGTGGAGGATATCTCGATTGGCTATAAACTGAATAAATCTCTGGATTCCAAACTTGTAACTCTAGTTACACTCGAGCCCACTTGGTATTATCGTATCGGTGATAAATGGTTTATTGTGCCTTTTGAAGAAGATTCGGGGGGCGATCAAAGTGGATTGGAATAATACAAAGTCGATTTTCATCATGGTTTTCTTCATTTTGAATATTTTTCTCCTTTATCAATTCCTGGAAAAGATTAATGACTCCCAATATGAAAGTTTTACGGAGTCCTCAACGGAAGAACTGTTGAGAGAAGATGAGATTTCAATAGAAACCCCACTTCCGAAACAAAAGTTGAAGGATCAATTCCTGATTGCCCAAAGCAAGACTTTCGAGAAGAAAGATATACAGTACCTGAAAAATCAAAAAGCAAAAATCATCGATGATAATAAGCTTGTGGGTACATTTAAAACACCAGTTGGCATGAAATCAGAAATCCATGCTGCAGATCTTGATATATTCCTGAAGGAGTATATATTAAAGGGAAATGAGTATCATTTTTGGAGCTATGATGAAATTAGCCAGACCATCATCTGCTATCAAGTGGCAGATAAAAAGATGTTTTTTAATAATAGTAAAGGGAAGGTCACTTTATATCTGAACAGGAATGGTGAAATCGTTTCCTATGAACAGATGTATTTAGAGGGGATCGAAAAATTCAATAACCCTAAAGAATTGGTATCCGCTTTAACTGCTATTAGAGCATTGTATGATAATGGTGATATTGATCCCAAAAGCAAAGTCACGAATGTAAAATTGGGTTTTTACAATTCGCTGCAGACTACATCTGTGTCACATTTACTTGTTCCAACATGGTGGGTGGTCATTGATGACGAAACGGATCTCTTCGTGAACGCTTTTGATGGAGAGGTCATTGAATTGAATACAGAAGAAAAAATACTGGAGTGAGTATAGATGACAATGCATTTTAGTGTTCTCGCAAGCGGGAGTACAGGAAATGCCTTATTCGTGGAAACGGAGGATCAATCGTTCCTAGTCGATGCCGGATTAAGCGGCAAAGCCCTGGAAGCATTGTTTCAGGATATAGGCCGTGATATGTCGAAGCTATCCGGTATCCTTGTTACCCATGAACACAGCGACCATATTAAAGGTCTTGGCGTGGTTGCCAGAAAACATAAACTCCCAATATATGCGAATGCAAAAACATGGAATGCGATGGATCGGTCAATCGGTGAAATTGCAACCGAACAAAAATTTACATTTGAAATGGAACAGGTCAAAACGTTCGGCAGTCTTGATATAGAATCTTTTGGCGTTTCACATGATGCGGCAGAGCCGATGTTTTACGTCTTTCATCATGAAGATAAGAAACTTGTGGTCATTACCGATACAGGGTACATAAGTGATCGGATGAAAGGAATCATCTCGAATGCCGATGCTTATGTGTTTGAAAGTAACCATGATGTGTCCATGCTGAGGATGGGAAAATATCCATGGAGCATCAAGCGCCGGATTTTAAGTGATGTCGGACATGTTTGTAATGAAGACGCTGCCCTTGCAATGAGTGAAGTGGCCGGTGATAAGACCAAGCGGATTTATTTGGCCCACTTAAGCCTTGATAACAATATGAAGGATCTAGCAAGAATGTCGGTGGAACAGACGTTAAAGACAAAGGGTATCGTCGTTGGTGAACAATTTTCCTTATATGATACTGACCCGAAAAGACCAACGGAACTTGTTACGTTATAAATAAAAGGAATGGATGAGGGATACCTTGTCCATTCCTTTTTATTTTTAAAAATTTCGATTCGTAAGGTACGAATCGGATTAAAAGGGGTATCGTTTGGTTAGAACTGTATAGGTAAAAGGAAAATGGCTGTATACTAGTCAATTTTACGTTTTCCCTTAAATAAAAGCATGCATTTTTTTAGAAAAAATCCGGTATATGAGTATAATTGAAGAAGGATACCAAACAATAGAATTGCTATAATTCATTCTTAAAATGAGAGGATGGGGCGGTCTTGGGTTATTATGATCAGAATGATGAGAACCAAAATAAACGGAAAAAAAGTCATACCAGCTATTTTCTAGCAGGCCTGGGGGGGGTCATCATCGGGGCCTTACTTATGTTACCGGGAAGCGGGCTGTTAAATAACGAAGATAACGAAATTACAACGGAAAAATCAAAGGGGAATAAGTCCACGGAGGAGGCCCAGCAAAACCTTACAGTTGATGTAACAAGCGCCGTCACCAATGCCGTTGATAAAGCCAGCGACGCAGTGGTCGGCATCACTAACATTCAGGAAACGAACTTCTGGGGTCAAGGGAGCAACGCAGAGGACAGTTCGGCAGAAGCCGGCACTGGTTCTGGAGTCGTCTACAAAAAAGATGGCGGCAAGGCCTATATCGTCACGAATAATCACGTCATTGAAGGCGCTAATGAACTGGAAGTGACATTAAGTGATGGAACTAAGTTGCCAGCTGAACTGCAAGGTAGTGACCCATGGACAGATTTAGCCGTCATTGTCGTTAATGGTGATAAAATCAAAACCATTGCTGAATTCGGGAAATCCGGCAAATTGAAACCTGGGGAGCCCGTAATTGCCATTGGTAATCCATTAGGCCTTCAATTCTCGGGATCGATTACACAAGGGATCATCTCTGGTTTGGAGCGCACGATAGAGGTGGATATCAATGAGGACGGACAAGTGGATTGGAATGCGGAGGTCATCCAGACCGATGCAGCGATTAACCCAGGTAACAGCGGGGGGGCACTCGTTAATATGTCGGGCCAGGTCATCGGCATAAATTCGATGAAGATTGCAGAAAATGCAGTGGAAGGAATCGGTCTCTCCATCCCAATCGATTCAGTTATACCGATTATTAATGATATAGAGGAATTTGGTGAAGTGAAACGTGCATTCTTGGGTGTGAATTTGGCATCAGTAGAGGAAATTTCCCAATATCATCAACAAAATACATTGAAGTTGCCAAGCAAAGTTACTTCTGGCGTTGCAATAACCGGCGTTCAAAGCAACTCTCCGGCATCCAAAGCAGGATTGAAGGAATTTGACGTCGTTGTTGGAATGGATAATGAAAAAATCCATGATGTCGTGGAATTGCGAAAGTACCTTTACAATGAAAAGAAAATTGGTGATAAGGTTAAAATCATTTATTACCGTGACGGTAAGAAAGAAACTACGGAAGTCACGCTTTCAAGCAGCGAAATTTAAAACACAAAAGGACAGGGGGCAGAAAATGCTTCTTGTCCTTTCTACTTCCTTGCGATTTTCTGATTTTTTGTTACGATTACCTGTGGATATATACTGAAATGAAAGATTTCAAGTGAATTGTGGATAATTGTGGACGGAAGTACTGGGAATAATGAGTGGGAAAGGAGATATGAAAGATGAAATTATATTGCTGTCAGGAACACGTGGACATGGCGCTGGATGAAGTGGTTTACGAATGTGAAACCTATCCTGTTTTAACGTTGGTTTCCGAAGAAAATCAGTTATCAACAACCTGTGAATATTGTCGAAACGTGGCAATATATCTAGTAGGGAACTAATATTCCCATACAAGATGTGGATAGTTTTTGTGGATATGTGGATAACTTTTGTGGATAACATGTTTGTAACCTGTTCTTAACCTTTTCCAGAGAATAAAGCGAAGGGTGAAATGGTTTATATTCAAGCCTTTGATCGTACGAATGATCCATCATAATTTTTTATCGGATCTGGTCTATGTCCAGCGTAATTTCTTTAATAAACATTAAAAAATAATGAAAGTTACCGTTGCCGCTCTCAGGGGCAGCGGTTTTTATATTAAAAGCATTAAAAATTGGAAAGGATATGCTTGTTTTGCTTATAGGTCACTGTAAGGTATGATAATAAGGAGGCAAATCCAACAATTGATAGTAAAAACATAAAGAAAGCTAGAGGATATATATGAAAATAACGATTATTACTGTTGGCAAGCTTAAGGAAAAATACTTAAAGCAAGGAATTGCTGAATATACAAAAAGGTTAAGCGCCTATGCTAATATAGAATTTGTTGAAGTACCGGATGAAAAAGCTCCGGAGAACCTGAGTGCAGCGGATATGGGCATTGTAAAGCAAAAGGAGGGTGAACGAATCCTGGCGAAAGTCAGCCCAGACACCTACGTAATAACACTTGAGATCAATGGAAAACAGCTTACTTCAGAGCAGCTGGCCACTCAAATGGATCAGCTCGCCACTTATGGAAAGAGCAAAATTGCCTTTGTTATAGGCGGGTCGCTTGGGCTTGGCACTGAAGTGTTATCAAGAAGTGATTATGCCCTTTCCTTTTCGAAAATGACTTTTCCGCATCAATTAATGAAACTGGTTCTAGTGGAGCAAATATATCGGGCTTTTCGGATAAATAGAAATGAACCATATCATAAATGAATGAACTAATTCCCGGGGAATTCCCCGTAAGGTTAATGGGTTAAAATATTAAATCTTAATGTAATGAAAAGAGGGTAACGAATGAATAAAGAGTCCATTTATGGTTTAACATTCGAACAATTGACAGCATGGCTTTTGGACCATGGCCATAAAAAATTCAGAGCTTCCCAAGTCTGGGAGTGGCTTTATAGAACACGTGTAACGAGTTTCTCTGAAATGACAGATGTTAATAAAGAGTGCATAAAATTACTTGAAGAGAACTTTGTCATCCAGACTCTGACCGAGCATGTTAAGCAAGAATCAGCAGATGGTACGATTAAATTCTTGTTTAAATTACAGGATGGAAATCTTATCGAAACGGTTATGATGAGACATAAATACGGAATTTCGGTTTGTGTCACCACCCAAGTAGGCTGCAATATCGGCTGCAGTTTCTGTGCCAGTGGATTATTGGCCAAAAGCCGTGATTTGTCCAGCGGGGAAATAGTGGAACAAATCATGAACGTTCAACTGCATCTGGATAAGTTGGAACAAGAGGATGTTGTAAGCCATGTTGTAGTAATGGGCATTGGTGAGCCGTTCGATAATTTTGAAAATATGATAGACTTTTTGAAGGTGCTCATCGACCATAAGGGTCTCGCTATTGCTGCTAGGCGGATTACTGTTTCGACGAGCGGTCTTGCCAAAAAGATTTATGAATTCACCGATACCCAATTACAGGTGAATCTGGCCATCTCATTACATGCGCCGAATAATGAACTCAGGACACGAATCATGAAAATAAACCGAGGTATTCCGATAGAAAAATTAATGAAATCTCTTGATTATTATTTAGAGAAAACGAATAGGAGAATTACGATTGAATATATCCTATTGAAAGATGTCAATGACCATCAAGAAGAAGCCGAGCAACTCGCCAACCTTCTTGATGACAAAAAGCATCGGCTCTATGTCAACCTGATTCCATATAATCCGGTAGATGAGCATAGTCAATATCAAAGAAGTGAAAAAGAATCCGTTCTCTCGTTTTATGATACGCTGAAAAAGAGAGGCGTAAATTGTAAAATCCGCCAAGAACATGGAACGGATATTGATGCGGCTTGCGGCCAGCTAAGAAGCAAACAAATCAGGAAAGCTGAAGCCCAGTAATTCACTAAGGAAAACAACAAAAAAGAGGTCGCATATTTCGCGGCCTCTTTGGCGTGATTTGATTATTTAGCAATTTCCTTTACCGAGGCGACTTCATATGTTGTAAGCTCGCTGCCTAGAATTGGAGATTCCTTTTTTGCTTCACCGGAACCTGGTTCAGGACGTTTATGTGCAGCTTTGAATGCATCACTATTTCTCCAAGCAGTAAAGTTATCAAGGTTTTCCCAGTACATATTAACGCTCAGTTCATCGTGGTCCGACAAATTCTGCGTTAATAATACTTCAACTTTTACGAAGCCTTCAATAGTATCAAGTGGACCTGGTGCAGTAAATCCTGGGGCCATGACTGCACCCATCCCTTTTTTGACTCTGATTCTATTCGTTACGATTATCATAAATCAGCACTCCTTTTGGACATCGGTTTAGAAGCTACACCCTATTTTGACTTTTATATCATACATATTTTAGCATATTGAAAGTAGCAGGGTCCATTTTGATTAACTCAGATCTTGATTGCCAGATGACCATCGTTTTAATGAAGACGGACGTTTCATTATATTGAAATAAGACAATTGGATTTGGTTATTACAAGGTTTATCGAGGCATATCGCGTATAATAGAACCTTGTATAAGGAAATTATGATTTTGGAAACAATAAAGCAACATACTAAACAACAAAAGAGGCTGTTATATGAATGAATTAAGTTTTACTGATTATACATTAAGCGATGAAATTGTAAGGGCATTAGAAAGCTTGGGTTATCAACGTCCGACCGAAGTACAGCGTGAAGTGATTCCAGTGGCGCTGAAAAAGCGGGATCTTGTCGTTAAATCCCAAACAGGAAGTGGCAAGACCGCTTCATTTGGCATACCGATATGCGAAATGGTTGATTGGGAGGAGAATAAGCCACAGGCGCTTATTCTAACACCGACACGTGAGCTTGCTGTACAGGTCAAAGAGGATATTACGAATATAGGCAGATTTAAAAGGATTAAGGCTACTGCGGTTTATGGGAAACATCCATTCGCACTGCAAAAAGCGGAATTGAAACAAAAAAGCCATGTAGTCGTTGGGACCCCGGGGCGTGTTCTGGATCATATCGAGAAAGGGACATTCGCCTTGGAACGCTTAACTCATTTAGTGATTGATGAAGCGGATGAAATGCTGAATATGGGCTTCATAGAACAAGTGGAAGCCATTATTAAAGAACTACCGAAAGATAGAGTAACCATGCTGTTCTCCGCTACGTTACCTGAAAGTATAAAAAAGCTATGCAAGCAATATATGAAAGATCCTTTGGACATTGAAATCAAAGCAAAGGGTTTAACGACGGAGAAAATTGAACATGCTCTTATTGAAGTGAGAGAAGATGATAAGTTTTCCCTGCTTAGAGACATCACCATCACGGAAAATCCCGATAGCTGCATCATTTTCTGTCGGACGAAAGATAGGGTAGACCAAGTATGCGAACAGCTGCTTGAAATGGAATATCCGTGTGATATGATTCACGGGGGCATGCTTCAGGAAGATCGCCTTGCAGTGATGAATGAGTTCAGAAGAGGTGAATTCCGCTATTTGGTTGCGACTGATGTTGCTGCACGTGGAATTGACATTGATAATATAACCCACGTGATTAACTATGACCTGCCATTGGAAAAGGAAAGTTACGTACATCGGACAGGAAGAACGGGCCGTGCAGGCAAAAAAGGAAAAGCCATTACTTTTGTGACGCCGTACGAAGATAAATTCCTTACGGAGATTCAAGGCTATATCGGTTTTGAAATCCCTAACATGAATGTTCCTTCAAAAGAGGAAGTCTCCAATAATAAAATGGAATTCGAAGCGAAACTGGAAGCTCGTCCAAAGATCAAAAAAGATAAAAGTGAACAATTGAATAAACAAATCATGAAGCTGTATTTTAATGGTGGCAAGAAAAAGAAAATCAGGGCTCTGGATTTTGTCGGAACTATCGCAAAAATTGATGGAGTGAATGCAGAGGACATCGGGATCATTACGATCCAGGATAATGTTTCTTATGTGGAAATATTGAATGAAAAAGGACCGCTGGTCTTGAAAGTGATGAAAAATACGAAAGTAAAAGGCAAACTTTTGAAGGTTTCAGAGGCCTTTAAGAACTAAGGGCGTTGAATAAAAAGAAGCATGAAGACCGAAAATTGGTCTTTTCGCTTCTTTTTTTTATATGTTTTTTTCCCGTCCCCAGTGTTAAGACTGGGGACGGGAAGAATTCGACCTCCCCTGGAATAATTCCTCCTCAATGAAATCACATTTTTGTTTTGTGAGGAAGGGGGATCCTTTTTCTGAATTCTGTTTATCCGTCAAAATAGAGTGGTATATGAGGAAGGATAACGCAATTATTTCGAATAAAGTAAATACATACAACACGATTTAATCTGAATGAATTCTTAGACATGGAGGGGAATGAGTGGGATGACGAAAGCAAATGAAAGCGGAAGAATCGATGGGCAAAGTAAGCAGCGACAGCTGGATCAATACCGAGTGGACGATAATGGGAAAAAGATGACGAGTAACCAAGGTTTGCGTATTTCTGAGGACGAGCATTCTTTGAAAGCGGGAACCCGTGGTCCAACTTTGATGGAGGATTTTCATTTCCGTGAAAAAATGACACATTTTGACCATGAGCGTATTCCTGAGCGGATTGTCCATGCCCGTGGATCTGGCGCACATGGATATTTTCAGGTATATGAACCGTTGTCAGAATATACAAAAGCCAAGTTTCTTCAAGACCCTTCAGTCAAGACACCAGTATTCGTTCGTTACTCCACGGTAGCAGGTTCCCGCGGATCGGCAGACTCGGTCCGTGATGTAAGAGGGTTTTCTACAAAGTTTTATACTGAGGAAGGAAACTATGATTTGGTCGGAAATAATATTCCGGTATTTTTTATTCAGGATGCCATTAAGTTCCCGGATTTAATCCATGCGGTTAAACCAGAGCCACATAATGAAATACCCCAGGCTGCGTCAGCCCATGATACTTTCTGGGATTTCGTCGCCAACAATGAAGAAACGGCTCATATGATCATGTGGCATCTTTCTGATAGGGCCATACCAAGAAGCTTCCGGATGATGGAAGGGTTTGGTGTCCATACATTCCGTTTTGTAAATGAACAAGGCGTGTCCCATTTCGTTAAATTCCATTGGAAGCCTGTACTGGGAGTTAAATCCCTTGTCTGGGATGAGGCACAGAAAATTGCAGGGAAGAACCCTGATTTTCACCGCCAAGATCTGTGGGAAGCGATAGATACCGGAAATTATCCTGAATTTGAATTTGGCGTGCAAATGATTAAGGAAGAAGATGAATTCAATTTCGACTTTGATATCCTTGATCCCACTAAACTATGGCCGGAAGAACAAATTCCGGTGAAAATAATCGGGAAAATGGTTTTGAACCAAAATACGGATAACTTTTTTGCAGAGACGGAACAGATTGCTTTCCATCCGGGGCATGTTGTACCGGGTATTGATTTTTCAAATGATCCGCTGCTTCAAGGACGTTTATTCTCCTACACCGATACCCAGCTATCCCGATTAGGAGGACCGAACTTCCATGAGCTGCCGATTAATAGGACGGTTGCCCCCGTTCATAATAATCAACGCGATGGCATGCACCGAATGTCAATAAATCCAGGGCCGGTCAGCTACCACCAAAATTCCCTTGCAGGTAACTCTCCAGAACCTGCTTCGGAAGGGGAAGGCGGCTATGCACATTACCAGGAAAAAGTCGATGGCAGGAAGGTCCGTCAGCGGAGTGAAAGCTTCAAGGATCATTACAGCCAAGCAAAACTATTTTGGAATAGCATGACGGAAGTGGAG
This sequence comes from Bacillus sp. SD075, assembly GCF_017355165.1. GTDB lineage: Bacteria > Bacillota > Bacilli > Bacillales > DSM-1321 > Peribacillus. The sequence continues at coordinate 81,095 of NZ_JADILK010000011.1, read as the reverse complement.
AAGGAACATATTATTCAGGCTTTCCACTTTGAAGTGGGAAAAGTGAAAAGTAAGGACGTTCAGCAGCAAATTGTCGAGATGTTCAGCAATGTAGATGTCGGATTGGCTAAAACAATCGCGATTGGAGTGGGCGTGAAACCTCCTGCCAACAAGAGTGGGGTCCAAATGGATTTGGCTTCTCCGGCCTTAAGCCAGGAGCAAATGAAAGTGAACACGGCGGCAACAAGAAAAGTGGCCATATTGGCTGCAGATGGTTACAACGGGTCAGAGGTTAATCAAGTTTTGAAGTCCTTTAAATCGACAGGTATAACGGCTGAAATCATCAGTAATAATCGTGGAGTGATTACAAGTTCTGAAGGACAGCAGGTTGAGGTGAATCAGACATTCCTGACAGCCGATTCGGTACTTTTCGATGCTATATATGTGGCAGGAGGCCAGGAGAGTGTCGATGCTCTAATGGTATCCAAGGAACCAATTTACTTTGTTAATGAAGCCTACAATCATTTCAAAGCGGTTGGTGCGGGAATTGAGGGAGCCAAGATCTTATCGAAGGCAGGCATCGTTTCCAATGATCCAGCTGCAGGCATTGTAACTGTTACGGATAAAAATAGTGGTTCTGCCTTTATCGAGGCAATTGCCAAGCACCGTCACTGGACACGCGCTTAATATTGGATGCCCCCCTAGGCTTGGAGTCTGGGGGGATTCAATAAACACATATTAAGTTACTTTGCCTTTTCTTCAAAAAGCGATGCAATGCCAACAATCACTTTAGTGGCCAGGATCATGTTATCGACGGAAATAAATTCATATTTGCCATGAAAGTTCTCCCCGCCCGTGAAGATGTTGGGTGTTGGCAGGCCCATATACGATAATTGAGATCCGTCCGTACCACCGCGTATTGGTGAGATCTTCGGTTGTATACCGAGTTGCTCCATTGCTTCATGGGCAATATCCACGATTTCCTTCACGGGTTCAATTTTTTCCTTCATGTTGAAGTACTGGTCCTGTATTACAAGCTGGATACGGTTTTGTCCATATTTTTCTTTTAAATCTTCGGTCATTTCAGTTATATAATCCTTACGCTCATTAAATTTCTGACGGTCGAAATCCCTGATGATATAAGAAAGCTTGGTCACTTCCACATCCCCGTGAAATGAAAGCAGATGATAAAATCCTTCATAACCCTCCGTATATTCCGGTGCTTCTGCCATTGGGAGCTTATCATGGAATTCCATGGCGATTTTCGCCGAGTTCACCATTTTTCCTTTAGCCGTACCAGGGTGAATATTCGTCCCTTTGATCAGGATTTTGGCCGATGCTGCATTGAAGCTCTCATATTCAAGTTCTCCAATTGGGCCGCCGTCCACCGTGTAGGCAAATTGTGCATCAAAAGCATCTACATCAAACTTATGGGGTCCCCTGCCGATTTCCTCATCGGGAGTAAAAGCAACACGGATTTTTCCATGCTTGATTTCCGGATGCTGAATCAAATAATCCATGGCAGTCATGATTTCAGCAATTCCAGCCTTATTATCTGCACCCAACAGGGTTGTCCCATCCGTTGTAATCAAGGTATGCCCTATATAGTTCTTAAGCGATGGAAAATCCTCAGGTGAAAGAATGATCTCCAATCTTTCATGTAAAGTAAGATCTTTGCCATCATAGTTGTCTACGATTTGCGGTTTTACATCTTTTCCAGTGAAATCCGTTGCTGTATCGACATGGGCCAAGAATCCGATTGTGGGGACATCCTTATTTGAATTGGACGGCAAGGTTGCCATGACATATCCGTTCTGGTCAATTGTCACATCCTTCATCCCAATGGATTGAAGTTCCTTGACCAATGCATTTGCCAAGGTCAGCTGTCCGGGTGTAGAGGGACATGAGGGATTTTCTTCATTCGATTGGGTATCCACCTTCACATAAGAAGTGAATCTTTCAATGATTTCATTTTTTTTCACTTTTCCTTCAACTCCTTTTTCCCTTATCTTACCATGCTTGATTGGGATGAGAAAATTATCTTTCTCTAGGTTACTGTTACTTACAGATCATTTGAAATCTTCGAGGATGGTTTCGTCAGCAAAGAACAGCATATCTGCAAAAGACATGCCGTTCTTTGCTATCTCTTTTTATAGTGGATTATTCAAGGCCCATACGGATACGCTTTTCCCATGAACGGGAAAGGTCGCGAAACCATCTTCTTCAATGGTAATGTGGTCATCCCTATGGCAAGTTAAATCACTCCAGGTTTCACCAGCCCGATGTTCACCGACGAACATCCTTTTTTCACTGTTGTGATCTCCATTCGAGATAATGACGGCACACCCCGAGCCTTCTAGCTCTTCAACTCCGTGCCGGACCCAGCCTATCGTATTGGGATTATCAAAGTAGTCCGTCTGTTCTCCGTAAGCTTTTTCATACCTGGCAAATAATAGGCGTTCTAGAATATCCTTTTTCCCAGGCACTGGAGAAGGTCCACCGATTCCATAATAGTCCCCGTAAAAGACACACGGATAACCGCAAAGTCTCAGCAAGGTAAGTGCATATGCCGATGGTTTAAACCAGTCCTTTACCCAAGATTCCAGTGATTCATGAGGCTGGGAGTCATGGTTGTCGACAAAAGTGACGGCCTGTGCCGGATTGGTTTGGACGAGGGTATCATCAAAGATGGTTGAGAGGTCGAAGTCTGTTCCTGCTTTTGAGGCCTCATGAAATTTATAATGCAGGGAAACATCGAACAAGTTGAGGTCATGATTGGTATGCTCTAAGTAAGTTTGACAAGCTTTAACATCCGCCTTCCAAAATTCGCCGACCATGAAGAAATGTTCTTTTGTATAAGGAATGAGTTCTTGGAGAAATTCATTGATGAACTCATAATCGATATGTTTAACGGCGTCCAATCGAAAACCATCGCACTTTAACGTATCAACCATCCATTTCCCCCAGCTAATCATTTCCTGACGAACTTCCGGCAGGCTGTAATCGATATTGGCAAACATTAAATAATCATAGTTGCCGAATTCATCGATGACATGCTGATTCCAGTGCTTATTTTCGCCTGTGATTCGATATACACCCATTTTGTCGTTTTCAGCATCATAGTCCGTGCCATTAAAATGAGTATGGTTCCACTTAAAATCAGAGTATTTATTTTTGCGGCCTGGAAAATCGAATTTAGTCCAGCCTTCCATTTCAAATGGTTCTGAGATATCTTCCATACGGTTGTCTGGATTGACTTCAATAACTTCAAATTTTTCGGTTCCGTCAGCTCCTGCTTTATGGTTCATGACTAAATCGATATAAACACAAAGTCCGTAGTTATGACAGGTGGCTATTGCTTGCAGCAATTCATCTTTGGTCCCGTATTTGGTACGAACTGTTCCTTTTTGGTCAAATTCCCCCAAATCGTAACCGTCATATATCCCATACCCATTATCCCCAACGGATTGCCCTTTGGTAACTGGCGGAAGCCAAACGCAGTCAATTCCCATATCCTTCAACTTGGAGGCTGCATCTGTCAATCTGTCCCAATGAGAACCATCTGCCTCAAGATGCCACTCAAAAAATTGCATCATCGTATGATTTCTTTTCATCCGTTCCCCCCCTGACCCCGACTCGTTTTTAACAAAAGTAAAACTGTACGATCGGATAAAATAATAATGGAAATCTTTACCCCCTAAATTCAGATGATAAACAAGTGAACAACCCTCTTGATTGAGGTTCATTTACCTCTCTATTTTACTATTTTATACCAAATAAGGGTATTTTATATGAAATAGCAGCTAAAAATTATTCAAATGTGGAGGAATAACCCGGAAAAGGCAATACGCCAAATCAATAAAAAAGGTATCCCGAATATTTTGGGATACCTCAGACTGTAGATAATGCGGGGAAAGCAGTTTGTCTACAGTTTTCATTAAAAAATGTTCCCGGCGTTTTCGGAAATCCGTCCCTTTCCGCCGACTGTCTGCCAAGCCTCATCAAAGCAAGCGCTTGCGGGTTCTTGGCTAGCCAGGTATTCGGCAGGAGTGTCGCAAATTTCTTCAACCCAGTGGGGGTTTCAAAAATAAAGTATACTCCAGTTTAATCATGTTTCGGGATGGATGCATTCCTCCCCCCCTTTTTCATATTGGAGGGGATAGACTATTATCCTTTTTTACCTCTCCTTTTAAAGAAGTGGGCGAAAGCCATTGCACCTAATAATAAGATTAGGAGCACGGAAGATAGAATGATCGTATCTTTGGAGGAGCTACTGTTACCCGTTCCCTTTTGGCCCCTGTTCCCGTTTAAACCATTTTCGCCGCCGCCCATGTTTGGTGGTTGCTGGCCTGCATGTGCGTCATCGCCCATATTAGGAGCGCCGCCGTCCATGCTGCTCTCTGTCTCAGCTTCCACAACCAGGTCTCCAGAAAGCTGTGCCAAGATGGAGTCAGCACGTTGGATAGCGAAGTCAACCAAGGTTTCCTCGCCTGACGTTGCTTCTGTATACTCGTCCATTGTATAAAACTTGGTCGGATCCCTTTTCACATATGGTGTGATCAATGTAGAAATTTCAGAGGTCATTGTTGTCATATTTTCTTCAGAGAAAAAATCCGTGGCAATGTCGTCTAGATAATCATCATATTTTTCACGGTATCCGTCGTTGGAAAGCAGGGCATTCAATAAAGGACGATCTTCAAGGGTCGTACCTGAAACAGGTTCGGTAATGCTGAAGTTGATATTACTTTCATTCATGAAATTTGAACTCATATCCACCATTCCGCCACCGCTCTTATTCGGTGCTTCTCCAACGAGTTCCATGTCTTCTTGCTTAGCAATATCATCGTTATTCTCAGCCGTCGCTCCATCTTTTTGGTCAACGTCCATTACATTGCCTTCATTTTTATTTGCTTGATCGTTTTCTCCAGCCTGTCGCCGGCCGCCTCCGGAATAACCACCAAATGACATATTATAGTCCCAAGGCAATATCGAAAAGATCCCGTTCTCTTCATATAGGTAGTAATTGTGCTTTTTATCACCTTGATAGTGGTCGAGGTTGACAAGGGCAGTATTGGCTGCGAAATAGCGCAACATTTCATCGACGTCAAGTACTTCCTCCACGTTCCCACCATTATTGATGGCATCAAGCATTTTGATCATGGCGGATTGGTCCGAATGATCGTTTGTCTTCAAGTTTATTCCTGTGTAGTCATCAATGTCATCACTGATCCACTTTAAATCGCTTCCCGTACCATCCGGATAATAGAGGTCGCCTGTGCCATCAGTGAAGTTGGTGCTTAGGAAGGTTTCCTCTATGGCTTCCACACCTAGATAGAGTCCCCATTCCTTTCCGTTGATGGTCACGTACATATAGGAATGTCCCGGTGTCGCAATTCCCATCTTGTCCATTAATTCATAGGAGAGGTATTCTCTCATATAAGTGGGATCACTGTAATTATTGTTTAGGGCCAACTTTTTCAGGCCATGTAAATCTTGATCTTCCTGATAATAATCAAAGTCTATCTTCCAGCTGTATCGATCTGAATCGCCCATTTGAACAACTGAATTCAAGGAAAGGTTTCCCTTGGTGCGAAATCCCACATTTTTTACCGTCTCCCCATCTATCGTTACATCGGCATTAACGATTTCCTTTTCAGAGGGGTTATCCAGCATGGAATCTAAATCCTCATCAGCCAATGTTATATCAACGGTTGTCACCTTACTTTGGTCAAATACAGATTCTGTATATTTCCCTTTAGTGGCTTTTTCCACTTGAAGATGGGGAAGGAAGAACATCACTGCTAAAAAAATTATTATCAATAATCCAATGGCGGCTACAACATATCTTGTTTTTAACATGCCAAAGCTCCTTCCTCCTGTAGACTTAAATAGAGGGATGGGTATGGATTTTTATGTCCGCCATCTATCTTAAGCTGTGAAGTTGCCATCATAACTTAACATGATGGCAGAGTGAACGCTGTTCATGTCCTTGACTTGATTAATGAATTCCGCATTATTATCTCTTAATCGAATTTCATATGTCACTTCAAGGTTATTATCTGCCATGACGGATTTCGATTTGACGGAATGCTTTTTCACCTTGTTGGATATCATTTCTTCTAACGTTTTTTCAATTGATGCATCTGAATATTTAACGATTAATAAAAATGGATTTTCAATAGTGATTCGATTGGCAAATATGAGCATGACGATACCTATTAAAATGGCCCCGATGATAACCAGTGGAATTAATCCTGCCCCGCATAAAATCCCGGAGGCAGCTGCCCAGAATAGGAAGACCAAGTCCATGGGATCTTTGATGGGTGTCCTGAACCGTACGATGGAAAGTGCACCTACCATCCCTAGGGAGATGACGATATTAGTTGATATGCCCATGATGATCAAAGCCGTGGCCATTGTCATGATGATGAGGGAAATATTGAAATTGTGTGAGTACATCACACCGGAAAAGGTCTTCTTATAAATGACGTAAATGAACAATCCGATGGCAAATGCCAACAGTAATCCAATTAGGGAGTCAATGATTGAAAAGCTCTCGGTCTTGTCCAAAAAGCTTGATTTGAAAATATCATTAAAAGTGGTGCTAGTTGTTGTCGTCGTATCCATTTGCTATTCCTCCATCTATTATGTGTTTACTGCGATCAGCCGTATCTTCTGCTTAATTGATATTTTGAAAAAGCGGTTTTTCTAGTATCGATGATGGATAACAATTGTTTGATGATATCCGGAAGAAATTCGTCAAACTTTATTTCCAGGATGACACAATCTGGGTCTAAAGCATCGACAACGATCAATTCGGGATTCAGGAAGTCCGTATCCCGATAGCTCGTTTTCACATTACTGTCAAAGGTGACCCTCACATTTCCGTACTCATAGATGAATACTTCCCTTTCATAGTCAACGACGGTTGTCGGCTTGATTTGGAAAAGGGTCATTTGAACGTATAAGTCCCTGAGGATATCCCTTGAATCTTCGGACATCCAAGCTATATCCCCTGAACGAATCCGTTCGTATTCTCTAGCAGAAATCCTGCACTTCTGTTTATAGGTAAGGTTATTCCGCTTACTCTTTTTTTCTAGATTGATGAAATCGGTATTATGATCATAAAGTCTGGCCCTGAACTTATCCCTGTGATAGAACCCCTCAGTTTTTTGCCGCAGGATTTTATTGTCAAAGTTATCGAAATAGATACTTCGAATTAAGTATTTCCCATCCAGCCCATGGGGATCAAGCCTCATGAAGTTTTGCAGGTTATTTCTTAATAAGTGACAATCCGCTTTGGTGATTGCATGTTTGAGTTCCCGCCTTCCCTTCAAACCATCCATTGTTGTTCCTCCTTTTCTTTGATTTTTTGACTGCGTTCAGCTTATAAACAGAATCTTAATAAAACCTTAAGAACATTTTTATGTTCAATAGATATATAGAGAATCCGCCCCAGTTTTAACCTTTTCTTAATTTTATTGGAATTTACTAGAAGAAAGATGAGCGAATTTACTCATTGAGAATAATTATCATTATCAGTAGAATGAGTAATGTAACGATGATAATGATAATTATTCTCAATTAATTCAATACATGGAGGTTCACTATGTTAACGAATACGCTTACTAAAAATGATCAACTACTTGAACAGCAAAATACAAGGGAATCAAATGCCCGATCTTATCCTAGAAGATTACCCATGGCTATCGATAAAGCGGAGGGAATTTACCTAACAGACATGGATGGAAAACGATATATTGATTTTCTTGCCGGGGCTGGGACATTAGCACTTGGACACAATCATCCGGCAGTGCTTGAAGCGATGGAAAAAATTCTTAAGGATAAACGTCCTTTACATACATTGGACTTTACGACGCCGGTCAAAGAGCAGTTCGTCGATGAAATTTTTGAATGCCTGCCTGAGGAATTCAGGAAAAATGCAAAAATTCAATTCTGTGGTCCTACTGGCGGGGATGCCATTGAGGCAGCACTTAAACTGGTTAAAACAGCAACAGGCAATAGAAGCATTTTATCCTTCCAAGGAGCTTACCACGGGGCAACGCATGCAACGATGTCGATCAGCGGCAATACAAAACCAAAGGAAAAAATACAAGGGCTAATGCCGGATGTACATTTCCTGCCGTATCCCTATCAATATCGCTGTCCTTTTGGAATAGGCGGGGAAGAAAGCCATAAAATCAGCAGCCAGTATATCGAAAATCTATTGAATGATCCCGAATCAGGATTATTGGCACCTGCAGGAATGATTTTGGAGGCAGTCCAAGGCGAGGGAGGTTCCATTCCAGCTCCAATCCCATGGCTTAAGGAAATCAGAAGAATAACAAAAGAGAAGGGCATTCCGCTAATTATCGACGAAGTTCAATCAGGTATCGGCCGTACAGGGAAAATGTTTGCCTTTGAACATGCAGGAATCGTTCCGGATGTTCTCGTACTATCCAAAGCAATAGGCGGAAGTCTTCCATTATCGGTGGTGATTTATAACAAAGAGCTGGATCTATGGTCGCCAGGTGCACATATCGGTACGTTCCGCGGAAATCAAATGGCGATGGCAGCAGGAACAGCAACTTTAAAATACATGAAAGAGACGAACCTTGTGGAGCATTCCGCTAAAATGGGAGAAATCTTAAAGGGTATTCTTAAGGATTTGCAAAAAGATATTAAGCAGATCGGTGACGTCAGAGGCCGGGGATTAATGGTCGGTGTAGAAGTGATCAATCATGAAGAACCGCAAAATGCGAATGGGAGCCATCCTGCAGATTCGCAACTTGCCAGTGCCATTCAACAGGAGTGTTTTCAAAGAGGGCTGATCCTGGAAGTTGGCGGCAGACATGGAAGTGTAGTGAGGTTCTTGCCTCCGTTGATCGTAACGGAAACCCAGCTTCGCGAAGCCACTGCAATTTTTGAACAAGCTGTTCGTGCAGCTGTTGCAAGAGGGTGAATGATCAATGATCGAAATGATAAATAAAACGGATTTTGCTTATTCTCGATTGTTCTTGAATAACGAAGAAGGCTTCAATAACTACAGCCAGTCATTAAAAATCATTGAAAAAAAGCTGACGGACTTTTTGAATGGGAACCATTCACCATACTCAGGGAAAAAACCGTATGAAATAGAAGCAAGATTACGCGAGCTGACCCTCGCTTCTCCAAAAGGGCAGACAATGGAAGCATTGGCGGATGAGCTGGAAGAGTTTGTTATTAATGACAGCATCAATGTGCACAGCCCCACTTGTATCGGGCATTTGCATTGTCCGACATTAATACCTGCCGTGGCTGCGGAAATGATTATCGGTACGTTGAATCAATCCATGGATTCATGGGACCAAAGCTCGGCGGCAACCTTCGTTGAAGAGCGTTTAATAGAGTGGCTGTGCAGCCAGGTAGGGTTACCGGAACAAGCGGATGGTATTTTCACAAGCGGTGGAACCCAATCTAATTATATGGGCCTGCTATTGGCGAGGGACGCTTATTGTAAGCGTTTCTGGGGCGTTGACGTTCAACAGCAAGGCTTACCGGCCGAAGCGAATAAATTGAGGATCCTATGCTCTGAGGCTGCCCACTTTACAGTTCGTAAGTCAGCAGCACAGATGGGGCTTGGTGAACAGGCCGTAATCACGATTAAAACGGATTCAAATCACCGTATGTCCATAGCTGAATTAAATCATCAATTGCTGCATTTGGAGGAACAGGGTTTACTGCCATTTGCCATCGTTGCAACTTGTGGAACAACGGATTTTGGTTCAATCGATCCATTACACGAATTGTCCGAGGCTGCAAGGAAGAATGGGATATGGCTGCATGTGGACGCCGCATATGGAGGCGCGATGATTTTAAGTAAGGATTACAAGACGTTAATCAGCGGTATTGAACGTGCCGATTCGATTACGGTTGATTTTCACAAATTATTCTATCAACCCATCAGTTGTGGTGCATTTCTTGTCTCTGACAGCAAATCATTTCAATATATCCAGCATCATGCCGATTACTTGAATCCACAGGAAGATGAAGCGGAGGGCATGGTTCACTTAGTCAATAAATCGGTTCAAACGACAAGAAGGTTTGACGCACTGAAACTCTGGATGTCATTGAAGGTCGTTGGACTGGATTCCTTTGCCGAAATGATCGACTATACATGTCACCTTGCACGTGAAGTGGCTGTGAAGATCGATAAAGAAGAAGGATTCACCGTATTGAATAAAGAACCTGAATTGAATGCGGTTGTATTTCGTTATAATCCCGAGGGAGAAAGTGAACAGTTAGTAAATCTATTAAATAAACAGATTCAGCAAGAATTATTGAAGAGCGGACGGGCATTTTTAGCAAAAACGCGTTTTGAAGGACAGGTATATTTAAAAATGACACTATTGAATCCAATGACAAGGCTTGAACACATAGAGGGAATTTTAGACGAAATTCAAGTATTGGGTGAAATGTTCATGATGATGGAGGAATGAAGATGAATGGTAAGCAAATAGCTGAAAGGGCGACGATGCAAAGCTTTCTGAATTGTTATTTCCGGGAAACCGGAAATTGCGGTTTAGGAGAAATGAAAAACTGGCCCAATTTGGAGGGGACCATTCCGGGTCCATTATTAGTCAGTAAGCTCATATCCCAAGATATTGCATTGCTTGTTCCGCTTAAATATTGGTCGGAAACGGGGCGGCATATTTTCGACTTCCCGATTTACTATCAAACGGCATCCAAACAAGTACATGAATTAGATTACGTGACAATGGTATCGATTGTTTCTAAAGAATTATTGAATGAGCAGGGCCGGACGGACAGTGAAGATGAATTGATGCTGCGTGTCATCCTTAGCAGCCAAAATATACAACGGTATGTTGAAGCCAGGACGGAAGACATTGATGCACTTCAAAGTCCTGATTTCACCTACATCGAAGCCGAGCAGTCGCTTTTATTTGGGCACCTGTTCCACCCGACACCGAAAAGCAAGCAGGGCATTTCAGAAAAAGATGAATGGATCTATTCACCTGAATTAAAAGGGGAGTTTCAGCTGCACTACTTCCTGGCAGAACCTTCGATTGTCATCGAGGATTCTAGTGAAGTCCAATCGGCAAGTGAGATCATTAAACAGGAATTAGCCGGCGACTTGGAGATTCCCAGCGAATTCAGAGAAACGTATTGCCAAAAGGAAAGCCGATATCTCATCATCCCGGCACATCCGCTACAGGCAAAAGTGCTTATAGAAAAAGAAGAGGTCAAGAGGCTAATCGAACAAGGGTCACTAGTTTATTCAGGGCCGCTTGGAAAAAAATTCACGGCCACCTCTTCATTTAGAACGGTATATAGTGCCACCTCGAGATATATGTACAAATTTTCCGTTCCGGTTAAAATCACGAATTCTTTACGTGCAAATCTGCAAAAAGAACTAGATCGTGGTGTGGAAATTGCAAAATTAATAGATACTAAAGTGGGCGACGACCTAAAAGAACGGCACCCCTCCTTCCGTATCATCAAGGACCCTGCTTACCTAACGATCAAGACAACCGAGCAAGAATCAGGATTCGATGTTGATATTCGGGAGAACCCTTTTTATGAAAACGGTGAACAAGCAAGCCTGATTGCCGGCTTATGTCAGGATAATGCCTATGGTGCACCATCAAGACTAGGGGCGATCATCCGCAAATTATCAGCTGATGAAAACCGCAGTACCGAAGAAGTAAGTAAGGATTGGTTCAAAACTTATCTGTCAATGACATTGAAACCGATGCTTTGGCTATTTGAAGAGTATGGGATTGTTTTAGAAGCCCATCAACAAAATTCCATCATTCAACTTCAAGATGGGTACCCAGCCACTTTTTATTATCGTGATAATCAAGGGTATTACTATTGTGAGTCCAAAGTGGACAGGCTGCTGAAGATCTTGCCTGAACTAAGTGAAAAAAGCTTCACGGTTTGTTCTGATGAAGTCGCTGAAGAAAGACTGCAATACTATTTCTTTTTTAATCACTTATTAGGCTTAATCAATAATTTTGGAACGGAAGGATTAGTCTCAGAAAAAGCACTATTGCAGCTTGTTCAGGAACAACTTGAAACCAGCAGCGGGGAAAGCGAAGATGAAGGGTTGAATCGAGTTGTTTCAAGGTTGCTCCATGCCCGGGAATTATCTTGCAAGGCTAATTTACTGACGAGATTTCATGATATGGATGAGCTTGTTGGTTCACTGGAGACACAGTCCGTTTATACAACGATTGATAATCCGTTCGCGCAGGGGGTTATGGCCGTCCATGAAAAATAGTTATGAAGAAATGCTGAAGGACTGTAATCAACAGCTTTCATTTGTCAAAGTTGAATTTGAGAGGGATATAGATACCTTGCATAAATGGATGCATGAAGATCATGTGATACCCTACTGGAATTTAAATTTCACAAAAGAAAAATTCGCTGTTCATTTAAAAAAGGCATTAGCTGATACACACCAAACGCTCTATTTGGGCTGCCTGGACTCCATTCCCATGAGCTATTGGGAATCGTATTGGGTAAAAGGCGATATCATCGAAGATTATTATGAATCCGAAGAGGGAGACCAAGGCATTCATTTACTCATTGGTCATCCGGATTATCTAGGAAAAGGACTGACTTTGCCGTTTCTACGTGCAATGGTGAAGTACCAACTACTTACTGCAAAAACAAAAAAAGTGATGGCTGAACCGGATATTCGAAATGCAAAGATGATTTACTTATTTGAAAAGTGTGGGTTTACGCCAATTAAAGAAATTGAGCTCCCTGATAAAACAGCATTGCTAATGTCATGTACACGGGAGAATTTCGAGAGGAAGTGGAAGTATGGAGAAGCAACAATCTATCTATGACCTGGTAGGGATAGGGATAGGTCCCTTCAATCTTGGACTTGCGGCCCTTTTGGAGAAAACCCCGGAGTTGAATGCCGTCTTTTTTGAGAAAAAGCAGGAATTTAATTGGCATGAAGGAATGCTGTTGGAAGGGACAACTCTGCAGGTACCGTTCTTTGCCGATCTGGTTAGCATGGCAGATGTGACAAGCCCATATAGTTACCTGAATTATTTACAGCAGCATGATCGGCTTTATCATTTCTACTTCCTTGAAAAATTCTTGATTCCACGAAGAGAATATAACGACTATTGCCGCTGGGCTGCCCATCAACTTGATAGCTGCCGTTTTGGAAAAGCGGTGGAGGCGGTTGAATATATAGGGGATCAAGATGAACCGTGCTATCAAATCAGTGTAAGGGATGCACAAACACAAAAGATCGATGTCTATTATAGCCGTCATGTAGTCATGGGAATTGGCAGCGCCCCGACTGTTCCATCGGCCTTTCATCCATATATGGGAGAGAGCATCCTGCATTCGGCCGATTATTTGCGGAATAAGGAAAATGTCTTAAAGAAAAAATCCGTGACGGTTGTCGGGTCTGGACAGAGTGCAGCCGAAGTCTTCCTGGACTTGCTTAATGAGCAGGAGGAGTATGGATACCAGCTAAACTGGTATACAAGATCCAAGGGATTTTTCCCTATGGAATACTCAAAACTCGGGTTAGAATACTTCACTCCAGATTACCTTGATTTCTTTTATCGGCTGCCACAGGAAAAGAAGGATGAAATTTTGCCGAAACAGGATCTATTGTATAAAGGGATCAGCGCTGCGACAATTGCGGCAATTTTTGACAAGATGTATGAAAAATCGATTGGAAATGCCGAACTTTCCATTGAACTTCAGGCCATGACGGAAGTTGCGGCAGTTACCCCCGCTGAAAATGGCTGGAGATTGAAATGCCGACAGTGGGTGGAAGATAGCGAATTTGATGTGGACACAGAGGCGATTGTTTTTGGAACGGGCTATAAATCAACCCTTCCGGCATTCCTTGAAACCATGGAAGATCATTTAGTCCGCGATGACTTGGGGCGTCTAGCCATAACGAAAGACTATCGGGTAGGAACGGCCATCTCTACACCGAATCACCTTTTTATTCAAAATGGCGAGATGCATACACATGGTGTGGGAGCCCCGGATCTAGGCTTAGGGGCATTCCGGAATTCGATTATCATCAATCAATTGGCAGGTAAAGAAGTTTATCCATCCGAGCCAAAGGGTGCATTTCAGTCATTCCGTGTGAAATCACCCGTCATGTCTTACTAAGAGAAGGGAAGGGAGAATTATATGCAGTTCATAAAAGAAGTGGAAAAAGCGGTTTCAGAAAAAAATTGGTCGATAGTAAACCAAAACCTGCTGGCCAAGATGATTTCCGAGTATATGTATGAAGGTATGATCCATCCAGCTGTTCTGAACGAAAATGCAGCAGGAAACCTATATGAGTTAAAGATAAATGAAGGGAAATCTTATCGGTTTTTGGCCTCGCACCGCCTTTTTGACAGCTATGAAGTACAAGCCGAGTCGATCCAGGTAAGTGAAACGGAAGGTTTTACAAAAGCCAATGATGCCATTCAATTCATTCTAGACATTCAGCCATTAATTGGGATGACTGCAGAAACAACGGGACATTTAATCAAAGAATTCCATCATACGCTGCTTGCGGATCTCCAATTGCTATCCAAACCTGAACAAGATGCGGATGATTTAGTCGAACTGGATTATGCATTACTCGAAGGAGAAATGAGCGGTCACCCTTGGATTGCATATAACAAGGGAAGAATCGGATTCGGTTATGATGATTATTTGAAGTTCGCTCCAGAAAACCAGAAGGAAGTTCAGTTATCTTGGATTGCCGTCCATAAAACGAGGGGCGAGTTCAATTCAATCGAAACGTTATCCTACAAGCAATTGATGGAGAATGAACTGGATGGGGAAACCCAAAAATCATTTGCAAAAAGATTGACGGAAAAAGGGCTGAACGCAGAAAACTATTACTACCTCCCAGTCCATGAATGGCAGTGGAAGAATGTAATCATCCAGAACTTTACCGATGACTTGGCTAAAGGGATGATCGTAGCTTTGGGAAATGGTCCTGATGAGTATCTGCCTCAACAATCCATTCGGACATTCGTTAATGTATCGAATAAGGATAAACACCATGTAAAGCTGCCGATGAGCATTTTAAATACGCTGGTTTACCGCGGATTGCCAGCGGAGCGCACGGTCATTGCCCCAAAAATCACAACGTATATAAAGAACATTTATGATAAAGATTCATTCTTGAAAGAACAATGCAAAGTAGTGCTTCCTGGTGAAGTGGCCAGTTTAAATGTTGATCACCCGTATTATTCCAAGCTAGAGAATGTACCCTATCAATATTTAGAGATGCTTGGTGGCATTTGGAGAGAAAGCATTTATAGCTACATGGAAGAAGGCGAAAAGCCCATTACGCTTGCGTCCCTTTTACATGTGGATAGCAAAGGGAAACCATATGTGGAGAGCCTTATTGAAAAATCGGGATTGACGGCAGAAGCTTGGACAGCTCAATTATTCGACGTCATTCTATCACCATTACTACATTTTATCTATCAATATGGATTGGTCTTCTCGCCACATGGTCAAAATACCATTTTAGTCTTGAAAGATTATAAGCCTCACCGTTTGGCCATCAAGGATTTTGTAGATGATGTAAACGTCAGTGATCAGCCGCTTCCCGAATTAAGTAGTCTTCCTGACGATTTAAGAAAAGTACTAAGAAGTGAGACCCCCGAGGGGCTGGTTCAATTCATTTTCACAGGACTTTTCATCTGTCATTTCAGATACTTGTCAACACTTCTGATGAAGAGGTCCCTATTGGATGAGAATGCTTTTTGGGAAGGCGTGGCCCAAACAATCCTTTCACATCAGAAAAAATTCCCGATGTTACAGGATCGTTTCGATACATTCAATTTCTTTGCACCAAAATTAACGAAACTCTGCCTGAATAGAAATCGGATGCTCCAATATGGATATAGCGATGGGGAAGACCGTCCGCATGCATCTGAGTTTGGGCATGTGAATAATGCCCTTTATGAAAAGTTACCTGCAAAAACGCTATAAAATTAAACTGGCTCAGACTCTTGATCCAGTTGCAGGCTGTAGACAAACTCGTTAAGAATGGAGTTTGTCTACAGTTTTTTTAGGTTTGTCGGCCCTCGGCGCAAAGTGCGCCGAGGGTCTCCCTTGGACGTTTTATTCACGCAGGAGTCTCGTACACCTGTTCCAATCAACTTTTGTTTTAGGATGTAAAATCCTATATATGCGAAACGCAAAGAGACGAAATATCCGCCTAAAAAAGGATTGTGTTAGCCTCTTTGGTTCAAATTCCCTAAAAATTATCTTTGGAATAGGGCTTGCCGTTCATATAAATTGGTGATAAGCTATTGTGTAAACGGTTACACAAAATTATTGAGGGTGATATATTGGCAACTATTCGGGATGTTGCAAAGGAAGCTGGAGTTTCTGTTGCAACGGTTTCCAGGGTTATGAATGGCAGTGGCTATGCACATGAGGACACAAAAAAGGTGGTCATGGCAGCTGTTGAAAAATTAAATTATAAACCGAATGAAGTGGCAAGATCCCTCTATAAACGTAAATCCAAATTGGTTGGTTTGATTTTGCCGGACATTACGAATCCCTTCTTCCCAGAAATGGCAAGGGGTGTCGAGGATTATCTGCAGCAATTTGGATATCGGTTAATTTTTGGAAATAGTGATGAAAAAAGAGATAAGGAAATAGAATATATTGACACTTTTCTGCAAAATAATGTAGTGGGCATGATTGCTTCGACTAGTGAAGAAGCCAACGAAAATTTTGATAATCTGGATATTCCAGTTGTCCTTCTCGACCGTACAGCAGAGAAATTACCAGCTGTTTATTCGGATCAAAAGACAGGCGGGAAGCTGGCAGCACGCGTATTGCTGGATAGAGGCAGTACGAATATCGTCCTCATTAGGGGGCCAGTCGAAATAAAGCCTGTATATGAACGGTACATGGCAGCATTGGAAGAATTGAAACAAGCAAAAGTGAACGTGCAAGTCATGGATTCATCCCTAACTCTTCAGGGAGGCCAAACTTGCGTGAAGGAGCTGTTTGAGCAATACCCGGAAACCGATGGAATCATCGCTTGTAATGATATTGTTGCAGCGGCTGCACTTCAAGAAATCTTAAAACGGGGAATACGGATACCGGAAGACATACAATTGATCGGCTATGATGATATCGCCTTCACAGCGTTATTGCACCCGCCGTTATCGACCATTCGGCAGCCAGCCTATGAGATGGGGGCACAAGCGGCGGAAATGCTAATTAAACGGATTCATCAAGAAAAACTGGAAGTAACACATAAAAAGCTCCCTGTTTCTTTTGTGGAGAGACAAACAACGAGACGGAAGGCGGAGAACACATGATTAGAATTGCAGTAGTGGGAAGTTCATCAATGGACTTAGTTGTGACATCAACCAAGCGGCCAATGGCCGGTGAAACGGTTTTAGGAGAGTCCTTTATTACGGTTCCTGGTGGAAAGGGAGCCAATCAGGCTGTTGCAGCGGCACGTCTTGGTGCAGAAGTGTCGATGGTTGGATGTGTAGGAGATGATGTCTATGGAGAGATCATCTTAGAAAACCTGAAAAAAAATCATGTAAACACGAAGTATGTGGAACCGGTTACAGGTTCGGCCTCCGGGACAGCACACATTACTCTTTCGGAAGGTGATAACAGCATTATTGTCGTAAAAGGTGCGAATGATTTCATTACTCCTGAATATGTACAAAAAGCGAAAAAGGTGATAGAGGAATCGGATATTGTGATGGTTCAGCAGGAAATACCTGAGGAAACGGTGGAATATCTGGCGGAATTGTGCAACATGCTTCATAAGAGATTACTATTGAACCCTGCTCCCGCCCGCAACCTAAGCGAGGCTGTCATTCAACAGGCATCATTCCTTACTCCGAATGAACATGAATTCGAGATACTATTCAATGGGAGAGATAGAACGGAAGTCTTGACTGAGCACCCCAATAAATTATTCATTACCGAAGGGAAAAATGGCGTCCGCTATTTTGACGGACACGAAGAAAAGGTTATTCCAAGCTTTGAAGTGGAAGCGGTGGATACTACAGGGGCAGGGGATACATTCAATGCTGCCTTTGCCGTGGCTGTTGCAGAAGGAAAGAGTTTTGACGAATGTTTGTTATTCGCGAACAGGGCGGCCTCCATTTCCGTGACGAAGTTAGGAGCCCAAGGTGGCATGCCGCAAAGGATAGAGGTAGAGAGGGGCTTTGAAGCATGAAACGTCAAGGAATCATCAATAGTTCAATAGCCAAGGTCCTGGTTGACCTTGGTCATACCGATTATATTGTCGTAGGTGATGCCGGGCTGCCGGTGCCACCTGGAGTTTGCAAGATAGATTTAGCATTGACGCCTGGAACACCATCATTTCAGGATGTCGTCCGGGCGATTCACGAAGATATGGTTGTTGAAAAAGTTATCGCTGCCACGGAAGTGAAGAGTAAGAACCCGGAACAGCATCAATATATGGAGCAGCAATTCGGAGCGGCGATTGAATATGTTTCCCATGAGGATTTTAAAAGGCTGACAAGTAACGCGAAAGCAATAATCCGGACCGGGGAGACGACGCCATATTCAAATTGCATATTGCAGTCTGGAGTATTCTTTTAAAGAAATGAGATGATGAGCATGCAAATCGAAATGCACAATATTTATAAAGCATTTGGTCAAAACAAGGTATTGGAAGGTGTTCATTTTTCTTTAGAGGCAGGGGAAGTACATGCACTAATGGGGGAAAATGGTGCAGGGAAATCAACCTTGATGAACATTTTGACCGGGTTGCATAAACAAGATCAAGGAACGATTGAGATCAACGGTAAAAAAACCTCATTCAAGGATTCAAAGGAAGCCGAGGAGGCGGGAATGGCGTTTATTCGTCAAGAATTGAATATTTGGCCAGAAATGACCGTGCTGGAGAATCTATTTATTGGCAGGGAAATGGTGAATGCCTTCGGTGTCCTGAAGACGAAACAAATGAAAGCGCGTGCAAACGAGATTTTTAAAACGCTTAATATTTCCCTTCCTTTTGATAAGGAAGCCGGATTTTGTTCTGTCGGGGAACAGCAAATGATCGAAATTGCCAAGGCGCTCATGACGGATGCCGAAGTCATCATCATGGACGAGCCAACAGCCGCTTTAACTGATAGGGAAATAGAGAAGCTCTTTGAAGTGATGAAGGGACTTACCAAAAAGGGTGTATCGCTTGTTTATATTTCTCACCGAATGGAAGAAATATTCGCCATTTGTGACAGGATTACCGTCATGCGTGACGGAAAAACAGTGGATACGCAAAGAATTGCAGATACAAATTTCGATGAAGTCGTTAAAAAAATGGTCGGGCGCGAGCTGGAGGACCGTTTTCCTCATCGTGAAGCGGATCCTGGGGACATAGTCCTTGATGTAAAAGGGTTAACTAAAAAGGGGCTTTTTGAAGATATCCATTTCGCAGTTCGGCAAGGTGAGATTGTCGGTGTAGCCGGATTGATGGGAGCAGGCAGAACAGAAATAATGCGCGCCCTTTTTGGTGTCGACCAAATAGACAGCGGTGAAATTACCATCGAAGGCAAGAAAGTTTCCATACGAAAACCAACGGATGCAGTCCGACACGGCCTGGCTTTCATTACGGAAAATCGTAAAGAAGAGGGGTTGATCCTGGACTTTTCTGTAAGGGAAAATATTGGATTGCCGAATCTCAAGAGTTTTGCTCCTAACGGTATCGTAAAAACGGAAGATGAGATGAACTTTGCCGAAATGATGATTAAGCGGCTCCACGTAAAGACTTCTTCTGCTGAAACGGTAATTGGCAATCTATCCGGAGGAAATCAACAAAAGGTGGTAATAGCCAAATGGATCGGCACTTCCCCTAAAGTTTTAATTATGGATGAACCGACCAGAGGCATAGATGTTGGTGCAAAACGTGAAATTTACGAGTTGATGAATGAATTGACGGAGCGAGGCATCGCCATCATCATGGTTTCGTCAGAACTTCCGGAAATCATTGGAATGAGTGATAGAATCCTTGTGGTTCACGAAGGTGAGATCACGGGGGAATTGTTAAAGCAGGAAGCGACACAAGAAAAAATTATGGCATTGGCGACAGGGGGGAACTAGGATGAAACTTGAGGCTACAGGGAAAAGCGGGATTTGGCAGAAATTTGGTCCGTTACTCGCCCTGGTACTTTTATTTATCGTGATAACCGTTTTAAATCCATCATTCATGGAACCGAATAATATTTTGAATTTATTGCGTCAAACCTCTATCAATGCACTTATTGCATTTGGAATGACCTTTATCATATTGACAGGTGGCATAGACTTGTCCGTAGGCTCCATTTTAGCTCTATCCAGCGCACTTATGGCTGGTATGATGGTCTCGGGATTAGATCCGATTTTAGCCATATTAGTAGGCATTCTACTAGGTGCGATAATGGGTGTAATCAATGGGATTCTCGTTTCAAAAGGAAAAATGGCGCCTTTCATCGTGACACTGGCCACCATGACGATTTTCAGGGGATTAACGCTTGTGTATACGGATGGAAAGCCGATTACTGGAATTGGCGATTCTGTAATGTTCCAGATGCTGGGGAGAGGTTACTTCCTGGGAGTGCCAGTACCGGCCGTTGTGATGGTCATCGCTTTCCTAATCCTATGGTTCCTGCTTCATAAAACATCTTTTGGCCGAAAAACATATGCCATTGGCGGAAATGAAAGGGCTTCCCGTATTTCGGGGATTAAAGTTGACCGAGTCAAGGTGGCCATATATGGTCTGGCCGGTACGATGGCAGCAATCGCTGGTGCCATTTTAACCTCCCGCCTGAATTCGGCACAGCCGACAGCAGGCCAATCCTATGAAATGGATGCCATTGCAGCCGTGGTGCTAGGCGGAACGAGCCTTTCAGGCGGTAAAGGACGGTTGTTCGGTACGCTGGTGGGTGTCCTGATCATCGGTACATTGAATAACGGCATGAATTTACTTGGTGTATCCTCCTTTTACCAGCAAGTGGTAAAAGGTGCAGTTATATTAATCGCGGTCTTACTTGACCGTAAAAAATCATAAGAAGAGGTGTAATCAATGAAAAAAATAGTATCGATCATCATGGTTCTTTCTTTAATGGTCTTAGCTGCCTGTTCAATGGATTCTGGTCTAAAAGATGATAAAAAAGAAAAGAAAGGCTCCATGAAAGACGTGAAAGTCGGAGTCAGCATTTCTACTTTAAACAATCCATTCTTCGTTTCCTTAAAAGATGGTATTGAAAAAGAAGCAAAAGAAAAGGGAATGAAGGTCACAGTTGTTGACGCCCAGGATGATACGGCAAAACAAATTAGCGGAATTGAAGATTTAATTCTTCAAAAGGTTGATGTCCTCCTTGTGAATCCTACGGATTCTGCGGCAATATCTTCAGCCGTTCAATCAGCAAATGAAGCGGGCATTCCCGTTATCACGATTGACCGCTCTTCTGACGAAGGCGACATTGAAACGTTCATCGCTTCCGACAATGTGGCTGGCGGGGAAATGGCTGCGGAATATCTAGTTAAAGAGCTTGGCGAAAAAGCGAAAGTGGTAGAACTTGAAGGGGTATCCGGAGCATCTGCAACTCGTGAACGCGGGAAAGGTTTCCACAATATTGCGGACAAGCAGTTAGACGTCCTGACAAGCCAAACGGCGGAATTCGACAGGACAAAAGGGCTTAACGTCATGGAAAATATTCTGCAAGGCAATAAAGACATCCAAGCGGTATTCGCCCATAATGATGAAATGGCACTTGGGGCCATTGAAGCAATCAAGGCAGCAGGAAAAGACATCATCGTGGTTGGTTTTGACGGAAATGATGATGCATTGAAAGCAGTTGAAAATGGTGAACTAAAAGCTACAATCGCCCAACAACCGGCACTTATCGGTGAAGAAGCGGTTAATGCGGCTGAGAAAATCCTAAAAGGCAACAAAGTGGATGACACAATATCCGTTCCATTGAAATTGGTCACCAAAGAATGATTGTCTCCCCATCACAAAAGAGTGTCGGAACTTTTCCGGCACTCTTTTTGTAGTTAGAAAGAAATGTTTTAATCTCATTGATGTTATCTAAGCGTGGATATTCAGCTTGAATTGATATGAATAAGAGAATAAAAGAAAGTGAGTGAGTTCACTCTTTGAAGGCGGCCCATGTCAGAACCGCCTCTTCAATTAATTGATTGATGGTTAGAGTATACCTTGAGTCAGCATAGCATCCGCCACTTTAAGGAATCCGGCAATATTTGCCCCAACAACCAAGTTGCCAGGCGCACCATATGCTTCTGCAGCCTCTACACTGTTTTTATAGATGTTTTTCATGATCTCATGCAGCTTTGCATCGACATCTTCAAAAGTCCAAGGCATTCTGGCGCTGTTTTGGGCCATTTCGAGTGCAGACACGGCTACGCCGCCTGCATTGGCCGCTTTTGCTGGTCCAAAAAGGATGCCGTTATTAAGGAATACATCAATGGCCTCAAGGGTTGAAGGCATATTAGCACCCTCACCGACTGCCTTCACATTGTTTTTGATGAGTAATTTTGCAGCTTCTTCATCGATTTCATTTTGTGTGGCACAAGGCAGTGCGATGTCACATGGTACAGACCAAATGCCGTAGCTTCCTTCATGGTATACAGCTTCCGGGTGCGCATCGATATACTCGCTCAATCGTTTTCGTTCCACTTCTTTTAGGCGTCGTACTGTATCCAGGTTCAGACCATTTTCATCATATATGTAGCCATTGGAGTCGCTGCATGCAACTACTTTTGCTCCTAGCTGTGTTGCCTTTTCAATGGCATAAATGGATACATTGCCAGATCCGGAGATAACGACAGTGCTGCCATGGAATTGTAACCCTTTGTCTTTTAGCATTTCTTCGACAAAGTATACCGTTCCATATCCAGTCGCTTCTGTACGGGCCAAGCTTCCGCCGTAACTTATGCCCTTACCAGTCAGAACACCAGCTTGATAGCTGCCTTGCCTCTTTTTATACTGACCGAACAGGTAACCGATCTCCCTTGCACCGACTCCGATATCACCAGCCGGTACATCTGTATCTGGGCCGATGTAGCGAGCTAGTTCTGACATGAAACTTTGGCAAAAACGCATGATTTCCGCGTCCGATTTTCCTTTTGGATCGAAGTCCGATCCGCCTTTTCCCCCACCAATCGGTTGGCCTGTAAGTGAGTTTTTAAAGATTTGCTCGAAACCAAGAAACTTTATGATGCTCGAATTGACAGTGGGATGGAATCGGAGACCGCCTTTGAATGGCCCGATTGCACTGTTGAATTGTACACGGAAACCACGGTTTACTTGAACACTTCCCAGGTCATCAACCCAAGAGACACGGAAGGTGATCATTCTTTCGGGTTCAACCAGTCTTTCCAATATTCCGCTTTTCATATATTCGGGATGTTTCGCAAAAACGGGGACCAATGAAAGGAATATCTCCTTTACGGCTTGGTGGAATTCACTTTCGTGGGGATTACGCTCCTTTACCTGTGCGTATACTTGACTTACGAACTCTCTGGCCTCTTGTAATTCCTTATGTTCGACTTCCTGTGAAGTTGTCATTGGTTTCTCTCCTTTAGATATAAAGTCATAAATTATTAAATAGGGTTAGTCTATCGGTTTTTATATGATACTTTCATGGTATAATTTAAAAATGAAATAAACAATCTGAATATTAGATAAATAACATGCTGTTTTGATATGAAAGAGGGAGCTTAGATTGGAATTAAGGCAAATCGAATATTTCATTGAAGTGGCAAAGCGTGAACATATGACGGAAGCAGCAGTGGACTTGCATGTTGCCCAGTCTGCTGTCAGTCGCCAAATTTACAATTTAGAAGAAGAGCTGGGTGTGCCCTTGTTTATCAGGGAAGGCCGAAAGATTAGATTGACACCTATAGGACATACATTTTTATCTCATATGGAACAAGCTATGGATATAATCGATCGTGCCAAGCGTGAGATGGCTGAAAGCCTGGATCCAGAAAAAGGGACAATCCGCATTGGCTTTCCCAGTAGTTTAGCTTCTTATATATTGCCAAGGGTCATTTCCGACTTCAGGGAAAGTTA
This sequence comes from Bacillus sp. SD075, assembly GCF_017355165.1. GTDB lineage: Bacteria > Bacillota > Bacilli > Bacillales > DSM-1321 > Peribacillus. Next base: position 57,028 of record NZ_JADILK010000011.1, on the reverse strand, counting down.
TCCGCAGGCAAAATTCACATTGAAACAAGGTTCATATCGCTACCTGATAGATTCTGTTATAAAGGGTAACATAAACATGGCCTTGATTGGCCCACTGCCGGTGAATGAAAAGAAAATCAAAGGTGAAACGCTATTTATTGAAAACTTAGTTGCCCTTTTACCAGAAAGCCATCCTTTGTCAATGAAGAAATCATTATCCTTAAATGAGCTTCAAGGAAACCCGTTCATCGTATATCCAAAGGGATATGTTTTAAGGGATCTCGTTATGAAAGCATGCAAACTGCATGGCTTTGAACCGGAGGTGGCATTCGAAGGAAAGGATACGGATGCTATAAAAGGCCTAGTGGCAGCAGGTCTCGGTATAACACTGATTCCTGAGATTTCCTTGATCGATAGCTTGCCTCGTTTTACGGTTAAATTGCCGCTGGAGGATCCATCTGTAACCAGGGCTGTGGGGGTCATCGTTCCGACTGATAGGGAACTGATGCCAACGGAGAAATTGTTTTACCAATTTTTGAGGGACACTTTTGCAAAATTGGAAGGTTTTCAATAGAATGTGAGGGGTATCTATTAGAAAAGTCATAAATCCAGCTAGTGAGAGAATCCTTGAATCGGGTTCTTTTTTTTGTTTTGGTCGCAAATGTATCGAAATATCTCAATTTAGCACATCCTCAAAAGGAATAATTTATTTTGAAATAATACTATATTTGTTTTTATTGCATAAGAATGTGTTAAAACTCATTTTTTGAAAACGCTTTTATTTTATTAGTATAAAAATACTACTTACATTATCAGAAAATTCATGTTATTATACGGGCAGACATTAAAGGTACAGGTGCGCTATACTAAATAGGTTTTTAAAATGAATATCTTTATTTTTTTTCATTTTTTAAATTGAATATTCTGATAATTAATAAGGAGTGGAGATAAAGTGAGCAGGAAAGAATACATCAGCGATCGAATGTACAGGGCATCAACAGGGATAGCCAACGCTGTTTTGGTTACATTAGGGATCGGGTTATTGTTCGAATCCATAGGGGGATATTTAGGTTGGGAGGTCTTCCTGGCAATAGGCGGGGCCGCGAAGGTCTTGCTAGCACCAGCTTTAGGTGCAGGTATCGCATATCAGCTAGGGGGAAATTCATTAATAATCTTTAGCGCCATGGCTTCAAGTGCTGTTGGAGGTGCTGCCATTCACAGAACTGCTGAGGGTGCCTTCACGATTGTTACGGGTCAGCCACTCAGTGCTGTCTTGGCAGCAGTAATTGCAACATATATAGGTAAGCGCCTAATCGGCAAAACAAAGTTGGACATCATGGCCATCCCAATGGGAGCAGTTCTTGTTGGTGGAGTTTCGGGGTATGGCCTGGCTCTTGTCACCACTCCGCTTCTAACATGGATAAGCAGTCAAACCACAGCTGCGGTCGAGGGTTCTCCCTTAATCGGTTCCATGGTCATAGCTTTGGTATGGAGCATTTTATTGATGACACCGGCGTCTTCCGCTGCACTGGCGATCGCCCTGCAATTAGATCCCGTTTCCAGTGCTGCAGCTTTAATCGGATGTACCGTTCAGTTTGTCGGCTTCACTGTCATGTCTTATAAAGATAATGATATGGGGGGGTTCCTGGCACAGATGGTCGTTACGCCCAAAGTGCAATTTCCTAACTTAATCAAAAAGCCATTATACGTAGTTCCGCCTTTTGTGGCGGCAATCATCTGTGCCCCTATCGCTACCTTGGCATTCGATTTTCAAGTGCCGTATGAGCTTGGAGGTATGGGGTTAAGTTCAATGATTGCCCCTATTGCCATCATAACCGGTCAAGGTTTGTACACGTTCATGGTTTATGTGGCAGTGGGTATGGTATTGCCAGCGGTGATCACACTTGCCTTGCATCGGGTACTGAAGATGATGGGTAAAGTTAAACCAGGCGATCTTCATTTGGAAGTCTCATAATCAAAGTTTTCTTAGGAACCAGCCTGGTTAAGGAACCGGGCTGGTTTTTATTTATAAGGGGAATAGGGTAAAATGGGGAGGATAGCATTTGCATAGATAGGATGATATATATGGGAAAAGAAATAGATATAAAAGTGAAGGCTAAGTTCGTGAGTAAAATGGGCAAGGGGTTTCCCTTGATTGTTAAAGAGTCGATAGCCAACCTTAACGACCTTCAGGAAGAGGGGTCCTTAGTGCGTTTGGTGGATGAAAACAACCGCTTCCTAGCAAAGGGGTATTATGGTAAACAGAATAAGGGCTACGGCTGGGTATTGACCCGAAGAGAGAATGAAAAGATCGATCAATCCTTCTTTAACGGTAAAATCCAGGCGGCATATGAATTTCGAAAGTCTTTTTTTGAAGATGGGGACACTACAGCTTTCCGCTTGTTTAATGGGGAAGGTGATGGAATTGGCGGTTTAATCATTGATCATTATGATGGTCACTATGTCATTAGCTGGTATAGCAAAGGGATATATTCCTTTAAAGACTACATCATTAAGTCATTGCAGGAAACAGTCAAAGTCAAGTCGATTTATCAGAAGAAACGCTTTGATACAAAGGGGCAGTACGTGGATGAAGACGATTTTGTCATGGGTGAACAGCCGGCATTTCCGCTTCTTGTAAAGGAGAATGGAGTCCATTTCGCTGTTTATCTGAATGATGGGGCAATGGTCGGTGTCTTCCTTGATCAACGTGATGTCAGAAGAAAAATCCGGGATGAATACGCAAAAGGGAAAACGGTGTTGAATATGTTCTCCTATACGGGGGCATTCTCCGTGTTTGCCGCTTTAGGCGGTGCTGTCAAAACAACGAGTGTCGACCTGGCGAATCGCAGTTTACCAAAGACGATTGAACAGTTCAGTGTGAATGGAATAGATCCTGAAGCTCACAATATCGTCGTGATGGATGTCTTTAAGTATTTTAAATATGCAGTGAAGAAGGCTTTGAAATTTGAAATGGTCATCCTTGATCCGCCCAGCTTTGCCAAATCGAAAAAGTTTACTTTCAGTGCCGGAAAAGACTATACAAATCTATTGAAGGATGCCATTTCCATTACGGAAGACAATGGGATCATTATCGCCTCAACTAATTGCAGTACGTTCGACATGAAAAAATTCAAGAACTTCATTGATATCGCCTTTAAGGAAATGAATGGAGAATACGAGGTCATCGAACAGTTTTCATTGCCGGCTGATTTTAAAACAATTCCAGAATATAAGGAAGGTGACTATTTAAAAGTAGTCTTCATTAAGAAAATTAAAGGATAAAAAAGGCGTCCACAGTTCAAGCAGAGCTGTGAATGCCTTTTTTTATAATGAAAATGTTTCATGTGGAACGAATGGACGTTCGGAGTCACTGGATAGGCCGTTCACCTTGCAAACCTTTCGATAAATGAAAAGAAGCTTTCATGCGAATGCTGTTAGCGATGCAAAACTGGGCTGCATAGTAGGTAAGCATGATAAGGGGACCAGAAAAGGCAACATCATCGATAAATTTGTTCCAAGATAAAATGGAGTCGGAAATCATGAACAGGACCCCGCCGATGATTGCGGCCGTATTGCCGGTCATAAATGCCGCCCAGCCCATGAGGGAGATGACCGTTACATAACAGATTACAGGGATGATGAGGTCATGTTCACCTTTTTCAATTAAAGAACGTACAATTTCACGGCCAATCCATGTGGAGTAAATGCTAATCGGAAGTATCGTCGCAAATCGAAACCATGAGAAGGCCCACAGTCTAAAGAATGCCGAAATATAGAAAAGGTGGCCGATCAAGAAGGCGGAAAGCCCGATGACGAACCAGATCAACAAACCATCTCCAAGCATGCAGAAGAATAAACCAAGAAGTATTAAGGAGGGGTAACGATCCCGTCTGCCCACATTTGTGCAGGCGTAGAGTAAAATCAATAACATGGGGATGACCTTGAACAAGACTTTAATGATTAAAGGATCTTCGGGTATAAAAAAAATATAGAATAGTCCCGTGAAAAGGATTGCAGCAGGCAAGCATTTCATTAACATTCAATTCCCCCCTTCAATCTTTAATTCTATATAAGGGGAAGGAACCCCTTGTCCATTAAAGAACTGTTTGAAAGAAAGTCGCGAAAATGAAAAAACTGACTCCTGTTTTAACCAGGAGCCAGTTCAGTTATAAGAATCATACGGCCGAATCTTCTTTAACGAATGCTTGTTTTAACCAGTTTTTTCCCTCGACAAGCCTTGTGACAAGCATGGCACAAACCGTGTTTCCTGTTGAGTTAAGCAGTGTAGCGGGAGCATCGATAATCGTGGATATAACGGCAATGATAGGAAGGACTTCAACAGGGAAGCCAAATACACTAAGAATCAACATTTCCCCAATCATGCCGCCCCCAGGGATGGCACCCATAACAGCTCCAACCAAAAAGGCAACAGCAAGTATACTTAAAATGCTTGATATGCTTGTCATATCCTTTCCAAATAAACTGAATAGGAAAACGATTTTCAATACCCCTCCGAATACCGAACCATCCTTATGAGTGTTGGCTCCGAGTGGGATGACAGTCTCCGCTATATCTTTAGGTACGCCCATTTTCTTGACTGATTCCAGATTGACCGGAATGGATGCGGCACTGGAACAAGTTGCGATGGCTGTAATGGATGGTGTCAGTGCATTTTTCCAAAATAGTTTAACTCCATCTTTCCCACCTGCGATAAAGGCATACAAAGTGAAGAAGCCAAAATAATAAATCAAGGCCAAGACTAGATAAAGAATGAAAGTTCGGGCATAGCCTTCTAAAATCTGTGGCCCAAGCTGCCCGATAATCGCCGCGAAATAAGCACCAAGTCCAATTGGGGCATAGTACATGACGATTTTTACGACCTTCATCATGACAGCTGTACCCGCCGTCAAAAACTCAGTAATCGGTCTTGCTTTTTCACCGACCAGTGCAGTGGAAAGCCCGATCAATACTGAGAAAACGATAAGCTGAAGCATATTGCTTCTGGAGAACAGTTCTGGAAAGTCTGAAACGGTTACTGTGTTTACCAGTTGACTGAAGAAAGAAACTTCTTCGATGGTCTCCTCGGAAGAACTGTTTTCCATCAGTTCTTTAATGGCTGTCGTATCTGTGCCTTCCAAGGGATTGACGATGGTTGTCCCAATAAATCCAATGACGGCAGCTAAAGCGGCTGTTGTCAGGAAAACGAGAACGATACTGCCCATGATTTTTCCGAGGCGATTCATTCCGCTCATATTGGCAATCGCTGAAGCAATGCTGAAAAATACCAATGGCACGATGATCGTGAACATCAGATTTAAGAATAAGTCCCCTAGCGGCTGTATGACCGAGGTTTTCTCCCCGAAAACCACCCCTGCTATTCCACCGATAATAATGGCAGTGAGCAGTATTAAAGAGGATCGATAGTTTTTGATAAAGCTCTTCATTAAAATTCCGTCCTTTCAGGATGAAGATATCAATAAAAATATACTTCATTATCAACTCTAAAATGAGGTTTGACAATATTTTTTTATAGGAAGGAATGTTAAAAGAAGAAATGCAATAAATAAATAATAGGGAATGGGTTGTGAAAATATCGTGAAGGAGGGATAGAATGGCATTTGTTGAGGTGGAAGAAAGCGTTCGGTTGTTTTATGAAGAAAAGGGCCAGGGGAGACCGGTTATTTTTATCCATGGTGTATGGATGAGCAGCCGGTTCTTTAGAAGGCAGCTTCCATACTTTTCAGGAAAATATAGAACGATCTTACTTGATTTAAGAAGCCATGGCCAGTCAAATCATGTGCATTACGGAAACACGGTCTCCGTTTATGCAAAAGATCTTCATGCATTCATTGGTGAACTGGGATTAAGGGATGTCATACTTGTAGGCTGGTCCATGGGGGCATTTGTCGTCTGGGATTATCTTAAGCAATTCGGTGAGGAAAATATTCATTCAACGGTGATTGTGGATGAATTGGCGTCTGATTTTAAGTGGCCTGATTTTAATATCGGTGCATTTGATATGGACACATTGATTGCTTTCATGACTGAAATTCAAACGAATCGTGCCCCATTTTTGAAAAGCTTCCTTGCTTCCATGTTCAACAATGAATTATCTGCAGAGGATGCAAGCTGGATGCTTGGGGAAGTGACCAAAATGCCAGAATCCATTGCTAGTAGCATTCTATTTGACCAATCGATTGTGGACTATCGTGATTTCTTACCGGAAATCAATATCCCGACACTTCTCTGTTTTGGAAGGCATGAAAAAGTCATTCCTGTAGCTGCAGGGGAACATTTGCATAAAAACATTCCGAATTCCAAACTAGTAATCTTTGAAGATAGTTGCCATTGTCCTTTTATGGAAGAAAGCGATTTGTTTAATGAAACAGTGGATTGCTTTATTCAAAAGGGAGTATAGACTTATATGATATGAAAAAGGGGATGCAGGGTTCGTGCCCGCATTCCTTTTCTTTATGGTTTTAAATGAATTTTTCTACTAACTAAACGGTTTCGGCAAGAAATAAAGGGAATACTGGTACTAAGGAAGTCAGTAGTGCAAGTTAATGGAATTGATAAATTAAAAGGAGCATTTTTATATCCTTTTCACAGGAATTGGGCTATTATGAGGTGGATTTAAATTGGTATGATCGTTAACTGTTATTGAGAGAAACTCATGCAGGAAGTGATGGAGAGGATAAAATGGATGATCGTTTACCATACAATGAAATTATAGATGTATGTTTACTTGCGGGAAAAATCATGCTTCAGAACGGAGCGGAAACTTCGCGGGTGGAAGATACGATGGTAAGAATCGCTGCAGCGTTTGGATGCGGTGAGTCACATAGTTTCTCGACCCCTACAGGAATTATATTTTCGCTGGATGGTATGCACCCAGCGTCAAAATTAATTCGAGTTTCCCAACGTTCTACAGATTTACATAAGGTGACGCTGGTTAACAGTATATCCCGAAGCATTTCCAGCAAGGAAATGACACCGGAGGAAGCTTATCTAAGGTTAAAACAAATCGAAAAGGCCGGGATGGGGTATCCCATGTGGGTACAGGTCTTTGCTGCATTTATAGCGAGCGGCTGCTTTTTGATCATGTTCCAGGGACAGTGGAATGATTTCATTTGGTCCTGTATAGCAGGAGGAATGGGATTCTCATGCCTGCTTTATTTGCACTGGTTACTGGAAGTTCGTTTTTTTGCTGAATTCATCGCCTCTTTAGTCGTAGGCTTAGTAGCTATGTTTTTTGTCCAGATTGGAGTTGGAAGTCATTTGGACACGATAATCATCGGAGCGGTGATGCCGCTTGTGCCAGGGCTATTAATTACGAATGCTGCCAGGGATTTAATTGCAGGACATTTGGTTTCGGGTCTATCCAAGGGTGCGGATGCAGGTTTGACTGCTTTAGCCATTGGGGCAGGAATATCGGCTGCGTTTGTTTTCTTATGATTTTAAGGGAGGAAGAATGATGATTGCACAGCTTATTACAAGTTTCATTGCCTCGGCCGCCTTTGGAGTCATCTTCAATGTACCAAAAAATTCATTGTTTCAATGTGGTTGCGTAGGGATGTTAGGGTGGATCTTATACTTTGTTCTGGTTGAAAATGAGATAAACAGCATCATTGCAACATTAGCAGCTGCATTTATCGTTGCGGTTATCAGCCAGTATTTTGCTAAAAGGTATAAGACGCCAATCACGATTTTCAATGTATCGGGAATCATCCCCCTTGTGCCTGGAGGTTTGTCGTATGATGCGATGAAGCACTTTGTCGGAAATGATTTTTATGTTGCCGTTCAGTTGGCGGCCAAGGTTTTTATGCTGGCAGGTGCCATTGCGATGGGGCTGATCTTTGCAGAAGTCATGAACCAGTTGGTAACAAAGTATAATAAAAGGAAGGTAAGATTGGGAAGTTAGAGGGGGTATTATAAAAACTTCCTGATAAATATGTTTCTAAATAAGGAGGAAGGAGAGCAGGTCGAACACCCTGATCTCCTTCCTCTTTTTAATATTTTGAAATAATGATAAATCTAACTTATTAAGGATTTTTCATCCCAGTGTTTGCTGTAACCAAAATCTCGTCGAATTTTTTGGCATCAGCTTTCTTGCTTGACAGAAGTGTTCCGACGATTGCCGCGATAAAACCAATCGGGATGGAGATGATGCCTGGATTGGCCAGCGGGAATAATGGCTCCCCAACGAATATTGCCGCTCCCTCTACCGGTGACCAGACATTGGGACTTAGGAACACAAGCAATAAAGAACTGATGAGTCCAACTAACATGCCCGTGACAGCCCCAGCTGTGTTAAAGCGTTTCCAGAATACCGTGAAGACAATGATGGGAAGATTGGCGCTGGCAGCGACGGCAAAGGCAAGTGAAACAAGGAAGGCAACATTCATGTTTTGGGCAAATAAGGCAAGTATGATGGAGAGGACGGATACTCCGATGGATGCCCAACGAGCAGCCACTACTTGTTCCTTGTCAGTGGCTTGACCTTTCCGGATGATGTGGCCATAGAAGTCATGGGCAAAAGCAGATGCTGCCGATAGAACGAGACCTGCTACAACCGCTAAAATGGTAGCAAAAGCAACTGCAGACACAAAGGCGAACAGGAAGTCACCTCCAATGGCTTCGGCAAGCAGGGGAGCAGCCATATTACCCGCCGCATTCGCGGCTATGATCTTGTCGTATCCAACAAAAGCTGCCGCTCCAAAGCCCAGGAAAATGGTCATTATATAAAAGATGCCAATGATCCAAGTGGCATATACTACGGACTTTCGGGCTGTGATGGCGTCTTTTACCGTAAAGAAACGGATGAGAATGTGAGGAAGTCCAGCTGTACCGAGTACAAGCGCTAAATTAAGGGATAAAGTATCCAATGGATCCTTGAATTTGTTACCCGGGTTGAGGAAATCCCCGCCTAAAGGGGTGGCCGTTTGCATTTGCTTGAACATCTCGATCACGCTAAAGTCGAATTTCGAGAACACGATGATGGAGATGATGAAAGTACCTGCCATCAATAAAATGGCTTTTACGATTTGGACCCAACTGGTGGCGGTCATACCGCCGAATACAACGTAGACGGTCATTAAAATACCTACAATGATAACGGAGTATAGATAATCAATTCCAAGTAAGAGCTTTATAAGGGCACCAGCACCGACTAGTTGGGCAATCATATAAAAGGTTGAAATGGAAATGGTGTTAAGGGCAGCGACCCCGCGAACTTTCTTTTCATTGAAACGGGCAGCGATCATGTCCGCCAGTGTATACTTACCAAGGTTACGAAGCGGTTCAGCCACGATATAAAGAACGACCAGATAGGCAACCAGGAAACCTATGCTATAGAAAAAGCCATCAAATCCAGAGAGTGCGACCATGCCTGCTATTCCTAAAAATGAGGCGGCTGACATATAATCACCCGCAATGGCCCAGCCATTCTGCCAGCCAGTCAGGCTGCTGTCCGCCGTATAAAAGTCCGCGGTCGTTTTGGTGCGCCTTGAAGCAAAAAAGGTAATGACCAATGTTAGCCCGACAATGATTAGAAATAATATGAAAGCAAGTATATTCATTGTAAATTCACCTTTATCCTTTCGCTTCTCTCACGATTTTTTCAACTAATTGGTCAAAAGTCGCAGCTTTTTTGGAATAGAGTATGCATAAGGTCCAAGTCATGATAAATTGAGCGAAGGCAAAGACCCAAGCCCAACTGATTGGGCCGAGTGCATTGGAATTAAGGACTTTAGAATAGGAAGTTAATATAGGTAAGGTGAAATAAAAGACTATGAAAAAGATGGATAGTGGGACGATGAAATTGCGTTTTTTCCTTAGGAGTTCTTGAAAAGACTGGGATTGGACAATCTTGGTGCAGTCAATGGAAGCGCTTACTCCAGTTTCCTTAGGTATTGAATCGTTTGGTGCCAAGTTGGTTCCCCCTTCATTAAATATTATTTTGGTTTTCATTCCCCATTTTTTGATAACAGTATCAGTATATATTTTTCAGAATATATTGTAAATTCATAATTGTTAAATTAATATTTTTTCGTTTTACATAGTGTTAATGAGAGAAAAGGATACAAAGCAAAAGTAAAGGCAGGTATGAATGAACGGCCATGAAATCAAATCCTATCATTAAGGAAAAGTTAAGCTTCTTTCACGATACTGGTTTCAACGAAGGAATCTGAAAGGAGAAAAATAATGAAAAAGTTGATAATGATAGGTACGGTTTTAGTTTTGGCGATTGGGGGTTGCGTTTGGTTTTCCATGAAGGACAATGCTGAGCCCGTTATTGCAAAGTCGGTGACGGCTACAGTTGAAAAGGGAGATCTTGAAGTTCTAATAAGCGGTTCCGGATCGGTCGCCGCAGTCAATAGTGAGGATGTCACTTCCCCTGTAACGAATGAAGTGGATGAAGTTCTTATAGCGAAGGATGAATTGGTTGAGAAAGGTGATGAACTAATTACCTTCACGGATGGAAGTGACCCGATAACGGCCCCATTCGATGGTACCGTGACAACATTGGATGTGGAAGAAGGGGATCGTGTATCAAGCAGTGAAGTGGTGGCACACGTTACCGATTATAAAAAATTGAAAACGACGATCAGTGTTGATGAATTGGATGTTCCAAGTGTTAAAAAAGGACAAACAGTTGAAATGAAAGCCAGTGCTTTTGAAGATGAAACGTTTACGGGGGAAGTGACCAGTGTAGCAAAGGAAGGTACATATGAGAATGGGGTTTCTTCGTTCGATGTCACAATCAAAATTGACAAGCCCGGCGATATAAAAATTGGGATGTCAACTGAAGTGAGCATTTTGACGAATAGTGTAAAAGATGCTTTATTTATTCCGATTGAAGCAGTCCAAATTGACGGTGAAGAAAAATATGTGAATATACAACAAGCCGGTACAACTGAAGGAACGGCCAGTACAAAGACAGCTGTTGAGACTGGGATCAGCAACGATAGGTATATTGAAATAACTTCGGGTCTTGAAGAGGGCCAGTTTGTTTCCTTGCCTGTCACCATCAATGAAAGCTCCACTGGCAGTGGAGGCGATGGAATGAGGGGTGGCCAAGGAGGCGAAATAAGAATGCCGGGCGGCAGCGGAATGCCGAGCGGCGGTATGCCAAACAGTGGCGGAATGCCAAGCGGCAAGGGAGGTCAGTAATATGGCGAAACCCATCATAAAAATTAAGAACATGTCTAAATCATATGAATTAGGCGGTGAAACGGTTAAGGCACTTCAAGATGTCTGTCTTACAATCGATAAAGGCGATTTCATTTCCATCATCGGTCCTTCTGGATCAGGGAAATCGACGTTCATGAATATGATTGGCTGCCTTGACAAGCCTGACATAGGTGAATATCTTCTTGATGGAAAAGAAGTGGAAAAGTTGAAGGATAATGAGTTAGCCGCCATTCGTAATATTAAAATAGGATTTATCTTTCAAAATTTCAACCTGTTGGCAAAACTGACAGCGTTGGAAAATGTCGAACTTCCCCTGGTTTATAGAGGGGTAAGCGTGAAGGAAAGAAGAAAATTGGCCAATGTGTGCCTTGATATGGTTGGCCTGAGTGACCGGAAGAATCATCTGCCGACCCAACTGTCGGGTGGACAGCAGCAAAGAGTTGCCATTGCAAGGGCACTTGCCGGTAACCCTCCCGTTTTATTGGCGGATGAGCCGACGGGGGCTCTGGATAGTAAAACGAGTGAGGAAGTGCTGCAGATGCTGAAAGGATTGAACGAAAAGGGACAAACAATCATTCTTATAACCCATGACTTGGAAGTGGCAAAAGAAGCAACTCGGGTCGTCCGGATACAGGATGGTCAGCTATTTGAAAACGGAGGTGATTGGATTGAACTTGGGCGAATCAATGAAGATGGCTATACGCAGTATCAAAACCAATAAAGTCAGAGCATTTTTAACCATGCTTGGGATCATTATTGGAGTTGCTTCCGTAATCGTCCTGGTTTCGATTGGTCAGGGTTCCTCTCAGTCCGTTCAGGATGAGATCAATAGCCTGGGAACGAACCTGATAACGGTAAGTGTCACGGATACCGACTCCGTTAAGCTGACGGATGATACAATCGAACAGTTTAAAGGCCTGAGCGGGATATCTGAAGTGGCGCCAGTAGTCACTGAACGCGTATATGCTAAAAACGGGGAAGCTTCGGCACAGGTTTCAATGACCGGTGCAACTTCCTCCTACCTATCGGTTAGGGATCTAGAGCTCAGTCAGGGCCGGTTTTTGACGGATATGGAAACGGAATTACGCTCCAAGGTCGTTGTCCTGGGGTCGAATACAGCCAACACGCTTTTTGAAAATCAAAAAGCTGTGGACCAGAACGTTCTGATCGGCGGCGTTTCCTATCGAGTGATCGGTGTCCTTGAGTCAGTAGGCACCTCAATGGGATCGAGTGGGGATGATGTAATCATTGCACCGATCACCACTGCCGAAAGGGCTACAGGCAGCACGACAATCGGAACCGTATATTTAAAAGCGGAGAATGAGAATATCATAGATAGGGCGATGTACCAGGTACAAGGTACGATGACCACATTTTTCCCAGAACAGAGTGATAACTATTCGGTGTCCAATCAAGAAGATCTGATGGATACAATGAGCTCTGTGTCGGATACGTTCACACTCATGCTTGGCGGTATTGCCAGTATTTCGTTACTGGTAGGGGGAATTGGAATCATGAATATCATGTTGGTTTCCGTTTCAGAGAGAACGAGGGAAATCGGGATTAGAAAAGCAATTGGGGCAAATCGGAAATCGATTCTTCTCCAGTTTTTAATTGAAGCGATGGTCTTGAGCTGCTTAGGGGGATTGTTGGGAGTTGTAATTGGATTGGGAATCGCAAAATTGATTTCAGTTTTTTCAAGTTTAACGATTAGTTATTCATGGTCGGTGACATTGTTTGCCTTCTTATTTTCCATTTTAATCGGGATAATGTTTGGCGTATTTCCTGCCAATAAGGCATCCAGGTTAAGTCCAATCCAAGCACTGCGTCACGAATGAACACTCAATTTGAAAGAAAGCATGCGAATAAAAGCCCGCTTTCTTTTGCATATGAAAAAAGATAAAATCAACATATATCACAATTGATGCGGTTGGGAGGTACCCTGCATGAAGGTTTTGGTGGTAGAAGATAATGTTTCATTATTAGAATCGATCCGACAAATTCTGACGGATGAATATGTAGTCGATACAGCGGATAATGGGGAAGATGGGCTATTCATGGCTCAGCAAAGTATATATGATATCATCATCTTGGATGTGATGCTTCCGGGAATCGATGGATTTGAAATCGTACGGAAAATCAGGGAAGCAAAAATCGATACAAGTGTCTTGTTTTTGACAGCAAAAGATGGGCTTGAGGATCGTGTCAGAGGATTGGAAATGGGTGGCGATGATTATTTAGTCAAGCCTTTCCAGGCACCGGAACTTAAGGCCAGGATTCGCGCCTTGCTTCGAAGGAGTGGCATTATATCACTTGATCAGCATGTGAAATACCGTGATATTGAACTATTGGAAAAAGAAAAGGATATTTTGGTTGATGGAAAGGTCATTAAAATGACATTGAAACAGTTTGAATTACTGGAGTATTTAATTCGAAATAATGGAAAAATATTGACCCGTGAGCAGATTTTCGACCGTATCTGGGGGTTTGATTCAGATACGACGATCGCCATTGTGGAAGTGTTCATCCATCACCTTAGAAAAAAATTGGAACCTTTCCATTATCATAAAGATATTCAAACCGTTCGGGGTATTGGTTATATGCTAAAACAACCATAAGGGGATCATTATGTTCCAAAAAACACGGCTTCAACTAACATTATTGAATTCTATCGTCTTTATTGTCTTAATAGCCATACTAAGCAGAACGATTTATTTTTATACGGAAAATCAGATCTATAGGGATGTCAATGATTCACTTAAAAAGGATTACAGGGATTTCAATAATGGGGGCATGCCAGGCGGACGTCCGCAAGGTGAGGTTCTCCTAGGTCCGGGGCCAAGCGTCATCGTTTGGGGACCGGATGAGACGATCATTGAGCCAAGACTGAGTGTAGACAATTTCATTAAGGTCAATGAGCCGGAATTTTACCCAAAAAGATTTGATGAGATTGAAGAAATATCGGTAAATGGGCCGACGTTTCGTGCACTTTCCACCAAGGTCGATACAGATTATGGAGAGCTGACGGTACAATTCATCAGGAATGTGGATACAGAAAAAGAAATGCTCGATCGATTGCTGCTCATATTGTTTGCTGGTGGAGGAATTGGAAGTCTAGTGGCGGTAGGAGCAGGCTATCTTCTGGCAGGACGGGCCCTAATTCCGGTCAAGACAGTTTGTCTCGGATGCTTCGCATGAAATTCGAACGCCGCTTGCTGTCATTCAATCGCGGGCTGATTTGCTATTTCAATCGCCTTCAGCGACAATCGAGGAAAAGGCCGTTGATATATCCATCATTTCGAAAGAAGTCCGGCGATTGAATAAGCTTGTTAATGGGCTTTTGACCTTGACCAGAACGGATTCGAACCAAATGGAGGTTAGGAAATCGAACTTTTTCCTTGATGACTTACTTATCGATATCGTGGAACAGTATACGGATATAGCTTTGTTTCAAGAGAAATCAATCATTAGCCATACCCCCGAACAGGTCGTATTTCATGGGGATAAAGAGAGAATTCATCAGCTATTGGTGATCTTGGTGGATAATGCCATGAAATTTACCGGGGAAGGCGGGGAGATTTCTCTATCCTGCATCAAGAATTCTTCATCCGTCATTCTTACCGTAGAGGATAATGGAAAAGGCATTCCGCAGGAAGATCTCCCCTTGATTTTTAACCGTTTTTATCAAGTGGAGCAATCCCGTTCAGCAAATGAAGGCTCCGGCTTAGGTCTATCCATTGCCAAATGGATTGTGAACACACATCAAGGGAACATCAAGGTTACGAGTGAACAGAATGAACGAACCCGTTTTGAAATCACTTTTCCGAGAAATCAAAGGAAAAAATAATCCACCTTAAGATGCCATCCCTTAGTAAAAAGACCCTTACTTTTATCCTTGCTGCTTAAGGAAAAATTAAGGGTCTTTTTAGATAATCATCTTATAAATACATTTATTTTCGGAGGAGAATCATTGATGAAAAGAACGGGTAAGTTACACTTTTTGGTTGGAATATTGGCCTCGGTCCTTTTAATGGCCCAAGCAGTCATCGGGATCATGATGTATATGGATGGCAGCGGCAACGAACCCATTAATGGACAGGCGATGATGGGACAGCCTGCCGAACGTAACACAACAGAATCGGCTAATAGCAGTACGGCGACCGATGATTCGACCACGGAAACGGCATCTAATGATACGCAGGGCAATATGGGGGAAACTATCCAAGGCGGTCCTAATGGTTCTGGAACGCCAGGAGAGATGCCAAACGGAGGCGGTCTCCAAGGCAGAGACTCTTTTGCAGGGAGATTGATCGACTTTTACCAAGGGGAAGGTAGCCTGGCTGCATCCATCATCATTTTTGTAATCGGAGGAGTCGGATTAGTGACATCGGTGATATCCAGAAAAATAGAAGCCTAAATAGCCGATACTATTCGAGGAAAGAGATGGTTCCTTTCGAAGGGGAACCTTCTTTTTTAATTCACGAAACCCATTATTGTCACTAATTGTTATTTTAAAAAGGGAAATAATAATTGCACTAAAAAAAATATTAGTTTAATATAGACTTCTGGAGAGGTACGTACATGTATTTTGGATGAAAGAGAAAACGTTTGCATAATTTTTTTGAGGGTAACCTACTATTAATGCACGATCATTAAATTCACCCTTAGTGGAGGCAGATATATGAAATTTCTGATTGCAATTTTAGGACTGCTTATTGTTTTTGGACTAGCCATACTAGTCAGCAGTGACCGGAAGAAAGTTAAAATTAAACCGATCATCCTCATGGTGGTCATTCAGCTTATTTTAACTTATTTATTATTAAATACGAAGTTTGGCTTAGTGATCATCAATTCGATTGCCGATGGGTTCGGAAAACTTTTAGAATGGGCAAATGAAGGAATCACCTTTGTATTTGGCGGGATTGTAAACGAAGGGGCAGCGCCATTCTTTTTAAATGTCCTTCTTCCTATCGTCTTCATCTCAGCATTAATTGGGATTTTACAGCATTTCAAGATCCTTCCGTTCATCATGAAGTGGGTTGGATTCCTGCTAAGTAAGGTGAATGGGATGGGTAAATTGGAATCTTACAATGCGGTAGCATCAGC
Source organism: Bacillus sp. SD075 (assembly GCF_017355165.1). Classification (GTDB taxonomy): domain Bacteria; phylum Bacillota; class Bacilli; order Bacillales; family DSM-1321; genus Peribacillus. The sequence continues at coordinate 40,747 of NZ_JADILK010000011.1, read as the reverse complement.
AATAGTAGGCCAATCCGAGGTTTTCATAACCTTGAAAAAACAACTCGGTGCCATTCCGCCATCTCGCATGTATACGCTTTGTGCATCAGCCATGTCAACCGTATCGATGTCGATCGTCGGTGCCTATATGACGATGATTGAACCAAAGTACGTGGTGACGGCAATTGTTATTAACATGTTCGGTGGATTTATCATTGCATCCATTATCAATCCTTATACCGTAACGGATGATGATGATATCCTTGTTGTCGAAGACGGGGCAGAGAAGCAATCTTTCTTCGAGATGCTTGGGGAATATATCATGGATGGGTTTAAGGTTGCCATGACTGTAGCAGCGATGTTAATTGGTTTCGTTGCATTAATTGCAGGAATCAACAGCGTATTCGACATGATTTTCGGCATCAGCTTCCAAGACATCATGGGGTATATCTTTGCACCGTTTGCCTTTATCATGGGGATTCCGATTTCAGAAACCGTGACTGCTGGCGGAATCATGGCGACGAAGCTAGTAACCAATGAATTCGTTGCCATGCTTAGCTTAGGGGAAGCATCAGCAGGCTTGAGCGAAAGGACGATAGGGATCGTTTCTGTTTTCTTGGTTTCATTCGCTAATTTCTCATCTATTGGAATCATTGCCGGTGCAGTCAAAGGACTTCATGAAAAACAGGGAAATGTAGTAGCCCGTTTCGGCTTGAAGCTGTTATACGGTGCGACTCTTGTCAGCATCCTATCAGCGATCATCGTTAGTGTGATACTTTAATTAATGGATCTGACACAAAAGGGCACTTGGGTTTACACCTAAGTGCCTCTTTTATATTTGTGCTGCAAAGATAGAAATCCATTGTTTTTGAATTTGAAGGTATGTGGCTTGCTGGTATATAATACATAAAATGACAATCGGAAAGGGGAGTTCTAGGATGACGATGGCTGGAAAAGAAACGGCTATCTTTGCAGGAGGCTGTTTTTGGTGCATGGTTGCTCCCTTTGATGAAATGGATGGTATTATTTCAGTGACATCAGGCTATACAGGCGGTAATTTTGCTGCGCCTAGATATAAACAAGTGATTACCGGATCAATCGATCATGTTGAAGCGGTGCAAGTGGTATTCGATCCATCGATCATTTCCTATAAAACGTTATTAGAGATATTCTGGCGCCAAATCGATCCTACGGATGAAGATGGACAGTTCTCGGATAGGGGAAAGCAATACAAGGCGGCCATTTTCTATCTTAATGAACGTCAGAAACAGGAGGCGGAACGATCGAAGGAAGATTTAATGAGGAGCGGACGGTTTAAGAAACCTATTGTTACGGGTATTCTACCCTCAGGGAAATTTTACGAGGCTGAGGACTATCATCAAGAATTCTATCGGAAAAATCAATTTCGTTATGCATTGTATCGTAAAGGCTCAGGTCGTGATGCATTCATTAAAGAAAATTGGCCTAAGGATAATGCCCACCTTAGAAAGACGTTAACGGAGAGGCAGTTCCGCGTCACACAGGAAAATGGCACGGAGCCTCCTTTCGATAATGTTTATTGGAATCATTTTGAAGAAGGCATCTATGTGGATGTCGTTTCTGGGGAGCCTCTATTCAGTTCGCGGGATAAGTATGATAGCGGTTGTGGGTGGCCAAGCTTCACGAAGCCCATCATGTCGGCAAGTGTGAATGAGAAAATGGATCTCAGCCACCGAATGACCCGGACCGAGGTGCGCAGCAGGGACGCCGATTCACACCTTGGACATGTTTTTCCCGATGGTCCAAGTCCTAAAGGCACGAGATATTGCATAAACTCTTCTGCCCTTCGATTCATTCCTAGAGATGAAATGGAGAGAGAGGGATATGGAGACTTATTATTACTTTTTAAAATGAAATAACTAGTGAGATAGGGGAACACAAATGGATAAAATAGATGAAAATTTATATCGATATATCCTTGATAATTCATCCAAGATTACGGAAAACTGGCTGGCTTTAAGGGAAAAGCAGTCTGGATCCATCTATTCAATAGATTCTAATGATGAAATCGAAAAGCTTCTCAGAGAACAGAATACATTGACCATCAAGACAGTGACCAGTGCTTTACTTGAAGATAAAACGGCATTTATTGAAACGATGGAGCGGTGGGCCACACTTGTCGCGAAGAGTAGGGTTGAATCGGACACGCCCATTTACGAAGTGCTGGAGGCGCTTAATAAGGTTCGGGAAACATATTGGACCTTCATAACGGATTATATGCTAAAGGATACGGGGATAACGAAGGATACGATCATCCGGTGGAGTCGGATGATTAATCGTGCATTCGATCAATTGAACCGTCAGTTCACTGAGCAGTATTACCTTTTGACAAAAGAACGTTTACTTGCTCAACAGAACCTGATTAATGAACTGGGCGCACCTGTCATTCCCATTGTTGATGCCATTGCGGTATTGCCGTTAATCGGTGAAATTGATACCTACCGGGCAAAGGAAATCTTGAATGTGACTCCAAGCAAATGCATTAGCAAAAATATCACTCACTTATTCATCGATTTATCGGGAGTCTCCCTTTTAGATACGATGGTTGCCCAACAAATCTATCAATTGATAAGTACCCTGAACCTGTTAGGCATTCAATCGACCATTTCAGGGATTCGTCCTGAAGTGGCCCAGACATCGATTCAGTTAGGCCTTGATTTTAATCAGGTTTCCACATATAGTACACTTAAACAGGCGCTTTCCAAGCAAGGGATAAAACTTTACGAGAAAAAATGATATAAGGGTGCAGAGAATGAAAAAGAACCAGATCCCGCTAGGAATCTGGTTCTTTTCGTGATTCTATAATTTAAATGAACTTTTCAACCCAACGATTTGGTTGAAGACCAAGTGATCGGCCGAAGTGAGTTTTGAATCAACATTGTAATAGCCATGCCTGAAGAATTGGAATTTATCCTGAGGCTTAACATCTTTCATGTTAGGCTCGACGAATCCTTGTAATATTTCTACTGAATCAGGGTTTACCCGGTCCAAAAATGATTTTTCTTCCTCTTCATCATTTTCCTTATCCAAGATTAAAGGCTGGTAGTTGCGGAATTCTGCTGATACGGCTTGTGAAGCTTCGACCCAGTGCAATGTACCTTTTACTTTACGGCCAGTGAAGCCCGATCCGCTTTTCGTTTCAATGTCGTATGTGCAGCGAAGTTCAATGACGTTACCGGTCTCATCTTTTATCACTTCTTCACATTTAATGAAATAAGCATGTTTCAAACGGACTTCATTGCCCGGGAAAAGGCGGAAATACTTTTTAGGCGGGTTTTCCATGAAATCGTCCTGTTCGATATATATTTCACGTGAAAACGGGATTTGGCGTGTGCCCATTTCCGGAACTTCCGGATTGACTTCAGCATCCAGCCATTCTATCTCGCCTTCCGGATAGTTGGTGATGACCACTTTAAGCGGATTTAGGATAGCCATAGTCCGAGGAGCCTTCAGTTTTAAGTCTTCCCGCACGAAATGATCAAGCATTTGAGAGTCTACGACACCGCTTGTTTTTGCGACACCTATCTCTTGGCAGAATGCACGGATCGCTTCGGGTGTATATCCGCGTCTGCGCAAGCCTGAAACAGTAGGCATCCGTGGGTCGTCCCAGCCGTCCACGAAGCTCTCATCGACAAGCTGCTTCAATTTTCGCTTGCTCATTACTGTATTGGTCAGGTTAAGTCGGCCAAATTCATATTGTTTTGGTTGGCTTTCCATTTCACAATTTTCAACGATCCAGTCATAAAGAGGGCGTTGATCTTCGAACTCAAGCGTACAAATGGAGTGTGTGACTCCCTCGATGGCATCTTCAATTGGGTGGGCAAAGGCATACATTGGGTAGATGCACCATTTGTTGCCGGTATTATGGTGTTCAGTATGGGAGATACGGTATATGACGGGATCACGCAAATTAATGTTAGGTGAGCTCATATCGATTTTTGCACGCAATACTTTTGCGCCGTTGCCGAATTCACCGCTGCGCATCTTTTCAAATAGTTCAAGATTTTCCTCGACGGTTCTATTGCGGTAGGGGCTATCTTTCCCTGGCTGGGTCAGCGTTCCGCGATATTCACGGATTTGGTCGGCATTAAGGTCGTCCACATATGCCAGTCCCTTATTGATGAGCAGCACAGCCCTTTTATACATTTCATCAAAATAGTCGGAAGCGAAGAAAAGGTTATCCCAGTCGTAACCGAGCCATTTTACATCTTCCTTAATGGAGTTGACAAACTCAATATCCTCTTTCAATGGATTCGTATCATCGAAACGAAGGTTAGTTTTCCCATTGAAATCATCAGCCACCCCAAAATTCAAAATGATTGATTTGGCATGCCCGATATGTAAATATCCGTTCGGCTCAGGAGGGAAGCGGGTGATGACATGATCATGTTTTCCGGACTCTAGGTCATCTTTTATAATATTTTTAATAAAATTCGAAGAGTTATTTTCCAACTGAATTCGACCTCTTTCATTTATATACTTCTTTTAATTTTACCTGTATATATACCATAAATACAGATATTTTTCCATGTTCGAGCCAGAATCACGGTTTATCTGAAACAATTCATCAAGTATTTAGTTTGTACAATCCGAGCGAAAATATCCCTGAAACATTGAACAGGTAGTTTAGGGAACTACCTAACTGGATATTAAGGAAACCAATAAATCCTTTTTCATTCAAAAAAGCAATACAGGAATTCACGCCTGTATTGCTTATAATCTCGCTAGCAGACAGATTTTAGAATTGAAATCAAAAGACTGTCGTTTGCAAAAATTCTTTTGTACGCTCTTCCTTTGGATTGGTGAAGAATTCTTTTGGCGGCCCGCTTTCGACAACCCTACCATTATGCATGAAGACAATCCAATCCCCGACTTCACGTGCAAAGCTCATTTCATGTGTAACGACTACCATTGTCATCCCTTCCAAGGCAAGTTCCTTCATCGTGGCAAGAACTTCACCGACAAGTTCGGGATCCAGAGCCGAGGTGGGCTCATCAAAGAGCAGGATATCAGGTTTCATGGCAAGGGCGCGGGCTATGGCAACACGCTGTTTCTGGCCACCTGAGAGCTTGCTTGGATAGACATCCGCTTTATCTGATAAACCGACTTTTGCAAGCAATGCCTTTGCTTCTTCAATCGCTTGGGTCTTAGGGACCTTTTTGACGTGTGTCGGTGCTTCGATGACATTTTCCAGTACGGTCATATGAGGGAAGAGGTAGAAATGCTGAAATACCATTCCGACTTTTTCGCGGATTTTATTAATATCATGGGTACCCGGATTAATTTCCGTTCCTTCAATGAGGATTTGGCCGCTGTCTTTCTTCTCTAAATAATTCAAACAGCGGAGCAGGGTGCTTTTTCCGGAACCGCTTGGTCCGATCAGACAGACAACATCGCTATCGAGTACCTTCATATCAATATCTTTAAGTACATGCAGATTTCCATACGATTTATTTAAATTCCTTATCCGAATCATTTCTTTTTGTTCCATTTCAATTCCCCCTATCGATCACTAATGGACAGTTTCTTTTCGAATAAATTGACGATAATGGTCAGGAATGCCACTAGAATCAAGTAGTAGACCGCTACAATCAATAAATAAGTCATTTCATCGAAATTATTAGAGCCTAACGTAGTCGCCACATTAAACAGCTCATTCATGGATATGAAGGCTGCAAGTGATGAATCCTTCAGTCCGATGATGAATTGGTTGCCAAGCGGCGGCAATGCGCGGCGGAAGGCTTGAGGCAAGATGATTCTCCTCAAGGTGAGCGAATTGCTCATGCCAAGGGAACGTCCGGCTTCCATTTGACCTTTGTCGATGGATTGGATTGTACCACGTAAAATCTCTGAGATATAAGCTCCATTATGGAAGGCCAGGGCCAGGGACGCCGCCCAGAAGTCCGGCAGTAAGAAGAGATTGCTGATACCGAAATAGAGGATGAATATCTGTACGATAAGCGGTGTTCCCCGTACAAGGAATACATATGTATCGGAAATCCATGCAAGAATTTTTATATTGGATATTTTTAAAAGTGCAAATAGCAATCCGATGACGATCCCTACCAATATGGAGACTACCGTCAGTTCCAATGTGAGGAGCATGGCCCGGATGAATACGTCCGAGGAGCTAAATAATGTATCAAAAAAATGTGAAAAACTTGGCAATGTAATGACTCCCTTTCTATTAATCTTTATTCAGGCTTAGTTGTGATGTCCTCACCAAAGTATTTTTTGCTGATTTCCGCAAGTGTTCCATCTTCCCGGAGGTTTTCAAGAGCTTCGTTGATGCGTGCAAGCAGCTGAGGGTTGTCGTTTGGCAGGACGATGGCCTGCTCGCTTCGTTCGATCAATTGCCGTCCTTCGATGTCGAAACCTTCCTTGGTCGCTTCCTTGCCGGTTACGAAGTCCGTGATGACGGCATCATGACGTCCTCCACTTAATGCTTTCAGGGCCGTGATATCACTGTCATAGGTTTTTACATTGGTTGTATATTTTTCTGCTGTGGTTGCATACGTGGAGCCCTTAGAAGCCGCAACTTCCTTTCCCCTTAAATCTTCTACCGTTTTAATATCACTATCCGAGCGGACGAAAATTTGAGGACCTGAGTAGTAATAAGGGGTCGAGAAGGCAACATGTTTACTTCGTTGTTCATTGATTGTATGGCTGGCAACCGCGGCATCTGCCCGACCGGTTTTAACACCTTCCACAATGCCTTTGAACTTTATCCGTTTAGGCACAGGTTCTAAGTCGAGTTCCTTTGCAATGGCATCGCCGACTTCAATATCGAAACCTGTTACGGTCATGTCATCATTGACATAACTGAATGGCTTGAATTCGCCTGAGGCAGCGAAAACAAACTGATCCTTATTGATCAGCTTACTCCCATCCTCTAGCCGATCCTTTTCAGCACATCCGGACAGAATTCCAAGAACAACCAGAATGGATACAATGAATGTAACGGATGATTTCATGATAATTTCATTTCCCCCTTTTAAAAAAACTAATAGAATGTTCTATACCCCTTATGAGGTAGTGAATAACCTCATTAACTAGGGAAAATAAAACTGAAGTAAAAAATGGCGTCCTGACCATGCCGAAATTTCATTCAAGGATCCCCCTTCACTATGCATTTTATAAAGGTTCTTGGCCGTTGCCTTCATTACCTTTCAAAATACCGGTAATTTGCGGAAAAAATGACAAATTATTTAATAAAGTAAGAAATTTCGGCTAGATTCCACTTTAAGGATGAAGATTTAGACTTTATCGAGAGAGAAAAATCGAAGTAAAACCGTAACCAATGAATGGGGTGGAATAAAACTGTGGAGGATTTCAAAAATGGCCCATATGGATGCCAACAAAATCCCGTATTGATTGACTGACTTTAATTTTGCCTATGAATTGAAGTATAATATAGCAAAATAGAAGAAGGGCAGTTGGGAAAATGGTGAGCAACTTTGTGCAAGAACAGTTACAGGAGTTTCGCGAAAAGAATCAAGATAGAGGCCGTTTAATTATAAAATGTCCGGACCAGCCAGGAATTGTTTCGACAGTTACAGCCTTTCTTAAAGAGTATGGTGCAAATATTGTTGAATTGAGTCAGTATTCGATGAATCCTGAGGGAGGTACCTTTTTCACCAGGATCGAATTCGATTGTCCAGGATTGAAGGATAAGGCAACGGATATGCAGCGGGCATTCCAGGAAGTTTCGACAGCATTCTCGATGCAATGGACATTTAACCATGTGAGTGATCTGAAGAGGACGGCAATCTTCGTTTCCAAGGAACCGCATTGCCTTCTGGAATTGCTATGGGAGTGGCAAAGCGGGGATTTATTGGCTGATATTGCGCTAGTCATCAGCAATCATGAAGATACAAGGCAAATTGTCGAATCGATGGGCATCCCATTTTATTACATTCCTGCGAATAAGGATATACGTAAGGAAGTGGAGACAAAACAGCTTGGACTCCTGGAAGAATTCAAAGTGGACCTTATTGTATTAGCTAGGTATATGCAGATATTAACGCCGGATTTCGTAGCGGCCCATCCAAACAAAATCATCAATATACATCATTCATTTTTACCTGCATTCATTGGTGCCCGGCCTTATGAAAGAGCTTATGACAGAGGGGTCAAGCTGATTGGGGCGACTTCCCATTATGTGACGAATGATTTGGATGAAGGTCCGATCATCGAGCAGGATATTGAACGTGTGGACCATCGTGATTCCGCTGGGGATATGAAGAAAATCGGTCGTTCAGCTGAACGCAGGGTGCTGGCACGTGCTGTTAAATGGCATTTGGAGGACCGCGTCATTGTTCATGAAAATAAAACGGTAGTCTTTTAAAATGAAAAACCCCCTTTGGATTGCCAAGGGGGGTTCCTTTTGCGACAAAAGGAGGTTCGGATTGCTGCCATCCTAGAACCATGATTTTAATACTGAATTATCCTGCATGTTTTTTAACTTGATTATAGGAATGAAACCCTTACTAGATTGCAGAAATTTGCGACACTCCTGCCGAATAACTGGCTAGCCAAGACCCCGGAGACGCTTGCCGGCGAGGTGGCTTGGCAGACAGTCGGCGGAAAGGGAGCGGATTTCTGAAATCACCTGGAACTTTTTTAAACGCATTGAAAGTAAACTAGTTTTTCTCTAATTTGTCCACAGTCTGATTCCCCCCTTTAGGTTGCCAAGGGGGGTTTTTAGGATGGAATTTAGTGAGTTTCTAGTACGTGTATTCCACCCTTACCGAGGCAGTGATGTTCAATTCACCAGGCTGAATCGGGGTAGTCGCCATTTTTGAAAGGGTACTTGTTTGAAAAAGCATTGGAGTTGCCGTTTCAGATAGTTCTTCAACCCTATTAGGGACTGGGTTCAATGAGATTCCTAGCGTTCGGGACATGGAGAGTGCTTTTTCGTATGCATTTTTTAAAGCTAGAGAAAGTGCCTGGTTATAGTATGCATCTGGATTGGATAAAGAGAAGCGGATGCTGGTGATTGAATTGGCGCCGCTTCTGACGGCCGTATCGATTATGCTGCCTATTTTCTCGATGTCGGTCGTCTGGGCTTGTATGATGTGCTGGACTTTGTAGTTCTTGAACAATTCCTTTCCGTCAATATAATCATATTGTGGATCGATCCTGTAATCACTCGTTTTCAATTGCTCTTCGGGAATGCCTGCGGATTTAAGTGATGCGATGACATTTGCGATTGCTTGGGAATTGGCTTGCTGGGCCTTTTGCGGGTCCTCATCCTCTGTTATGACTCCCAGGGTGATCGTGGCTTGATCCGGAGCAGCAGATAGCGTCTCAGAGCCGGAAACTTTCAATATATGTTCATCGTCGCGGTAATGATCCCTAACGGGGGCATTGTATTCTTGATTCATTTCGACACCAGCCTTTTTATAGAGATAATCTCACCCCTATTGTACGAATTATGAATGGGAAACATGATTGAAATATCCCCCTTTGTCATTAATTCATCGAACAATCACAAAAAAAACACTCGGCCTGGACCGAGTGCACATTACTTATGAATGACTTGAACCCTGCCCACCTGGCCATCAGTCAATCTTACTTTAATTCCATGAGGGTGGGTGCTGGAGTTGGTTAAAATATCCTTTACAGTGCCGCTTGTCAGTTTTCCGGTGCGTTGATCTGCTTTAAGTACTATGTCCACAGAGGCACCTGGGGTAATATCTTTCCGGTTTTTACCGTTCATGTTCGATTCATTCCTTTTCAGAGTTATTTGCAGCCATTCAACCATGCAGTAACTTCAGTATAAGGAAAACGGCGGGTCCAGTCGACTATTAGATAAAATCACAAATTGGCAGTCAGCGAATTTTCTTCAATGGTTCGACAGCAGGGCCATTCAATACTTCACCAGCGATGGAGTAGCGGGAGCCATGGCATGGGCAATCCCAGGTACGGTCGCCGCTATTCCAGGCAACTTCACACCCCATGTGTGTACATGTGGAATCAACAATATGAAGCTGGCCATCATGGTCACGGTAACACCCAGCTTTGTCTCCATCCACCTTCACGATTGCTCCTTCATCAATTCCTATGTCTTCCGGCGTTTTATGATTGACAGCCAATTTGCCTTTGATGAGATGCTTCGCCACATCAGCATTATCTTGGAGAATATTCTTCACGCCTTTTAAACGGGCAGGATCATACAATTCCGCATATCGGTTATCTTTTTGCAAAATCCGGTCAGTTAAGATCATGGCGGCTATCGATCCATTCGTCATTCCCCATTTCGCATAGCCGGTAGCTATCAGGACGTTTTGTTGGTTGGCTGTTACTGGACCGACGAAGGGGATATTATCCGGTGTCACGATATCCTGTGCCGACCAGCGGTAGGGAATGTCCTTCACATTGAAATACTGGGCACTGAAGTCCTTCAGTGCTTCATAATGCTCGATCGTCGAGATTCCCTGGCCTGTTTTATGGCCATCACCGCCAACAAGTATAAGTTTTTCCCCATTGTCCAATTCCGTATAGCGAAGGGAGCGGCTAGGGCTGTCTGCACTGTAATACATCCCGCCTGGATACTCCTGTTCAGTCCTGATGCCAAGCACATAGGACCTACTTACATGAACACGGGCAAAGTATAAGCCCTTTTCATCATTGAAAGGGAAGTGTGAGGCCACAATTACCTGATTGCTTTTGATGGAATGTCCCGTATCCGTCAGAACGGTTGGTGGATCGCCGTCTTCAATCTTCATTGCCGTTGTCCGTTCATAGATTGTGCCTCCTGCATCGATAATTGTCGAAATGAGGGACGTTAAATATTTTAATGGGTGAAACTGTGCTTGATCTTTCATTATCACAGCAGCTTTACATGGAATGGAGAAAGGGATATTCTCCGCGTAATCGCCCCGAATGCCAAGTTTTTGATAGGCTCTCAGTTCTTTTTGGATTTTGCTTATATATTCTTCCGTATTTGCGTACACATAGGCATCCTGTGCAGTCAAATTACATTCGATGGAATGTTCTTCTACCAAGTCTTTAATCAGCTTCATTCCATCTATATTCGCTTCATAATAAAGCTTGGCATTCTCTTCGCCATGGTCAGTGATCAACTGGTCGTAAATCAGGCCATGCTGGGCCGTGATTTTTGCTGTAGTGTGTCCCGTCGTTCCAGTAAGTATTTGGCCTGCTTCAATCAGTGTGACTTTAACACCTTGTTTAGCTAGTAGGTAAGCAGATGTGATTCCGGTAATTCCGCCGCCTACTATTAAGACATCAGTGGTTAAATCTGTATCTAATTTAGAAAAAGTAGGGAATGTCAACGCGCTGCGCCAATAAGGTTCCGGAAATCGGGGAAGGTCTGTATTTTTTTCAGTCATTTGAATACCTCCATACAGTTCATTAGTGAATCGTCCATTTATTACCATACCCAAATCCGCTATTTATACGCTTATTTTTGTAAGAAGAAAGACTAAAAAAAATACATTATTTATTTATGTTTACATTTATGTATACATGTAAACATAAATAAATAGTTTGTACACAAATAAGTATACATGTTTACAAACACGTACACATGACTATATATAAGGTGTGTACATATTTGTTCCTAATGTATACAAAAGTGAATACAATTCGGCAAATGAAAATAAAGCTACAGTTAATGAAGCATCGACTAATATAGAAATCTCTTCTATCGAGAGTGCTCCACCTTATTTTTTCTATAAAAAAAGGGGGTGTTTTTAGATGAGTTGTAGAATCGCAGCAGTAGACGTAGGAAATGATGCAATTGTCATTGCAAACGAATTGAAGATCAGCCGGTCATAGGAATCGAAGAACTCGATGTAAACAAACCTTGGAAGGGATACATATTAGAGTCCATTCACGAGACTTACAAAAAAGACAATAATGCCATTTATCGTGTCGGAAATTTAGCGACAAAAAGTGATAACCCAACAGAACTAGATTTGGGGAGCAATAAATCAGAGGAGGACCAAACATTAGTATTTGCGTATACATAAGTATCTTGTACATTCAATAGAATGTTCTTCTATCATTCCTTTGATAGCTCCGTTCCTTCAGTGTTGGCCTCATATAGTATAGTCTGGCCTATTCCTCACTGTGATCAGTAATAAATTGGTCGTAAATCAAGCCGTGCTGGACCGTGATTTTTGCGGTTGTGTGGCCTGTTGTTCCATTAAGGGTCTCATCTGCTTCAATGAATGCGGCTTTCACAACTTGCTTGGCTAATAGATAAGCTGAAGTGATACCCGTAATTCCGCCACCAACAATTAAGACATCAGTTGCCATATCTGTTTTTAGCTTAGAAAACGAAGGAAGGATAAAGTGCTGCGCCAATATGGCTACGGATATTGAGGAAGTTCTTTATTTTTTCGATGATTTTAATATCTTCATACGTTTCATTAGTGGTTTGTCCAATTTATTACCAAGACCAAGTTCTCCTTCTTTACGCTTTCTTTTATAAGAAGGAGATTATTAAAAGTTGGTTTTTTTGTTTGTTTGCAATATTGTATACATGTAAACAAAAATAGTTGGTTTGTACACAAATAAAGTAAACATGTTTACAAATGCGTATACATGTCTATATATAACGTGTGTACATATTTGTTCCTAATGTGTACATAAATGAATACAATTCGACAAATAAAGCTACAACTTATGAAGCATTGACTAATATAGAAACCTTTTCTATGCTTAATAGAGTGCTCCACCTAAATTTTTTTTATGAAAAAGGGGATGTTTTTAGATGAGTTCTAGAATCGCAGCAATAGACGTAGGAAATGATGCAATTAAAGCTATTTTTGGAAAGCTAGAGTCTGAACTATATATACCAAATGTCATTGCAAAAGACATTGAAGATCGTCCGGTCATAGGAATCGAAGAACTCGATGAAAAAAACCCATTGGAAGGGTTACATATTAGAGTCCATTCACCAGCATTGCAAGACAATAATGCCATTTATCGTGTCGGGAATTTAGCGACAAAAAGTGATAACCCAACAGAACTAGATTTGGGGAGCAGTAAATCAGAGGAAGACCAAACATTAGTCATGCTTTTTGCTGCTATTGCATTGGATGCTGCCAAGCAAGGGAATAATGATAAGTTCAAAAAAGTAAATAACGTTGTCGAAGCGAATTATACGCTTGGAACAGGTCTACCTCTTCGGGAAGTTAAGGAAGGGAAAGATGTTGGGTACCGTTCGAAGCTACTGGGATCCGTTCACCAAGTAGAATTTTTAATTACACCTAAATACCAAGGTATTAAGGTTAATATCAAATTTGATGAAGTGAAAGTCTATCCAGAGGGCTTCGCCGCATACATTAATTTAGTCATGGACAATGATTTGAATATCATTAACCGTGAATTAATAGATAGAAGAATTCTCATTCAAGATATTGGCGGACTATCGACAGATATCGCGGTCATTAAAAACCGTAAAGTTGACGATGATAAGGCGCAAGGGTTCAATCTAGGAGTAGCTGAGGCTCTTGAATCTATTCGTGAAGAAATCAGAAAGAAACACGGTGTCGAGCTGGATAGCAGACGAGATGTCGTTGAAATCATCACGAAGAAAAACGATCGTAACCATATTATGGTTCGCGGAAGCCGGACAAGCGTCCATGATATCGTTGACCGGATTTTAGGAGAACTTGCGAAAAAGCAATATCGCCATCTGCGCAACGTATGGCAGAAAAACTCGCAAACGGAAATCTGCTATTTTGTTGGCGGAGGTTCGATTGTCTTGAAAGATTACCTGAAAACGCTCAATCAGAATTTTGATGGCTACAATATCGACTTTTTTGAAGATGAACGGGAAAGCGTTTGGATGATGGCCAACGCCTATTATAAATTGATTTCGGATTTTAATCGCCGGAATTCAAAGGAACAGCAGCAATCCCACCAAAAGAAGAAAGAACAAAGATCAGGTGCTGTTAAATAGGTGAGAGAATGAAAAAAACAGCTTCTTCTGAAATCAAAAGAGGACAAGCCATCACTTTTCGTATCCCTTCAGATGTATCAGATTATACGTTAAGGCAGCTGCAGAAATTGAAGGAAACTGAAAGAAGGAATTTTTCCAGTAAAATTGCCGAGTATGTTCTCGATGGAATCGGACAATCGACCCATCAGGAACGGGAAATGATTGCCCTGCCCATGCCGAACAAGCTTAGCAAATCTCAGCGTGACTGGCTCAAGCATTCCCACTCAGAAGCTATGCTTGGAACGATTATGTACCATCTTTTATCCGATCCTTTACGCGCAACAGCCTTGCTAGCCTCATTAGACAGCAATGTAATTAATGAGGAGATTTATTTGCAGGATGAGCCCGAAGAAAAGGATAATGATGTGGTGCAGGCAGAAATATCTAAGAAAGATTTGGATGACTTTGATTGGAGTTTGGAAAAAACCACAAAACTAGTGGAGGAACCAGAACCTGAAGAGGAAAATCTTGATGATCTTCTTGGTGATTTTCTCGATCAAATGAACCAGTGAGTGAACATATGGGGGATATCCGGCGACAAGTTGGATATCCCCCCTTTTTCTTTGCGGGGGTTAAAAAAAAGAGGAACCACAAGGGATACCTCTTAAGATGATCAAGCCAGGAAAATCAGTTGGTAAAGGAATAGAATGGCAAACAAGTAGACGAACGGATGCACTTCACGGAATTTGCCTCTTGCCATTTTTAATATGGGATAGGCGATGAACCCGAGTGCTATCCCGTTGGCGATGCTTGATGTTAAAGGCATGGCGACAATGACCAAAAAGGCTGGAAATGATTCATCAAAGTGTGTCCAGTCAATTTCATTAATGCTTTTAATCATCATGCTTCCGACGATGATCAAGCTAGGTGCCGTGATTGCCGCTACATTTGAGACAGCTCCTATCAGCGGGCTGAAAAAGGCGGTTATTAAGAATAGGATGGCCACCACCAACGCGGTTAAACCTGTCTTGCCGCCCGCTCCTACACCAGCTGATGATTCAACCGAGGCAGCGGTCGGGCTTGTGCCGAACATGGCGCCGACAGTAGTGCCGATCGAATCTGCAAAGAAGGCACTGCCGGATTTTTCAAGCTTATTCTCCTTCAGCAATCCAGCTTGACGGACAATGCCCAATAAAGCACCGGTAGTATCGAAAAGCATGACAAGCAAAATGGAGAAGACGACGCCATAAAGCCCGTAATTAATCACATCGGCGATAGAGGTGATTGGATTGGCGACTATGATCCCTTCAGGTAAGGAAGGGGTGGAAACCAGGCCGTTAATTTTCAATTGGCCTGTAAAGAAAGCGATTATGGCAGTCACGATCATTCCGATAAATATCGCTCCCTGCACATTGCGAACGATCAGTACGATCGTTATGACCAAACCAACCAATGTAAGCGCGACACTGGGATCCTTGAAGCTTCCGAGTGTAACCAGGTTGGATTCATGCTGTGTGACGACACCTGACAAACGAAGTCCGATGAAAGTGATGAAAAGCCCGATACCGGCACTGATTGCATGCTTCAAGTTATTAGGGATGGCCTCGATCAATTTTGAGCGAAAAGAGGTTAGGGATAAAAGGATAAAGATGATACCGGTAATAAAGACTGCAGAGAAGGCAACTGTGTATGAGATATCATGGGTTCCCAATACCGAGTATGCAAAATAAGCATTCAATCCCATTGCCGGTGCTATGACAATTGGGTAATTGGCTAAAAGGGCCATGCATAGTGTACCGACTATTATTGCGAGTATGGTTGCCGTGAATGCCTGGTCGAATGGGACACCCGCATCAGAAAGGATCATGGGGTTTACAACGATGATATAAGCCAGTGTCAAAAAGGTTGTAAGCCCCGCAAGTATTTCCGTCTTAATATTTGAATTCCGTTCTTTTAATTTAAACATGCGGTCACTCCTTTTTTATATACAAAAAATCCTTGCAAAAATATACAAGGAGGAGATGCTTACCCTTTTTCAAGTAAGTAGCTCGATATATGGATAATTAAATCTTATAAATTATATTAGAAAAATAACTAAAGTACAATAGGATGAAAAATTTTAAGGTACAGGTTTTCTCGAAAATAGATAATGATATACTAACAAATAGCTTAGACTAAGGATAATGACTTTGAAGTAAAGGAAGCTGTTACCATTTAAGTGGATTTATCAGTAAATTAAATGAAGAAATTCAGAAAGTAGGCCCATACATGAAATTCATCGACCTTGGCGTCAGCCCAGCGATTAACAACATATTAAAGCAAATAGGAATATCCGCCCCTACCCCGATTCAGGAGAAATCGATACCCGATATCCTTGCTGGAAGGGATGTCATCGCGAAGGCGCAGACAGGAACGGGGAAGACTTTGGCATTTTTGCTACCAATCCTGGAAAAAGTCGATCCCGCCGCATCACACATACAATCACTGATCGTCACGCCAACAAGGGAATTGGCTTTGCAAATCACTGCTGAATTGAAAAAATTCGCTGATGAAATCGAAGGGCTTCAAGTGCTTGCAGTTTATGGCGGACAGGATGTCGAGCAGCAAATGAAAAAGCTGACAAGAAACATCTCCGTGGTGGTCGCCACGCCAGGCAGGTTATTAGATCATTTACGAAGAGGCACCATCGATCTCTCACAAACTGGAACGCTCGTCCTGGATGAAGCTGATCAAATGCTTCATATTGGGTTTTTACCAGAAGTGGAGGAGATCATGGGACAGCTTCCAGAGGAGCGCCAAACGCTTCTCTTTTCAGCGACGATGCCTGAACAGGTTCATCAATTGGCTAAACGCTACATGACTAAACCATTAACTGCCGCTGTGAAGGCAGAGCAAGTAACGGTCGAGAAAATCAGGCAGCTCGTCATCGAGACGACCGATCGTGCCAAACAGTCTTCATTAATCAACATGATCAAAGAAGAACAGCCATACCTTGCAATCATATTTTGCCGTACAAAACGTCGCGTTTCGGTATTGAATGATGCCCTGAAGGCAGCTGGATTCAATTCTGAAGAGCTTCATGGTGATCTTTCACAGGCAAAGCGGGAACGTGTCATGAAAAACTTCAGAGACGCAAAGCTTCAATATTTAGTGGCGACGGATGTTGCTGCACGAGGGCTTGATGTAGAAGGCGTGACCCATGTGTTTAATTATGATGTTCCCGAGGATGCAGAAAGTTACATCCACCGAATCGGCCGGACGGGCCGCGCGGGTGAGAATGGCTTGGCTGTAACTTTCATAGCAACGAAGGATCTTCAGCTATTAAGCGATATAGAAAAAGGAATCTCCATGAAAATCGAAAGAAGGACGATTGAAGGAGTGAAAATGTTCCAGCCCGATGAGGTGAGGCAAAAAAGGAAGCGTTATGATGACTCTTCCGATGAGGGCACCCGCCGCCCGCGTTCGGGAGGGGGAAGGAAACATCGGGAACGGATAGATACGAGAGGACCGAATCGAGGCAGTCACCGTTCTGTAAATCAAGCGGACAATCGTGAAGTCGAGAGGGAGAAACCGCGGGGAGGCCGGATGGAAAACAGCCGCGGACCCAAGCGTGAGGATTCACGGGGAAGCCGTTCGGAAAACAGCCGTGGACCAAAGCGTGACAATCCACGAGGAGATAAAAAAGATAGCCGAAGATCTACTAGTACACAAGGGCCAAGTAATCGCAGGGGTGGATCTGGCGGCAGCCCAAATAGAGGGAGAAACCGGTAAAAGGGGGAAACGGGAGTGGAAAAGCCTTGGTTGGCAGAATATCCAGTTTCGCTGGATCTGGCAGGGAAATTGATCATCCTGCAGTTTCCGGAAATTGAGTTGAAAGAGATCAAGCAACTTGGGGAGGGCTTCGATAACACGGTCATACAAATCAATGGGGAATTTGTATTCCGTTTCCCACGCCGTCCTATTGCAGTTACGTTGATTCAGGTGGAAAATCAGCTTTTGCCATCCATTGCAGGCACTTTTCCGCTTGCTATCCCTGAACCGATCTTTTTTGGGAAACCAAGTACCTTGTATCCTTATCCTTTTACCGGTTATAAAATGGTAAAGGGACACTTGCCTGTAGAAGGAACTTTGGCAAATAAGGCCGAATCGGCAAAAAGGTTCGCCCATTTTTTGAAAGTCCTTCACAGTTTCCCTGTGGAAAGGGCCATGCGTTTAGGTGTGCAGCCTGATGGGATGATGAGGCTTGATGTATCCTATCGAAAGAAATCGCTAATGGAAAATGTCTCAAATCTATTAAAGCTAGGATACTTTGAACAGGCGTATGCGGTTAAGGATTTTATTGAAGAGCTAGGGGAACCGGATGTCCAGCATCCGATTTCACTCGTTCACGGAGACATTCATATCCGGAATGTGTTACTTGATGACGAAGGCGTCCTTGCAGGTATCATTGATTGGGGAGATGTTCATGTCGGGAATCCAGCCATTGATTTCTCTTTTTTATTCAGTTATTTCCCAAAAGAGGCGCGCCGAGGCTTTTATGAAATCTATGGTGAAATCGATAAGGAAACAGAGAGCCTAGCCCGGTTCAGAGCGATATATATGCTTGTTACATTACTCGTTTATGGGATAGACCGCCATGATGAAGAGCTGATTGCCATTACGAGTACCGGTTTGGAATTTGCTATAGAAGAATAATTGTCAAGTTCTTTTAATGTTTAGGAGGTTCATATGAAGGCAAGTTATTATCATTCAATCACATTAATGGCGAACATGTTGGATCAAGCCAATATTCCATACCAATATACAGGTCGATCTGCTCTGTTCGTGCAAGGAGTGGATATTGATCAATATAAGAAAATCGACATGGATGTACAATGGGATGTCTTTAATGAGGCATTCAATCTCTTTTCTGAATACTCCCCAACAAAGCCTGAAAGAAGTCCTGAGACTGCCTTCTTTCTAATGGATATCGAGGGGGTATCTGCCACTGTTCACTGCCGGTTTAACACGACCATTAAAACCGACCCTTATCGTTTGTCTATAAAGATGGGGGATATGGAGGTTTGGTGCAGGTCGTTATACAGTTATTTATATGACGAAGAAATGAGAAAGTACAGTACCGAGATTCATGCTTATTTATCTGCCGAGCAGCAGGGGTTCACAGCGGAAAATGAACAGGCGTGGAACCAGAATAATTATTTAGCGCTTGTCAATCGTTATGGAAATCCTGTGGAATTGGCATCGAAAATAAAGCAAAATCCAAAATGGAGACTGTACCCTTTTTTTAAATATATGGGAGATATATCTGGTAAAAAAATTACTCATTTGATGGGATCGAACGGTGTTAAAGCAGTTGCCCTCGCCATAATGGAAGCTGAAGTGAAAGTTATTGATTTTTCCAAGGAAAACGCAATGTTTGCAAATGAGCTGGCCAGTGGGGCCAATGTCTCCATCGAGTATATCGTTTCGGATGTACTTTCACTATCATCCAAGCATGAATCCGGGAATCAGGATTTGGTTTTAATGGAGCTCGGTGTGCTTCACTACTTAATAGATCTGCAGCCGTTATTTGATAAAATTAAAATGATGCTGAAACCTGGAGGACGATTCATACTGCATGAATTTCACCCGATTTCAACAAAGCTCATTACTTCAAATGGTAAAAAACATAAAATCACAGGCAACTATTTCGCTCCGGCAATCGAAAACAATGAGGTCGCTTTTTCAAAGCATATGCCGGATGAGGAAAAAGGGAGCCTTTCAAGAGTTGTACAGCGTAAATGGACAATCGGGGAACTTATAACGTCAATTGGCCAATCAGGGCTTGTTATAAAAGTACTCGAGGAAGAACCGAATCATAAAATCCATGATATTGGGCTTCCGAAAACATATACCTTGGTGGCGGAACGAGTTTAAGCTGCATGTTGAGTGAATGAAAGCTGACTGAAGGAGCCTTTTCAGTCTGCTTTTTATTTTATAATAAAGGGGATGCCGCTTCTGCGACATCCCTAAAAAATTAATTCTGGGCAGACCATTCCTCTACATCCCATACCTTGGTTACCCAATCTTCATAGAAATCAGGTTCATGGCATACGAGGACAATCGTTCCTTTATACTCTTTCAATGCTCGTTTCAGTTCTTCTTTTGCAACTACATCCAAATGGTTGGTCGGTTCATCGAATAACAGCCAATTGCTTTCGGTAAGCATGAGTTTACACAGGCGCACTTTTGCTTGTTCTCCACCGCTTAAATGGCTCATTGGACGTGTAATGTGCTCGTTTTTCAAACCGACACGGGCTAGGATCGCACGTACTTGCGGTTGGTCCAGATGCGGAAATGCATTCCATACTTCATCGATCGGCGTTGTGTTGCCTGCTTTCACTTCCTGTTCAAAATAAGAAGAAAAAAGGAAGTCCCCAAGTGATCTTTTACCGCCTAGAGGATCGATTTTACCTAAAATCGTTTTTAAGAGAGTGGATTTACCAACCCCGTTACAGCCGACCACGGCAATTTTTTCTCCTCGTTCGATGGTCATGGATAGCTTCGGAAGCAATGGGCGATCATATCCGATTTCCAGATCTTCACCTTCAAAGACATATCGGCTGCTCGCACGAGATTCTTTAAAGTCGAATGTAGGTTTCATTGCAGTTTCTGGTCGATCTATACGTTCCATGCGATTCAATTGCTTTTGACGGCTCTTTGCGCGGCCGGTCGTTGAATAGCGGGCTTTATTTTTTGCAATGAAATCTTCCTGCTTCTTAATGAATTCACGCTGTTTTTCATATGCGTTAATATGTTGGTTTTTATTCAATTCGGCCAGCTCAAGGAATTTTTCATAAGTTGCCGTGTAACGGGTCAGTTTAGAAAATTCAAGATGGAAGATGACGTCGACGACGCCGTTCATGAACTCAGTATCATGCGAAATCAATAGAAATGCGTGTGGGTATTCCTTTAAGTAGCTGCTCAGCCAGCGGATATGCTCCACATCCAAGTAATTGGTAGGCTCGTCGAGCAGCAGGACTTGCGGTTGTTCTAATAGTAACTTCGCTAATAAAACCTTTGTCCGCTGTCCGCCGCTCAGGGCAGAGACATCACGGTCCAATCCGATTGCATCCAACCCTAGACCGCGTGCCGCTTCTTCAATTTTAATATCCAGATTGTAAAAACCGCCGGCTTCCAGCTTGTCCTGGATTTCACCCATTTGTTCCAAGAGTTCTTCAAGTTCTTCCGGAGTGGCCGTACCCATTTTTTCCGTAACTTCATTCAGTGCCTTTTCCTGCTCGAATAAAGGTAAGTAGGCATCCCTTAAAACGTCGCGAATCGATTTACCTTTGGAAAGTATCGTATGTTGATCAAGATAGCCATATTCGACACCAGGTGTCCACTCGACCCGGCCTTCATCATGGATGAGTTGTCCTGTAATGATATTCATCATCGTCGACTTCCCGACACCATTCGCCCCGACCAGGCCTACATGTTCACCGGCCATCAGGCGGAAGGATACATCCTTGAATAAAGTACGGTCGCCAAAGCTGTGTGCTAATTTATCTATAGAAAGTAAGCTCATTTTATATTGAACCTCCCAATTAATTTGAAAAAATCCCTACGTTTCATCATACTAAAATCTGCACGGGATTGCTATCTAATCTATTAATTTACATATATGTGGGTAAGGGGGAGCCTCTCGAAGGGAAACCCTTAATGTGAACCAATGCCATGCTATGCATTATCGCCCTGTCATAAATTATATGAGATAATAGAGAAACCAGTTTAAAAGCGAAAGGATGTTATTATGAGTAAAACAGTCGTACTGGCCGAGAAACCCTCGGTCGGCAGAGATATAGCAAAAGTGTTGAATTGCGGGAAAAAGGGGAATGGATTTTTCGAAGGCGAACAGTATATCGTCACTTGGGCATTGGGGCATTTGGTCACCCATGCAGATCCGGAATCTTATGATGAAAAATATAAAACGTGGCGCCTTGAGGACCTGCCCATGCTGCCGCCTACTTTGAAATTGGTCGTGATCAAGCAATCAGGCAAACAATTTCAATCGGTTAAAACACAAATGAATCGCAATGATGTCAAGGATGTCATCATTGCAACGGATGCAGGCCGTGAAGGGGAACTCGTTGCGCGCTGGATTCTCGAAAAAGCGAATGTGAAGAAGCCCGTCAAACGGCTTTGGATTTCCTCCGTAACGGATAAAGCGATCAAAGATGGATTTAAGAATCTGAAGGATGGCAAGGGGTATGAAAACCTATTTGCTTCTGCCGTGGCAAGGGCGGAAGCGGATTGGATCGTTGGGATGAACGCGACACGTGCCCTAACGACGAAGCACAATGCTCAGTTATCCTGCGGGAGGGTCCAAACGCCGACACTCGCGATGATTGCAAAAAAAGAAGAAGAAATAAAACAATTCCAGCCTAAGAAATATTATGGCGTTTCGGCAATTGCGGAATCCAATTTGCGCCTGATCTGGCAAGATGCACAATCAAAGGATATCCGCACATTTGATAAAAACAAGGCAGAAAAGGTTCTTGCAGCCGTGAAGGGGAAAAGTGCAGAAGTGGCTGAAGTGAACAAGTCCCATAAGAAAAGTTTTGCCCCTTCATTATATGATTTAACAGAACTTCAACGGGATGCCAATAAGAAATTCGGCTATTCGGCGAAAGAGACGTTATCGATCATGCAGCGCTTATATGAAAGTCATAAAGTCTTGACTTATCCAAGAACGGATTCACGCTTCTTATCAACGGATTTGGTTGATACGCTAAAAGAAAGATTACAGGCTGTAAGCATTAAACCATATGCCCAGTATGCATCGAGGATCATGCGCAGCCCGATTAAAACCAATAAATCGTTCGTGGACGATAGTAAGGTTTCCGATCACCATGCTATCATCCCCACTGAGCAAACGCCGCTGCCAGGAAAACTGAGCGACAAAGAATCGAAAATCTATGATTTGGTCGTTAAAAGGTTCCTTGCTGTATTGATGCCGCCTTTTGAATTTGAACAAACGACCATCACCGCAAAAATGGGGCAGGAAACGTTCATGGCAAAAGGGAAGGTCGTCCTGAAATCAGGATGGAAGGAAGTCTATGATCACCAATTCGATGAGGAAGAAGTTAAGGATGGACTTGCTGAGCAACTGCTTCCGAACGTTCAAAAGGGTGACAGTTTAACCATTTCGACTGTGAAACAAACAGAGGGTGAAACGAAACCGCCGGAACCATTCAATGAAGGGTCGCTTCTTTCGGCAATGGAGAATCCCGCACGCTTCATGGCAGGGGAAAGCAAAGAGCTCATCAAGACCCTTGGTGAAACTGGCGGGATTGGAACTGTTGCAACGCGTGCTGATGTTATTGAAAAACTGTTCAATAGCTTCTTGATAGAGAAGAGGGGAAAGAGCCTTCATGTTACCTCGAAAGGGAAACAACTTCTTCAATTGGCACCTGAAGACTTGCGATCTCCAGCTTTGACAGCTCAATGGGAGCAAAAGTTAACTGCGATAGCAAATGGGAAGCTGCCAAAACAGGCCTTTATCGGTGATATGCGCGCCTACGCCAAAAATATCGTCCATGAAATCAAAAATAGTGACCAAAAATTCAAGCATGATAATGTGTCAGGAACGAAATGCCCTGATTGCGGCAAGCTGATGCTTGAAGTGAATAGTAAAAAGGGTAAAATGCTTGTTTGCCAAGATCGTGAATGCGGCAACAAAAAAAGTGTTTCACGTGTAACAAATGCCAGATGCCCGCAATGTCACAAAAAGATGGAAATGCGCGGTCAAGGAGCAGCACAGACATTCACCTGTAAATGCGGTTTTCACGAAAAACTTTCTTCTTACAATAAACGAAAAGGGCAAAATAAGAATCAAAAAGTATCCAAAAATGAAGTATCCAATTATATGAAAAAGCAAAATAAAGAAGAGCCGATCAATACTGCATTGGCGGATGCTTTGGCAAAACTGAAATTCGATAAATAAAAGAAAGAGTCCTTCACTTTTAGTGCCATGGTGAAGGGCTCTTTTTTATGGAGTTAATTGCATGGAGCAGGTAGGGGGAAATTTCCTTGTCGGCTTCCAGACAACAAGGTTGCTGCTTTATGAAGGAAGAATTGGTATAAAAGAAAAAGACGGCAGAAAGGGATGGAGGGCTTGCTCCATCCCTTTCCATATATCTACTGTTCAACTTCATTCAGTACGGTGCCATGTCATTCATATTCAAGTGTTTTGTCAGTGTGTGTTTATCCGAATCTACTCGTATGAGCGTACTGAATGGCTGCTGATCACCCGGACTGAAAATTGCTTCATCATTCTCTGGATTCCATAGGCTGTAAATACTCATGATCAGTATTCTCCTCCTTTGGGTGAGAAAACTAGTAATTCCCTTCTTGATTATCATCCAACTCTTCAATTGACTCTAACGCTGATCACCGGGACTAAACACCGCTGCGTCATTCTCTTTGTTCCATTGGCTTCTGATTGTACTCATCATGCACATCATCTCCTTTGGTGAGAATGTCTTACAGTATTTGTATACCCGGATAGGACAGGTTAAAACATATATTTTTGAAAAAACATGATTATGTATCTGAAATAACAAGTGGTAACATGCCGAGTTTGCGTCAGCTTCCAAATATTCAAAATGCCCCATGGTGGACTGACGTTTTTCCAGCAAGTAACGCTCAGCTGTAGGCTTCGTACCTAGGAAACGTACATTTTCTGTAAGGGTCCTTGGCTGAAAAGTTGGGAAAAAATCCGCACTTATGAAAATTAACGAACCTTTTCTACTATGTTGACAAATCATTATTGTAAAGTGATATAATTTTAAATTGTATGCATGACAAAAGGTAGGAGATAGAATCAAATGAATCAAAAATTAATTAATACTGAGAGTAAGTTCAGACCCGAAATCGAAGGGTTGCGCGTTGTTGCCGCACTGCTGGTGGCAGTTTATCATATATGGCTTAATCGTGTTTCTGGCGGGGTTGATGTATTCTTTGTAATTTCAGGTTTTCTTATTACTACTTCAATTGTTTCCACAATCAACCGAACAGGGGAGTTTCGTTTTCTTCCATATGTCACAAAATTAATGAAAAGATTACTTCCTTCTGTATTTTTTATTCTTGCAATTGTTCTGGTTTTAAGTTGGTTTTTATTACCTAAATCAATTTTAGATAAAACTATACATGAAGTATTTGCCTCCATGTTCTTTTATCAAAACTGGCAACTGGCTTTTTCGAGCACGGATTATTTAGATTCCAGCCAAATGAAGACACCGGTTGAACACTTTTGGGCTTTGTCTATACAAGGACAATTTTATATCATCTGGTTTTTAGTATTCACTTTAATTTTATTTTTGATAAAAAAATATAAATTAACTAAAATTAAAACATTAATCAATACTGTTTTAGGAATATTATTTGTTTCTTCTTTTATATACTCAATATATTTAACCTCAGTTAATCAGCCATGGGCTTATTTCATTACGATGACACGTGTATGGGAGTTTGCTTTAGGCAGTTTGCTCTGTATCAATTTATCATCCATTAAGGTAAATAAATATATTGCCACAGTGATAGGTTGGCTTGGATTAATCGGTTTAATTTTAACCGGAATAGTCTTCAATGTATCTGAAATGTTTCCGGGGTATATTGCCTTATGGCCAATGACCTGCGCATTATTCATTGTTTTGTCTGGTACACGCGATACAAAATATGGTGTCAAACGCTTTTTAGGTTCACCTGTAATGGTGAAGCTAGGTGGAATTGCTTTTGGAATCTACTTGTGGCATTGGGTATTATTGGAGTTCTATCGTTATAATGTCCAGGAAACTCCAGGATTCATCGTGGGAACCCTTATTATTATTTCATCAATTGCCCTTTCTTTTTTAATGACTCGATATATAGAAGAACCAATCCGAAGCTCAAAGGACAATAAATTCTCATTCAATAGAATCGGGATAATGGGCTGTGTGAATGTACTCTTGATCGGATCTCTTTTGATTGGAGTATATATAGGCCAAAATAGGCTGGAAAAAAATATTACCGAGAAAAATTATCCAGGGGCGTTAGCTGTAAAAAACCCTGATGATATACCTGATCAGGAACCAATTCCATCATATTCTGAAGTCTTCGATGATTTACCAAAAGCGCATTTGGACGGCAGTAACCAAGGGTTGAAGGAAAGTGACTTGAAAATTGGGGAATATGGCGAAACTGAAAATTACGATGCTACTATTGCCCTGATTGGGAGTTCCCATTCAGAACATTGGTTAGGTGCCATATTAGAAGCAACAAAAGATGATAATTATCGTGTATTGAATATGACCCGTTCAGGTACACGTTTTTCAACAGGTTATGCGGATGATGATTTGAAAGGTATCTGGGTCAATAATGTTCTCGATTATCTAAAGGATGCAGATGTAGACCTTGTCATTTCTCACGCCACAGCTTCCGATACGCCTAATAATAAAATACAACAACAGATGGTTGATCAACTGCAGTATGTTAAAGATGAATATGGTATGGAAGTGTTAGCGGTTCGTGATGATCCAAGATATAGTTTTAATGTACTGGAATCATTAGAAACAGATGGACTAGAAGAAACGACAAAAAAAATGAATTCAGTAGATAATCAGAAAGACGAGAGCTTTTGGAGACAATTTGAAAAAGAGAATAAATCATTGCATAAAATTGACTTAACAGATTACTTTAAAGTGAACGGTAAATTTCAGCCCATTATTGGTAATGTTATAATTTACCGAGACAATAGACATTTAACGAATACTTATTCAGAAAGTTTTGGACCCATTTTTGAAGAAAAAATCAACGAGATAGACTTAGAGTGAAAAGTAAGGTATAGCCAAAGGGAAATTTGTAAGTATAAATATTAGTCATCTTGTGAAATGAAAAATCTGAGTTCTGTGTTTTACAGGGCTCAGTTTTTTTGATATGTCTGGTTGAAGCAGTGGTTACTTGGCCTAATTTAGCTTTGAGGCCTGCATTTTCCTCCATCCCATAAATCACTTGTTCTTATACCAACATAAAAAAGCCCTGTTACTCCGCGAAAGAAGCGCGTGGTAACAGGGCTTTTTTATGAGCGTCCCAGATAGGAATCGAACCTACGACCTACAGCTTAGGAGGCTGTCGCTCTATCCTGCTGAGCTACTGGGACATATATAAAAGTCGACGACTTATTTATTATATTTCTTATAGGCAAACTTTTCAAGCTAATAGCTTATACTTATGAAAAAAAATCGTCATAAATCTTAGCAGGCCACTTAGGCTCATATTTCCCTTTTTTCATTAAATGGAAAACTTTATTATTCACTAATTTTTCGGTACTATAATACTAGAAAAAATTAGGGGAATGATAGTGAAAAGATATAGAGTTTTAAGGATAGTGGCATTGCTGGGGATTTTGATTTTACCTGGCTGTTCACAAGGGATATTAGAGAGTATAGGCACAAAGACGGCTGGGCCGATTGCGGAAGATGACATTGAAGTTGCCGAAGCAGCTGAGAATGGGACCGGACAGGATTTGGAGGATCAAATCGATACGAGAGACTGGATAACGGCCAAGTCCGCGGTCCAGCTTCCAATCTTGATGTATCACAGCATTTCAGATGGGAATGGCCTTCGGGTTCCAAGGGAGGAATTCCAATCTCAGGTGGCTTGGCTTCGGGAGAATGGTTACTATACATTATCCCCTGAAGAGGCATTCCTCGTTTTAACCGAGAATCGGATGCCTAGTGAGAAGTGCGTCTGGATACTTTTGATGATGGCTATGCAGATAACTACGAGGCATTCCCAATATTAAAAGAAAATGATATGAATGCAACTGTCTTCATGATCGGGAAGACCATTGATCAAGGTCATCACCTGACTGAATATCAAATGATGGAGATGAGCAGGGATGGGATTTCGATCGAAAGTCATACAATCAACCATTTGGAGCTGAACCGCATGGCGGCAGAGCAGCAAGAAGCGGAAATGGTTCAGTCAAAGGAGCTATTCGACCGTATCCTAGGACAGGACACGACAGTGCTTTCCTATCCGGTTGGCCGGTATAACGAAGAGAGTCTCAGGCTGACGGAAGAAGCCGGATACAAGATGGCAGTCACTACCGAACCTGGGGGGGCTTCAAGGGACCAAGGGATGCATGCCCTGCATCGAGTTAGGATTTCACCGGAGTTATCAGTCGAGGGGTGTGCTTCACTGATTGAAAATGCTTCAAATCATTGAAGGTGGACGGGCCATTTTGAAGCCAGTCAGAAAAATCATATAATAATCGGTTCTTACATGGTGTATAATGAAGGCAGTGAAATTTATATATGAACGATTTGGTGTCTTAATGACTTAAAAGGGAAGTTGGTGAAATGCCAGCGCGGTCCCGCCACTGTATATGGGAGCTGACGGCTGTGTACCACTGTATTGTAAATATGGGAAGGTGCCGTTGACGATGACCATGAGCCAGGAGACCTGCCAGAATTCGTACACCTGTAACCTACGCGGATGGGAAGGTGTGTGGCAGGCCCAAAGAGTCCGTATTGATATGTTGCCATACAAGCATCTTCCGTTTAACGGGAGGTGCTTTTTGTTTTGGGGGACCTTCCGGAAATGCGTTTTCTTTAATAGGTGGGAAGAAATTAAATGAAAAGATTGTGGGGAATGAAAATGAAGAAAATTTTTGGTCTGATACTGTTGATGTTGCTTACTGCGGGCATGATGGTTGGCTGCAGTGATGCTACTGATGAAGGAAAAGAAAAGCAGCAAACGAATCATGGTCAAAACGAAGCTTTCCCGATTACGATTAAAGATGCAACAGGGGAAAAAGTAGCGATAGAACAAAAACCGAAGAAAATCGTTTCGTTGATACCAAGTAATACGGAAGTGGTCTTTGCACTTGGTTTGGGTAAAAAGGTCGTTGGTGTTTCCGACAATGATAATTACCCGGAAGAAACGAAAGAAATTGAAAAAGTTGGCGGAATGGAAATGAACACGGAGCTGATTGTCTCCATGAAACCTGACCTTGTTCTAGCGCATGCATCAAGTGCCCATAATTCAAATGAAGGTTTACAGCAGCTCAGGGATGCTGGAATAGATGTCCTTGTAGTCAATGATGCACAAAGCTTTGACCAAGTCTATGAGTCTATTGAAATGATTGGACAGGCAACGGGAGAACATGATAAGGCAAAAGAAATCGTTGCGGATATGAAAACGAAGCTCAAGGACATCCAGGAAAAAGTCAAATCCGTAAAGGAAGCGGATAGGAAGACCGTGTTAGTGGAAGTTTCGCCTTCACCGGAAATATACACACCTGGAAAAAATACTTTCATGAATGAAATGCTTACTATTATTTCAGCGGATAATGCTGCTGCTGAATTGGACGGTTGGGCAAAAATTGATGAAGAGTCGATGATTGCTGCCAATCCGGATGTCATCATTACAACGTATGGTTATTATACGAAAGATTCAGTAAGTGAAGTGAAGGGCCGAAAAGGATGGCAAGACGTAAATGCTGTTAAGAATGGCCAAGTCTTTGATGTCCATTCTGATCTGGTTACCCGTTCCGGTCCACGCTTAATAGAGGGAGTAGAGGAACTTGCCAAATCAGTCTATCCGAACCTATTTGACAACTAAATGGACGTTTGCTTATTTGATTGCGTTGTTATTTTTGTTATTCGCAATGACGATAGGCATTTCCTTTGGTTCGGTGCCAGTCCCGATCCCCATACTTATGCAAATAATTGGCAAGGAGATTTTCCATTTACCGATTGCGGCTGATCCGGATGCGATGCTAACGAATATCGTGATGAATATACGCTTGCCGCGTGTGTTGCTTGCGGGTTTGGTTGGGGCATCGCTTGCGATTGCGGGTGCAGCATTTCAGGGACTGCTCCGGAACCCACTCGCTGATCCTTACACATTAGGTATTTCATCAGGAGCATCAGTCGGCGCCGTATTGACAATCTTCTTGAATATATCACTGCCATTCATCGGTTTATATACTCTTCCGGCATTGAGCATCATATGCTCAGTGCTCACGATGCTCTGCGTACTGACTTTTGCAAAAAAGATGGATCGATCGATGAAAGTGGAAACGATCATTTTAACAGGAATCATTTTCAGCTCGTTTTTAAGTGCCTTCATTTCATTGATGATTGCACTGACGGGTGAGGAATTAAGACAAATCATCGGCTGGCTGATGGGAAGCGTTTCTATGCGCGGCTGGAATTATATTGCAATCATTTTGCCGTTTTTTATTATTGGTTCGTTGACCTTGATCATGAATACAAGCGAATTGAATGCGATGACTTTCGGGGAAGACCGGGCAAAACACTTAGGTGTGAATGTTAAGCGGCGGAAAATGTGGATCTTGATAGCCGGTTCGATTTTGACAGGGGCATCCGTTGCCGTTTCCGGGACGATTGGCTTTGTAGGATTGGTCATTCCCCATTTTGTCCGAAAGATTTGGGGGCCTGACCATAAACATTTGCTTCCATTGTCATTGCTGATAGGAAGTGGATTCTTAATATTGGCGGATTTTGTAGCACGGTCGATCATTGCCCCATCGGAACTGCCGATCGGTGTGATCACCTCACTTATCGGAGCACCTGCATTTGCTCTGATTTTATTAAAGAGACGGAGAGAAGGGTAAAAGCGGATGCTTGAAGTTAAAGGGTTAACAGGCGGGTATGACAACAAAGCTGTTTTGGACTCTGTCTCTTTTGATGTGCATAAAGGGGAATTATTCGGGATTCTAGGTCCTAATGGCAGCGGAAAAACGACGCTTTTAAGTATGCTTAGCGGGGTGCTCGATTATAAGGGCGGAAGCATACGGATAAGAGGTAGGGATTTGAAGGATTATTCGTCTAAACAACTTGCACAGGTCATTGCTGTGCTCCCTCAACATTCCTCATTGGCTTTCTCCTATACGGTAAAAGAGACGGTATCACTTGGGCGATATGCCCATCAATCAGGTTGGTTCCATAGTTGGTCAGCAGAAGATGAAACGATTGTCCAACGGGTTATGGAACAAACGGGAGTAGCTGATTTTCAGAATCTTCATTTTGACCGTTTATCAGGAGGGGAGAGACAGCGTGTCTTGCTGGCACAGGCACTTGCCCAAGAGCCGGAAATTCTTTTTTTGGATGAACCTACGAACCACTTGGATCTCTCCTATCAAAAAGATCTTCTTGATCTAATGAGGAAAATGGCAAAAGAGCAGAAGTTGACCGTTATTTCAATTTTTCATGACTTGAATTTGGCTGGATTATATTGTGATCGGCTTATGTTGCTTGAGAAAGGGCAAATTCAGGTTGTTGATGTGCCGAATGAAGTCCTCCAACAGGAACGGATTCAGGGTGTATATCATACAACGATCGAAAAACATCCACATCCCGCCCTTCCGAAACCGCAGATGTTCATCGTTCCGGATAAGCATGGACATGATACCACGCCATTGGAAATTGATGATTCTTATCTGACAGTCGGACCTGAGATGATTCAATTGGATTCTCCGATCATGCTTAGAACGATGTCTTCTGGAGTGACTGGTTCGGGGACGGGCTGGCATAAATATTTTGTGAATAGGCACGTCCATCATGGCTATGATTGCGAGGATCATCATGTTGAAATGGCCGACTATTTAAAAACCCATGGTTTTGAACCCCAGGAAACGGTAGGGATGATGACAGCTGTCTTGCTCGATACGTATGCCTTCAAACTATTAAGAGGTGAAGATTTCTCTGTTTTTATTATCGTGACGGCTGGAGTAGGAAATGCCATCGATGCTTCTTTAGCTGACCGGCATTCTTGGAATTCCGCTCCAGGAACGATAAATACATGGATATTCGTAAATGGGCATTTGGCAGAAGAGGCTTTCATCCACAGCATAGTTACCGCGACCGAGGCAAAAGTAAAAGCGCTTCATGATCTGCATGTCTTGGATAAGGTGACAAATACATGTGCAACAGGAACATCGACGGACAGCATTTTGATTGCGGCAACTCAAAGAGGGGCAAAACTTCAATATGCAGGCACCATCACCCCGTTAGGGAAGCTGATCAGTCGTGGTGTATATGATTGTACAGTGGAAGCATTAATGAATAATCGGAAACGGATTGAGGATTTATGATTTACCATCATCTTTTTGCAGTTACGCTGGCGTTTTTCATTGATCTAATAATTGGTGACCCGCCAAATTGGCCGCATCCAGTCAAATGGATAGGATCGATGATAAGCAAGATGGATCTGGCATTCAATAGAGGAACATATATGAAACGGAATGGACTTTTCATGTTGTTCATCGTCTTATCGGTGGTGGTATTGATTACTGGTCTTACCGTCTATTTAGCTTATCGAATCCATCCGCTTGCAGGTATCCTTTGGGAAGCTGTTGTCATTTCTACTACGATAGCTCAGAAGGGCTTGAAGCAAGCTGGCATGGACGTATGCCTTCCGCTGAATGAAAGGGATTTTCCTGAAGCGAGGCTAAAGCTTTCCTATATCGTGGGCCGTGATACTGCCGATCTTGATGAATCCGAAATCGTCAGGGGCACCGTGGAAACCGTAGCGGAAAATACCAGTGATGGTATTACAGCCCCTATGTTTTGGGCAGCCATTGGCGGTGCGCCGCTCTCGATGGTGTACAGAGCGATTAATACCTGCGATTCCATGGTAGGGTACAAAAATGATAAATATGGGCAATTCGGCTGGGCTTCAGCCAAGCTCGATGATATCGTCAACTGGATTCCCAGCCGGCTCACCGGGTTCCTGATGTTGCTGAGCTCGAAATCCGGCCATCATGGATTTGGTGCTAGGTGGAAGATATTATTCCATGATGCAAAAAAACATCCAAGCCCGAATAGCGGGTGGTGTGAAGCAGGCGTTGCTGCCATTTTGGGAATCCAGCTTGGAGGCCGGAATAGGTACAAGGGAATAGTTTCCGACCGTGCGAGGATGGGAGTTCCGCTTGTTCGATTGGAAGCAAAACATATACCACAAACGATTACCATCATGCATCGGTCATCTTTTCTATTTCTACTGATGCTATGGCTAGGGGGACTTATTCTTGACATTACCTTCTCATGGATCTAATCCTCATTATCTTTACGAAGCACTGGAAATCGAAATGCCAGAATCGGTTCTCGACTTCAGTGCTAACATCAACCCATTGGGTCCGCCTTTACGCATAAAGGAACAGTGGTCTGGTTTTTTTGAAGGAATCCTTCAATACCCAGATCCGCATGCCATTGAACTGACAAAATCAATTGCAAAAAAAGAAGCTCTTCCTGAGCAATCCGTTTTGATGGGGAACGGTGGTGCTGAAATAATCATGTTGGTAGCGAACGGTTTAGCGAATCAAAGGGTGCTAATCATACAGCCGGCCTTTGCGGAATATGCTGAAGCTTGTTTGGCAGCTGGATGTAACGTCGATTTTCACCAGCTTGATGATCCTGAGTGGCAATTGGACTTGGATCGTTTGATTCCCCGATTACCCGATTATGATGCAATTTTCTTATGTACGCCTAATAATCCGACAGGTGTTTCATTTAAGAGGGATGCCGTCAGGGAATTGATCATGGAATGCCAAAAAGCGAATTGCCTGGTTGTCTTGGATGAGGCTTTTTATGATTTTACGGAAGATGCCTTTAGTTATGCTTCTTTAATCAATGTATTTCCTCATTTACTCATTCTAAGATCAATGACTAAAATCTTTGCAATTCCGGGTTTGAGACTAGGCTATTTGCTTGCGGCACCTGACATCATAAAACGGGTAAGAAAGTATAAACCGCATTGGAGCGTCAACCATGTGGCACTTGAGGTAGGGAAAATCTGTCTTGCAGAAGAAGCCTATATGAAAAAAACAAGAGACTATATTGCATGGCAAAAGCAAAAACTATTCCGGTTTTATGAGGAGCAAGGGTTGAATGTCTCCGATAGCACAGTTAATTTTTATTTGGTTAAAGATGAATCCTTATCCCTTTTCCCTTTTTTGCTGAAAAAGGGAATCGTATCGCGCCATACCTATAATTTCCCGGGTTTGGATGGAAGGTGGCTTCGGTTTGCAGTGAAGAGTGAACATGATAACGAAGCACTGATGGAGGGGGTAAGACAGTGGAGAAAGCAAGGCTCTGTTTTATAACCGGGGGTGTCCGTTCCGGAAAAAGCAGCTTCGCAGAAAGAAAAGCCCTGGAGTATGCACTCCAAATGGATGGCAACTTGCATTACCTCGCCTGTGGCCGTGTCAGTGATGTTGAAATGGCTGAACGGATCCTTAGGCACCGGAAAGATAGAGAAAGCAGCCCGATTGCTTGGAAAACTTCCGAATACGCAACGGATATTACAAGAATAGGCGCGGACATTGATCAGGATTCCATAATTCTGCTCGATTGTCTGACAACCCTGCTTGATAATGAACTATTTGGTTCTGGCATTCCGCTAGAAGAAGAATTTTTAGCTAGCGTTTTTTCAAAAATAATAACCGGGATCAAGGAGATAAGAAAACAATCCAGCTGTTTAATAGTCGTGAGCAATGAATTGGTGCAGGAACCGATTTTCCAGGATGATTTCCTCCATATATACGGAAAAATACTGGGCCAGCTCCATCAAACGATCGTCGGGCAGGCGGATGAAGCCTATCTTGTAGAAGCGGGAATTCCATTGCGGAAGAAAGGGGGCATGCAGGAATGAGCGGAGTGATCGGATTTATAATTAACCTGCAGTTCTTTACGGTTTTTCCCATAAAGAAGCAGCTTCCGATGGAGAAGAAATATATTCACCGTGCCATTCAAACCTTTCCATTAGTAGGTCTTCTGCTAGGCTTGATATTGGGCGGTGTTTTGTATGCACTAGTGGAATGGACCCCCTTGTCATCGCTTGCGATTGCCTTTTTCCTTTGGTTTTTGACGATGGCATTAACGGGGGGGCTGCACCTTGATGGTTGGATCGATGCAAGTGATGCTTTTTTTTCCTATCAGGATAAAGAGCGGCGACTGGAAATCATGAAGGATTCCAGGACAGGTGCATTCGGTGTCATCTCCGTCATCGTCCTTTTGGCTGCCCGGTTCATATTTATCTATGAAATTGTCGAAAGGGTAAATGAATGGACATACTTCTTGATCATTGCCCTTCCACTCTTAAGCAAATGTGTGATGGGTTATTTACTCATCCAGATGCCGCTGGCTAAAAAAGAAGGGCTCGGTGCTTTTTTTCAAAGTGCAGGAAGGAAAAGCAGTTTGCCCATTTATTGGCTGTACCTCCTTGTGAGTCTGGCGTTTGCCTGGATCATCGATTTTAAGCTTGTCACCTTATTTTTCATCATGTGCCTGGCTGCGATGTTTTTCCTGGTTTATATAAAATGTAAAATCGTCAGTTGGTTCGGTGGGATAACCGGAGATGTACTGGGGGCATCCGTGGAAGGGGTTGAGCTTTGGTTATGGGTGACATTGTGGCTATTACACTACTTCGCCATGGGCTGACAGTAGCAAATGAGCGAAAGGCTTATTTAGGATGGACGGATTCTCCATTAAGTATCGAAGGAGAAAAGGAAATACTGGACTTAAGGGGCTCTTACCCGCAGTATGAAAAAATTCATAGCAGTGATTTGCCCCGTTGTGTGGAAACCGCACGACTGTTGTTTCCACATGCGGTTCCTGTCCAAAACTCTTTGTTCCGTGAGATGAACTTCGGCAGTTGGGAAGGGCGGACGTATCATGAGCTGAAGGCAGATGGAGAGTATCTTAATTGGCTGGAACGTCCAATGGAGGCACTGGTGCCTGGGGGTGAAAGCTATCCGGCATTTTCCGAACGTGTTAATAATGGCTGGAACCAATTGATAGCCTGTAAGGAGAACCGAATGGCCCTAATGACGCATGGAGGGGTAATTCGTGATTTATTGGTCCGCCATGCCCCGAACGAAAAGAATTTTTTTGATTGGGAGATTTCCCATGGCAGGGGATACGAGCTGATATGGGAAGACCGGAACAGCTTAAGGAGGGGAGACCGCTGCACTTTGTTACAGGAGGCGCCTATAACGGAAAAACTGAATGGGTAAAGCAATTGTATGGTTTGGAAGATGATGTCCTATGGCTATCCGGTTATCGTAAAGAACGGCCGGAATTGATTGATTTTCAAGGCAAGACTGTTGTATTGCAAGGGTTGGATGCATGGATTCAACAAGATGCAGAAAAGCTGGATCCAGATTCGATTCGAAAAAAATGGAAGGAAATCATCGATGATTGGCGAATATGGGAGAAAGAACGGGATGAACACAACTGTATTGTGATCGGTTCTGATATTTCCAAGGGCATTGTCCCGATGGAAGCAAGAGATCGCAGATGGCGCGATGCCTGCGGCTGGGTCTTTCAAGATGTAGCATCCTTATCAAGGCGCGTCGATATCATCTGGTATGGAATTAACCAGCGAATAAAGTAGAGGAGGTAATGGGGATGAAAATTTATACACGTACAGGGGATAAAGGACAAACAAGCGTAATTGGTGGTCGGCTCTACAAGGATGACATCCGTGTAGAATCTTATGGAACGGTGGATGAAGTGAATAGCTATATCGGTCTTGCGGTGACAGAATTGGATCCTGCGATATTTACGGATGTATTGGCCGATCTAGAGAAAATCCAGCATGAGTTGTTTGACTGTGGCGGCGATTTGGCAACCGTTTCCGAGAAGGCCCCGCAAAAGCTGACGGATGAGGCCATTACCTATTTGGAAGAACGGATAGATGCCTTCATACTCGAAGCGCCAGAGCTGGAAAAGTTCATCCTGCCTGGCGGCTCAAAAGCGGCTGCAACCATTCACATTGCCCGTACCGTTACAAGAAGGGCGGAACGATTGGTCGTTTCATTGATCAAGTCGGGTGCGGCCGTTTCACCATTATCACTTCAGTATTTAAATCGTTTGTCGGATTACTTCTTTGCTGTTGCACGGGTGATCAATTTCCGTCTTGGTGTGAAAGATGTGGAATATATCCGCAGCGCAAATGTGTTCCGTGGAGGGAAAAGAAAGGAAAAAGAGTAAACATGGACGTAAGAAAAATTAGTGCAATTGCTATATTCGTCGCCTTATCGGCAGTAGGGGCAATGATTAAAATCCCTTCCCCGATTGGGAGTATCGCTTTGGATAGTTTTCCAGCCCTTTTGGCTGCCATCATACTTGGCCCGGTATCGGGGGCTATTGTAGCTGGGCTTGGTCATATCATTTCGGCATTCATCGGCGGCATGCCACTGGGGCCATTCCACTTTTTGATCATGGTCGAAATGGCAGTCCTCGCATGGATGTTTGGCATTTTATATATACACGGGAAAAAAGTAGGTGCGTTTTTCCTTTTCTTTATCGGCAATGCCTTCGTTTTAGCCCTGCCATTCGCAGTTCTGATCAGCCCTGGTTTTTACACGTTACTGGTACCGGGATTAACGGCGGCGACGGCGGTAAATGTAGGATTGGCGGCTCTTTTACTGCCACGCTTGGAGCCTGTTTTGAAAAAAATGATTTTTAAAGATGGACTCGTAAAATGAGTGATTCATTGATTTTACCATTTTCCGAATCAGAATCATTGATTGTTTCAAGTGATAATAGCGGTGGAATCGGCCAGAAGGAAAAGGATCTTGTCCATGTCCCTTATGATGTCGTTGGATATTATTCCTTTCGGGTTGCGGTCATGGAGTGTTTGGGCGTTGGCGGAAGTCCAGTATCCGTCGTTCTAAATAATTTCTGCGGGGATGAAGCCTGGGAGGATTTGGGCAGGGGTGTCAGGAAGGGGCTGAAGGAATTGGGAATGGGGAACCTTCCCATTACTGGCAGCACAGAAAGTAACATGCCGCTTCTTCAATCAGCACTTGGTCTTATGGTGATTGGTAAACGAGTAGAGGAATGCGTTAAAAAGCAGCATCCTTTACGGAAAATCGCTCTGATCGGCAGACCGCTCGTTGGAGAAGAAGTAATGGAACAGCAAGAATGGATCGCACCATTACCTTTATATAAAAGCCTCTGTGAAATGGAAGGCGTTCAGGCACTTCCAGTGGGCTCAAAAGGGATAGCATATGAATGGGAGCATCTGGATCAAAGCGGTGAAGGTGTTTCTGTGCATATAAGTAATAAAGTCGATATTGAAAAATCATCAGGACCATCAACTTCCTTCCTCATTGCTTATCCTGAACAACTGGAGGAAGAAATCAAGCACCGATCCGGCCCTCTTTTTATTGGTGAGTGATCATTTCATGATTGAATCAGGTATCGAGTTTAGTTCACAATGAACTGGTTCGATGCTTTTTTCATTGAAATCTTCCCTTTAGGGATGCCTTATCCTGATTTAGAGTGAATGATTGAATAACTCTTTCTATGTATTGTTATGTTATTCCTGTAAAATATTCTTCTGAGCTTAGTTAGATAGAGAGAGTAAAGGGATTCCAAAGGTTGGGATTGATCCCTACCGATAGTTGTTGGTTTATGCGCTTGTTTACATCGTTATCAAAGCCAAAGCAAAATGGCACCCATTTATTGCGTTCCTTCTCGCCTCCATCATTTTAGGGATTACCGCAGGTATGGATAATCCGGATGTTGCAGATGCTGTTCAGACAGGGGGAGGTAATACTCTTGGTTAGATAGCACTAATTGTCGGTTTAGGTACCCTGCTTGGAAAGATGACGGCCGAGTCGGGCGGTGCAGAAAGGGTTGCGAATACCCTTTTGGATATGTTCGGTGAATAGAAAGTCCATTGGGAGATGATGTTGAAAGTTGCCTTCATGGTAGGGATGTCCGTATTCTTCGAAGGTGGGCTCGTTTTCCTATTCCAACCGCATATACGATTGCAAAAAATAAGGGTTTATTCTTTTGGGGAATCGGGATTTCCATGTTAGCCGATTATCGACTGTACATGGTTTAATGCCTCCACATCCAGCAGCGAAGATTGCATTCAGGAATTCTTTGCAAATGCCGTTAAACAACTGCGGTAGGTATCGTGCTGCCGATCATCTCTTCTATACCAGGAGTTATTATTGAATGGCTGGTCCTTGCGATCGGTTCAGGTTCATTAATTCTATCACACGTGAATGATGCAGGATTTTGATGATCAAAGAGTTCTTTAATTTAAGTCGCACAAACGTTAAAGTCTTGGACGGTCATGGAAACGATTATATCAGTCGTTTCACTTATCCTAATCTTACTACTATTGAATTCAATTGTTTAAGAGAGAGGAGATTGATGTAAGTATGGGACATTCAGGTTATATGATGGGGATCGATATTGGTACGACGAGTACGAAGGTTGTTCTTTTTTCAAAAGCGGGGGAGGTTGTCCAATCTTGTTCGAAGGGATATCCCCTTCACAGTCCAACTCCTTCCGTAGCGGAACAAGATCCCGAAGAAATTTATAAAGCGGTCATCATCGCAATAGGCGAGGTTATGATTGCAAGCGGAATAGAAAAGCAAGAACTGGGCTTCATATCGTTCAGTTCAGCGATGCATAGCTTGATCGCAATGGGGAAAGATGGCAGCCCGCTGACGAATAGCATTACATGGGCCGATAATCGTAGTGTTTCCTATGCGGAGAAATTGAAGGCTTCGGAACAGGGGGGACAATTGTATCACAGGACGGGAACACCCATTCACCCAATGTCCCCAATCACGAAAGTAATGTGGTTAAGAAGTGAGCATCCCGTGACTTTTAACGAAACGGACAAGTTTATAGGAATTAAAGAATACATCATCTATAAGTTTTTCAATGAGTATGTGATGGATTATTCGCTCGCTTCTGCAACGGGCATGTTCAATTTGAATGACCTGAAGTGGGATGAAGAGGCACTCACCATTGCTGGGATTGGGGCTGACAAGCTGCCGACACTTGTCCCTACAACGCATATCCTCTCAGGCTTAAGTGAGGAATTAGCTGCAAAAATGAATATTCATGCTGGTACCCCGTTTGTGATTGGAGCGAGTGATGGTGTGCTTGCCAACTTAGGGCAAAACGCAATCAAGCCAGGCGTTCTGGCAGTGACAATCGGAACGAGCGGTGCGGTAAGAACCGTCAGTGACCGGCCGCTTACCGATCCCAAAGGCAGGACATTCTGCTATGCCCTTACTGAGAATCATTGGGTAATCGGCGGACCGGTCAACAATGGGGGAATCACCTTCCGATGGGCACGCGATCAATTGGGCCGAGTGGAAATCGAAAAAGCGAAGGCTTCGGGACAGGACTCCTATGAGATCCTGACGGATATGGCTTCTAATATTGCACCTGGTTCTGATGGGTTGATATTCCACCCGTATATGGCAGGGGAACGGGCGCCGTTATGGAGTGCCGATGCAAGGGGCTCCTTCTTCGGACTGGCGCTTCATCACACTCGTGACCATATGGTCCGGGCAGTGCTGGAGGGTGTGATGTATAACTTGTACAGTGTCCTACTTGCTGTGAAGGAGTTGACGGGCGGCCCCGAGAAGATTCATGCAAGCGGCGGATTTGTCCGCTCAAAGCTCTGGCGCCAAATCATGGCGGATATATTCAATCAAAACGTGACAATTCCTGAAAGCTTTGAGAGTTCGAGCTTAGGTGCAGCTGTTCTTGGATTATATGCTTTAGGCGAAATCGAAAGCCTTGACGAGGTTGAGGGGATGGTTGGTGAAACGAATGAACTTGTCCCAATCGAAGAGAACGTTAAAGTGTATGAAGAATTAATGTCGATTTATTTATCCGTGAGCAGGCAATTGGAAGGCGACTACAAGAGGATCGCTGATTTCCAAAGACGTCATTTAGAATAATTTTTAGGGGAAGCACAGATGCATAAGCACTGTGCTTC
>NZ_JADILK010000109.1 GCF_017355165.1 Bacillus sp. SD075 | reverse complement strand
TGTTAGTTCATTAAGAAACTAAAGCGAAGAAGTTGTTTTTGTACCTTGGTGAAAAAACATTTTCCATCTTCCATCTCTAAATTTCCAAATTGAACTTCGCAATGAATGTTGTTTTTTTACTTCGTTAAATATTCGGTAAGTAGTTAACACTATTTCTTCAGACAATGGATGTATTTCAAAATCACTCAATGTCATCTTTACCTCACCTATTCCTTCTTCACCAATCCCCTCATCTTTGTACAAGACTTTACCAGAACTTCCAAATTCGAAAAAATTGACTGCAAGTAAATTATTAAGCTCTTTTTGTGATGTACGAATTTCTGGCTTTAACAACTTCTCTTCCAGTTGACGTAAATGTTCTTTTAACGAAGATTTACTTTCCATTTCCCACTCCCCTTATCCATTATAAAAATAATACCGAATACTCGCTTTTTCCTCTTTAAGCTACCTGCCCGGTTAGTTGCATAAAGGAAAAGCTGCCTTAAAGACAGCTCTGATCTTCAGCTAACGCACCCGTTAGTTCCCTAACTGGAGACACTCCCATTTGAAAAATCAATCAAAATAGACAGGTTCTTGTGGATTATGTAAATGTTTAAAAGCCAATTCAATTTGTGATTCTGTATTTCTAGCTATTGATAATGATGGTAGTTCATTTTCAGCAAAAAACTCAACTGCACTCGTTTCTATTCCTTCTTTAGGTTGTCCACCAATTATTTCACATAGGATAAACATTTTATAAACGTGATAAAGTGAAGGAGGGTGTGGATGACACTTCTTATCAAGGACACCTAACAATTTAATTGCTTTAACATCAAACCCTGATTCTTCCTTTACTTCTATGACTGCAACTTCACTGGGAGTTAATCCTATGTCGCCCCAACCTCCTGGTAAAGACCAATCTCCATCAGTGTTTTCTCTAACCATTAAAATCTTATTATCTCTAAAGACAACTGACCTAATATCTACTTTAGGAGTCGCATAACCAGTTTCATTGGCAAACAGATCTTTTATTACTGTCTTGTTCATATCTGTTTGATGCGATAATATTTCAACGCTTATATTTCTTACCAATTCAAATCTTTCCAAGTCATATACATCTTTCGAATAAGTTAATCCCACCTGTGCAATGGATTGGAGTCGTTTCGCCCATTCAAGCCATTTAGGATCCATTTATTTCACCACCAATTCAACAATACCTAAATATTACCATAAATCATTTGGAGTTAATACTAACCTATTCAGCTAAC
>NZ_JADILK010000108.1 GCF_017355165.1 Bacillus sp. SD075 | reverse complement strand
TGAAGTGAACCCAAAAAGTTAGACACTTTATTTAATTAGGCAACCTTGAGGGCATGAACCCGGTAATCTACTGGGCTCATGCCTTTTAATTTTACTTTGATTCGTCGGTGATTGTAATAATGGATATAATCTTCCAGTTCTTTTTTGAAATGCTCCATGCTGTCGAACTTCTGTAAATAAAGTAATTCTGATTTCAGTAAGCCAAAGAAGTTTTCTATGACGGCATTGTCTAAACAATTTCCTTTGCGGGACATGCTTTGTATAATGTTATGTCTTTTCAAATCATGTGAGTATTGTTTCATCTGGTAATGCCAGCCCTGATCTGAATGGAGAACAGGGGAATCTTTCGATTCCAATCGCATAAAGGCTTGGTCAAGCATCTTGGAGACTAAGGGATAAACAGGACGTGATTCGATATTGTAAGCAATAATCTCTCCATTAAATAAGTCTAGAATGGGCGATAAATACAACTTTTCACCGTGTAAATGAAACTCAGTTACGTCCGTAACCCATTTTTGATTTGGCTTTGTTGCCTTAAAATTACGATTGAGGATATTAGGCGCATCCTTTCCAATCTTGCCTTTGTATGAACGGTATTTCTTCATACGGACCAGACACTTTAGTCCCAACTCCTTCATCAATCGAAGGACCGTTTTATGGTTCATTGAAATCCCTCTATTACGTAATTCCAATGTAATGCGTCGATACCCGTATCTCCCTTTATTCGTATGAAATATCTCCTGGATAACTGGCTTTATTTCTTCGTATTTATCATGACGCCCGAAGGCGTTTATCCAATAATAATAGGTACTCCTTGCGAGATTTGCGACGGACAGAAGTAGCTTTAAATTAAAATCTCCCCTTAGTTCATGTACTACTTTCGCTTTTTGCGTTCGGACGCTTCGCTTTCTTGAACTAAGGCTCTCAACTTTTTTAAATATGCATTCTCTGCACGTAATCTTTCATTTTCAGCCTGTAATGCCTCTAATGACCCTTCTACTGGTTTTTTCTTTGTTTCTTTTTTCATGGATGGACGCCCCTTTTTCTTCGTTTCAAGAGCGTCCACTCCGTACTCCTCCAATTGCTTTAGCCAATTAGTAATAGTAGAAGGAGAAGCAATGTTATACACAGCAGCTGCATGAGTACTAGACACTCCAAAATCGTTCATATAGTTTAGTACATCCATCTTAAAGCTAATATCATAATTTGTATAGGTAGACATTAACCCTTCTATCCCATGTTCTTTATAATGCGCCACCCATTGCTTTAAAGGAGTCAAACTGA
>NZ_JADILK010000107.1 GCF_017355165.1 Bacillus sp. SD075 | reverse complement strand
GTGGAGTGGTAGCTGACTCCTTTATTTAACTATGCCATCACGAAGCCTAACTTATCTGAACTCATTTCATTTACCCGTAAGTCTAATTACAAGGGGTATGAAATCCTGCGAATAAGTGAGCATTCGAGAGATATTCGCATCAAACTGAGGGAGTTGAAGAAAGGAATTGCCTTATTTGAAATGTTCCATTAGATTGAGCAAATGTTAACGGCTACTCTATTCCTTTAATTGGGTAACCCTAAGTAATAGAACATTTCCTTAACATAGTGAATAGGATAATTTAAAAAATCTTCGAAGGTGTTGAGAAAAATGTACGGTGCTCCTTTTTCGTATCCCCACCAATATCAATTTTCAAATCCTTATTATTTTAATGAACCAACAAATAACAATATGATACAGCCCAAATACTGGACTACACATGATGTTGCTAACCGGTTGGCTTTTTTTCAATCATCAATTGGAAGAAATCCAATCGGACTAAAAGATTATGGACGGAAACCTTTTGTAATCAATATTAATGAAGCTACAAAACAAAACAATAACTACCGTACCGCAATATGGACAGGAAATCATTTTCAAGTTACATTGATGAGTCTTAAAGCTGGGGAAGATATCGGTTTAGAAATTCACCCTAACGTTGACCAATTTTTACGCATTGAACAAGGTCA
This sequence comes from Bacillus sp. SD075, assembly GCF_017355165.1. Taxonomy (GTDB): domain Bacteria; phylum Bacillota; class Bacilli; order Bacillales; family DSM-1321; genus Peribacillus. Next base: position 631 of record NZ_JADILK010000107.1, on the reverse strand, counting down.
AGGGATTGTTCAAATGGGCAAGAGAAAAGATAATTTAAACTTTGTACGAAATGTTTATGATGATTCTGCCATTATGATACCTGCTGGAACATGGCATAATGTAACCAATACAGGTAATATTCCGTTGAAAATTTATTCTATATACGCACCTCCACAACATCCATTTGGCACGGTTCATGTAACTAAAGCAGATGCTTTGGATGCAGAACACCGTTCTGACTGCGATATGCACTATTCTCATCCAACAAAGTATCCAAATAGGATTGTAAAAACTAGCTTTTCTAAAGAGGAAGCAGCAGCGATCGCTTTACTTTTAGGCATTGATTTTAATAACAGTAAGTTTAATTTAGATGAGTTTTGGGTGGGAGTAAATACCGAGCTTGAACATGGAAAAATATCCAGCCAAACAAATGTAACTGGTGATGATCCTATTATAACGGGGAAAATTGCCCTAGCTCATCTTCACGAGTTTCCTGATTACTACAAAAGACTAAAGGTGCTTGAGGAAGAAGCAAAAACCTATTGGAACATGGCTTAATAGCATGCTTAAATGATAAGAACAACTCAATTTTTCAAGCGAGTTTGTGAAAGCTAACGGGTGCTTTCGTATTATAAGGTCGACCAGTAAAAA
>NZ_JADILK010000106.1 GCF_017355165.1 Bacillus sp. SD075 | reverse complement strand
ATGAGGACCATCACAAGGATTGCTGTAAGAAGAAATGCTGCGATGAGAACCATCACAAGGATTGCTGTAAGAAGAAATGCCGCGATGAGGACCATCACCAGAATTGTTGTAAGAAGAAAAAAGGCCTTGTTGACTTTGGGTGTAATTGGTCGTGGATTTGGTAGTTTGTTAAACGGAAAGTACTTTGATACCGTACTTGATCAAAGTACTTTTTTAGTTTCCAATAGATGAAGTTTGTCAACCTCACATGTATCGCGCACTCATTCTGTTCTCATTAGACTCTCCTCTCTGATTCAACTATCCTTCTTTTTAACTTACAATCCATCAGAGCTGAATTAAAAAAAGGAATAATTTCACACTTTATACTAGAACATTCGTTCTGTCCGTGTTATTCTTATAAAAACAAATAAAAAGATCAAATCGCTGCCAAATGATTTGATCCGTAATTATAATTAAAGGTCGGTTGTATCCGCGGGCCTAACACGGTTGTACCGCTGAGCCGAGCCATTTGCTAACGTTCAGGGTGCCGGTGACAAAGACAGCTCCGAACTTCAGCTAAAAGCACCCGTTAGTTCATTAATAACCGGTAATTTCATAACAAGAACAGCTATTTCATCAATCAACTATTATTTCTCTCTATCCTTCTGTGTGTCCATCATAAGTTTTACTTAATCCTCAAGTCGTTTTGTATCAATACGATCTTTATTATTAAAAGCATTATCCCTGCTGGAACAAAAAAGGCAGCAATCCCAGATATTAAGGCACCTTTTCGTTAAACAAGGTTAGTGCATATTCTCGGCAATCTTTTTCAGAGCCTTTGCACGAGAAACGATAAATCCTCTCATATACTTCTCAAAAAACAACTTATCAGCTAAAACTCCAATTGGACCGAACGGTGACTTATATTGAAATTTATCTATCGTTATAGTTCCACCTGTTTTTTCTATAAACTGATGTGTGTGTACGAAGGAATGGAAGGCTCCCTTCACCATAATATCTACAAACTCACTTGGCTTTTCCATGAATGTCACTTGAGCTTCCAGCCTTTGTTTCATACCAAAGTGAATGGCTTCCCAAGTTACAGTATCTCCCTCCTCTAACAGCCCTTCTGTCACACCATCAACAGCAGTTTCCTTTGTTTTCACTGCCGTTTTGGTATGGATATCCACGCTCCTCGCAAGGTCAAAACATAATTCAACTGGAGCTTTAATAAATTGTTGATACTCAATAACAGGCATTTCCTAATCTCCTTATAACTCTTTCTTACCATCATTATAGCTCGTTATAAAAAATATTACCTAACACATATTCCATAATCCTGCCCTTTATGTTCCATAAGAAACTCCTATGGCG
>NZ_JADILK010000105.1 GCF_017355165.1 Bacillus sp. SD075 | reverse complement strand
GAAAAGAACAAATAAAGACCCGATCTATTAGCCGGAAATTCCGCTTATAGTTCGGGTTTATCGTTGACTAAAATACTTAACAAAGATCCAACAGCACTCTTGAACTCCCCTGCCCCGTTGGTTCCATTAGAAAAAGAGCTGCCGAAGCAACTCTCTTATTGCAGGAAGGACCCTTTATTTGAAGGTTCAAACAGCACTTTGTTTCGTATTTTTCCGGTCAATTGTCTTAATTTTTTTAATGAAATAATAATGTTTGTAGAGTGCGAGCACTACCAACAAGATTTTCACTAATAGGATGTCCACATAAAATACAGAAATTACGATGAAGAAATCGGCAATTATATTGATTCTGATTTTCTCTTTTCGAGTCATACCCTTTTTTTTCAAGAATGCTTCAACGTATTTTTCATATAATGAGGTGTTTTTGAACCAGTTTTCAATCGACTTGGAACTTTTAGCAAAGCAAAAAGCAGCAAATAGGTAAAACGGACCTCCTGGCAGTACTGGTAACACAGTCCCAGCAACACCAATCACAAGAGATATGGATCCAAGAAGGAAAAATAGGATACTTTTTACTTTTTTAATTGTAATCACCTTTTTATTTATATTCTATTCCCTTATAACGTAAAGAGGAAGTCTAATTTATTTCATTTCAATGATTAGTATCTTCCCTATTTCTTCTTGAACTAACCTGCACCTTTAGTTATATAAGTTTGTCTACAGTTTTTTCAAATAAATCTTCCAATGAATTTCAGAAATCCGCTCCCTTTCCGCCGACTGGTCTGCCAAGCGTCTGTGGGGTCTCGGCTAGCCAGTTATTCGGCAGGAGTGTCGCAAATCCTCTCAATTTAATGAGGATTACAGTAAAAAAACATAACGATAATCTATTCTTGTAAATCATGGCTCGGGGTGGGAACACTCCGAACCTTCATTTGTATAAAGTGAATTTCCCATCATGATAACAATAGTAATTTTCAGCTTTAAGATTTTTATTTTTCTTAAGGACTGATCCGCTTTTTCAACGTTTAAGAAAAAGTCTGGATGAGCAATGAACCAATCCATGTCTCACCTTAACAGCTGCATCATCTGTTATTTCTCTTTTTAAACTTGGAAAATATAATGAAATGCCCTGAGGTATGCTTTGGTGTTTCTACTACTCTACATTCGTTATCTAAAATCAGATCACCATCGTATACTTTTTCATCAATTAATCAAAGGATACGTTTCGCTGAAATCAGATGGGAACCTATATGATCAACATCATAATGTGTAATGAGTAATGATCATATTCTTTAAATTCTTTATTTCATAACCATTTTTTATAATAAACAAAATCCTCCTTTTAACACCTGTTCATTTGTGTCGACTATCCACTTTTTTGCAAGAAAAGCCGACTGGTTTTTAATAAAACCAGTCGGCTCAGCTTGTAGACAAAAGGGGTTCGGAATTAAAAAATTCCGAACCCCTTTTGAAATTCCATTTGAAATTTTGACCA
>NZ_JADILK010000104.1 GCF_017355165.1 Bacillus sp. SD075 | reverse complement strand
GGCTTTGATATGTGATAGATAGCGAACATTGCTTGCTTCTTTCATCAATGTAGCCGGCAGTCCTTTAAGGGACGTGTTATTGGCCCCAACGGTTGCCACCGCATCCTTACGGCCAAGGCTCGCAAGTGTGCCTGAGTTTACAGGTGAAAATTCTTCCAGTTTCTTGCCTTCAAAGGCTGCATATAGGTTGTATCCAACAAGCTCGCCCATTTGCCAAGCATTTTGTGCAGTAGGAGCGTAAGGACGTCCGCCTTCTGGAGGGAAAGCAACGGCACTGTCCCCGACAACGAATACGTCATTATGGGATTTGGATTGCAAGAACTCATTAACGGTTGCTTTGCCGCGATCCACTTCAAGGCCTGATTCGCCTACGATAGGAAGAGCCGCAACCCCGCCTGTCCAAACAAGCGTATTGGCCGTTATCGTTTGTCCATCTTTCAATTCAATTTGATTGCCTTTAACACCCGTTACAGGCAGGCCAGTCAAGAATTCAACGCCGCGTGCTTCCAAGCTTGTCATCGCACGTTCGATTAAGTGATCAGGCAGGACCGGAAGGATTTTTGGCCCCGCTTCTACCAACTTGATTTTCAAATCCTTGAAGTCCACTCCGAACTTTTTAGCGATTTTAGGGAAATGATCCACGATTTCACCGATTAACTCGACGCCCGTCAATCCGCCGCCGCCGATCACGATGGTTGCATCCGCTTCATCATTCGTTTGTGCATATTCGCGGATGCGATCTTCGATATGTTTGTAAATCTTGTTTGCATCATGTACGGATTTCAAGACCATGCTGTTTTCCTCAAGTCCCGGAATGCCGAAGAATCCTGTTTGGCTACCCAAAGCAACAACCAGGGCATCATAGGATAAAGTGGAACCATTGGCAAGTTTCACTTCTTTGTTATCGACTGAGAAAGACTCCACTTTGGAAATGATAAGGTCGATATCTTTTCCTTTGAAAAGCTTTTCCAAAGGTATGGAAACGGCTTGTTCAGAAATCGATCCGCCTGCAAGACGATGCAATTCGGTGATGATTTGGTGCGTTGGAAATTGATTCACCACTGTAACCTGCACTTCATCTTTCTTGTAATATTCACGTACGGATAAGGCAGATAGTAATCCTGCGTAACCTGCACCTAAGATGACGATTTGTTTTGACATAGTTAATCCCCCGTTCTTACTGATTGAAAGTTTATCAAATTATTTTTCGTGTTTACGTTCTGAAGAGACTTCAAGAAAAGCTTGGGCGAAACGGAAAAGTTTTTGTGCTTGCGGATCTTTCATCATCCTTAACAGACCAAAAAGACCGATCACATCATGATTCACTTCAGCACGATCCTTAGCTTCGATGGCAGTAGCCGCTAGCCCTTTCACTGAATCGACTACAGGTGTCGCAATTTCAGAAATGGCGCTGACCGTATCATTCTTCAAAACATCATCAGTCGCAACCGATTGAGCGAAATCATAAGACTTTGTTAAAATATTCACTAATTCAGTCAGTTTTGGTAACTGCTCAACTAAAGTGTTCAATGA
>NZ_JADILK010000102.1 GCF_017355165.1 Bacillus sp. SD075 | reverse complement strand
GGGGCAGCATTCCTGTAATAACTGAAAATGAGGTTTGAACGAAAAAAGACCTCTTGATAAGATGAATGTGTCCTAAGCTGCCCAGCTAAAAAAGGACAAAACATCTATTTGGAGGTCTCACAATGAATTATAACCAAAATCATAAAATCTCTCAAATTACTTCTGAAACCTTAATTGTCGGAGTAGACATCGCCAAGCACAATCATGTCGCGAGAGCACAAGATTTTAGAGGATTGGAACTAGGTAAAACGTGTTTCTTTGAAAATACGAAAGCAGGATTTCATTTGTTTCTAGATTGGATTAACCAACTTGTTAAAGAGTGTAAGTTAAATCAAGTGATTGTAGGCATGGAGCCAACCGGTCACTACTGGTTAAATCTAGCTCATCTTCTAAAAGAGAATAATATTAAATTCGTATCTGTCAATCCACTACATGTTAAACGAAGTAAAGAATTAGACGATAATTCACCTACAAAGAATGACGTGAAAGATGCAAAAGTCATCGCACAATTAGTCAAAGACGGAAGATACGCCGAACCAACAATTCCACAAGGAATTTATGCAGAACTCCGAGTGGCCAAAAAACTTCGCGATCTTCTCAACGTTGACTTACAGGTCGTTCAGGGACAAGTTCATAACTGGCTTGATCGTTACTTTCCCGAATTTTTGACAGTGTTCAAAAGTTGGGAAGGCAAGGCAGCTATTCATTTTCTAAAGCTAGAAGCCTTGCCACATGAACTTGTAAAGTATACGGATGAGGAGCTCTTACTTTCCTTAAGACAAGTGGTAAAACGCAGTATAGGCTTAAAGAAGATACGAGCACTTAAAGAAGCAGCCAATCGTTCGATTGGTATTCGTCAAGGGGCAGCTATGGCGAAATTAGAGTTGAGAGCTTTACTAGAGAAGTATGATTTTATTCAAATGAAATTCGAAGAATTAGATCATCAATTAGATCAGTTATTAGACCATATCCCAGGTGTCACACAGATGTTAGAGGTGTCAGGAATCGGTCGAGATACAGTAGCAGGGTTTTTCGCAGAGGTCGGCGACCTCAGAGACTATCAACATCCTCGCCAAATCGTAAAATTAGCAGGTTTAAGTTTAAAAGAAAACACATCCGGAAAGCACAAAGGTCAGACCAAGATTACCAAACGGGGACGAAAGAAATTGAGGGCTCTCTTATTCCGGGCAGCCATGATACTGGTGGCAAAGAACAAGGCTTTTAAAGCTCTTCATATATATTACACAACACGTTCTCACAATCCCTTAAAGAAAATGCAATCTCTGATAGCCTTGTGTAACAAGCTTATTCGAATTCTGTTTTCAATCGGTAAAAAACAATTTACGTTTCAAGAAGACAAGATGTTAAAGGATATCCCTCATATGGCAACATTTGCAGTACATCAAACAGTCGCATAGTTCATTGAATTTTAAGGTTACACGGTCATTTAATTAACACTCATTTAAAAGTGAAGCACGGATTAGTCGGCAAAGCAACTAACGTGAGGACTTAGATCCTGTGGGGCAGCATGACCGACATCCACCTCATGGAAAGGTTGAACGAAGGAATGTAGGAGCATCGACTCTGTGAGACATGGGAGGGTTGACCTCCATGAGACATGTGGATATCCTAAAGTGCGATCATAACATTGCTTAAACCAATTTTTTCCTATAATTGGCTAGTTTAGCATACACTTTTTTCGATAATTCCCTATCCTTGAGGAGTAATGCCGAGCTTACATAGATAACGGTTAATGATGTGACTATGAAATCCTAAGAATTCTAGAGCAATCGTGAGATTGTGTTTAGTTTATTGAGGGAG
>NZ_JADILK010000101.1 GCF_017355165.1 Bacillus sp. SD075 | reverse complement strand
CTTAATTAATCCTTAATTAATCCTTCCTGTTCCAAAGAAACAGATGCTTGATTTTCCATAAAATAAAGGGATCATATAAGAGGTGTTTTTAGAAAAATCAACATTAAACATAATGTTTCAGACTGTAGACAAATTCGAACAAAGCGAGTTTGCCAACATTTTTTTGCCTATTTACAAAAGCTCCAGTTGTTTTCAGAAATCTATACCCTTTCCGCCCTCCTCGCCGCAATCGTCTATGGGTCTCGGCTAGCCAGTTTTTCGGCAGGAGTGTTTCATAAAACAATAAAAAAGCCATGAAGGATATCCTAGTCTTTACGTGGTTCGGGATGAGACTAATCCGAACAAACTTTTGTTGACAAACTGCAACCTGTTTAATAACACCTTGTTTAAAAAGGAGAAAGAAACCTGACTTCCATACAAGTCCGGTTTCTTTCATCCTGCTCAGGCTGAATCAGTCTTCTTATTCGTTGTCCTCAATAGTGGCATCGTGCAACAACGGAAGGAGCCACCGGACTTGATGATTTCGCTTATATCGACTTCAATGACCTCGTATCCGCGTTCACGAAGCTGACTATTTACCTGTTTATTACATGGAAGACTGAATAATTTTTTATTCCCAATCGAAAGCACGTTGGTTCCTAATGTGAATTGTTCTTCTTTAGTCACTTCGATCATGTCATAACGTGAAGCTAATAGATCCTTCTCTTTTTTTGTAAAGGACTCTGGAAAAATAAGCGCCTCTGTAGGTGATATGATATTGAAGACACAATCTAAATGAAGGAATTCCTCCGTGAAAGGAACCGCGATGACATCGTATTCCGGTAATAAGGTTTGAAGATGCTTGATGGATGTTTCATCCGTTCTTTCACTGATTCCAATATAAATGGTTTTTCCGTCAATAATGACATCACCGCCCTCGATATGGTTTTTGAGGAGGTTGAAAAATGGGATATCGTTCGTTTCAAGCCAGGATTTCAATATTAGTTCTTCACCCTGCCTGATACCTGTCGCCAACTCAGCTACGTAAACGGTATTACCAAGAGTGAAACCGATATCTCTTGTAAAGACTTGTTCTGGATATGTAAATTGAGGCGGAAGTTTTATGACTTCAATCCCTTCATGTTCAAGAGCCTTTATAAATTGGGTATGCTGTTCCAAGGCAAGTACTTGATCGATATTTTCTTCTTGAAACTCTTTTTGAGTTTCATTAATGATCTCCCGGATCTCCATAAAACGGGGTTCACAGACGATCACCCGTGATAGTTTTGAATATTCACTTGCACAATAAGCTTCTAGTTCTTCGTTTATATTGTTTACCATAAATGAGCTCCCTCTAAAAATAATTGTATCTTTACTATTTCCTCTTTTTTCTAGAAAGAAACATAAAAAATATGTCAGAAACGGAACCACTAAATTTTGATTGTTTAAAAGTAACTTTTCAGATTACGTTCCTAATAAATGATTCCTATATATACCGGTTAGATCCTTTCAAATTCGAAGAAAAGCCAGTTTTCCTACCGTTTTTTTGAAAAACGTTCCAGTTGATTTCCAAAATCCAATAGCCAGTCATTCTGCAGGAGTGTCGCAAATTAATCAAGTGAGGGTTTCATCATCTGAAAAAGTAAAAAAACATGAAGGATAACCATGTTTTCGTTTAAAAACATGGTTCGGGGTGTGAGATTCCGAACGTCCTTTTTGTCTGCATTTTTTTTGTGGCTTGTACAATTTGGACGTTGATTCCCACTCCAGGCACTGGCTTTCTGCGGCGGTCCGGGAGCCTCCTCGGGTCTCCCCTTGACGCGCTTTTCCCGCAGGAGTCTCGAACACCCTCTCCAATCAACTTTGTTTTACCTTTTAGATAGAACACTTTTGTTCACAAACAGACAGGATCTAGTTTAGATCCT
>NZ_JADILK010000100.1 GCF_017355165.1 Bacillus sp. SD075 | reverse complement strand
TGTTGTCGTTTCTCTCAGAAGCGACCTCTATAATGTAACACATTCTGTCACGTTTCGTCAACAACTTTTTTAAAATGTTTTTCAACAACTTGTTAGCTGTTTGAGTTGCTGTCTTTGCGACAAGAAATAATATACCATGTACTTAAAATGTTTGCAATACGTTTTTTGAAACTTTTTCAAAAAAAAACATTTTCATCTATTCCCTACTATATATTCTTTACATCATCACACCCTTTCCCTTTCTATCCAGGCCAAACTCATGTTTTATGAATAAACGAAGCATATTCCCAAAGAAAAACAAATAGTCATATATAGATATCTTTTTTCCATGAGGTGAAGCAATGAATCTGCCATTAATCGGATTACTCATTTCTTACGGTATGGCCCTTTACTTATTCTGTACCGCTTTTTATGAAGCGATCAAGTTCAGCGGAGAAAAAGGCAAGGTGAATGGTACTACGTTTTTATTCAGCTTTACTTTTGCTTTGATTTTCACACGGATCACCTATTTGTTTCACCCCTATTAAATAAAAGCAGTAAGTCGGGAGACTTACTGCTTTTATACGGAGACTTTCGCTTCTTTATGTACCTTGCTTTTCTTTTCATCCTTTAAGAACATCATCAAACCACCCAATATGATGGTTCCCCCCAGGACCTGCGTCCAGAGTATCGGTTCATCTAATATGAAGTAAGCCAGAATTGTCGCTCCCACCGGTTCAAGTAAGATTCCCATCGAAAGCGTCGAAGTGCTTAACCACTTTAGTGACCAATTGAATAAAGAATGCCCTAATAAAGTCGGGAAAATGGCAAGCAAAACGAAATAGAGCCAATCGGAAGCAGGGTATGGCCCCAATGCCTCTCCCTTAAAGATCACATAGAAAAACAATGTGATAGCGCTGATTGCATACACGACAAATGTATATGTTATAGAAGAGATGCGTTTTCGAACATTTTGACCAAACAGTAAATAACCGGTTACCAGCGCACATGCGATAAGCGAAAGAATATCTCCCCAAAGCGCCATACCGCTGATTCTCAAATCGCCCCAGCTAATGACAAGGCTGCCGGCTATCGCAATGATGCCGCTCAATATCGCTTTCATTGAAAATCTTTCTTTAAAAAACAGGTAAGCTCCGGCAAAAGCGAATAAAGGCTGGAGTGTAACAAGCACAGTTGAACTCGCAACCGATGTGTAATTAAGCGATTCAAACCATAAAATAAAATGAAAGGCCAAAAACACTCCTGCCGCAATCGAATACAGCCAATCCTTTTTTTTAATAAATTTAAGTTCATGACGGTATTTCACCAGAAAAACCGGCAACATAAGAAGGACAGTAAATAATAAACGGTAAAAGGCGATAATACCCGATGGAGCGGTCGCCAATTTAACCAGGATGGCTGAAAACGACACGGATGCCACACCAATCGCCAACGCTACATAGGGATTCACTTTCGGCATTTGCATGTAAATTCCTCCTTTCAACGGAATTACGTTTCATTGAACTCTATTCTACTATGTTAAAATTATTAAGGTAGTTTTTTTTGAAAAACGGGTATATGGCAACAGACGATCTTATTCTTCGATAATAATTCGGAAGTGGTGAAACAAAATGGAATGGACATTCGACCCTCAATCAGAACTGCAAATCCTTATCAAATTGGGGATTTCAGCTCTCCTTGGACTAATTATCGGACTAGAGCGAGAAATGAAACGAAAACCCGTTGGATTAAAAACAAGCCTGGTCATTTCGATCGTGAGCTGTTTATTAACGATCGTTTCCATGGAATCCGCTTATAAGTTCCCAGGGAGCGACGACGTAAATATCACGATGGACCCCTTGCGTTTAGCGGCTCAGATCGTTTCTGGCGTTGGCTTTATCGGTGCAGGCGTCATTCTCCGGCGGGACAATAACAGCATATCCGGTTTAACGACAGCCGCCATCATCTGGGGAGCAGCCGGAATCGGGATCGCCGTTGGAGCTGGATTTTTTCTCGAGGCCATTGCCGGCGTCATCCTATTGATCATAAGTGTCGAATTGGTGCCAGCACTCGTCACCTGGCTCGGACCGATGAAGTTACGGCAAAAAGAAATCTTTCTGCAGCTGGTCGTGCAAAATAAAGATGACATTGGCGCCGTACTGAAAAAAATCAAAGACGAAAAAATATTCATCAAAAATCTTAGAATCAAAGATGTGGCAAATGACAATCACCTATTAACACTTAAAGTTCTGGTCGATCATAAAGTTAGGACATCGGAAGTGTATTACACCGTCTCCAATCTTAAGGAAATTGAAAGGGTAGAGATCGAAAATGTATAATAAAAAAAACCGTTTGACTACCTTCAAACGG
>NZ_JADILK010000010.1 GCF_017355165.1 Bacillus sp. SD075 | reverse complement strand
GCCGACTGGTTTTTAATAAAACCAGTCGGCTATATATGCTTTTCATTTATTTGATTGTTACGCATTAACTGCTTTGCGGGCCTGGCTTATATGTAATCTTTTCATTACAAATCTTGCTATCGGCTGTGCGATCAAAGCTTCCACCCAAAATGCGATGAAAAAGTTACGGGGCCAATCATAAAAGAACGTTTGAATCGGCTCTAAACTCATTTCTCTCATGCCAATCCAAGATCCGATAATTGTCAGTAAAATGGACAGGATGGTTACGCTAAATAATATCGTGAATAACACTCTTGCATTAAAACCGTCCGTAGGTTCAGTAAACTTTTGTACGAGTTTATTAACTAGTGGATTTACAACAAGTGTTACCAATAAAATGACACAAATCCACACAAATGGAATTACTTGCAAGGTTTCGAAATACACTTCTTTACTGAATCCACATTTAAATCCCATAATAAGAGGTGCGATAATGTTGACTGAAAGTATGGATATAATCACTAAGAATAATACAAAGTCTTTTCCATTCCGCGGTAATCTTGTTTCTTCGTGCATATGACCATCTCCATTAAAAATATTTCAGATGGCAGACGTATCGTGAGACATATATTTTTGGTCAATAAAAAAGACCAATATCACTACACACTGATCGAATCATTTTATCACGTTTTTTTAATGAATTTCAAGTCTTCATACCTAGCCCTTAACTATCTTGCCCCATTCTCCACATAAGAAAAATGCTGCCTCAGCCCCCTTACTTACTGCAAACAAACCACGTAACAGCAAGACACATATATCCCACTTAATGACAGGAAGTCATTTGATTTTCTTTTAGTTAAACAGCACAATATAATTTCTGAAATTTCACACTTCTTCTAATGATTCCTAAATGCGAATTAGGTATACTTTTCTTATGTTAGTTTTCATCACATCAATAGGCACATCATATAACACTGCGAATGGGAGTTGAGTGTAAATTGTCTACATATCTAGAAAGTCATGCTTTAGACGAAGCAGAGTTCCACCATGCTGTGGATTTGGATGAATCTCTGAAGCCGAGAAAAAAAGAAGATAGGACGGTTGGCCCGATATCCTATACTTTCATGTGGATTGGAGACGGAGTCAATTTAGGGAATATGACACTCGGGGCCAGCTTAGTCGTAGCGGGAACCGCAACGTTGAACATCATTCAGACATTTGCTGCAGCTGCCATTGCCATCGCTATCATTTCCGTGATTTTCGCTTTAAATGATAGGATTGGATACAGGACGGGCATTCCCTATGTTGTTCAGCTCAGAATGTCCTTCGGGATGAAAGGATCCATCATATCATCACTTTTGCGCGGGATTCCTGCCATCATATGGTACGGTTTTCAAAGTTGGATCGGCGGTACTGCCTTAAACGAAATCGTGAAGATCATCACGGGTGGCACTTTTGATAATGCCGTCATTTGCTTTGTCACGATACAATTGGTGCAAATTGCGCTTTCGCTGTATGGCTTCCACGCCATCAAATGGGTGGAAATACTTGCATCCATTGTCATCATGCTAGCACTAGTCTATGTATTTGGTATTCTTCTTACATCACATAGCGAGGTCATCGCGGAAAAATGGGTGCACGCTGAAGGGTCATGGGGCTTGCCCTTCTTTGCCTTCATCATGATGTTTTTAGGAAATTATGCGGCTATCTTTTTAAGCGCAGGGGACTATTCAAGAGAGCTTAAGTCTGGCATCAGTGATGCAAAACGAGGTTTTTTGTATTTTTCTCCCATTTTACTGGCATACGGCTTCGTACTGACAATCGGTGTAATGCTAGCTTCCGCTACTGGCATTTCCAATCCCGTTAAGGCGTTTGCAATTGTGGTGGATAACCCTTATATCACAGTAGGCGTTTCAGCCTTTATCGTTATAGGTGCAATAGCAGTAAATATGGTTGCCAATATTATTCCGCCAACATATGTCATTACTTTGCTTACAAAGTTGAAATATAAGGTTGCCGTTATCATAACCGGAATTCTTGCCTTTTGCTCATTCCCTTGGGTGCTTGTACAGGATTCTTCAGCGAAGGGCCTTGGATTGTTCATTCTGATTTATTCCGCATTTTTAGGTCCGATCGTTTCGATTTTATTAGTCGAATATTATATAGTAAGAAAGCAAAAAATGAATGTTTCCGATTTGTACAATGAAGACGGGCCATTTGCAGGATATAATCCATGCGCGCTGCTCGCCATGCTTATCGGCGCTGGCGCTGCCTTTATAAAAGTCGAGCTGGCATGGATCATCGGCGTTGTTGTGGCAGGCATTGCCTATATTATTCTGATGAAGTTTGCCTTTAAGGATTCAAGATTCAAAAAGGGGACGATATTCGAGAATGAATTTTAACTTATTTAAAGGGACACTACTCAAAATGGTAGTATCCCTTTTTTAAGTTTGTTTCAGGAATGATACATTTCACCATTATTGAAAGTGAAAGTATAGCATCCTTCTTTTTTCAATAAAACCGGCAAGTATTGCGCGGCCATTTCGGCAATTCCGAGATTAAGTGGATGGAGTATCCAATCAATGGATTTCCAATCAAGAATGCCTTCCCGCGTTTTTTTCAGTGTTTCATATATTAAATCCTCATCCGCCGTATACAAATATACATATATTCCATCCAATCCACCTTCAGGAGTCTCCCAGGTTACCGTTCCTTTAGAAAAAAAGGGACCTACCTCTATCCCCGTTTCCTCAAATACCTCACGCCGTGCACCTATATCAGGTGTTTCTCCTCTCTCGATTTTGCCCCCCACCCCGTTCCAAACACCCATAATTGGTGCTTTCTCCCGGTTAAGCATGAGAAGTTCATTATTCTTCTTTACAAAACAAACCGTATACTTAAACATTATACAAAGTGTCCCCTTTATCGTTAATTAACCTCATGGCCATGTGCTATTTACTCTGAATTCCTTCCATTTACTCGTGAGTTCGGATTTTCATAAAGAGCAGCGGTCTTCCCCTTTAGAATTGCCGCTCCGCCCTATTTATGCTCCTGCCCAAACATCTTTTGCATATCTTCCATCCGCCTCTAATGATTGCAGCCATTGTGTGGCCTCTTCCTCGAGTGTTTGATAGGTGTGCATATAGCTGTCGATTAATGTTCGTTCAACATCGGGCGCCATTTTGCTTCCATCTCCGCAGATGTATAGGTGTCCTCCTTCTTTTAATAAAGGAAGGATGTCCTGGGCGCTTTCCGCTAATCGGTTTTGGACATATGTTTTTTCTTGGCCTGGGCATCTTGAGTATGCAGTGTGCAGTTTTACGAGGCCCTCTTGTTCGGCTTGCTCGAGTTCTTCTTGATAGAGGAAATCGTGTTCTGGATTACGGCATCCAAAGTAAAGGTGGGCAGTCCCTAGCGTTTCACCTTTTTCCTTTAAAACGCGACGTGCTTGTATGAATCCCCTGAATGGTGCAATTCCTGTTCCAGGGCCAATCATGATGATTGGTTTTCCTGCTTGCTCTGGGAGCTGGAAATTGGATTGCGGTGTATTGATAAAGCAGGCTATTTTGTCTCCTTGGGAGCGTTCAGCCAAATAATTCGATGCAATTCCTTTGTATTCCCCGTTGCCGCTCAATGCTTCTCCACGGACGACACTTACGGTGATGCTTGCTTCCCCTTCGTTGTAGAGTGGTGAGCTTGAGATGGAGTAATATCTTGCTTTTAAAGGTGGCAGTAAAGCCAGGAAAAGTTCAAATGGGATTTCACAGGCAAGATACTTTTCTATTAGGTCAAGCATGGTTATGCGCTTGTTCAGGATTTCCTGTTTATAGGTGCTGTCCAAAAGAAGAACTTCAAGTTCTTTTACATGTGGAGGACATACCGTATGAGTGGCAAGCGCCCGTATTTGAGACCGGGTGGCGGGCTCTTGGAACTCCACATAGTTTGATAGTAACTCTTTTAGTTTTACCGGTTTTCCTGTAGGAAGATGGGCAGCTTTTCCGGAATCCCCAGTCAGATTAACGTAATCCTGGCCATCTAGATTAAATCGACTGAGCACCCGTTCGACAAGTTCCGATGGATTTTGCGGAAGGACCCCGAGATGATCGCCTTCCTGATATTGTATTCCCTCTGGCAGAGTCAAGTCTATATGCCGTGTACTTCTTCCGCTATCTACATGTTGTAATTCAACATTCCTTTTTACAATGGATGTAAAAGCATGATGGGTGCGAGCTAATGGCGTGCCGCTCACATCGCTTACGAATTTCATCGTTAGCGAGCTGCTTTCCCGATCATCCTTATTCACTTCAATGTCCAGGGTTTCGGCAAGATTCGTCCAAAGGGTTTCTGTCCATTTCTCGTAATCCCCTTCAAAGTCGTCGCTTGCATCTCCATAGCCTGTTTCTGACAGCCGCACTGCTCCTCTTCGTTCCAGTTGCTCATCAATGAAAATTGGAATGCGCTGGTACGTATTAGCCCAATTGCGGTCCCCGCAGCCGAAGATCGCATAGTGAACACCATCCAATGTGTCACCCTGGTTTTCCTTCAGCCATGAAACGAAGTCGCCTGCATTATCAGGAGGATTTCCATTATAAGATGCCGAGACTATGAGAACAGCTCCTCCTTGGGGAAGACGATCAGTGTAATCATTTAAAGGGGCAACCTCCGCATCGTATCCTTGTCGCTTTCCTGATTCGGCAAGGTCACGAGCAATCCCTTCCGCCGTTCCCATGTTTGATCCAAACAGGACGAGCAATGGTGTGCCATGTGCTGATTCGATTGCAGATGCCGTAGCTCCTTTTTCCGCAGATTTTGATTCTGGAGAAGCAGCTGTAAACGATACCGGCTTCCTCGGCGAAACGCGCATGGTCATCCCGTCCGGTTTGAGAGTCAAAGTTTCTTTAACATCCAGTTGATATTCTTCATGATCAATCAAGTCAAAGTGCTGTAAAACCATACCAAGCACCAGTGTCGCTTCATGAAGGGCAAACTGCTGTCCGATACAGGCGCGCTGTCCGTTTCCAAACGGTTTATACGCATGATAAGGGATGGATTCCGAATCCTCGAACCTCTCAGGAATGAACGATTCAACTTCATCACCCCAAACGGATGGATCACGATGAAGCTCGGGAATTAGCAACGAGAACACATCACCTTTCTTCACATTGTATTTTCCACCCAGCATGGTATCTTCTTTCGCATAAACGGAAAACGCCGGAGCTGTCGGCCACAGGCGAAGCGCTTCATTCAGCACCATCCGGACATATTTCAGTTTTTTCACTTGTTTGTAATCCGGAACATCATCACCGAGCACTTCGTCGACTTCCTCCTGCGCTTTTTTTAACTTGCTTCTGTTATTCATGAGGAAATAGATGGCGAACGATAGGAGACCGCTCGTCGTTTCATGGCCAGCTATTAAAAAGGTGATGATTTGAAAACGAATATTTTCATCATCCAGTGATACTCCCGTTTCTGGATCGACTCCTTTCAACATATGGGAAAGAAGGTCATCTTCTCCCTGATCACCATTTTGTTTTCGTTCAGCAATCAATTCATCCACTAGAGAGAACATATATTGAATGTCTTCCCTGAATTGTTTTTTAGATTTGATCATCAGTTTATCTTGGATCCCAAGTCGCTGCGTTTGGCTCATCGCTTCATCCAACGCACGTACCATACTGGTGACAAAAGGGTGGGTGTTCTCCCGATAAAAACTGTTAAATCGATAATTGAACCCGCAGAGTCCGATCGTATCCAAGGTCAATCGTGTCATGTCCTCAGGAACATCTATCTCATCAGCCGGATTCAGGCGGGCCCATTTTTGAATGAGTTGAGTTGCAAGATCCACCATTTTAGCATGATAGCCTTTCATTGCCTGCTGGCTAAAGCTGGGCAGTAGGATGTTATGGGCCCTTTTCCAATTCGGCTCCGTTGTTTCACTTGTGAAGAGACCATCGCCGCCAAATGCTCTCACTTTTTGCAGGGCTGGTCCGACTTTCTTATCAAACCTTGTTTCATCACAAATTTCTTTAGCGAGGGAAGCACTGGATACGAATGTAGTGATTCGACCCGGAAATTGAAACTGAAAAACCGGCCCAAGTTCCCGTGCCAGCTTCATGAAAGACTGAAGCGGCTTATCCTTGTCAATGATAGGCAGGCTGCCTAGGGGGCCATATGTCTTTGGCTGTGGAAACTGAGTTGTGTTTTCCATTTTAATAGCACCTCGTTCAAATAGTTTAGAATTCGGAATGAACGTTCATTCCGATTAAGATGTTAAAAATGTATCAAGCATGCAATCGGACTGCATCCCAAAAGCTTTCTTCCACATCTGCCAAAAGTTTTGGTTCAGGTTCTAACTCCCCTATGCGAACAAGTCGCTCAAGCTCAAGAAATGCTCCGTAAATGATGGCAATCAAAGCTGAAGAAGGAAGCTTCTTAATTTCATTTTTCTCTTTTCCTGACTCAAAGAAATTTTTAAATATATCCAATAGCCCTTGAAAGCTAGCATGACTATCTTCATTTAAAAAATGGGCTGCACTATGTATTTTTATAAAATAAAGAGCCTGGTCCTGCTCGGTTGTAAAATTAACCATTGATTTAAAAATATGGTGAAACTGATTGCGAATCGATTCATCATGAGGAAATCCATTCTTGACCGTTTCAGTGAAAATATCCAAGGACTCTTGAAAAATCCTGTTGCCTAGCACTTCCTTATTCTCGAAATAACGATATATGGTACCCGCTCCAACTCCTGCCGATGTAGCAATCATCGGAATTGTCGTCGCATCATATCCACGTTCCGCAAATAGCACTAAAGCGCTGGATACTATACTGTCTCGTTTATTTACTGCCGTAATCATAATGATTCACCCCTTTTTTTCAAGTTTCGGAATGAATGTTCATTCCTGTCAATATAAGTTTATACCCAATAAAATCCAATCTCAATCACGCATTCTACCCATATTTTGTGAATTCTTTATTAACGGAGGGGGATAAAAGGCTGAAAGGATTTCATTTCAAGGAATTAAATGGGAGATAAAACCATCGTTTGCCCCATAAGAAAAAGAGCTGATAGTCACAGCTCTACTACTGGTTAACTGAAATTAGGTATGTAAACTTCTTGTTCACCTATTAAAGGAGAAGAACTTATGCATGATTATAGCGTTCTGATAGTTTCTTCCTATGGGCATTGAACACTTCTTCCAAGGGGATATTGTACTTGTTCGCAATCACAATCAAGTTTCCTAACACATCTCCCAATTCTTCGGTTAGCTCCTGTATGTTCTCTTCAAACGAACCACTTACTTCATCAGGTCTATCCCTACCAATTTCAAGGGAGCGGATGGCTCGTGCAACCTCGCCAGTTTCTTCTGCCAAAAAGCCAATGCGAATGAAAATGTTCAATTCTGACCATCCTCGCGCTTCATAATAATCTTTTACCCATTGTTGAAATTCAGTGACGTTCATATTCATCCACCTTTCATTAAATAATTCAAGTTTAACAAATCCCGCTTAATTTTGTATGATATGAAAGGAAGATTATTAAATGGGAGATGTGATATTTTGAGAAGTCTAGCTGTATTTTGTGGGTCAAGCAATGGTGCATCTACTGTCTATTTAGAAGAAGCTAAAAAACTGGGTGCGGAACTGGCAAAACGTAATATCACCCTTGTTTACGGGGGCGCAAGTGTAGGAATCATGGGTGCAGTTGCAGATTCCGTTTTGGAAGCAGGCGGGAATGTAATTGGAGTAATGCCGGATTTTCTAGAAAAAAAAGAAATAGCACATAAGAACTTAACCGAACTGATTGTCGTGGAATCCATGCATGAAAGAAAAGCAAAAATGGCTGAGCTTGCAGATGGGTTCATCGCCTTGCCAGGCGGGCCTGGAACATTGGAAGAATTCTTTGAGATTTTCACTTGGGCTCAGCTTGGTCTTCATCATAAACCTTGCGGACTCTTAAATATCAATCACTATTATGATCCTTTGGTCGCTTTATTCAATCATATGTCCGACGAACAGTTCCTGCATGAAAAGTTCCGTTCCATGGCGCTGGTAGATGTTGAACCAAATGGACTTCTTGATCAATTTAATACATATGAACCGCCAACCGTAAAAACTTTCATTACCGAAAAACAAACCTGATCATGAAAAAACAACCGGCCAAGGTCATAATGAACTTGGCCGGTTGTGATATACTGCTGCATACTGATGGTTAGGTAAATATCAGGTTTAAATAACCTCCATGTCCTTTAAGTAAGTTCCGCTTCATGTTCGGATGAAATCCAGAAGAAACGGAAGGTCAGCCCCTTTCATCTCCTCCACCCGTTGACTGCTGTAGAGTTCAGCGTCTTAACCAATAGCTCAAGTTTTATTCTTTTAAGGTTTTATTAAAGTTGAATAGAATTATAAATTGGAATAATTAAACAAAGTCGAGGTGATATATCTTGCAGATATTATTAATACGGCATGGGGAGTCAGAAGATGATTTTCTAGTAGAAAATTACGAAGGGACTACTGATTTGCCACTAACCATTAAGAGAGTTGAACAAGTAGAAAAAATGTGCAAGGTGTCTCCGAAGAGTTTCCACCAGAATTCATTTGGTCAAGTACCTTGCTTCGTGCAAGTAAAACGGCCGAAACTTTATCAAATACTATCCAATGTCCAGTAACATTCTTGGAAGATTTACGAGAGATGCAGGATAGGGAGAATAATTTAGATTTTAGATTACGAGCCGAAAATGCACTTTCTTATATTAGAGAGAACAGTGCAAATTATAAACGAATCGCCATTATATCCCACGGAGGGGTGATTACTAAAATAATTGAAAGCTTTCTTCAATTACCACCCGCAATTAATGATGTCTGGTTCAATTCTCATCATACAGGAATACATCTTCTTGAGTATACGGATCATCCATACAAACTTATAAGGTTTTCAAATAGTACTACGCATCTGGACTATAACTAACGATAAAGGCTGCCTTAAGGCAGCCTCCATTTTACGAACCAAATGGTTTGGTGGCACCAATTGATCTAAAGTAATCATTTCAAGTTGATTGGAACGGAAGGTACGAGACTCCTGCGGGAAAAGCGCGTCTAGGGGAGACCCCGAAGGCGAAAGCCGAGGAGGCTCCCCGACCGCCCGCGGAAAGCGAGTGCCTGGAGTGGATCCTCCCGATTTTAGCTTCGAACCATCCAACAATGTATTATTTAATTTCTACGTAAAGGATATAGACGAAGCCTATAGATTCATTAAGGATAATAACATATGCATCGTTAAAGAAATAGAGCGTATTGGGAATTTTGCTTATTTTAACTTTCAAGATCCTGATGGTCATGTACTTATGATTTGTAATTGTTAAGGGTGAAAAGAACTGGTTGGCTTTTATCTATCTAGTTTTTAATTTTTACACAGTTTAAGGAGGTTAAAAAAGCTGCACATACAGAATAAGTCCGATACTGTACTCATTGTCATTCATGAATTATATGGACTGAACCCACATGCGCAGGGTTTTTGTGTCATTATCAAGTCATGGTTTTGATGTCATCTATCCTAATTTGTTAGAACGCGAGACGCCTTTGATCATCCCCAAGAGGAAGCTGCTTATGTATATTTCATGGGGAACATAGGCTTCACGGGTGCTTTTACATAAAATAAAGGATATATTATCGGATATAAAAGAGGGATATCCAAAGATTTTTATCCTTGGATTCAGTGCAGGCGCAACTGTGGCTTGGCTGTGCAGTGAGGAAGAATGTGGCGATGGAATAACTGGATACTATAGGAATTATGCAGAAATAGCACCACAATGCCCAGCACTGTTATGTTTCCCACTAGAAGAGTCATCATTTACTGTGGACGAATTAATTTAAGCTTTAGAAAGAAAGAATGTCGAAGTTCATACATTCAACGGAAACCACGGATTTAGTGACCTTTACAACTCAAACCATTAGATAGAATCAGCTTAAGAAGCCTTTAGCAACATGATGGAATTTTATTATGATGAATGGAAGTTCCACATTCAGCCTAATGCCGGTTTGTATGGATCCAATGTATCGAACCCGCATCACTATGGGGATGACAGTCAGTTTGAACCTTTTTATATTCCATTTCCAATTCTTTTAAAGGTAACTTCATAAGCTGTTCCACAGTCTTATTTACAGTATGGATCATAAGTTTATAGATTAATTCCTTCCGCCTTTCTTCCACGCCCTTCCTCATTTCACCCTCTCCTTTTATTCTGGTATTATATGAAATGTATCCTCAGACAGGGGGAATGGTCATCGGATTCCTGCTCTTCGATTTTCCTTATTTTAATATATTCATTCTCTAAATCGGTTAAGGTTAATTCAAATAGATGGTTGTCATTCTTTTTATAAACTCCCTTGTTAATCAACTTGTTAATTAGGAAGTTTCTTTTTTTCTCAATGGCTTTACGTAATAATATTCCCATAATAAGTCCTCCTTTATTATATGAACAACTACGGTATTGAAAGTGGACCTTTCGACTTGCCCATTCACAACAAAACCGGAGACAGCTCTTTACATGAAAGAAAAGTCTCCGGTTTTCCGGTCAATTAACCTATAATCCCTATTTAATTACTCGGTATTGTTATTTCTAATAATACTAACCCTTTGATCCGTAGTCAACATTTTTTTTCCTGCATCTTGTTTATTTTTGCTTTGCTTCATGAAATGCAGCTTTCACTTTATCCAACAGATCTTTATCCGAAATCAACCGGTAGCCAGTAAGCGCAAGAGCTTTTGCTCCGGTCAGGATGGCTTTGTCTCCGGCAGGAGATTTGGCACATTCGCGGAATTCATTCGTATGGGCAATCAAATCATCTGGTCCAATTTTTATATAAGGATGTGCTGTTGGCACTACATGGCTTACATTACCTGCATCCGTCGAGCCAAAGCCACTATCTTTTCGAGGAGCCACCGCTTCCCCTAATTGAGTCAGTTCTTCTTTTAACAGTTCATCCAAAACTGGATTAATGACAAAATCGAGTACTTCATTTTGGAAACGTTCAACCTTAACCGTACTGCCTGTGGCAAGCGCTGCCCCTTCGGCAACAGCACGTATTTTTTTGGATACTTCTTGGCAAAGCTTCCATGTTGTTGCCCTAATGTAAAACCTGGCAGATGCATATTCAGGTATGATGTTAGGTGCTTCCCCTCCATTGGTGATTATTCCATGAATTTTGACCTCGGCTGGGAGCTGCTGGCGCAAAGCATTAATGCCATTAAATAGCTGAATAACCGCGTCCAGTGCATTCACGCCTTCTTCAGGTGCAGCTGCTGCATGTGCTGACTTCCCGTAAAAATGAAAATCAAGGGGGTCGACAGCCAAAAACGGACTTGTTACACCCGTTTTCCCGGCAGGATGGATAAGGATGGCCGCATCCACCCCATCAAATAGACCGTGCTTCACAAAGCTGCCTTTTGCGCTTCCATTCGGTCCACCCTCTTCTGCCGGTGTTCCGAAAACGATCACCTCCCCGCCCGTTTCCTCCAGCACTTGAGCAAGGGAAATACCTGCTGCAACACTCGTTGTGCCGATAATATTGTGGCCGCATGCATGACCTAACCCCGGCAATGCATCATACTCGGCTAAAAAGGCAATTGTGGGCCCTTTCTTTGAAGCGGTTTTTTTGGCGATGAACCCTGTTTCATGTCCGGCTATATTACGGGTCACTTCAAATCCTTCATTTCGAAGGATTCCGGTTAATGTATCCGAAGCGAAGAACTCTTGATTCCCAATTTCGGGCTTGGCATGAATGGCTTGACTCGTTTCGATATATAAGTTGGAATGAAGGTCGATGTGATCTTCAATGGTCTGCTGATGCCGCTTCAGCACTAATTCTGTCGCCATGCTCTGATCTCCCCTTTTTCTTGAATCGATTTCTTGTTCTCTCCATTACTTTTCATTAGCTGGTTTTGTCCAGGCATCCTGGTAATTCACTAATTCATCTACAGAAACATATGCAGGAATGGTGTTTCCTTTAAAGGTTTTTTCAATGAACGCTTCCACTTTTTTCGATTGATAAAGCTCCACTAATTTTTGTAGCTCAGGACGATCGGCATTTCCCTTTTTAACTGCAATAATATTAATATATGGTTTCGCGGTTTTGCTTTCATGGAATAATGCATCTTTCAAGGTAAGACCCGCTTCGACGGCAAAGTTATTATTAATGGCTGAAGCATCGGCATCATCCAATAGACGCGGTGTATTGCCGGCTGCAACAGGTTTGATTTTCAAGTTTTTCGGATTTTCCTTAATGATTTCCAATGATCCCGCCCCCTTGAATTCCTCTTTCAGGGTAATCAATCCAGCTTCCTGAAGAAGGAGTAATGCACGGCCAAAGTTCGTTGCTTCATTCGGAACGGCTATCGTGGCGCCATCTGGAAGATCCTTGAGCTCTTTGTGTTTTTTCGAATATAGGCCCATAGGTGCAATGACAGTCGATCCGATGGCCTCTAATTTCAGGTTTTGATCTTGAATGAATTCATCGAAGTAAGCCACCGTCTGGAAGGAATTGGCGTCAATTTCCCCTTCACTTAACGCAAGGTTCGGTTGGATATAATCATTGAAAGTGACCAGTTCAATATTCAGTCCTTCTTCTTTCGCCAGATCGACAATGTATTCCCATGTTCTCGTATCCCCGCTGCTGACACCGACTTTCACTGTTTTCACATCATCCGAACCGCCTGATGCACCCTCTTCGTTCCCGCATGCTGCAGCCACGATGGCCAATGCCAATACCATGATCGTTAATAAGATTTTCTTCATTTCTCCTACCTCCTGTTGTTTTTATCTTCTTCTGATTTTTCTAGAAACAAAATTCCCGGTGGATTGCAATAATTGAACGATGATCACGAGTGCCGCTACCGTGACGACCATCGTCATCGTATCGAACCTTTGATAACCGTAAGCCAAAGCTAAATCTCCGACCCCGCCTGCACCGACGGCACCTGCCATGGCCGTAGACCCAACCAGCCCGATAGTCGCTGTTGTAAATGTAAGGATCAACGAACTAAGTCCCTCAGGAATCAAAAAGCGATAAATGATTTGCCATGTCGTCGCCCCCATCGCCTGAGCCGCCTCGATGATCCCTTTGTCCACTTCCAACAGGGAGTTTTCCACAAGCCGGGCAATATAAGGAGCCGCATAAAAGATAAGCGGAACAATGGCCGCATTCATTCCGATTGCACTGCCTACAATCATTCTGGTAAGCGGAATAACTGCTACAAGCAAAATGATGAAAGGGACCGACCGTAATATATTGATGATCGGGTTCAATACATTAAAGATCCATTTATTCTCCAGGATGTGACCCTTTCTTGTAATGACAAGCAGGATACCGAGCGGAAGCCCAATCAATCCGGAAAATACCAATGAGATGGCTACCATATAAAGTGTGTCACCGAAAGCTGTAAACAGCTGTTCTGCCGTTATTTCCATTCCCCAAAGCGTATTACCCATTTATACTTGCACCTCCTGGACGAGAATCCCTTCATCTTTAATATATTGATAAGCCTTGTCCACCTCATTTTTGTTCCCTGTCACTTCAATGATCAAATTCCCAAAAGGCGTTTCCTGAATTTCAGAAATATTGGCTGATAAGACACTTAAATGAACATCATATTTCTTCGAGATGGTTGAAAGTAAAGGAGTACCGGAAGTAGTCCCAATAAAATTAATTTTCCAAATAATCGGTATATGGGACCCTATGCTTTTTAGGAAACTTTGTGGAATCTCGTCATGTATGACCGTTCTCACGAAGTTTTTTGCAATATCCGTTTGCGGCTTCGCAAAAACATCGAAAACCGAACCTTGTTCAACGACGCATCCGCCCTCCATGACCGCTACCTTATTGCAAATTTCCCTAATTACAGACATCTCATGTGTGATTAGCAGGATGGTGATATTGTATTCTTGATTAATTTTCTTTAAGAGCTGCAGAACTGCACTCGTTGTTTGTGGATCCAATGCCGATGTAGCTTCATCACACAATAAGATCGATGGATTGGTAGCCAATGCTCTCGCAATGCCGATCCGCTGCTTTTGACCTCCGGATAATTGATCCGGATAACTCTTTGCCTTGCTCGATAAGCCAACGAATTCCAACAGCTCGCCTACCCGCTTTTTTATTTCAATGCTAGGAGTCCCCGATAAAACAAGCGGCATGGCTATATTATCAAAAACGGTTTTTGAATTCAGTAAATTGAAATGCTGAAAGATCATCCCGATTTTTTTCTTTTCTGCCCGTAATTCCTTCGGGTTCAATTTGGTTAAATCCTTGCCCCCAACAATCACCGAACCATCTGAAGGATGTTCAAGCAAATTGACCAACCTGATCAAGGTGCTCTTCCCAGCCCCGCTATAACCGACTACACCGAATATATCCCCCTTTTCCACTGTCAAATTAATGCCCTTCAAAGCCTCAACAGTCTGTTTCTTTGTTTGATAAACCTTTTTAACATTTTGAAACTCAATCATCCAATCTCCCCCCATGCTGTTTAGTTGTACGAATTCATTATCCAGAGAGAAGAGCTTTGCAAAGTCTCATAATGATAGGGTTAAATTATTCTCGAAACTTACGAGTAAGTGCTCGAAACTCATGAGTGACTGCACCCATTTCCAAATAACCATATACATTTTGAATAAACAAAAGAGGCCTCTTCCGTCATCAGACAGAAGAGGCCTCTTTTAGACATAAAAAAGAGTAAACTCTTAAATTAATTATCTAAGAAAAGCTCCTTCTTATCTTTCAAACTTTCGTCCGTTGGAATTAGCACAGTATTTTTACAAAAGTAAAAACCCGCTGCCGAGGTATCATAGGGCCAAGTCCCTCCACATCTCTTGATAAGAATTAACGTTATATTTAATTATGTCCTTCACTATATATTCAATTACATCTAAAGTCAACCCTATTTTTCATCGCTCCAAATATTTTTATAATATAGTGAATTGTTGGTTTTTAATTATATTAATATAATTTTATTATGATTTACTCATTTTCCATACAGGGTATTTTTCATTTTCCTCGCTTATCTTCATCATGCCTGAACTCATATATAAACGAATCGCCCATTGATTATCAGGAAACCCTTAATTGATATTCGGATACATTAAATTGCCTGAAAAAGTTTTCTGCGAAGCGAACCAATTCCTTGCCAAGGCCTTTGCTGCGGTAATCGGGCATAAGATAAAAAAGATTCACATAGCCAATCTCGATTCCTTCATATTCCCGAATTTGAAGTTCCTTTTGTCCAATCGGTTCTCGGACCTTTTCAATGATCACTTGTGCATCCGGAAATTTGCGGACCCTTTCTCTCATTCGTTGCAGATATATATTCTCATCTCCAAAACTTACAACATAGGAACCTTTCCTGAATTTAACGATAATATCTTTACCTTTGTCCGTATCAATGGTACGAAAAATCACCTTCAGCCGCCCCTATCATTTTTGCGAAATAGTTTTCAAGCAAAAAAATCTCATTATACTTACGCTCTTTTATGATATTTACTATTTTCTTTTTCATAAAAAATAGCCTTAAAGAGGACCTTTCGTTTTTGTGCCTTGATGAAAAACATTCGCCATCTTCCATTCGTATATTTCCAGATGGAACTCCTAAGGGTATGTTCCACTTTATCTTCATCAAAAATCCGGTACGTGGTTAACACGGTATCCTCAGACAATAGATGCATATCAAATTGACTTAGTGTCATCTTTACCGTTCCTGCTCCCTCTTGCCCCAAAAAATCGTTTTTAGACCATATGTTACCCGAACTGCCGAACTCAAAGAAATCATCTTTCAATAATAATGAAAGCTCTTTAGGAGATGTACGAACTTCAGATTTCAACAATTTCTCCTCCAGCTGAAGCAAATGCTCCTTTAACACTGAAGATTCATTTTCCATTCATCTTGTCCTCCTTTTTCAACTGCTTCCCTCGAAGCAACGCAATTGAAAAATAGTGTATCATTTTATCCATGGATTTTCATATGGTGGTGAAATTCATGATCCATGCTGTCCAAGATTTTTTTCCAGCTGTTGCTGATTACCCGTTGGTTAATAGTTGCGGTCAGCAGCATTTTTTCGTTTTTAACCGGCTTAGTTTGTTCCATATTTCCAAGAAACTAAACCCATGAAGGATTTTTAAGTGTTAAGAACCATTTATTCCACAATACTAGCGGGAATTCCATTTTGACTGCCATTCGATATGATTTATTCCTTGCTTAAACAGAATAATATGGTCCTCAAAATCGATTACTTCTTCCTCCACCCCTTCATTGAATCCATAAAAAAAGGAGCTGCAAATGGGGCAGCTCCTTCTTCTGTGCATCCGTTTGTTTTCCCATCATGGTTAGCGCGATAGGGTACCTTGCAGACGATTCGTTTCAGCGATTACTTTTTCTTCATCGATCGTTAAGCAGCGGCCATCTTTCACGACCATTTTGCCATCAATGCATACATCACATACATCATTTCCGCGTGCAGCATAAAGCAGGTGCGAATAGGCTTCACTCAATGGCTGCAGATGTTCCTTATTATATGGGTAAATGGTGATGAAATCTGCTTTTTTACCAACTTCCAGTGAACCTGTATGGGCCATGCCAATCGCTTCGGCCCCCATTCTTGTGGCCATGGCGAGTGCTGTTTGGGCAGGGAATTTAGTGGCATCCTTATAGATTCCTTTTTGCAGTAATGCAGCTGTCCTCATTTCTTCGAACATATCGAAGTTGTTATTGGAGGCGACGCCATCTGTTGCTACCCCCACTTTAATGCCTGCATCAAGAAGGCTGACGACATCGGCTATTCCCGATCCGAGCTTCAGGTTGCTGATTGGATTATGGGCAACCCGAACATCATGCTGTTTTAGTATCGCCCGTTCTTCATCATTGAGGACGACACCATGTGCCATCACGGTGGGCTGATCGAACAGCCCTAGACGGCGAAGGTGCTCGACAGGACGGGATCCGTAACGTTTTTCGATGTCGAGGATTTCAAAGTCCGTTTCCGATACGTGAATGTGCACCATCAAATCATTCTCTCTTGCAATCCGTGCACTTTCCATAATCGCTTCAGGGGTGCAGGCATATGGGCTATGTGGTGCGACCATGGTTGTCAGGCGGCCATCGGCAAACACTTTATAGTTTTTTGAAAACTGCTCAGCCCCCATGAGATTCGCTTTTTGGTCTTTCTCCGTACCCAAGCTGAAAATCGTGTAGGAAAAGGCACCGCGCATTCCTGTTTCGCCTATCGTCTCCATGACAGCACCCGCATCTATTCCATTAGGATTAAACATATCCGAAAATGTCGTGGTTCCTGATTTCATCATTTCCATAATGCCAAGCTGAGAGCTTACAGAGGCGATTTCCGTTGTAAACTGGCTTTCAATCGGCCATATTTTCGTTTCAAGCCATGGCTTCAGCAGCATATCGTCCCCGATACCGCGTAAAAGGGTCATGACAATATGCGAATGGGCATTCACAAGGCCAGGCATAATCCATTTCCCGCCAAGGTTGACCACTTGATCAGCATCTGCCAATTGTTCTTCAACATGCTCGCCAATGTAGGATATGGTATGGTCTTGTATAATCATCATGCCGTTTTCAAAGATTTGATTTTCCTTGTCCATCGTAAAAAAGGTAGCATTCACATATATTGTTTTCATAAGTATTTCCTCCAAAGTCGTATCATGTATCAATTATGTTCTATTCCGCATTCTAAACCAGCACCTTACAGGTAATCAAGTAATTCCATATTATCAGGGGCCATTTCCATTTACCTTAGGAACCTATTGGAAGAGCTCCAAAGTGAATGCTTCCTTTAATATATCCGTTCAATTAGCAAACCACATGGATGAACCCTATGCAAAATCAGCTTAAAAAAAGCTTCCCTCTATTGCTCGTGACAATAATGGCCTCTTGGACATCTTGAAGGCTGTAGTAGGAATCCGGCATCATGAACTTCAACCTTTTATCATTAATGAACCCCATCAACAGGTTAAACGTTTCATGCCAAGTTTGAACGGAAGCCTGCTGATTCCAACGCCGTAGATGAAACATTTCAACATTCACTTTTGTACTTTGGGAAATTTTCGCCCAATTTACAGACTGCCCTGATAAAAGGCCAATCGTTAATAAGGTGCCATTAGGCAGAACACAAAAAGCAAGCTCTGAACCATCGATGCCGCCCACTGAATCGATGGCCGCCTTCGCCCCGCGCCCATTCGTCCATTCCATCACTGTTTCATGCAAGGATGATCGGGACGTATCGATCACATGTGATGCACCAAGTTTAAGCAGTTCTTCCGTATACTTATTGTTTCTCGTTACAGCAATCAGCTTAAATCCAAGAATCTCGGATAACTGGGTAAAGATTCGGCCAATGGAAGATCCGCAAGCATTTACGAGTAATACATCATCCGGTCCCAATGCTAATACTTCTGTACAGATTAGCCATGCGGTTACCGGATTTATATATAATTGCGCTGCTATATGATCCTCGATCGAATCCGGAATGACAATGGACAATTCCGCAGATGTTTTAACATATTCCTGCCAGGTCCCTTCACCCCGCAAAGGCAAAACACGCTTGCCTATCAGCTCTTTGGAAACCGATGGCCCCACTTCCTCTACAATGCCGACCCCTTCATAGCCAGGTATCGAAGGCAAGGGGATTCGATGGGAATATGCACCGCGAATGGGCAGCAGGTCAGATGGATTAATGGGACGTTCGGTCATCCGAACAAGGACTTCCCCCTCGAAAGGTTTTTGAATTAATTTATTTTCAACTTTTAAAACCTTTTGCGGATTCCCAAACTCATAGAATTTAACACATTTGGCTTCCAAGATAATAAGTCTCCTTTAATGTATAAGTCTATCTATTTTATCATTTAAACTGGAACTTAAAGAGCCGTTAACTCTGGATTTTATGTATTGTGGTTTTTCCACGTTGCAACCGCTTCTCATTTAAGCATTCCGTTTTATTATTATAATCCCTTTTCACCTTCAAATGACTTGCCCCTTTCGTTCCATGAAAAAAGTTGCCGCAGCAACCCATGTTTTGAATAAAATATCCTTTTGTAAAATGAAAACCTAATCATAACTTTTACCCTATCAGTTTAATCCGGCATTTTAGTAGGAAACCCTGGATATTTCACAACAGGCCACTTCTCCTTGCGTAGTGAATCGAGCAATTCCGATCCAACATTCAAGTTGCTTTGAACTAGCTCTTTAGGAGTCAGTGCCATCCACTGGTTTAGAGATACGTCTACAAAGCGATTGCTTTTGAACATTTCTAAAAACCATAACGTTTCGGTACCGGTATTCTGAATATAATGCCCGGTAGCAAAAGGTACATATCCGACATCACCTGCTCGATAATCAAATGTACGGGCTGTACCGTTTCCAGTAAATACTGTCATGCGCCCTTGTCCAGTAAGGTAATACTGCCACTCGTCGTTATTGGGATGCCAATGAAGTTCCCTCATTCCACCCGGCTCAATCTCAACGAGTGCTGCTGCGATTGTTTTTGAAATAGGGAAGTTAGAAGAGTCCACAATTCGGACGCTTCCACCAGGGGTTTTGATTGGTGTTTGTTTCAAAAGCTCGTGCTTAAAGGTTAAAGGAACTTCTCCGTAAGGTGACTGGACTTCCTGACTTTCCAATGAACCGGGTACCTTTCCCTGATAGATATAGACCTGATCTGGGGGAATGGAGTTAAAGGCATTCTCTGGAACGCCGAAATTGGCCGAAAGAACTTCTTTTGGAGTGTGTGCAAACCAATCCGAGATGGATAAGGTGTTAAGATCGGAAAAGTTTCCGTCATCGAAGACGAGCAAGAATTCGCAATGTTCCAACCCTTGAATCGAATGTGGGATGCCTGGGGGGAAGTACCAAAGATCGCCCGGACCGACGTCGGCAATGAAATTTCGTCCTTCTTGATCAACCGAGGTTATGCGTGCCCGTCCTAACAGCATATAAGACCACTCTGCTTCTTGATGCCAATGGAGTTCACGTACTCCTCCTGCCGTTAAGCTCATATTCACTCCCGCAAGTGTGGTCGCAATCGGAAGTTCCCTTGCGGTGATCTCCCGTGACCATCCCCCGTGATTTAATTTCATGGAAGTGTCTGAGAATGAGAATTTCAGGTTAGGAAGCAAGCCTGCATCTGTGATAGGCGGGACGAGCATACTTGGATTTTGAAGGTCCCGCATAATATTTCGCGGGCCAGAGTCAATCGCTCCAGCTCCATCCCTTCGGATAGGCTGTGGCACATGCCCGTCCATTTGATTAATGGTTCGTTTTTCCATCAAAGCACCTCTTTTTGGCATTATAAAGGGATTAGCCTTTATAGTAGTCTTATGATTTGGGCTTCGAATGTATGTCACTGTGCTTATTGAGAAAAAACAAAAGGCATCCCCTTATGAAGGAATGCCCCCTTTAATGTTGGTTGGATTAATATAAAATCTACCGCTAACGTCTTGATCTATATTAATTGGGAAGACGCTACTTTTAATGGTCTTGAGATAAACCAATTGGAATGCATAGAGGCGTTTTATCAACAGGATTTTCAATAATACAGCACTCCAGCCTGAAGACGTCCTTGATCATCTCTTTTGTAAAGACCGTTTCAGGCGTTCCCTCTTTATAAATCTTTCCCTTAACAATGCTAATCAGGCGATCGGCATACTGTGCCGCTTGATTCAAATCATGCAGAACCATGACAATCGTGCGCCCATAAGTAACGTTTAAATCGCGCAGTAATTCCAATATTTCAATTTGGTGTGCTAAGTCTAGATAGGTGGTCGGCTCATCTAACAGTAAAAGATCTGTTTCTTGTACCAAAGCCATCGAAATCCATGCCCTTTGCCTTTGTCCCCCAGATAATGCATCCAATGTGCGATCAGCAAATTCCGTCATTTTTGTTGCTGATAAGGCACGGTCGACAATGGCATGATCTTCTGGGGTTTGTCTGGAAAACAAGCCTTTATGCGGATGCCTGCCATAATAGCATAGTTCTTTAACGGTTATATCTTCAGGAGCTTCCGGAGCTTGGGGTAAGATAGCCAATTTCTTTGCCACTTCCTTGGAAGATTGATGATGAATAGCTTTTCCGTCTAAATAGATCGTGCCTTGCTGTGGTGTTAATAATCTAGCTAGAGACCGTAGAATGGTAGATTTTCCACAACCATTGGAGCCTATGATTATACTGATCTTGCCTTCAGGAATTTCTAAATCGATATTATCAATGATTTGAGTTGATCCATAAGAGAGAGAAAGATGCTCTGCTGATAATGTTGTCATGATCGCCAGCCTTCCTTATGTTATTTTTCGCTCACGGCGTAATAGATATAAAAAATATGGTACTCCAATCACCGCAGTGATAATTCCGGCGGGTATTTCCATTGGAGAGAATAATCCTCTTCCCAGACTATCGGCAACAAGTAGAAAGATAGAACCAAAAAGAGCTGAAGCAGGAAGTAAAACCTTGAATTTCGACCCTACCACTCTCCGGGCAATATGGGGGGCAATTAAACCAATAAACCCGATAGAACCAACCGCAGCTACACAGACTCCGATTAAAATGACAGAAACACTTAACAATATATAACGCAGTAATTTGGATCTTTCACCGAGACCTGTAGCTATTTCATCTCCTAGGCTCAGTACATCCATTTTAGACGTTAATGCAATCAATACCGGGACAAGAACAAGACATGGAAGCAACATGAATACTTGATCCCAGCCTCTTCCCCATAGACTGCCAGTCAACCACAGCAGTGTCGTATTTACATCATCCGGGTACTTGACCATGAAATACTCTATCCCCGCTTGACATATTGCCCCTAAAGCAATTCCCACCAAAGCTATTGTATTTGGTTGAGCTCCTTTTTTATAAACAAATATCATCAAAATTGCCGCCATGACCGCCGCTCCGATAAAAGCTGAAAGGGGCAGCATGATAATGGGCGATTGCGGAAATAAAACAATGACGATAACAGCTGCCAAACCTGCACCTTTTGTTACCCCAATCACATCAGGAGAAGCCAATGGATTTCGAAGGACTCCTTGCAGAATGGCTCCAGCCGTTGCCAATCCTGCCCCCACTATCACGGCAATTAAAATACGCGGTATGCGGTAGTTGTGCAGAATGAATGCCTGACTTTGCATGCCATTTCCAAGGAAATTTTGGATGATTTCTAAAGGTGAGATATAAATGGCCCCTAATCCCAGGCTAACCATTGATAAAATCAGCATGGTAACCGTCAGTAATAGAAGAATAGAAGAAGGGGGAAAAGTTGATTTCAACCCAAATGTCCGTTTTAGTTTCATTGCTTAATATTCCTCCCTCTCTTCGCTAAATAAAGGAAGAATGGCGCACCGATTATAGCTGTTACAATGCCTACCGGCGACTCAAAAGGATAAGCGATAAACCGGGCGAGAATATCTGCGTAAACTAAAAGTAAAGCGCCGAATAATGCAGAAAAAGGGATGATTCTTCGATAATCCCCGCCCACCAGTCTCCTGACGATATGAGGAATGATCAATCCTACAAAGCCCACTGGGCCTGCGACGGCAACCGAAGACCCTGCCAAAATGATCACCAATATTCCTGCTAAAATACGGATTCGGTACACCCGTTGGCCAAGTCCTTGCGCCATATTTTCTCCTAAGACAAGGATAGAAACAGATCGAGAGAACAAGACAGCGGCAAATAGCCCAAAAAGAGACCAAGGAAGAATCATGTTAACGTGCGCCCATGTTTTCCCATTAATAGATCCGACTAACCAATAGAGCACATCTTTCGCTTGTTCAT
Organism: Bacillus sp. SD075; assembly: GCF_017355165.1. Taxonomy (GTDB): domain Bacteria; phylum Bacillota; class Bacilli; order Bacillales; family DSM-1321; genus Peribacillus. Next base: position 116,283 of record NZ_JADILK010000010.1, on the reverse strand, counting down.
TAAAGATGATCATGCCTTGCGTTAAAGAAGATAAAAAAAAGTGAACAGCCATTCCAGCCAATGCCAGCTTTACTTGGGTCATTCCCCCTCCCGAAGCAAAAGAATAGACTGCCATCCCTCCCACTGCTGCACCAATGAATGCAACGCAAACTAGAGAAATGGAAGAAAGGTTAGGAAAGAAAACAAAAGCTGACACAATAAAAAATGAGGCACCTGCATTAACACCAAACACTTGTGGAGAAGCTAATGAATTCCGGGTAATAGCCTGCATCAGGGCACCCGCCACCGCTAAATTAGCACCGACCAATGCTCCAACTAAAGCCCGAGGCAATCGGAGGGTCCTTATAATAGACTGTTCCTTGGACGAGTCAACCTCAAAAAAGGACTTCAAAACCATTGATGCATCTATATCGGCAGCTCCCACAGAAATACTCGTCATGATTCCTACAATTAACAGAACGATTCCAGCTATAGCGGTACAATACACTTTCATTTTATTTCTAACTACAGTTTCCATTGACTCTACAACACACTTCCTAACTAAATTTAAACCTAATGGAAAGCGAAGTAAGAATTAGATCTCTTACTTCGCTTTTTTCTTCTATTCTTCACCCAGCATGTTTAAAGTGTCTTTAGCAATGGCCTCTGCGGATACGACACCACGGTATCTCGTCCATAAATCTCGATCAACACTATACACTTGTCCATTTTTTACAGCCTTCAAGTTTTTCCAAAGAGGATTGTCTTTCCACTCATCAGTAAGTAACTTACCCTCATTGTTCGCTAAAAGCAGCACATCCGGATCAATCTCGACAAGCTGCTCCAAATTCATCTCGGCATGTGGCAGTTCCTGCTGAATGGCATTTTTCAATCCCATGCGCTCAAGCAATTCCCCATCATAAGAAGAAGAAGTATGAGCTTGGAATGAAGTATCTCTTACAACTGCAGGTAAAACCGTTATATTTGAATCAACAGTAAGTTTCGATTTAAGTTCCTTAATCGTTTTTTCATGTTCACTTAATCTTTTTTCTGCAGCCTCTTCCAGATTTACTGCCTTTGCAATCGTTTTAAAAGAATCCAGATTTTCTTGATAGGTAGATTCTCGACTTTTTAAGACAACAGTAGGAGCAATCTGCTGTAAATCCTTATAAATCGCTTTATGCCGCTCAGCATCTGCAATGATTAAATCCGGTTGTAATGAACTGATCACCTCTAAATTAGGCTGTTCACGCGTTCCTACAGAAGTATAATCTATTTCTTGACCAACGAGTTTTGTAATCATATCTTTTTTGTTGTCATCTGAAATCCCGATAGGTTTTATGTCTAGAGCATTTAAAGAATCAACGAATGATAACTCAAGCGCAACTATTTTTTTAGGAGTATTTTTAATTTCCGTTTCTCCCATTTCATGCTTAATCGTCCTTATTTCTTGATTACTTGTTTCGGCAGATGTCTTCTCTGCTTTTGTTGTTTTTTGAGAATTATTACATCCTGATAACATCATCATGATCGTAAATAACAGGATGAATGCTCCTCCCCCAAATGTTCTTGCTTTTCTAGATTCTCTCATTTTTTGCACCCTTCCTTCATCTATATTCATTTAATTTCTTATCTAATGAATACATTCATAATTGAAAATGATTATCATTATCCTGTAGTTATGATAAAGTCATAGATTGATACCGTCAATATTAATAAAATTTTGTGAATAAAAATCATAAACGCCATTAAGACAACCTACATGGATTTTATTGATTACATGATGTACGGCAAGGCTTAGCACAAAAAAAGAGCAAACCCGTTAAGGTCTGCTCTTTTACCCTTGCCTTTTAAAAGATCATTTTCTTTCCAACAGCATCTCTTCAAGAGGATATCCTTCATTAGAAGCTTCTTTTTTTGAGTGTTTTATGGAGGTTTTAATAAGAATCGTAGAAGCAATTGATAATGCCCCCATGATCAGGTAACCTGTGGATCTTGAAAACACTTCAATCAAGATGCCAATTAGGACGGGGCCCAGAAACATTCCAGCAGAATATAAACTTTGGAACAAGCCCATTCTCGTAGATTGTTTAATCTCTGGTATATTTTCAACAGCCCAGGAAGTGACGACCGTAAAGATTAACCCGTAACCGAAACCTTGAAATGCCTGTAGTAGAAAAAGCATCGTTAAATTTCCCGCATAAGGAATCAATATGATTATGACCCCTTGTAATACCGCTCCCAAAATCGCCGTATTCATTAAACCGATTTTTTTATAAAAAAGGGCTCCACATAATCCTGCGGCTAAACCATATATGATGAGGTGAGTGTTTGCCAGCATTCCAATCAATAGTGGATTGGCTCCAAGGTCGGTTGCAACTAAAGGTGTGAACGTATCCCTTGTTCCAATGGTGACCATCAAAGCAACCGTTGCCAAAACGGAAATGACCCAGATTTTTTTATCCGTGATTTGCTCGACAAGTATTTTCTTATCGTATTTTACTTTTACCCCTTTAATACTTAGGTCTTTTGTGAAAAATGTTAAAACCAGCGCAATGATGGCGGCGGCCACCGCCACTAAAAAACTATAGCGATAACCATAAGTATTGGCCACTACTGCACCGATGGTTGTCCCTAGTATGGAGCCTACCGGCGATGCAACACCCAGTATCGCTACGGCTTTTACAGCTTCCTTCACACCAAAATACGAGGCGAACATAACATTGTAAATAACCCAGGTGGAACCAGTTAAACCGTCCGAAATTTTCCCAAGGTACAATGTTGTGGCATTTGGTATGAAAAAGGCAAGCGTCCACATTACGATGGTTACCAGCAACCCCATTTGGATAAACAATCTTCGTTTATGAAGCATATCCGAAAATACGCCTATCGGAAGTCGTGTCAATAAGGCCACAATTCCTGAAATTCCGATTATACTGCCTATAATAACTGAATCGAACCCCAGATCTTTAGCATAAGAGGAGATAAATGGATCAAATGCCGTAATGGTGACAAAGAACAACAAGCTAATGATAAAGAATAAGATGGTTTCTTTTCGATTATTAAATTTATTAGTTTTGTTCATATATTCCACCCTTTCATTCCCCTCCCTTTCGTGTCTATAGGACAGAAAGGTGATGCTATTAATGTGTTTACACATATTCTCGTATATTTTCCAGGGCTAAAATCTAATCTGCAGATATAGCCCCATCCACCTGACACTAATTTCAGGCAGGATGGGATTATCCGTTTCTTCCTAGCGGCTGCACCAGAAGCATGTCCTTAATTGAATGCGTTTTCAGCAATTCCTATCATTTAGAGCGCACTCATGTCATCCTGACCGTTGCCGATAATTTATGTCCTTCCAAGCCTTCGATTTCGGATTGATCTTCCGCATGGGATGCCAGGAATTGAATGCCCTGACCTGTGATTTCCTGATGTGTCATGACTTTCACATAACTTCCTGCCCAAAGTCCTCCCGTATATCTTGCTGCCTTTTGGGTCGGCAATGTATGGTTGGTTCCAGAGACTTTGTCAGAGAAGACGACTGAACTGCCTTCATCAAGGAACAATGATCCATAATTATTTAGTTTACCCATCAATTCTCGGCTATTTTTGATATGCAAATGTAAATGTTCAATGGCATAATCATTGCAGATATCCAGTCCTTCTTGTAATGAATCTGCAAGGATGATTTCCCCTCTTTTTTCCCACGATTCGTGTGCAGGTGAAGATGGTGAGAAGGTTTTCAAAAAGCCTTCGATTGCTTTTTGAGTTTCTTCGGCAACCGTTCGGGACGTTGTGACAAGAATGGCCCGTGCATACGGATCGTGTTCAGCCTGGGCCAGTAAGTCGGCCGCTATTTTCGTAGGCGATGCGGAATCATCAGCAAAAACCATCACTTCACTTGGTCCGGCAATAAGGTCTATGCCCACTTTACCGAACACTTGACGTTTTGCTTCCGCTACAAACCGATTTCCTGGTCCAGCGATGATGTCCACTTCTGGGATGGATTCTGTTCCATATGCCATCGCGGCAATCGCCTGCGCCCCGCCAATTGCAAAAATGTCTGTAGCACCGGAACGGATCAAGCCATATAAAACGGCCGGATGGATGCCGCCTTCATAATTGGCCGGGCTTGCTGCAACGATTCTTTTTGCTCCCGCTACCTTTGCTGGGGCGACGACCATGGGTCCTGATGATAATAACGGGAATCGTCCTCCTGGAACATAAGCCCCCACCTTTTCGATTGGTACGATTCTATGACCCATCTTAATACCTTCGCCAAAATCCTTTTCGAATGGAGTTAGGCAGCTCAACTGTTCTTTAGCAAAATCGGATACTCTTTCCACGACCCGATCAATCAGCACTTTTACCTCATCAGGAAGAGTCCTTATACAACGCTCGATCTCTTCTTCACTAACCCGGACCGGACGATCGGAATCCCCGAATTTTCTTTCATATTCCCGTACGGCATCATCCCCGCCTGCTTTTACATTTTCAATAATGGTCTTCACCGTTTGTTCTACTTCATGTGAAGAGGTCTGTTCAAATACGGCCGCTTTTTTCATATATTCCATCCTAATTTCCCCCTAATCGTTTTTAGTGAAGGGACGGCTGCAGCACAGCCGTCAACTAGCCAATCATGATACGCCGGTAAAATTCCCATCATCCATTGCGGAGTCACCATCTTGTTGTGATTCGTTTTCATCAGGCAAATAGATCTGACGCAACACTTCCATCCCATCAAACAATAACCATTCCTCCGAAATTTTTTCATTACGGATTTTATAGTGACTGATTCCAGCAATATCAATGGCCTTTCCGCTTGGGGCCCCGAAGTATCCTGTTCCTTCGTGCACGCCTTGTATTCTCCAGCGTACTGCTACATCCCAATCACGGTCAGAACCGCGTCTATTACACGTTACTCTTTCAAGGATCACTTTCCCATTCGGTACGGAGGCAAACAGGCTCATGAACATTCCTTGAATTTCACTTACCCCGATTACATCCTTGTTGCAGACATAATGAACGACCGCATTTTCCTCATAAAATTCCCGAACAAAATTAAATGAGCGCCGTGCCCAAATTCGATTGAATACAAGCTGCATGAACTCCCCTATCTCGAACTCATCAGAAGATGGGGTGAATAGTTTTGGAGGAAGTCCCGTTTCTGCTGTCTCTTTAAATCCAAACTGTATAGCGGGAGCAAGCTTCTGCGTACTTTTAGCCATTTTTTTAGCAAACTCGACCGGATCTAACCCAAGTTGGAGGACAAGATGATATGTATCCATCACAAGCCATTCTTCGTAAATCTTATTATTTAAAATCATACAATCAGCACTAGTTCTGAACATCACTTTCTTTCCGGTGGCAGGACCGTATAAACTATCTCCAAGGTTCGTTGCAACCGAACGCCCTCGATGTGAAGTGAAAAATCCTGCTTCATCATCCCCTGACCAGATTACACTCCATCCCAGCCCTTTCCGATCCGGAAAAGCATGCAATGTTTGCAGCGTACCTGATATGACTTCGTTAACCCCATGACTATTGATCAACCCTTTATGAACGGATATGCTTGTGCTATACGTATCGTAAATAAGTCCGATGTCTTTCTCTTTCCAGATTTGCCGTGTGATTTTCACAATATAATCAACGATGTTGTTGTATTCCGGGTCAAAGCCGTTCATTCTCTGTTTCTTTTGATTCGTTTCTTCTATATTAATGTAATCATAATCATCTTTTGTATCGAGCATATTAACGTCTTCAGCATCCGCATAGAAGATGAAGTTAGGTGTTTTCTTGACCGGTTGGCTTGCATTCATTGTTGTTTTTTCTTCTTTTGGAGCTACTTGCACTGAACCTGTCTTTTTGTCTGCCATTATAACCATCCTTTTCGTTTAAATAGTTTCGTTGAAATGCTGTACTTCTTGTAAAGTCATTTAACAGATTGAGTGGCCTTGCTTGCAGAGACAACATCATTTAACGCAGACGTAATCACATTATTCAATATGACCCCGACATATTGGGCGCCTTTGTCAAAAGCCGCATTAGCGGCAGTACTGTTACTGGCAACGGTCCCAATTGGCATATCGAGCTCTTTCCCTTTTATGAACAGTTCATCGATGACCTTTTGCACTTCAGGATGACTTGCCCCTTCTAGTTGGTATCCCATGTTCACCGAGAGGTCTGTAGAACCGATAAATGCCAAATCAATACCAGGAACTTTTGCAATGTCTTCAAAATTGTTTGCTGCAGCTTGCGTTTCAATATGCACAATTATCATAACATTTTCATTACTCTCATCTAAATAGGGTTTTCCGCCATCTTTTCCGTAACGCGCCGGTCTGGTGGAATACGATACTCCTCTATTTCCATATGGAGGGAATTTAGCCCGCTTAACTACCTCAAGTGCCTCTTCTTTTGTATTGACCATTGGTACTTGTACACCTTTTGCTCCACGATCTAAAGCCTTTTGAATACTGGAAGGGTCATATGAAACCCGGACAATCGGGATGAGCCCGACTGAATCAGCCGTACGGATAATATTTTCAAGCTCTGAAGGACTGAATGCACCATGCTCGTCATCGATTACGATAAAATCAAAGCCAGCATAACCGAGCATTTCGACTAATGGCGGGGAATTTATCCCTAAAAACACACCAAGAACTTGTTCCCCACGTTTGATTTTTTCCTTTATGGCAATTTTCCTCATCGTCTCCCTCTCTTTCTACAGACTCGTTCAATACGGTAAAAATCACATCCAGTTCCCGGCATTTCAATCACCTGACAACCATTTCCTCAAGGCAGCGCTTACTTTTTCAGGCTGTTCCAAAGGGCTTAAATGGCCTGAATGGCTTATGATTTCAAGACTCGCCGCCGGGATGTTTTCCGTTAAAAACTCGGACATGTGCAGGGGACATACCCTGTCATCCCTTCCTACCAAAATCATGGTCGGACAGGCAATGGCAGGAAGAATGGGACGTTGATCCGAACGCGTTATTACTGCTTTTAACTGATTGATATACCCCTCAATACCGATTTTTTCAGCCATATCGATAATCTTTGAAACTAATGCTTCATCATTTCTACGGTCAGGGTGGATTAACACCGGCAGAAGGTGATTGATTGTAATATCCAGAAATTGACCGTTATTCGCCAGATCGATGAACCTTTCCCAACCTTCGATTTGTTCCAGGCTTGGAGGATTTGGATTTGTATCAAGCAATGCCAATTTCATGACCCGTTCAGGTGCCAGATGCATGATTTCCAAAGAAATGATGCCACCCAGTGATAATCCTGCAAGGGCGAACCTGTCAGGCGCCTCCTCCAATACCGTTTTTGCCATTCCTTCTATAGTATCAGCCTTCGACACATCACAGACTTTCACATCAGCCAGATCTGTTAGGTTCACCGTTTCCCAGAGACGTTCATCACAAAGTGTCCCCGGAAGCAAAATGAGCGGCACTTTATCCATCCTTATTTTTCACCCATTTTCAATTTATCGGCAATTTCCTTTTCAAGTTCTTCAAAGTTATCCGGTTTAATCATTTTTCCTAAATCATTGGCAAAGAATCCATATTCAGCTGCATCCTTGATCACTTTTGGCGACCAGTAAGGGTCTTTACCATCAAATACTTGATGTTGTTCAAGAACGGCAAAGATCCAAGCATCTTCTTCACTGATGTTTTCGAAACCTCTCCATAAACCTGGCGGTAATGAAATTAAGTCCCATTGGTCGATGATCGTTTCGCCATCAATTTCATCAGGACCCTTTCCCCAGTAAAAGCGCCATTTTCCTGAGAGAGGAAGGAAGGATTCAATGTAATCATGCGTATGGTAAGCAGGACCGTTTCCTTTTTGGGCTTTCACCATTCCAATTTGAAAACCATGCGGCTCGGTAATTTCAGGTGTGAAATTATCATTTTCACTTGCTGTATCCCCTATTAATGTATAGTTGATACGTTGATGGCCCGGAATGATACTATCAATGAACATTAACGGTATTCCTTTTGATTTCATTTGATCAAAACGGACGATCCAATTGTTTTCCATTTCCTCATTCGTTACCGCTTTTTTCACTTTAGGCTCTTGTACTGACATTTTAATTTCCCCTTCCCAGTTCGTTAATTTTTTCATTTCTCAATTTTCAAGACCCATCTATTTAGAGGGTAAAGACTTGAGCAGCAGACATTCTTCACCCTCTTTTGAATACGTATTCAAAAAAATCACCAGACGGTCCAACCGCCATCAACCACCAATGTTTGACCTGTCACCATATCTGAACAATCTGATGCGAGATAGACCACGCCGCCAAATAAATCCTCAGTTTTAGCAAGTCTGCCAAGCGGAATTCTACTCAATACTTCAGTTTTGAACGCTTCATCTTCAAACATCGGCTTGGTCATCGGCGTTTCAATGAAGGTTGGGGCAATGGCATTGACATTGACTTGATGCGGTGCCCATTCTATCGCAAGCGCTTTCGTCAGCTGTGTAATTCCCCCTTTACTGGAGGAGTATGCAGCCCGTTTATAATAACCGACGAATGCCATTTGTGAAGACATATTTATGATCTTGCCTTTTTTTTGGTCGATCATATACTTCCCTGCAGCTTGGCTCGTAAAAAATACACTTTTTAAATTAATGTCCAGAACTGTATCCCACTCTTGCGCTGTCAACACTTCAGCTGGCTTTGCCACGTTTATTCCTGCATTATTTATTAAAATATCAATTTTACCGAAGTGTTTATATATCCCTTCCATTACTTTCGCCGTTTCTTCAACCTTTGTTAAGTCAAATGAAACGGGTAAAACATTTGCACCGGTTTGCCCAATTTCATGTGCGGCTTCCTCGAGTTGCTCTTTATTGCGGGCCACTATCGCTATATTGGCCCCAGCCTGCGCAAGTAAAAGGCCTAAGTCTTTACCTATTCCCTTACTGGCGCCTGTAATGATGGCCACTTTACCGTTTAAATTAAATAAATGATTTATATCCAATCTATCACCTATCTTCACCTCATCGAGGCTATTTTTGTACACGCAGGCATTTTGCATTTTCATTTTGAATACGTATTCAAAATGTTGCAAAATGATTGATAGCGATTACAAATTAAAATATAAACAACTTTCCGACTTTTGTAAATAGTAAAACTAATATTAAGCCTAAAAATTTTTAAAAGACCGATTTCTTTTTAAGGAGTGTTAATACACTTGAGGCCCAATCCAAAACCGGCCTTTACCCTTAATCATGCATGGGTGCTGGCCCTGTTGTTTTACGGACCATCAGTTCAGGCTTAAGGAAAATTTGTATCGATGAAGATGATGCTTCTTTATTTTCTATGAGATAAATTAATTTTTCCAAAGCTGTTAAAGACATTTGATCCATTTGTTGAGATATTGTGGTCAACCCTATAAATTCATTAGCGGACAATCTTATATTATCAAACCCAACAACGGATAAATCATCAGGAATTTTCAAATTCAGGTTTGAAGCTGCATCTAAGACTGCTAGAGCCATCTGATCGGATGCGGCCAGGATTGCTGTCGGCCTGTCCTTCTTTTTCAACAATTTTTTTGTAAATGAATAAATCTTGTCATAGGAAAATTCACTATTGAAAATCATGCCTTCATCAATTTCATATCCGTTTTCCATCATCTCTTCTTTATAACCTACCGTTCGCTCATAAGTTGCCAAGTATTTGGATGGGCCGGATATTTTCGCTATTTTTTTATGTCCTAACTTTAATAGATGCTGGACAGCGAGCCTGGCACCTTTATTATTATCCATTACGATAAAGTTAACGTCCTTGATATCGAGGAAACTATTATATAATAATACTGGAAATCCATTATCATGTAACTTCTTGATTTTTTCAGTATAATTTTTACTAACGCTTGTAAGGATGATTCCCTCTACCCTTTTACCAATCAGCAAATTAATGGCTTGTTCCAAGTTTTCATCTTTATGCCCCGTGTTGTAGACGATGACATCATATTTTAATTCTTGTGCCCTCTCTATGATGACTTCCGCCGTTTCGGCAAAGAATGGATTTGAAATGCTTCCTAATATTAAGCCTATTGATTTGGTCCTTTTTTCAACAAGGCTTCTGGCAATTTCATCCCTTGTAAATCCCAGCTCATTAATTACAGCAAGAACCTTGTCACGCGTATTTTTCTTAATATAGGGATAATCATTTAAAACCCTGGATACTGTCGATTGTGAAACACCCGCTATTTTTGCCACATCTTCTGTCGTCACTCTCTTCATGCTTCATTAATCCTTTCCATGTCTAGAAATTGTTATCCTAGGAAACTAAAATAACGGATCTATATCAATATAAACATTATGATTTCCCTTTAATATATCATAATATTTAAAATTTTACTTCCAGTTATGGTACTGTTTTGGGTTTTGAATTGCGTCTGGTTGAACTTTTCGAAAAATAGGAGAATTTAAAGCTTATCTTCCTATAGAAGGAAGATCCATCTATAAAGATGGGCTCCAGACTGTAGAAATGCCTGCAATATTAAGAAACGTTCGGAGTTTCAGAAATCCGCTCCCTTTCCGCCGACTGTCTGCCAAGCCTCATCAAAGCAAGCGCCTGCGGGGTCTCGTCTAGCCAGTTATTCGGCAGGAGTGTCACAAATTTCTTCAATCCATTGAGGGTTTCATAATACAGTCAAAAACCATTTAAGATTCTTGTCCTAAAATCATAGTTCCGTTCCAGCTAAAGTTGATTGGAACGGAAGGTACGAGACTCCTGCGGGAAGAATGCATCCAAGGGAGACCCCACAGGCGCAAGAACGCCGAGGGCCTGGAGTGGAAATCAAATTTTATACCCTCAAAAACATGTTCCAGCTGATTTCAGAAAAAAAGAACAATAAACCTTTTTTCCATTTAGGGTAAAATGCAGATAAATTACAACTAATTGATCAATATTGGAGGATAACATGAAGTGGGTTTTATGATTAGAAGTAAATATTTAAAAGTTATAATACCGTAAGCTCTCATTGGAATCTGCTTTTATTGGTATGACTCAAGTATAGTAATATCAGGAACTTCAGCCAATAGAATGTGGAAGGTAACTTATTCGAAGAATATAGATTCCAGTGAACCATCTGGGTGGGAAGGTATTTAAAACAAAGAAATAACGATAAGGTAACTGTAAAAGCCATTGTAGGTAAAGAAAATGATAAAATCAATACAAGAATCAATAGTTTTGAAGAAGGAAGGGCGGAAGATGGCTCAATTACTTTTCTGCCTCTTTTTTCAGATGATTTTTACTTAGACACCTAAGCCATCAAAAGGTACAGTTGTGTCCGTAGTTTGGGAACACAATGATCAAACTTATACCGTTTTGTTCAAATTAGGTAGATATTAATTGGACAGCAGGTATTGATGGATAAATTCCCCTTCGATTATCCAACAAAGCTCGTCCTGGGGAGGTCCCCAGGACGCGCTTTGCCTTCCAGATTATATCAGTTAAACTTCCCCTTCAAAAAGCGATACAGTCCATCTTCTCGATATGAATACTCCGTCACTTCATCGGCCTGTTCTTTGACCAGGTCCGTGGCATTTTTCATGGCCACGCAACGCCCGGCGAGTTTAAATAGCGGGAGGTCATTTTCACCATCGCCTACGGCCAGGATATTTTCCGGTGCCAGCTTGAAATGTTTCAGCAGCAGTTGAACGCCTGTTGCTTTTGTGATGCCTTCCACGGTCACTTCTACATTATGATGGGTGGAGGAAGCTGTGGTAAAGGCATTGTACTGCTTGATTTTCTCCAACTCCGCTTTCCATCTTCGAATCGTATTCATTTCATTGCTGAAGAAGTAGATTTTGGCTACACTGCTTATATCCAGTTGTTCTGACCATCTTATTTTGTCTTCCACTGCATCCTGCCTTGATAGCCATTCATTTTCATCCACTGTCTCCGGCTTTGGCATCAAACCTTGTTTAACCATATAGTCTTTATCTTTAAGTAATGCCATTCGTGTTCCAGCGTTCGGATGAACTTCGTAAAAAATCTCTTCCGCTCCTGCTTTATCGACCAATTCTTCCACAAGTTCCGTCGACAGGGCGTGTTCGACAATCTGTTTCTTTCCGATGAATACGGACATTCCATTGGCAGTCACCATTCCATCGGCTTCCATGCCTGACGGCAAAACGTCCCTCACTTCTTCCATCGTTCTTCCTGTTGCAATGAAAATCAGCTTACCGCTTTCCCTCAGTTCGCCTATGCATTGTTCCAGCGTCTCATTCACAGTATTTCTTTCGTTCAATGTCGTGCCATCCAAATCGAGCACAATTGCCTTATTGGTCATGCAAATCACCTCAAAAATCCGAATGATGATGAAAATGCCAACAGCCCACTATCTATAAGATCTTAGGCTGTTGGTTTCATTCATTCATTTATTTTTGTACATCTACCTTAACAGTATAACAGTTTAGGATAATCCTAAAAGTTTCATGACGCTTAGGATGAAGAGACCGACCACACCGAAGTCCGAATCACCAAATGTTGTACCTTCAAACCCTACATCCCCCAAGAAGACCAGCAGTATCGCCGGCAGGAAACTAATGATGAGCCCGTTGGCAAAAGATCCAAGCATCGCTCCGCGTCTGCCTCCTGTGGCATTTCCAAATACACCTGCTGCAGCTCCGGTGAAGAAATGCGGTACAAGCCCTGGAACGATTACTTTCAATCCAAGTACCGGTAGGAGGAACATGGATAATAGTCCAGCCAAGAAACTGAATAGGAATCCAATGATCACTGCATTTGGAGCGAATGGAAAGATGGTAGGACAATCCAATGCAGGTTTTGTATTCGGCGCCACCTTATCGGCAATCCCTTTGAATGCAGGGACGATTTCAGCAATTAACATCCGAACCCCTGCAAGGATGATGTAGACTCCTGCAGCAAATGTTATCGCTTGGATGAAAGAGAATACGATGAAGTTCGAACCGCCGGATAATTCCGTTTCAATATAGTTCTGTCCGGCAAACAATGCGACGATCACGAAGAACATCGTCATCGTAAGCGATACAGCGACTGATGTGTCCCTCAGGAATCCTAAAGATTTAGGAACCTTGATTTGTTCTGTCGTTTTTTCCTTATTTCCAAACCATTTTCCAACAGTCGCGGATACAAAATATCCGATTGTCCCGAAATGGCCGATGGCAAAATCGTCGCTTCCGGTAATCTTCCGTACGTATGGCTGAAGGAGGGCTGGGAACAACACCATGCAAACTCCTAATAGAATGGAACCGACCAAGATAAGCGGAAATCCGTTGAGCCCGCCGACCGATAGGGTGACAGCAAGTAAACAAGCCATGAATAAGGTATGGTGTCCCGTTAAGAATATATATTTAAATGGCGTGAAACGAGCTAGCAAAACATTGACAACCATACCAAAAACCATGATAAGTGCAGTCGAAGTCCCAAAATCACTTTGGGCGGCTGCGACAATGGCTTCGTTATTCGGTATGACGCCTTGTACATTGAATGCATGATCGAACATTTTACTGAATATATCAAGGGCGCCAATGAGCACTGCCGCTCCCGCTCCAATGATAATGAAGCCCATGACGGTTTTTAGCGTTCCAGATACAACATCCGCACTGGATTTCCGCTGTAACAGCAGTCCAATGAGGGCAAACAGCCCCACAAGTATGGAAGGTGTACCCAAGATGTCATTCATGATAAGTTCCAGCATTGCCTCTCCCCCTCTTCTTTATGTTTTCTTCTTATAGATGTGAAGCTAATTTCGATGTGATTTCAGGAATGCTCATCATGTTTTCCAGCGTGATGATCGTCCGGGTTCCATCATCCAGCTGACCGACAATATCCGCCGCTCCCAGGAAAATATCCGCCTGAACCGTTTTTGCGGATGTCAGATCCGTATGATCCACCTCGGCCGTCTTCCCCATTTCCGTCAACGCTTTCTTCACGTTCATCTCCATGATGAAGCTGCTTCCCAATCCGTTTCCGCATACTACCATGATTTTCTTCATATCTATCTCTCCTTTTTTTATCCTACATGCATTTCCAATTTAGATTTGATTTCAGGGATGCTCATCATGTTCTCCAAGGTGACGATCGTCCGGGTTCCATCATCCAGCTGACCGACAATATCCGCCGCTCCCAGGAAAATATCCGCCTGAACCGTTTTTGCGGATGCCAGATCCGTATGATCCACCTCGGCCGTCTTCCCCATTTCCGTCAATGCTTTCTTCACATTCATCTCCATGATGAAGCTGCTTCCCAATCCGTTCCCGCATACTACCATGATTTTCATTCCGCTTCCTCCTTCGAATATTTATGAACGTACTCCATAAGGACAGCTTTATCTGAAGTGCGTAAGATTTCTTCTATATTGGCTGGTTCATTCAATAATTGAGTGAGCTGGATCAATGCCCGCAGATGTGAATCGTTATCTACGGCCGCCAAAATGATAATCAGGCGAACCGGTTTATCCAGCGCAAAGTCCACGGCTTCATCCAATTTCAACAAACTCATGGATAAAGACCTGACTCCCTGCTCCGGACGTGCATGGGGAATAGCCACACCAGGCGTTATCACTACATATGGGCCATTCGTTTCTATCGCCTCGATCATGGCATCCACATATCGCTCCTCGACGGTTCCTAAATCCACGAGAGGCTTGGCCGCGACTTGAATGGCTTCTTTCCAATCGGAAACATGCGGCTGTAATTGAATCGTTTGCATATTGAGCAGTTCTTCTAACACAGGCTTCTCTGCCTCCTTTAAAGAAAATTGGGTTATTTTTGACGTATGGGTATACACATTCGACTTCAAAGCCTTTTCAAGCTGATCCTTTTCATGGATGGTTGCATACTTGGAAATGATTTTTAATAAAGCTGCCATATCCACACTTTCCGTGGTATATCCATACAATTCCTGCATGACCTGCTGTCGCAATGTATGTTTGTCCTGCATTTCCAAAATAGGCGGTACAACAAATAATGCCGCTTTTGTTCTCATATGCACCGTTGAAAAAACAAGATCGTACGAC
Source organism: Bacillus sp. SD075 (assembly GCF_017355165.1). Classification (GTDB taxonomy): domain Bacteria; phylum Bacillota; class Bacilli; order Bacillales; family DSM-1321; genus Peribacillus. The sequence continues at coordinate 101,269 of NZ_JADILK010000010.1, read as the reverse complement.
AGTGGGTATTCCGCCGCATTCCTTACTGACAGAACATCCAGGAACAAAATATCAGGAAATAATTCCCTCAATGTATAAATGAGGATATTGCTGATTCCTATGCCATTCGGGCAAACGACAATCGCCCGTTTTCGATCATCCAATGTGGTCCCTTGCCTACGCAGCCATCCGCCAAAATAGATCGTGAAGTATGCCACTTCCTCTTCTGATACTGGACAGCCAATCTCTTTCTCCAACACCCATAGGGACTTTTTTGTCAAATGGTGCAGTTCAGGATAGACCTTCTGCACCCTTCCCGTCATCGGGTTCATTTGTGGGAGACCATAACGCAGGCGATGATATGCCGGTTTAAAATGAACGTATAATTGTTGGCATAGCTGTTCTTTGTCTTTCAGGTGAACAAATGCCAGCCTCTCGAACTCCTCCACGATTTCCTGCAAAAGGTGTTGAATGACTTCATCATCCTTAAGAGGGGAAATGTCCTTCGTTCGATTCATGCTCAGTAAATGTAAGGCTGCGTATAAGTTTTCCGTTTCGCTCCATACTGATTGAAAGGCATTCGTTCTTGTCATTTCCTCAACCATTTTGTATTCTTCCGTCGCAACAAACGGAGCCCAGCTATGGTCGGCCTGCAACTCTTCCCCTTTTCCTATGAGCTGATCTGCACATAGGAATAAATAGCTCAGTTCATGAAGCCGTTCATCCGTAAAGGTGATGCCTAATTTACATTCGATCCTTTCAAGCTGTAACCGGATCGAGCTGAGTTGCTTTTCATGATTTCCCCATATGCACTCCATGATCAATTCACTATTGGGACTGTTCAGTACATCATGCACGAGACGTTCAATGATATATCTCTTTACTCGGCTTTCCCCAATCACCACGTAGCCATCTTGTTTGGAATACTGGATCTTGAGCGATATGTCCCTGTTTTTCTCTTTAAGCCTTTTTAAATCCTTCAACACCGTATTTCGTGAAAGCCCGGTGATCGTCTGGAAATGATAGACGGACAATTCTTCTTGGCTTAACAGGATCATGAGGTAAAAAACTTTTTCCCTGTCTGTCTCTGAAAATATATAATTGCGTTTTGTCAGTTTTACATTCAATTCTTCATCCCTGATTGTTTCAGAAAAGGAGTAGCCCAATTCACGATTGTATTGAATCGGTTGATATCCATGAAATTGGAGCCAGTCATTCACTTTGCTCAGACCATATTGAACTTGCCTTCTCGTCAGGCCTGTTTGGGCTTCAAGTTCTTTCATTTTTGAAATGGGCGAATGCTGTAATAGTTTTAGTAAATTGGCGCTTCTTTCGTCTAAAAACATTCTCAATCCCTCTCCCTGCTTCTACGATATCTCACTTCTTATTAAAAATGTAGCGTTTCTAAGTCCGAATGTTGTCATAGTTACTGCACAATAATATACTCTTTAAACATTTGTGCACAATACCGCATGTCATCAATTTTCAATACAGGCTATCTTTAGAAGAGGATATTAAAGATATTATGGGCAATGAGGGGCATGATACGGGACTTATGGTTTTAGTCTGAAGGCGCAAAGAGGTCATCAGACCAAGCGATAAAAGGGGGGCGGGGGGCAGGGGGCTCACCGCCCGCCCCGCGGAAAGCGAGCATCTGGAGGGGAATCAACCACACCGCACCACTTAGTAAATAGCAACAAAGTATGCGAAAACAGCCTAATCTTAGGGTGAGCCGCCTTTAAGAGTATGGAGAGAAATGAAAGATGATAAACATAAAGAAGGAAATTCAGGGATTTTATTTACTTTCTCATTGAAGAGGAAAGGAATGGTTATGATTGGCAATTTAAAAATGCCATGTATGGCAGGATATACTTGAATGTAAAAAATCCAAAAATAAGTGAATGGAAGTAAGCATATTTTTGGATTTCCGATTACTTCTGATGCTTTCCAGATACGCCCTTTCGTTTTTTTTGACTTACCTTACATCAATATGGATAAAATAAATAACTCATACATCTAAACATCTCCTATTAGTTTTAAATTTTTTGCAACATTTATTAGTAGCCATCAGGGAACATAAAATCAGGCATCAAAGTTTGCCAACTTGAACGAGACGAAAAACATCAGCTTTTAGATCTATTTAGTAAAGTTCAAAATAAAAACAGATCACCAGTTGGAATGGTGATCTGTTTTATTTTGAATATCGAATTTGTAAATATTATTTCGGTTTTTTCATGAATATTGAAAGCACCACATTCAGGATGGCGAAAATCAAACTAATTTTAAATACAAGTGACGAGCCTGAGGCAGCAGCTGCCGGTAAATCATTTGCCACATCAGTCAAGTAGCCATCTTGGTTTCCGGAGAATAACGAAACCATGACCGCTATCCCAATTGCCCCTGATACTTGTTGAGATGTTTGCGTAATCGCAATGCCATCCGGATAGAATTGTTTTGGCAATGCATTCAATGTATTCGTTTGTACTGAAGCAAGTACCATGCCAATCCCAAGCATCATCACGATATGGGTAACCACCATGATCCATAGTGCTGTATCTGTTCCATACATTGCATAAAGCCCGTAGCCAATGACAACTAGAATCGTTCCTGGTGTAATCACGGAACGAGGTCCAAATTTATCAAATAGCTTGCCGATTATTGGGGCAAAAACACAGTTTAATAGACTGCCTGGGAGCATGATCAGCCCAGTAGCGAACGCGGATACCAATAACGCCATCTGCATAAACATTGGTAACACAACCAGCATCGATAACATGTTAAGGAACGTAATCATGTTCATCGCAAGGCCCAGTACAAATAGTGGGTATTTGAATGCTTTTAAATTCAACATTGGGTTTTCCATCTTCGTTTGACGGATTGCAAAGAGAATGAGGGAGATCAAACCAACGATGATCGTGCCAATTACCGTCATATCCGTCCAACCATGATCACCGCCTACACTTACACCGTATACAACTCCACCAAAGCCAATCGTCGATAACAGAACGGACAAGATATCGATTGATACTTGTCGAGTTTCATTGACATTCGGAATATAGAGATAACCAAAGATAAGCGAGAATAACAAGAATGGAATCGTAAACCAGAATATCCAAGGCCATGATAACGTATCTAAAATCATCCCCGCTAATGTAGGACCGAATGCGGGACCCGCCAAGATGACTAAGCCCATCACTCCCATTGCCCCGCCTCGTTTATTCGGTGGGAATATCGTGAAAATGACATTTTGCGTCAACGGTAAAATGATCGCCAGTCCAGCTGCCTGAATGACACGGGCCGTCAATAACACGATAAAAACCGGCGCTACTGCAGCGATGACCGTTCCGATGATCGAAAAAAATAAAGACGCCATGAACATTTGGCGTGTCGTGAATTTTTGCATTAAAATCCCTGTTACTGGCACTAAAATACCAAGCGTTAAAAAGTAGCCCGTTGCAAGCCACTGTATTGTCGTCGCATCCACGCCAAAAATGTGGCTCAATTCAGCTAAGGCAATGTTTAATGCTGTCTCACTAAATAGCCCGACAAAGCCTGCTATCAAAAGAGCAGCCATTATCGGTCCTGTTTTAATATTCTTATTATCCACTTGTTAAAACTCCTTCAATATATTGGGTAACAATTGCGAAATTACTTTTAGCGGCTTTGCCGATTTTTCAGCTAAACAAAGCATCATGGCCCCTTCGATGGAGGCCGTCATCATCAATGCAATATTGGAAGCTAACTCTTTTGAATATCCATCCTCTATTAGCTTTTTAAAATAAATCCCCTGAATTTTCGCATATAGTTCGGCGCAAGCCGTTCGTACAGGATCGCTTAATGTGGCCATTTCGCTTACCATGCTGCTAAAAGTGTAACCCGTAATCGTCCCTCCACTTTCTAAATTGACGATTAGCTTATCAATCATCGAATTTGTCGCTTCTGACGTTGTGGGATATCGTTTAAAAATATCCACGATATCCATCGTAATTACTTCATTCAAAGAATGAAGGCAAGCAATTAACAATTCCTCTTTTCCATTAGGAAAATGGTGATAAAACGAACCTTTCGTAACTTTACATACTTTTAAGATTTCGCTTAGTCCAACACCTTTATATCCTTTTTGTTGAAAAAGAATCGTTGCATTTTCGATTATCAACGATTTTGTATCCATTTCCGTAGCACACCCCCTCCATACCAACCGGTCTATTTGTTACTATAACAAAAAAAATTCTTTTGATGTAAGTACTTTTTTACTTCTCTAAATTTTGATTTTTCTATCCGATTATCATTTGACATTTTGTATACTTACGTATACATTTAACTTAAAGTGAAAATTGTATACAAACGTATACAAGGAAAGAGGTTTTAACATGAGAAAGGAAAAATTCAAAAAAGATGGACATCATGGTGAGCATTTCAAAGGAAAAGACCATGGTTCACACCATCGTGGCCCAAAAACGTTTCGCCGCGGAAGGGCAATTGCTTTTTTAGAGATGATGAATCTTAAACGTTCAACCATTAAGGAACAGCTAGATAAACCAGAATTTCAATCCATTAATCAAATTTTAGTCGGTGAATTAAAAGCCATTGATATGTTAATCAACGAATTCATTCAATTATTTGAAATACAAGAAAATGAAACAGCCGATAAGAAGGAAACTTCCAATAATGATGAGAAAGGAATGGATATGAATGAAACAAATTAACAACTATATCGATTCAGTGTTTTATAACCCAGATGCCCTTTTGGAAGAAGTCATTACATCCATCCAGGAAAACGGAATGCCGTCCATATCAGTATCTCCCTCATCTGGAAAACTGCTTACCATGCTGATATCCATTTCAGGAGCTAAACATGTTTTGGAAATAGGCGCTCTTGGAGGCTATAGCGGGATTTGCCTTGCCAGGGGATTCGGCAGCGAAGGAACATTAACCTCCCTTGAATTAAAGGAAGAGTACGCAAAGTTAGCATTTGGCAATCTATCCAAAGCTGGCTTTGGCGATCAAGTATCATATATGACCGGTGCAGCTCTGCTAAGCCTTGAAAAACTCGTTCATGATAACAAGAAATTTGATTTTTTCTTTATAGATGCTGACAAGGACAATTATGAAAATTATCTGCAATATTGTATTAAACTGGCAGAACCGGGTGCTTTAATCGTCATGGATAACGTACTTGCGGAAGGCAGTGTCGCAGATCAGGATGTTAAACCTAAACATTATACTGCATTTATGAAGGCATTCAATGAAACGGTAGCCAATCATCCTCAATTGGAATCTCTGCTTATTCCAATCGGTGATGGGCTCACCATTTCAAAATTGAAGAAATGAAGTTTAAAGGTATGAAGCATGAATTCACGAGTAAAACTGCTAAATTCACGAATAAGCGTGAATACACGAAGATCGCGCAAACTTTCGATTTTATCGATCAATCACGATTATTTCGCTTAAATTTCCTTTTCATGAAGAAAAATATAATAAATTTCTATATTCTTGAATGAAAATGATTTTTATTATCAATAATAAATATGAAAGAAGGGTAACCAGTTTGATGGTTACCCCCCGATGATTTAAATTTCTGGATCAAATGTTTTGCAATCCGTTTCTTTGCTATTTGATGCTTGATTCCCTTTATGACTTACAACATAAATAGCATCTGCACTGCATTTGTTTCCAGAATCCCAATATTTACAATTATTCACTTCACATAGAACATCTTTTGCCATCTTATCACACCTCCTCATTTGCTATCATTAACAAAGTTGGGGGTATTGATACTTTCCTTTTTCAGGTTTTTATGTCTAATTTTAAGGGATTAAGAATTCAGGGCATTTTCTAACATTCGCAACGAACAAAGATCCGGGCAGCTACCGCCCGGATCTTTTTATGCTTATGCTGATCTTTTCAGTAGTTCCGCTTGCGGAATTTTCCAAAGCTCCCGCCATTTTTTCAAGGCCGAAATGAGAATGACCAAACCTAGGCATAACATGGTGATCGATAATATTCCGTTCAAGATGCTGAATCCTGCAGAGTCCGGATTCAGGTATACATTTTTCACCATCCAGTACCCTGCTACATTAACCGTTACATATAAGTAGGCAAGGGGTACAAGGCATGTCCAGATATACCAACGTTTGTCTGCGATTTTCAATACGACGGTCGCACCGATGATGAGTCCAATCGAAGCCATGAGTTGGTTGGATACGCCAAAGAGTGCCCAGATCGAGCCAATGTCCCCAGAGTACAGTAGATATCCCCAGATAAAGCAGGCTAACGCGCTGGCGAAGATGTTACCTGGCAGCCAGTCGACCCTTTTTAATGGTTTATAGAACTCCCCGAAGAAGTCCTGGATTAAGTAACGGGCAACACGTGTCCCCGAATCGATTGCAGTTAATATGAACACCGCCTCGAACATGATGACGAATTGGAAGAAAAACGAAGCCAGTTTGTCAAAGAAGGGGATTTCGGTAAAAATATAGGTCATGCCGACAGCAAGTGTAACGGCCCCGCCTGTCCGTCCCTCCAGATTAATGCCGATTTCTTCACTAAGTTCTTTAAGGTGTACGGTTTCCATACCTAAGGTTTGAAACACTTCAGGTGAAGAGTTAATCGCAAAATAATCTCCTGGCTGCAGCGAAACCGCAGCAATCAACGCCATGATGGCAACGACACATTCGACAAGCATCGCCCCGAAACCGACGGATTTGATATCACTCCAACGGTTTAACATTTTTGGCGTTGTGCCCGAACCGACAAATGCATGGAATCCTGATATGGCCCCACAGGCGATGGTTATTGAAATGAATGGCCAAACAGGACCGGCTACAATCGGGCCACCGCCATTAATGAATTCGGTAAACGCGGGAAACTGGATTTCTGGATTCACCACGAAAACGCCGATGATCAATGCGGCAAATACACCGATTTTCATAAAAGTACTCAAGTAATCACGAGGTGCCAGCAGCAGCCAAACAGGCAATGCGGCAGCGAAAAAAGCATAGATCGGCAAAATGATGGCAAGTGTGCTCGCTTCAAGTGTCAATAATTCACCAAGTGCCGTTCCTTGAATGTTCGGGCCAAGTAATATGGCGGCCATGATGAGCGTGAACCCGACGATGGTCGCCCCTTTCAGGTTGCCGGTTTTTTTATGGTAAAGCCCTACACCCATGGCGATGGGGATGGTGATACCGACAGCAAACGTCCCCCATGGATTATTTTCCAAAGCATGCAGGACGACCATTGAAAGTCCCGCCATCGTGATCGTAATGATAAAAAGCATAGCAAGTCCTGTACAGAAGCCAGCTACAGGTCCTAGTTCTTCTTTCGCAACTTCCGAAAGGGATTTGCCGTCTTTACGCATCGACGCGAAAAGAACGACGGCATCATGGACGGCTCCCCCGATTACAGCCCCGATCAAAAGCCATAATAAACTAGGCAAATAGCCGAATTGTGCAGCAAGGATCGGGCCCACCAATGGGCCAGCCGCTGCAATGGCTGCAAAATGGTGGCCGAATGCCACCCATTTATTGGTTGGAACATAATCTTTTCCATCTTCTAATTTATGGGCAGGTGTCGGCTTGGAATCATCGAGTTTTAATACTTTGAGTGCTATGAATGTCCCGTATAAACGGTAGGCAATCATTAATATACAAATGGAGCCTATGACAATTGTAATCGCATTCATATTTGAAACCCCCTCTATTTCTTACATCGTAAAAAAATGATATCACAATGAAAGCGGCTTCAATGGGTTTTCAAGTTATAATGCGGATATCGGGGGATGGACTGCATTATGAAGAAGATAAAATGCAGAATTATGAAAATCTTTAAAAACCAATAAGCTGCTTTAGCTCCTTCACATAAGTGCGGCTTACCGGAATGTTAGATCCGTCACTCATAATGAGATTATAAGTCGAGTTGAACCAAGGCTGTATTTCGGATATATGGATGACATTCACGATAAAACCGCGATGCACCCGTAAAAATGAGCGCTTATCGAGCTTCCTTTCAAGCACGATGAGAGGGTCACCGGTTTTATATTCATTTTCTTCGGTTTTAATGATCGTCTTTCCTTCCATGAGACCGATGAATAAAATAGTTTCCCGATCAATCAGAACGATCCGATCATCTATCACTACAGGCAATTTACCTGTCTGTTCCGCCGCCGTTCGGCTGGCGGGGGGTGCTGTCCTCGATTCGTCTTCCTTAATTTGACGCAGCTTCATGAGCTTATCCAATGTTTGACGAATCCTTTTTTCATTAAATGGCTTTAATAAATAATCGAATGCATATAACTCGAAGGCCTGGAGGGCAAACTCATCATACGCGGTCGCAAAAATGAGCGATGGTGCCGGGTCAAGTTCAGCCAATTGCTTAGCCAAATGTAAACCATTGCCACCGGCAAGCTCAATGTCCAAAAAGACAAGCTCAGGCTTAAGACGGGAGATATCCCTCATGGCATCTTCTATCCGCTCGGCCTCACCCACGACTTCAACTTGCCTGCTTCTCTTCAGCAGATATTTCAATTCATCTCTTGCCAGTGGTTCATCCTCTACGATAAATGCTTTCAACATCGTTGACATATGCTCCTTTTTCGTTGAGTGGTATTGATATCTTCACCTGTGTTCCGTGCCCCGTTTCACTTTCTATCGAAAGGCTGGCATGGCCTTTATAGATCCCCTCCAGCCGTTCACTGATATTATGAAGGGCCGTTCCTGTACCTTTAATCGATTCTACGGCATGCTTACCCAATTCATCTATTCTCCCGCTTGAAATCCCTTTTCCGTTATCTGCCACAACAAGGCGCATGGTATCGTCCTTAAAGTACGCGTGAATGATGATTTCGTCTTTGCTTTTCACATGTGGAAATGCATGGTGTACCGCATTCTCAACAAGTGGCTGCAACGTGAATGGAGGGATGAGAACTTCTTTAAGCCTTGGCTCAATGCGGTAGACGATATGATATTTATCAGGAAAACGGGCCTGCTCCAATGATAAATAAGCGTTAACATGCTCCAATTCCTTTTCTAGCGGCACCAATATTTGTCTGGCCCCTTGTAAATTTGAGCGAAAGAAAGCACTGAGCTCCTGCAATAAATTTCTTGCCTTCTCGACATCCGTCCGGCATAAAACAGATATCGTATTGATTGCATTGAATAAAAAATGAGGATGGACCTGTGCCTGTAAAGCCTTAATTTCAGCATCTTTCAATAATTTCGTTTGCATTTCCGCTTTTGCGAGTTCCAATTGGGTGGAAAATAGTTTCGCCAATCCTTCCGCTAACTCTTGTTCCACTTGGCTTAATTTATCCGGATGCTTGAAATACATCTTCAAAGTCCCGACCGTTTTCTGTTGGACCTGCAGCGGCAGGACTACGGCCGCTTGCAATGGGCATTGATCATGAAAACAATGGATATCCTTTTTTGTTTTGGCTACGATGATTTCCCCTTGTTCAAGGGCCTTTTTCGTTAAGCCTGTCGCTATTCTCACCTTAGGGACATGGTGATCTGACGCAGCACCCACATGGGCTAGTACGCTATGTTCATTGGTAATCGCCACGGCGTCGGCTTCAGTCAGCCCCAAGATGATTTCGGCGATTCTCTTGCATGAATTTTGATTCAGGCCTTGCCGGAAAAAGGGCAAGGTCTGATCCGCAATCAGGAACGCAAGATTAGTTTGCACGGCCCGCGTCCGTGCTTCGTCCCTCGTGATCGACTGAATGATGAGCATAAACAGTAAAGTCCCGAAACCGTTGATGATGATCATGGGAAGTCCGATTACTTGTACGAGCTCCCACGCTCTTTCAAATGGTTTGGCCGTTATCAGGATGATGCCCATTTGGATCGCTTCCAATGCCATGCAAATGGGCATGGCAAACCAAGGCGTGATCACCCCATGCTTTCGGCGCCTTTTCCCCAAAAAACCGGATAAGACCCCTGCCAAAATCGCGGCGGTTGCACAAGCACCCGCCGTAAAACCCCCAAGAAAGTAACGATGAAGACCCGCAATCAAACCTACTCCCAACCCAACAAATGGTCCCCCCAGCAGACCGCCGATAGCCACACCCATGATCCGTGTATTGGCTATCGCATTTTCGGGAGCAATCTCAGCATGCCAATCCCCCTTCGGCATGACATGAGCCCCGATTTCGATACCTGTATAGTTACTAATGATGCCGAACGTCCCAAAAAGGGCGATAAACATGATTTTCTTTGACATTTCATGTTCATGGCCTATCATTTGCCGAAAGGGTTTCATATATGAAAGCAGGAATGCAGCAATTACGATGATCCCCACTTTTTCAAACAGCGATGGCAATAAATCAACCAAAGCATTCACCCCATTTCTGGCTTTTTCATTCATCTTACACCAGCCATGAAATCCTTGTCGAATTTTGTTTTTTACGATTAACACCGATAAACCTAGGTTCCCTCATCAAGAACCTAAACAAACATGCCACATACCGCGGCATACGCCTTCAGATAACCTCCCTTCAATGTATCGGGAGAAACAGCTAGAACCTGCAGAATTACTAGATGGGCGAAGGGAACAATAGAATGCTGTGGTTGTGTTCAATCCCGGTAGGATCTATTCTAAAAAAAGCATATAGATACCAAGGCTTTTTCATTAGGAGGAATCATTTTACCTGAGTCGTTCATAGAGGAATCTAACATGGTGTCACCCTCCTCAGGCAGACATATAACAAGGTTTTCGTCATAGAGATTCCTGACAGGCGGAAGCTAATAATTCCAAGACAGTGATGATGGCAAGTTCATTCAACTCAATGCTGCCCCAACAGTCAGCTGGACATTTAGTGGGTAACATGAATGTTACGGATATGTTTTCACCTTGGATGCCAATAACATTCAAATCAGCAGAAAATAATTTCATCCCATTTCTTTTCTATTTTATGTTTACTCGAAATGTGCAACGTATTAAATAAGTGAACTTCCTATAGTATTAAGAAATATAAAGCTTAAATTATGTTAAAATTTAAGGGAATGGTATTATTTTTGCACTTGATAAAAGGGGAATCATGAGTTGTTATTATTCAATGAAGGTAACACAATGACTGATGGAAAAACTTCTTAATGGAATATTGACCATCCCTAATGAAATGGATGGATTGGTTCACGGCCCTGGTCCAAAGTAATATGGATGAAAAAATTTGAAATAGCTACCCATTTAAAGACAGACCTCGCTGAAGGTTTATTTGAAAAAGGAATTGCAGTGCTGCGTTATGATAAGGGAACATTCATTTACTGCATAAGATGGAGGCGATTAATGTGTTGGTAGTTACCACAGAAAAAATTGAAGGTTACAAAGTTGTAGAAGTAAAAGGACCTGCCTTTGGTCTGATTGTAAGAAGCAGAGGGCTTGGCGGCGATATCATGGCAGGGTTAAAATCCCTAGTAGGCGGAGAAATCAAGCAATATACAGCCATGCTTGAAGATTCAAGAAAGGAAGCTATGGACCGTATGATTAAAAATGCCAATCAAATGGGGGCAAACGCCATTGTAATGATGAGATTTGATTCTGGGGAAATCGGTAAAAACATGAGTGAAATTGTTGCATATGGAACTGCCGTCATTGTGGAGGCAATATAGTGAAATTCATCATAGGGTACTATATATTAGAAATCATTATAGTTATCTTATGCATTTTACTTGGATACTTTATCTATGATAAACGTCTTCATCGTAATCACGGTGTAAAAGTTCCTGATGGATTTCAACCGACAGAAGAAATAAATATAGACCCTGTGACTGGAGAAAAAGCAAGGGTGTATTTTAATCCTGATACGGGTGAACGCTTTTATAAAAAAGAAAAATAATTATAAAAAGCCACGATTTATACAAAACGTGGCTTTTTATTGTTTTTATTTATTGTCAAATATATATTCCTGGAACCCCCTTAGAAGAGAGTTCGTCAGAGTTATTTTAACGCGTATTGGATGTCCTTTATATCAATTTTTTTATTGGCAATCCCTAACTTTTGGGGAGTTTTTAATTCTTAACCATCAAGTCCATTAATGCTGATCTAAGATATGAATCCTGTAAAATCAACATTTACGGGCAAAAATGGAGACAGATCGCTTTTACGATCTTAATAACCATATTATTTTTCCATTACAGGCTTATAGTGCCCTGGTATGCTATTGGCTGAAATGGCCAATCGGTTCCAGCCGTTTATCGTGATGATTATGGTAACGAGATCGATATATTGTTTTTCATCAAAATGGAGGCGGACCCGCTCATATAGATCATCAGGGACACCGTTTGCGGAAATGGCGGTGACCGCTTCCGTCAATTCCAGCGCTGCCCTTTCCGAATCAGAATAGAATGGCGATTCACGCCAAGCACTCAAGCAGTAAATTCTTTGTTCCGTTTCACCCATTGCCCGGGCATCCTTTGTGTGCATATCCAAGCAGTACGCACAGCCATTGATTTGAGACGCACGAATTTTAATCAATTCGATTAATATACTATCGATTCCCGTAGTTTTTTTATACTCCTCCAATCCGAGCATTAATTTGACCACTTCCCGATTTGTCTTCATGTAATTAATGCGTTGTTCCATGTCTATCTCCTCCATTAAATCTTTTAGGTTCCACTTATAAGACAAAATAGAGATTTGATTTGTGACATACAAAAAAGAGATTAGTAAGGAACAGGAATATGATTTAATTTATCGGGATTGGAAACAATGAAGATTTTCCGGATATTTTTTTGGTTTGAATCTAATTCAAAGCAGATGACTTTGATAGGCTGCCCGTGTTTCATTTGCAAAATTCCTTCCTGACCATTGACCATCACCGGAAGAAGGTCTCCTATGAAACCCCCTTTAGCAGCAACTCCTTTAAGAAAGGAAGAAACGCGCCGTTTATTTTCAATCGGATTTAATGCAGAACGTACTTTTCCTCCCCCGTCAGTAACAAGTACAACATCTTCTGTAAGGAGATCCAAAAACTCCTCAAAGTTTCCTGTCGTAGATGCTTTTATGAATTTTTTTGCCAAAGTTTCGACATGTTCCGCATCCTCCATATGGACTGGCATATCATTCTGTAATTTCCGCTTAGCCCGGCTGTAGATCTTCCTGCAATTCACTTCATTCTTTTCCAGCATCTCGGCAATATCTTCATAGCTATAAGTGAATGCTTCCCTAAGCACGAACACCGCTCTTTCAACAGGTGACAGCTGTTCCAGCAAAACGAGGAAGGCATAAGCAACCGTTTCATCCGTTACAACCTTATCTAAAGGCTGCTCTGTTTCGCTTACCCGAGGTTCAGGCAGCCAAGGTCCTGTGTAAACCTCCCTTCTCTTACGGGCTGAATTTAAAAAGTTGAGACAGCGATTTGTCGTCATTTTCGCGAGATATGCTTTCATGTCCTTAATTTGTTCGGTATCAAGCTTAAACTGCAGGAATAAATCATGAACGATATCTTCTGCGTCGGTAACCGATCCAAGCATCCGGTATGCTATGGAAAAAAGAAAAGGTTGATATGTCTTATATAATGTATCCAACTCCACCTGCTTCACCTATTTTCTATCAAATTGGTTTTTCGAGAACGTATGACCCTTTTGCCATAACTATTCTCTAAACCAATCATTTATCCTTCTTCACCTCGTTCAAAGTGGTAATTTAAGCAACAAAAAAAGAGCAGCCAAAGAGCGGCTCTCAGACTGTAGACAAACTCGATATTTATTGATTTTCTCTACAGTGATGATTTCCACTCCAGGCACTCGCTTTCCGAGGGCGGTCTTTGCGCCTGTGGGGTCTCCCTTAGACACGCTTTTCCCGCAGGAGTTTCGAACACCCGCTCCAATCAACTTTTTTAAAACTTTAGAAGGAACCCCCTTTTGTCTACAAACCCAGGGCAGCAAAAGAGCCATTCGTTCTTTTTAAGGTTTTAGTATTTGATGAAATCGGCTATTAATATAAACACAGCACCTATTACAATCCAGATCAATAACAAGGGCCAGAAGAATTTCACCCATTCTTGATATTTGATTTTAGAGACTGCCAAGCTTCCCATAAGCATGGCAGAGGTAGGGAGAATGCAGTTTGATAGACCATCTCCCAACTGATAAGTAAGGATGGTCGTTTGCCTTGTAACACCAATCAGGTCGGAAAGCGGTGTCAAAATCGGCATGGTCGTTGCTGCCATACCCGTTCCTGAAGTAATGAACACATTCATGATGGTCTGAAATACATACATGCCAAGAACTTGGATCGAACTAGGCAAATGGCCTACTGTTGCTGCAAGTCCATTTACAACTGAATCGATAACATGTCCTTGCTCTAATACTACGACTACACCTTTTGCCAGGCCAACAATAAAAGCACCGAATGTAATATCCCTTGCCCCCTGTACAAACTCGCTGGCAATTTTGCTTGGACCATATTTAGATAAAAACCCAACAACAACACCTAAAGATAAGAAAAATGCAGCTAATTCTTCCATCCACCAGCCTTTTTCGGAAACACCCCAAATCAGGAGGCTAAATCCTATTAACACGACAATAATCGTTACGTAATGTCTAGGCATCATGGAGGGTAAAGAGAATATATCCAAATTCTCATGCTTTTCTTCTTTTTCCAAGTCGTACACAATACCGGCATGTGGATTATTTTTCACTTTTTTTGCATATCTCATGATATAAATGCTTGTGACAATCAGTAAAACTACCAAAATGATTCCACGTAACCACATCCCGGAGAACATCGGAACTTCAGCAATGGCTTGAGCGATTCCTACATTGAAAGGATTAAGGAGTCCAGCTGTAAAGCCGACAGCTGCGCCGAGCGTCACCATGGCAGTTCCAGTCAAAGCATCATAGCCTAATGACCTTGCAATCGCAATGCCAATGGGGACAAATGCCATGACTTCTGCTGACATTCCAATCGTAAAACCGCCGATTGAAAATAGAGTTAAAAAAATGGGAATAATGACGATTCCTTTGTTCATGAAAGTCTTTCCAACCCTTGCAGCCACGGCTTCAATCGTACCTGTGGAATTAATGATTTGAAATACTCCACCGACAATGAAAATAAAGAAAACTGTATCACTTGCATCTATAAGGCCATGAACAATGGCTAAAGGGACCTCGAATATAGCTATGGGGTTGTTCTCAACAGTATGATACGAGTTTTCTACTACTACCGTATTACCGGTTTTTTTATCTTCCACTCTGTCAAACTCACCTGCGGGCACTAAATAGCTTAATGCAGCTGCAAATAGGATCATACAAATAATAATCACAAATGTGTGTGGCATTTTCATTTTACTTTTTTTGAATGGGGGTTCACTCTTTATTTTTTCAGCTCTCACTTTACTCATTTTCCGTACCACCTTTTACATTATTTTCACCTGGATCCCCCGTAAAACGGAATCTTCCTTTATCTTCATTTACATGATTTATTAGCATTCCACACTTCGAATTCTTCCCGGATTTCTTGAAGGAGCTGAGGGGTCATACATACTTCGTATGCAGTCATCGCTAAAGCCTTTGCTGCTTTATTTAATCCAATCATTCCCCTCTCAGAAGCTGCAGCCTGTACAAACTCTGGAGTATGGGTTATTGCATCATCCGTTATCTTGATGTAAGGATGAATCGTTGCAGTTACTTGTCCAACATTACCAATATCCGATGAACCGATTCCTCCTTTTGCAGGCGGGTCGCATACAACCTCCCCTAACAACTCTAGATTATCTTTAAATAGGGCGGCTAATGCTTTATTATTATTTCGTTCAGCATATATCAGGCCTTCGGTTATCTCGATCCTGGCACCTATGGCTTCTGTAGCATGTCGAGCAGCGGCATATACTTTCTCACGAACAACATTTAACTCTCCCACAGTGCTGGCCCTAAGTAAAAACTCAGCCTCGCAATAGGCAGGAACTACATTTGTTGCATCCCCGCCTTTTGTTATGATTCCATGGATTCTCACATCATCTTTAAAAAATTGACGCAAAGAATTGACGGCAACAAAAGTATTAATGACTGCATCAAGTGCACTGATTCCATTTTCGGGAGCAGAAGACGCATGTGATGCTTTTCCATAAAACTTAAAAGATGCATCCACACACGCTAATCCACCACGCAATACCATGGTCTGTTTTTGCGGATGACACATCATGGCTACATCCACATCATCGAAAATGCCATCCTCGACCATCAAAATTTTTCCTCCGCCTTCCTCTTCCGCAGGCGTCCCCAATACGACGATTTTCCCCGGAAGATCAGGGTGGGCATCTTTCAGTGCCAATGCCGCCCCAATGGCTGATGTTCCAATGATATTATGGCCACATCCATGGCCTAATCCTGCCAGTGCATCATATTCAGCTAAAATGGCAATCGTTGGACCACCGGGATGCCCCTCCCATGTTGCCCTGAATGAAGTTTCTAAATTTGCGACCCCTTTTTCAATCAAGAAGCCGGCCTTCTTTAAAGGCTCTATCAACCATTTCATTGCCTGGTATTCATGGAAACTAAGTTCCGGGTGAGCATGAATGTCCAATGCAAGCCCACGTAATTGAGCATCACGGGCATCAACTGCCATTTGAATCGATTTCTTTCCTTCCGCAACATGTATTGACATAAATATACAACCTCCAAAAAATTCAGAAAATTAAATGTTTCATTTTAAATATTACGGTCACTTTAATGATAAGTAAAATTAAGGTTTTTTTATGAAACTAAAAAATTTTTTTATAGTTTCATATAGTAACATCTATGAATATTTATAAAATCATTGAAATTTCCGAATATAAAAAGGGGGTTAGATGTGGTCTCATTTTGAACCAGCATGGAGCTTTGACGGGATTAACTCTTTGGGGATCCCCACAGTTTCCAAACAAGAATTAGTTATAATCCATGATTTTTCACTATTTTATATCGGGTAAAGCCAGGAGAATGCGGATTGACTACTTAAAGGAAAATGAAAGGTAAAAAAGCCTAATTTCTCACTAAAATTCTGAGAAATTAGGCTAAGACTGAATTAGAGGTGAAATTAGAGTTAATCGAGGCTCAATTAACTAGTCAAATGAAGGAAAAAGGGCTGCTATCAAGGTTTTTGAATGAACTAGGTCAAGTAGATCCCTACCGTCAACAGGATTCCTTCTGTTGCCCCCTTTTTGGACAAATACATGACCATTATCTGTTAAAATGGTGTACCCCATTTCGGATACTCATTTATCAAGGTGCTTCATACCATACGATATCATCAAACATTTTTACAACCCGCGGTATGAAGCCTTCTTCATAATCTGCCGGGTATTGAACGATCGCATAGTAAACGCGGTCGCCATGTTGAAAAACCGACACCGTACCCAATACTGAATAATCACTGCCCTTCTGACTAATGTCAAATTCGACCTCAGACCAATCAAATCGGTTAGGCGTATTATCTGATCGCTGTTTAATCTCAAAGTCGTTGCTTATCACAACTTCCCTCGCAAACTCCGCCAGTTCTTCTATTGTCGCATTCGTACCTTCCCCTTTGGAAAAGATCTGAACTTTGGCATCCTCATTTCTCTTGCCTGCAAAATTCGCAAAAACACTCATTGCATCCCCTTCACCAGAACTAGCCTCTTCAACGACCATGTCATCCACGATGTAGGTTGAGAATCCCAATGCCTGACTATGATGAAGCGTGAATGGGAATGATTCTTCCATACCTTCTAATATGATCTTATCCGTTTTCGTATTTGGCCGATCTTTTGACGGATCATCGACCGATTCACCTGGAGGATCTTCATCTTGCCCGTCGGTTTGCTTAGGATTATCATTTGGCTTTTCTGAAATTGGGGGAGATTCCTTATTTTCCTCCTGGACTCCTTTACAAGCACTAAGTCCTGTTACCAAAAGAACGGCTGCCAAAATAAACAATATCTTTTTCATTCGACCCCTCTTTTCATGTGTTTTAACAAATTATTATACGGCCCATAAGTTAAAAAGTTACACGATGCTTCTTTACAAAGTATCAGACTTTATAGACTTTCAAAAGATCGATACTCCCCTCTTCCCGAAAAAAAAGTTTAAGAAATCGTGCATTTGGTTTTTTTTATATTATGAAATTGATTCATTTCTTAATAATGGTATTTAATATTTTTTCTATAACAAAGACGCTTGCAGTAGGAAAGACTTCAGATAAAGGAGTAATCAACCTATGCAAAGGTAATTGCTTTCATTTGCATTGCCCAATAAGGGAGTGAACACCATTGGTTATCCATCCCTGAATCATACTTTTTAAAACCAATTTGAATGTATGATATTGTAAAGAATCGCACGTTCAAAAGGCCGCCAATTGGCGGCCTTCATAACTTCCCTTGCCTTACATATACTAATGTGAAAAATAAATGTTTATGTACCGTTTATGGTTAAGATCCAATGCTATGTTCCACTGCAGTATCCCAGTTAGGAAAATAATACAATGCATTTTTCATTAACTCCGGATCTGACTTTTTTACCTCTTTCTTTCGAGGTGGCTTCCCTTCTTTTTCTACTAATTCAGAAATTTGATTCACGACATCTTCAACACTCATATTTACTTCCATCTCTGCTTCCTCCTTCTTGCCATTATTTATATATTTTCCCAATCGGTGAATAGTAATACCCTTTTTCTTTAGCTAAACTACCAAGGGTCTATTTTGTTTTACCTCTCATCTTATAACCTTCAAACTGGCGTAGAACATGTCGGCAACCAGACCTTGCGAAAAACGTTTGGCTATTGGTTTTACCAAAGATATTGCCATGCTGCAACCGGATTCTGCATCATTCTCATCCATGCGATAAGCATAGGGAGCCCTCTTTCCCTGCAAGAGTCTCGTTCCTTCCCTTCCAATCAACTAGAACGTTTTTTAAATAAAAAAACTGTAGGGAAACTCGCTTTTCTTCGAGTTTGTCTACAGTCTGAAAGGAGAACAATTACTATCTCCTTTTAGCAATATAGCTTTTTAATTTCACTCACAAACTTGGAAACACTGGCTAATTGTAAAGATGATTGCCGGTATAACATCCATGTTCTTCTTTTTATCTCTTCACCATTTTTCAAGATCAAATCATGTGAAAACAAATCATCACTTTTTTGCAAAAAAACACGAGGAATAATGGAATACCCCAGCCCTCTTTTTACCATTTCCCTGCATGTCTCATAGCTGTCCACTTGCATCATTACCAGAGGAGGCGATGTAAACCTTTCATTCCACCAATAATCAATACTTTTTTCAGAAGGGATTTGCGATATATTTCTATATTTCAGCAAAACATTCGGTTCTTTACGATTAATCATCGGAAAATCCGGAAGGCTATCAACAGGTATCTCACCTTTTGAAATGATGCATATATTTTCTTCCTCAAGAAGAACCATTTCATCGAACCACTCATAATCACCTTTTACAATCGCAACATCAATCTCACCTTGCATAAGCAATTCCATCATTTCCGTACTGAAGCCCGTATTGACATTTAAATGGACCATAGGACAATTTACCATGTACTCTTCCAAAATGGAAGGCAGGTTATAAAGTCCGAAATGGCTGCTGATGCCTAATTTCAAACTACCCCTCGTTTCACTTCCCATACTCAATAAATACTCTTTTGTTTGACGTAAATCTATGAGCATTTTGTTTGCATAGCTTACCAAATATTCTCCAGCAGGAGTCATTTTAATATTTTTCCCATTTTTGGCTAGTATTTCAGTCTGGAATTCCTTTTCAATTTGTCTTACACGGTACGTTAATGCGGGTTGGGTCATGTAAAGTCGCTCTGCAGCTTTTGTCAGATTCTGGTCTTTATATAAATATTGTAAAATTAAACAATCTTTTTCATCCATACGATTTCCCCACCCTTAATTAGTCTCGCAGCCTAATAATCAACGGTTTCAGCGCGCCTCTATCATTCTATGTAAAGCGATATGCTGCTCCCCCTTCCTTCATATCAGCTCATGCGCGGTTCCAGGTTTTAGCTTAAATCGGTTGTCATGATGAACTTCGATCGTTTGTAAGAAGCTTTGCATGGAGTTTGTCATATAAGCATCTTTGCGGTGAATGAAGACAGTCGAAATATTTCCGTATTCTTCCGGTATTGCATGCACATGCACTTTTTCATTGGCTGCAAGGTGATTTACTGCTGATTGTGGTACAAGAGTAATGCCAAGACCAAGTGATACGCTGGTTAAGATCGTTTCCAATACATTGAACTCCATGATCCTTTTGGGCATCACTTCTTCTTCTTTCAGCCATTGTTCCAGTTTAGAGCGATAGCCACATCCCTGACTGAATACTAAAAATGGTTCCGTTATCATTTCTTCAAGGTCAAATGTTTCATTTCTTGTAACTAATACAAGTTTTTCTGTACACACATCATATGGCTGAATGAGCGGATGTTTAATCGGCCCTGTAACAAAAGCTCCATCCAGCCTATGTTCAATGACATCTTTAATTAGGTCTTCCGTTAAACCTGCCTTTATGGATAAATCGACATTGGGATACTGTTTATGATATGAGGCTAGAATCTTGGGAAGATCGCTGACCGTTTCAACTGTACCGATGTTCAATATCCCTGTAGGTGTTTCACTATCCAGGAATACTTGCTTGAGTTCTTCCACATCAAGCAAAATTTTGTTTACATACTCCAGCATTTTTCGTGCCTCTGCAGTTAATGACATGCCACGTTTATGCCGATTGAATAAAGGCGTCCGTAACTCCTGCTCTAAATGCTTTATCCTAGCCGTTACATTGGATTGGACGTAATTCAACTCAACTGCCGCCTTACTTATGCTGCCATATTTAGCGACGCACTGGAATATTTGCATATCCCGCATTTCCATAAAAGTGACCCCCTTTCTCAACTATTATTAATAATGATGATTATATTCATTTTAAGTCATTTTACATGATAATGACTTTATCATAAGGTGTGTATAGGAATTTAATCAATCATTATTTTTTAAGGGGAAGCTTTTATGAAAAAAAATCAAGTTTTAATCGGTGCACTTTTATGTTTGACAGCCAGCATTTCTTGGGGAGCGATGTTTCCAGTTGCAGAAAGGGCCCTGATGTATATTGATCCTTTTTATTTCTCTTTTTTGCGATATTTAGCTGTTAGCGTAATTTTAGGGATATTGCTTTTAATTAAAGAGGGGAAGGCGTCATTTAAGCTGGAAGGGAAAGGAAAGAAATTATTGTTTTTTGGAACGATGGCGTTCACTGTATACAACTTTCTCATTTTTGCTGGCCAAGACTTACTGGGACATAATGGGGTAATTGTTGCTTCCATCATGGAATCATTAATGCCCATGATTTCAATTTTAATAATGTGGGTTTTCAAAAATACCCGACCCATGAAGCATACCATCGCCAGCATGTTCCTTGCCTTGATAGGAGCCATTCTTGTCATTACCAATGGCAACTTATCATTCTTATTTTTATTGAAAGATAGCATCATCCCTATCCTCTTCATTCTTATCGGGGTTATAGGGTGGGTTATTTATACGATGGGCGGCAACCAATTCAATGGATGGTCAACACTCCGCTATTCGACTTTAACGTGCATTTTAGGAACAACAGTATCAGCAATCATAACATTCTTCGCAACTGCAATGGGCCTGTCTGTCCCTACAGCAGAGGTTATGCACTCCATTTATGGCGAAATGATTTTCATGATTATTTTCCCCGGTGCCATTGCCCTTTTAAGCTGGAATTCAGGTATTAAACTCATAACGCCGATCAATGGAATCCTATTTATCAATTTAGTTCCAATAACCACGTTGGCCATCGTTTTTATCCAAGGAGGATCACTATCATCCTTCGAATTAATCGGAACTTTTTTAGTGATATTTGCATTGATTCAAAACAATTATTTTCAAAGAAAAAACTTGCCTTCCCGAGTTGAGAAATTGAATCCAAGGAAAGTGAAAAGAATCATTTAATTAAAGGTACAACACATCAATAGGAGGGCAACTATGGATTTATTAACTCTTATGCTAATCTTTGGATTGGCTGTACTATGGGAATTGGCAACGATTAATAAGAATGTGAAAAAGATGAATGAACAAAATGCAGAATTAATTAATCTATATAATGATAGAAGTAAAAGAACTCAATAAAATAAACTTTTGGCCATACAACGCAAAAAAGCCTATCATTTAGATAGGTTTCAGACTGTAGACGATTTGAAAGTTGATTGGAACATAGGGCGGTCCGGGAAGTCTCCTAGGCGCCTTTGCGCCTGTGGGGTCGCCCCTGGACGCGATTTTCCCGCAGGACCCGCTCCAATCTACTTTGTTTACAGTTTAGATAGAATCCTTTTTTTACAATCTGAATTCTTTTAGAGGGCTTTTTTGCATATTGGATGATCGTACTATTCACCAAGCTTCTTCCGGATATCCGCGGCTACATTCTTTAATGCCTTTTTTGATCCCCGTTCAAGGTCGTGGTTCAATTTCCTTTCTTTGTAGCTGACAAATAACGAATTGAGATCATAGCCTTCAGGATATAAATCGACGGCCTTAATTTCAAGCTCGAGCCTATTGGCATGAACCTCCTTGAAGGTATCTTCGAAAAGAACGGTGACATTATTGTAGGAATCCATTTTCTTATAAACGATTGCATATCCATTCAGCTCGCTTACCTTCACCTTGTCACCGACTTCATATTCATAAGATGCTTCCTTAGGAATTGCCGCTCCCTTCGCTTTTTTGATTTTACCTTCTTGAACACGCTCCAAGTCGTAGTCTTTATTGTCGATGTAGAGCTTTGCCTTTTGCAAAACCTTTTCACGAACATTCATTTTTTTTGCTATCCAGAGGGCGTTGCTTTCCCCGGATTGACCGATCAATAGATTATACTTTGGTTCAAGTGTTTCACTGTTGAATTGCATGGCCGCATTCATGAAATCACTGTGTATTTCCGAATAGCGCTTGATTTCACCATAATGGGTGGTCGCAACGGTTATGCAGCCCCGCTGATAAAATTCCTCAAGGATGGCAATCGCCAATGCGGCTCCTTCATTCGGTTCCGTTCCGCTCCCTATTTCATCGAACAGCAGCAAAGAGTTATTGGTTAATGCCCCCATGATTTCCGAAATGTTTTTCATATGCGACGAAAACGTACTCAGTGCATTTTCAATGCTTTGATTATCACCGATATCGACGAATAACTGATCGAAGACGGCAAGCTCCGTCCCCTCTTTCCCGACAACATGAAGCCCTGACATGACGGCCAATGTAAGGATGCCGATCGTTTTCAGGACGACCGTTTTCCCCCCGGCATTAGGGCCTGTAATAATCAAACTGCGATAGTCCTTACCGATTTCGAAATCCAAAGGGACGCTGTCTTGCGGCAAAAGGGGATGTTTACAGCTCTTTAATTTAATATAACCATGATCATTGATTTTCGGTTCGATGGCATCCATGCTTTTACTGAGCTTGGCTTTTGCGAAAATCATGTCATATTGACTGATTAACTCGATATTTATCTTGATCGGTTTCAGCTGTTCGGAAACCGTTCCGGATAATGTGGCCAAAAGTTGATACTCTTCCATCGATTCCTCCGCTTTTAAGCTGGCTAATTCTGCATTCAATTTCGTTACCGAGACCGGTTCAATGAACACGGTAGCCCCTTTTGCGGATACTTCCACGATCGATCCGGCCACCTGATTTTTATAGGAGGCTTTGATCGGGATGGTGTAGCGATCATCCTTTTTACTGATGAAAAATTCCTGAATGAACTCTTTATTGGCTCCGCTCTTCAAGAACTTATTCAGACGTTCCTCTATTTTACTTTCTGTCTTGATGATTTGGTTCCTAATCCGTTTCAGGTCCTTGCTTGCTTCGGAAACAACAACATTTCCTTTTATGGTGAATTGGATTTCTTCTTCAATGCTCCTGAATTCAGTCATGGAGCGGGCGTAGGAATGCAATGTTGGTGCAAAGAACTCTTTATCGGTCATGAATTTCTTGATATTCCTGCAGCCTCTTAAGAAGTCTGCTATCGCCACTAATTCAGACGGCTCCAAAATCATTCCTTTTTCCAGCTTGTCGATATGAAGGCCAATATGTGATATGCCTTTTAAGGGAATATGGCTTTCCGCATTCAGTAAGTTCCTGGCCTCCGTCGTCTCGTTCAAACGATTTTTAACGACTTTCAAATGGCTGCTCGGCTTAAGCTGATCCAATAACGCTTTTCCTAAACCGCTTACGCAATGGCTTTTCACCATTTCCTTGAGTTGGATATATTGTAATTTTTCATAAGTCATTGTATTCATATAATGATCCTCCTTGAATGAGTGAGTAATTAAAATTCCCGTATCCAAAAAATGCCCGCAATGGTCCCCCTACCTTTACAAATGAACAAGCCATTTGAGTAGAAAGCTCCTGCGGGCATCGGCCTTATCTATTGATAAGCACCTAAAATCGATAACAAATTGGGCAGCTCGAATAGACCTGCGTACACAAAAAAGCATGATAGGACAAATCCCACCATGCTTTTCGTCGTAACACCTGCATGTTACACGATTTATGGAAAAGGAAGCAGTCTTAAGGTAGGTATTCACAATGCAGAAAATTGCGCTGTGAAAAAAGGCATACTTAATCCACTGACATATCAGTGATTAAATACCTTATTCAACTAAATTAGTTGATACCTACTCCCGACATAAAACACCACACCTTTTCTTAGATTGGAATTAACATACCATATCAGTAAGAAAGAGTCAATTCATTTTTTACCATTCTCCAAAGTTGGATCATTCATTAAAAGAGTCGATCAAGGAATCATTCTATTCAAGTAAACAAACATGCAGCCAAGTCCATGAATATAAATTAGGAGTAACTCCCTTTTCAGTGTCTGATTATTTACTTTAAAATGGGGGTATGTTATCCTTATATTAACATAAACTGAAAACAGCCCCATGCGCTAACATGAGGCTGACAACTAGCAAGAGTGGTTGGTCACAACTAACTTAATTAATCGTCAGAAGAAGAACCATTGCCATCTTGGGAGGATGAGTGGTTCTTTTTCCGTTTCTTGGCGAACACAGACAGGATAAGACTGGTTGCTACAGCAACAAATATCTCTTTACCCATATCAGTAATTAAGTTCAATAAGAAATGAATCATGCGGCCACCTCCTTCCCCATCTATCATTAGATGGAAAAGCAAAACTGTGACCTACCACTCTATCCTCAAGTTGTCCCTCTATTTTATCACACCTTTCCTGATATGGTAATTATATGAAAATGAAAATTAAAAGCAAAAAAAAGAGTGCGTGCGTCTTACAAGTGCAGTTATATTTGACGAAAAGGCGCGGTTTCTATTGATCCTGTTTAGCTATTAAAAATGAGGCTGGGACATAAGTATTTTAGTAAACGATAAACCCGATCTATAAGCGGAATTTCCGGCGAATAGATCGGGTCTTTATTTGTTCTTTTCCATAGATTTTTTGCTTTTTGCATCCTATTTTTAAACATCTAGTGTAATGGGGCGGAAGACCATCGACTACTAAGGGAAATAGAGGAAGCTTGAGACCCCGCAGGCTTGCCGAGGAGGCAAGCTTCATCCCCGCGGAAAGCGAGTGTCTGTAGCGCAATGGAACGAACTTGTTCTTACAGCTTGAATGGATGAATAAAAACAACATAGACGAAAACAGCATGATGTTTAATGGGTAGATAACTTAGAATGATTCGTCTTTGAGGATGGTTTATTTAGTTATGTCCCAGCCTCTTGCGGTTTAAGCTTCATCACTCATTATGAGAGGGACTGTTTTCCCCTCGTTCACGTTAATCAATCCATGGTCGGTTATTTTCAGGGCCGGACTGACAGGAAGCGATAAGGTGCTTAATGACATGATGACATTATAATGTTCGTAACCTAATGATTTAAGCGCATCTGTCAGGTGTTGAACCTGCCTTGATACGATGTCCATTGGCTCTTCGGAAAGAATCCCCCCCACCGGAAGAGGAATCATGGAAAGGACCTTGCCATCTTCAACGCAGCAGACTCCGCCTTGCTTCCTTATTACTTCGTTAGCGGCAATCTTCATATCTTGCTTATTATGGCCAATCACCAGGAGATTATGGTTATCATGCGAATAGGTCGTGGCAACCGCTCCACGCTTCAAAACATCGCCGGTGATCAGCCCGTGTGCCCGATTACCGTTTTTCCCGTATCGTTCGAATGTGGCGATTAAACCATAAGGGCTTTCTTCCCAGCATAATTGACCATTCTTCCCATCTATATGATCATGGGTCTCAGATGTGAAAGTAGAACCGTTCTGCACGTTTATGATCCGGCACTTGCTGCGTTCATGCTGATCCTGGATTGTGATGGTAAAATCGTTTTCCGCAAGTTCCGCAAGCTTCACACTTTGATAGAAATGCTCAGGAAATTGTCTTTCCTTCACTTCTTGAACATATGGCCGTGAAGATTCATAAACTTGCTCACCTTTTTTGTATACTTGTTCAATTTCAAATGTTTCCAAATCCGATAGCAGCAGGAAATCTGCTGTTTTTCCAGGTGCAATGGCGCCGCGGTCATACATCCGCATTCGCTGTGCAGGTGTATAGGTGCATGCATAAATGGCTTTTTCCGGAGTCATCCCCATTTGGATGGCTTTCTTTAAAAGGACGTTCAGATGGCCTCTGTTTTGGAAAGAGTCGGTCATGACATCATCGGTGACAAAGCAGAAATGTTCATCCACCTGATTTTCCTTCAAGTAATCTATCACTTCTTCAGTCATTGATTTCTCTTGAATCTCAATGAACATCCCGGCAGCGATCCTCGCATCCATCCCTTCCACGGTCTGGTGTGTATGATCTGAATTCACTCCGGCATTAATAATCTTTTGCAAGTCCAAGTCGAGCAGCTTTGGAACGTGCCCCTCTATGATCAAATCTGGATAACGGGAACGGATATGGGACAAGATCTTATTCGTTTTGCAATCCGGGTCGGTTATGACCTCATAGTAATTCATGATCTCGCCGAGACATATAATGTCCTCCGTTTGCATCAATTCGTCTATATCATCTATTTCTATCGAACCGCCTGTCGTTTCCATCGATGTCGCTGGAACGGAACTCGGGATGGCATAAAACATATCCGCTACGCAATCTTTACTTGCTTTGATCATTTCCTGCACACCGGAAATTCCGAAAACATTGGCCATTTCATGCGGTTCCGGCACGATCGTCGTCACGCCATTTTTGATTAACCCGTAGGAAAAAGTCGCAGGCGTCACCATCGTACTTTCTATGTGGAGATGGATATCGATCAGACCTGGAACCATATACTTCCCCTGTCCATCGACGATTCTATCCGGCTCGAAAGCATCCAATTCCCGTTCTCCTATATAATAGAACTTTCCATCCTTGATGGCTGCATTCCCTTTAATGAATCTTTTAAAATAGCTGTTAAACACATTGATATCTCTTACAAGCATATCGATTCGCATAACTTCCCCCCCCTTAGCTAGTCAACAAGCACCATCTGGTTTCTCGGAATTTCAAGGATGATTTCCTGGCCCGTCCGATAGGATTCCGACATTTCCTTGTTCACAGTGAAATCCCCTATTGGCGTTTCAACGACATATTGATAGCTTCTTCCAAGATACGTACTTACCTTGACTCGGCCAGGTAAACTATTTTCCTGAACAGCTCCCGTGTTATCTTTTTCCCTGATCAACAGATCGTCCGGTCTGATGGCGCCTATTTTTCCCGTTGAATTGGTCATCTGCGGATCCTTGTGCAGCACAAATGAGTATCCAGACTTGTTCAGTTCGATTCTATCTTCATGATCTGCCCGCTTATCGAAGTCAATGAAGTTCTTGAAGCCGATGAAGTCTGCGACAAACTTGGTTTCAGGATATTTGTAAATGGTCGCAGGATCACTAAGCTGCTCGATGATCCCTTTATTCATGATCGCCACCTGGTCGGATATCGAAAAGCATTCTTCCTGGTCGTGGGAAACATATACCGTTGTAATCCCCAGCTCTTGTTGGATACGGCGAATCTCGACTCTCATATTCACCCTTAAGTTGGCATCAAGATTACTCAAGGGTTCGTCAAATAAGAGGATGTCCGGTTCAATCACCAGCGCCCTGGCAATCGCAACCCGCTGCTTTTGCCCTCCGGAAAGCTCTTGGGGATATCTCTTTTCAAATCCTTTTAAATTAACGATTTCGAGCACATTCATTACTTTTTTTTCGATTTCACTTTTAGAATTCTTTCTCAGACGGAGACCGAATGCAATATTATCGAATATCGACAAATGCGGAAATAATGCATAGTTTTGGAACACAAAACCAAAATTCCGCTTGTTGACGGGCACTTTCGTATAGTCTTTTTCCTTGAATAAAAACTTCCCTTCGTTCGCCTGTAAAAACCCGGCAATTAAACGCAGGGTCGTCGTTTTCCCACAGCCGCTCGGGCCAAGAAGGGATACCAGTTTCCCTTTTTCAATCTCAAGATTGAAATCTTTTAATATATTCTGTTTGTTATATGCTACAGATATATCTTGTAAAGTGAATAAAGCCATCCATCCTTACCTCCTTTATCGTTTTGTGAAATAAGACAATCCCATGAGACGCTCTACTATGAACATGAAGAAAGCCGTTATGAACATGAGTAATACGGAAATGGCCGAAATGGTGGGATCGAAGTAGTTCTCCACATACGTCAGCATCTGAATCGGAAATGTACTTACCCCAGGACCTGTCATATAAACGGATATGTCTACATTATTGAAGGATTCCAAGAAGGCGATCATGACTGCCGCCAGAATTCCTGATTTTATATTCGGTAGGACGACTGTAAAGAATGTGCCCAATTTACTGGCTCCAAGACTCTCCGCCGCTTCTTCAATGGAAAAGTCAAAGTTTGATAAGCTTGAAGAAATCACACGGATGATGAACGGCAGCATGATAACAGTATGTCCCACAAACAGCGCTGCATAAATCGGAAGCTGATAAGTACCCACAATATAACGTAAAAACGCAAAGCCCAGCACAATTCCCGGTATTAAAATGGGAGAAACGAAAAATGCATTAATCACGCTTTTCCCTTTGAAATCAAATCGGCTTAATGCATAGGCAGCCGGCACTCCAAGTAACAGTGCCAAAAGGTTGCCTCCGAGTGAAACAAGGATGGACGTTTTAAAAGCGACCAAAAACATGTCCACATTAAAAATATTTTCGTACCATCTGAAAGAAAACTCTTCCGGCGGGAACTTCAAAATATTTCCGCCCTCAAATGACGTAACGGATATGATAAGCAAAGGCCCTAGTAAAAAAAGGAACACCAGGAGAGTAAACAGGGCCAATCCTCGATTTTTTTCCTGCATACACCTCTACCCCTTTGGATTTAATTTTTTCGCCAAACCATTCATGATCGATATGATCAGAACGGTCACGGCTATCATGATGGTAGCGACAATCGATGCCACTTGCCATTCGTTCAATGTAATCGCATTTTGATAAAGAAAGGTCGAAATGACCCGCTGTTTCCCACCTAATAAAGCAGGCGTTGTATAAGCCGTGAAGCTCCCTACAAAAACGAGGATGCTGCCAATGACCAAACCTGGAACCGAAAGCGGAATGATCACTTTTGAGAATACGGCCAATCTTGATGCTCCAAGGCTTTCCGCCGCTTTTAATAAGTCCGTCTCGATGTTCTCCATCACACCCACCAGCGTCACTATGATCAATGGCAGGAATAAATGGACCAATCCGATGATGATGGCAGTGGGCGTGTACAATATATCAAGCGGCTTTTCAATCAAGCCCATGCCCATAAGCAATTTATTCACCACACCGTTTTTACCGATAATCACCATCCAGCTGAATGAGCGCACCACTGGGCTTGTTAATAGCGGGAAGATCGTCAGCAAAAGCATGATGGCCTTTTTTCGTTGTTTCAATTTTGAAATATAATACGCTGCTGGAAATCCTAATAGAATGCAAATGATTGTCGTGAACAGACTCACCCTAAGTGTCGTCAGCAGAATTTCAATAAAGTATCGATCCTGGAAAAAATCGAGATATCCTTGTATGGAAAAGCCGCCGCTTTCATTAAAAAATGTCGTGCCAATCGTCATTAGGATCGGAATGATCATGAAAATCGTTAAAAATAGAACGCCTGGAAACAGCAGCAGGTATAGATAGCGTTTTTTCACCTCGGAACCTCCTGTTCGTATTATTTATGAATTGATTATGCGAATGAACAGGTCGAAAAACGCTTCCGCATCGACGTCCAGACAAACATGCGCATTTGGCGGCTTCATCAGCCTATTTTGAAAGTCGCAAACCATCTGTCCGTCACAAAGCTCACTCTTTGTTTCAACATCCACATAATATTCTTCTCTAGTGACAAGATCTTTTTGCAAAGCTATGGCTACAGCTAATGGATCATGCATCGCACATGCCCATATACCGTTACGTTCAAAATACCTTTTCCGATAATCTGATGTACTTTCCCTTATATAATCAGCAAGTGCATGGTTTTGAATCAATTGGATATGCTCTTCACCCAAAAGAACCTTTCTCGTGACATCAAGACCCACTTGCGTGATCGTTGCGAATCCCGCCTGTAATACGATTTTGGCTGCTTCAGGATCGACATACGTGTTATATTCCGAGGTTGGCGTGACATTGCCCACCCCTTGAATAACTCCGCCCATGAAAATGACTTCTTTAACAAGCTTGGTGATTTGCGGACATTTTTTCACCGCTAATGCCAAATTCGTAAGAGGTCCCGTCATGACAAGCGTCACTTCACCAGGAAAATTCAAAATGGAATTGATGATGAAATCAGAAGCAAATCCATCATCAGGCTGCTTTTTGACTGGCACATCCTTCAAGGCTCCGCCAATCCCGTCTTCGCCATGGATCCGGTGTTCAAAAAGGGGGCTCCTGATAATTGGGCTATCTGCCCCCTTTATGACTGAAATGTCCGGTTCACTCAATAAATCCAATATTTTGCATGTATTCAGTGTGGCTGTATCAAGTGATACATTCCCGTTCACTGTTGTTATCGCCAATATGTCGAATTGACGGCTTTTAACAGCAAGAATGATCCCGATCGCATCATCTATTCCAGTATCCACATCAAGAATCATTTTTCTCTTCATCAAGCACACCTCTTTTCTTTCTTAGTGTGTAAGTTCACGATTCCAACGATCGATCCATTGTTTAGAGTCTTCATTAACAAACTTCATATCCAATACACGCAGGCTGTCAATGACGTCATCTCCATAGGTTAAGCCTTTCGCTTCCGTTTTAGAGAGCTTGACTTCCGTATTGACCGGAGAATCCACTTTCGCTTTCGCTGATTTTTCCTGAACTTCCTTGCTTAAGATGTAATTCATGAATTCGCCGGCCAATTCTTTTTGATCGCTGGCTTTAACAATATTCACCGTATTCATCACGGCATAACCGCCTTCTTCAGGGGAAATGAACTTAGCATTGGGAACGGCTTCCTGTAAATCGCCAAAATACATTTCCATGATTGGGCCTGCAGCGATTTCCCCTTGCGAGAACATGTTGACGAACTCTGATGTTTGCCCATATTCCTTAACCGCATTCGGCATGATCTTCTTCATTTGATCGAAGGCTTTATCTTCGTTGAACTCCTCACTTCCGCTTACTTTTGAAGCGGCATCCAAAAACATCGGTCCAGTTGTTGAAGTGATGGAAGGGATCGTGATCTTTCCTGCCAAATCCTTGCTCCAAAGATCTTTCCAAGAGGTGATCGATTTAGTCACTTCATCGGGGTTATAAGCAATGCCAAATTGTGCAATCGTATAGGCAGGTCCAAATTCCTCGCCATTCGGCGCTTTTGCTTTGTCGTATATAGTATCAATATTCGGAATTTTACTATGGTCAATTTTCTCAAATAACCCTTCATCGATGCCCTGCTGTGCATAGTAGTCGGATAAATAGATAACATCCACATCGCTATTCGCTTGGCGTACCTTGTTCAATCGATCTGCATTATTTCCTGAGTCAACGACAATCTTGACATTATGCTCCTTTTCAAATGGCCCATAGACTTCCGGACGGAAGAAATCATCTGCGAATCCCCAAGTGGAAACGACTAATTTGGCTGGTTTTTCCTTTCCATCCTCCTTTGAAGAGCATGCGGCTAAAACTAATGTGAAAAGGGATAGCATCATCAATATTTTTTTCATCATCCAAACCTCCAATTTTATATTGTTTAAAATTTCCTTTTTACTGATATAAATGTAAAAAAAGACAATCTTAAATAGAATTGAAATTCTACCCAAGATTGTCTTTTCTTTGTAAACAAAGATAAAACTTATCATTTGGTTCTCATGTGGCGTTCCCTCCAGATAAATCCGAAGGGAAATCCATTTATATGATTATATATTTTTTTCCTTCAATACAATATTGGTGAATGCCAGCTGCGTCGCTGAGTCATAATCCCTGAGGACAGCTTCAATATCCCAATCCGTTTGCGTTTCCAGCTTTTGTTTCAGTTTCTTTTTATAAAGCAGGGACATATGGAAGTCAACCTCCTGCTTCAGGCTGGGAACTTCCCCTTCTAAAGCTTCAGAGCGCGGGGCACGTCGATGTTTGGCCTGAAATGTAATCACATTCTGCTCAACAGTAACCTTCAGCAGCGTCGTACCAAAGCCGAACAATTCCTTCGATACCTCATTATACATATGAGAAAGCAATTTCTTCGTTTCGTTAGCGTTTATCGGTAAGATGACTATCACCTGCCAAACTATCATTTGAGGTAATTATATATACTTTTTCTTATTTACACAAGATAATATTCGGTTTCCGCACAAAAAAAATGTTTTTTTTTATTATATAGTACATTTACACACCAATACACGAATTATAAAAATAAGCATTTGGCGATTTCAATATATTTATATAACTTCATATCCGATCCAGCACCTTCTATTAATGAAAACTTTTTCAGAGAAATAAGCACAAAGTTGAAAACAATTGATATAACCTTGCAACGCATTGAAAACGCTCTCACAGGGATTTAATATAGCTAGTATAGAGCGATTAAAATTAGAGAGTATCAAAGGCTCGTTAAATGAGGGAGGAATTATTATGAAGAAAGCTTTTGAAAAAGCGCAGCAGTTCGGTAAATCTTTTATGCTCCCGATTGCCGTTTTGCCAGCGGCCGGTTTATTGCTGGGAATTGGCGGTGCTCTTTCTAATCCAAATACAGTTGAGGCCTATCCTTTTTTAGACTTTGCTTGGCTTCAGGCCATTTTCACGATCATGAGTTCTGCAGGAAGCATCGTATTCGGCAACTTGCCGGTCATTTTTGCCGTGGGTGTTGCAGTGGGGTTGGCACGTTCGGATAAAGGGACTGCAGCACTGGCAGCCATGATCGGCTATTTCGTCATGAACAGTTCAATAAATGCCCTGCTTCAAATAAACGGGGAACTTGCCAAAGAGAATTTGGCAGGTGCCGGGCAGGGAATGGCGGTCGGAATCCAAACACTGGAGACTGGTGTGTTTGGCGGTATCGTAGTAGGTATCGTTGCCGCCCTTTTGCACAATAAATATAATAAAATTCAGCTTCCGCAAGTTTTAGGGTTTTTCGGTGGTTCCCGTTTCATTCCCATCATCGTTTCCTTCGCGTCCATCTTGGTTGGAGCCGTGCTTTTTATCGTATGGCCTTATTTCCAACTTTTCATAAACCAGTTAGGTGCGCTGGTAACGAGCACAGGTACGATCGGGACTTTCTTTTACGGATTCATATTACGGATGCTAGGGCCGTTAGGGTTGCACCATATCTTCTACCTCCCCTTCTGGCAAACAGCTTTAGGCGGAACGATGGAGATTAAAGGGCAGATTGTCAGCGGGACCCAGAATATCTTCTTTGCGCAATTGGCCGACCCAACTACCGTCAAGTACTATGAGGGTGTTTCCCGGTTCATGTCCGGACGGTTCATCACGATGATGTTTGGTCTGCCTGGCGCAGCATTGGCCATTTATCATTGCGCTAAACCTAAAAATAGGAAAGTCGTGGCCGGTTTGCTTCTTTCAGCTGCCTTGACGTCATTCTTAACAGGCATCACCGAACCGCTTGAATTCAGTTTCTTATTTGTCGCCCCGATCCTTTATGTTTTTCATGCCTTGTTTGACGGACTTGCCTTCATGATGGCAGATATTTTCAATATAACGATCGGTCAAACCTTTTCTGGAGGATTTATTGATTTTACTTTATTCGGGATACTCCAGGGCACCAGTAAAACAAACTGGATTTATGTACTTCTCGTCGGCATTCCGTGGTTTTTCCTATACTACTTCACTTTTAAATTCTTGATCAGGAAGAAAAATTTGAAAGTGGTGGGGCGTGAAGATGATGAACAGGCCGCTGTTACACAAGTAACGGCATCAGAGAGAACCCAGACCATCGTTAATGGATTAGGCGGACAGGAAAATATCGATCTAGTCGATTGCTGTGCAACCCGTCTGCGTGTCACGGTAAAGGATGAATCATTGGTGAAAGAGGACGTCATTAAACAAACCGGTTCAAAAGGCGTCGTAAAAAAAGGGAATGGCATTCAAATTGTATACGGTCCCCAAGTGACGATCATCAAAAATGAAGTGGAAGAATACTTGGGTCATTGAGAACATAGATAACGATAAGGACGTGTTAAACATGCAACAGGTGCTGGAGAAAATTCACAAAGGCTTAATTGTATCATGTCAAGCATTGGAGAATGAGCCGCTGCATAGCTCTTTCATTATGGGGCGCATGGCCATTGCTGCCAAGGAAGGCGGTGCAACGTGCATTCGCGCAAATTCCGTAGCCGACATAATGGAAATCAAGAAAAATGTGGACCTTCCAGTCATAGGGATCATTAAACAGGTGTATGGAGAAAACGATGTCTATATCACTCCCACCATGGCCGAAATTGATGCATTGATGGAAACCAAAGCGGAAATCATTGCGACGGATGCTACAGCCCGGGTAAGGCCGGACGGTAAAACGGTAAAACAGTTTTATGGTGAAATACGGGCTAAATATCCGGATGTTTTACTAATGGCGGATGTATCCACCATTGAGGAAGCAGCATACGCTGACGATTTAGGATTCGATATTGTGGCGCCCACTTTGTACGGCTATACGAACGAAACTCTCGGCGAGAAAATATATCAGGATGACTATGCCGTGCTCAAAGAAATTGTAAAAGCAGTGAAAAAAGCGAAAGTGATCGCGGAAGGAAATGTCATCACACCAGAAATCGCCCGCTCTGTATTGGATATGAACGTCCATGCAGTAGTGGTGGGCGGTGCCATTACCAGACCGCAGCAAATCACTAAAAGATTCGTGGATGCTATCCAGAAATAGGAAATGGCACATAGTAATGAAAAGACCCAGACTGGCAACAGTTTGGGTCTTTTCTAGCTGCAGTCAAAGCCCCGATCATTCAGGAAATACCCATTCGATTTCCGGTTTTACCGTTACACAGTCAATATGGACATCTGATTTGATACTGCCTCCAAAGGTATGGTTTGAACCGAAAGCGACATGAATCGTATTGTAGGCTTTTTCATCTTCTAATATATTTCCTGTCACTCTTGCGGCATGGTTTGTTCCGATTCCCAGCTCACAAAGCCATCTTCCCTCTCCATCCCCAAGCAGTGAGAGTAATTTCTTCCCATCTTCACCTGTCGCTTCGACAAGTCTGCCTTTTTGGATTGTTAAAACGATCGGCTCTTCCAACAGCCCAATGCCTGCAATTGAACCATTAATTTCAATTTGCCCTTCCGCTTCTCCTTCTACTGGGGCGATATAGGCTTCACCTGAAGGTAAGTTACCAGAAGCGGATTTTTCTTTGAAAACGCCAGTGCTTGGAACACCTTCCCTTCCATGCAGCGGTATGGCCAATAGGTTTTTTCCGGTTTTTATGATTAGTTTTTCAGCTTGTGATAGCCTTTCCGTCATAGCTAATGTTTCTTTTTCCACTCGTTTATAATCTGCATTTATTGCGCCATGTACAAACATATCTTCCGTAATTCCCGGCATTGTAATCACACCTATGCCGTGAAGGTTCGCATTTTTCCTTGCTGCTGTATGTGTTAAGGAATGTTTGGTTAAACAAAAGACAATATCATGTTTCAGCATCTCAGCAGAAGCTTCCTCCGGTGGTTCTTCCCCCGATTTCCTTCGATCTTCCATTTCATAGTAAGATGCACTCCACCCGTTTGTCGATAAAGCATTCCTGAACTTTTTTGCTAATAAGGAAGTACTATCATCCGTTAATACTAAAATCGAATCAGATTTAGTGACATGTAAATTATTGGTCATTATATTTGCAGCGATACCGTGTAACTCGCCCATGCTCATTCGCTCCCCATTTCATTACATTTTTTATTCATATACACAAACAACCATCCAAAGAGTATACCGCCGATTACCTTTTCTTCAAGTATCATTCCAAATAAACATCGAAAAAACACAATCGAAACGGGATGTAAATCATTTGTGAAATAAAACGTTTACCCTAATAGAGGACTTAAAAGGAATAGAGCAGTGATAAGCATTTCTCCATCCTTTTCCTTAAGTTTAAGAAAAAAGTGATCCGGAAAACCGGATCAACTCTACTATACATATTCTGCAACAATGCGTGCAATTAAGGTCCGGGGAAGAAGAACAGGTAAGCCGCTTCCCTCCATGGCTTCTTTTTTATGTGTTTCGTCATATCCCATACAATCGAGGACAATGAGTTCTGCGCCTTGATTTTTCAGCTTTTGAGCCGCCCCTTTTTTATCACTGTCTTCATAAGGTGATGCAACTTCCACGCAAAGCTCTATTCCTGTGCTTTGCCACTTTTGAGTTAACGTGTTTCTTTGTTCTTCTAACGGAACGACCAATCCAAGTTTTCCTTTCGATAAAATGGCTTGTACGGTATGGCTTAATAATTTATCGGGATAAATTAATGGTTTATTACTTATAATGGATGGGAAATCTCCTGTACAGAGCATAATAACGGCAGAAACTTGTTTTTCCAATTTGTTTAATTCCGCTTGCAATAACGGTATTAATTTTGATTTTCCTATTTTGATTGATTCCCCGTTTCTTAACCTAGAAATATACGTAACTTCACCTTTATCAGGTGTGATGGAATAAAGGTCATCATCCCTGATCCGGTCGAGCCCCCCAGCCTCTACAATATCAACTGTGTTCCCTAGAATATGTTGAATCGAGGGTGTAACATCAACCCTTGGTGACTGGCCAATCGTCAAGACACCAACAGATTTCTTTATCATTTTGCTGTATTTCCCAATGTTTGCAGCTTCTTCATCGATCCGTATAAATTCACAAGATGCTGAAATTCGGCTTGATTATAAAACTGAATTTCACCCCTCGTAAATTCTTTTGCAACCTCGATGCTAAAACGTACGGCTTGCGCCACATCCACCTCATGGCTTGCACCTGTTCCGCATCCAGGGACCGCTGTTTTTGCTGTTATCGCAAGTCCTACAACAGGAGCATCCGTTGTGACGGCTGGCTGTAAAATGCTATTGATATGATAGACATCATTTCCATAAGGTGTAATATCTTGAGTTGTTACAGCAAATGTAACCGGTAAATCTCCTGTTGTCATTTCCATGATCCGGATTAGATCATCACTGAACTTCAATACATACCCTTCTTTTACTGTTGGTGAAAGTGCAATGCCCCGATGATTGAATACTTTGTTTCCTTTTGTTGTATCAATTGATAGGACAGCTTCCATCTCTGGCAGCACTTCATACTGGTTCATCGTGAAAATATCAACAGGCGAGCCCATAAAAACCACAGGTTCGTGCGGTATGGTTGGAGCATCCGGACAAATATGGGTCGTGATATAGACATCCCCTGGCAGTCGATCCCCTTTTTCAGTCATTAGGCTAAGTTTTAAAGCAGCTGTAATGGCTGCGGCTGCGCCGTCCCCATCCGATACGAATCCGATACGGGAAGGTCTGGCCCCAAGTCCTCCCAATCTTCCAACAATCCCAAGAGAAGGGGAACTTCCTCCTGCCGATTTTCCTTTAGCACCTTTTACCAGGATTTTAATGAAATCCGTTGATCCACTATCACCTGCTACTGTTTGATAAGATGCTTCAACATGTGAAAATTCCGTAAACAGTTCAACTACCATCTTCCCGTTTGCATTAGGGTCATCCAGCAGTTCCATGACTTCCATCGTATATTTCAAAGACATTATCAATCTCTCCTTTATATGATATTTTTTTGGATAATAGGTTCCACCGCTTTTAATAGCTTTTCATTAAACATGGTCGAACTTAATTTCAAGTTTTCCTTCGGCACGGAAAGAACGGCGATGCTCTGGCCCTCTTGAATTTCGGCGCTTACGAGAGGAAGTCCGGTTTTTGCATCAAACGTCATGATTAGATCAGGGAATGTCCCTTTACGCTCCCCATTCATTTCAGCCGTCATATATTCATTCCAAAAAGTCAGCTCCAAATCATCAATCTTCACGACCCCTACATCAAATCCTCCTGTTTGATTCATGTTAAAAGTACGCACTTTTCCAGAATGGATGACGCGGCCTTTTAAAAACGATGCAACCGCTTCAATTCTCTCTGGCCCTTCAGGTACTGAAAGAAATGCTTCACCAAGTTCCATCGCTTGTGTAATGCCGCCAACTGCAGCATGATTTTTCACATAGCCCATTGTGACTGGGTTTCTGCAAACGGCAACCATCCCGCCAGCCTCAACCGACATATATCTAACCGCATTGGATGACTTGTCCAAGACGCCCGAAACAAATCCCTCCACTTTCTTATCTGCCTTTCCTCCTGAGTAGGATTGCAGGGATTGATATCCATCGACTTCCGATAAATTCAATGAACCCATCGAACCTGTTGGATGTGCTCTTCCATTACAAGGGGCATCAAGAACCGGCAAACCGGTACCGGCAGCTTGAAGCCAGCCATTTATGGTCGTGGATGCCCCATTTTCATTCGTCATGATTGCTTTGATCGGATGTGGAAATTCTTTTTGCATCCGTTGAACCGTTTCCACAAGTTGTTGTGAATCAACATATTGTTCTTTTGCTGAAGGTGCACCCACTAAGGAAACACAAACAACATAATCCTCATCCTGCAGTTCATCAACCGTTATAAGTGCAGGCGAACCAACTTCAAAAGCAGATTCCGTTTTTTGAAGTCCATCTAAAATCCAGCCGCCGCCTCCGCCGCCTAAAATACAGCCGCCATATACTGCATTTATTGCATCATGTTTTGTCAAAATTCTTTTTGCCATTATTGTTCACCTCATCATCGAACTTTCCAAATAGATGTAAAGAAACTATACAATGCATCTCCCGCAATAAATCCTGCCGCTGTTGTGAACATCGCATTTTCAGCTTCCGGACCACGGACTTTCAAGATAATGACCCTGATCAAGATTCCGATGATGACTGCCCAGCCTGCCAACGGATTGATAATCAACAACCCTGTCGCAAGCATGATTCCCATTTGCCTTTTAGGACCTCCGATTAACTGGATAATCGCACCGGGAATGGCCCATAAGAATAACAGCATACCGACGTTTCCTGTGACACCCTTCTCAATGGTCGCTGCATAAACCCGATCAACTGGAGGAACCAAGTCCTGGGAGAAAAATGAATCAGCAAAAATGACTACCATCACAATCGCCACTCCAAATCCGATCATTGCACTTTTAAATTGCTGTCTGCGCCCGAAAAGCTCCTCTGCAGACGTAACACTTCTGCGAATCAGTACACCCGTTTTCAAGTCATACCCCAAGTCAGCAAAAGCTGGTCCGGTTGCCGCAGTAAAGCCTGTCAATAAAGCTAAAGCAACTGGCGGGAAACCCATCAGCATACCGATGATAAGACAGATTAACGTAACGGCAAACGCCGGGAACCATCCTGAATGCATGGCTGCAATCCCGACAATGATTTCATGGATCAAGGCAGCTGTAGCAGCGTACAATACAAACAACGCTATCTGCCAAACAGGCATTTCGCTAATGATCCCGCCCATGATTGCAAGAAGGGTCGCCCCCGCAATATAAAGAAGGAAACCAATTCCAAATCCCTTTTTCACATCCACTTGTGTTCGCGTATATTCGTGATCTGTATCCCGCGCCACTTTCTTCTTGGAAGAAACAAAAACATATATGAACTGGAACAATGCCACAATTCCTCCGCCAATCATCATTCCGTGCGGGATGTAATACGCATTTAAATCCACACCAAACAATGCGCCGGAGTACCCCG
This sequence comes from Bacillus sp. SD075, assembly GCF_017355165.1. Classification (GTDB taxonomy): domain Bacteria; phylum Bacillota; class Bacilli; order Bacillales; family DSM-1321; genus Peribacillus. The sequence goes on along the minus strand of NZ_JADILK010000010.1, from coordinate 61,039 downwards.
TCAATAACAACCCGAGCCCAAACATGGAGAGAGCCCATATATTCCCTATGAAAGCAACACCAAAAGCGGACATGGGAATAGCAAAATATGAACCTACAAGACCTCCTAAAATACCTAATCCAAGGTACTTCCCTTTCTGTCCGCCTTCATCCCCTGCTTTAAGGGCTTCAGCTGTAGCAATTCCCGGAGGCCAGGCCTCATTCGAACCAAATAAATTCGAGTCAAATACTTTATAAAGAATGAAACCATCCACAAATAATGCAATCCCGGCACCAATCAACATCGGGATGATCAGGTCAGGCATTCCTAAAACATAAGGTAACCCAATCGGGATTAATAAACTATTTGCCGCACCGAACGTTGCAGCGGAAATCGTTGTTTGAACTAAGTTCTGGTTATCCAGCGTCTTGTATTTATAGAACATTTGCATCGGGATCCGTGAGATCAACATCGCAATCAATGCACCGATGATGGAAGTATTGGGCGTAATCCCGAGCGTTGTAATTAGCTGCATACCAACAATTGCACCGAAAACGGCAATGATAATGGAAAAGATGATAAACGGTAGGTCAAAGGTTTTTTGATTCATTGGTTACCCTCCTTGTCCAAGTAATTGATAAGCAATTGCTTGTGCCTCCACTAAGTCCACTACAGGTACAGTTAAATGTTGCCGAAAGTGATCTTTTAAACGAATTGTGGAAAATCCTGTACAAGCAAATAAGATCACGTCTGCACCTGAATCGATCAAGCCTTGCGCAACATTCATTAATTCTCCTTTTGCACCATCTTCCAATAAATCTGTCGTTTTTCTTAAGTTTTCTGAAAAAGCATATGAATGGTAGTGTCCACCTAATTCTTTTAGAATTTGGCCTGGAGGCTCTTCCGTAATTCCGATGACCCCCACTTTGCTTCCGACCATACAAGCTGAGTGGGCGCCACACGTTCCAGCCCCCAAGACAGGAATGTTGACAGCCCTTCTGCATTCTTCAATTGCCGGGTCAGCTGCACAACTAATGGTAATGGCGTCCACTTTTAACCTTTCTTCCATCCATCTTGCCAGCTGGATAATTTTCGGGATCGCCTCTTGCTCAGATTTTTCATCATATATTCCGTTCGGTTGATTCGGTATACAATGTGTGATTGATTGAACCCCTGCATATTCATATATTTTCTTCCCGTGTTCCAGAAGAACATTTTCATCTTCAGTTGTTAAAACCCTGATAATGCCTAACATAGTACCCCTCCCTATTTATATTATAAAAATTCAAACTATTAATCTGTATGCATAAAGTGAGAAAACTTTTTATTTCGTCTTTTCCCACTATTCTCATAATTAACTTTGAATGATTCTCATTGTCGTACGATTCATTATGCTAGCTATTATTCCTGCGTATTCTTGACCTTATGCAGAATGACCAATCACCCCGACATGATTTACTTGGTTATCCTTTGAAGAAATTCGCGACACTTCTGCCGAATTACTGGCTAACCGAGACCCCAGACGCTTGCGTGAGGCTTGCGTCGAGGAGGCTTGGCAGACAGTCAGCGGAAAGGAAAACGGAATTCGTAGCCTGGATACTTTTAACGAAAAAACTGCAGGCAAACTCGCTTTTCTTCGAGTTCGTCTACAGTTTAGGACGGGTGAAAACCACCTTTTTTAGCTATGATAACTCTTTCATTTTCAAACAAAAGCGTAAAATGAAAAGATTTTCCGGATCATCAAGCTCCATATTGATGAGCTCTTTGATTTTCTGGAGGCGATAGGTCATTGTTCTTCGGTGTATAAATAATTTTTCAGCTGTTCGTGTTACATTTCCATTCGTATCTAAAAATTCGATTAAGGTTTCTAATAACTGCCCATCGTTGTTTGCGAGTGGCTTCAGAACCTCTTCTGCATACTTAACAGCATGAGTATCGGTACTCATATTGATAAGGATTTCGTAAATTCCCAGCTTGTCATAAGCGTAAATCTTTTCGTTAGGCCGAAATTCCAGACCCATTTCCATGATTTTCGTTACAGATTTAATCTTCTCATCCAGATTTTTTAAATCTTGGAAGGGTGCACTAATGGAAATATGCATATCTTCAATAGAGGAATCTAGCATTACGGACTGAAAAACCTCTGTTAATTGGGCTAATACGTTTTGATTATTGTTGAGTGAGTTTTGAACAAGTGAAAAAAAATGACTGTTCTTTTCAAATACGATATTTTTTTCAAACGGGAGGTTTTCCACTGCCTCCTTTATTTTTTTTCGAATTAAAACATTACCATCCATCAAGGTTGATGGCGGGAAAAATGGCGGTTCGAGGTCTTTTCTTGTGAAAAACAACAGCGTATAAGACGCATTATCATTCCCTAAATCGGAATGAGAGAGAGATTCTAAAGTTTCTTTATCCTTTATCCGTTCTTTTTGCAATTCCAATTGCTCACTCATTACGGTTTCGGAAAGCTTTCGAATCAAACCATTCACATCCTGGGACTCCATTTCGCTAAATTGGGACTGGTTTTTATAAGGAAGATGAATGAAAGCGAATACATTGTTTTTCGAAATGAGAGGCACGATCAATCGATTTTTTTGATCTGAAAATTTCACTCGTTCAAGTGAACCATGTTTCAATCCCATACACCATTCATCTATTACCTCTTTATATCTTGAATGTGCAGGTTTGGATAAAAACAGGTTGGATTTCCTCCATCCGTCTGATGAAAATTCCTTCGTGCAGTAGAGCAGTCTCCCCTCACAATTCTCTATATAGACTTGAGATCCCAAGATTTTCGATAAGCTTTCAATGGCCTCCGAAACAGCAACATACTCCTCTTCTATAAAAGAATGGAAGGGGTTCAATAATTCTTGTGTCACCTTCCTCTTTTCTTCATAGAGCTTTTCATATAATGGAGTCAACACATTAATGTAAGATACATTTACGGGGAGTGATATAATCGGAAAAGAATGAGCCTCCGCTAACTCGATCATTTCTTTTGGAAGTTGCTTAACGAACCTGCCTAATTTAACTACCAGACCTGACGCATTTTTTTCTATTAGCGCATTTAAGATTTCACATTGTTTTTGATAATCATCTTTAACGGAGTAAAAAGTCGTCATCATCAGGATTCCTTCCGTGACCCAGCTTCCTACTTCCGGTACTTCCATTACCTCTATTGACAGGATCTCGCGTGATATTCCCTGTTTGCCAGCAATGACGGTTCCAGTCGCGAGTTCACCGATATGTAAAGCATCCGAGATCTTCATTGTTCTGCCCCTTTCAAGAAACAAGATTGTTGTAACCGCCGGTCTAAAGAAGAAGGAGAAAGTCCCTATTCATTATTGAGTGCCTTTCGGTTTTTTCTTAAGTATAGACGATTCAAGGGTAAGGCAGGGTCTAAAATTATAGCTTTACCTCAATCTTACGGATGATAGGAATGGATAATAGTTATTTTTCTATTATTACTGTTGCAACGACCCTTTAAACAAACCGGTTATTGACGTCCCTACTGGATACATTAAACTATACATACAGATAAGAAATCCGAAATGGGTGATCAAATGGAATATCTAGCAGAAAACCTCATATATGGCATAGAGTGCAGCATGGACAAGTTCACCAAAACAGAGGAGGAATTGGCCCATTATATCCTGCAGCGCCCTGAAGAAGTAAGTCAGTTAACGATCAGTCAAATAGCTAAAAAGCTTCATATTTCACCTGCAACCATTACGCGTTTCTGCCAGAAATTAGCCTTTTCCGGGTTTAATGAGTTCAGGCATGAGTTAAAAAGGTTCGTGGATCTCCGTAATACGCCGAAAAACATGAAGAACATCAAGCAGGTGGATTATTTCGCTAAACTGTATCAAGATCACTTAGGTATCATTGATAATACCTTTCATATAACCACATATGACAATATCCAAAAAGCTGTCTCTTTCCTTACAAAGGCAAATAAGATTCATGTATATGGAATAGGGAGTTCTGGTATAGCGGCCCAGGAGTTCAAGTCCAAGTTTTTCCGTATCGGCTTAACTGTCGAAGCCATTACAGATCCCCACCAGTCCATAATGGATGCAGCTTTAAGTAACGAGAATAGTGTCGTCATCGGCATTTCCATCTCTGGAACGACGAAAGAAGTGATTTCTGCAGTTAAAATCGCAAAGAAGCAAGGCGCATGCATCTTGATCTTTACTGGAGATAAGAATTCCGCGCTCTCCCAGCTTGGCGATCTCACACTATTGGTCACAAGCAAAAACAGCATGCATATGGGACAAAACATCTCTCCATTGCTCCCGCTCTTATTACTTTTTGATTTAATCTATACAGAGTTGGTTGCTAAAGATTATAAAAACCGGATAAGCATCAGGGAAAAGACTTTAAAGGTATTATCCGAGACCGACTGACTTTTGGCACCTGAAAGTTATCAGTTTGCTTGTTTAGCTGAACCTGAGCGAAAGTCCTTTTCGTTATTCTTCATAAAAAAACTGCATCTCCAATTGGTTAGATTTACTGACAATTGGGGTGCAGTTCACTTTTATTCCTTTTAAACTAAATTCCTTATTACTGGCATGGAACGTTCTTGGAGGCTCTCGGAAAGAAGACTATACGCCACTACTTTCTTCTTGTACTGTTTGACTACATCCACGTGGTCGTTGTAAATGTACACAAATATTCTAACATCGTTTTTTCCTCTTTTAGTATCAATTATGATTGGAATCCCACTGTTCTCTGGATGTAAAAATAATTTCTCGTTCCCTGGGAATATATGATTTCTTTTCAAAAACTTACCTTCGTTAAAATCATTGATTACTTGAATTTTGTCTTCATCCTCTAAAGGTTTTCCATCAAAGGTTACGATTGCATTCGCTTCACCAATTTCCGAATGCATTTTAAATTTACTCAAAATCCAATTCACGGCATCGGTTGGAAGACAGGTAACGAATAACTTAAGCAAACTTAAGATAATTGTCAAAATCAATACAGGCCATGTCATATTTGATCATCTCCGCTATTATTTAATGATTCATCTATATATTTTTCATCCATAATTATGTCGAAAGGATTGTTCACTCAGCTTACAAAGGTGATTGTTTCAAGGTATCGATCAGATTATTTTCGTTCATATTTCCGCCACATTTGTGAACAAATTCACATTTTTATACAAATAGAGTATGTCTTATGACTCAAGGCAAGACTATTATAATAATCATTCACGGTATCTTAGGCTGATTTTATTATGAAGTAGATGATGCCCACAGTTAATACTAGGGCGAGACCCATATAAATATAACTAAGGTTCAACAAATTCCCTCTCGTTGCTGCAGAATAATCATTATCACCCTTCCCCGTTAACGAAAGGGTGCCAACCAGGGCAACTAAACTAATGGCTACTACCAATATTACACTTATCATCATGATTCAACGCCTCCCAATATCATTATCCATCTCCCAAGTTATTCCGATTATCATCGTAGTATAACTACATAAAAATCATACCTAATTTGCATGTCAAAATTAAATTGTCCAAGTAGATCCCTCTTCGTGTTTACTGAGTCAATATATTAGAAAAAGCCTTCTTCTCTATAATAAAAGAACAACCCATTTTAGGACCATCCAATCAAGTGAAATTTTCACCATCCACTTGCTGAATTCTTTCGTTTATACATAGAAAAGTAAAAGCGCCACTGAAGAAATGGCTAAGATACCACGCCTTGCAGGAACACGGACCTAACTTGCTTGCTCGAAAAAGACAAAAAAGAATCATGACTTTGTCATGACTCCAGTTTGTAGACAAAAGGGATTCAAGAAACGTCAGCTTTCATCAAATGATGTTCCTGAACCAACTGACCCAAAACAACACCTTTAACTCCTCCGGTATGTTTTCTATCTAAGCTTATAAATAGTTGATTGGAGAGGAAGGTGCGAGACTCCTGCGGGAAAAGCGCGTCAAGGGGAGACCCCGCAGGGCGTAAGCCGAGGAGGCTCCCGGACCGCCGCCCGCGGAAAGCGAGTGCCCGGAGCGGAAATCAACGTCTAAATTGTACAAGCCATAAAACCGTAAACAAACTCTTTCATCAAGTTGGCCTGCAGTCTGGAATCACCATGACTCTCTTTCGTGAATATCCAAGCATATGTTTATAAACTTTTTACCGCCTCTGCAAACCTTTTGATGCCTTCGTGAATGGAATCCTCATTTTCCCTTCCAAATGTAAAGCGTACGTATTCCTTATTTGTACCTAGCGTTGAACCCGGAACATATATGACTCCTCTTTTGATGGATTCCTCCAGTAACTTTATTTCGTTCAATGGCACTTTCAGCTTACACCACAAATGAATTCCACCATTTGGCGAATAATAATCAACTTCCTTTTGCAGGAATTGTTGAAGACTCGAAACCATTGCATCCCTTCTTTTTTCCAGTTGCCCCCTTAAGCCGGCAAGATGGGCAGGAAAATACTCTGAATCCAAAAAATCGTTCGCTATCCATTGAGTGAATGAGCCATGACCGAAGTCAACCTGCTGCTTAGCATCCGATAGTCTAGCTATGACTGATTTCGGTCCTATAATCCACCCAATTCTTAAACCAGAAGCAATAATTTTCGACAAAGAGCTTATATATAAAACATTACCGTTGTTGTCCATCGATTTAAGAGTGGAAATTTCTTCCCCGGCAAAGGACGTTAAACTATAAGGATCGTCTTCTATGACCGGTATTCCATATTCGGATGAAAGCTCAAGAATCCTTTTACGGCGGTTGATAGGGAGGACAGTTCCTGTAGGATTTTGAAATATAGGGTTCAAAAAAATCATCCTGATCCGATGTTTTTTATGGAGTTCCAGTAAGTCCTCTGGGTTGATTCCATCTTTATCAACCGGCAAAGGAAAAGTTCTTAGCCCCGCGGATTGAAAGATGGGAAGGTTGTAACTATATGATGGATCTTCCAATACAACGGCATCTCCCGGCTTTAACAAGCATTGGACCACCAAATGCAGGGCTTGCTGTGCTCCAGAAGTAATGAGTATAGAAGATGGATCCGTGTCAATTCCCCTATACTGTTTAACATGATTGGTTATCGTTTCCCTTAAAACCGCATTGCCTTGGGGGTGATCATAACCTAAGCTGCCAATGAAGGACCTATTGGAAATGATTTCACGTAAGGATCGGACTGGAAATAAGTCTTCTGAAAGCTCCCCACTAGCTAAGTTAATAAGGTTATGCCCTTCCGTCTCTTTACGTATTTTTTGGGTTACTGGCATATTAGGCAAAAAAGAACCCGCTTCGATGTATCTATTCCAACTAGGGATGCGTTTTCGGGTAATTCCCCAGATATCCTTGCTGATCATCGTTCCGCTTCCTTTTTTTCGTTCAACCAGCCCATTTGCTTCCAATTCATCATAAGCAGCAACAACTGTGCTTCTGTTAACTCCCAGTTCACTTGCCAAGAAGCGTTCCGACGGTAGCGGCTTATCCAATAAAAATGTTCCGTCAGCAATGCCACTCTCGATGTGAGCAGCTATTTGTTTATATAAAGGCTTCTTGGATTTTCTGTCCGTTTTCCATTCCATAAGCTACATCCTTTAAAATGTTTAGTTAAAAGTGTACTACATTATTAACTTCATATACTTATTCATTCCCAAGAGCAGTCAAATCTTTAATTTCAGTATAATCTTCAGCAGAGATTATTGCACTTTTAGGATAGAAGCCTTACTCTAAAATGAAAATGGCCTCCATTTCTATGGAGGCCACAGACTGTAGACAAACTCGATGAAAATCGAGTTTGTCTATTTTTATGAGTTGAACTATTTGGCCGTTGATTTCCACTCCAGGCACTCGCTTTCCGCGGGGCGGTCGGGGAGCCTCCTCGTCTTTGCCTGCGGGGTCTCCCCTAGACGCGCTTTTCCCGCAGGAGTCTCGTACCTTTCGTTCCAATCAACTTTGTAAGTGCTGAACACGTTTTCGTGGATTCCACACATGTGAAAGCCAGTGCGAATAAGCGGAAATTTGAAAAGAAAATCGTTCGCAAAGAAACACGAGCGTATCAAGGACGTCTTCAAGAAGAAATAAATCAAGATCGTGAAAACCATGGAAAGAAGCCTTTTCCACCAGATAAATTTGATAAGGAAGAGACCAAAGAGATTAAAGAAAGTACAACGGATTCTGAGAGTGGCTACTATGTGAAAGATGAACGAACAAAACAGTTTGCCTATTCATTCCACGCGGCCGCAGACCGCAACGGTTTTGTATTGGGAACGATTGTAACACCTGGAAATACACATGACAGTCATATCTTAGAGCCACTAGTTGAACAAGTGATTGAGAAAGTTGGAAAACCGGAAGCCGTTGCCGCAGATGCAGCTTATAAAACACCAGCGATTACAAGCTACCTATTTAACAAAGAAATCACACCTGCTTTACCCTATACACGTCCTCGTACAAAAGAAGGATTCTTTCGCAAACATGACTATGTTTACGATGAACACTTTGATTGTTACCTTTGCCCTTCGGGAGAAACTTTAAAGTACTCAACAACAAATAAAGAGGGCTATCGCGAGTACAAATCGCCAAAACAAATTTGTGCAACATGCTCATTTTTATCACGGTGTACTGAAAGCAAAGACCATCAAAAAGTAGTGACACGGCATATCTGGCAAGCATATGTGGAAGAAGCAGATCATCTGCGTCATCATCAAGAGGTAAAACCTATCTATGCGAAACGCAAAGAAACGATTGAGCGTGTATTCGCAGATGCAAAAGAAAAGCATGGTATGCGTTGGACTACTTTAAGGGGACTTAAAAAATTGTCGATGCAAGCGATGCTTACTTTCGCTGCCATTAATGTAAAGAAGATGGCCACTTGGACATGGCAAGGTCCAAAAATAGCCCCCATCTCTTAACTTTAGGCAAAAATTCAAAGGGAATCTCAAAAAGGGTTCGGAATTTTTTAATTCCGAACCCCTTTTGTCTACAAACTGCGGCCTCCATTTCTATGGAGGCCCTCTTCACCTTCTTCAACTATGCAGACTCCCCTTCAGCCAAGGGCGATCCCGATAGTGTCCGATCGGGATTTGGATCAGGCTCGTTTTCCTTTGCGGACCATCTATCTGATAAAGTTCATCACACATATTCACATCAAAGCCGAGCAGTGGATGCCCGTTCATTCCGAGGGCTGACGACGCTAGCAGTAATTTCTGAACGAGCATCCCCGCCTCCATTTGCTTGATGCGGTAACCTCTATATCCAAGCTGCGTTTTGGAAAGATCCCGCTCGCCAACTACATGTATGCAGATCGGGACTTGCTGAAAATTCATGATATCGAGGGACATTCCGTATTGTAGCCGGAGCCGATGATCTCCTGATTGTATCTGTCGTAATGAACGTGTCGTGCGGTCATAATGATATGCACCATCTTGAATGTCTTCCACATTATACAAACATGCATATAAGGAAACGCGATGCTCGTTGTTCCCGTTTATTGCATCCAAATCATTTCGATAGGAGAACGAAGCGGTTGCCTCCTGCAGGAGAGCCGCCAGTTGCCATTGACTGACTTTCCCCAGTACGAAGTCCATTTCAGGTGAAAATCGCTTCCGGCAAACTGATGCCAAATCATAGGACAGCCGCTTCACGATAGGGAGAACTACCATTCGTCCTTCGGATTCCGCCCCATTCTTTGGATGGATCCGCCGGAATGATTGGGTGGACTCAATCATGGATGCTTCATTCATTTTAGTTAACATTGGAAATTCCCTGATCCTCTGCGATCGAACATAGTGTTCAGGCTGAATATCCGGCAATTCCCTGCATAATTCCGTCGAAGTGACAGGTCCGTCCATACTCCCTTCTTCTCTAAAACTAAAAGAAGGGTCTGCTGATAAGGGGATCACTGCATACGTGCTCTCTTCCTCTTCCGAAAGCCCGAGCAGATGATTGATGGCCCGATCAAGGAATTGGAAGCACACCCCTGCCGCGATTCCGAACCGTTTCGCCACTTCGAGCAACTGTCCAAGAAGCACGCCCGCATCCAGACCTTGCAGACGGTATGAAAAGTTATTATATTTGTAGAAGTTTTTCCAAAACATCGTCGATACAAAAACCGTGCCAAAGCATGCGGACATATCAACGGTATCACCAAAAGCCTTTGTTACATAGGAATCAAAATTCCCTTCCCTCAGCAAAACCAACCGGTGGTGTGCCGCATCATAATGGTATACACCAGCAGGCAGTCCCTCCATCTTCAAGTACACGTACAATTCACTTGGATACAAAGCTCCCCCTGAGGCCGGAAAACGCCGGAATGACTGCATGAGGTCCTCAGATTCCGCGGAGCTCGGTACCTGACTGACTTGGGTCAGGCCATATGCATACCAGAGGAAGTGACCGATTCCTTCGAAGTCCTGTTTTGAAGGCCCTCTGCACTCATCGAGCGTCAGCGGCACATCCAGTGATAGTGGAAAAGCAGGCAAGTCACGGTAAAGTTTATACGTTAACGGTGCATCATCCCAATCCACTTTCCAATCCGGCGGACTTGCCTTTTCGATATCAAAATGCAAATTGTGCAAAAATGCCTCTAGACTCATCCTCCAACCTCCTAAGTCACCTTATGGAAAAGGATGCGGATGCGGATTGAGCTGTTCGAATTCAAGCGGCCGTTTTGCATATCCAAGTTCCATCGGAACCTTCAGTATTCTCTCCAGTCCCGTTATGCGGGTAAGATGATGGCCGAATGTCATCGGTAGCATCCCCGGAATCAGCACTTTCACGCAATGTAATCCATTCCGTGCAATTTCCGGTGTCGTCTGATCCACCACAATCACCTCGAGTTGCAACCGGCGAAACTCCTGAAGGATTTCCTGCAAATCTTCCGTCAAATCCGGATGGTTCACCTTTTTCCCGTATTCTTCAGCGAATGTTCGCATCGGGCGGTCATCATCCAGCAGAAAGTGCAGTCGCTCTTCGGCTTGCGGTAAACCGTACAGCATGCCATGATCATCCATTTTCCGTACCAGTGAGGCATCATGCAGCATTTTCTCAACCTCATCCTGGTTCTCTTCCAATTTATCGTCAAGTGTCAGCATCATGCCAGCCAACTCGAAGACTGCACTTTTCACCGCGCGGACCGGGTCAAGATGGGCCCCTGCCGCACATATGATATTCAAACCTTTTTCTTTCCTGTTTTTTGCCAACGCCCATACGCTTGGTATACCATGTTCCATCGTCGAGTTAAACAGATGGATATCATATCCCGCTGCCGCCCTCGCCCTGTCAATCATCATCTCCAGTTCCTTGTCATTTGCAGAATAGGGGTCAAGGCGAGTGAGGGGCAGCTGTGCGTACCAAGTCAGCAGGAATGAATCACGTTCGACCACTTCCATGATGCCGTAGAAAATGGCCTCCTCCAAACTCCCCCCTAATGCACAGCCATTGGACGTTTCATAGACAAATCCATGACCGCAGCCCAAGCTGTAATAAGAAAGCAATTCCGGGACCAGGATGGGCCGATCTTGCAAAAATGAGTGGCCCCACACCCAATCCATCGAGCGGTCAGGATTAAACGGTTGAAATGGAAAATCCTGCTGTGCATAATTTTCCTTCGTGTGTACCCCGATCCTTATGGGATCGAGCGCAAACTCTTTCACGTTGTTGTAACTGTCATGTATGACTGTCCGTTTACCGCGGGGTTCCATTCCGCAATACCTTTCCAATCCCTCCAATATGGCAGTCATCTCACTGACCGCGTATGAGAGGGTCCGGCCTGCCGCCCCCTCATCTCCTATGAACAATGGCAAATTAACACTTACATCGGCAAATGGCGGCACTAGGTCTATCATCTTATTATTCAAGAATCCTGTGCGTCGGTCCAAGTAATCCTTGGCCAGAACTTCATTCAGCTCTTCCATTGAACGGGTACGGTAACTATCGGGACTGATTTTCGGACTTGGCTGCAACGAAATCCTTGCACGCTCCTTCGAGTCATCAGGTAAGGTTGAGCACATCGGACACAATGGATCTGGTAAGAATGAGTGCCATGATCCATTCAGCGTTATCAGGCTGATTATTGATACATGCCCTTCCGACCGGGCATGTTCTCCTTTCATCGTCTTCCTTACCTCTGCACAAATCAAGTGCGCCATCTGTAAAAGACCTGTGCGGGACGCAGCCGCATCACGGTCCATCCCCCCATTTTCCTGCAGATGTTTGCGGAATTCCCACATTTCCTTTCGATCACGCCCGGCCATGAGATGCCTTTGATCTGCACACTGTGAGCAGCCAGGAACGCCCGGTCGGACCAACGGACCTACCACTCCCTCTCCAAATGATACGAACCCCCGCATCCATGGAATGCCCGCTTCCCTTATCACCTCTTCCGCCTTTAGATGGACAGCGGGATTCCAAGCATCTTGCAGCAGAAGGACCAAAGCCGTCGTTTGCGGGATTCCTGCCTCGAAATCGTTTTGGCGATTGACCTGATATTGGCCGGACAGGTCCCCATGAACATGGTCGGCCAACACTCCTTCCCCGACAACCAATATGTCAGTTTTCACCCTGATTCCTCCTCTCGCAAAAACACCCCAAACACACCTGTAATTTCTTCCTTCAAGAAAGGCTCCACATCCATTTCGAAAACGTGGATCCGCTTACTGTCCTTCTTCAGGACTTGAATGGCGGACTGTACTAGTTCGGAATTCCCTCTCACCTCACACGAAGGAATCACAAGATTCATGGGCCCCTTTTCTTCCTCAAGAACAGGTGATGCCACTAAACCTGGAGCTGTGAGGCAAACGGTCTGGTTTTGGACTTTCATGACGGCCTTTTGCAAGGCATTCCGTAATGCGATCGTTACATTCACACCGACAGCGCCAGACCATCCATCGTCCGTTCCGGCCCAAACTACCGGGAAACCGGACACTTCCTCCCCCAACGCGATGATCGGATCTCCTTGCAGCCGGGTCAGCGCTTGTAAATAATACCTGCAGCGCTCATCTTCCACATGAGTCAACTGCACCGTCACAAGTTTTTCCTGGTTGAACCGCTTATTGCCAAACTCTGTATCCAAACTGTTTTGCAGTCCACGGCAAACACATTCAGCAAATGTTCCCCCTGCCCCAACACCGATCGGTTCCTTTATATGGTCTGCCCCCCGAAGCGGAGGAAGGGTCGAAACGAGCTGGCTAAGTTTTCGGGATACATATGCTTCAACTCCTGCAAGACCGGTTTCCCTCCTCGCTTCCTGATGCGTCAGATCTGAACGGATAATTTCGGGCAGTAGTTCGGCCGGACCGGACGATAGTGGATCAACGACCTGAACGCGGCATTGAGCCAATGGCAGCTGTTTTAAATCCCCCTCATCCCAACTATGAAAGATTCCGGATTCCGAGGATGTCAACCTGCTGAAATACATAAACACCTTCCCCGGCTCACCCGGATCCGGTTTCTGTTCGAGCCGCCGTTCAAAATCTTCAATCCATGCAGCAGTCTCTTTTCCTGCTACCCCCGGGTGGGGAATGAACGGATGCCATTTCCCCTCCAATGTCTCCATATCCAACAGATAAAATTGATTGGCTTGTTCAGCTGTAATAACGCCTGTAGCCTCTTTAAACCATTCGAATACCATTATATTGGCTAACATCGCTCCGGCTGTGGCGGAAAAAGAAGATGGTGCCTGATTCTTTTCCAGCTCAGCTTGATGTAAACGATGCCAGGCTGACTCCCAACATCCCTTGGAATCCGGATGGACAAGCGGACCAGCCATGCCTACTTGATTGATGATCAATGCGGGAAACAGGATCTTTTTCCCTTGCCTGCAAACCGAATGAAGTTCTCTTAATTCCTCTATATCACCCTCCTGTGACACATATAATATCGAGTCAAAAGACCGTACGATCTCCTGCCATTCAATCTCTGCCCCCTTTTCAAGCACGACCTCCTCTATCGCAGTCTCGTCGTCCGTCTTACGCGCATGTGCCACGATTTCATTCAGCCTTTTTCTATTGGTCGGCACCGTGTCCGTAATGAGGATATGGAATGCAGGCAATCCGGATTCGATAAGTGAGGACACCAATGAAAGGAACAGTGGACCAGATCCTATAGCCAACGCCTTTTTCCTTCGATAAGCTTCAAAACGGTGAGCCCCTGAATCGACGTAACTTTCCAGGAACTCGATTTGCGAAGCATACTTTTCAAGAACTTGATTCCTTAATTGATGGGAACTGTCCTGACTTACATCCCGAACAAACCCATTACTGTACAAAACCTCGGCAATCTCCATCACCCTGTTCCGGTATGGGCCAGGTAATCCATCCGTCAACTCACTTAATGTATGGTTCCCGTTGAACATCGGTAATAACTTTTCAATCCACTGGACGATCGTACTGCCCTCCATTCGGAAGGAACTTATGTTATTCCTGAAATACACACCCCTGTTTGGTTCCGGAAGAAAAAACGTATCCCTTTTCACTTTCAAACGCATAGAAGGGGTCAAATTCACCATTCCGCTCCTCCTAACCCGATGCATTCTAAATACTGCTACAACACAGCACTTCACTTTAATCCTATGAACGACAAATTGTCCCTTATGTCTAATGAAATAAAGAAAGTCCCTGTACATACAGGGACTTTCTTTAGAAAACCTGAATCCTTAACGACCACAACGTCCGCAACGTCCTCCGCATCCTCCACAGCGGCCTCCGCATCCACCACAGCGACCTCCGCATCCTCCACAGCCAAAGCAGCCAAAACACAAGAAACAGCCGAAACAGCCTAAACCAATAAGACGAGAATCTTCCATGGAATACTGCTGAGGGACTTGTTCCCAAGGAACCGGCTGACTTACCTGGAAATCGTCAACATTCAACATTTGCAATTGATTTTGAAACTCATTCATTTATATAACCTCCGTATATTAATTAATAAGGCAATGCTTACAACAGGAAATCGGAACGAAATAGTCAGGGAATTAACACCACATCAAGTACTCCCTCCAACAAAATATGTAAGGGGAGTGGGTATTGGAACTGATTCAAAAGCATATTTTTATTGAATCTTCATAAAACCGTTCAAGACGGAAACAGGATAATCACTTAATTAATAATGTGGCTAAGTACAAATCAAAAACATCGAGACAAAGCTGAAAGAACCTGGAACTAAGTTGGCAAGCCTAGGAAAGGAGCTTAGCCTATCAACTCGAAAAGGGCTTCTTTGTGTAGATGATGCTACTCCAAACAATTAATTAATGTATGAATTCACTCTCGCTACGGACCAAAATAAAGCCCTTGCACTAACCAAAATGTACCCTATAGATTAGACACCTAAAAAAAGTCTCCTATTGGGTACTTTTTTGTATACTTAAGAAACACAATATGGGACTGGAGAAGATTATGAGTAAAAAGCTTTTTACTGAGAAAGAAATCAAACTACTATCATCTAATAATTATGTTAAATCTGTATAAGTTCAAAAGGGATTACTTATACGGATGGATTTAAGCATATATTTATAGCGGAAAAACAGAAAGGCAAATTCGCAAGGGGAATTTTTGAAGAATTTGGGTTTGATGTAGAGGTTTTGGGGATGGAAAGAATTAAATCAGCGAGTAAGAGAGGGCAAGCTGTTTACGAGAAGAACGGGATTATTGGTTTATGTGACACTAGAGCAGAAAATTCAGGGCGCCAAAAAGAAGGAAAACTTACCCTAGAGGAGAAAAACGCTCGCTTGGAATCACAAATCAACTTACTAAAGGCAGAAAACGAACTGTTAAAAAAGATTCGTTTTGAAGAAAGGGGGATGAAGAAGTAATTCTCCCTCCTTTCAAAAAAGAAATCGAAAAGATGAAAAAAAGGAGGAGATAGTGAAAGAAACCATCATAAAAGCGTACCATTAAAGGAAAATTGAAGATTTCCCAAAGCAAAGAATGCCTTTATCCACTGTGATCAGGGAACTCATTATACCCAGCCGGACTTTCAGAAATCAGTAAAAAAACTGGGTTAGGCCAGTCAATGTCAAGGCGCGGGAACTGCTGGGATCATGCTCCTCAAGAATCTTTTTTTGGCCATTTTAAAGTTGAAGCCTCTATTAAAGCATGTTCAACTTTAGATGAATTATTAAGCAATATAGGACGTATTACAATCACTACCGATACCAATGGAATTTAAAAAAGATGACTCCTGTTCAATACTCAATACAGAAATCATCTTTTTCAAGCTGCCTAGGCTTTTTTTAGCTGTCCTTTACAAAGGGTACATTTTAAACTTATGCAAGGCCTTTATTTAATCACTTTGAATTTTCTTTTGGTAAATCTAATGTTGGAGTACGATCAAAGAAATTCCACGGTTTTAACATGGCGTGTACCCACTCTGTTGGCATCATTGGCCATTCTTCAGCTCGTGCTATATGAGTTGCACCTGTGGTCATCCATACCACATTATCTGTATTGTCAATGGAACCGTTGTCTGCGGTATATTGTCCTAATCCTGTATCTGTTTTGCTGCGGTTCGGATATTTCCCTTCCGGATAGCGCTCATCCGGGTCATAATTTGTGACCCACAATTGCTTGTCCATAAAGTTAACTCGCTTAAAAAGCCAGTCATCATCACTAAATAAGGCTCCTTTGGCAATCGGGTGAGTGCCTCCTGCAAAAGGGATGATTTGATATGAAACAGGATTTCCTACCTTATTCTCTTTATTAAGATTACTGAATAGTCGAATAGTGGAAGAATCAAATTTCTGAATCGACTCTTGCTCCGTCTTTACTGTTTTTTCTTCTGTTACCATAACACTTTTGCGTGGACCGCCCTCTTGATTTTTTTCTACCTTTGGATTAATTTCCATTAGGGAATTACTTTCGCCATCAACATCTAGGTCAAGCCTGAAATTATAAATGTGCTGGTGAGTGGTTCCGACAATATTATCATCAAGCAAAGTACCATATTTTGTATCCTCTTTTGCAGTTTTGTCATGCATTGTTTTTGATTTAACACCTTTCACTGCTTCAATACCAGATGCTCCTACATCAATATTAATTATTCCATTTTGTGATAACTTCCAATCAAAGATATAATCATAGTTTCCGATTGTACTAACCCAGCGAACCACTAATTCACGGCGTTCACGGCTTTGATTTTCTTCTTTAAATGTCGCAAGGTCGGCATGTTTATATTCTGGCCCCGCATATTGTTCAAATACTGCAATGGCATTTTTAATAACGTAAGGATTGCCCGAGTTATCGGCAATTGTTGCATCTAGCAGCACGGCGTTTTCTGGTACGTCAGCTCCAAGTTCTAGCGGTGCAGTTAATGTGCCCATTCCATATTCACCAGCATCCAAATAGGACTTGAAGTACCAGCCAACGTCAGGATCTCCGTAAGGAACTATCATCCCGCCCAGCGATCCTTCATACATAATTTTTCTTTTTTTTCCATGGTCATCATAAGTAACAGTTGATAACACAGGTCCTACCCGAGTATCCAATCGTAAGTGGAAATCCCAATTTTGCCAGCTAATCGTATTTCCTTTTATTTCATAGTTCCTGCCTTCAGGCTCGGTGATATTTAACGGTTTTACATCGGATTTCTTCTCATAATCTCTACCATCATATGCGTTTAATTGCATCGGGATTGGAATGACACCTTCATCTTCTACTTTAATGACCTCTTTCTTTTCAAGATCTACAACAGCGACCAAATTTTCAATTGGATGCGCCCAAAAATTCCCATCTCCTGTATCCAAATAAGATACGATTTTCAATAGACGCTTATCATGCTCCAATTTATCTTCACCATCGAAATAACCTACTGTCAAAGGGGTCGCAACGACCTTTTTAGGGTCATCTACCCCCCGCTTTTTTAGCGCTTTTGCATAGTCTTCACTTGCTTCAATGGCTCCTTGAACAGTAGCGAAATCATCCAGAATAAGCATGCCATGAACGCCGTCCATTTCATTCCATGAAACTAGTTTTTTTGATGATATATTCACTTCACCCTCAATAACTTGTTTGCCATCCAATGCAATGAACTCTGCTTTTCTTGTAAATGCGTTGTCTTTTTTCTCTTTATCGTACTCCCACTCCCACACTTTCTTTTTTTCGGGAAGCTTCAGTGTAATTTCTGTAAAACGAAGAGTATCTTTATATTTCCCTGCCTCTTTGATTACATTAACCACCGCTTTAATTTCTTTAGGAGTTAAAGGATCTAAAGGATGATAAGCTTCTTTTATTTTAGCTGTTTGCTTGATGTCAGGGAGAACTTCATTCACAAAATGATCAGTTACGTAGATCTTCTCATCTTTTTCTATCACGTTTGATTCAAGTGTAATCGCCTTTCCATTAATATACGCTTTATCGGAATCAGGTATTATTTTTATGACCGTATCATCTTTTTCGATGGTGATTTTTTTTGTAAAAAAGCTCCAAAAATTAGATTTAACAGTTGCACCAGTACCTTCTAAAGCTGTTTCTAGCTTAATTAATTCCACTTCACCGCCATGAGCAGAAGCATTGTTATTATGAATGAATGAATAAGGAGAGAATATGAAAGTTAGTGCAGTCATTACAATAATTGCTGCTTTGTAAGTTCTTTGCTTTGTTTTCATAGAATGTTTCCTTTCATTTTTTATTTTTAACTTTCATTAGCTAAATAATAGTCTTAGCCACCGTACCAATTTAAGCCTTTTTCACCTAAATCAATCCATACACTCTTTGAGTGCGTATACATATCCATGGCTTGTACCCCTAATTCCCTACCAAATCCACTTTGTTTCATTCCTCCAAAAGGAGTTGTACTATCCAGCATACTGTACGTATTCACATAGACAGTTCCTGATTGGATACCACGCGCCATACGATGAGCTCTTTTTAAGTCATTGGTCCATATCCCTGAAGCTAAACCGTAAATAGTATCATTTGCTTGTCGTAGGGCATCCTCTTCGTCTTTGAAGCGAATAACCGACACAACTGGCCCAAATATCTCTTCACGCGCAATTGTCATTTCGTTGGTTACATCTCCAAAGATGGTAGGAGTGAAATAATATCCATTTTTTTTGCCTCTTTGGCCACCTGTCACTAATTCCGCACCTTCTTCAAGACCAACCGCTACATACCTTTCAATCGTCTTTAACTGTTGTGCGGAAACTTGTGGACCCATTTGTGTTGTCGCTTCAAGGGGATTTCCTACCCGTATGGATTGTACTTTACTAGCAAAAAGATCCATAAATTTATCATAAATGCTTTCTTGGACAAATAATCGAGAACCAGAAGCACAAACTTGACCTTGTGCAAAGTAAATGCCAAACATCGCTCCATTAACTGCATCTTCAAGAGTGGCATCGTCAAATACAATGTTAGGTGATTTCCCTCCCAGTTCTAACGAAACTGGTTTCAAGTTTTTTGTAGCGGCTTGCATGATTAAACGCCCCGTGTCCGTTGACCCCGTAAAAGCAATTTTATCGACGTCTGGATGAGAAGCTAAAGCAGATCCCACGGTTGAACCTGGACCGGGTACAATATTAATCACCCCATCAGGAATACCGACTTCTTGGAACAGTTTAGCCAGTTCTAAAATACTTGTTGATGTTTCTTTTGCTGGCTTAATAACAATTGTATTTCCAGCAGCTAAAGCAGGAGCTAATTTCCACATCGTCAGCATTAAAGGAAAGTTCCAAGGGACAATGGCGCCAATTACACCTAATGGTTCTTTTAATGTGTAGTTGAAACGATTGTGGGGTGATGCCAATGTATCGCCCTGCACCTTATTTGCAAGTCCTGCATAGAACTCCAGTACATCTATGGTAGTAGGAAGAGCTATATGCTTGGTTTCATTGATTGGTAAACCATTATCCTTTGATTCTACTTCCGCTAAAAAGTCTGAATTCTCCCACATTTTCTGAGCTGCTTTATACAGAAGTCTACCTCGGTCACTAGGAGACATAGTCGCCCATGGTCCGGATTCGAACGCTTTTCGAGCTGCTTTAACGGCATGGTTTACATCTTCCTCGCCCCCTTTTGAAACAAGGGCATGGACTTCTCCTGTGCCAGGATTAATCGTTTCAAATGTTTCTCCTGAGAGTGAATCTGTCCATTTTCCATCGATAAATAGTTGATATTTTTTCATTTTCTCCACCTCTTATTTTTTTTGATAAAACTTCGAAATTACTAACCATACAATTTTGAGAAACATAGGTTGCTAGGTTTCCTTAAGTGATGCGTAAATTCAATAAGCTAAAAGCTCCTAACTTTGTTTACATGCACGATGGAAAGTGATTATATTTTTATGATTTTTCAACACGGATAATGAACTCTTAAGTCTTGTTTTTGGTAAATGGCATCCATTGAAATTGAATGTCATCTGGAGTAATCCCTTGCTCTTTAAACTTCGTTCGATAAACTCTATATTCAGATAGATATGTCATAATGTAGTCTGAAATCTGCTCATTTATAGTGCTTCCATTTCAGCACGAGTTAGCGTTTCAATTTCTGAATTGTACATGAAAGCATAACTCTTCCAATATTTTATTGATTTTTTTAAGTAATAGAGAATTAGTAACTCTAAAACACACATAAACATACTCAAAAAATTAACAACCGTTACAAAAACGTTATATAAATAAACATTACTCTCCTTCAATTTAAATCAATAACTCAAAAGTGTACTACGCATCCACTTATTCAGTTTTGATAAGGAGATGTTTATTTTCCTACCTCGCACACTTACGTTTCTTTCATCTCCTTAGGTTCATTTTAAAAACTCTTTCTAATTTATTAACTATTACATGTAAGTATTTTATATTATCCAGAAAAATCAAAAAATTTACTATTACCCAAATGGGTCATTTTATATCAAAAAGTAATTCATTTTATTTTAAAATGTTATATAATCAACAAAAAGTTAACATGGAGGAAAGCCTATGAAGGAAATGTCTAACCCCAGCTACAAAAAAATTTTATCTTTTATGGATGAAATTACTTTTTCTAATGAAAATTTCCGTGAAAAAGTACTGCAGACCTTTGAAAATTTATTTGGTTACTGCCAATCTATTTTTTGGTTATGTGATGATAATAATGACTTGTTCGAACCTATTACCTTAAATATAGATAAATATGTTATGGATGATTATCTTAATAACTTTTATCAATTAGATTTGCTAGTCCCAAAATACAATATGCAAAAAGCAAGTAAACAAACTGTTATAAAAAACCTTGATTTACTTCCGCCTGACTTATATGAAAAAAGTGTATACTACAATGATTTCATGTTAAAATATGGATTTTATTATGATATAGGTGTTTTTTTATATGATAGAAACAGTATTAAAGGCGTTCTGAACTTCGTTAGATCCAAAAAGGAGAAGCCTTTTAGTACATCCGATATTATGTGTTTAGAGGTTATTTCTAGGTTCTTATCGCAAAAAACAAGCGAGTTCCCTCATCCTTTTGTAAACGTCCCCAAAGAAAATCTAATTAATCCTTTGAAAAATAAGATTTTGGCTAGTTCTCAAGATCTCAGACAACCAGATTTAACATTAAAAGAAGCAGAAATATTAAAATTGGTTCTAAAAGGGCATACCAATATCACCATTGCCAGCGAACTATTTATTAGTGTTAATACAGTAAAAAGACATTTGCAAAATCTTTATAGGAAGTTTGATGTCTCAAACCGAACAAGTTTATGCTATAAAATTGTTAAACCATAAACACAATCAAAAAAAACCAGAAGGTCCCCAACACCCTTCTGGTTTTCATATTATTTGCCTTACAAGTAACTTTTTTCTTCGTCATTTACAATGAAAAAATCCTTATTTTAAGGATTGCCCTACCCTTATTGACGGGAGAATCACTTATGTACTGTTGTATCCAATCAGCCGTTTCCCGATGTCTTCTCAAAATATAAGAAAGCTGTATAGAATCTTTAAAAGGCAGTTACCTCTTGTGCTTAATAAAAATTCCACACATCACTCTTTCCCATTAGTTCTGCAGTTGTTCATAACGATTCCAGTTTACCGATTTTTCCAGCACGATTGATATCAATACGCCCATTATGAGCCCATTTGTCAAAAATGGCTGTAAAAGCGTGGGAACGTTCGAAAATGCATTAGGCAGGATGTTCATCAAACTCACTCCAATCAATACTGGTACGGCAAGCCTGAATATCGTGTCTGAAGTGAAATGCTGACCCTTTACGCTGTTGAAAGCCGTACCGAACAGTTGGAGGTACGCAACGAACAATACTGCATTCCCGACTGTTATCGGCATGGTCGCAAGGAAAGAGATAAAAGGGGGAATGAGCCCAATTATGGTCAATAACATGCCTCCAAGTAAGAAGGGCCTCCGCTCATAAATTTGAGTGCTCTGCAAAAATCCGATGGATGAAGTAAAAGGTGTATACGGAACAAGGCCAAGCACCGGAGCGAAAATGGTAAAACCGCCAGTCATGAATAAAGAGTTTCGATACTGCTTGTGTCCCGCTTCATCACCGATTAATTCTGATGCGGCTTGAATGGAAGCGAACGTGTTGCACAAATTCAGTAATCCTGCAAAAAAGGAAATCGCTATTATCCCGAATTCCAGGTTTGGAGTACCTAATGGGAAAAATGAAAAAGCGGCGCCCGTAGCTTCCATTTCTCCCCCGGCCTCCGGAAATAGCAGCTCGTAAAAAATCCAACCCACGATAATCCCGATCAATATGGAGAAATTGCTTATGGTCCTTGGTCCTTTTATCTTTAAAATACTTACTAAAAGTACAATCCCCACTGATAGGAAACTGACCGGGATGTTAATTTCCCCAGTCTCCGTAATCCCCAGCATCCCTTTAAAAAAGACAAAGATGAGCTGGAACGTCAAAAGGAATAAATAAACCGTCATGACCATGGGAGTGAAAATCTTCTGAACATGGGAAATCAGGTTAAAAGCAGAAATAATGAGGGTCACGACGCCAGCTGCAATGAGGCCAGTAGCTATTCCCCCTCCTATCTCAGCATATCCGAGCCCTATGGATGGTGCAGATAAACCTAAATTCAACATCACTCCCCACAATAGACCGGAGTGCCCTTCCATAAGTGGATACTTATGCCCCTTCCACCCCTGAAACACGCAGGCGATCCCGGTGAAAATGAGCGAGCTTCTCATGGTCATTTCCGTAACATTGGGAGGAAGATCAAAAGCTGCGCCAATCGATATGGGAACTACTACCGTGTTTGCAAAAATAAAAAACAACCATTGAAAAGAAGAAAATAGAGTCACAGAAGTTCTCCAACTTTTCATAGATTCCATCTCCTTTGAACATGATACTTTTTAGCTCATGGTGATTTTCAATTGCCCTTCCCTTTAACAAAGGCGATAGGACAAAACCATGCTAATAAAACGCAGTCCCCGGATGGTCCTGCTGCCTTGCTGGACACATGATCAAAGTCATATGACCTTTGCAAATTCATGAAAAATGATAACGTTACCATTAATAGTAACAAAGACTGCAGCTCCCTGCTAATTTGTTGGCTCGACTCTGCAAGACAAATGGGCAGGCAGCAGCCAGCCCGTTTAAACTATATCGGGCCATCATAATATGACAGGGGATAATCCCTTAACCAATATAGCCCCCCAAAAAAAATCACTTCCACAGCATATAACATAAGTAAGTAAAAGTACACGGAAGCGGTAACCTTTCAAAACGCAAAACGAAAAAGGAAATCCGGAAGTATCCAGAGATCCTTTTTGGTTTAGTCTTACTGTTCAATGGACTGCTTTTGTTCATATAGTGAACCGGAAACTAAGTTCCCCTTGTAAATGACCGCTTTACGTTCAGAACGCCTTGCAACTGCCTCGGCAGAACAGCTTGCGTCAATTAACACCAGACTTGCAGCATCCCCTGCTTTCGGCCATACCTGGTTACCCTTTTCATCCAATGGAGTTTTTCCGCCAGTTATATACCCGAGTGTTCGGGATAGTGAGACTTCATCAATCCATTTGAAACGTTCTGCGAGCCTCCCTGCTCTCTCCAAGATGTCACCATTCCCAAGAGGTGACCATACATCAAAGATATTATCATTTCCTACCGATACTTCAACCCCTCTTTCATGCAATAAATCAACAGGGGGCATCTGCCTGTTAATAGGGACACTGGTGACGATGGAAATCCCCGCATCCCTAAGAATGTCAGCCAGATCATAGGCTTCTTCCCTGGATACGTCCCCGATACCGAACGCATGGCTTATCGCTACCCTGCCTTCCCAGCCCGCTTGCTTGGTCAGGACTGCCAAACGTTTCATGGTGAACGTGCCCAAATGGCCTGGATCATGTAAATGCAAGTCCACATCAGCGTTCGCTTCCACTGCTAAATCCATCAATTGAACCAGCGATGCTTCAATATTGTTATCGACTGTCGCTGGATCCACCGCCCCGACGACTCCCGCTCCGTTTCGCAATGCCTCCCTGACAAGCTGGACAGAACCGGACCGCAACAATCCGTGCTGCGCAAATGCGACGATCTCCGAACTGAGTCTATTAGAATAGCCAGCAAGCGCCTGTTGTACTTGCTCTAAGTTTTGCGATCCCACTTCCGGATAGATATCAACATGAGTCCGTATATGTGCAGAGCCAGAAGCTAAAAGGATTTCCAGTAAAGATTCTGCACGTTTACATGTGCTTGTCGCGATGGAAGGCAGGACCCTCTTCTCATTTTCAAAACGTTCAATGACACTTGATGAAGGAGAGCACGCCCTCCAAACATCCCCCATCAGTGTCTTATCAAGATGAACATGCTTTTCAATGAAAGATGGTAACGCAAGCAATCCTTTTGCATCTTCCACTGGTATATCACCAGGTACGGCTTCCCCATCTTTGACAATCTTCGCGATCCTTCCATCCTCCATCAACAGATGAAATAGTCCGGTTATCGTTCCTGTAACTCTTTCATTCTCTTTCCGGTAACCGCATTCCAAACGAACATTCTTTAACCAATAGATTGTATTCATGATCTTCATCCCTTCTTGAATAGACCTTCAATTCGACTTCAAGGCAGATTCGCGTTCGAGTCCGCCGTATACCAGACTTCCCTTGACCATGACCCCAACCCGCGTCGATCTCCTGGCAACTGCCTCGGCAGCACATGATGCATCCACAAAAACCATACTTGCGTCATCTCCCACCTTCGGCCATAAACGGTTTCCTTCAGGGTCCAGTGTCTTGACCCCTCCCGTAATGAATTGGAGCGATTGAGACAAAGAATACTCGTCCTTCCAGTTATACCTCTCAGCCAATCGGCCTGCCTTTTCCAGCATATCTCCTGTACCGAATGGGGACCAAGAGTCATAAAAGCCATCACATCCGAGAGCAACATGGACACCTTTTTCAAGAAGTGAATCAATCGGGGGAATGACCCGGTTGATCGGAACTGTAGACATGACGGCTATCCCCAGGTTTGATAATACACTGGCCACTTCATTTGATTCTCCTATTGAAACATCCCCCAATGCAAAAGCATGACTGACAGCGACTCTGTCTTTCCAACCTGCTTCATCGATCAAATAAGCCAGCTTCTTGATCGTATATAAACCAAGATGACCGGGATCATGTATATGGATATCAATATCCGCATCAAATTCAACAGCCAGATCGACCATTTCATATAGGGAAGTTTCTATATTATTATCCACCCCTCCAGGATCCAGGCCGCCCACTAAGGACGCCCCTTCTTTCATCGCTTGTCTCATCAACCCTTTTGAATTCGCCCTTAGCAGCCCATGCTGCGGGAAAGCAACGATCTCGTATGTCATTTTCCCTTTGAAACGATATAGTGCACTATGAATCTCTTCCAAGTTTTTCATACCGATGTATGGATCGATGTTTACATGCGTCCTTACATGCGTTGCCCCGCCACTTAACAGTAGTTCAAGCATCCGTTCAGCCCGGATCTGCCCAGTTTCAGCCAGTTCAGCAAGCTCTTTGGCTTCTAACTTTAAGCGTTCGATTAAATTCGGTACCGGAGTGCATGATTTCCATGGCAGTCCTAAATAAGTCTTATCAAGATGGTTATGCATCTCTTTAAAAGGAGGAAGTGCAAGCAGCTTTCTCGCGTCGTGAACGGGACCATCCGTTTTCAAAGGCATACTTGAAGCCAATTGCAATTCCGTAATGATCCCATTTTTTATATGCATGTTGTATATAGCCGTCTTCGTCCGATCAATTCTTTCATTCTCAAAAATAAATCCACTATCAAGTATAACGTTTGTAAGCCAGTATGCTTCATTCATCAAATCACTCTCTTTAATAGAAGATTAAGATTAAACACCTGTCGTCTCAAAAGATGAAATGGATCCGCTAACAACATTGCCCCTGAAGATGACAGCGGCACGCTTTGCCCTTCTAGCCACAGCTTCCGCTGAACAGCTGGCTTCAAGCAAAACGATATTCGCCTCATCCCCTACATTAGGCCATGCCTTGCCCCCTTCTTGGTTTAATGGAGTCTTCCCACCTGTTATGAATTGCAGGCTTTCCGCTAAGGACCGTTCGTCAATCATGCGAAACCTCTCTGCAAGGCGACCGGCTTTTTCCAGATTGTCCCCGATGCCAAATGGTGTCCAATGATCAGTGATGCTGTCATTACCCAATTCCACTTTCACCCCTTTTTCATGAAGCAGGGGGATGGGGATCGTCCTGAAGATGGGAACTGTGGATGTAATCGATATTCCTGTTTCCGAAAACCTTTCGGCTATGCCCGTTGCCTCTGGGACTGAAAGATCAGCCAAACCGCTGGCGTGGCTAACTGTTACCCTCCCTTGCCAGCCTGCGTCTTCCGTCAAAGAAGCAAGGCGCTGCATGGTGAAGAGTCCAAGCTGATCCGGGTCATGTAGATGGACATCGATATCGGAGTTGCATTCAACCGCGATATCCATGATCGTTTCAAGTGACCGCTCTATGTTTTCATCAATGGTGGCGGGATCCACGCCGCCTACCAGATTCGCCCCATTCTTCATGGCCTCCCTTACTAAACCGACGGAATTGCTGCGTAATAGTCCATGCTGTGGGAATGCGACGATTTCATACGTCAATTTATCCTTATATCCTTCAAGTGCCTGAATGGTGGCCTCCAAGTTTTTCAGGCCTATAACGGGGTCAATGTTGCAATGTGTGCGTATATGGGTAGATCCGAAGTCCAATAATAAATCCAGCATTTTTTCTGCTCTTACTTTAGCCGTAGGCAATAATTCTGGCAGTAACACCTGTTCTTCCTCTATACGGGTCTTCACGCCATTAGTGGCAGGCAGGCAAGCCTTCCATGGACCGCCATAGTAGGTTTTATCAATGTGGATATGCATTTCCTTAAACGAAGGGACCATCAGGAGACCATGAACATCATGCTGCGGGTCCTGATCCATTATCGATTCCTTCGCCAATAAAATGGAGGATATTTTTCCATTTTCAATCTTGATGTGGTAATGACCGGTTTCCGTGCCGGTGATCGTTTCCTTTTCATTATAAGTAAAACCATTTTCCAAGCGTACATTCGTCAACCAATACGATTGAGACATTAAACTCACCCTTCCATTCGAGATTGAACACGCATCACCTTCATTATAGTTTTAAAAACCAGTAAATAATTTCAGAATTTTTACTCGTTTTTATGTTATTTTTACTTATTGTGCCAAAGAAAAAAGCTAAAATGGATGAACCCTTTCTGGAGACAACTCCATGAACATCCAGTTCGCCTGCAGTTTTATTAAAGTTGGCCGCGCTTTTCCCATAAGTGTCTTGCACACCCTTTCCAATCAAATTTGTTAGAACATTTAGATGGAAACCATATCTGGGGAACTGAAAATGTTACTATAGGCCAGTTAGTTCGGGAACATCATTTTTTTGAAAGATACGTTTTCCAAACCCCTTTCGTTTACAAACTGAAAGGCTCACCCTAAAATGGATGAACCCTTTCTACTTATCTGCCCATCACTTTATCGTTACGTCATTTATCTCCAGATAACCTGAAGGGCTGATTGAAAATCCTTTTACATCTTTGGCGACTGCAGCAACATTTTCTATGACCCGTACAGGAATATACGGGGTGTCACCCATCTCGATTTCCTGTGCCTCTGCGTATAGTTCTTTGCGTTTCTCTTCTTCTTTTTCCTTCCTGGCGGCATCTATTAAACGATCAACCTTTTGATTGCTGTAAAAGAACGTATTTCCGGCCGCTCCCTGTGATTCCGTATGAAATAGATTATATTGATTATAATCAGCATCCCCGGTCGCGTTTCTCCAACTGATGATGAACATTTCCGATTGCCCATTATTCACTTGTTCCACGAACGAACCGTACTCCATGACCTGTACCTTCAAATTAATCCCGATACCTTTTAGTTGGGATTGCAGGACCTCGGCCAAGTTAACTCTTTCTTTACTGTCCATTGTCAGGATGGTTGCATCCAAACCTTTTGAATATCCTGCTTCGGCCATCAGCTTCTTTGCTTCCTCCAGATTGTAATCATAGGCATCCAGTTCTTCGTTGTACCCGAATACTTTAGAGCCCATCAAGGAGTTCGCCTTTACTCCCACATTATTAAAGACACCCTTGATAATCGAGTCCATTTCAATGGCATGGGCAATGGCTTTACGGACCCTTACATCATGGAACGGTTCATTATTGACATTGAACCCTAAATATTCGGTACCGTACCCTTCACTGCGATAAACATCCATTGCTGGTGAAGATTCTACCTGATCCATGACAGCTACCGGAAGAGGCTCTGCAATATGCGCTTCACCCGTTTCTATCATGGATATCCTCGTGGAGTCTTCCGGGACGACCTTGAAGATGACCTTGTCCACCTTCGGCTCGTCTCCCCAATAGCTGTCATTTTTCGTCAAGGTGATTTCCTGGCCTGGGGACCATGAATCAAAAACGAAAGGACCGGTTCCATTCGGTTCCTGGATAATCTTCTTTCCATACTTTTCAATCGTTTTCGGACTGATGATTCCACCTTCATGATTCGCCAATATGGAAAGGAGAGGGGAAAAAGGTTCCTTCAAAATGAATTGCACGGTAAATTCATCAACCGGCTTCACCTCTTTTACCATATCGAATACCACCGCCCTGGGAGAAGCGACCTTCGGATCTAATAGTCGATCAAACGTCATTTTTACAGCATCTGCATTAAATGGTGTGCCATCATGAAACTTTACATCTTCCCTAAGCTTGAATTCCCAGGTCGTGTCATTTATTTGCTTCCATTTTTCTGCCAGCATTGGCTGTATCTCACTATCCTCATCCCGTTGTACAAGACCTTCATAGATTTTATGGTGAGTGACGCTAGCGGCGTTAATCGTGGACATGAACTGCTGATCCAAATTCTCGGCGTCGGATAAGCGGGCGATAACCAATGTACCCCCTTCGTTTGATGCTTGGTTCGGATCACTTGCTGTTGTGCTTACATCATTGTTAGAAGAACAGCCCGTAATGATGATGGCCATGATCATGACTAGAAAAAAATTTCCTGTCCCACGTTTTACCCCCATGGACTTCGACCTCCCAATTTCATTTTTTGAATACTTATCTAATTATAGGAAATATTCTGACTATTCATTTCGAATATCTTTACTATGTTTTTCATTTTCTTTACTTGTTTGGTGTTTATTCTGCTGTATCGCTTATCGATTCCACGGACTTGAATGATGGCTTAAACAATTCTTTCTCGGGAAGCCCCTGATAATCCCTTTCCATATAGCCTCTTCTCATCCTATTAAAATATTGTTGCCCCTTATATTGGATTTCAGTTAAATCAAGATTGGGGATGATTTGATCCTTCATGACTACCTTTCCATTTATGATGGATAATTTAACGTCCCTCCCAGCCCCGCTGACGAACATGGTTCGAATGGGATCGTCGATCACTCCCATATGGAAACTGTCCAAGTCAATCACGATGATATCCGCCTTTGCCCCCGCTGCGATGCGTCCTAGATCGTCCCTGCCAAGAAAAGCGGCTGCATCGAGTGTGGCTGACCGAAAGAAATCGGCATAGACAGAACCTTCCGTTTTACCTTCCACCATCCGTGAGAGCATGCTGCCTGTCCTGACATTTTGGAACATATCCGGAGGGAATGTATCCGTACCAAGGGCTATATTGATCCCAGCCCTTTTATATTTAGCAAAGGATTCTAACGCCTCCCCATGCCTGCCGATGATCAGAGGGCAATGAATCACCGTTGTATTCGTTTCCCGCAGCAGCGCCAAGTCATCACCCTGCCCATATTTCACTTTACTATATCCTGAAACAAAGTGGGCATGCGGGATTCCTGTTCTTGGACCGAGAAAGCCAAGGTCGTACAAATATCTGATCGGTGTAACATGATGGCCTTCCCATATGGCGTTGAATTCAAAACTTCCTTGTGCAGCATGAAGTTTTATCGGAACATCCAATTTTTCGCTGTAATATTTAATCTGTTTTAATTGATCAGCCGTTTGAGATTCTATACGTTCCGGAGCAAGCATCCCCCTTACCATTCCTTCAAAGGCTCCATCGAATTTTTCTACAAACTCGACCGCTTTCCGCAATCCCGCTTCACCGGCTTTTTCATCCCAATGCAGTTTTATTTTCCCGTTAGGCTCGACGACTCTCATTCCTGATTGGAAACTCGGTCCAAGGTAAATCCTTAACCCCAATCCAGCAGCATGCTCTGCCGCAGCTGCCAATTCATCATAGGTTTCAGCCCAGCTTTTATAAAAAACGGAAGTAATGGGCATCGCCGTCGTCACGCCATGAAGAATGAGCTGTGAGTAAGCATATAGTGATTTAAAAGCCTCCTCTTCCCCGGTCATTAATTCAGGATGTCCGCTTTTTATATACTTCTCTGACCAGAGAAGGTTCTTTTGTCTGTCGGCACCGGCTTCAAAATGTAAAATATCATGGTCAATGTCCCCTAATGCATTTAAATCTATGAACCCAGGACTGATAATGGCGTTACCTACATCCATTACCTCGTCCACTTCTTCTGGATAATTTTTTCCGACATACAGAATCGTATCTTTTTCATAAACGATTTCTGCATTTTCCAAAATGACATGATCGTACCCGTCATACCCAATTACATATCTGCCTTTAAGCTTGGTTTTCATCTTATTCCCCTTTCAACATCGCGATGGCATCTTCTCGTTCGTCATATCGCTTTTCATCTACATAGGCCCTGGCATGGCCCCAGAAATATTTCGTCAGTTGCATATACTTTTCGAGCCCCGCACGCTTTATCGTTGAAAAGGCCTCCTCATTCGCTTCGTTCAGGACTGTACTTTCATGGACCGTCCGTACATTCCTCCCTTCCATGATCAATTTCCCGTCCACGATGACATGCTCCACATCATTCGCCACCGCTTGAAATACAAGCCGATGAACATGCATGAATTCCGGGGTCAGATGAGGCTGATGCAGATTGACCGTAATGACATCCGCTTTTTTCCCGATCTCAAGGGAGCCTATTTCATCATCCCAGCCAATGCATTTCGCAGCATCTATCGTGATCATTTCCAACAGCTTGCCTGGAGGTAAATAATAATAGTCCCTAAGGGCTGCCTGGTGAACAAACTGTGTTTTCCTCATTGCCTGAAACATATCGAAGCTTGTGGACGGGGAAGTCCCATCCGTGGAGATTGCCACAGTTGCCCCCATTTCCAATAATTCAGTTATCGGGGTACGGGCATGAACCTGGCCAAATCCAGGTGATGCACTGACATTGGTACCTGTTTCTGCCAATATTCTTGCTTCATCGAAAGAAATGCCCCGACAGTGCTGTAAATGGACATCTGGACCCAATAGGGCATTTTCCTTATCCTGTATCGCTAAATGAATCATTCCGCCAAAGGCATCCGAGTGAATGCGTGTGTTATATTTCCTGGCAATCTCCCTGATTTTCTTCGCTTGATAAAGGTCATGATCATTCAGCCCATAAAGCCTGTCAGGAGAGGTGGGATTGGAGGGATCCACTGATGTAACGATGACAAATGGTGTAATGAAGGCTCTCGTTCGGTCCTCATTTGCATGGTTCAGCGCCTCGATTACAGCTTCCGCCCCCTGTAACACTTCTTCATAAGAAACTTCCTTCACCACTCTCTTTCCATCAATCCACCGACTGAATGAATGGGGCCATGGGGGGTTGCAAGGACCCGTGCATACCACTTCCCTGATCCCCACTTCGGCGTATGCTTTTGCATGATTGATGGCAAAAATCGGTTCATCGGATCGCGGCATGGATCCTAAAACGCTCACCCCAGTTGTCACGCCCGCCTTTAATCTCTCAAGGGAGGATAGCTTTCCTTCGTAATACCAAAAGTCATCTGTAACAAAATGCTTGTACGCATTGGTCATGATGGGCATCCAAAAATCTATATTCTCCATTGCGATCGTTTTGAACATGGAATGTCCCCCATGACCATGAACATCTATCAATCCAGGCAATATGCATTGATGGCTGCAATCGATGACTTTTACAGCCTCAAACTTCAATTTCAGTTTTTCCGTTGAATCTACGGCTAAAATCCTCCCTTGATTTATGGCGATGGCGCCATCTTGAAGAATTCTCCTGTCTTGATCCATGGTAATAACGGTCCCATGGATTAGCAGTAAATCTATCATATATTCCCCTCCTAATTGAGAAGGCAGCATAACTTCCTTATGCTGCCTTCCTTTTGTGATGAATTCCCTACTTCACGGTTACGTCATCAAGCATTAAATAATTTGCCGGATTCAGCCAAAGTCCTTTAACCGTCCCACCATATACCGCCAAGTGTTCATAGTTTCGGATAGGAACATATGGAACTTCTTCCCTTTCAATTGCTTGTGCCTTCGAATATAGTTCCTTACGTTTATCGCCATCCGATTCTTTACGTGCATGTTCAATCAATTTATCCACTTCAGGGTTGCTATAGAATGAACTATTTCCCGCTGCACCTTGGGATTTGCTATTGAAAAGATTAAATTGATTATAATCTCCATCCCCAGTTGCATTTCCCCAGCCGCCTATCGATACCTGGTGCTCTCCCTTGGCTGTCGCGTCAATGTAAGCACCATACTCAAGGACTTGGATCTTGACCTTAATACCGATTCCTTTTAACTGGGATTGAATCACCTCGGCCATATTGATCCTTTCCTTACGATCACTCGTCGTCAGTGTAAACTCCAAACCATCCTTGACCCCTGCTTCAGTCAAGAGCTTCTTCGATTCATTAATATCATAGTCGTAGCCTTTTATATCCGGATCATAGCCAAACACCTTCGGGCTCATTGTTGAATTCGCCCTCGTACCGACGTCGTTATATACCCCTTTGATGATGGAATCGACCTCGATGGCATGAGCGACCGCCTTTCGGACCCGTACATCATCAAATGGTTTTTTCTTAACATTGAAGCTTAAGTATTCAACTGCAAGTCCCTCCGTGCGATATAGATCCATCGTGTCCGACGCTTCGATCCTGTCAATCTCCGTCACTGGCACTTGATCGGTCACATGCGCTTCTCCCGTTTCAATCATCGCAATCCTCGTGGCATCTTCAGGGACAACCTTGAATACCACTCCATCAATCTTAGGCTGATCCCCCCAGTAGTCCTTGTTTTTCGAAAGGGTGATTTCTTCACCTGGTTTCCATGATTTAAAAACGAATGGCCCTGTCCCAACAGGATTTTGGCTCAATTTGTCACTATGCTCCTTAATCGCTTTAGGGCTGATGATGCTTCCTTCATTACTCACTAAAATCGATAATAGCGGAGCATAAGGATATTTCAGCTTGAATTGTACGGTCGTTTCGTCAACGACTTTAATTTCTTTGATCATTTCCAATTTACCAGCCTGAGGAGAAGCAGTTGCCGGGTCCAGTATCCTGTCGAAATTGGTTTTCACCGCTTCGGCATTGAATGGGGCTCCATCATGGAATTTGACTCCCTCCTGCAATTTAAACTCCCAAGTGACCTCATCCAGTTGTTCCCACTCTTTTGCGAGCAGCGGTTTAGGATTCATGTTTTTGTCAGGAACGACCAATGTTTGATAAACCTTTTCATAAATGACGTTTGCTGATGGAATGTCTGTTATGAAATGAGGGTCCAAGGTGGTCGCGTCAGATAATCGCGCGACGATCAGCGTTCCTCCTTCTTTCGCTTTCTCCTCTGTTTCCTTGCTGCCGGTTTGTTCTGTTGCACACCCTGATAAAACGGATGAGATGCCTAATAAAGATGCAAAAAGCAACCCAATCATACCTTTTCTCATTCTCTTTCCTCCCTTTTCAACCTGCCTTTGTTTCTCCAAGTAACTTTCAGCTATGAGTACATCGGGCTTACTGTAAATTATAAAAAAAAACCGAATTTTATATTTTCAGAATCTTTACTCATTTTTTAATTATCTTTACTGCTTTTCCGCATCATATTTACTTCAATACCTTTTTTGAATAAATTGAATGAAAGAAAAGGAGGAAGTCCAATGAAGCCAGAGGTCGTAATGAATCATACCGAATTGAATGTAAAAGAAACAAAATCTCCGAAACTAAGACACTGGAAAGCCTTTTATAAAAAATTCAAGCGAAATAAATTGGCATTGATAGGGGGGTACATTGTACTTTTTTATATTTTATTGGCTATCTTTGCACCTTTGATCTCACCGCAGGATCCCTATGAAATTAATTTAGTCAACAAACTCCAGCCTCCGTCAGCCGAACATTGGATGGGTACGGATGATAAAGGAAGGGATATTTTAAGCAGATTATTATATGGAACACGACTGTCATTAACCGTTGGGTTTGTCTCTGTATTCTTCGGGGCGTTCATAGGCATACTCCTCGGGTTAACAGCTGGTTATTACGGAAAATGGATCGATACCGTCATTATGAGGATTGTCGATGTTCTGCTGGCTTTCCCGGGAATCCTGCTTGCCCTTGCGATCATTAGTGCCCTTGGTCCAAGTTTAATCAATGTAATGGTAGCGGTCGGTGTCTTTTCCATACCGATGTTTGCCCGGATTGTACGCGGTTCCACATTGTCAGTCAGGAAGCTGGAATATATCGATGCCATTCGCGCATTGGGAGCCACTGACTTCACGATCATACGCAAGCATATTTTTCCGAATATTCTATCACCCGTCATCGTTCAAGCTACATTACGTCTGGCAACGGCCATTCTGTCGGCTGCCGGATTATCATTCCTGGGACTGGGTGCCCAGCCCCCCTCACCAGAATGGGGAGCGATGCTGAGCAGCGGCCGGGATTATTTGTTCAGCGCCCCGCACATCGCTTTGTTTCCGGGGATAGCGATATCAACACTCGTACTTGGTTTCAATATCTTTGGGGATGGACTTAGAGATGCCCTGGATCCAAGAATGAAAAAATAAGGAGGAGAGAAAATGTTCGTATTTATTATCCGACGGGTACTTCAAACCATACCGGTATTACTAGGAGTAAGTCTTGTTGTTTTCCTCATCATGCAAATGGTCCCTGGAGATCCGGCAACACTGCTTGCGGGTGAAGGAGCGACTAAAGAAACGATTGAATCACTGCGGCATGAGCTTGGCTTGGATCGCCCAATCCTTTATCAGTACGTCGACTATATCCTTCATGCTGTTCAAGGTGACTTTGGAGAATCACTGCGCAGCAGCCGCCCTGTTTTGGACGAGATCATGGTCCGATTGCCCATCACCCTTGAACTGGCACTTGCCAGCATTTTCATAACCGTTGTGCTTGGCATGGTCGCAGGAATCATCTCGGCTACCAAGCAATACTCGGCCGCTGACATTTCCATCATGATCGTTGCTTTATTAGGAATCTCTTTACCTAGTTTTTGGCTGGGCCTCATGCTTATCTACTTCTTTTCCGTAAACCTTCATTTGTTTCCGGTTTCAGGTTGGGGAACTTTCAGGCACATGATACTCCCAGCCATAACCCTTGGGGCCGGCGGAGCGGCAATCGTTGCCAGGATGACCAGGTCGAGCATGCTTGAAGTCGTTCGCCAGGACTACATCCGGACTGCAAGAGCCAAGGGATTAAAAGAATATATCATCATTTATAAACATGGCCTCAAAAATGCGCTTATCCCCGTCATTACGGTCGTTGGCCTCCAGTTCGGTGCACTCCTTGGCGGCACCGTGCTGACAGAGTCCGTTTTTGCCATCAATGGACTTGGGAGATTGATAGTCGATGCAATCAGAACGAGGGATTTACCGATGGTCCAAGGCGGGGTCCTTATCGCTTCCGTTATCTTCGTTTTCATGAATTTGGCAGTGGATGTCCTCTATCGATACTTTAACAAAAGAATAGATTTGAACTAAGGAGGTATGATGATGAAACAGGTTGATGATAAAATACTGGAGGTAAAAAATCTGCAGACCCACTTTTTCACTGACGAAGGAACGAGTAAAGCAGTCAATGGGATCAGTTTCTCCCTCAATAAAGGGGAAACGCTTGGAATCGTCGGGGAGTCGGGAAGCGGTAAGAGCATAACATCACTATCATTGTTAAGGCTCATTCCATCGCCACCCGGCAAGATTGCCGGGGGCAGCATCCTTTTTAAAGGGGAGGACTTGCTTACAAAGACTGAAAAGCAGATGCGGTCCATACGCGGGAATGAAATTTCGATGATATTTCAGGAGCCGATGACATCATTGAATCCCGTATATCCAGCGGGCGAGCAAATTGCTGAAGCGATCCGTCTCCATCAAAAGCTGGGAAAAAAGGAAGCATGGAATAAAGCGGTCGAAATGCTTCGGCTTGTCGGAATCCCCTCACCTGAAAAAAGGGCAAAACAGGAGCCGCATGAGCTAAGCGGCGGAATGAGGCAAAGGGTCATGATTGCGATGGCACTTGCCTGCCACCCTGAGGTTTTAATAGCGGATGAACCTACAACAGCACTGGATGTGACGATCCAAGCCCAAATCCTCGAACTGATCAAGACGCTGCAAAAGGATTTCGGGACGGCCGTCATTTTGATTACTCATGATTTGGGTGTCGTATACGAAACCTGTGATCGGGTTGCCGTCATGTACGCAGGGAAAATCGTTGAATACACTTTGGCCAAGGAAATATTCACAAATCCAAAACATCCTTACACCATTGGTTTATTAAACTCCCTTCCGCGCCTGGACATGGACCAGGAAGAACTGTCTACAATTCCCGGGACCGTTCCAAGTCCATACAACATGCCCAAGGGATGCAGCTTCGCTCCCCGCTGCGCAAACAGGAAGAGCATTTGTGAACAAGCCGTACCGGATCTCCAGGCAACCGGCCCAAACACCCAGGTCAGCTGCTGGATGTACACACCCCAATGGGAGAAGGAATATGACGCTCAAGAGAAGGTGGGGATTCAATGATGGGGGTACCAACTGCAGAGAAAAAGGTTCTGCTTAAAGTGGATCAATTGAAACAATATTTCCCGATCAAGGGTGGATTTTTCGGAAGAACCATCAATCATGTAAAAGCCGTTGATGATATCACCTTCGACATCCATCAGGGTGAAACTTTAAGCATAGTCGGTGAATCCGGATGCGGAAAATCGACTACCGGTAGGGCCATACTTCGATTGGATGAACCAACAAGCGGGAGCATTCACTTTCAGGATAGGGATTTACTGAGTTTAGGAAAAAAAGAAATGAGGCGTACCAGGAAGGATCTACAAGTCATTTTTCAAGATCCATTTGCCTCCCTTAATCCTAGACAGACCATCGGCCAAATTCTTGGGGAAGCTTTGGCCATCCAAAATGTAGTGCCTAAAGAAAATCGAAAGAACCTGATCGAAGAATTATTGGGACATGTCGGGCTGAGACCAGAATCCATGGAAAGATACCCGCATGAATTCAGCGGCGGACAGAGACAGCGGGTCGGTATTGCGCGGGCTCTTGCAGTGGACCCAAAATTGATCATATGTGACGAAGCTGTATCTGCACTGGATGTCTCCATTCAAGCGCAAGTGCTGAATTTATTAAAATCCTTACAGCGGCAGTTCGACCTTACCTTTCTTTTCATATCACATGATTTAGGTGTGGTCAGACATATCTCGGATCGGGTAATGGTCATGTATCTCGGGAAAATAGTCGAAATAGCGGATAAAAAGTCCATTTTCGAACAGCCACAGCATCCATATACAAGGGCATTGCTATCGGCCATCCCAGTACCGAATCCTGTGCATGAAAGGGAACGGATCCTATTGACGGGTGATGTACCTTCACCCATCGACCCTCCAAGCGGCTGCCGCTTCCATACACGATGCCCTTTTGTACAGGATATCTGCAAAACACAGCTACCCGAACTGAAACGATCGGCCCAAAATCATCAAGTGGCTTGTCACATTGTGTCATAAGCTGTAGATTTCCGAAGGGGTCTTTAGTATGATACTAAGAAACAGAATAATTCAAGTTATTTAAAAATATAACCAGCAGAGGTTCTCCATGCTAAGTTACGAGGGATTCACCTTAATTATCATGCTCTTCATTTTAGCTCCCATCATGGGAGCTATCGCTCTTTTATTTCTATTCATATTCGAGAAGTGGATCGACCTTCTTGAAAATAAAAACAAAGAGATCCGCCTGGAGCAAGCACTGCAAGAAGCACAATATAATAAATTGAATCAGCAAATCCAGCCACACTTTTTGTTTAATACACTAAATGTCATATTGGGCTTGGCCCGCCTGAACAGGACCGCTGAATTGATACGGGCCTTGGAGGCATTTTCGCAATTCCTGAAATTCAAATATAAAGCATCAGAACCATTGATCCCCCTTTCCCAGGAAATTCAGTATACCCAGCATTATCTCGACATCCAGACCCTTCGCTTCGGTGATCGGCTCAAGATTGATATGGAGTGCCCGGAACCATTATCAACCGCACTGGTTCCCCCCTTCATTCTCCAGACTCTGGTGGAAAATTCGTTTAAACACGGTCTGGAAAAAAAAGTGGGGGAAGCCCTTCTGCATATCCGGTTTTATCTGGATTCGCAGATGGTGTATCTGGAAGTGGCGGATAATGGATTAATGGGAAATGCATCTTCCGTTACGGACGAAGGCGGCCATGGCCTGGATAATATCCAAAAACGTTTATATTTGTATTTCAATGACCGTGCACAATTGAATATAGCTTCCAATGAATCGGGAACAAAGGTAGAGGTATCATGGCCACTGGTTTTTGATAAGAAAATGGAGGAGGAGGCGCCGGAATGAATGTATTATTAGTTGATGACGAACCATTGGTACTTGAACAAATGGAATATATGATTCAGTCCATATACCCTTTTTGGAAGTTTTACAAAGCTGCTGATGCCTGTCAGGCACTGGCCCTCAACCAAAATCATAAAATCAACCTTGCTTTCCTGGATATTAATCTACCGGGGCGATCGGGTCTAGAATTTGGTGAAGACCTAAGGGCACTGAACAAAGAAGTCGAAATCATAATGGTTACCGCGCATCAAAGTTTTGATTATGCCCAACAATCCATCAGGATAGGCGTCGTTGATTATTTAACGAAACCTGTAATCGAAAGTGAATTACATAAAGTCCTGGCTAAGTATGACAAAAGCGAATCTTCCCATAACTATTCAACCCTTATTCACCATTCGCTTTCATTCATCCATGAAAATTATGTCGAAAAGCTCTCCCTTTCGGACATCGCTCGTGAAGTGCATACCAATCCGACTTATTTAAGCAGGAAATTCCATGAAGAAGTCGGCACTTCCTTTTCGGAATATTTAATGCACTATAGAATAAAGGCCGCTAAAAGGGCCTTAACCAATAACACCAGCTGGAGCATATCAGACGTCGCTGAAAAATCGGGATTCAATAGCCAGCATTATTTCAGCACTTTATTCCGGAAGATAGAAGGGATCACGCCCAAGGAGTTCCGCGAGAAAGGAAAATGAACATTGCGATCACGTACATTTCAAGAATACGTACAAGGCCCCATTCAAATCGGGATGGGTTTAGGGATCATCTCCCTCCTGGCACGCTGGGTGACAGGAACCACAATATTATCATCCCCCGAATCGATGGTGAAGTATGGAGTTTTCGGCGGGATCGGATACGCCCTGATGGGAGCGATCGCCCTGTTCATGTTCAGCTTCATCGGGAAGAGGGTCCGGCAGGATTTCCCCGTGGGCTTGACCATGGGGGACTATTTAAAAGCCCGGCTTCATCCCCTCGGATATTGGATATTGACCATGATTCTAGTCATAACCAGTTTACACATTTTATTCATTCAGGGAATGGCCGCGTCCACCCTATGTCAGTTTCTTTTCGATACCCCGCTCTATGTCGGGTTGTTCTTTTTCTTCGGTTTTTGTGTCCTTTTTGCTGGATTCGGCGGATTAAAGCTCATACATGGATTCGCAGCTTTTCAAGTCGTCTTCATGTTTGCCGCGGTTATCTTAATCCCTTTATACTTTTTCGTCAAGGAAGGGATTCAGCCTGTATATGATGGGATTCGTTTATACCATCCATACATGCTCGTCATCAATAAGTATGATCTATGGAGTTTTCTTTTGGCAGGACTTCTTGTTGGGTTCGGCCAGTTTTTCTTTGACCTGACATCATGGCAGCGATTATTCATGATAGAAATCAAAAAGGTTCCATTGACATTCTCTTTATCTGGGCTAATATGGATCATCTTCCCGCTCTCCTTTTCATCCCTGTTCATCATGGTTATCTTTACGGGCGGCTTCACTGATATACACTCGATTCTGGCTGGATTGGCAAACAAAATAACCACACCATTCTTTTTCATCCTTTTTGTTCTCTGCGCCTTCAGTGCAATCACCTCAACATTCGGTGCCTGCCTGCATTCATTGGTAAGCCTGATCGTAGCCAATATTCTTGAACCCTTGCAAACGAAAAAAAGCGACCAGCAAAAAATAAGGATGGCCTGCCTGCTTTCAATCTGTATTGGGGGATTGGTTTTCGTTGCTACACTCTTCTATTCCCCAAACCTATTGGAGCTCTTATTTTATTCAGGCAATATATACTCGGCATTGCTGGCTCCAATCCTGGTTATCGTATTCAGCAAAGGAAAAGTCGCTGATTACATACCGATAAGCGCGGTCCTGGCCATTTTGGCTTCATACATCATCCAGCCTTATGTAAGTGAATTCCAAAGCATATGGTTTAGCGGATTAGCTTCATTGGCGATCCTAGTGATTTATACAATCCTTACCCTTATCAAGAACAAATGGAGACTCGTGAAAACAAAACGGGATTGATTGGTTCAGGATCATGCAATCCGTTATACGTAAATAAATAAAAAAAGAAAAGTTGCCGACATAAAGTCGGCAACCCAAAGTTGAAAGAGACGGATGAAGCATCTCGCTTAGGAACTACCTTTTCGAGAAACTCACCTTATTCAAACCAGAAATATTAATACGATCTCCTGTTTTTAGAGTGGTAGTTACACTTGTCACTGAATAATCATCGCGTTCATTTGAAAGAATTTCATTTACAAGCAAATTTTGTCCCCTGTAGATAAATAAATTACCAGATGAACTTGATGTCGTAATTTTATATCTTCCGGCAGCTATATCTTTACCGACTGTCCAGTATCCTGCATGCAATGTATTCGATTTAACGTTGGATACTTTGGTAAACTGTACACGGTCCAGCCCTGAAATTTCAATACTATCCCCCGATTTTATATCCGTTGTAACAACCGTCACCCCAAAACCATCATCTTCACTTGATAGAATCTCATTTACATAACGATCGTTGGCGTTGAGAGCGATAAATAAATTACCACTCCCCGATTTCGTAGTGATTTTATAACGGCCTGCTGGTAAATCTTTACCCGCTTTCCATTTCCCTGCACTTAAACTTTTACTATACGGTACATGAATCGTGGTTGAACTGGCTTTACCATTTATAGTAGTAGCTGTAATCTTGGCCGTCCCTACACCTATAGCTGTCACTTTACCTTTACTATCGACTTTCGCTATTTTAGTATTGGAAGATTTCCATTTCACCGTTTTATTCGTTGTATGGCTTGGGCTTACCGTTGCAGATAAAGTTAATGTTTTACCTTTACTTATTGTCGCGGAAGTCTTGTTCAGCTTAACTGATTTTGCCATGAT
The DNA here is from genome assembly GCF_017355165.1 of Bacillus sp. SD075. Classification (GTDB taxonomy): domain Bacteria; phylum Bacillota; class Bacilli; order Bacillales; family DSM-1321; genus Peribacillus. The sequence goes on along the minus strand of NZ_JADILK010000010.1, from coordinate 19,022 downwards.
TGGAGCATTAACCGTTACTTTCACCTTAAAATCCTTGGCCCCTTTGACAGTTGCCGTAACCGTTGTGGTCCCTTTTGCTTTGCCGGTTACCTTCCCTTTACTATCCACCGTTGCAATTTTTGTAGAAGCGGATTTCCACTTGATTGTCTTGTCTACACTATCAGAGGGCGAAACGGACGCAGTCAGAGTTCCTGTCTTACCAGCTGTAATGGATAAACTTGTTTTATTTACTTTCACTGTTTTAGTAGAAACTTTTACAGCTACTGTTTTATAAACTTTCGCGTTATCTTTTGCAGTCGCCGTAATGGTGGCGGATCCGTTGACAATTCCTTTAATGTTGCCTTTTGAATCTACTTTTGCAACTTTCGTATTTGAGCTCTTCCACAAAATCGTTTTATTCGCTGCATCAGATGGAGCTATTGTCGCAGTTACTTTTACAGTTTGATTATTTGCAATATATAAAGTTGATTTACTTAACTTTAAACTGGTTGGTACAATGTCCGTCACTGTAACTTGCATATTCTTTTTAATAGAAGGATCACCATTTGCTGTAGCGGTGATGGTCGTACTGCCAGCTTTACGTGCTTTTACATTACCTTTGGCATCCACTGTTGCGATTTCCGGTTTACTGGTAGTCCAGCTAACGCTTTTATTAATGGCACTAGATGGGCTTATTGTAGCAGTTAACTGTGCGGTTCGGTTTACCATCAATGACAAACTGGACTTACTTAACGCGATACTTTTTGGAACAAGGATTTTTTCCTTAAAACTCATCGTACCTATCAACGATGAGATGTAGACTTTTTCTCCCGCTGAAAGATTATACGCAAAAGGATCATCATCATAATAGAGGCTGAAGGAATCCATTTCATTATATTGGCCATCAAAAACGTCTATATACGCCATATCATAGCCATCACCGGGCCGATCAATATCCAACGTATAAGTTCCTGCTGGAATATCAGTACCCACCTCGTAAAAACCAGCAGATATACTTTTCATATCCAGTTTCGGGATTTGCTGTACCTCTATGTTATGTGCGCCATCATATAGAGTTATATCTATTTTGTCTCCTGCTTTTAAGCTTATGGTAAATCGTTTAGATGAGTATTCTTCATCACTGAGCGTTTCATAAATGATATCGTTATTTCCACGACTAACGGAAATGACAGCTGCCCCTTCAGGGATACTGAACTTGGTTAATCCTTCGGAAATTTCTTCCCCTGCCGTATATGTCCCATCACTTAAAGAATGATCACTTGTAGCTTGTACCGTCTTACTGCCTAACCCAATCGATAGTGATAGTACCATCATGACAATGACTTTATAAAATACATTCCTCTTCATAGGTAAACCATCTTTCTTATTAAATTTTTCCAGCCAATAAGTATATCGACATCTAATACCATATTTTCATTATGCAATAAAATTAGGGTATTGTATGGATTTTTTATAATCTTTCCATAATTCAATATTTAGAAATGACCTCTGTGAGTTTTGAAACGGCAGGTCTTGAAAGGAGTCAAAATGGAGAATTGGCATTTTGCCCGGCTCCACACAACAAATAAAAAAGGCTTGATCTTTATAGATCAAGACAGGTTGTTGACAAAAGGGGTTCTATCTAAAATGTTAAAACAAAATTGAAGAAATAAGTGATTCGGAAGAGAGTCGGAAACAATAAACCCGCCTCTCCAAAGAAAGGGAAATGATGAACGAGGCTTTTGCAATGGCCGGCTGCAGCATGCTTCAAAGGGAGATTTAGCGGATATTGACCGTGCCCTGGACATTCTTCAAACAAAACTTTTTCACTAAAGGTATGCATACACAAAAATGGCTCCCGCAATTGAAGTCGACAACTGATCAACTTAAACTGCAGGAGCCTCTTCATTTTCTCCATGCACGCATCAACTAACTTATTATCAGGTACCGCAAAAGGTCCGGTAGGGTTTTGTTGACTCAGGCAGTGTCGAGTATTCAGCTTGTTCTTCGCAGTGTGCATAAGGATTTGAAAGAACAGCCAAAAGCCGTTCCATCACGCTGTAATCCCCTTGTCCCACCGCCGCTTCCAATGCCTCTTCCACCCGGTGGTTCCGTGGGATCACTGCAGGATTGCTGTTATGCATCAACTGATCCGAAGATTCTTTCGATTCCTTCTGCCTGCCCAGTCTTGCCTGCCAGAGCTCATGCCACTGAGCGAATTCCGGTGTCCCGAAAAGGACCATATCCTCCATTTTATCAAACGTCAAAGCACGGAAGGTATTGGTATAGTCAGCGCCATGCTTTTTCATCATACTGAGGATGCCATTAATAAGGGCTTCATCCTGAGTCTCTTCATTGAATATCCCCAGTTTCCCCCTCATTCCCGCTAACCAATTAGTGTGATGCAGATCGTTAAAAACGGAAATCTTATCTTGGGCCATCGTAACGGCCTGGTCCATGTCATCATGCAACAGCGGCAATAGGGATTCAGCGAATCGCGCAAGATTCCACCCCCCAATAACCGGCTGGTTACCATAGGCATAGCGGCCTTGAGTATCAATTGAACTGAATACCGTTGCAGGATCATAGGCATCCATGAAGGCGCAAGGTCCATAATCGATGGTTTCCCCGCTAATCGTCATGTTGTCGGTGTTCATCACCCCATGAATGAAGCCAACCAACTGCCATTGGGCAATGAGCTTTGCCTGACGCTTGACCACTTCCTGCAGCAGTGAAAGATAGCGGCCTTCATCGGTTTCAATATCTGGAAAATGACGCTTGATGGCATAGTCGGCCAGTGTCCGCAGTTCTTCGATCGTTCCCCATTTTGCAGCGAATTGAAAGGTTCCGACACGAAGATGACTCGAAGCAACACGGGTCATGATGGCACCAGGCAGCCCGGTTTCACGGATTACCGTTTCACCGGTCGTCACCACTGCCAGACTTCGGGTGGTAGGAATGCCAAGCCCATGCATTGCCTCGCTGATGATGTATTCGCGCAGCATCGGACCAAGTGCAGCCCGGCCATCGCCCCCGCGGGAATATGGCGTTCTTCCTGGACCCTTCAGCTGGATATCGACCCTCCTGCCTCCAGGCAAGACCTGCTCGCCAAGCAATATCGCCCGGCCGTCCCCTAACATGTTAAAATGACCGAATTGATGACCCGCGTAAGCTTGGGCAAGAGGTGAAGCTCCTTCGGGAATCTCGTTTCCGGCAAACACCGCCACGCCATCTTCGCTTTGGAGCGACTTAACGTCCAATCCTAGAGATCCCGCCAAACTCTCATTGAGAATGATCAACTCCGGTGAACGTACAGGAGTCGGGTTCGTGCTCGTGAAAAACTTTTCCGGAAGACGTGCGTAGCTATTGTCTAAATCCCATCCTATTTCATTTGTCATGGTTTCTCCTTTTCTTATTTGATTTTTTGTATAAAGGTTCTTTCACTCATATTCCGTTAATACACGCGATAAAACTCCATTGCAGTCCATTTTTTAATGTCTACCTCTGCCTATTAATTATACCGTTTCTGCATAAAAATGGCTCTTTTAAAAACCTTATCGAAAACTGCTCCTATACAATTGGCTGAATATAAAGTTAACTGACCCGGCTAGAAACGTTGCAGAGATAAGTCAAACAATTACTGTTCCTACTTCGATGAAAACGGGAATGAGCCAACAAGCAGCGACAATAATCTCCACAATGAATGCTACAAATCAAAAAATAAGCTGGCATCGTTCTAATGAATCAGTGGCTTCAATTGATTAAAACGGGGTAAATAAAATAAGGTAACAGTGACTATAAGAACCGAAATGATAAATCGTATCAATATTCTATAGATATTTGACACTCTTAGAAATTTACAAAGAGGTATATAGAATATCAGAATCGGGTAAATTATCCTTTTTTAATATTTTATTTAAACGAATTTGTTTAGTCATTTATAAATCATGTGCGAACCATATTATAAAGAAACTCATTCACTAATGCTAAGGCGCACCGTCCATTATTCCCAAACAAAAGGAGGCTGTGACATAACTAAATAAGCCATCCTCACAGACGAATCATTCTACGTTATTCTACCTATTAAACATCATGCTGCTTTCGTATATGTTGTTTTTATTCATCCATTCAAGCTGTAAGAACAAGTTCGTTCCATTGCGCTACAGACACTCGCTTTCCGCGGGGAGGAAGCGGAGCCTCCTCGGCAAGCCTGCGGGGTCTCAGCCTTTCCTCTATTTCCCTTAGTAGTCGATTGTCTACCGCTCCATTACACTAGATGTTTAAAAATAGGATGCAAAAAGCAACAAAATCTATGGAATGGAAAAGAAACAAATAAAGACCCGATCTATTCGCCGGAAATTCCGCTTATAGATCGGGTTTATCGTTGACTAAAATACTTATGTCCTAGCCTCTTTTTTATATCATCTATGATTTTCACAAACAGGTGAACTAAAACTTTCTAATCGTGTGGAGGATTCATGTTTTCAGCCTGCCTCCCCCACCTTTTCCTGTCTTCTTCCTTCCCGCTTCGTCTCCCACATCCTCTTCCAATCCAGGATATGCTTAATTCAGTAAAGTCAGGCTGATAAAGGCAATGCCAAATATACAGTACAGAATGAGGGTAAAGGGCTGGGGAAAAATAATATATACCATCATGCTAATGATCATCAGCAGGATGCTGAAGGCATTTATCCTATCTCTCCACATACTCACCTTTGGTCAACTCCTTTTCCATTGCGTTCAAGTAAGGTACATTCTCATCGCATACTTTTTCCGGTGCTGCCTGGTCGGCTTTGAGGAAACGCCGTAAAAATTCTCCTCCCACAGCCAAAGCGAATATCAGCTAAAAATAGAGTTTCTTCTTCATCCATCGTTCCTCTTTGTTATAATGGCTGTGTGCCTAATTTGTATTTTTTCATTTTTCGTTAGTAAGTAAGCGACTGATAATTTATAATTATAAAATTGAACCCACTAAACAGCCATGTAGCCAAAATGATAAATCCATGAAAATAATTTAAATTTTCAGATTTTTTAAGGGGTATGAAGTGAATGATCTATAAAACTTTCAAGGTTGTATTGAGGAGTATGCACAAAGGTCAAACAGAGGAATTCGCCTATGTATTTGAAGGGAACAGCCTGCTGATCGGCCGTGCAAGCCAGCACTCCAAAGCTGATTTCAAGCTTTACAATGACTTTGTTTCCAGGGAACATTGCCGGATCTATATGGAGGAAGGACAGCTGCTCATTGAGGATTTGGCAAGCAAACACGGTACCTCGGTGAACCAGGTTCCGCTCGTACCGGGCAAGCCCTGTCACATTGAACCGGGGGATTCAATTACTTTGGTTAATGGATTGATTGAATTCATGATTTCCATCGACAACGATTTAACAATGGATTTCACGCCGGTGAACCCCGATATCCAGCAAACCGTAGCGATCAATGAGTACCTTCAGACCGTGATCATCAATGAAGAAGCACCCATTAAAATGCCGACTAAGGAATTCAATTGCTTTAAGCTGCTTTATGAGAATTTGGACAACCTCATTTCAAGGGAAGAGATTGTCCGGCAAGTATGGCCAGAGAGAGTCGGTGATCCCGAGCAAATTGTGACGGCGGAAGAAATCGCTTCACTCCTGTACCGGGTGCGGAAACGGATAAATGGGCATTTCGCAATAAAAGCCGTCATTCAAAAGGGATATTATATGGAATCCATCCTTTCATTCAATCTATCGGACTTATAACGACAATCATTCGAAGACATGAAAAAAAGCATTCGTATAACAATGCTTTTTTTCATGTTTATATTGGAGATGGCAAGCGGGTATCCACTCTTCCATTATTCCGATGTCCACTGGCCCATTATCACTTCTTCGGTAAGTCCAGATTAGTGAATTCATCGACTGGAACGATGTCTTCTTCCATATCCATCACCTTCAGCACAACCCGGTCTCCTACATTCGTCAACACAATATCAGATAGCGCATTGACACCAGGGTCCACCGAGAACCTCTTGGCATTGCCTTCGACGATCAAATGGAATACGTATCCATTTGAGAGATTGGCATCATTGATCCTTATTACCTTCCCCTTTATTTCTTTCATCTCAAAGCCTTTTTGAGGTGTCACACCGCTCACTTTCCCTAAAGAGGCAATCAGTTTTTTATAATTGCGAAAAGCTTCGTCTTTCGTTTTCCCAAAGACCACCTGGGGATTATCGCTATTGGCGTAAACGATCGCCACTCCTTGGAACTTGCTGCCCTTTGTAACCGGAATCACATAAGTGGGAGCACCGTAAATCGTATAGAAGATTCCATTAGTGGCTTTCCAGCCTGGATATTTAGATAAAAACTCACTCGCATTGGCGTTGGATTTCGCTTCCTTTCCAGTAAGCACGGACGTGACGCCTTTATAGTACGTCATGTCACCGGTTTTGGCATTGAAAACACCATAACCTACCAGGGTTTTCGAGTTGCCTTTTGATTTAGCCCGGGTAAAGTCCACTACATAAATCAATTCGCCTTTTTCGTTAAACGTAACTTGCATATTATCCTCATTAGGAATCAGGACATCTTTCTTCGGCCCAATCAAGGACTGGTTTTTCCACCCGTGAACATATTTTCCCCAGTAGGTCCAATATTCCAAGGCTGTTTCCAATGTGAATGTCCGATCCACCCATTTAGGTTCTTTTCCTTTTCGATAGTATTTCGTGTCACCCGTTTCCGGATTCACCAATACCACTCCGTCCACCACGGGGCCGCTGCGGTATTTCAAATAATGTCCGACTGAAGCTACGAAGTAGGGCTTTCCATCTCCGTCCGGTTCCAAATATGAATCATGGATGATTTTATTCGGATAGGCCTTGCGGATGGTCCTTTCCAAATCATGATCGAGGTACTGTGAGGGAGCATACAGCATCTTCCCTTTGACAGTATTTGCCCCTTTATCCGTTGATACGGCGGAAATCAGATTATAACCTGGCGTATATTCCGCTTTTCCTGCTTTCAGAAACCCGTCCATCTCAATGGGGGATGTATAAGCCAATTCATCATTTATATTGGTTAGACGGTATTCGCCTTCAGTGAAATATGAGGCATTTCCAATTTTATTAATCGCTGCATCGCCTTTTGCGTCAGCCATTTTCACTGTAACAAGCGGCATGGTTTTTATATCTTGAACTTCTTCCAGCTCTTTTTTCTTATCGACCTTCGCTAATCCATGCAGATCTGCAGCAAAAGTGATCGGGTAAAACAGCATGATGACCCATGCAGCAATCAAAACGGCACCTAACGAACTGTTGAAATGTACGTTCCAAGGTGTTTTGGGTTGCTTAGCCGCTTCATTTCCACTCCGATTCCGTCGGGTACTCGAAGATTCACTGGCACTGTACATATACATTCTTGAATCGATGATGAGCATGAGCCCAAGAATAATGGCAAAACTCGAAAAGAATGCAGCGGCAGTAAGATCCAGCAGCATGATATCAATGACGTAAAACAATACGGCAGCAGAAACTAAAAGTCTCAGCACTTGTTCAATGAAAAAAGGTTTTTCCTTTTTAATGATTGCATTTGTCCATCTCTGCGGAATCAAGGAAAGTCCCAATATGGCAAAAGGTAGTTTCATTAAAATTCCTTTCAAGATGAAAACGAGTAGTGAAAGTATCATGGTTTTATAAATCTCTCCTTGTCATGTATGTTCCCATTTCCCCATTTTATCACTTTTGTACAACTAATTTACTATTTTTTAAATATATCGAAATACCATAAAAAAACTTTCTAAACGATTTACCCCAATGATGCTACTTTTACCGGTTTAAGGTTTATATAAACTCTAGAAAAGGATGGATGCCTTATGATATATGAAGAGACTTACCAATACTTATTAAGAAATGTATCTTCCACTGAATTCGATACGTGTTTGTACGCCTTGCTCCACAATGATTGGGACGGGGTCATCCAGAGCCCGCTTCATATGATGGCAAGAGGTGTCGGAACGACAGAAAAGTACTTAAAGCAGATCATCAATAAATTCACCGCACCACAAGGATCACTAAAAAAAGTGTTTGTGCCTGTTCATCAAGGTGAAGATATTTTATATAAGTTTAACCTTGGTCCTGCAAGCAATCTTGTCTATAACAGGAAGAGAGACCGTTATTGCAAGAAATACCGTTTCTTTTATAGCGATGCTTTCAAAACCTTAACGATTCATGGAAAACGTCTGCTGCTTATGGGTGCTTTCCGAATGTCTGTTTTGAAGTCTGAAGAAGTACTATTCGATTATAGCGAAATCGTTCCTGATTCCAGCTCGCTATTCACAAGGCAGCGCTTATTGGATGCAGTCGAGGCCATCCATGGCGCTTTAGGCCAGTTAGTGACGATTTCATTTGCGAGCAGGACTTTCTCAAAGAAAGAAGTTCTGGTATTCACCTTTACCGAAGGCGTCTTGGGGCAGTATAAGGAAAATAGGGCGGAACGGACATTGTTGCGGAGAACGATTTTTGACTCCGGCTACCTTGGGCATATCAATGATTCCGTATGCAGGGAATTGGAACGGGTCGGAAAATATATTTTCCGTTCATTTCTGCAAGAAGCGACAAACATCTCCCATGATATCCAAAAGGAACTGCAGAAGTTAGCCCGTTTCGTCTATTCTCATTCTCTTAAGAAATTGGGCCAGGCGCTTCCTGCCAATCAGCAGTTACTTCTTGCCCCAAAACAAGCCTCTGCTTATTTAAGCAAGATCATGTACAACGAGACATTGGAACAGATGGTCAAGTATGCCCACCAGGCAGAATCCATCAAAAGCCTGCTTGAACGCGCTCATTTTCATAGAAACATTTCCGAGAAGGCTCTCTGCCGGGAAGTGAGTGATTTAGAAATGGCTGAACATATGGAGCCCATTCACCATAAGTACCATCAAGCAGACTTCATCCGCCATGTTCTTAACGACTGGTGCGAAACATGGCTCATTTCCCGTGTAAAGACTGTGACCGAGGAATCTCGGGCAGAAGGAAAAAGGAAAAGCACCGATGATGATAAGCAGATCGCTGCCGAGTATATGGCGCGCATTAGAAATGATACATATGGCCAGTTGGACAGGCTATTGACCTTGCTTCTTAAATTCGGCAATCAATCAGTGGCCCCATCTGTCCGTAACTTCTCTCTCACAAAGAAGAAGGAAACCCTCCAATCCTATTTCGCAATCCAAAAGAAGCGTCTTGATGTTCTCTCCATTCCCTCTTAAAATCACACGGTTTAAACCTTTTAATAGGTCATATATTTTCCAAGAGAGCGGATCCGTTCTCTTTTTTTTGCTTGTAACGAAAGCTGTATGTGAATTACAGAATGATGATTGTGATTTGGTGATTGTCCCACTGTGGATTTCTCCTCTGAATTCGTGAATTGCATATGGATCTTGTGGATAAGGGAACATGGGCAGCAGGTTGTTTTGAGGGCAGGCCATGACCCCTGTATGGACAAGGGCATTCATCTGGAATTATTCAAAGGGTCTAAGAATGGGTCTACTATAAAGGAACTGAAAAAGGTTCTGATTATCAGTATGAATAAGGTGTTGAATGCCGCAGGCAACTATTCGTGTAAAAGAAATGGGCCCCCATTTAGAATGGAAAGCCCTCATGACTTGTTATGGTATTAATAATATTTTCCCTGAACTTTTCCGGCTTTCAAGTAGTCTATGTGCATCCGCCCCATTTACCAACGAAAAAAGAGTCGGTTCCTTGATGGCGATCTCCCCTGACAGTATCCATTGGAACAGCTCTGCAGTTCTTCTTGTCCGTTCTTCATGGGTTGTCAGGACGTTCCAAAGGTCACCGCCTATCAATGCCTTCGATGTATCCATTAACATTCTGGGGTCGATTTTCTCTGGATCACCGCCTGCCATCCCAAAAAACACCACCGTTCCCCCAGTCCGGGTCGCCTCGAAACTATCCATCAAGGTTTGACCCACTGATTCATAAACGACATCAACGCCTTTACCGCCAGTTACATCCTTAATGGAATCCACCCAGTCAGATCCGTAAAGGAAAACATGATCCGCACCCATTTGTTTGGCAACAGCCGCTTTATCATTTGAAGAGGTCAAGCCAATGACCTGACCGCCCTTCCTCCTGATCATCTGTGTCAGTAATTGACCGACTCCACCTGCAGCGGCATGGACCAGGATGGTTTCCCCTTCTTTAACTGAGTGGCTGTCATGTGTTAAATATTGGGCAGTCAACCCCTGAAGTAAAACGGAAGCGGCCGTTTCATAGGAAATGTCCTCAGGTAGCGGTAACAGTTTATCTGATGGAACCGAAACCAGCTCCGCATTGGCGTGAGGAACATCAGCGAACCCGACACGGTCACCTGCTTTCACATGGTGAACATCTTCCCCGGCAAATTCGACGACACCGGCCCCTTCATAACCCAAAATGAATGGGGGATCACCCACCAAATGATAATTCCCTTTCCTTCTATATACATCAGCAAAATTCAAGCCGATCGCTTTCATTCGAACAATCACGGCTGATTTTGAATGTTCAGGTTCTGCAATTTCCCTTACGGACAGGACTTCCGGTCCGCCAAAATTATCAAAGACGAGTGCTTTCATCATCCTAACTCCCTTCAATGGTTCTTCATTCTTAAAGATATAGGATGAACCGTTTAATGGCAAGAAACACAAGGGACCACTCTCCCTTAAAGGCAGAGCGGTCACTTGTGTTTCTCAATCTGTATTGTTGCCAGGGCCGTTCTTTCGTTTATTTGCGGAATATTCCTTCCCATGTGCTTCATGTTCTGCAATGATGTCCGCTTTCGGAATATGGTTATTCTTTTTCGGTGAACCGGTACGGTTTCGATGTTTTTTTCCCATGATCTATCTCCCCTTACATTTAATAAATGTTTAATGCGTACTACTGTTAGCATGTCCGATTACCGCCGAAAATACCGGCCAAAATCGATACTTCATAATAAAGGAAAAACCTTCGTGGAGAGGAGGAAATAATATGCTTCCTATATTGAACACGGAAAGGGTACGATTACGGGAAATTCGTGAAAAGTGATGGGGAAGCTCTATTCCAATGTTTATCGAAAGATGAAGTCACTCGTTTTTACGGGCAGGATTCATGGGAAAATAGCGAACAATACTATCCGGAAAAAACGAGCGGTTCGATGGGGAATTGAAAGAAAAGATACGCAAGGATTAATTGGCACTATCGGCTTTCATGCCCACAGCCCAAATACAGGCGGGCGGAAATCGGTTATGAAATCCATTCTGCACATTGGCGCAAAGGATTTGTGTCAGGAGTCCTTAAATAAATTATCGGTTAATTTCAACGACCTTGATTTAACCCGCATCGGCGCGGTCGTTATTCTGGAAAACGGGCCATCAAGTGACCATTGCCTAAGTTGGGCTTCACCCAGGAAGGAATAGTATCCCTCATGATACCTTGCTGAAGTGAAACGAAAACGTTCTTTGGAGGGTTCCATTGAAGGAATTTGCGGCACCCCTGCCAAATAACTGGCTAGTCGAGACCCAGCAGACGCTTGCTTTGATGCGGCTTTGCATTCAGTCTGCGGAAAGAGGCGGATTTCTTAAATCAACTGGAGCCAAGATTTGGTTTGTTTGGAGCATCCGTTCCCCATTCCATCTGCTTATTCGAATCGTCGAATTCACCAAAATGAACTTCCTTGATATTCCAAAATACCTACAAAAAAAAGCCACCTAATGCAGCGACTCCACTTCACGATTTAGGTGACCACAAGATGGTCCTTCAAGGCCTGTTGCAGAGTCCCTTTTGTTTCTGTTTTATTATCGAACTGAATCCCTGAACGAATCATTTTCTTAACAACCTCAGGACGTAATCCAGTCACTACAGTCTTACACCCCATCATCGCCGTTCCATCGAGGATTTTCAATAAATCACTGATCATTTCAGCTTCCATTTCAATGATACCGGATAAATCCAAGATCAAGGTCTCTATCCGCAGCTTCCCTATCTCCATCAATACTTTTTCCTCAATTATCCGTATGCGTGAATAATCGATTGTCCCAATTAACGGAAGGACACAAGTGGTGGAATTGACTGGAATGATGGGGACGGATAGATTTTCCACCAAGTTTTGCTGAGCCAGGATCAATTTATCTTTGTAATCGGAGTAACTGACGAAAAAGGACTTAAGAAATACATCAACCTTTTCATTCACTTTTATCTCTAAATCAAAAAAGACCTTGGAATCCTCAAAAAATGCTTCTTTTGCTTGTCCGAACTTATAAATAAAAATCCAAAGCGTTCTGCGGATGGCCTGAATCCATTCCAGCTTGAATGAAAGCGTCAAGGAGTGGGTCGCCCACGTAACTCCCTCTTTTTCGGCAAAGGCAATCATATCCGTTTCATTCTGTTCCACGATATAACGGATGAGCTTATGTGCATTATTCAAAAGATCGACATTTCCAATCAGCAAAATTTCTTCGATTTTATCCCTGACATTGACCGCTTCTGATAAAAGATATTCTTCAAATTCACTTTTATGGTGCAAAAGGAATTCCATTATTTTATCTTCACCATAAACAAAACTCACTCTTCTCCACTCCCTTTTAAACTTCCCACTGTGATTTTTGTTACTAATTACTTTCTATATTGGCGAAGTTTTTTCCTGCTAAATGCTCATACATTAAAGTGATGGCATCAAATGGGGGATAGGCGATTACATCTCCTCTCCCGCTAAAACATTTTTCGATGTGGACGAAAATATCAGATGGGTGGACGATTTCCCATATTTAATGGCTTCATCGACGAACTTTTCCAGCGTTTCCATGGAAAATGTACTTATTTTAATAAGATAGCTGTATTGACCGGCTAACCGGTGGCATTCGAGGACTTCCGGATGGCTCAAGCTAAATTGATAAAAGTCTTTGCATCTATCCGTTTCGAATAATATGAATGCCGTTATGCTCCTATCGAGTTTTTCAAGTGATATTTCCGTTTTATATCCCTTTATCACTCCGCTTTCCTCTAATTTATTCACGCGTTCTTTCGTTGCTGGAGCCGTTAAGGAGACTTCCTGTGCCAGTTCTTTCATGGACATGCGCCCATTATTCTCCAGCAGGGAAAGTATCTTTTTATCGGTTCGATCCATTTCAATCACCCTCACTTTTCATTATTAATTAAAATACATTAATTACATTATAAAATAAACTTAATCGAGATGATTACATAATTAATCATATGTATTAGGGGATTTCAATTTTATATAATAAATACAAATATCAATAAGGGGGATGCTGGTATGAAAAAAGTATTATTGCTGTTATCCAATGGATTCGAAGCGGTTGAAGCAAGTGTGTTTACGGATGTACTGGGCTGGAATAAATTAGAGGGTGATGGTACCACTGATCTGGTTACAGTGGGACTTCATGAACAATTGAAATGCACATGGAACTTTATCGTACAGCCCGAATTGACCATCGATCAGGTGAACCTTGATGACTTCGATGCTTTGGCCATTCCAGGAGGTTTTAAAGAAGCCGGTTTCTATGAGGATGCCTATGAAAAGAGGTTTCTTGATGTAATCAAGTATTTTCATAATAAGAACAAAATCATAGCAACTATTTGTGTAGGTTCTCTCCCTCTTGGAAAAAGCGGGATATTGGATGGAAGGAAGGCCACTACGTACAACCATCCAACCAGTAAGAGACAGGGGCAGCTAAAAGATTTTGGTGCGATTGTCGTTAATGAACCGATTGTCGTCACTGACAATATCATTACATCCTACAATCCTTCCACAGCATTCGATGTTGCCTTTATGCTCTTGGAAATGCTCACTTCAAAAGAAAATTGTAAACATGTGAAGGAATTGATGGGCTTCCATTAAAAATGCGCTGATGAAAAAAGGTTCCGAATGAATCCGGAACCTTTTACATATTACTGCCAATAGGCCAATGAACGGGTTTTCATGGATTCACGGAACTGTTTTGTTGATTCTGGCAGGACTTTATTCGTTGCATAATCGATGATGACACCATACTGGCGAATGACATCCAGACTATCCAGCTCGCCGTTGGCGAATTTATCTTCAACGCTTTGAATGTTTTCCTCAAGCCATCGATTTCGGTTGTTCCTGATATACGACCTGGCTTGTTCCGTTGCTTCTAGATCTATTTCGAATAAATCGAGATCTTTATCGATTTCCTTGATCACGACTCCATAATCTTTTTTAGCTCGATCAATTGAAACATATTCATCGATAACATCTTCCAAAACATCTTCGGGACTTCTTTCAAGCGGATCTCCCAGTCCCCCGCCCCCAGCCGATGGGCGTACAAAGGAATCTCCTTGCTGTACTTTTACATTTGAAAAAATCGCACCTAAATACCGTTCGTCTTCCTTGCCCGGATTCAGCCATGCTCCATGCGGGGAAGAAGGAAGCCCTCCAAAAATCCCCCATGTAATGGAACGGGAACGGTCACAGCAATAGGACATGACCGTGTTTTTGACATTCGTGAGTATACCGCCCTTTTCCACACCGCAGCCACCTCGGTACTTGCCCGGACCGGCAGAGTCGGTAATGATTTCATGCTTCATCGTCACGACGGGTGACAATCTTTCTTGTCCTTCGCAAGGCTGTACGCTTAGTCCCAAACCGAATGTCGGCGAAGTGGCGTTCACACCGTCACGATCCGAGCGGCCTCCATGACCGCCTGCCATCCAGTCGTACCACATGAAGTATTTATCTTGCTCCTGACGTTGATCCCAACCGCCGATAAGTAAATACTCCAGGTTAAATGAGCATGCGATCGCCCTTTCCGGCATGATATTGGACCAAAGTTCAAAGCACGCACTCATGATCTTTTCATAGGCCCCTGAACAAAAACCGGTTACGGCAATCGGTGCCGGGGCATTGACGACGGAGTTTTCCGGGAGTTCGATCTTCACCACTCTGTAAAAACCGGAGTTCAGGGGAATCTCGGGAAAGAATGTCTTGGTTCCTGAATATGCCGCTGATAAGGATGCACCGAAACCGGCATTCAAAAAGCAGCCGATATAAGAATGCGAGCCAGAAAGGTCATAAAGGATTTCGTCATCCGTGATGGTCATCTTAACCCGGATCGGAATCAGACCGTCTCCTGCTTCCGGGTCCATATCAATATAATCAACAGTTTCCCAGGTTCCATTCGGTAACGCCGCGACCTTGGCCCTTGCCAACCGCTCCACATAATTCTGCACTTCCGCAAAGGCAGACAAAGTCGTATCGATTCCATACTTTTCGATGATGGCAAACAACTGGCGCTCGCCTACCTTGGCCGCTTCCACTTGAGCTCGCAGATCGCCGACACGTTCTTCGGGGACGCGCATGTTCGAAACAAGCACATTGACCACATCTTTTAAATATGTTCCTTTACTATATATCCTGAGCGGCGGAATCCTTACCCCCTCGCCAAAGTGTTCCTTTGCATTGATATCAAAGGAGCCGGGTGTCGATCCCCCCATGTCGGCCCAGTGACCATTCGTCTGCATGAATGCAATGAGCTTGTTCTCATGAAAGACTGGCAAGAGGACCCGTGTGTCATTGAAATGAGTACCGCCCCGATACGGGTCATTGACCAAGAAAACGTCCCCAGGGTGGATATCACCTTCGAAGTCCTCGAGTACCGCCTTTGCCGTTAGATGCAGTGTTCCTACATGAACCGAAATATCCTGCGTCCCTTGCATGACTGTATTTCCTTCAGCATCACAAAGCGCACAGCTGAAATCCCGATTATAAATGACGAAGGAATAGCATGTCCGAAGGATTTGTTCAGCCATCTGATCTACAAGATTAACGAAGCCATTTTTTATCACTTCAAATGTCACCGGATCTAAACCTGTTCCAACTCCAGATTGGTCAATTAACTGTTTATTCGACAATGAAATCCACCTCATTTTATTTATTTTGGGAAAGAATCAAGTTTCTGTATTTATCAACTTTTGCCGTGAAATTTGGTGGAATGACAGTCGTTGTATCAAGCTGATCCACTATGGCCGGTCCCGTGATTTCAGAAAAGGCCGGAATGAGTTCCCGGTTATACACGTTCGTATTCACATACCCTTCCTCTTCGAAATAGACATCACGCGTTTCCTTCAAGGCATCCGCCAGTTTGCCCCCAGGTTCATAAGTCGGGAATTCAGGTTTTGGCACAGTTCCGATGGCCGTAACGAGCAGCCCGTAGATTTCTACGGCCTGTTCTTTATCGGAGAAAGAAAATTCGCGTTCATGCTCTTGATGGAAACGGTCAAGGGTCTCTTCCAATGAAGAAATAGGGCAATCGACTTCTATCGCCAATGAACGCCACTGTCCCATATACCGCATGTCAATATAGCGCATCAATGTGGAAGCTTCATTAGCGACCCCTTCTTCTTGCAATAATTCCGCTGCCTCTTTTTCCATTCCGATGAATTCTTTCTCTAAATCCTTTATCGATACATCCTTGACGTTCTTGACATAAGTTTTGGATATATCATGACGAACATCGACCAACAGGCACCCCATTGCCGCTGCCACACCCGGATGCGGCGGGATGATGACAGTCGGGATTTCCATTTCCTTGGCCAAGTATGCTCCATGCAAGGGTCCGGCCCCGCCGAAAGCCACAAGTGCAAAATCGCGGGGGTCGTACCCCCGTCTGACTGAAATCAGCCTTAGTGCATCACACATATTGGCATTGGCCACCCGGGTGATGGCATTCGCCGCTTCCTCAATCGTAT
This sequence comes from Bacillus sp. SD075, assembly GCF_017355165.1. Classification (GTDB taxonomy): domain Bacteria; phylum Bacillota; class Bacilli; order Bacillales; family DSM-1321; genus Peribacillus. The sequence continues at coordinate 2,301 of NZ_JADILK010000010.1, read as the reverse complement.
AATTGAATTTCTTTGCGATCTTATCCACGACTTCAATCGCTTTTTGTTTATCCAGTTCCATTTGTCCATCCAAAAGTTTGGTGCCAAGTCGTCCCAATACAATATTGGCATCGGAATTGGTCGGTTCCGCTCCTCCCCTGCTATAGCAAGCAGGTCCAGGAACCGCCCCTGCACTTTGAGGGCCATTGCGTAAAGAACCGCCTTCATCCACCCAAGCCAAGCTTCCTCCTCCTGCTCCTATCGTCAAGATTTCGATACTCGGGAACCCAATTGGATAACCATACTCGATATACCAATCTTTAGTAATCCGCAAGTCACCTTCATGCATCAAGGAAATATCGGTGCTCGTTCCTCCCATATCCAGCCCAATGGCATTATTAAAGCCACAAAGCTGGGCAATATGTTTACTGGCAATCGCACCTGCAGCGATGCCGGAGCTTGCAAGCCTTGCCGCATAACGTGGAACGGTTTGGGAAGTCATTACCCCTCCGCCGGAGTGAAGCACTAATATGTCATCTTCATATCCCCTTTTATCCATTTCCCCTTCAAGGGTTTTGATATAGTTGCTGACAGTCGGTCCTAAAACGGCATTGACGATCGTCGTACTCATGCGCTCATGCTCAAAAATCTCAGGTAGGACTTCACTTGAAATGCATATATAGACTTCGGGGAGTTCCTCCCGGATGATTCGTTTCACTTTCGCTTCATTGCTTCCATTTACATATGAGTTCATGAAGCAAACCGCAATGGATTCGGTACCGCGTCTTTTTAATTTCCTTGCCAGTGACCGTACTTCCTCTTCATTGATTTCCGTCAAGACGTTCCCTGCAAAATCGATGCGTTCTTCCACTTCAAAACGGTCTCTTCTTTGGATATACGGTTTGGCTACATCATCATATGTATCCCATAACTCAAGCTTGGTTCCACGGCGAATTTCCGATACATCTCGAAATCCTGCGGATGTGATCAATGCTGTCTTTGGCAATTTCCTTTCAATCAAGGCATTGGTGCCCACTGTTGTACCATGGGAAAACACTTTAATATTTTCACAATCTATTTCCGCTTTCGCAATTCCATCTAAAATTCCGATCTCTGGATTCAGAGGAGTCGACGACGTTTTCGTAATGGAAATTTCCTTCGTGCTTTCATCAAAAACGAATACATCCGTAAATGTTCCGCCTACATCAATTGCAAGTCTAGTTTGCTTCGTACCTATCATATAATTCCCACCCCTGCTACAAGATTTAAAATACTTTATACCTTTGACATTGCCTTGCTCCATTTCTCCACTTAATGGAACTGTGTGTGAATCAGCATCAGCCAGCCGTTGTATTTTCTTAGACCAAAAACGGAACAAGACGAATCAAGAAATAAAAAAAACCAGTTATATCAATAAGAAATAATTGATATAACTGGTTTTTGATCTAGGTTAGCTTCGCTGGCCAGCAAAGTCTATTAGATTCGACAGTTATTTATAGATTCATCTTTTAAATCACCGAGTCCATTTAAGGCGTTGGCAGAGTAGAATTTTCAGATAATACTACCTATTTATACCATGGCTATATACTTTATCTTACGTCAATTCACGATAAAGTCAAGGTTATTTTTTTGAATATTGAAATAACTCAAGTTTAAGAATTAAGAGCGGGTTTTATTTTTAAAAAGAAGTAAGCATAACTGTTCCGCTATGCTTACACAACAATATTATTGATCAGGTGTTTCCGATATGCCTTCCTCACTGTTATTGAGGTAAACTTCAGAAATTCCATTCATACCTTCCAATAGTTGCGCTTTAGTATATTCCATGCTGCCAACCAGTTTATGAAGCTTCTTATCTTCATGATTCTCTCCTGTAAGTTTAGATTCTGAATCAGTCACCTTTCTTCACCTCCATCAACATTTAGGATGGCAAATCAAGATGGAAATATGTATGGTAGGAGACGATGTTAGACAACCCCTTAAAGCCCATTTTAGGTAAGTAATGGGATTTCTCATTAGAGTCTGTACTTCAAATATGCAGGAAAAGATTATTTTATGGATCTTTTTTAAAAAATCAGCTGTTTTCATGGAGCTAAAAGGATATACTATAGGATAGCTTTTATTACATTTTTGTTAGTATTTTTTCTTGTCACACCTTGTGTGTTATTTTACAAGTTTTTCTATTTACATCAACAAAATGCTTATTGCAAAGGAGAATTGGATATGTCAGAAACGATTACCCAATCACAAACTGAACAACTTAATGCCCGCCAAAAACAATTAGATGTACTGGACCAATTATTAAAGCCTGAGGTTCAGGAG
>NZ_JADILK010000001.1 GCF_017355165.1 Bacillus sp. SD075 | reverse complement strand
GACCATTGACTCGAGTCAATGGTTTTTATGCTTCCAAAGAGACGCTACATGCGGGACAGCGTCCGTAAATTTCGAATTTATGCCCCGAAACATCGAAGTCCTTCAAGCTTTCCTGGAGTTCCTGCATCGGGCACAAGTCGATTTCTTTCGTTTTTCCACAATTCAAGCAGATGAAGTGGTGATGGTGGGAAGAATGACCGCATGTAAAACGAAAATGCTTCTCCCCTTCCAACTCGGTCGTTTCAAAGATGCCCAGTTCGACAAATAAGGAAAGATTTCTGTAAATCGTATCGAAGCTTAAACCAGGATAATCCTGTTTCATATTCTCCAATACATCTTTAGCCGTTAAATATTTATCGCTGGAAGAGAAAAGCTGAAGCATTTCTTCCCTCTTTCCTGTATGTTTAAAACCTTTTTCCTTTAATAGTTGCATGGCTGTAGTTACGTTCAAAATACATCACCCCATCTATCGATTTTTCCACTTATCAAACAAAATTGATAAGATGAGAATTAGCACAGCTATTATTACAATGGTCCCACCGGGAGCGAGATCAAGGTTGTATGATAAAAATAAGCCGCCTATGACAGAAACTTCACCGAATAATACCGAATAACCAATCATCTGCTTAAAGCCCTTCGCAAAGCGGAGACTAGCAGCTACCGGGAGTGTCATGAGCGAAGAAACAAGTAATATGCCAATGATTTTCATGGAAGCGGCAATGACCAATGCGACCATGACAATAAAAATAAAATGAATCGCTTTATAAGGTATTCCAGACGCTTTGGCATGCTCTTCATCAAAAGATAACAGAAATAATTCTTTATACAATAAGGTGAGCATCAAGGCAACGACTACCCCCACTGCCAAAATGACATACAAGTCCGCCCGGCTGACGGCACTGACACTGCCAAATAAATATCCATATAAATCGGTATTGAAACCATCTGCAATGGAAATGAAAATGACACTAAGTCCCATGCCGCCTGACATTATGATCGGGATTGCAAGCTCTTGGTAATGCTTGTACACCCCTCTTAATTTTTCAATGAATAACGAACCACCTACAGAAAACGCCATTCCTATATAAAGTGGATTCAATCCAGCTAGAGATAGAAAGCTCTTCTGCAGCAATAAACTAAACGCTATACCAGCAAGCGCTACATGACTGAGCGCATCGGAAATCATCGACATCCGCCTTACCACGACAAAAACGCCCACTAATGGCGCAATCGCTCCGATGATGATTCCGGTCAAGAATGCGTTCTGCAAAAATTCAAATTGCAATATCCCCGATATCATTGGGCTATCCTCCAAAACATATTAATGATCATGATTTAAAAATTGGACTCCATGCCCATAAATGGACGAGAGTTCACCTTCATCCAACTCATTATATTCACAGGCATCCCCGTGAAAATGAAGCTTTTTATTCAAGCAGGCGACATGTGTGACTTTATCGGTCACAGTACCAACATCATGGGTTACTAAAATAAGGGTTATTCCTAATTTTTTATTCAACATCTCAAGCATTTCATAAAATTGGTGGACGTTTTTTGAATCAACGCCAACCGTGGGCTCATCCAATATCATCAATTCCGGCTCGCTGACCAGTGAACGGGCAATGAATACCCTCTGCTGCTGGCCTCCAGACATTTCCCCGATATTACGGTTCTGATATTCAAGCATGTCCACCGATTCCAGAGCCTTCATCACCTTTTGCTTATCCTCTTTGCTGGCGAACTTGAATAAGCCTATTTTTTTGGTCAAACCGCTCTGAACCACCTCAAATACAGTGGCAGGGAATCCTGAGTTAAAGGAATTCGCCTTTTGGGAAACGAACCCGACCTTTTGCCAATCTTTAAAGCGTCGAATATCTTCCCCGAATATTTCAATTTTTCCCTTTTGAAGCTTGAACAGACCAAGCAGCAACTTCAAAAGTGTTGATTTGCCCGATCCATTCGGTCCGACGATAGCCAGGAAGGCCCCTCTGGGAATTTCAAGCGAAACATGTTCCAGCACTAGATCTTTTGTATATTTGTAAGATATATCTTCAAATTTAACTATGGGGTTTACTACATTGTCCAAAGAGATCACCTATTTTTTAAGAATCATTACGATTAACAATCGTTAGTATAAATCAAAGAAGTCCAGATGTAAAGAATCCGAACCTTTGAACAAGTGCCGATCCGCCCTGAACAACAAAAAAACGTTAGCTTAAGCAATTTCCCGAGAATCAAATAAAGTTTCATGTTCACATACGTCTTCCCCCTTCATATGTTTTAACAAAGGAGGAGATCGTTTGAAATTATTTGAAATGATGGTCAATCATAAAATCAACAGCATACGCCCTGATGAATTGCTTTCCCTTGCTAAACAGCATAAGGTCGCACTTACCCAAAAACAAGCACAGGATATTACTGCACTTCTAGCAGGCAAAAATATTAACATTTTTGATATACGCCAAAGACAGAACGTACTTGGTCAAATTACAAAAGTTGCCGGAGCAAGCACAGCCAGGGAAATAGAATCCCTATTTAACAACCTTACTTCCACTTTTTAAAGGATCTTAGCCTACTTACCGGCAGTCTTGAATGGGCATACTTAAGCCAAATGCAAAATGAAAGGACGATTCATCCTTATTTCGATGAATCGCCCCTTTCTATTATGATGATTATTGTTGGAATTTGATTTTTTCCAATAAATCTTCTTCGAATTGATTATTCTTGAACATATCAATTTCAAATTTATAAGGTGCCTTTTTGTCTTTTTTGTCTTCCCCAACATAAGGTGTTTCCAGGATTTTCGGAACCGTGCTTAATTGCGGGTGGTGGACAATATCATTTAACGCCTTGAAACCGATATGACCAAATCCAATGTTTTCATGGCGGTCCTTACGCATGCCGCGTTCGTTTTTGCTATCGTTAATATGAAGGACTTTGATTCGGTCAACACCGACCAATTTATCGAATTCATTCAGTACGCCATCAAAATCCTCAATGATATTATATCCGGCATCATGAGTATGGCAAGTATCAAAGCATACCGATAATTTTTCATTATAGGTTACACCATCAATGATCATCGCCAGCTCCTCGAAAGACCTGCCACATTCAGTACCTTTACCCGCCATCGTTTCAAGGGCAATCTGAACTTTATCATCGGCAGTAAGCACTTCATTCAAACCTTCGATGATTCTCTTGATTCCCAGTTCACTGCCTCCACCAACATGCGCACCTGGATGAAGTACGATCTGACTTGCGCCAATCGCTTCAGTCCGATCGATTTCGCTGCGTAAGAAGTTGACTCCAAGCTCGAATGTGGCTGGGTTCGTGGTATTTCCTATATTAATGATATACGGGGCATGAACAACGATATCGCTGATTCCATTCTCCTCCATATGCAGTCTTCCGGCTTCGATATTTAAATCCTCGATTTTTTTACGTCTTGTGTTTTGAGGGGCCCCTGTATAGATCATGAATGTGTTGGAACCATACGAAGCCGCTTCTTGACTCGCAGCAAGAAGCATACCTTTCCCGCTCATTGAAACATGCGATCCAATCTTCAGCATCTGATTTCCCCCCTATTTCTTTCTCTGTATACGACGTTCGCGTTTTTTAAAGTTTTCCACATCTCGTTGAATTTTCTTCTTGTATCCTGGCTTGACTTTAGTCGGCTTCTTGACGTGCCTGCTCGCTTTAACATCGATATCAGATTTTTGTTTTTTACGGTTTTTCCGTTTATTACGTTCATCGATATCAACCCAATCGCCGTTTTGGATATCGGCATCACGGAATTCAATGCCCATTTTTTCAAGGCGGTTCAATGAATCTTCATCGGATGTATCGTAAATGGTAGTGGCAATGCCCGAATATCCGGCACGAGCCGTCCTTCCCGTCCTATGGATGTAAAAATCCAAGTCTGAAGGCAATTCATAATTAATGATATGACTTACACCTTCAATATCTATTCCACGGGAAGCCAGATCTGTCGCAACGATGAATTGATACTCCAGATCATTGATTTGCTTCATCATTTTTTTACGCTCACGAGGCGATAAATCACCATGAATACGGCCGACATTCAAACCTTTTTCGATCAAGGAGTTAGCCACATGATCCGCCATTTTCTTTGTGTTCGTGAAAACAATCGCCAAATAAGGATTATAACGAACGATAATATCATGGAGTAACTGCTCTCTGTTACGGTGGCGAAGCGGTACCAGAACATGTTCAATTTTCGAAGCGGTCGCCTGCTTTGGATTCACTTGAACATACTTTGGATTCTCCATATATTTATTTAAAAACGGCTTCAATTTTTCTGGGATGGTTGCCGAAAAGACAAGCATTTGAATTTTTTCAGCCATACGTGATGCAAATAAATCCACATCTTCAATGAAACCCATGTCTAGCATAAGGTCCGCTTCATCGACTACAAGCATTTTTGCTGTATACACCTGTAGTGCCTGAGCTTCAACCAAATCCTTGATCCGGCCCGGCGTACCGATTACCAGTTGCGGCTGTGTCTTCAATTTATCTATCATTCGCTGTTTATCAGTACCACCGATGAAACAACGGACTTGAATCTGCTCATCCTCAGGGAAATGTTCAGCAATTTTCAAAGCTGCTTTGTAGATTTGGTTCGCTAACTCACGGGTTGGTGCGGAAATAATTGCTTGAACTTCGTTTTTACCAGCATCAAGCCTGTTCATGATTGGCAGCAAATAGGAATGTGTCTTTCCTGTACCTGTCTGCGACTGTCCAATTAAGCTACTTCCCTTTAAAAGCGACGGAAGCACACGCTCTTGAATTTCCGTCGGCTTATCGAACCCTAAAGTACGAACCGCATCTAGAATGTAGCTTTTCAAATTAAATCGTTCAAATTGATTTTGTTTCATCAAAAAACTCCTTTATCCTGTCAGTCATTAGACATGTCCTGTTATTATAATAAATTTTACACAAAAAGCGCAAGCGCCTGGGTTGCCCGTGAAGAAAATAGGGATTGTCCCATAAGGCGCTTTTTGCCTTGTGAGGGCAATCCTCTTTTTCACAACGAGCTAGGCGCTGAAGCTGGATTACACAAAAAGCGCAAGCGCCTGGGTTGCCCGTGAAGAAAATAGGGATTGTCCCATAATGGGCAATCGATTCACTTTTTTTCACTGTGACCCAATTTCTTACATCACAAAAGCGCGTACGCTGAGGCTAGTTCTCTTAAAATGGACTCCTGCAAACGAAAAGCCCCTGTCCTGGTCATAGCGTATCCCCCGCAGACATGGAGCTAAAAGACTACCGTTACCATCTTACCTTCTTTCCGGTTACTTCACAACCGCCCAGCCACTCTTTCCTCAAACCTTTTTAGTCGAGTTGCATAATTTATAGAGAAGATTACACCAGCATATAAAATCTGAGGAGGTGAATCCTATGTTCCCAAATAATAATCGTCAACCCGGACCCGGTTTTCAGCCACCAAATGGCCGAAGGATGCAGCAGCACCCTGCTCCATTCAGACAGTCACCGCAATTCCCCCACCCTTATCAGCAAATGCAGCGGCCGATGGTTCAAAACAGACGGCAGGGGCCACAAGGACCACAAGGTTTCCGAGGTCCTTTCATCCAACCGCAGCGGCAGGAAATGCCGCCAGCAAAGAAAGAAGGGTTATTGTCAAAAATACTTGGCAAATCGAAACAAAAAGCAGCTTCACCCAATTTGTTTGCGCCGGCTGCTTCCACTAACCAAAGTTCTTCAAGGAGCAGCGGAGGCGGTATCTTAGAAACATTAAAAAATCCCGATTCCCTTAATAATATGCTTTCCAACACGCAAAAAGTGTTGCAAGCAGCGGAACAATTCACGCCTATGGTGGAACAATACGGACCCGTGATTAAAAACCTGCCTTCCATGTGGAAAGTTTTCAGGAGCATTTCATCAGCCGGTGATACACCGGACCAGGGAGCTCCAGTTGAAAGCGGGCCCAATGTCGAGGCCCCAAAAAACAGTGATGTAAAAACGGATTCGAAGAAAAAGGAAAAAGCTAAGGAAGCTAACCCCAGCACCCAAGTTCATACCGAAACCAAAAGGAAAAGATCATCCGGCCCCAAGCTTTATATTTAAAGTCTGCAAAAAATTCAACAATAACTGATTTTATGTAAATATGATGTTTTGTATTATCATCTATGGTCTTATATAATAGAAAGGTATAAAAAGTGAGAGTTTCTTGCCTTGAAGGAGGACACATAGATGAAAGTGATTAAAATTTCCCCGCGCGGCTATTGTTATGGCGTTGTCGATGCCATGGTCATCGCCCGAAATGCGGCTTTAGATAAAACCTTGCCACGTCCCATTTACATTTTAGGAATGATCGTGCATAACAAACATGTGACGGATGCGTTTGAAGAAGAAGGCATCATCACATTGGACGGCAGCAACCGCAACGATATCATTGAACAGGTGAACAGCGGAACCGTCATCTTTACTGCTCACGGCGTCTCACCTGAGATCAGGAAGATCGCTGAGAAAAAAGGTCTTGTCACGCTCGATGCAACATGTCCCGATGTTACCGCAACACATGACTTAATTCGGGAAAAAGAGGCGGAAGGCTATCAAATCATTTATATCGGCAAAAAAGGCCATCCGGAACCAGAGGGTGCTGTCGGGGTTGCTCCCGATGTCGTTCACCTGGTTCAAAAGGATGAAGATGTGGAAGCTTTGACTTTGAATAGTGATAAGATCATTGTCACCAATCAAACGACGATGAGCCAATGGGATGTTTTGGATATCATGGATAAGGTCAAGGAAAAGTTCCCACATGCTGAAGTCCATAAGGAAATTTGTTTAGCGACACAGGTTCGCCAAGAAGCGGTTGCCGAGCAAGCTGGCGAAGCTGATGTTTTAATCGTTGTGGGGGATCCCAAGAGTAATAATTCAAACCGCCTTGCACAAGTTTCTAAAGAGATTGCCGGCACGAGAGCCTATCGGATTGCTGACATTTCAGAGCTGAACCTTGAATGGCTAAAAGATGCAGAAACGGTTGCCGTCACTTCGGGGGCTTCTACACCAACTCCGATCACAAAAGAAGTTATCGCATTTCTGGAGCAGTATGAAGCAAATGATGAATCGACTTGGAATACTGAAAAGAAAACGCCATTGCATAAGATTTTACCTAAGATTAAAGTGAAGAAATGATTGAACAAAAACAAAGGCAGCCACTGAGGGCTGCCTTTTTCGTGTTATTTAGATAAAGCGGAAAGGGTCTGTATTCTGCCGGGATGGAATGAATTCCACATCGTAGTTCTTTTCGCGGCACATTTTTTCAAGGATTCGCGCTACACCTTTTTTCATCACCTTTTCAACATTGTGGCCTGGATCCACGATATTCAATCCAAGCATCATCGCATCATGGGCTGTATGATAATACATGTCACCTGTAACGTATACATCTGCTCCCTTGAATTTCGCGGTCGTAAAGTACTTATTGCCGTCCCCGCCCAAAACCGCCACTTTTTTTATCGGACTTTGCAAATCTCCAACGACACGCACCTTTTCAACATCGAGTGTCCGCTTCACATGTTCGGAAAATTGTTCAAGTGTCATTTCTTCAGCAAGTACACCAATCTTCCCTAAGCCGAGAACCTCCCCTTTATTCTCCAGTATATATATATCGTGGGCAACTTCTTCATATGGGTGGGCTTTAATCATCGCAGCTAGCACTTTCTTTTCGATATTTTCTGGGAATATCGTTTCAACCCGCATTTCAGCTACTTCTTCAAGCTCTCCTTTAGAGCCAATTACCGGTTCACTGCCTTCACCTGGCAAGAAGCGTCCGATACCTTCCCCCGAAAACGAACAATTGCTGTAATTCCCGATCGCTCCCGCCCCTGCCTTACCTAGGGCTTCCCTCACCTTTTGTTCGTCGTCCTTTGGAACATATACGACCAATTTCTTTAGGACTGTCTCGTAAGTTGGGATCAATACCTCTGTGTCCTGCAATTGTAGCGCCTCGGCAAGTAAATCATTCACGCCGCCCTTAGCAACATCCAAATTGGTATGTGCAGCATAAATAGCGATATCATGTTTGATCAGCTTTTCGATGATGCGGCCTCCAGCTGCGTTTGTATCAATCCTTTTCAATGGTCGGTAAATAAGCGGATGGTGGGCGATGATCAATTCCACGCCATGTTCGATCGCTTCGTCTACAACCTCTTCCAGCACATCAAGGGCAATCAACACTTTAGTAACGGGCTTATTGAGCTGTCCGATATGCAGCCCGATCGGATCTCCCTCCATTGCATAATGCTTTGGGGAGAATTGCTCAAACGTTTCAATGATTTTGTGACCATTCACTGTCTTCAACCTTTAAGCACCTCCTCTATTACTGAAATTTGGTTTTTTAATTCCTTGCGCTTCGCTTCCAGTCCGCTTCTTCCGCTTTCATCCAATTGTTCAATGATCCTTTCCAAATGTTTTTTCTCAAGCTGCCATTTTTTTATGAAAATGTCACTGAATTGCTCTCTTAGGTATGGACCGAAAGTGAGGCCGGCTTGCTTGTTTACCCCATAAGGGCGGAGCGGGTCTCCTTTTCCGGCAATTAAGATTTCATAGATTTTCCCATCTTCTTCAAGGATTTCCTCTCCACTAAGTTCCCATCCGTTATCGATTAGCCAGCTGCGAACATTCGCTGCACCGACATTAGGCTGAAGGATAAGCCTTTCTGCCTTGCCGAGTTTCCCTTTTCCGCTTTCCAATATACTTGATATTAAAGTCCCCCCCATGCCTGCAATCGTAATGCATGTCGCTTCATCGGGATTCAATACTTCAAGCCCGTCTCCTTTACGGACCTCTATCTTGTCCCCAAGCCCTGTCATTGCCACTTGCTTGCGTGCTGACTGATAGGGCCCTTCTACAACCTCACCAGCTATAGCGCTATCACACAAGCCGTTAGTCACCGCATAGCACGGTAAATAAGCATGGTCTGAACCTATATCTGCAAGGACGCTTCCTTTTGGTATATGTATGGCAACACGTTCTAATCTCATGGATAGTTTTTCATGATTCATATTTATCAACTCTCTTAATTCAAATAATGTCTTACTATAATTAGTTTCCCTTTCGATTATACCAAGTTCAATCGAAAAATTACAGAAAGGAGACATAGGTCTCTTTCTATCAGTGGGCAAAAGAAACCTTCCATCTGGAATCTCCCTTTTCTGAATAAATGAAAAACTGACTCCAAAAGTCGCCTTCCAACGATTTCTTGAGTCAGTTCCATGAATTATTTCAGTCCATGAATATATTCGGCCATGGCGTCAATGTTCTGTTCTTCGACTAAACCTGGTGGCATTGCACCTCGTCCATTAGCGATCACGTCTTTAACCTCGTCCACCGACAGACGGTCGCCAACTCCTTTTAGAGCAGGCCCCACACCGCCTTGATAGGCGTCACCATGACATGAGATACAGTTTTGCTTATAAATGTCCTCAGGTGATGCTGAGGCACTTTCTGTTTCTTCTGTCTTTTCGCCGCCCTCTTTTTCCTTAGCAAGATCTTTGGCATCACCCAAACCTTTAAACGAAAGTAAAAACATAAGTCCAATACCAAAAACCATGATAATAATAAAAGGCATTACTGGATTGCGATTCATAGTATTTCCTCCCCTATGTAGAACCTTAACTTACCATATTTAATATTATATACAAACAGCTATATATTATTTTACTTGAAAAGAGTTTCAAGTAAAAGCCCAAAAATAGAAGATATTATATAATTTCTTAAAATTGTCAAAAACTTATGTATATTTCCAAACATTTTACTTTTTCTTACATATGTTTCATAGTACCCTAAATTCATTATTTAAAACCGCGGGGATGCCCCTTTAATTATATTAATAAAAAGGAAAGAGTGACCAGTGCTCCCAGGACTCCCGCCATGGAAAAATGGAGCAGCTTCAGTTTATTGCCCATTAAAATCCAGAGTCCGCAATTAATGAACAAGAATATATACAGGATACCCACTTTACCGGGTGCCATGAATTCCGCCAAACTGACAGTTAATAAAAGCAATGATAAAGCCATTCCCATCAACGCCATTTGATAAATGATCCTCCTGCCGTTTAAGCGGCGGGCCGCCAGCCCAAAGACAAGCATTGAAATTGTTGTCATAAGCATTTGCATTCTTATGGGTATTTCAGTAAAATAATTCAAAAATACAATAAATGCAAAAAGGACCCCAATCAACACCCCGGAAAAGATGTCGTTTTTTTTGCTCCGGGTTTTATTCGACTTTGCTGGCGGCAATTCGCCTTGACAGTATAAGGCAAGCAGGTAATTACAATATTGCTCCGGAAGCATACGACTTTCCTTCCAGGAGCTTATTTCTTGAATGATGATTTTCTTTCTCATCTCATCCATGAATCTCACATCCCATGATGATCATTTCTTTTTAACTAACGGCTTAGTTTTTTGTGTGAAATTGTTTCTATTGTAAAATTAATTTCCATTATATAAAAAAGAGCCGCTCCCGAACGCTGGGCATTCAAAGAGGGCTCTGTTAAGGGCATATATATTATATCTTCTACTCCAGGAAATCTTTCAAGCGTTTGCTACGGCTTGGATGTCTCAGTTTACGCAGAGCCTTCGCTTCGATTTGACGGATACGCTCTCGGGTGACCCCAAACACTTTCCCTACCTCTTCAAGAGTACGGGTGCGTCCATCATCAAGTCCAAAGCGGAGTCTCAAGACGTTCTCTTCACGATCAGTAAGAGTATCCAATACGTCTTCAAGCTGTTCTTTCAATAGTTCATAGGCTGCATGTTCCGATGGGGAAGTGGCATCCTGATCTTCAATGAAATCACCTAAATGTGAATCGTCTTCTTCACCTATTGGCGTTTCCAACGAAACAGGCTCCTGAGCTATTTTCAAGATTTCACGAACTTTTTCAGGAGTTAAGTCCATATCCTCAGCAATTTCTTCCGGAGAAGGTTCACGTCCTAAATCCTGAAGAAGCTGTCTTTGGACACGGATCAGTTTATTGATGGTTTCCACCATATGCACAGGTATCCGGATCGTTCTTGCTTGGTCGGCAATGGCACGGGTTATCGCTTGGCGAATCCACCATGTTGCATACGTACTGAATTTGAATCCCTTGCGGTAATCAAATTTTTCCACTGCTTTGATAAGTCCCATATTACCTTCCTGAATCAAATCAAGGAATAGCATTCCGCGTCCGACATAGCGCTTGGCGATACTGACAACAAGACGAAGGTTAGCTTCTGCCAAACGGCGTTTCGCTTCTTCATCACCATCTTCAATTCTCGTCGCCAGAGAGATTTCCTCTTCTGCCGATAAAAGGTCGACCCGACCAATTTCCTTTAAATACATACGTACCGGGTCATTAATTTTAACGCCAGGAGGAACACTTAAATCATTTAAGTCAAACTCTTCTTCTTTTGCAAGTTTCTTCTCATCTGGATCATCTTCATCCTCGTCTTCCTCACCATCAGTGAGAATTTCGACGCCATTTTCTGCTAACACCTCATAGAACTCATCCATTTGATCGGAATCCAACTCAAAACCGCCAATCATTTCAGCGATTTTTTCTAAAGTCAAAGAGCCTCGTTTCTTACCTAGCTCTAGTAATTTTTCTTTCACCTGTTCAAGGCTAAATTCATTATCAACTTGTTTGGAACGTGCTGGTTTTTCAGCCATTAGTTCCCCTCCTTCCAGGACTTACACCTAAACGACTACAACATTTTACGCAATTTAATGATTTCCATGGCAATTTGTGCAGCAGTGACATAATCACTTCGTCTAACTGCATCTTTTTCTTCAACTTGTTTTTCTTTTATCTTTAACAATTTTTCATATTTCAACACTTGATTTATACAATCGGTCAGTTCTTTATCGGTAACTTCCTCATTCACTGACATCATTTCTATTTCCGAAACGATCCTTCTCAAGTTTGGATCCGGTAAATAAGTAAGGAAAAAGCTTGTATCCGGTTCGTGTCCATCTTCATAGAACGCATATAAATAGGTGATGATTGCCTGATGTTCATCTACATGAAAGACCGTTTGCCCAAGCAACTGCTGAATCTTGAAAGTCATATCCCTGCTTTTTAGCATATGGGCAATCAACTTCGTTTCAGCATTATGGTGAGCAGGCTTTAACTTGTGCTCATATTGCAGGGCCATTTTCTTTTGGGCTGCTGGCTGCGGCAGTGAACCCTTCTTGCGTTCCGTAAAGAACACCTGACGCTGCTGCTGTTCCAGCGCATCCAATGAAAGGGAAAATTCAGAGGATAGCTGCCGGAGATAATGATCCCTCTCCACTGCATTGGGCAATCGCGAAATTTCTTTAAGGACTTCTTCGATATATTGAATTCGATCTCCTTCATTATTTACATTTTTCCCTCGACGCAAATAATGCATTTTGAATGCCATGTAGGTTAAACTGGCCCCTATTACTTCAGAAACAAAGCTTTTTTCACCGAATTCCTTTATGTAGTCATCGGGGTCCAAGTTATCAGGCATAAGGGCGACTTTCACGGAAAACTCATGTTCTTGCAGCATGTTAACTGCACGATTGGCAGCGTTCAATCCCGCAGAGTCCGAATCGTAACAAATAAGTATCTGGTCAGTATTTCTTTTTAAAAGCTGGATATGCTGGTCCGTCAGGGCAGTACCCATTGTCGCGACAGCATTCTCTACACCTGCACCAACCGCTGAAATGCAATCGGCAAAGCCTTCAAAAATGACTACTTGTTCTTTCTTACGTATGTGTGGTCTTGCATGATGGAAATTATATAAAGTTTTACTTTTATTAAAGATTGGCGTTTCAGGACTATTCAAATATTTGGGCTCATCGTCCCCCATCGCTCTTCCTGAAAATGCAATCGTATTTCCTTGATGATCCATAATTGGGAACATGACTCTATTTCTGAAACGGTCAAAATATGACTCGTCTTTTTCCCTGTAAATAATGAGCCCTGCCTGCTCCATGTATTCCGCTGGAAACCCGCGCTTTAAAAGAAACTTGGACACGAAGTCCCATGAATCCAAAGAGTAGCCAATTTGGAACTTTTCTATCATCTCTTCAGTAAACCCGCGTTTAAGTAAATACTCCAGAGCATCCTGCCCCTCGTTCGTATTAACGAGGAGATGATGATAAAACTTCCTCAGCAGGTCATGGGCTTCGACCATTTGCTGCGAGCCTGCCGGCATGTTAGAACGCTTGGAATCCTTATTGATTTGAACATCCAAAGGAACATTCCCTTTTTCAGCTAAAACTTTTGCAGATTCCACAAAGCTGTAGCCTTCAATATCCATTAAGAAGGTAAAAATATTTCCGCCTGCCCCGCAACCAAAACAGTGAAAGATTTGTTTTTCCGTTGAAACGGAAAACGAGGGCGAGTTTTCACCATGAAAAGGACATAGGCCAAAGTAATTGCGTCCCTGTTTCTTCAGCTGGACATACTCCCCAATTAAATCAACAATGTCAACAGCTTCACGAATTTGATTAATTTTCTCATCTTCTATACGGCCATTTATCATTTTTCCACCTTGCCATATGGGTGATAGTTTCTAATTCGATACTGTTTCCTAATCCCCTGCAAAGTTCGACAATGTTTTCAAAAGTTTATTTGTAAAACATGCACGATCTTCCTTTGTGAATGCTTTCGGCCCTTTCGTATGCTTACCCTGCCTGCGGAGTTTCGCCGACTGATAACGCATATCCAAGAGCATGAAAATATTCTCGTCTGTGTATTCTTTTCCCCTTGGCGAAAGGACATAAACGTTTTTAGGAAGCAGGGTCCCAGCCAAACCAATATCTGCAGTAACGACAATATCACCCTTTTTTACGGAGTTTACTATATAAAGATCTGCCGCTTCTTTGTCTGCATCGACATATACCCATTTACCTTCAGGGTTATTCATCATATTTTTATATGATGCAACAAAACAGACTTCAACATCGTGCAAACTTGCACAATGAAGGATTTCGTCTTTCACCGGGCATGCATCGGCATCGACGTGTATCGTAGGTTTATTATTCATACCTTCTAATTCTACATCTTTCTGCATAATCCTTTTTCTCCCCTAAACTTTATGAAGTTATGGTGAATTTCAGCATTGATTCAGAGGATTCCCTCTATAAGAGCACATACTATTCTTCAAAGAATACCTGCTTATTTAAGTGAAAGCGTCTCTTTTGCCTTAAAAAAGACCAACCCTTCCTGAATTATACGGAACATGTCGAATTATTTTTATGATAAAAACCTTGACATCTCATTAACCTTTAGTTTATTCCTTATTAATTAAGTCTAAACCTTAAGATTACTTTTTTCTCACAATTTTTTATTATAGTCTATTTGATTAGAAGATGCCAACATTTAAATTTCGAATGTGTTTTCATGCAAATCAATGGATTTGCATTTGGAAACTAAAAGGAATTTTATGTAACTATTTTGAACTTATTCTTTTTATTCCCTTATTTGACCTTGGCATTAAAATGTGAGCTGACACGTAAAGTGCCTAGCTCACATTTTGATTTGCCTTAATTATAAGGATCAACGGTTTTTGTTTTGAAGGATATTGATTATCAAATTAGCTGTTTCTTCAACAGCTTTATTGGTTACATCAATGATAGGACAGTTCAACCTTGATATGATTGTATCAAAGTATGTCAATTCTTCTTTTATGCGCTCCACATTTGCGTAAATGGCGTGATCATTGAGCCCAAGTGACTTTAATCGTTCTTTACGAATATGGTTAAGCTTTTCCGGGCTGATCTTTAAACCAATGCATTTTTCAGGAGGTACCAAGAACAGCTCTTCTGGAGGTTCCACTTCAGGCACTAAAGGTACGTTCGCTACTTTATAGCGTTTGTGGGCTAAATATTGCGATAAAGGCGTTTTGGAAGTGCGTGAAACACCCACAAGAACGATATCTGCACGTAAAATGCCTCGAGGGTCACGTCCATCATCATATTTTACAGCAAATTCGATGGCTTCCACACGCTTGAAATAGTCATCATCCAGCTTTCTTACAAGACCAGGTTCATTAAGTGGCCCTTTTGGCGCCCTTTCCTGAAGGATGTCCATAAGCGGCCCTAAAATGTCATAAGCAGACAGGTTTTCTTTCTCGACCTGTGCTTTCATATACGCTCTAATAGCTGGCTTCACAAGGGTATAAGCAATGATTGCCCCATCCAACTTAGCCAGTGATATCACTTCATCCACGTTTTGTTCATCTTCAATATACGGAATTCTCTTTATGGAAAATGCAGATCCCGAGAACTGGCTTGCAGCGGCTTTTGTAACCAATTCCGCTGTTTCCCCTACCGAATCCGATACAACATATATAATAGAACCGTTCATATTCTCCGTCATTCCTTTTGCAAGCCCCCTAATAGCCTTCATCAGCCAAAGCTACGAATGCTTTCGTAATATTGGTTTTTGTAATCCTTCCAATTACTTCATAGCCTTTTTCTGTGTCTTTGACGACCGGTAATGAGTCGATTTGTTTATCAATCAATTTTTTTGCAACATCAATCAAAAGGTCTTCTTTTGAACACATTGTAATATTGGGCATCCTAGTCATGATGATATTGACTGGAATGGAGTTAAGCTCTTGTTTCCCAATACTCGCACGCAACAAGTCTTTTCTTGATAGGACACCAACAAGCAATGCATGCTTATCGACTACGAACATTGTTCCGACATCTTCTAAAAACATCATGACGATTGCATCATATACGGAAATGCCTTCATCAACAACGACAGGTATCGATTGGTAGTCTCGTACATAAAGATGGTTAAGGCTATCTGTCAAGAGCTGTGTCCCTGACCTGCCTGTATAGAAATACCCCACTCGGGGCCTGGCATCAAGAAAACCTGCCATCGTTAAAATCGCTAGATCAGGACGAAGTGTCGCCCTAGTTAGGTTCAATCTATCTGCAATATGTTCCCCGGTAATCGGTCCGTTTTCTTTTACAATTTGTAAAATTTGTTCCTGACGCTTATTCAATTGGATTATAATCACCACCCCACTGCTTTCGCAGAGTAAAGTAACAAAAGTTATTCATTTAATAATTATATACTAAATTATTTAATTAGGGCATTTTTGTCCTATTTAATGACCATTTATCTTTTTAAGAAATCGGAAACCCTTATTTAAAGTGTTTCCGATTTCCATACATCCTTTCGATCATGAAAGGATGATTTTATTCATGGCAGCAAAACCTGCAACCAAATCACTGATTTCCTTCATTAAGGATAAACGGTTATTACGGATTGCTTCATCATCTGCCATGACCATTGTATTCTCGAAATATGACTCTATTTCCGATTGAAGCGAAACAAGCTGTTCAAATCGCTCTTTCTCATCTTTGGATTCATTATAACGCATGGCCACTTTTTGATATTTTACGTATAACGCATTTTCTTGATCATTTTCAAAGGCACTAGGGTCAACTGTCACCTTATTGTCACATTTTACGGCAATATTCATGACCCGACTTAAAGCTTCCAGGCTTTCTTTAAAACCGGCTTCGTCTTTTTTCGCATCCAAGACATGTGCACGTTCCACGATAGAGTGAATATAACCGATCTCATTGAACAGGACTGCATCAATCAAGTCATATCGGATTTGCTGTTCTTGAAGCAGGTGTTTGACACGTGCTTTAAAGAATGTGAACATATCTGCCTTAACTTCATCAAGATCACGTTTTAAGATGCCTTTTGCTTCCAACCCTTTAAGGCCTAAAGCAATAAGCTCCTCTAAAGAAATATTCCATTTCTTCTCAGCTAAAATTTGGACGACACCACTCGCCTGCCTTCTTAATGCGTAAGGATCCTGGGAACCTGTCGGAATGATTCCGATAGCGAAGAATGACGACAAAGTATCAATTTTTTCAGCTAAACTCACAACTGCTCCAATGACTGAAGGCGGTACATTGTCATCCGCATGTCTTGGCATATAATGTTCATTGATAGCTGCGGCCACTTCTTTGGCTTCCCCTTTTAAGAGCGCATATTTTTCACCCATATACCCTTGCAATTCAGGGAATTCATAAACCATATGACTCACTAAATCGAACTTGGCGATTGCCGCTGTACGAAGCGCCATTTCTTTTTCCGCCTTTAAATTCAAAGCATCCGCAAGGGCACCGGTCACTGAAGTTACCCGGGCAGTTTTCTCGGCTAATGTACCAATTTCTTCATGATAAACGATGCTGTCAAGCTTTTTCAAAGCCGCCGAAATCTCTTTTTTCTGATCTTCCTTATAGAAAAATGCTGCATCCGATAAGCGGGCTCGCAATACTTTTTCATTCCCTTTAGAAACCTTATCCAAATGGCGGTCATCGCCATTACGCACGGTTACAAAGTAAGCAAGCAGTTTCCCGTCCTGATCTTTAACAGGGAAATAACGTTGGTGCTCCTTCATTGATGTGATAAGCACCTCAGCAGGAAGCTCAAGGAATTCCTCTTCAAAATGTCCAAATAACACCGTTGGATACTCCACCAAATTATTGACTTCTTCGAGCAGGTCTTCATCGACTGGGATGATCCAGTTTTTTTCCTGCTCAAGCTCCTTAATCTGATCCAATATAACTTGTCGGCGTTTATCTGGATCCGCCATTACAAATTGTTCTTTTAGCGTATCTTCATACCGTTCCGGTTCCTCGATGATTGCGCTATCGCCCAGGAAGCGGTGTCCTTTTGTTTCACGGCCCGTTTCCACATCAGCCAAGCTAAATGGCACTATATCATTGCCGAATAGGGCAATCAGCCATTTAATCGGACGGACGAAACGGAGCTCCTGATTGGCCCAGCGCATATTTTTCGGGAACGTCATGCCGCTGATGATTTCCCGCAGCTCAGATAAAAGCTGAACGGTCTGCTGTCCTTTTATGAATTTATTCACATGGGCATATTCCACACCCTTGAGTTCCTTAAAATATATATCCTCTGAAGTCATGCCTTGACCCCTTACGAATCCCAATGCAGCTTTAGACCAGTTGCCTTCGCTGTCCAAAGCGATTTTCTTAGCCGGACCTTTTGCTTCCTCTTCGATATCCTTTTGGGATTCTTCCACGTCTTTCACCAATACGGCCAAACGTCTTGGTGTGGAAAAAGCTTCAACCGTTCCGAATGCAATCGCTTTTTCCGTTAGCCATTGCTGCACTTTATCTGACAACTGTTTCATTGATGCTGTCACAAAACGGGCAGGCAGCTCTTCCAATCCAATCTCCAATAACAAATCACGCTTGCTCATTTGTGTTCTCCCCTTTCACTTTCAGGATCGGGAAGCCTAATTTTTCCCGCTCTTCATAGAAGGTTTTGGCAACCTTACGCGCTAAGTTACGGCAACGGGCAATATAACCCGTTCTTTCCGTCACCGAGATGGCACCTTTGGCATCCAAAAGGTTAAATGTATGTGAACATTTCAAAACATAATCATATGCAGGGTGTACAAGTCCTTCTTCCATTTGGCGATGCGCTTCCTTTTCATACATCGTGAAAAGTTGAAACAGCATATCAAGGTCGGAAGTTTCGAAAGTATATTTCGAATGTTCGTATTCCGGCTGTCCAAATATATCCCGAACTGTGAATCCATCTGTCCATTCTAGGTCAAATACGTTTTCCTTATCTTGAATGTAAGAGGCGAGACGTTCGATCCCGTATGTAATTTCCACGGAAACCGGCTTACACTCAAGGCCGCCCACTTGTTGGAAATATGTAAATTGGGTGATTTCCATCCCATCAAGCCACACTTCCCAACCAAGACCAGCACAGCCTAGTGATGGATTTTCCCAATTGTCTTCCACAAAGCGAATATCATGCTCAAGCGGATTTATCCCTAAAGCACGTAATGAATCCAAATATAACTCCTGAATATTATCAGGCGATGGCTTCATGATCACTTGGAACTGATGATGCTGATACAGTCGATTAGGGTTCTCACCATAGCGACCGTCAGCAGGTCGGCGGGAAGGCTCTACGTAAGCAACGCTCCATGGCTCCGGTCCAATGGCTCTCAGGAACGTGTATGGGCTCATCGTTCCTGCCCCTTTCTCGACATCATAAGCATTCATTAATATGCAGCCTTGTTCAGACCAATGCTTTTGTAACGTTAAAATCATATTTTGAATATTCATCTTACACCTCCAGGTTATTTAAAAAGGCTCTTTTTAAAATTCAAGGTCGGAACCCATTACATTTCGGCAAACAAAAAACTCCCGTCCCTATGCGAAATGCATAGGGACGAGAGTATACCCGCGGTTCCACCCTAATTGCCGTTTATAAACGGCCTCTTTTCAAAGCAACATGCTCCGGAAACGCCCTTCCCTGTAAATCCATATCCCGGCTTCCACCGTCCCGGGCTCGCTTTTTATGGAGAATGACAGATACTCTTTTCCATCAACGCAATCTTCTTATTTTGATGATTAGAATTTTATACAAACTAGCATCGAATGTCAATAGGTCAGATCCTAAAACATGTCTTTCATCGTATCAATCTGTTTCAGGAACTTTTTTGATTTCAAATGCAGACCAGAATATTCCTCATAATAAGCATCGATGATCTTCTGCAGTTCTCTTTTCGTTTCAGGCTTGACGGAAATGTTTCCGAGCCTTGATAAATCGAAATAATAAAAGATCCGCAGTAATTTGACGGCTGCAGGTGAAATTTTATAGTGATAAGGGTCTTTCCCCAGACAGCGGTGACAGATAAAGCCCGCTTCCCTAAGCGAGAAGGAGAATTCCCCTTCCGTTTCACCACATACAGCACACTGATTCAGCACAGGGTTAATCCCATTGACGGGCAGCATCTTCATTTCAAAAATGAATTTCAAAACCTCTGCGTCATATTCTTCGTTTATGTAATGCAAGGTTTGCGAAAGTAATTCATACAAATATGGATTCGGTTTCTTATCCTCGACGCTTTTATCAAGCAATTCAACAATATATGAAGCATAAGCAGTGGCAAAAAGATCCTCCCTTATGAAACGGAGTGAATCGACCATTTCGCCTTGCTGAAGGCTTCCGAGTCCGGTTGATGTGGTTACAAGAAAATACCCGGAGCAAAAAAGCTGTGTGACGGCGGAAAGCCTGCTGTTAGGTTTACTGGCTCCTCTAGCCATAACGCCAATTTTTCCTAGCTCTCGGGTATATATTGTAATGATTTTGTTATTTTCTCCATATGCAGTTCGCCTTATGACAATGCCCTCACATTTTTGGAGCATACCAAGACACCACCCATGCTCGCCAAGACTAACCTATGAAACAGGAAAATCAATTTCTGCTAGCTCATCATTCAATACCAAGTGTCTTTCCTGTCTTTCGACTTCTATCTCCTTAAACAGCAAATAGGTGTCCACATTACCTGTTTCACTAAATAATTCCCAGGTAAAATCCAACATATAAAGCCCACCTTTCATTTTTAACTAGCAATTATGAATATCCGACCATATGATTAGCTTGACCGTTTTCCAAGCTTTCATGACGCGTAAATTTTGTTAATTAATACTCGCTCTCATTGAAACCATAATCGCGAAGCTGGCTTGCTTTATTACGCCAATCCTTCTGCACCTTCACCCACAGTTCCAAGAAAACTTTCGAGCCCAATAAGTTTTCGATATCCACTCTGGCACGGCTACCGACTTCTTTAAGCATTTTCCCTTGCTTTCCGATGACAATGCCTTTTTGTGAATCACGTTCGACAACGATCGTCGCCATGACATTAATGGTGTCGCTGTTGTCCATTTTTTTTATCGAATCGATGACAACAGCCACCGAATGCGGAATTTCTTCACGTGTCAGGTGCAGTACCTTCTCGCGGACCAATTCGGAAATGATAAAACGTTCCGGATGGTCAGTCACTTGGTCAGCTGGATAAAACTGAGGACCTTCAGGCAAATGTTCCTTGATTTGTTCAAGCAATGTATCAACATTATTCCCTTCAAGCGCAGAAATCGGAACGACTGCCGCAAAAGGGTAAAGCTGCTGGTATTTTTCAATAATCGGAAGTAAATCATCTGGATGCATCGCATCGATTTTGTTCACAACCAGGAAAACTGGCGTTTTTACGGATTGAAGTTTTTCGATGATAAACTCGTCACCGCGTCCGTATCCTTCAGTCGCATTGATCATGAAGAGAATCAAATCGACTTCTTTCAATGTATTCGTTGCCACTTTCATCATGAAGTCACCAAGCTTATGCTTAGGTTTATGAATGCCGGGAGTATCGATGAAAATCATTTGTGAATCATTTTGCGTAAGTACTCCCTGGACCTTATTTCTTGTAGTTTGCGGTTTATCGCTCATAATGGCAATCTTTTGACCGATGACCCGATTCAGGAATGTACTCTTTCCAACATTAGGTCGTCCAATAATTGAAATGAAACCTGATTTGTAACCTTTTACTTGTGTATCATCAAATAGTTTATCCATTTAAATCCTCCGGTGAAAAAGCTCCTGGAAGCAATTCCTGTACTGTTAGTTCTTTTATATCCCCATTTAAGTTGGTCAACACGACCGGCATATCCTTTTCACACAGTTCTGAAATGACCTGCCTGCATGCCCCGCATGGAGAAACGGGACCATCGGTATCTGCCACGACTGCAAGTTTAGTGAATTTTTTTTCATTATGGGCATAAGCGCTGAACAAAGCTGTCCTTTCGGCGCAATTACACATGCTATATGCAGCATTTTCTATGTTACAACCATGATAGACCTTTCCATCAGCGGTTAAAAGGGCTGCCCCCACCTTAAATTTGGAGTAAGGCACATAAGCTTTATCCCTTGCTTTTTTAGCTTCCTCAATCAATTCTTTTGTATTCAATTCACATCTTCCTTTCAAATTGAGTACCATTTCGGCAACCTACAGGCCAAACTTAGGTAAAAAGATAATCAATCCAACTATTATAGAAAATATAGCATATATGAATACAGCTCCGGCTGCAATATCTTTTGCCTGCTTGGCAAGCGGATGGATTTGATCCGTTACCAGGTCCACTACCCTTTCAATCGCTGAATTAACGAGCTCCAACGTGATCGTTCCGGCTATGGCCGCCAAAATGAAAAGCCACTCCATCCCATTCAATGAGAAGTACCAACCAAAGAATACGACGATTGCCGTTAACGCGAAATGAATCTTGATATTGCGTTCAGTCCGAACAGCCTCCAAAATTCCCTGACAGGCAAAAGAGAAACTTTTTAATAAAGGATACCTTTTTTTATCCTTCTCTTGAAAGTCCATATTCTTCCAAGATCTCCTTCTGTTTTGCGAACATCACTTTTTCATCTTCTTCATTCATGTGGTCGAATCCCAATAAATGAAGAAATCCATGCAGCGCTAAAAATCCAAGTTCCCGGTCAAATGAATGACCATATTCTTCAGCCTGTTCTTTCGTACGTTCAATGGAAATGATGATATCCCCTAACATGCGGGGCATTTCCGCTCCGACAATTTCCACTTCATTTTCTCCCATTTCTTCAAGTGCAAAAGAAATGACATCTGTAGCTGAATCTTTATGGCGATATTCTTTATTGATTTCCCTGATCCTACCATTGTCTACAAATGTAACGGACAGCTCGGTATCTTTTTCAATGTTTTCTTTTCTAGCCGCAAATTGCAGAATGCTTTCAACAAGCTGCTGAGCTTCCTCCGTTACTTCATTCGTTTCATCCATTAAATCGATAGCTAAAATCATTCTTTCACCTTCTATCCTAATTTATCTGGCTCCGGATATTCAATCCTGGAGTGGAAGATACCATTCAGCGATTCACATAAGGAATGCTTCACGATACTCAATTCTCTCATAGTAATGTCACATTCATCAAATTGGCCATCTTGAATCCTGTCCTGAATGATGAAGCTTACCAGCTCTTCGATCTTCTCCGGAGTGGGGTGCTTCATCGATCTCACTGCAGCTTCCACACTATCGGCTATGCCAATGACGGCCACTTCCTTCATTATCGCCCTCGGCCCTGGATATCGATAGGCCGTTTCGAGTGTGGCCTCATCCTGTTTTTTTGCCTTATGGTAGAAAAACTTCAATAAAGTAGTCCCATGATGCTGCTCTGCGATATCCACAATCTCTTTCGGGAATTTGTGACTGCGCAGCATCTCCCCGCCATCTACGGCATGGGCAATGATGATATCCCTGCTCGTTTCCGGCTGCAGCCGATCATGCGGGTTCTCTTCACTCATCTGATTTTCGATGAAGAAGTGCGGCCGCTTCGTTTTACCGATATCATGATAATAACTGCCGACCCTTGCAAGCAACCCATTCGACCCGATGGCTTCACAAGCCGATTCCGCCAAATTGGCGACCATTACACTGTGATGATATGTCCCCGGAGCCTCAATCAAGATCCTCCGCAGTAACGGATGATTGGGATTCGCGAGCTCGATAAGCTTAATCGACGATAGGATCCCGAAACCAGCTTCGAAAAAAGGCAACAGCCCCATTGTCAAAACGGCTGAACCCACTCCAGAACCTATGGAAGCAACAGCATAATACAAGTACTCCATTCTAGTATAATGGCTGTCCATTATAAAGATGAGCGAAAAAACAAATGCCATATTGATTAAAGACAATAGCAGCCCTGCTACAAGCACCTTTGATTTGAAATTGGGCCTAGACAGAATGATGATCGCCGTCAATCCCCCGAAAATGATATAAAGCCCCATCGAGAAATCAAGATTTCCAGGTGTATCTCCATTAAATATAATCGTACCATACGAACCTAACAATATGATCATTGCTACCGCTAACTTATCATTCAATAATATCTTGATGAGCATCGCCGCCATGGCACCCGGGAAAATGTATTCCAAGTTCGAGTTTTTCAGGTCTGCCAGAATGCTGACCGTTTTCATGGTAGCCATTGAAAGGATGAAGACAAGACTGAATATCAATAACTGATTGTACTTGTTATCCTTTTTGGAAATGGAATAGTAGAAAAAATAATAAAAAGCGGCAAAGGTCAGGAATATGAATAACAGCAGGCCGATATACGGGTAAATGGTAGACTCGGCATTTAAGAAGCCTGCCAGTTCAAGCTGCCTATATACGTCCCTGTCCACTAACTGATTTTCTTCAACGATGATCTGGCCTTGAAGGATCCTGATTGGCTCAACGCTTTCAACCGCTTTCCTTCGCTGTTCCTCGGTTTTGTCCTTATCGAAAAATACATTTTGAATGATTGCCGTACGAGCAAGGGAAGTGGAGGCTTTTTTCATATCGCCACTAATGCTCATATAATCCAATTCCTCTACAACCTTTTTCTTGGCATTTTCGACATCACTTGCAGCGATTCGGGAGCTCATCACATTATTCACGGCCGTAATGGTTGAATCCTTCGCTATTTTCAACTCATCTTCATCCGCCTTCACTAAAGCAAGGAAAACGGATTCCTCAATATTTTTATTGACTTCATCGGTCAATTTTTCTTTTAATATGGAAACTTTTTGTGCATCCGTCTTAACGAACTCTTTTTTATCCTCTTTCCCCTCATCATCTTTATGATCTTCAGCGGGGTTCGTTTCTTTATTCACCTCAATCGCTGAATCGAAAATGGATGATATCAAATCGACTTTATTTTTGGCATATTCTTTTTTTAAAGAATAAACATCCGCCACCTGTTTTGAAATCTCTTCTTTTTCCTGTTCCGTCTTATAGGTATCTTCCACAGTCTTGGTCGAACGGATCGTTTGTTCCGCAGGCTTAAAAAGCTCTACCTGGACCCTTTCCGGCTTAACATTGGAGAACATTAACCCATAAGCAAACAAGCCAAGTACGATAAACAATAGCACTTGAAAAAAGCGATGGACCAACAGCCCTTTTATTTGAGTGAAAAATTTTTGGATACGATTCAAGGAAGGCCCTCCTAAAAAAAAAAAATGATGTTTATTATTCTAGATATGTAAAATCATAACAGTTTTCATGTACATTTTCACCTTCGTATTGATAAATGTAAAGCTTCTTTCATTCCATATCCACCTTTTAACCAAAAAGTTTGCCATTTAGACACATCACGAAAAATCCGCCGATTGAAATGGCGGATTTTTTCTTAGGACTTCGCCTGCTCGTAAGCAGTAATGATTTTGGCAACAAGCGGATGCCTCACTACATCACTTTGTTCAAAATAAACAAAGGAAAGGCCTTTAACATTCTTCAAGATCTCTTCTACCCGGACCAGACCTGACTTCATACCTTTTGGAAGGTCAATCTGGGTTCGGTCTCCCGTAATGACCATTTTCGATCCAAAACCAAGCCGGGTCAAGAACATCTTCATTTGGGCTTCCGTCGTATTCTGGGCTTCATCCAATATGACAAAGGCATCTTCAAGCGTACGGCCCCTCATATAAGCCAGAGGAGCTATTTCGATCGTTCCGCGCTCTATCATCCTTAGCGTCTGTTCCATCCCCAGGAGGTCATGGAGAGCGTCATACAGCGGCCTTAGATAAGGATCTACCTTTTCTTTCAAATCACCTGGCAGAAAACCGAGGCTTTCCCCTGCTTCGACGGCAGGCCGTGTCAGGATGATCCGTTTAACATGTCCATTTTTCAATGCATTGATGGCCATCACTACAGCAAGATAGGTCTTTCCGGTTCCGGCAGGCCCTATTCCAAATACAAGGTCCTGTTTCTTTATTGCCTGAATATAGTACCTCTGCCCGATTGTTTTGACTTTAATGGATTTACCCTTAGCCGTTTTAGCGATTTCCTCATCATATAATTCACCGAAATACTCCAATGTTCCTTTTCTTGCCAATTCAATTGCATAAAGCACATCTCTGGAACTGATTGCAATTCCTTTTCTGATAACTGTCAGTAATGCCTTAAGGATTTCCTCCCCCATCGTCACCCGCTCGATATCCCCGGCAACACTCACCGCTTCACCTCGGGTTATGACGGAAATGCCAAGCTCTTCTTCAAGCACTTTTACGTTTGAATCCCCATTGCCCAATAACGCGATCGCTTCATTGGGTGATTTTATTTCGAGCTTAATTACTTTCACATCATCTGCCATTCGTTAGTCTCCTTGAATGATTGGTTGTCCAATCGCTATATCTTCAATAACTTGGTAATGTATAGATAATTTAACTTTACCATTCTCCATGCTTTCGTGCAAAATTTTTTCCTCGACGATTTCATCTTCCTCGTCCAAATGCTTTTTCAATTCTGCTTTAGCCATTTTCCTGCCTTCCTTCACCGCTTGTTCCTCCGTATAACTTCGTACAATATCTTCCTTGCTCCTTAAGGTCACTTGTTTATAGGAAATGGGAAGTTCCCATTGAAGAAAGTGAAATGGCCTCACTGTCGTTTCTTTTTCCTTTTTTTCATATCCCGGATCCTTGAATCCCCATACCGGCAGGGAAAAGCCCCCCATTTTCAAAAAGTGCCTGCTCGTTTCATCTCCATTAAAAACGGAAAACTTGGTTTTTAACGGAACTTCCACTTTCGCTTTATACCACGTTTTCCCTTTTATTACTCCCTGTGCGGATACGATTTCCTGTTTATCCTCTTTTCCGATCAGTCCTGAAACAAGAAGCTGCCCTTTTCCTACATAATCATTCACATTAACAATAGATTGTCCTTTTTCAACGAACATATCAGTGATGATCGCTTTTTTTGACGCTACCAAATTCTGTGGAGATGTTTTCTCGACTTCTTTAGGCTGCCGTTTTTCCACAACCCGAAAATGGTATGTCGTTCCCTTTAACTCAACCCCTACCCACGTCAGTGCACTAATCCGGTCCGACAGCTTACGCTGAATCGTATCCACATCATCAACAAAGAATTGCACTTTACCGATCTTCACGCCCATCTTGTCCAATTCTTTCCGGATGGCATGCTCGGTTGCCGGTTTGGCATCTTGAACCTCGATGCCCCATACCATATTGGAAAGTACAAATATACAAAGCAGGAAAGCAATCATCCCCGCTAAAAACCCGCTGTTTTTCATGACTCTCTTCATTAGGAAAGGGAAACCCTTCCCTTGCATGAACTTTACTTTACAATCGCTCTTACGCATGACCTGACGGAGTTTGGGGATATCCCTGACATCCATATGAAAAATCAGGGATTCGCTTCCGACACGCTTCACATCCCAGATATGAAGCCCCCTTCTCGTCAGCATATTAATCAGCCGTTCTGCACCTTTTCCATAAGCTTTCACCTTTACATAGCCTGTATAATAGTTTGTCCATTGGTTTTTCATGGAGACCTCCCGGGATCATTCATTGATAAAATAAACCTTGTCAATTTTGCCTTCGAGCATGATTTCTTCCGGCAAAATCGTCTTTATGACAAAGGCATTTCCCTTTATCAGCAACTGCCCATTTTTCAGCATCAATCGCACTTCGCTGTCTGTAAAAGCCAATAAGCCACGATGGTTTTCAATATAAATATGTAATTGTCCAATCATTGTAATTCGCGGCAGGTCCATCATGACATCTTGCGGAAGGTCCATTGTTTTGGTCATAAGCTGTTTCACTTTTTTTCCCCAATTGCGAGCCATAAAAAAGAACCCCCTTTCATCTCAATGTATGAAATGAAAGAGGGTTCTAGCACAAAATTATAAGGGAATGGAAGTCTATTTTTTCAGGATGGACTGAAAAAAGTCAGGGATTCCGAATTACCTTCTGGACCGCTGAAGACTTCGCTTCGCCCTTGGCGGGCCCAGCACTTCTGACATGATGATGCCATCAATCAGCTGTTTTTTGCCAAAAGAAGGTCCTTTGCGATAGACCGGACTGCCATTATCAGATATTGCTGATGTAATTTGATCCGCCTTCGCTTTTTGATATAAACGCTCTTGATCGTACTTCTGCTGAAGCCGTCTAAGCTCAGCAATCCTTTTATTCGCTTCGTTCTTCGTCTCATCGATCACTTCAACAGCCTGTGCTGCCTGCTGTTCGACTTTCCTTACGGGAGCAGGGGCAGGACTTTGCTGTTGATTACCTTGCGCCATTTCACCTTGAAGCTCCCGCATGACCTCCTGCCATTTCCTTTTCGGAGGCGTATTTGGATCATCACCTTGCTGAGGCTGCTTTTTCTTTCCTAACATGGACGTTAAAATACCGATCAAGACAATGATAAGGAATGGGTTCTTGAGAAAGAAATCAATAAAATCTCCCATTTAAAGACCTCCCTTCCCTGATCTAGTTATTATTATTGTTATTGTTGTTATCTTTTGGATTTTCGGATATTTTACTAATGGAACCTCGCATATCCGTATCGGCCGTGATATTTTGGATATTCATATAATCCATCACTCCAAGATTACCGCTTTTCAGTGCATCGGCCATGGCCAATGGAACTTCCGCTTCGGATTGAACAACTTTCGCTCTCATTTCCTGAACGCGTGCAACCATTTCCTGTTCAAGCGCAACAGCCATTGCCCGGCGTTCTTCGGCCTTTGCCTGTGCTATTTTCTTATCGGCTTCAGCTTGGTCCGTCTGTAATATGGCCCCGATATTTTTACCGATATCCACTTCAGCGATATCAATGGATAGAATTTCGAATGCCGTTCCAGAATCCAACCCTTTCGATAATACCGTTCTTGAAATCAAATCGGGGTTTTCCAGCACATCCGTATGCATTTTCGAAGCACCGATCGTCGATACGATCCCTTCGCCTACACGGGCAATGATCGTCTCTTCACCGGCACCACCGACCAGACGTTCAATATTGGCCCGGACCGTGATCCTTGCCTTCGCTTTCACTTCTATACCATTCATCGCTACACCAGAGATGAATGGAGTTTCGATCACTTTTGGGTTAACGCTCATTTGAACGGCTTGCAGTACATCACGGCCTGCAAGGTCAATGGCTGCACCCCGTTCGAAAGGCAGCACGATATTGGCACGTTCTGCAGCAATTAATGCGTTCACTACTCGATCGACATTACCGCCTGCAAGGTAATGGCTCTCCAATTGATTCGTTGAAACATTGATTCCAGCCTTATGCGCCTTGATAAGAGGATTGACGACCCTGCTCGGTATAACGCGGCGAAGCCTCATCCCGACTAATGTAAAAATACTGATTTTGACTCCTGCCGCTAAGGCGGAAATCCATAACATTACTGGTACGAATGTGAAAAACACTGACAACACGATGATGGCAGCAATCACTGCCAGTACAATAAATATCGTTCCTGAAGTTATCACTTAATGATTCATCCTTCCTATATCTCTTAATTTTAATTTGAATCCGGAATTTCCCGGACGACTACCCTTGATCCTTCAACTTTAACGATAGTGATTGGCGAACCTTTGGAAATAAAGCTTCCTTCGGTCACGACATCCACTCTTTCTTCTTTGACCAAGGCTGTACCTGAAGGCCTCAAATCTGTAAGTGCCTTCCCTTCTACACCTAATAAATCCAAACGATTAGGATTGCTGACATACCCTTGTTCCGTTTTTGTTGCATCGGTTAATATCATTTTCCTGAAAAATTTCATCTGTTTTCCAAACACCTTTACAAGTAGGATGAATACCAAAATGGATACGGTGACCGCAATTAGCAAGGATATCGTCATATGTACCGGATCTCCGGTTGCGAGGAACAGACTTCCCACTATCGCTGTAAATCCGAGAAGCCCGATAATCCCCCCTGGGATAAAAAATTCAACTAGTACGAGAATGACCCCAATGATGAACATCGCTAACGATTCGTATCCGGTGATACCGGCGACAAGATGACCATAGAAGAATAAGACAAGACTGGTGATTCCAATGACTCCCGGAATACCAAAACCAGGTGAAAATAATTCCATCACAATCCCGATTCCCGCTATCGTTAATAAAATGGGAACGACGATCGGGTTGGTCAAAAAGCGGGCAAGTTTCTCAGGAAAGCTTTCTTCGATTGACCGAATATCAGCATCCTCGACTCCAAGTATACTATACAGCTCCGCTTTCCCAGAGACTGTGCCTTCACTATATCCAGCCTTTTTTGCCTGTTCAGCTGTAAATGTCAGCAACTTTCCTTTTTCCGCTCCATATTCGGGTAGATCGATGTCGACATCCGCCATAGCCTGGGCGTATATGGGATCACGTCCATTTTGTTCTGCAGCAGTCTTCATGGCAGCTAACCAATAAGATTGCGCTTTCTTACCTGCAGCGTTCCCTGTTGAATCAATCACAGCCGCAGATCCCATGGTGGCACTCGGAACCATATAGATCTCATCTGCACTTAGAGAAATGTATGCCCCTGCAGATAAAGCCCTGTTATTGACGTAGGCAACTGTCTTGATTGGTGAATCCGACAGTAACTTTGCAATTTCCCCTGCTGCATCCACAGCGCCTCCAGGGGTATTCACCTCGAAAACGACAAGATCTGCATCAGCTGCTTCAGCAGTGGTCAGCGCGCGTTCCAAAAAGGCCGAGAGTCCCTTTTCCACCGTTTCTTCAATTGGTACATGGTAAACGATCTTCTCGTTTGCAGATACCGTCGATCCCCCGAAAGAAGACATGGTGAACAGCAATCCAAATAAGAGTACAGATAAATAACGCCAAATTTTCAACGGAACGCCCCCTTTCCCGTATTAAACGCGGTAATTGCCTCACTATTCATGAGGCAAAGCTACCAGTAAATTCAGCACGCAACTAAAATTCGAATAAGGAGCAGATGAAACACCCCTTTACTCTGTTCTTTAGTTATTACGTATGTATATGAAAAAGGTTTCAAAAAAAGCAAATAAAATTAAAAGTGCCTTTATTATCTTGGGCTTCATTTGAATAATATACGCATAAAAATCATGAAATACACAAAAACCACAGGCAATTTGCCTGCGGTTAGGTTTCGAGTTTTAAGTTTAAGATAGATGTTGTTGTACTAATTTGTTTACTAGAGAACCATCCGCTTTACCTTTAACTTTAGGCATTAAAGCTCCCATAACTCGGCCCATATCTGCTTTGGATGTTGCATTGACTTCTAAAATCGTTTGTTTAACGATTTTAGAAATGTCTTCTTCTGAAAGTTGCTCAGGCATATATGCCTCTACGTATACTAGTTCGGTGCGGACTTTATCCACGAGATCTGAACGACCTGCGTTTTCAAACTCCTGGAGGGAGTCTTTGCGTTGTTTTAATTCGCGAGAGAGCACTGTCAATTCTTCATCATCTGTTAAATCTTGTCTCTGCTTCAGCGCTTCGTTTTGAATAGAAGCTTTCAGCATCCGAATAACAGATAGTTTGTCCTTTTCCTTGTTCTTCATCGCTTGTTTCATATCATTATTTAAACGCTCGAGAAGACTCATCTTTCCACCCTCTCTTAGAATTTACGTTTTCTTGCAGCTTCAGACTTTTTCTTACGTTTTACGCTTGGTTTTTCATAAAATTCACGCTTCCTAGCTTCCTGAAGCGATCCTGCTTTAGATACAGTACGTTTGAAACGACGAAGAGCATCTTCAAGCGATTCGTTTTTACGAACGACGGTTTTAGACATCTCTTTCCCTCCCTCCGAAAACAACACACTAACTCAAGTTGTCAACATGTTATACATGTACTAAACAATTATAATATATCATCTTTAGCAGGTCAACCAATAAAATCAAACTTATTTTGAATATTATCATGTTATTATCATAATTTTTCACTCAACGATCATTCAACTCATGAAAATCCAATTTATAGCATGTCTCCCGTTAATGGACCATAAGCTTACTAAGGGGTGACGTCATGCATGAGCTATTTTTATTCCTTTTATTCATTGCGATATTTTTGGCAGGCATGTCAGTTTTACGAATCGGACTGTTCAATATGTCCGGTGCAGCATTAAAAACTTTTCTTTCAAAGGTTACGGATAAACCCTGGAAAGGCTTCATGGCCGGAACCATCTTTACGGGGATCCTGCAGAGCAGTTCGGCGGTCATGGTCATGACGGTCGGCCTCGTTTCCTCAGGAAGCTTAACGTTCCCACAAACAATCGGGATTATTCTTGGAACGAATATCGGCTCCACCTTTACTGCAGAGTTCATGACCTTCTCTTTGGATCGTTGGATCATTCCCGGTGTCGTAAGCGGCGCTTTCCTTTGCTTCATGCCAAAAGCATTACCGAGAAGCATGGGGATGTCCCTGATCGGAATCTCGGCCATCTTCACGGCGATGAGTGGTTTTAAAACGCTTTCGACACCGATTGCTGCTTATCCATCCATTCAAACGCTCATCGATTACATAGAGGACCATATGGGTTATGCCTTATTGGCAGGGATATTATTGACAGCACTCATACACTCCAGTTCGGCAACCATCGGGATAGCCATGAGCTTTTTGATGAATGGGGAGTTGTCCGTCTCCTCAGCTATCATCATCATGCTCGGATCGAATATAGGTACTTGCATCACCGGATACATGGCCAGCATCGGTTCTGGTAGACAAGCTGCCTTCACAGCCTATGCACATATTTGGCTAAACGTCATCGGGGTTGCCGCATTCCTGCCTTTTGTGGATATCCTGGTAAGCACCGCTGCCTTTTTCACCGAAAACAAGGGGACACAGCTCGCCCACGCCAGTGTCATTTTCAATATCTTGACTTCTTTGGCCGTCTTGCCATTCGCCCGGCAATTTTCCAACCTCATTCTTTTGGCCCATCGGCCACACTTAAAAAAATAATGAGCTGTCCGAAAGCCGTTAGAGCTTTCTTTTAGGGCAGCTTCGGTGGAAGATTAGACATGGTAGGCGGCTGGAGCAGATATAAAGGGATACATGATTAATGGGGGATTTTAGTTAATCTTTTTATAATGATATTATGATTTAATAAGTCCAAGTCACTCACTATAACGGCAGCTAATATCAAAATTGCAGAAACAAAAGGTACTGCCACTATAGTTATATACCCAAAATTTCTCCATTTCACCACCCATCGTAAGCGATGTTAATGATAAAAGAGAATCAACATTCTCTAATATAAGCACATTAACTTCCTGTTGATACCCAGGACAAGTAAAAGTACAAAAATGATACGGGTTCTCTTTTTCCATGGAAGTAATAAAAAACAGGCGTAGAAAAATAATTTTTCTACGCCTGTTTTATTTCATGGACTTATTATACGGTCCCTTACAAAATCAATAATCGGAATCAGCCGTTAAGCCCTTTACGATGGAGACACCTGCGCTCGCTCCAATTCTTGTTGCACCGGCTTCAATCACATTCTGGGCATCGGTCGTGTTGCGGACCCCGCCTGAAGCTTTGACACCGATATCCGGGCCAACCGTTTTTCTCATTAGCGTGATATCTTCAACAGTTGCTCCGCCGGTCGAAAAACCAGTTGATGTTTTCACATAATCCGTTCCGGCTTTTACGGCCAATTCACAAGCACGCACTTTTTCTTCATCAGTCAGTAAAGAAGTTTCAATGATCACTTTTGAAAGAGCCTTACCTGTGGATGCCGCTACCACGGCACGAATATCCCGCTCTACCAACTCATCATCCTTGTCCTTCAATGCGCCGATATTGATCACCATATCGACTTCGTGAGCGCCATTGGAGATGGCGTCTTTCGTTTCAAAAGCTTTGGTTTCCGGTGTGTTTGCACCTAGAGGAAAGCCGATAACCGTACAAACTTTCACTTCTGAACCTTCCAAAAGTTCGCTTGCATATTTCACCCATGTTGGGTTTACGCATACGGAAGCAAAGTTATACTCTCTCGCTTCTTCGCATAATACCTTTATTTGCTCCTTGGTTGCATCTGCTTTTAATAACGTGTGGTCAATTAAACCTGCTACATTTTGTGACATGAATAAATCCTCCTCAAAAACATTCTATACCTAGTTGTACGTACCTCTCATGATACCATAGTTTATTCACTTTGACGATATATATAGTCTTTACCCGAAAGTGCCAAGATAACACACCTAAAAGAGGATAAAAAAAAAGACAGCGATTTACCGCTGCCTTAGATATTGGACGCTTGCTGCAACGGAAATTCCTTCACGACCGTCACGAACTGACCTTCACTAAATGGATAGCCAGACTTTGTAATTTTCACTTTGACGATTTCACCGACCATTTCTTCCGAAGCCGGGAAAACGACTTTCATGTAATTATCGGAGTAGCCCTCATAAAGGCCATTTTCCAACTTCGTTTCAGGAATGACTTCAAGAACTTCCCCCTCGAATCGGGAGGCATACTCTTTTGCCAGCTGATCCGACAAAGTGATAAGGCGGTGGACACGTTCATTTTTGACCTCTTCATCTACTTGATCTCCCATGCGGGCAGCCGGAGTCCCTGTCCGTTTTGAATAAGGGAAAACATGAAGTTCGGAGAATTTATATTTTTCTATAAAGTTATATGTCTCCATGAATTCATCTTCGGTTTCACCTGGGAAACCTACGATGACATCAGAGGTAACAGCAAGACCCGGAAGTGCAATTTTCAACTTTTCGATTCGATCCCCGAAGAAATCCATCGTATATTTACGTCTCATCCGTTTTAGGACTGTATCGGAACCCGATTGGATTGGTATATGCAAATGACGTACCACTTTTTTCGAATTCGTCAGCACTTCAATGATCTCATCTGTAATTTGGCTGGCTTCAATGGATGATATTCGGATACGCTTCAGCCCATCGACTTTTTCGAGGTCCCGCAGCAGCATTGCCAAATTATAGTCTTTTAAATCGTCTCCGTAGCCGCCAGTATGAATTCCGGTGAGGACTAGCTCTTTATAGCCTGCCTCGACAAGCTGTTCAGCCTGGTGAACGACTTCTTTCGGATCACGGGAACGCATCAAGCCACGAGCCCAAGGGATGATGCAGAAAGTGCAGAAATTATTGCACCCTTCCTGAATCTTAAGTGAAGCGCGTGTACGGTCTGTAAAAGCAGGCACATCCAACTCTTCGTAGACACGGTTTTTCATGATATTTCCTACGGCATTGATTGGTTCGCGTTCAACCTTGAATTGCTCGATGTAATCAAGGAGTTTACCCCTGTCTTGTGTTCCTACAACAATATCCACACCTGGTATCGCCATGATTTCTGCCGGCGATGTCTGTGCGTAACAACCGGTTACCGCTATGACGGCATTCGGATTTTTACGAATGGCACGACGGATGACCTGACGGCTTTTCTTATCGCCAGTGTTTGTCACTGTGCATGTGTTGATGACATATACATCTGATGTATTTTCAAACTCAACACGATCATATCCCCCAGTTTTGAATAATTGCCATATGGCCTCTGTTTCATAATGATTCACTTTACAGCCTAATGTATGGAAAGCGACCGTTGCCATTTTTCATCACCTCAAAAGTTCTACATGATAAGAAACAGCAGAAAGTGCGTATAAAGGTGCTGTTTCAGTTCTTAATATTCTTGGTCCAAGACCGCAAGCCATAAAACCGGCATCAGTCAGTTTTTCAATTTCCTTATCTGCTAAACCACCTTCAGGCCCAAAAACGAATAGGATGGATTGCCCAGCGGTGATATCTTCCAAGATAGAAGCGAGTACAGAAGTTTCCCCCCGTTTTGCCTCTTCTTCAAAAGCGATTAATTTATGATCGAAGCCGGACGCATACCCAGCTAGCTGTTCTGCCGTCATCGGTTCCTTGATGGCAGGGATAACCGTGCGGTGTGATTGCTCAGCCGCCTCTTTTGAAATCTTCTGGAGCCTCTCCAATTTCTTACCTACCTTTTTGTGGTCCCATTTTACCACCGAACGAGCAGCAATAAAAGGGATAAATTCAACGGCACCCAGTTCAGTACCCTTTTGAACGATATATTCCAACTTATCCCCTTTAGGCAGACCGCTCGCTATCACAACCCTCACAGGGAGTTCCTTTTCTTCATTCTTCCATTCGGTAACGGTCCCTATAACAGCATCGTCAGTAATTTCCGTAATTTCCGCGACAGCCGTCATGCCATTACCTTTCACCGTGATGATCCTCTCCCCTGGTCCCATTCGCATCACCCTGGCGATATGGTGAAAATCATCGCCTGATATCGTCACCGTGTTTCCATTGATGTCTACTTCGTTAAGAAAATACCGTTGCACACTGCCACCTACTTCGTCTAGTCTAAAAAACTCACAGGCTAACAGTCAGGATTCCAGAATGCAAGCCGTGCAAAGATTCAAGCTAAAAAAAGGTACTCTGACTATCCAAATGCCCGATAATCAGAGTAACTTTTTCAATTAATCATTTCTTTTCGCGATTATTGCCACCCAATCTTCCATCAAGATCGTTTCCTCAACGGTGAAACCAGATGCTATAATCGCATCCTTCACATCTTGTTTCTTAGTTTGAATGATTCCTGAGGCGATGAAATATCCGCCAGGTTTAACGACTTTCGCTACATCATCCGTAAAACGCATGATCACTTCGGCGAGAATATTAGCCACGACGATATCCGCTTGTTCATTCACACCATCCAATAAATTGCCTTGTGAAACGGATACTTTATCCTGCACGTTATTCAGTTCCACATTTTGTATGGCTGACTGTACAGCCACTTCATCCAAATCAAGGGACTGGATTCGTTTTGCGTCCAATAATGCAGCCGCAATGCTTAGCACACCAGAACCCGTTCCAACATCCACGACTAAATCCCCAGGCCGTACTGTACGTTCCAGCGCTTGGATGCACATGACAGTCGTCGGGTGTGTACCCGTTCCGAAGGCCATGCCTGGATCAAGTTCAATGATCAATTCGTCACTGCTTACTGGAGTGTAGTCTTCCCATGTTGGCACGATGGTAAAACGTTCCGATATTTTGACGGGGTTATAATATTTTTTCCAAGCCGTCGCCCACTCTTCTTCATTCACTTCACTAATTGAAACAACATTTTTCCCAAGGTCTATATCAAAAAGAAGGAGATTATTGATTGATTCCTTAATGGCATCAATGGTATCGCCAAGGAAGCTGTTAACGGGCAGATAAGCCTTAATGACTACCCCTTCATCCGGATAATCATCTGGGTTTAAGTGGTAGATTTCGCCAAAAACATTTTCACGTTCTTTGACCAATTCTAGAGGATCCTCAATGACAACACCACTCGCACCTGCCTCATGAAGAATATTCGAAACAGGTTCAACCGCTTCATTCGTTGTTTGGATTGCAAATTCAGACCACTTCATAATCTACCAACTCCCAATTTGTTCTTTTACTTTTATTCACCTATCTTTAAAAGCACGCTTTACTTTTGAGAAAAAGCCATCTTCTTGTTCATCAATACCTTGTCCGCTGATATCACTGAACTCACGGAGCAGGTCCTTTTGTTTTTCCGTTAATTTCTTGGGGGTGACCACTAATACGACCACATGCTGATCCCCTTGGCCATATCCTCTGACATTCGGAACACCTTTCCCTTTTAAACGGAAACGGGTGCTTGTTTGAGTACCTGCCGGAATCTTCAGCTTCACTTTACCATGCAGCGTCGGAACTTCTATTTCATCGCCCAATGCTGCCTGAGCAAATGTAACCGGCATTTCACAATAGATATCATCGCCATCCCGCTCAAAGAATTCATGGCTGCGCACATGGAAGACTACATACAGGTCTCCTGCCGGACCGCCATTGATTCCTGGCTCTCCTTGACCGGTTACACGCAACTGCTGGCCATCATCAATTCCTGCTGGCACCTTGACTTGGATCTTTTTACGTTTTTGGACTTTTCCGTCGCCGCCGCATGTCGAACATTTATTAGGAATGATTTTTCCCGTTCCTTGACAATGGTGACATGCTCTTCGGTTCACAATCCTTCCGAACGCTGTGTTTTGTTCAACATTCAATTGACCGGTTCCATGACAATGTGAACAGTTTTCCACTTTTGTACCTGGTTTGGCACCGGATCCTTTACATGTATCACAATTCTCTTCACGCGGAATTTCGATCTCTGTATCTTTTCCGAATGCAGCCTCTTCAAAAGAAAGCGTCATCGTGTACTGTAAATCCGCACCTTGACGCGGCGCATTAGGATCTCTTCTGCGTCCGCCGCCGCCAAAGAAGCTACTGAAAATATCTTCAAAACCGCCGAAACCGCCAAAGTCCTGTCCGCCAAAGCCTTGATTTGGATCTGTATGTCCGAATTGGTCATAATGGGCCTTTTTCTGTTCGTCACTCAACACTTCATAAGCTTCCTTGATTTCCTTGAATTTATCCGCAGCATCGTCCGCTTTATTAATATCAGGGTGATATTGTTTGGAGAGCTTTCGATACGCTTTTTTGATTTCATCCTTCGAAGC
The DNA here is from genome assembly GCF_017355165.1 of Bacillus sp. SD075. Lineage (GTDB taxonomy): Bacteria > Bacillota > Bacilli > Bacillales > DSM-1321 > Peribacillus. The sequence goes on along the minus strand of NZ_JADILK010000001.1, from coordinate 406,155 downwards.
ACTCTTCGAAAGGCCTAACACCTCATAATAATCGCGTTTACTCATATCTAAAATCCACTCCCGATTCGATTCACATAAAGGTAATATTATCACTGAACGAAGATAATAATCAACTAGAAAAGTACAAACGGCTTTAACACATTTTTGCAAATGGTATTGCCAGCCACGATTTGCACACAATTTCTTCTAAAATCCCACGATTCCCCACCAGTGATTGTAGTACTTCCCGACTTTGATTCCATCCACTGTAAAAAAAGCCAAAGTCAAGATAACCTGACTTTGACTTTTACAATGGCAGGCAGAAATACTGCCCAATATATCAGTGTCCCGATTGGGTCACTTTTTATTTTTTCTCTTCTTCGTTAACTTCAGTGTATTCAGCATCAACCACATTATCGTCTTGAGCAGGCTCGCCAGCACCGGCTTCACCAGCTTGCTGAGCTTTTGCCGCTTCTTCATAAAGCTTCATTGTCAAAGCTTGAACGATTTCGTTAAGCGCATCTTTTTTCACGCGGATTTCTTCAAGCTCATTTTTCTCGATGGCAGCTTTCAGTTCATCCTTCGCTTCATTCGCTTTCGTCACTTCCGCTTCGTCCACTTTGCCTTCTAGATCTTTTAGCGTTTTTTCCGTTTGGAAAACTAGCTGATCAGCTTCGTTACGAAGTTCAACTTCTTCTTTACGTTGTTTATCGCTATCGGCATTTTCTTCCGCTTCACGTACCATGCGTTCAATCTCTTCATCAGAAAGTCCTGAAGATGATTTGATGGTGATCGCTTGTTCTTTGTTCGTGCCAAGATCTTTAGCACGGACATTCACGATACCATTTTTATCGATATCGAATGTCACTTCAACTTGTGGAACTCCACGCGGTGCCGGCGGTATGTCACTCAATTGGAAACGACCAAGAGTTTTGTTATCCGCTGACATTGGACGCTCACCTTGAAGGACATGGATATCAACTGCCGTTTGATTATCAGCCGCTGTCGAGAATACTTGTGATTTGCTTGTCGGAATCGTAGTATTACGGTCAATCAGTTTCGTGAATACTCCGCCCATCGTTTCAATTCCAAGTGAAAGTGGAGTTACATCAAGAAGGACAACGTCTTTAACATCCCCTGTTAATACGCCACCTTGAATTGCAGCACCCATAGCCACCACTTCATCAGGGTTTACACCTTTGCTTGGTTCTTGACCGATTTCCTTTTTGATCGCTTCAACAACCGCAGGAATACGTGTAGATCCACCAACAAGGATTACTTTGTCGATTTCAGAAGCTGAAAGACCAGCATCTTTCAATGCTTGACGAGTTGGTCCCATAGTACGTTCCACAAGACCTGTAGAAAGCTCATCGAATTTAGCTCTAGTCATCGTTACATCCAAGTGAAGCGGGCCAGCTTCTCCAGCTGTGATGAATGGTAAAGAAATTTGAGTTGACGTTACGCCGGAAAGATCTTTTTTCGCTTTTTCAGCTGCATCTTTCAAACGTTGAACTGCCATTTTATCTTTTGAAAGGTCGATTCCGTTTTCTTTCTTGAATGCTTCAACCAGGTAATCGATGATGACTTGGTCGAAATCATCCCCGCCTAGACGGTTGTCACCAGCTGTGGACTTAACTTCGAAAACGCCGTCTCCAAGTTCCATGATCGACACGTCAAACGTACCACCGCCAAGGTCGAATACAAGGATCGTTTGATCTTCTTCCGTTTTATCCAAACCGTATGCAAGTGCTGCTGCTGTCGGTTCGTTGATGATACGTTCCACTTCAAGACCGGCAATTTGACCAGCATCCTTAGTTGCTTGACGTTCTGCATCATTGAAGTAAGCAGGTACAGTGATAACCGCTTTGGTAACTTTCTCGCCAAGATACTCTTCAGCGTATGATTTTAAGTATTGAAGGATGATTGCAGAAACTTCTTGAGGTGAGTATTCTTTTCCTTCAATCACTTCTTTATGGTTAGTGCCCATATGGCGTTTAATGGAAATGATCGTATTAGGGTTTGTAATCGCTTGGCGTTTTGCCACTTCCCCTACTTGCCTTTCTCCATTTTTGAATGCCACTACGGATGGTGTTGTACGGTTTCCTTCTGGATTCGGGATTACTTTTGGTTCCCCGCCTTCAAGTACAGATACACAAGAGTTTGTTGTACCTAAGTCAATACCAATAATCTTGCTCATAGTTTCACTACCTCCCAATTATTTATATGTAAAAATCCTATTCGTTCACTTTTACCATTGCAGGTCGAATCACACGGTCTTTAAGAAGGTATCCTTTTTGGAATTCCTCAACGACGATGTTCGAACCGAAGTTTTCATCTTGAACTTGCATGACCGCTTGATGCAAACGCGGATCGAACTCTTCGCCAACCGAACTGATCGGTTCGATGCCTTCTTTAGTCAATGCATCTGTAATCGCTTTATAGACCATTTCCATGCCTTGAAGCAAGGATTTCGTCTGTTCATTTTCCGCTTCGATTTTTGTAGCTCTTTCAAAATTATCAAGAGCCTCCACTAAATCACTAGCAATACTTTGAACTCTATATTTTTGAGCCGCCTCCATATCAAGCTTGGCACGGCGTCTTGAATTATCAAAATCGGCCTGCAGACGAAGATAACGGTTATCCATTTCTTCGATTTTTGCCTCAAGCTCGGCAATCTTTTCCTGAGCCAATTGAAGTTCATCCTTTTCAACCGGGCCATGGTTTTCTTCCGCTGGAATTTCTTCTGCAGCGAAAACTGCTTCTGCAGCGCTTTCCTCGATTGTTTCATTGTCCAATATTTGTTCTTCGTTTTTATTTTCTGTCACAATCTCACCTCCCTAAAAGGGTTATACAATTTATGCTAAAGTAATAGGCCAGGCCGCGGAATATGCTCCTCCGCCACCTTAACAATATTACCTTTGCTACTATTTTTGATACAGTTTTGTCATCAGGTCCGTTAAATCCTTCGAAAAAAATGAAAGCAAACTGATCACTCTCGAATATTCCATTCTCGTAGGACCCAATATGGCCAAAGTGCCCACTTGCTCCTGCCCGATTGAGTATGTTGCCGTGATCAAACTGCAGTCATCGAGCACTGTGTTTTGATTTTCACGGCCAATCTTTACGTGGATGCCTGTTGGATTTTGAGTAATGAGTTCATAAAATCCCTGTTCCTGCTCAATCATCGATAAAAGCGTGCTTACTTTAGCAATATCATGAAACTCCGGCTGCCTCAGCATATTCGTTTTCCCGCCGAAAAATATTTTTTCGGGCTTTGTATCCGTCAGCGTCTCCGCCAGGACGGAGACCATCGATCCATAGTTATGGATATGGCGGCTCAATAAAACTGCCACTTCCTTATAAATCTTATCCTTCAGATCAACTAACGGGACATCGACCAAACGGGAATTCAATATGTTCACCATCTTTTCAATTTCGTTTATATCAAAAGAAGGCGGTAAGGAAATCATTCGATTCTCCACATGACCTGTATCCGTAATAATGATCGCTATTGCCGTTTCAGGACTCAAAGGAATGATCTGGATTTTTTTCAGCTTATGCTCATTCACTTTCGGCCCCAGTACAATCGCCGTATAATTCGTCAGTTCCGAAAGTATTCTCGCTGACTTTTGAACGATCTTTTCCAATTCATAAATTCTTTCTACAAAAACCGATTTTAATATCTTCATTTCATTCTTTTTCGGAGCTTGAGGAGAAAGTAAATGATCCACATAATATCTATACCCTTTTTCAGAAGGAATCCTACCGGAAGAAGTATGGGTTTTTTCTAAAAATCCCATTTCTTCAAGATCAGACATTTCATTGCGAATTGTGGCAGAGCTGAACGTAATTTCATCTTTCTTCGACAAGCTTCGTGACCCGACTGGCTGGGCAGAATGGATAAAATCCTCGATTATCACTTGTAGAATCAATAATTGACGATCAGTTAGCATGTAAGATCACCTCTGTTAGCACTCTGTCTCTTCGAGTGCTAATATACTAATAAATTATCAAATGAAGCTTATGATGTCAACAATGAAAACCGCTAATTCATCGTTAAAATAACATACATTTCCTTCAGTCGGAATCAATAACGCCTAAAAATGATTGGAACACTTCATTTCCTAGCAGTTTGCCCCGCTCAGTCAAGCGCACGAACCCGCCTTCCACCTTAAGCAGACCCTTTGCCGATCCTTCTTCGAGCGGTTTCCAGAAAATCTCCGTCATTTCAACAAAAAATTTATTCTTGAAGATTTCCAATGAAACACCTTCCGTTTTCCGGAGCCCCAAAAACATCTCCTCTTCCATCCGTTCATGAAGCGGCACCTGATGTTCTTCCAATACAGGCAGCTCGTTCGCCAGCAATGGCGTGATATATTTCTTCACAGGCCCATGATTGGCCACCCTTTTACCTCCAGTATAGCCATGTGCACCGGCACCAATTCCATAATACTCCACATTATCCCAATATGTCAGGTTGTGCCTGCTTTCAAACCCAGCTCTGGCAAAATTACTGATTTCATATTGATGCAGGCCATGCTTCTCCATTTCCTCCATCAGCTTCTCATACATCGAAGCCTCGAGCTCCTGCGGCGGCAGATTTAATTTCCCCCTACGCATCTGATTATAAAAAACCGTCTTCGGCTCAACGATCAATGAGTAACTGGAATAGTGCGGCAATTGAAGGGCAATCGCCTTATCCAGCGTATCCCCGAAATCCTCCATCGTTTGGCCCGGTAATCCATAAATCAAGTCGATGCTGATATTCGAAAAGCCCACATCTTGAGCCATATGAATCGTTTCATATACTTCAGAAGCCCGGTGAGTCCGGCCAATTCGTTTTAATAATTCATCATTGAAGCTTTGCACTCCAAAGCTAAGTCGATTGACCCCTGAATCATAAAGTATCTCGAGTTTTTCTCTCGAAAGATCTCCTGGATTGGCTTCGAATGTATATTCAGCCTTTTTCGGATCAAATGGCAAGGTTTCATTGATCGCTTCACATAAGAATGCAAGCTGCTTTTCATCTAGAGAGGTCGGTGTCCCTCCACCTACAAAAACGGTATCCAATCCAGCGGTCGGGTATTTGGAAAGCTGCATACCCATTTCCCTTTTCATCATCTGTAAATATTCGTCAACCGGCTGTCCCTGCAAAAATACTTTATTGAAATCACAATAATGACAAATATGTTCACAAAATGGTATATGGAGGTAGGCGCTTTTAATCATTGTGTTCACAACCTTTTAATCGAATGAGTCGATAGAAAAAGAGGCTAGATTTCCTCTACCCTCTTTTTTTCTATCTATCGTTTATTTTATTTATTTTTTCGGTGTCGTATCATCCATTTTCAAAACAGCCATGAAAGCTTCTTGCGGCACTTCAACGGAACCTACCTGTTTCATCCGCTTTTTACCTTCTTTCTGTTTTTCGAGCAACTTACGTTTACGGGAAATATCGCCGCCGTAACATTTAGCCAATACGTTTTTGCGCATTGCACTAATCGAAGAACGAGCCACGATTTTTTGCCCGATTGCTGCTTGGATCGGCACTTCAAATTGTTGTCTCGGAATCAGCTTCTTCAATTTCTCAACAATCACCTTACCACGTTCATAAGCAAAGTCCTTATGAACGATGAAACTTAAAGCATCGACAGTTTCAGAATTCAGCAAGATATCCATCTTCACAAGCTTGGACGGTTTATAGCCGATCATCTCATAATCGAATGAAGCATAGCCTCTTGTATTGGATTTCAATTGATCGAAGAAATCATACACGATTTCCGATAATGGTATTTCGTAATGAATGCTTACACGAGTCTCATCGATATATTCCATATCAATGAAGTTACCGCGTTTATTTTGACAGATTTCCATGATCGCTCCGACAAACTCCGTCGGTGCCATCATCGTTGCTTTGACATATGGCTCCTCGACCCGTTCGATCTTTTGAGCATCCGGCATATTAGACGGATTATCCACTTTCAGGACAGTTCCGTCTGTTTGGACTACATCATAAATAACACTAGGCGCCGTGGTGATCAGATCAATTTTGAATTCACGTTCAATCCGTTCCTGGATTATTTCCATATGAAGGAGACCAAGGAATCCGCAACGGAAACCGAAGCCCAATGCTTGCGATGATTCCGCTTCGAACTGCAGCGCTGAATCGTTCAATTCCAATTTCTCCAAGGCATCCCGTAAATCATTGAATTTCGATGCGTCAATCGGATATAAACCGCAATATACCATCGGATTCATTTTCCTGTAACCCGGCAATGGTTCTGTCGCACTATTCACAGCGCTGGTAATCGTATCACCAACAGTCGTATCACCAACGTTTTTAATGGCTGCCGTAAGGAAACCTACATCACCGACGTTCAGTTCATCCAACAGCTGGGTCTTAGGGTTGAAGACACCCAATTCGGTAACATCGAATTCCTTGCCAGTGGACATCATTTTGATTTTGTCGCCCACTTTAATGGAACCTTCAACAACACGGATATAGGCAACTACACCGCGATACGCATCAAACAGTGAATCGAAAATAAGCGCCTTGAAAGGAGCATCGGGATCACCTTGTGGAGCTGGAACCAATTCCACGACCTGTTCCAAAATCTCCTCGATTCCGATTCCCGCTTTAGCCGAAGCCAAGACTGCATTGGAAGCATCCAAGCCAATCACTTCCTCTATTTCCCCACGCACCCGTTCAGGATCTGCACTCGGCAAATCAATTTTATTGATGACCGGAAGGATTTCCAGATTGTTGTCCAAAGCTAAATACACATTTGCAAGCGTTTGGGCCTCAATCCCCTGTGCCGCATCGACAACAAGGACTGCACCTTCACACGCTGCAAGGCTTCGTGACACTTCATACGTAAAATCGACATGTCCCGGTGTATCAATAAGATGGAAAATATATTCTTCGCCATCTTTTGCGTTATATTTCAATTGAATCGCATTCAATTTAATCGTAATTCCACGCTCACGCTCTAAATCCATGGAATCCAACAGCTGACTCTTCATTTCACGCTGAGTCATGGCATTCGTTTTTTCAATGATACGATCCGCCAATGTAGATTTCCCATGATCGATATGAGCGATGATGGAAAAGTTACGAATCTTTGATTGTCTTTTTAATTTTTCTTCTCTATTCATGACGTTCACTCCCACTAGTCGACACAATACACTATTTTTTATTATATCAATAGAAAATGCAAGATTCAACAGAATAGTTACAAAAGAAGCATCATTGCAGGGCAAAGGATTAAAAAAGGCTGCATTCCGGATTCGGACGCAGCCTTTTGGCAGGGCACACTCACCTTATTTCAAACTAAATCATATCAATAAGTGCTTGAAAGGCACTTGAAATGGTCTCTCCAAGCGTTTTGCCGATCGATGAGAAAAAGTTGAAGGCTTTCATTTCTTCAAGCTTTTCTTTTTTCGTCTCCAAATCATGACTTGTTACTTTTTCGCCAAGGATGTCCGCTTCCATCTCCCCTTGGTCCGATTGGTTAATAATGAATGCACTATTTAAAGAGGGATCTTCGTACCCCTTCATTTTTTTCATCCCGTCGTTCGCTTGCTGCATCCCGATTAGAACACCTAAAAATAATACGAGCACAATCCCTGTACATTTCAGCCAAAATCGAACCATGATAAGAGAACTCCTTTCAAATTACTTCGCTTCCGAATCCCCGGTCGAGTTATCCACCGCTTTTGCATCCCAGTAAAATTCACTGAAAACATCGGTAAAGGCATCAACGGTCAAATACATTTCCTCGAAAGTATTATCGACACCGCCAATTTCTATGAGCATGGCATTGCTTGACAAATCCTGATTGTATACTCCATTCTGTCCCGCCCCGCCCTGTTTCATAACCCCTCGTGAGATACCCGGGTATTTTTTCTCCAAAGCTTTGTGAAGCTTATTGGCAAGCGCCGCATTTTTTTCAAAGTTCGGATTATTCCCCCCGATCACGAAGGCGATCTTGGCGTAATCTTTACCGTTAATGTTAATGGTCGTATGTTTTTTTCGTTTAGAATCACGATGGATATCAATCATATATTCTAGATCTTTGTTGGTAGCCAACGCAGTCTGAACGGATTTACGAGACTCTTGATAGGATTTGGCATAATTCAATCCTTTATTATTGAGATTTCCCATGATATCCGTTTTATCGAGCGAGGAGCCAATCCCCTTATCAGCCATATCCTCAACCATCCGTTCCCCAAGTTTCGTAATATTGATTTTAGAATGGTAGGCTAGGTCCGGATTGGTCACTCCTTTTAAGTATGGAAGATACGATTCCCGATTATGGCTATGGTAAATCTCGACCACTTTCCGTCCATTGGTCGTTTGTTTCGGCTGATTGGCCGCTCCTTTTTCCGGTTCTTCAATCTCATCCAGGTTTTGCAGGGATGCATCCCTCTCTTCATTCAGGACATCTACTGGCGGCGAGGATTCATATGGCATATTCGTATAATTCGTTCCTTCCCCAGCAACGAGGATCTCATTATCAAAAATCGAAAAGCCAGGCAATTCCCTGCCAAGTAAACTTCGCGGGTCCTCGAGAGAAATGTTTGTCGAAACTTTTATCAATTGATTCGTGATCACTGATTCCTGTTTACCTTCCGGCAGCGCATTAAAAAGATAATGATTTTCATTGGCCAGCATCGAGAACAGCATTTTCCCCGAGAATTGGTTGGCTACAGTATGTACGGAATTAGAAGATATCCGATACTCCGGTCTTAGGGAAGTCATGACCCCACTGACTGAAAAAATAAAAAGAAGCAAGGCGAGAATACCTAGAAAAGTTTTTATTATTGTTGATCCATGAATGGCTGTTATGATTCCTGGGGAATTTCTTCTTTTCATCCTTCCACCCTCTCTACAGCTTGTCTATTAATACCTATGACTTTGCTAGAAAGGGTAGAACACCATTTTTGGGCACTGAAAGTGATTTAACGGGTGTAGTAGCCGGCATTATCTTGATTTATGGAATGATGCAAGGCTGCATTTAAACCATTGGCAATCAAATTGGCCATATCCTCAATGAAAACATCAACTTCTTTCGGTGTAACCATTAAATTTTGGCCAAGCGGCGACAGGACCTCATAAATCAATTTCCGCTTCTCTTCATCAGGGAGGACACCTATCATTCCCATGAAGGTTTGGCGTTCCTTTTCACCCGGCATATCCTCTTCGGTCAGCTTTGTGCGCTTCCCAAAACTGAATCCAGCGGGTGCCAACGAACGTGATGGTCTGTCCCCTTCATTCAATTCCTTGCCAAAGTGCTTCAAAATATAATCTATCGTATCGCTGGCAATTGATACGGCATCAACAACGGTAGGTATTCCAATTGCTATAACAGGAACTCCCAGTGTTTCCTGGCTCAATTCTTTTCGTTTATTTCCAACACCAGAACCTGGATGGATGCCTGTATCCGTAATTTGAATCGTCGAATTCACCCGATCGATCGAACGGGCAGCCAATGCGTCAACGACGATCAGGAAATCAGGTTTACTTTTTTCGATGACTCCTTTTATGATGTCACTCGTCTCGATTCCCGTAATCCCCATCACCCCGGGGGAAATCGCACTGACCGGCCGATAACCTTCCTTGACGGACTCCGGCTGCAATTCGAACAAATGTCTTGTGACTACAAGGTTCTCAACGACTGCAGGCCCAAGAGCATCTGGAGTCACATTCCAATTACCAAGACCAACAACTAAACAGCTGCTTTCTTTGGTGATTTTATTCCGTTTCAAAAAATAAGCCAGTTCGTTGGCGAACACCTTTTCCACCCTTTGCTGCGTATCCGTGTCCTGCTGGCGGATTCCCTGCACTTCAATGGTCAAATAGCTGCCCTGCTTCTTGCCGATTTCTTTTTCACCCTCGGCGGTGACCTCGACTAAGGATACCTTAAGATCATCCACATCTTTTTCCTTAATAATGACCCCTTCAATACGGGATACATCCACTTCCTCTACAACACCTTTATGTTCAAGGGCAATTTCCTTTGCTTCAATCGCCAAATCTGTACGAATTCCGTATTCACTAAGGTCCAAATTATTTTCCATAACGGCCTCCTGATGTTTGAATTGGATCTAATCTAGTATTTTCAATAGTCTCTCTTAAACATTCTGTCATTTTTGCTTTTTTATTATTCATTTTTTTGGTACAATGAATGATGACGAGATGAATTTATTCCCGAAATTATAATTCCTTTTCGATTCTCAATCTGAAGTATTGCATATTTATGAGCAGTCTGATAGAATATCACTTGTGCTATTTGATATGGATTTGAAAAGTCGAGTTCATATAATCTCGATTTCTTTGTAGGAGGTGAACGGAATGCCAAACATTAAATCTGCTATTAAACGTGTGAAAATTAACGACAAAAAACGCGTTCATAACATTACTGTTAGATCATCTATGCGTACTACAGTGAAAAACGCTGAAGTTGCATTAGCTGGTGAAAACGTTGAAGCTGCTAAAGAAGCTCTTTTAACAGCTGCTGTGAAATTAGACAAAGCTGCATCTAAAGGATTAATCCATAAAAATGCGGCAGCCCGTAAAAAATCTCGTTTAGCGAAAAGACTTAACGCTCTTAACGCATAATGACAAAAAATTAAACGATCCAATCGGATCGTTTTTTTTGTGCCGTTTTTTCATAAAAAAGGTGACAGGATATCTGCCACCTTTTTTATCATCTAATTTTTAAAAGCAGCAGTTCAAGCGTGATCGCCTTATCGGCTTGACCGGTCTTCATTTTATAATCCGCTTCCGCTAAGTCGTTCATGATGCTCAACAGCTCGCGTTCCTGGAATTTCCCCGTCTTTTCAAGTGCCAGCTTCACCCTGTAGGGATGCACCTTCAGTTGACCTGCAATTTTTTGCTGGCTATACCCCTGACGGGAAAGCTCCTTCACTTGATACATGAGCCTGACCTGACCTGCCATTACACTCAAGATCTTGATCGGCTCCTCATTCTGCCTAAGGAGATCGTGCAGTATCGTCATGGCACTCTCCATCTTTCGCTGTAACACATGATCAACAAGCGTGAAGATATTCTGTTCAAGGGATTTAGCGACCAGCTTTTCCACTACTTCGATCGTAATTTGTTTATCAGCTTCTGCATAAAGCACCATTTTATCTAGTTCATTCGTCAGCATCATCAGATTCGTTCCTGCAAGTTCAAGTAAAAGCTCTGTAGCCTGTTCATCTATTTGGACTGAAGAAGCTTGGACCCTCTCCTTCACCCACCCCTTTAACTCATGATCACCAAGCTTCTTCGCTTCAACGAGCACTGCCTTACGCTTCAGTTCCTTGGTGATTTTTTTCCGTTCATCCAGTTTCTCATAAGGCGCAGTCAATACGACAATAGAATAAGGAACCGGATCAGCCAAATACGCTTCCAGCCTTTTCACATTATGTTCAACTCTTGACTTCGTTTTTTCAGCTGTCAAAAAAAATGGGTTTTGCATGAAAACAAGACGCCTTTCCCCGATAAACGGGAGGGTTTCGACATCATCAAGCGCAGTTTCAACTGGCGTCTCTTCTAAATCAAATTGAGAAAAGTTAAAATCCATCTCATCTTCGTGTAGGACATTTTCGATCAATAGCTGCTTCGTTTCATTAATTAGATAGGCTTCCGTCCCATATAACAAGTACACTGGCGCGAATTGCCCTTTTTTTATACTTTTCCATACGTCTAATACCAATAGAATCCGCCTCTTTACTATGTATTCTCCTCTAATGGTATAGGTGGATGGACCATTTGACAAGCTATAAAGGGAACTAGCCCTTCAATAGGGCTAATTCCGGATCTATATGAACACTTTCAAGGAAGGCCCGGGTAATCTCCCTTGAAAGCGGGTAGAGTATCAAGTAGAACATTCAGCTTTTCTTTTTCGCTTGCTTTGTTTGTACTTTTATTTTGACCTCAAAATCCCAAACTATTTGTGACAACTCTTGTCAGTAAAGGAAATGAAGGAAGGAAGCCTGTAGATTTTTTTTTGGTAATGTTTTATACTATTAGCAGAAATAGGAGGGGTAAATAATGAACGAATTCGAAAAGAATGTTCAATCAAAGACAGATGACGTCGCAGATTCCGCTATTGGATTCATCGGTTCTTTTGTATTTTTCGCTGCCATGTTCACCATAGCTGTCGTCATTAAAGCTGTCGGATCCTGATTTCATTAACTGCATGCACTTATTTTTCCTGATGGAGGCTGCTGCTGCAGTCTCTTTCTTTTTGATTTTCTACATACTATGGGAGAATCTTCCGAAAGGTTCCACTGCTTTTGTAATACTTGTAAATAATAGAACCATCCTCGTCCGTCCTGAACACCTTTATGCCATTTTCCTCCAGATTCCCCATTACGTCTCCATGAGGGTGGCCGTAGCCATTATCTTTTCCAACTGAAATAAGCGCCGCTTTCGGCTGTAGCTGTTCAAGGAAGGGCGTGGAAGAAGATGTTTTACTGCCATGGTGCCCCACTTTCAAGATATCCGCCTGCAACTGCGGAAATGCGTTCAATAGTTCCCTTTCCCCTTCTTCTCCCATATCGCCAGTTAATAACCATGACAATCCCCCAAGCTCCGTGAATAGAACGATGGATGAATCATTCTTGTTTTCTTCTTTCTCATATGGATTTAGCACGGCAAACGGCGCTCCGCCCGCCACCCAATGGTCCCCCCTTTTCAGGACGGTCATTTTCATTTCTTTATCTCTTGCCATGGACACAAAATCCATATCCCTGTAATGCTCTTCACTCCAGCCTCCAATGATGATCTCCCTCACTTTAAAATTTTCAATTAATTCTTTTGCACTTCCCATATGATCTGCATCCGGATGGGTTAAAATGAGTTTGTCCAACTGATGGACCCCTTTACTTTTCAATAATGGAATAATGATATCATCCGCAGTATTGAACTTCTTTCGCTTTTTTGCCCATGTGTCAATTGGAAATGTAATTTGCCCACCCGTATCAATCAAATAATTACCGTGATTGAATGGCAGGATAATTAAAATGGAGTCACCTTGTCCAACGTCGATGATCTGCACTTCACCAAAAGGTGAGAACCTTTGTAAATTATATTGCAAAAGTAAAAGGACAATTAATATGCCCCGCCAGATTTTACTTTTTTCAAAAGATACATCCCAAGTCAGGTATAACCCTAAAAGGGAAATAACAAGTAATGCCATCATGATGAAAGCTGGTTTTCCAAACGGAATGGAGGCCAGTGGCATATCCGATGCTCCATCCGCGGCTTTATTGCAGAGTACGAATGTGAAATTCAATAATGATATGAGGGGTTGTCCCAAGGAAGGCAGTACTATATGAATGAGGAGGGAAATCAGTGAAAATGGCAGCAATATGATGGAATAAATCGGAACATACAATACGTTCAGAAACACGCCTAGAAGGGATACTTCAAAAAAGTGAAAAAGCAAAATCGGAAGGGATGCCAATTGGCAGATGGAACTGATGATGAATAGCTGCGTTGTTTTCTTCGGATATTGCAAGAAAATGCTTGAAGACATGATAATGGAGAAAGTGACTGCGAATGAAAGCTGAAAACCTATATCATAGAGCATATTAGGCCGAAAAAACAATAGTGCCATATATGACGTTCCGATTGCGGCACCCGCAGAGATCGGCTTCTTGAATAGCAGGAGTAGAAAGAAAAGCATAGCCATCAAACAGGATCTCACCACTGATGGACTGGCACCTGAAAGTAACATGTAAATAGGGAGGAAGACCAAGATGGCAATCATCATTCTTTCCCGCGTAATCCCAACCCTGATGCCGAAGTAAAATAACATCCCCGTTAAAAAACTGACATGAAGACCGGAAATCGCCAGTAAATGAACCAAACCCAACCGCTGATAATGAGTAAGGTCGCTTTCATCTATATATGTCTGGTCGCCGAATATGAGAGCAGTGACAAAACCGCTGGATTCTTCCGGAAAATGTTCCCTGATATACGCCATTCCCTGGAGGCGTAAATTACGAATCGAAACTGGAATCGAGTTTCCATCCTCTTTGCATTCTTGAAATGAAATGGAATCCGCTTTGAATATCCATTGGACGCCTTGGCGCAAAAGATAACGCTGGTAATCGAAACTGTTTTCATTCCTGCTTTGGTCAGGAAGTTGCAATGTCCCTTCAGCCGGACATGATAAACCGATGCGCAGAAACTGACTCAGCTTTTCCTGTTCCAATTCGGAGGTGATTTTATAACGAAGCACTAGCCGTTCGCCTTTCTCGCTGCCCACGAATCCTTTCAATGAATTTCCATCTATATTCGGTTGGCCGGTAAAGGTGATGATAAATTGGCTTTCCGTGCCATGATAGGCAGTTTTATTTCGATGATCGGAGAAGGAGGAGGCCCCTAAAAATATCCCCATGATCACCAAATGAAAACTAAGGGCCTTCACACTTAACCCCACCGAAAAATATAGGAAACAGAGAAAAATGAAGATAATGATCAGCAGCCTTGCATGTAAATAAGAATGGGCCGTAACACCAAATGTGGCCGAAACGGCTAGTAAGATAAGATGTCTAGCCATGCCTGCCCCTTCCTATTTAATTTTCAAATATCTGATTGGCCTGCTTTTCCAGCTCCAATACAGCTTCTTTTCCCAGGCCTGTTCGTTCAAGTTGAGTTAGCAATGAGAATACAAAGTCCTTTTTTTGCTTTCCATTAACGTCGATGGCCCCTTTTGCTTCAACCTTCTCGGTCTTGACACCAGCTTGTTTAAATAATTCCAGAGCATATGGATGATTTTTGTAATCTTCCGCATAATAAACAGCCTTGATGCCAGCTTGGATGAGTGATTTACAGCACTGAAGACACGGAAAATGCGTCACATATATTTCTGCCCCTTCAGTAGGCACCCCAAATTTCGCGCATTGTAAAAGTGCATTCATTTCTGCATGTATCGTTCTGACACAATGATTATCAATTACATAACAGCCGTCATCAATACAATGCGTCCCTCCCGCAATGGACCCATTATATCCCCCTGCAATGATTCTGTTGTCCCTGACGATCGTCGCCCCTACAGTGAGGCGTGTACACGTGCTTCTTAAAGCTAATAAATGGCTTTGCGCCATGAAATATTGATCCCAACTAATTCTGTTCATGCTGTATCCCCTAACCACTAGAATGTTTTTCTTCAATTTTACCCTCTTCCCGCCCATTTGTGTAGCATATTTCAATCATTCATTCATTTCACCAAAATGGAATCCCGTAACCTTTCAAATGTTTTATCGCCGATTCCCGTTACCTTCTTCAATTCATCGGCCTCTTTGAATTTCCCTACCGTTTCCCTGTATTCCAGGATTGCATTCGCTTTGGATGGTCCAATTCCCGTCAAGGTTTCCAATTCTTCCTGTGTGGCTGTATTCAAGTTCACCAGTCCTCCTGACGTCCCCTTAGCTGCGGCTTCACCAGACAACCCGACTTGAATATTCTCCATGTACCCTTTGCCTTCTTCACCTATTTCCGGAACATAAATGACCATTTGATCTTCGACGATTTGGGCGAAATTCACTTTATCCTTATCAGCCTTTTCCGTAAAACCGCCCGCAGCCGAAATCAAATCAATTACCCGTTCACCTGACTGTGCAGTAAATATACCTGGGGAATTGACCGCTCCTTTAACGTCTACCTTAATGATCTCAGGGTCGGCAGGCGTTTCCTTTTCATTTTGTTCGATTTCAGCTTCTTTTGCAGCAACGGAAAATATATCTTCCGTATCAGCCGGACCCTCACCTTGTTGCAAAAAAAAGTAAATGCCTGCTGCCATAAATGTCACGGCAACAGTAATCATCGTCCTTTTCCTTTTTAAGATCCCTTCCATTTCTTTCCCTCCTTGTTGGATTTCGCACAATACATTGTCATAGGACAGAATAAAATTACATAGTGTTTTTAGGAGTATCAATCGCTTTAAGTGAGAGGAGTTGATCGGAATTGAAGAAAATCGGTGTTATCGGAACCGGAAATATGGGTACCATTTTAATCGAGGCTTGGCTGGAGGCAAAGATATTGAATCCGGCAGATCTAATCATTACAAATCGCACGCTTTCCAAAGCATTGGTGTTGAAAGAGAAACACCCTGGTATTAAGGTTGCTGAAAGCGCAGTCGAAATCGTCCAAGAAGCAGACTTTATCTTTCTTTGTGTAAAACCATTACAAATTAACAGCCTATTACAAGGCATCAAACATCATATAAAAAGGGATCAGCTGGTTATTTCCATCACAAGCCCGGTTTCAGTCTCCCAGCTTGAATCGGCAGTGAATGCCCCCTGTGCCCGTTTTATACCGAGCATAACGAACCGTGTGGGTTCAGGGGTATCGTTACTGAGTTTCAGCGAAAGCTGCAGTAAGGATAAAATGTCAGCTTTATATGATTTGGCCTCCGCCATTTCGGCACCGGTCATCATTGAAAATGATATCACCCGGGTAGCTTCAGATATCGTCAGCTGCGGTCCTGCCTTCTTCAGCTATTTAGCACAAGCTTTTATTGATGCGGCTTGCGAAACGACGAAGATCGATAAAAAAACCGCTACGACTTTGACTGAAAACATGCTGGTTGGCTTAGGGGAACTGCTTGGTAAAGGAGTTTATACATTGCCGACATTGCAGGAAAAGGTTTGTGTAAAGGGTGGAATTACGGGTGAGGGGATCAAGGTTTTAGAAGCTGAAACCGGGGAAATGTTCCATCATCTTTTTCAAGCGACACATGAAAAGTTTGCAGAGGATTTAGACGAAGTTGAAAAGCAGTTCGGCCATCCTTATTAATATTCGTGATCCATAACTCATTTCCTTCTTAAAATAAAAAAAGAAGAGGTCAGACCTCCACTCGAACGTGTGATGTACGCCGGAGATGCTGACCTCTTTATTATTTGCTGGCTACAAACAAGATTCTTTCGGTTTCCGTTGCAAGCGGTGCTTCTTCAAGATCCGCCATTATTTCAGAAACCGTAAAACCTGCTTGCTCCAACCACTTTTTATATTGTTCAACCGGATAGGTCCGTTGATAATGCAACTCATCAAAACGGTCATACAGACCGCTTTCATCGTCCCTTACGAAAAAACTTAAATCATGTTCCACACTGTAAGGCTCTTTACCTTGGAAGCAATCCCATATATAGGATACTTCTTCACCATTGACAGCAAACGTATTATCACGAAAGATTTCTTCCATTTTATAAATGGAATGGATATCAAACAAGAATAATCCGCCATCCTTCAAATGCTCATGAACCCGGCTGAACGTCTTGACTATATCCTCTTCATTGCGAAGGTAGTTCAACGAATCACAAAAAATCGTGACACAGTCAAATTGACCAAGTCCCTCGAGTTCTGCCATATTCTGCTGGAAAAGCGGAATTGATAATCCAAACTTAACCGCTTTTTCATTAGCAACAAGAAGCATTTCGTCCGATAAATCCACGCCAGTGACTTCGAATCCGTGTCGCGCCAATTCAACGGTCATTTCCCCGGTTCCACACGCTAAATCCAGGACTTTCCTTCCACCAATTCCATACTGTTCCAGCTTCGCCGTAAGGATCATCAGCCATTTTTCATAAGGTGCGTCCTTCATCAATTCATCGTATACATAGGCAAAGCGTCCGTAAGTCATGAAGTCAGTTCACTCTCTAGATCTTCAAAAGGTGCATCTCCCCATAAACGTTCGAGATTATAGTAGTTCCTTTCATCTTTATGGAATATGTGGGCCACTACATCGCCAAGATCCACAAGGACCCATTTCGCCTCGTCAAAACCTTCAAGACGTTTTATATTGATTCCAGATTCATCAGCCTTGCTCTTCATTTCACGAGCTATTGCTTGTACCTGTTTTTCAGAATTACCGTGGCAAATCAAAAAGTAATCCGCTACAAGGGAAATTCCTTGCATGTTCAATGCCACGATATCCTCCGCTCTTTTATCATCCGCCGCTTTTGCTGCAATTACAAGAAGTTCACGTTCAGTCATTACATCTTCTCCTTCAAATTCATGATCAAATCATTATATGTCTTAAATGTGTCAGGGTAAATGGCCTGATTTCTTTTCATTAAAAAAACAACTGTATTCCTTAAAGCCTGGATGACAGCATGATCCAAATTCTGCTTTGCCGTCTGCCTGACTTCGTCGACACCGGGAAAAGAACGTCCCGGCTCAATATAGTCAGCAAGGTATACGACTTTATCCAAAAGGCTCATGCCAACCCTTCCAGACGTGTGATGGGCAATGGCATCCAATATTTCAGCGTCCTGAATGCCGGCTTCCTTTTTCACCAGATAAGCCCCGACAGGAGCGTGCCACAGCTCCATATTGTATTCAAGTAACGTCGGGTCCATTTTTTCAGCGATTATAATTTGCTCCATTTCCTCTTTCGGGCGAAATTTTGCATAATCATGGAAAATGGCTGCCAGTTCCGCTTTTTTGACGTCGGCACCATACCGTTCAGCAAGATCAATCGCTGACTCGACCACTCCCAAGGTATGAATGTACCTGCGCTCGGTAATCTGTTCTTTGACCAGCGCCAATGCTTTCTCACGATTCATATAAACCATTCCCTTTAATATACTTCACCACTGGATCTGCTATTAAATATTTCACGGTTTTCCCCGTTCTTAACTTCCTTCGTATCATGGAAGACGAAATGAACATTTGGGGGACTTTCACCATCGTGATTGGGTATACGGTCTTTTCATTATATCCAGGGCGCTTCACCCCGACGAAATGGACCATATGCACCAGCTCGTCGATACGGTGCCAATTCGGTAAGTACTCAATCATATCTGCGCCAATTATGAAATAGAACTCATTGGTTGGCTCAAGTTCTTTCAGCAATTTTATTGTGTCATACGTATAAGATGTGCCTTTTCTTTCTATTTCAATACCCTCAATATAAAAAGATGGGTTTCCGGCTATCGCGTTTTCCAACATGGCCAGCCTGTCCATATCGGAAACTTCCTCCGATTTTTCCTTGTGTGGAGGAACGTGATTTGGCATGAACCTGATTTCATCTAACTCGAGGGCATCCAGCACTTCATTCGCTATAATTAAATGCCCGATATGCGGAGGATTGAATGTACCGCCAAGAATTCCAATTTTTTTCATAGATAGGTTCCTTAAGGTAATTTAAGTTGTTTGTTTTCTTTTGATTCTTTATACAGCACAATTGTGTTGCCGATAATCTGAACCAATTCCGCCCGTGCACCTTTTGATAAAGAACGTCCCACATCATTGCGGTCCTCTTCACAGTTTTGCAGGATGCTGACCTTGATTAATTCACGTACTTCAAGCGCCTCACCAATTTGCTTGATGAGATTATCATTGACGCCGCCTTTACCAACTTGAAAAATTGGATTGAGGTGATGGGCCTTTGATCGTAAAAATCTTTTCTGTTTTCCTGTTAACATGTGTTACCTCCTAGTTTGTTCAAGACAATATCTGTCATTCTTGCTGTATCCGGCATAATGCCTGTCCATATCTCAAATGCGAGCGCGGCCTGGTTGATGAACATCCCCAGACCATTTTGCGTTTCCGCCCCTTTTTCCCCAGCTTCACGCAGCAGCTTGGTTTGCAGAGGGTTATAGATGATATCACTGACAATTGCACCGGTTTTAAGCTGGTCGACCTTTAACGGGGAATGATCCAATTCCGGACTCATTCCAGAAGAAGTCGTTTGGATGATTAAATCATATTGTGATAAGCTTTCTTCCGCTTCGATAATCGAGAGTGCCTTCGATACTTTATCATATGGGCAATCAGAAACAAGCTGGGCTGCTCTTTCCTTTGTCCGGTTTGCAATATCAACTTGCTTTACCCCTTCATTTACGAGGGTAAAATAAATCGCACGCGCAGCACCGCCCGCTCCGATCACTAACGTTTTTTTAGCCTTGATGTCACCTGATATTTCATCGCATAAAGATTTGAAAAATCCAATTCCGTCTGTATTATACCCTATAAACCGACCATTTTTGTTAACAACCGTATTTACAGCCCCGATTGCAAGGGCCAATTCATCCACTTCATCAAGGAAAGGGATGATTGAAGTCTTATGAGGAATCGTGATGTTAAACCCTTCTATACCAAGGGCTTTCATGCCTTTCACGGCATCGTTCAAACCTTCTTTCGTCACATGAAAATGGTGATAAACCGCTTCTATATTTTCTTTTTCAAATGCATCATTATGAATGTCCGGTGACATCGAATGTGCAATTGGATCTCCCATTACCCCATATATCTTTTTCATAGCTAGACGACCCCTATATTTAGATTAATGATTTGCGAACGATCACATTGACGCCCTTTGGAACATGTGCAACGATTTTCGCTCCTGGCTCATTGACCGTCACCCAGCCAAGACCAGAAAACACAATATCCATTTTACCATCTTTCAAGGAAAATTCATGTGGAATCAGCTTCGGAAACTCCTCGATTTGTTCTGGCCGTGGGGGCGTCAGTAATTCCCCGGCATGGTTTTTATATAATTCATCGGCATTTTCCAGTTTCGTACGGTGAATATTCAATTCATTAGAAAGGTAGCAAGTCAATGAACGCCTACCGCCTGAGACATAGTCCAACCGGGCCAGCCCCCCGAAAAATAGCGTCTGCCCTTCATTCAATTGGTACACTCTCGGCTTGATTTCCTTTTTCGGCATAATCACCTTGAAGTCCCGTTTGTCCACATAGTGAGCCATTTGATGATGATTAATGATTCCTGGCGTATCAATCAATGCCTGGTCATCATCCAAAGGAATTTCGATCATATCCAAGGTAGTCCCGGGGAAGTGGGAAGTCGTGATGATATCACCTTCACCGCTCACTTCCTTTATAAGACGGTTGATGAAGGTCGATTTCCCTACATTCGTACAGCCCACCACATAGACATCTTTACCTTTCCGATACCGCTCAATTGCATCAGCCGCTTCAAGGATGTGCTTTCCCTTTTCCGCACTGACAAGCAGGACATCAATCGGGTTAAGACCCAATTCCTTGGATGATTGCTTCATCCAATTGATCAGCTTGTTCGGTTTTACGGATTTTGGCAATAAATCAACCTTATTTCCGATCAGAAGAACATCATTCCTTCCTACAAATCGATGCAGGCCAGGCAGCCAGCTTCCATTGAAATCAAAAATATCGACGATTTTGACGATCAAAGAGTCGGTTTCGCCTACTTTATTCAAGATTTTCAAGAAGTCATCATCTGTTAAGGATACATCCTGAACTTCGTTATAATGTTTCAATTTAAAGCAGCGCTGACAAACGATGCTCTCTTTTTCCAGAGCCGATTTTGGGGCAAAGCCCAACTCCTTCGGATCTTCAGTCTGGACCTTGACACCGCAGCCGATGCACACTAATTCTTGATGATTGTTCAATTGTGATCCTCCCATTCTATCATTCCTTTTCGTTTAAAAAACGCCATGATCTTTCTTTCAAAATAACGATTGATCCTTGTTCTGAATTCGTCGGTTTGTGCCACAGGAACCACTAAGATCGTATGAAACCCGCCTCTGTTCCCTCCCAAGACATCCGTCAATAACTGATCGCCGATTACCACCGTTTCTTCTAATTTCAATCCCATTGTCTTACGGGCTTTATGGAAAGCTCTTGCCATCGGTTTTCTGGCCTGGAAGATAAACGGAATGTGAAGCGGGTCGGAAAAAGCCCGAACCCGATTTTCATTATTATTGGACACAATCGTCACTAAAATCCCATGATCACGCATATTGTCGAACCATTTGATTAAATCGGGAGTGGCAGTTGGCCTGTCCCATTCAACGAGAGTATTATCCAAATCGGTAATGACTCCCTTAATCCCTCTTTTCTTCAATTCTTGAGGATCTATATTAAAAATGCTTTTAACATGTTCACTCGGCAAAAATAATTTAAGCATATTGGCACCTCTATATTTTCATTAAAATTTACCGTCTCCATCATATCGAATTTTCAGCTCACTTTCAAAAAAAATTAGGAAAGAAGGGCTGACGGTAAAAAAATATCATAATGTATGTTTTCAGATATGGAAAGGCATTTTTTATTAAGGAATGGGAAATTTGCAGGCAGACCCGAACCAAAGAACTATTTATTCATAAAAGATTTCGACAAAAATTTCAATTATTCAACCTGTGGATAACTTTACTAACATTTTCCATACTGATGGGCACCATTCCGTTCACCTTGTAAACAACTTAACCACAGGTTATCCACTTCCAACTGTGGATAACAGAACGATTGTTCTCCACGTTTATTTCTGATACAGTAGGGGTACATCAAGGAAGACTTATCAATATATGCAAGTAAATACCAAATTATTCCTCTTAATCCCTACTGGAGGTGAGCAGCCGTAAGTGGCGTTCTGATGCAAAAACTATCTGATGACCTGTTGCTTGAATCCTATTTTAAAGCGCAGAACCTAAAGTTGAGTACCGATTTCATCCGCCTCATAGAAACGGAAATTCATCGAAGATCCTTAACGCATAAAATCCGATCAATATTTTAATATGAAATACATAGGCTGACATCAAATGTCAGCCTCTTATTTTCATTTGAAGTTAGACGGCCCTCATGAATCCGATTGTTTCACCCACACGGACATCTGCGGGAATGGATATGTTTCCTTCAAGTTCAAAACTTCCTTTTTCAAACAGAAGCACCACTGTGGACCCAAAGCTGAAATAAGAAAATTCCTGCCCTTTTTCCAATTCATCCGATTCATCGGTGATGACGATCGAATTGATGAACATGGCCCCGACCTTCACCATTGCCAGACTTCCCGCTTCATTTTGAAGTTCAGTTATTGTCCGATAATTTTTTGATAATGGCTCTTTTCCATATTTCATCCCCCATTTATTAACGGGGTATGATTTCCTTCCAAGCGTCCAACGTTTGACTACAGCACCCTTGATTGGTGCATGGATCCGATGGTAATGACTCGGGCTTAAGTATAGCACGAGATATTTGCCGCCTAAGTACTTTTCCAAAAAAAGCTCATCCCCGAGCATTTCCTCCATTGAATATACCTTTCCCTTAACGACGATCTTTTTATCAGCGTGTATCTCACCTGAATCCTCGAGAACACCATCCACAGGACAAGCTACCGCAGAAGGAACCGCCGTAATTGGCCTGGCGTCCGCCTTTAACTGCCTTGTAAATAGCTCGTGAAGATTGGCATAGGCTTTTAACTCCTTACCAAATTCCTGTTGATTAAGGTTGAATGTTCTTACATAAAATAAAATTAAGGGCCTGCTCCAACGGGATTGGCTAAAATGCTTTAATAAACCTGATGAATACTGACCATTCGTCAGTTCAATAAGAATGCGATACAAAGACTGAAACAAATAAAACCACTCCAAATTGTAAAATTATTCTAAAACCCCTTGCATAAATTGTGTTAAATAAAATATTATTATATAATAAATACTTATGTTTACTATAATTTGTTTTAATTTGTTTCATTTGAAAGGAGTGAAAAGATGTTTTTATTACACGCCCTAGATCAAACCATTAAAAAAGTGAAAGCACAAACAGCAAATATACTTACTTTAATGAACTTATCCCTTGGTGGATTTGCAATAATTGCCGTGATGCACGGCCAATTGAATTTAAGCCTGCTATTAATCTTCCTGGCTGCCCTTGCAGATCGCTTTGACGGTATGGTTGCACGGAAGTTCAACATTGAATCTGAATTGGGTAAGCAACTTGATTCCATGTGTGACATCATATCCTTTGGCGTCGCACCAGCTCTATTATTATACCAAGGAATATTAATAGAATTCGGAGCACCCGGCACACTCTTCACGGTTTTCTATATTGGCTGTGGCGCATTTCGTCTCGCGCGCTTCAATATAAGTGAAAGCAATGGATATTTTACAGGAGTGCCCATTACGGTTGCGGGTTGCATCGCTACTTTAAGTTATCTAGCCATCCCATATTTCCATCCGGTCTTTTTCTTATCCCTCATGATTATATTATCATTACTTATGGTCAGTCCATTTAAACTGAAGAAAGTTTAAATAAGAAAGCGGATGTCCTAAACCGGACATCCGCTTTTTCGTTCATATTCCTGCCAAAAAAACCATCTCATGCTTTTCGGACTAGTGGATCGGTCATACGCATGAATTCTTCTACATCCTCCATACAGGCATTGACTGCCTCTTCCCAAAAATCCCGGGTCTTTAAATCGACACCTAAATGTTTCTCCGCCAAATCCTCGACCTTCATGGAACCGGTATCCTTTAATAGAGCGATATATTTTTCTTCGAATCCTGCAGGTTCCTTCAGGGCATTCGCGTAAATGCCTAATGAGAATAAGTATCCGAATGTGTACGGAAAATTATAAAATGGTACACCTGTAATATAAAAATGGAGCTTTGAAGCCCAGAACGTTGGATTATAATCACTTAAAGCATCACCATAAGCTTCTTTTTGGGCATCGACCATCAGTTCATTCAACCGTTCGGCACTGACATACCCTTGTTTCCTCTCATCATAAAACCTTATTTCGAATAAGTAGCGGGCATGGATATTCATCAATAATGCCACGGAACGCTGAATTTTATCTTCTAAAAGCACCAGCTTTTCTTCCTCACTGGCCGCTTCCTTCACCGCTGCATCTGCTACGACCATTTCAGCAAAAGTAGAGGCGGTTTCAGCCACGTTCATTGCATATGACCGATTCAATGGATGGATATCCCTCATCGCATAAGAATGGAATGCATGTCCCAATTCATGAGCCAATGTCGATACATTGGATGGGGTGCCCGAATACGTCATGAAAATTCTTGACTGCTTATTTAATGGAAAGCCTGTGCAAAAACCGCCTGGTCTCTTACCTGGTCTGTCCTCAGCTTCAATCCAGCTATCTTCAAAAGCTTTTTGGGTGAAGTTTGCTAATTGAGAGCCGAATTTAGAGAATTGCTGTATGATGAAGCCTGCACCTTCTTGATAATCCATTACCTTGGACTCTGCTGTAACAGCGAGCGGTGCATCCAAATCCGCCCAACTTAATTTATCCAAATCCAGTAACTCCGCTTTCCTTTCTAAAAACCGCACAAGCGGCTCCTTATGATCAGCGATTACATTCCACATGCTTTCGAGGGTTTCTTTTTTCATCCTCCCCATTTCAAGAGGCTCTTTCAAAATATCAACCCAGCCCCTTTTTTCATTCACACTGAGACGGAATCCTGCCAAGTGGTTCAAAGTCCGGGCAAAAAGGTCACTTTTTTCCTCCCAGGCCTGTTCCCACGCAGTAAATAATTCTTTCCGTGCCCTTTCATCAGGATCAGAAAATTTATTGGCCGCTTGGCCTACAGAAAGCTTTTCACCCTTATAAGAGATGGTCATTGAACCGACGATCGTGTCATACATTTGGCTCCAACCTTCGAAACCGTCCATGGCCAATTGGGTGATTAAGGATTCTTCCTTCACGGAAAGCTTTTCCTTTGCCTTTTCCCGGCGTTCATTCAATACGAATTCCAATTCATTCAATGGTTCTTTTTCGAGGATTTTTTTAAAAAACGCATCATCAAGCTGTATCAATTTTTCATCCAGCTTGCTTAACACCATTTTTAGAGAAGCGACTATTTTCATTTGTTTGATCCGCAGTTGACCAGCCTTTTTATCCTGGGCATTTTGAGCTTCCAGGCAACCAATGAAAGCACCTGCCTGTGACGATTTCATATTTGTATTTTTATAAAGATCAAATGCCTGTATTAAACTGATTTCATCATTTCCTTCTGGATGGATCGTGCTTACAAGTCGGTCTAGTTCTTTTACCTCTCCGTTAATTTCATCTAAAAAAGGCAGGAACTCCTTAGAAGAGCTTCCTCCTTTAAAAAAGATATCCAAATCCCACGTCAAAGAATATCCCATCCTGCATGACCCCCTTTTTATCACTAATCCCATTATAGTGGTTAATTCAATATTTTTCTAATTAAAAGGAATTTTCAGTATTTTCATCAAAACATTTTTCTATATCCCGGATTAAAATCATGTTATGATGAATATATTCTTTGGAAAGGGGTGGTTGATTCATATGAAATTCTTTATTCACATGTCTGCCATCATCCTACTCCTTTGGACACTGCCCATACAATTCCATCATCATGCACAGCAACTAACCATTGAAGAAAATAACGATGTTCATCATTGGGATCAGGCAGACAAGAAACAGCCTTTCGTGCCTTCCTTCAGTTCCTGGCAGTCTCTTATCATCCTTCTCATTTTCGAATTTTCCATTTTGAGTTTTCTTTATTTTCACTCAAATCTCCGCCGACGATATCTCAACCCTGTTTTCTTTCAGGCGAATTACGTAGCCTTACGCTCTGACATTTTATAAAAAATAAAATGGAGGAGTGATTCATATGTGGTTCCGACTAATAATGATAGGGGTCCTTTCTTTAACCGCTTCACGCCTGTTCCTTTTTCAGGGTATCGAGATTTATCATGCATTTGCAGATTTGATCCGAAATAAATCGTAAAAAAAGAGTGCGGGGAATTTCCCCGCACTCTTTTTGACTTTCACCATTCCTATCCTTTAGCTTTCTTTTCCTTCTCTTTTTCTGCTCGGTAAAATTCGTGGAACATCTTCATCAAGGCACGTTTTTCGATCCTTGATACATAACTGCGGGAAATGCCAAGCTCTTTAGCGATTTCCCTCTGGGTTTTTTCCTTTTTTAAATCCAGTCCGAACCTGCCTACAATGACTTCCTTTTCGCGTTCATCCAAAATATCGATATACTTTTTCACTTTTTCAATTTCCATATTGAGCTGAATCGTATCGATGACATCTTCCGATTCCGATTTCAGTACATCAATTAAACTGATTTCATTTCCTTCTTTATCTTGACCGATCGGGTCATGCAGGGAAATATCTTTCTTCGTTTTCTTTGTCGCTCGTAAATGCATCAAGATCTCATTTTCAATGCATCGCGCCGCATATGTGGCCAGCTTCGTACCCTTTCCATCCGAATAACTCTCAATCGCCTTTATCAAACCAATGGTCCCAATCGAAATCAAATCCTCTGTATCTTCGCCCGTATTCTCGAATTTCTTGACGATATGGGCAACAAGCCTGAGATTATGCTCGATCAGGATGTTACGGGCATCACCGTCTCCCTCACTCATAAGCTTCAGATATTTCTTTTCATCCTGAGAGGACAAGGGCTGGGGAAAAGCGTTGTTTTTCACATAGGAAACGAATAAGTAAAATTCTTTGATAATATAACCGACAACTGTAAGTATTCCGGGCATTGGTTTCATCCCCCGTTTCTTTGGCTTCCCTATTCATACCTATGCAACAGTGGGCTTGTTCGTGTCTGTCTCACTAAAAGAAATCATGAAAGTGTAAAATGTTCAAACCAGCTTGAATGAATTTCCAAACGAACGAAGGCAATTGTTCATATAATGATAGGGAATTTTTTGAGAAAGGGGGTTTTTAGTATGGGGTATAACTATGGACCATACGGATGGAACTATGGTTATCCGGCTCCTTGTTATGCAGGGTCCGGTTACGGTTTTGGTTATGGCCTTTTCATTGTCCTCTTGATTTTATTGCTCATTTTCGGGTTTTGGTGGTTGCCGGGATTTGGTTATGGAGGATCTGGTCCGTGCTGCTGACTCAGGCAAAGAAAAAAACTCGGCCCGAGTGCCGAGTTTTCCATTTACATATTCATTGCTAACGTTGCATTTCCGAGTTAAACAGCGTCATGGGCATTAATCAACATACCTTCAAATTTTCATGTTCCATCGGCATTTTCCGCTATATAAACATACAGACCATGAATGCTGGCAATTCACCGGCAAATCCGTTAGCCGGTATCCTTCTCCTGCCAATAGCAACGCTTCTCTCCTTTTACGTATAACAAGTTTTTCACCATATTAACCTCCACCTTTCTTGCATTTATTTTTATGAAACGGGATACCAACCTCGTATATTTTTTAGAAAAAAGGGCGATGCTTCATCGCTTTATCTAGATGTTCTTCTCGAATCTTGTGGATTCTCTCCTGTTGCAAACATTCCTCGGCAGTCATTTTTTTCATTTTAATCGTGATTGTGAAAAAAAGCATATTCAGTGTCATGATATCACCTCCTTTAAGGGAGCGGCCCAACAAAAAGGCATAAAAAGGCCGCAGAAAGATACGTCCTCCTGCGGGATTTTTTTGAAAATATAAAAAGGCCGCAGGATAAAACACTTCTCCCTGCGGCCGCTATGTCTGAATGATTAATAAAGCCAAATTGCTTTAGAAATATTCCGCTTGGCACAGGTCGAATGGTATGTGATTGTCATTTGGAACGGACCGGCTAATAGTGACGACTCCATATAGATACAATGTCATTTTCTTCGACCTCCTTTGGAATATTTTTTATTACTTGGTAAGTATATCCACAAATCAGATATTTGTAAACGGCTTTTGCCTATTTTTTTGAAATTTCTATCTTTTTACCCATTTTCAAGAGCAATCATCACCTTAAATGAGGCAAGTAGTATGATAAATCTGCCCTTATGAGGGCAACAACGTCGGAATAACAAAAAAACCTGACTCTTTTAAAGAATCAGGTTTGCTTCTATTGTTGTAAAGAGTCCTGGTCATCCATTTCGGCCAAGATCTTTTTATATTTTTTAGATAATCGGAAAAATACTATGGATATGCCCAGGAACATTATTGTCGCTCCCATATAGACATATGTGTCTATCATCGCCTTGTCGCCGGTGGGAAGGATGGTTCCTAAATAGAAGAACGAACCCACACATAACAAAGTGATCGCAAATTGTTTAAAATCGACCATTTTCGATTGCAGCATTGCCGCCGTTTGTTTATTGCGGTTTTTCATGCCATTCCACCTTCTTTCAAGCTAATAAGATATTGATATCTCATTCTACCATATTTATTCCAAATGACAGGGTGTAAATAATGGCAGCCAGCTTTGAAGAGGCCCCTCCCCGATTATCCTTGCAGAGCTTGTTCCAGGTCTTCCAATAAGTCTTCTACGTCTTCCAGACCAACTGAAATGCGAATCAACCCATCGGTTATTCCAAGCTCTGCACGGCGCTCAGCCGGAATGGAGGCATGTGTCATCAAGGCAGGGATGGAAATTAAGCTCTCCACCGCCCCCAGACTTTCCGCAAGTGTAAAGAATCTCACTTTATTCAAAACGGACTCGGCTTTTTCGGCGCTGCCGACATCAAATGAAACCATTCCACCGAATCCACGCGATTGTTTTTTGGCAATTTCATGATTGGGGTGGTTTTCAAGACCTGGATAATAGATTTTGGAAACACCTTCATGCCCGGAAAGGAAACGGACGATTTCAGAAGTGTTTTTTTCATGTTCTTCCATCCTGATTCCCAGCGTTTTAATGCCTCGCATCAGCAGCCACGAATCCTGGGGCCCTAGCACGCCTCCTGTAGAGTTTTGGATGAAATGAAGGTCATTCCCTAGTTTTTCATCATTCACAACGACAAGACCCGCTACAACATCGCTGTGTCCCCCCAGGTACTTCGTAGCGCTATGAAGCACGATATCGGCTCCAAGTGTAAGCGGATTTTGCCAGTATGGCGTACTGAAGGTATTATCCACAATGGTGAGGATGCCGTTTTCTTTAGCTATTTTTGATACTTCTTCCAGATCGGTGATTTTCAATAATGGATTCGTCGGGGTTTCAATGAACAATGCCTTCGTATTGTCCCTTATCTCTTTTTCGATCGTGTGTATGTCACTCGTATTGATGAACGTAGCTTCCACCCCGAAGCGGTTAAGCACTTTGGTGATGACCCGGAAAGACCCTCCATAGACGTCATCGGTCATCAATACATGATCACCTTGACTG
The DNA here is from genome assembly GCF_017355165.1 of Bacillus sp. SD075. Taxonomy (GTDB): domain Bacteria; phylum Bacillota; class Bacilli; order Bacillales; family DSM-1321; genus Peribacillus. Next base: position 376,312 of record NZ_JADILK010000001.1, on the reverse strand, counting down.
AACAGCATCATAACCGCGGTCATCGCTGCCATTCCAGATCCGAAGGCGAAACCTCTTGTTCCTTCTTCGAGATCCTTGATCAACTCTTCAAGGGCATGGCGGGTTGGATTGCCCGTACGGGAATATTCATATCCCCGATGATTCCCCGGCCCATCCTGTTTATAGGTGCTCACTTGATAAATCGGCACCGAAACCGCTCCTGTTTTTTCATCACCAAAAATGCCTCCATGGATCAATTGTGTTTTTTTTCTCATTTTATATACCTCCCTGATAAATTTTTTTGCTTAAGTATCGTTCACTGGAATCCGGAAATATGACGACGATATTCGTCCCCCGGGAAGCCTTGGATGCTTCTTTCATGGCTGCAGCAAATGCCGCACCGGAAGAACTTCCGACTAGAAGGCCTTCTTTAATCGCCAATTCCTTTACCATATGGAAAGCATCACGATCGCTTATTGTATGGATTTGATCAAAATACGTTTCATCCATATAGGCAGGTAAAAATTCCATCCCGATCCCCTCTGTTTTATGGGGTCCAGCTTTGCCCCCGTTTAAAATCGATCCTTCCGGTTCGACAATGACCGTTTTGACAGCAGCGTTCTTTTCTTTTATATATCGCGATGTTCCCATGAATGTCCCGCCCGTCCCTGCACCGGCAACAAACACATCCACATCGCCTCCCATCTGTTCCCATATCTCAGGTCCCAGCGTTTTATAATAGGCATCAGGATTGGCTGGGTTGGCGAACTGCTGGGGACAATAAGATCCTGGAATTTCATCCAGCAGGGCCTTAGCCTTGGCGATAGCTCCTGTCATCCCTTCCTCTGTCGGGGTCTGGATCACATTCGCTCCAAGGGCACGCATCAATTCCTGTTTTTCGGCACTGAATTTCTCCGGAACACAAAATATCACGTCCACTCCACTGTTTATAGCAGCCAACGCCAAGCCAATTCCAGTATTTCCGGCAGTCGGTTCGATGATCGTCCCGCCCTTTTTCACCTTCCCTGTCTGTAACGCTTGGGCTAACAGTTCTTGACCAAGCCGATCCTTCACACTGCCTCCCGGATTAAAGTATTCCAGTTTGGCAAAGATACGGACTTCATCTGGAAGCGGGAAATGGGTGATTTCCATCATCGGCGTTTCCCCTATCAACTCATGAATATCTTGAAAGACTTTCATATTCGGACATCCTTTCATAGTTATCCTACCAATTTAATAAGAATTATGCAATAAAGAATGATCAGCAGAAAGGCTTCCACTGATCACTTACCATTCATTTCATTTTTTCAACCATTTTCAAAATCAGTGCCGCTGAATGAAGAGCCGCAGTTTCCAGGAATTTATCAAAGGAAATATTCGACTCCTTACCTGCGATATCCGAAAGGGACCGAATGATGACAAACGGTGTTTTGAATTGGAAGGCTACTTGTGCAATGGCTGCCGCTTCCATTTCCACCGCGAATAAATCAGAGAATTTCCCTCTGACGAATTCAACCCTGACAGGATCATTCATGAAAGAATCCCCCGTCACGATCAACCCTTTCGCCACTTGTATATCCTCAATTTCTTTTGCTGCCTCTTCTGCAATTGCGAAAAGCTTTTCATCCGGGATGAAAGCTGCCGGCAGCTGAGGGACTTGACCGTACTCATATCCAAAAATCGTCACATCGACATCATGGTGCCGTACTTCCGTCGATATGACCACATCCCCTACATTAAGTGCTGGGTGATAACCTCCGGCTGAGCCAGTATTGATGACAGCATCCGGTTTGAATTTTTCTAACAGGATTGCAGTGGACATTGCCGCATTCACTTTACCGATTCCCGATTTAAGCAAAATGACCTCGACACCATCCAATGTCCCTGTATTGAACTCGGAACCGGCAATGGTCACCTGCTCCAAACCTTCCAATTTATCACGTAAAATCGTAACTTCTTCTTCCATTGCTCCGATTATGGCTACTTTCATTAGTAAAAACCTCTTCCTATAATTTTTCCGCCTCCATAATCCAGACAAATTGATTGCATCGCTCGAAGTTCACATTATATCCATTTTCTTCAAGCACTTTTTCCAAAAAAGGAATCGTAGTATAATATTCCGTTTGCAAATCGTTCGCCAAATTATGAAAGCCTGCCTGCCTTGCATCTTGAATCGCCCGTTCATGCGCTTCCCTTGATTGATACATCGTATCCGCAAACACTATTTTACCACCAGTATTCAGTAACTTTCCATAGCTGACTATCGCTTTTTCTTTTTCTTCATCGGTTAAATGATGAAACGCGTACGTACTCACGATCGAATCCACCTGTACCGGCTTCGGAAAATCGATAAAATCACCATCTTCGATTTCCGTTTTTCCGCGCAGTTTGCTTACCGCTATTTCCCTCATCGCGGGTGAAGGTTCTATTCCCGATACCTTTAAGCCTTTATTCAAAAGCCTTTCCGTCAAATTCCCGGTACCTACCCCGAACTCCAGCACATGACCATGAGCCCGATCCGCGACGCTGTCCAATATGCTGTCATAATGTTTAAAAACCTCTTGATACTCAATATCGTGTCCACCAACCGTATCATCATACGATTTCGACCATTCTTCAAATAAATCGATAAATTCTCTGCCCATTTTTAATCACCTTTTATGATAAGATAATAAAACCTATAAGCATAATATGAAATAAACACTGAAACCGTTCTTGTTTTTAGGCAAATTCATTAGGTTCAGATTCAGCCAAAATGGTGTTAAACTAACAGTATCTGAATGTTGGGGGGAATAGTCATGAGTTTTCAACTCGACTTAAACTTATTCGAAGATAAAATAGAATTTTTCGAGGCAGAAAACATTAAGAACCTTGAAGAAAAAATTCAATCACAAATTGAAATCAATAAAGCGATCATGCTTCAGGTGGAATCCGTGTCACACCAAATGTATGTAAGTGAAGAAGGCAGACGTTTTTATAGTGCAGTCGTCCACTTTAAAGCAAAAAAGTGATCAACATGAAAAAACCCCCGAAAAGCGGAATTGCTTTCGGGGGTTTTTCGTCATTACCTTTTATCGTTTGTCTTCAGCTCTTCGACTTTTGCAGGTTTCCAACCTGATCCATCCACCCATTCAATATAAACGCGGAAGGTTTTCGGATTATCCCCTTCAGAAACGGTACCGATTGCCGTGGTGGGCGAACCGCCGTTTTGCAGCCACCATAGCTTCATGCTGCCTTCATCGATTCCAGCCCCACTCGCTATGGCTTTACTCATTTCATTCCAATCGACCGAGCCCTTTTCAAAGCTTGTAGTGTGCTCTCCGGATTGCTCAGTTCCAACTGGTTTCCAGCCCTCACTTGTATAGGTAGCCGCAACATTGCCATCGCCGCTGCCTTCCACTTCCACAAGTTCGGCATCTCCTGCTTTTTCTGAATCTGCATCATCTTCAGCCTGCTCTTCTCCATCTTCCTCTGCTGCTTTACTATCTTCTTTCTCAGCATCTTCTTCCGTTGCTTCACTATCCCCTACTGCGTCTTCCTTCTCTGAATCCGTTTCTTCCTCTTTGCCAGCAGGTTTGTCCACTTCTTTCCCCTTATTTGTCTCGGCGATTTGCTTTGGTTCAGTCGTGGCTTTTTTTGATTCGGTGCCATCATCACTTAAGAAAATCGTGACCGCGACAATGACGATTAATATGGAAACGATGGTGATTGCAATATTATATATTTTATTTACTTTCCTTTTTTGATCTCTCTGATTAAAACGTGAGCCCAAGGTCCATTCCTCCCTTACCATTTCTTACTGCCTCATTTTAACATGATTTAGCCAGAGATAGAAGGGAAGGGTTTCCTACACTTTTCGTCAATTCTCGTCATTGTCCTGGTCCTTGGAGTACAGGACTTTTACAATATCTGAAAAAAGAGGTGTCATGCTGGAACTGTTTTCCTTCGTTTCAAAACTTACGGTAACAAGAGCATATTTGGGATTTTTATATGGAAAGTAGCCCGCAAACCATTTATTGAGCTGCCCTTTTTCGATATTGGTCTGAGCCGTTCCGGATTTTCCAGCGACATCAACAGGCAAATCTCTCAAGAAAGCGCCCGTCCCTTTCTCTTCCGTCACGACCTTCCTAAGAAGATGCTGCATCTTCATCGTTGTATAAGGAGACAATGTCTCCCCGTCCATGCTTTGATTGGGAAAGTCGACTACGGTGGTACTATTGTTAAATTCGACCCTGGAAACGGCTTTGACCTGTTCCTTCTTGCCGCCGCGGGCAATCGTTGCCATCATATTCGCTATCGCTAATGGTGTCGTTTGGACATCCTGCTGGCCAATTGCTGTTTTGGCAATCATTTTCGGATCTTTTTTTAAATCATCATCATGCCAGACCTTCCCGTCTTGTTCATGATGCAATTGAGTAACTTCGGTGTGATAGACATCCCCTTGCCAGCCAGTTTCACCAACCAGCCCTAACATTTTTGCGTATTTATCCAAAAAATCCGGGTCCTTTTCAGCTATTTCCTGTGACAGCTCGGCAAACGTCCTGTTGCAGCTTTGGGCAAAGCTCTTTTCAAAATTAAGCATGCCCAGTTCCCTCTGTTTATCCGTTTTGCCGTCTATCGTCAAATTACAATTAAATGTCCGGGTGGGGCTAGCCGCTTCATAATCGATGGCGGCTGCTGCCGTAACCGTTTTAAAGACGGAACCCGGCGTTTTTTGAGTCAACATCATATTGACGGCCCCTTCGCCATTCGGATCTTTTATATTAAGCGCCGGACGTGATACCATGGCGACAATTTCACTTTTTTCAATATCGATCAGTACGAGTCCGCCTTTTTTTATCCCGCGTTCATCGACGAGCTTCTCCGCTTTCTCCTGAATTTCTTTATCGATCGTCGTCACGACCTTCACCGGGTAAAGCGGGTTCGCAGGTTCCACATATTTAACATCGACACCGAACATTGGGCCACCGCTGGCGTCCACGTGAAAAACGAGCTTTGATTCACCCGCGGAAAGCAAGAACTCATCGAAGGTCCTTTGCAGCCCCGTATTGCCTATTTTCGTTTCAGGGGATAAATTCATGTCCGGATAACGTTTTTTCTTTTCCGCATCAGATATATTCGTCGTTCCGATCAATTGTGCTGCAGGGGTTTGAGCATGATATAATTTCTCGTTCACGGCAAAGACCCCGGGAATCTTCAATTCATTAATGGCCTTCGATTGGCTGGACGTCAACTCGATCGGATCATCCCCGCCAAAGACGAATGGTTCGTCCGCTTGTTCTATCGCCCGTTTTAACTCCGCTTCCGATTTACCTATTATCGAGGCCACTTCATCTATCGGCCATGTCATTTTTTTTAAAAATGGAAATAGGACGAGCGTTGGGATTTCTTCATGTGCAAGCGGTTCCCCATTTCTGTCATAAAACTTTCCGCGTCCATCATCGATCTTTAATATCTGTGAACGCTGATTCACGCTTGCTTCTAACAGGTTCACATCATGCTTTGAAAAAGATTCTGTCGATACAAGTTGAATGTAGGCAAGCCTACCTATGAGCATCAGCATAAAAGTGGTCAAAAAAAGAGCCAGCAACCTCATTCGTTTCTTTTTCATAAAATACACCTCGTAACCATTGTTGACGAGGTGCGAATTTTTAAACAATTATGAACAAATTTAACGCGGCCTTTTTCGGATAAAAAAGAGGATGTCCCCCTGGACATCCTCTTTTGCATTTAATTAGCTGATGGAAACAATCTTGACGCTCATTTCGCCGCCAGGTGTCATGATCGATACCTTGTCCCCGACCCTTTTCCCGATCAGGCTTTTCGCGATTGGTGAATCATTGGAGATTTTCCCTTCGAATGGATCCGCTTCAACGCTTCCTACGATGGAATACGTTTCTTCGTCACCATTTGGAAGTTCCACGAATGTTACCGATTTTCCAAGCGAAACTGTATCTGTATTCGTATCATTGCCTTCAATGATTTTTGCATTACGGATCATGTTTTCGATTGTTGTAATGCGTCCTTCAACGAAAGCCTGCTCTTCTTTCGCGGAATCGTACTCTGAATTCTCGGAAAGGTCCCCAAAACTGCGGGCGATTTTGATTCTTTCCACCACTTCTTTACGTTTAACCGTTTTTAACTGTTCCAGTTCCTGTTCAAGCTTCAACTTACCTTCTTTAGTCATTGGATATTCTTTTTCAATTGCCAAAACCCTTCACTCCTTCAAATTCTTTACAGCAAGCATTCGCTGTGACAAGTTTATGTACTATATAGTGCTTAACCCTGAAATCGGGTCAAAATATATAATTGCGCGACTTAAAAAGTACACGCTACGATACTAAGAAACAATTCGTTCCTTAGTATATAAACCGACTGCGATGTGCAGCCGGTTCGTTCTGTATCAAGAATAGAGTATTGCGTTTTCCAACATTTGTCCAGTCTTTCCCAACAAATAAATGGGATTATTTAAATAAACGGCGGAAAATGGCACCTATCATTATTTATGCTATGTTATTACAAAAAAGACTTTTGTTCAAGGATTGTTTGAATTTTCGTCACCATAAGGTCAATCGCCACATGGTTCTGACCGCCTTCTGGAATGATGATGTCCGCATACCGCTTCGTCGGTTCAATGAATTGATTATGCATCGGACGGACTACACTGATGTATTGTTCGATGACGGAATCTATGGAACGGCCTCGTTCTTTAATATCACGGGTCATCCGACGAAGGATTCGCAAGTCTGCGTCCGTATCAACATATAGCTTCATATCCATCAGGTCCCGGAGGCGCTCATCCTCCAGCACAAGAATCCCTTCAAGGATGATCACATCCTGGGGCTCAACTGTGATGACTTCTTCGGAACGCGTATGGATCGAATAATCATATACGGGTTTTTCTATCGTTTCATAGCGCAGCAATGCGTTAAGGTGATCAATTAGCAAATCATTATCGAATGCAAGCGGATGATCATAGTTCGTTTTCAAGCGCTCTTCAAAAGGCAGATGACTTTGATCTTTATAGTAATAATCTTGTTCGATCATCAAGATGGAATGTCCTTGAAAGAATTCAAAAATGGAACGGGTAACACTTGTTTTACCTGATCCCGACCCTCCTGTAACTCCGATGACCACTGGTTTCTTTCTTGTCATGTCAATTCCCCTTCCGCATCATATTGTTCACATAAACTCTATTATCTACTTGAATGCGGACAATTTGAAGCGGATGGCGGGCTGCCTCCAGCTCCTTACCTGACTCATCCCAGATCGTACCGATTTTTTGAGTGAAGTTTTCGATTTCCGGTCCAAAAAACTCCACTTCATCCCCAGGCTTGAAGAAGTTACGTTGCTGCATGGTGACGATTTTAGTTTCCTCGTCGTAAGCAAGCACCAATCCTGCGAAGTCGAAGCGAGTCTTTACGGTATGATTCCCGAACATTTGCTGTTTATACCCAGGAATTTCCCCTTCCATGAACGATGATGCCGTCTCACGGTTCGCACACTTATCAAGCTCTTCCAGCCATTCCTGTTTAATCTTGAAATTGTCCGGATCGGCACAATACGCATCAATCACTTTCCGATAGACGCTGACAACTGTAGCGATATAATGGATGGACTTCATTCTTCCTTCGACTTTCAAGCTGTCTATGCCAATTTCAATCATGCCTGGCAAGGATTCAATCAGCTTCAAGTCTTTTGGACTCATTGCGAATGGAGCATCTTCTTTATCGAATAAAGCCTTTTCCCCGTCTTGATCCAATTCATATAAATCATAATCCCAGCGGCAAGACTGACAGCAGCCTCCGCGGTTCGAATCACGCGCCGTCATATGGTTCGAAAGGGTGCAGCGTCCAGAATAGGCAATGCACATGGCCCCGTGAACGAAAGCCTCGATTTCGATATCGACCTTCTCTTTCATTTCACGGATTTCATCAGCACTTGTCTCACGGGCCAAAACAACCCGCTCCAAGCCTTCCTCTTTCCAATACTGAACAGCCTTCCAGTTCGATAGCGATTGCTGTGTGCTTAAATGGATCTCGACGTTCGGAGCGACCCTTTTACAGGTTTCGATGATTAATGGATCGGCGACGATGATACCATGAACCCCAGCCTCCTGAAGACCTTCCAGGTATTCGTCCAGTCCATCGATATTTTCATTATGGGCGAAGATATTTGTGGTTACATATACTTTGGCACCATACTTTTTAGCGAATTCGACGCCTTCCTTCATTTCCTCAAACGTGAAGTTGCCTGCATTGGAACGGAGGCCATATTCCTGACCGCCAATGAACACGGCATCCGCGCCGTAATGGACGGCAATTTTTAATTTTTCCAGGTTGCCGGCCGGAGCCAGCAATTCCGGTTTTTTTACAATGACTCTCTTTCCATCAACGATCTTGGAAATTTTATCAGCAATAGCATTCAAGGCTATTCCTCCTCTTTCTCTTACCCTTTTCTTTAATAAACCGATTCTTTAAAGAAGAACCCGGTATCCAACTCACGGCTATCCGGCTGAGCCGCTTTGACTTTTTCAAAAAAGTCCGATTTCATGTCATCATACCGGTCAGGGTCTTCAGCACATACGTCAATCGCTTCCCGATATAACTTTGTCATGTCCACGATATATTCCGGTGTTTGCAATACCCCTTCGATTTTCAGCGAATCAATGTCCGCTTCAATCAATTCCTGAAGTTCATCGATCATGCACATATCATTCGGACTCATGATGTGTGTACCATTTTCATCTTCATAAATCGGGTATTTATTTTCACGTTCCTTATCATGCAAGAACATATTTCTATGTTCCTTCCGATTTTCCACTTCCAATGCCTTGCCTTGGTATTCAAAGTAATTACCTAGGAGAGTACGCTTCGATTGGAACATGCATGTCATGCCGTGCACTTGCACTTCAATCTCCACTTCGGCATTTTCCTTCATTTCCACAATCTCATCCAGACTTATCTCACGGGCAGCCACAGCACGGACAGCACCGCGTTTCCCCCAATAATTACATGTGTACCAGTTCGTTACCGTCATCTCTGTATTCCAGTGCAGGGGCATATCAGGCGCCACGGCACGGACAGCCATTAAGACTGCGGGATCACCGAATATGATCCGGTCGGCACCAGCCTGCTTAAGGAAAGTGACATACCCTTCAAGCTCATCCACTTTTTCATTATGAAAAATGGCGTTCATGGATACGTATACCTTCTTTCCCGCGGCATGTGCAAGCTCAATCGCCTTCTCTACCTCTTCACGTTTGAACTCCCCTGCCAGCCTAAGCGCATAACGTTGTTCGCCAATGATAAAGGCGTCAGCGCCAGCATCGATGAGTTCTCTAATATGATCGACACTTGTCGGAGTCACGAGTAATTCAGGCTTTTTCATTTTTGTCACCTCTATGTTTACTAATGGCCACACCATCACCAATCGGCAAAATCACCGTATCGAAATTTGGATGGTCATGTAACCAGATGTTAAAGTCTCTGATTTTTTTGATGAGAGCCCGCTTTCTTCTCGTCATTTCCATTTCTTCAATGTTTTCGGCAACCAGGCCTTTGAATAAAACATTATCTGTAATGATAACCCCAGCACCGGCAAGGAATGGTTCAAACAGTTCAAAGAATCGCTTGTACTGCCCTTTAGCTGCATCAACGAAGATGATATCAAACGGACCATGTTCCATCACTTTCGGCCCGGCTTCAAGGGCATCCCCTTCAATGAGGGTAATCCTTTCCGACAGTCCAGCCTTCTTGAAGTTAGCCCTTGCCTGCTCAATACGGGCTTCATTCCGTTCAAGTGTGACGATTCGAGCGTCCGGAAGGGTTTCGGCCATCCTTATGGCCGAGTAGCCAATCGCCGAACCTACTTCCAATATCGCCTTTGGCTGATGAAGCCTTAAAATCTGAAGCAGCACCTCAATGCCTTCGGGCTCCATGATCGGCACATTATTTTCCATCGCAAAATCTTCCAACTCCTTAAGTAAACCCGTACGCTCCGGAATTAAGGAATGAAGATATTGTTCTATTTTTCCGTTCAAAACGTTTCCTCCAATTATAAGGAAAACAAAAGCGCTTGGTCAGTAACATGAAAAAATTGATTGGACAATTCCTTCACAAGGAGCTGAAACAAGTATGCTTGACGATCTACATTTCCTTATCTTTCAAAATAAAACCCGGCATTCGCCGAGTTACGTCACCGATAAGAATCGGATCAAAAATTCACTTGTACTATTCTATCATAAAAACAAGGGGAAAGTAATATCCCTCCCCCCTCAGTCTCCTAGCATTTTTTTATTTATTTATTGGAAATATGCTCTGCCTTTTTGTCATTGTGATCATCCAAGGTCTTGGAGTAAAGGACTTCCCCTTCAGGTGTTGCCAAAAAGTACAGATAATCCGTTTTCTCAGGTTTCAGTACCGCATCGATCGATGTCGTTCCGGCATTGGCAATCGGTCCTGGCGGCAGCCCCTTGTTCTTATACGTATTATAAGGGGATTTCACCTCAAGGTCTTTATAAAACACCCTGTTCTTATGTGAACCCTTCGCATACAAAACGGTCGGATCGGTTTGAAGTGGCATATCTTCCTCAATACGATTGTAAAAGACGGAAGCTATCTTTCCGCGATCGACTTGTGCCGTTGCCTCTTCTTCAACAAGTGAAGCGAAGGTCAGCATCTGGTGTACGGAATAATCGTTCTTGTCCATTTGACTCTCATAAGCCTGCAATGTCTCTTCCGTTTTCTTCAGCATCTCGATGACGATCGATTCCAGGGTCGGCTTTTCCTCATAAAAGTCATACGTAGCTGGGAAAAGGTACCCTTCAAGCGGATATAAAACCTTTTCATTTTCAATTTCCGAGGTCAAGAGCTGCGGAAATTTCTCTTGCATGGAATTTACAAATTTCTCATCATTCAATTTCTTAAAGACCTTTTTCGGATCTTCACCCGTCTTAACTGCGATGATATCGGCAATTTGGATAAGCTGCTTTCCTTCAGGAATCGTTATCTTCATGGCAGCTTCCTTCATGAGTTTGCCGGTTTTGATGCTTGTTACAATATCTTCAATGGGCATGGATGGTGATAATTTATACTCTCCTGCCTGAAAACCGGATTCATTGCGGAATTTAATATAATATTTGAATACACGTGCGTCCTTGATTATTCCCTGCTCTTCAAGCAACGTTGAAATCCCGTTAACGGAAGAACCGATTGGGATTTTCACTTTCTTGATGGTGTCATCATCTGGATCGACTGGCTTCATGGCTGAGTTGATATATAAAAAGCCCACAAGACCAACTACCCCAATTAATAAAATGAGCGAAGCTACCGTAATCATGATGATTTTACGAACCAGCTTGGCTTCTCCTTGCTGTTCTAACAATTTCATTCGGATATGTTCCTTTTTAGATAAATTTTTATCTTTTTCATCCATTTTCATTCCCCCTGCAAACTCACACCAACTACAGAATGGTTTCTAGATGATGCTTTCTCTAATTAATCTTTGCTTCGAACATTATACTAAAATCAACAAATAATTACATGTTTTTTGCAAAACTACATACATCAATACTCTATTTATGGCAAAAATGCACTAGTTTTGTCAATATACAGGTGTTATTTAATAGGAAAATAGTGATATCTTATTGCTTCAGTTAAAAAAAAGCACGCCCATTTATTTCCTGCATGCGTTACGCATCTCAGGCAATGACAGGAATATTCATGTGGGGAAGGCAGTATTAATTTAAGATGAAGAAAGGTGTGAAGGAGTTGGATAATTCTTATTTTGTAGGTTGGGGGACATTGGCACTCATAAACGCCGGACTTGCTCAAGGTAAAAATAGAACGGCGTTGAATTGGTTCTTGCTATCCTTATTTTTGGGTCCACTCGCTACATTTATACTTTTATTCGCAAAGAAAAGATAAGGAAAAAACCGACCGTTATTATGGAGGCCGGTTTTCTCTCCAGGCACTCGCTTTCCCTCAGGAGTCCCTTCCCCCCGTTCAATCAATTATCAAAAAAAAACCGACCTTTAGGGGCCGGTTTTTTTCTAATCTTATTCTTCCGCTTCTTCTTGGTCAAGGAATGTATTTAACATTTCTTCGACAAGATCCCATTCTTCTTCTGTTTCGATCGGAGTAAGTTCACCATCTTTATTATCTTCGCTTGGTACGAATGATGAAGCGTGGATTTCAATTTCTTCCTCTTCATCTTCTGCAGACATCGGATAGTAAAGTACATAAGATTTGTTGAATTTATCTGAGTCGAATGTGAAAAGGATTTCGCAAAGCTGCTCATTTCCGTTTTCATCTACTACTGTAATGTTGTTTTCACCGTGTTCCATTTGTATTCACCTCATATTGAATTTGTTTGTCTGTCCAAGAAACCTTGTAGAATCATGACAGCTGCCATTTTATCAATGACTTTCTTGCGTTTGCTTCGGCTCACGTCCGCCTCAAGAAGAACACGTTCAGCTGCCATAGTTGTCAACCGTTCATCCCAGAGAAACACCGGCAGCTTGAATTTGTTTTCTAAACGCTTGGCGAAATCTTGGCTGATCTCACCGCGCGGTCCAACGGTTCCGTTCATATTTTTGGGTAAACCGAGGACAATTTTAGAAACTTCATGTTCTTTTATTATTTCATTGAGACGTTTAAAGCCGAAGTCATTTCCAGCTTCGTTAATTTTGATTGTTTCCAATCCTTGTGCAGTCCAGCCCATCGCGTCACTCACGGCAACGCCGATGGTTTTTGAACCTAAATCAAGTCCCATTGTGCGCATTAGTATTCCTCTCGATGGTTCTTAAGATACGATTTAACCAATTCTTCGATGATCTCATCGCGTTCAAGCTTGCGAATAATGTTTCGAGCATCCATATGGCGAGGGATGTAAGCCGGGTCACCAGATAATAGATAACCGACAATCTGGTTAATCGGGTTATACCCTTTTTCCTGAAGTGCAACATAAACTTGAGACAATACTTCCTGTACATCTCTTTCGAATGGTTCTTCGGGAAAATTAAATTTCATCGTTTTATCAAAGGAACTCATTATCATGCACCTCTCCTCAGCGTCCAGAATCCATTATTATCTTCATTGTACAACACTTTTCATTGATTATGAAATCGTTAAGACCCATTCTTCAACAAAATTAAGTGCAGAATCCAATTTTTCTGGGTCTTTTCCACCTGCTTGTGCCATATCTGGGCGTCCGCCGCCGCCGCCACCGCAACGAGATGCGACTTCCTTGATTAATTTACCTGCATGGAAACCGCGTTCGATATAATCCTTCGTAACTCCGGCAATCAAATTGACTTTATCACCTTGGGCGGAACCTAATACGATAATGACAGAATCAAGTTTTTGTTTCAAATCATCAGCCATCGCACGTAAATTATTCATGTCTGTAGCTTGAACCTTTGCCACCAATACTTGTACACCATTAATTTCTTTTACGTTAGAAACAAGGCTGCCAGCTTCAATATTGCTTAATTTTGCAGTCAAGCTTTCATTTTCACGATGAAGATCCTTCACTTCAGCTAGAACCGTTTCGATTCTTGAAGGCACATCTTTCAAATTCGTTTTCAATTTAGCAGCCGCATCTTTCAAGACACCGATTTGATCCGTCATCAATTTGTATGCCCCGGCACCCGTTACCGCTTCTATACGGCGAGTCCCTGCACCGATTCCGCTTTCGGAAACGATCTTGAACAAGCCGATCACCGCTGTATTCGGAACGTGGACCCCTCCGCATAGTTCAAGACTGTAATCGCCTATTTGAACGACACGGACAATCTTGCCATATTTTTCGCCGAACAAGGCCATTGCGCCCATCGCCTTTGCTTCTTCGATGTTTTTATAATCCGTATTCACTTGCAAGCTTTGCCAAATCTTTTCATTTACAATCGTTTCGATCTGTTCAATCTCTTCCGCCGTGATCTGGCCAAAATGAGAGAAATCGAAGCGTAGGCGCTCAGCCTGTACGAGTGAACCAGCTTGGTTGACATGTGTACCAAGAACATCTTTCAACGCCTGATGCAGAAGATGCGTCGCTGTATGGTTTTTCGTGATATGGATGCGATTTTCTTGATTGACTGTAGCAACGATATCGGAATCTGATATTAATGTGCCTGCAATTACTGTTACACGGTGCAGATTTTGGCCATTAGGAGCTTTTTGGACATCCTGGACATCAACCTTCACGGATTCACTGGCCATCGTTCCTATATCAGCTATTTGTCCGCCGCTTTCCGCGTAGAAAGGAGTCTTGTTCAGGATCACTTGAACTTCTTCACCTTCTTGTGCCTCCGTTACAAGCTCGCCATTTTTTATGATGGCAGCAACTTTGGCTTCGACAGCAACTTGATCATAGCCGACAAATTCACTTTCTACTTTAATATCACCCAATACCCCGCCCTGGATTTGCATGGAATCAACATCTTGTCGTGCGGAACGGGCACGTTCACGCTGTGCATCCATCTCTTTTTCAAATCCAGCTTGATCGACCGTCATGCCTTCTTCTTCTGCATATTCTTCCGTTAATTCAATCGGGAAACCATATGTGTCATATAAACGGAATGCATCACTGCCCGGAATGGTCGTGCCGCCTTTTCCCTTTTCCTTTTTAATGACCTCAGAAAGGATGGACAGACCATCATTTAGAGTTTCATGGAAGCGTTCCTCTTCATTTTTGATTACTTTTGCAATGAACTCCTTATTCTTGAGGACTTCAGGGTAGAAGTCTTTCATGATTTCACCGACGACAGTCACAAGCTCGAACATGAATGGTCGATTGATGTTGATTTGCTTAGCATATCGAACCGCTCTGCGGAGTAAACGGCGCAATACATAACCGCGGCCTTCGTTGGATGGAAGAGCACCGTCACCTACTGCAAAGGCTACCGTACGAATATGGTCGGCAATGACCTTGAATGCAACATCCTTTTCTGAATCGATACCATACTTCACATCGGAAATCTCTTCGACTGCCCGGATGATTGGCATGAATAAATCTGTATCATAGTTCGTCGCCACATCTTGAACGACGGAAGCCATACGTTCAAGGCCCATGCCTGTATCGATATTTTTCTTTGGAAGCGGTGTGTAAGAACCGTCAGGATTGTGGTTGAATTGAGAAAACACAAGGTTCCAAACTTCCAGATGCCGTTCATTTTCCCCTCCTGGATATAGTTCCGGATCATTCGGATCATCACCATATGCTGGTCCGCGGTCATAGAAAATCTCTGTATTCGGGCCGCTTGGACCCTCACCGATATCCCAGAAGTTTTCTTCCAGGCGAATGATCCTTTCAGCAGGAACACCGATTTTCTTATTCCAGAGTTCGAATGCTTCATCATCTTCAGGATGGATCGTCACAGCCAATTTATCTTTGTCGAACCCAATCCATTTTTCATCCGTCAAAAATTCCCATGCCCATGTAATGGCTTCTTCTTTGAAATATTCACCAATGGAGAAGTTTCCGAGCATTTCGAAAAACGTATGATGCCGTGCCGTTTTCCCCACGTTTTCAATATCGTTAGTACGGATGGCCTTTTGAGCATTTGTAATCCTTGGATTTTCAGGGATCACCCGTCCATCAAAATATTTCTTTAACGTCGCCACCCCGGAATTGATCCACAGCAATGATGGATCTTCATGAGGAACCAATGACGCACTTGGTTCGATATTATGGCCTTTTTCACTAAAAAAATCTAAATACATTTGGCGGATTTGAGCACCAGTTAAATACTTCATATATATATCCTCCTTTTAAAATTATGTAATTTTGAGCACACAAAAAACCCTCATCCCAAAAACAGGGACGAGAGTTGACTCGCGGTACCACCCTGATTACGGACGCAGGAATTCATCCTAGGCCCATCACCTTCATAAAAGCCTTAACGCGGCGTGACGGCAGGTATTAGCTGCTCTCAGGACTAGCTTTCTGCTGCTCTTCACCTGGCGGTCCCTTTCAGCCTGGGGGACCCCTCTCTTTTAGATGGACTTCAGCATACTTCATCCTTCAACGAATTATCTTATGTAATGGATTATATTCACAAGACTTTTATTTGTCAATAAGGGGCGGCTTCTTTCTAAAGTGAACGCGGGCATGAAGGACAAAAACTTTCAACACAGCCAGGATGGGAATCGAAAGGACCATGCCCATGATCCCGCCTATTTCACCTCCGGCCAATAATGCAAGCATGATGAACAGCGGATGCATATGGAGGCTTTTACCGACTATGAGCGGCGATAGGATATTCCCCTCGAGAAATTGGAGCACCAGCACGATTAAGGCGATGATCAACACCATTTTTACAGACATTGTCGCGGCGATGATCACTGCGGGAATGGCCCCAATGATCGGTCCGAAATACGGAATGACATTCGTTATTCCGATTATCGCCCCCAATAGAAGCGGATATTGCATCCCGACTATCCAGAAAAGCAATGAGGAAATCAACCCGATCACGACACAGACGATGATTTGTCCGCGGATATAGCCGCCAAGCGACGCATCCACATCACGAACGAATGCCCGTCCCTGCTTGCGCCACTTCTTCGGGGTCATATACCATGCCATTTTTTTTAAGGCTGTGAAATCTTTCAGGATATAAAAAGCAATGAATGGAATCAACGCGATCAGAAGGATGAAATCAAGCATCTTCATGGCATACTCCATCGCCTTTTCAGGTATTCGCTTCAGCCAATTTTCGAAAAGGGTGACACCTTCTTCGAATCTTTCATGAATTCCGAACGGCCAGGCCGCCGTCTGATGGTTGAGCTTATCGATCCTGCCCTGATACTGCTCAACCAGTTCCGGTACGCTTTCCGACAGCTCGCGTACCTGGCTGACCATCACTGGAATACCTTTATACACAGCAAAGCCGATTCCTCCGAAAAACAACAAATAGATGATCGTAATCGAAAGCCAGCGCCGCATCCCTTTTTCATTTAAATATTCCACTACAGGGTGCAGCAAGTAACTGATGAACGCACCAATCAAAAAAGGCAGCAGTACCGTCACACATACAGTAACGGCAGGTCCCCACATGGGCTTAAGTTTCAAAAAAATATAGATAACGAAAAATAAGAGCAGTAAAAAACCCAGGCGATAGAACCACTTTAGACGAATACTCACTAAAAACACCTCCCGCTTATTTATTCTTCGAAAGGCGGAAGGTTTTCATACATAAAAAAGAGTGCCCTCATTATCAGGACACTCATTCCCGCTATAATAATGACTTTAATCTTTTGCGTATTTTCTTCATGTTCCGTTTGATCATCTTCGAGTTCATCAAGTCCGAACCCATATTCATTAGAGTATTCCGTGAACGTCTAGCCATTGCAAACACCTCTTCCGTTAAATTACATACTGAAGCGGCGGTCATTTTCCTCAAACAAATCGTCCAATGAGCTTAAACTTCCATCTTCCTCGACTTGGTGCGTATTAATGAACCCTTCGGATAGAGTCATTTCAATAAAGCAATTCCAACAATAATATTGATTCACGCCAATCTTCCCAACATCTTTACTGCGGCAATTCGGACATTTAATTTCCAAAATGGACACCTCACTGTTCATAAACTGAAACAATGATGGTATCCTTCCCTAATGCAGGCGGCTGTTTTGATTCTATCACTGTCGACTCCGAGAAAAACCCATCCGTTGTTTCATACGCTATAATCGTGCCCATTTTTTCCCTGAAATATACATCCTGCAGTAAACCCAATTCTTCGCCCATTTCTGAAAAAAGCATGCGCCCCAATAATTCGTCCTTCGATAGGCATATGGAATCCGCCGGCACTTTCCTTAAGCTTGAATCCAGTTGCATGATGACGATCCCATCTGGACCGAATGAAGAAATATCGTCAAGTTTCAAATGAAAAGCTCTTTTGAACAATGCTTGCTGATGAACGACCAAGCCTGTTACCTGACCCATTTCAGAAATTGATAAATCGTGGACTATGCCGATTCTTTCTCCTTTGATCGTAAAAACCGGCATTCCTTTCAATAATGAAAACGTCCGCAAGGTGATCCCGCCTTTCCGAACATTTTTATTATTTCTTTACTGCTGAAAATAGATGTGCTGAAAGGTTTTCCATTGTTGCTCGATCTTCCGGAAATACAGGGAACAGGCATAAAAAAAAGACCGGTTTCCCGGTCTGATCCATCTGCTTTACCATCCCCTGCTGGCACCTCCGCCACCGGAACTTCCGCCTCCGCCTCCGCGTGGACCGCCGCTGCCGCCTCCACGGCCACCGCCGCCTCCGCGACTGATGAATATCAAAATGATATTGATTAGCGTTTGAAGGAAAAATCCTTTAAAGAACTTGGCATCGAGGATGAATACGATGATGACTACGATGATAATGAGGAAAATCTGTAAACCTGATGGCTGAAAGTTTTCTGACTCTGGCTGAACGGAGAGATCTTGAAAAAACTCGTCACCTAAGTTGTATTCTTTCGTGACATCGTTATATACGGCCTTATAGGTTTCCGTCAGGGCAACATCATATTTACCCTCTTTCAGCGCAGGGATAGCCACATTGTCCAAAATCTGACCGGATTTTATATCGGTAATGGCCCCTTCCAATCCGTACCCCACTTCAATACGGATTTTCTGTTCTTCCATGGCCAGAACAATGAGGACACCATTGTTCAGCTCGGCATCCCCAAGCTTGAATGCTCTCAAAGCCTCGACCGAGTACTCCTCGATCTCGGATCCTTCCATCGAATCAACCGTCAAAACGGAAATTTGTGCTTTTGTGGCATCATCCAAGCGTTTCCCAAGCTCGATGAGGTCGGATTTTTCCTGATCATCCAGGACTTCGGCGAAGTCCTGAACATATATATCGCCAACTGGTTCAGGAATATTAGGTTGTGCTGCGACCACGTTTGCTAAACTGCACATAAGAATGGAGAATAGCGCAAACACAGCGAGTTTTTTCATTATTTATCGCTCCCGAAATCAACCTTTGGCGTTTCTTTTTCTTGATCGGTCACTTCAAAATATGGTTTGACATCGAACCCGAACGCTGCTGCCATCATATTCTTCGGAAATCGTTTAATCATCTTATTATAGTTGGTAACTTCATCATTATAGTCTTTTCGTGCTACCGTCAGTCGATTTTCCGTTCCTTCCAAACTATCCATGAGACCCTTAAAGTTCTCATTGGCCTTTAAATCCGGATAGTTCTCGACAACCACCAAAAGACGGCTCAAGGCCCCGCTCAATTCTTGATCGGCTTCAATCGCATCTTCAGTAGAATTGGCACCTGCCAACTTCGAGCGTGCATCACTGACCGCTTTAATGGCTTCCGTTTCATGCGAAGCATAACCCTTCACCGTTTCGACAAGATTCGGAATCAAATCCGCTCTTCGTTTCAATTGGTTATCCACCTGTGACCATTTATTGTCCACATCTTCATTGGCACTTACAAGGCCGTTGTACGAAGATGCCCCATAAATGACCAGTAAAACGGCAACGACTATTCCTATTATCCACCCTTTTTTCATCAAATCCCCCCTACTCTTTCACGTTTAAGTTATATTCTATATTAGTTCCACCAAAACTATGAATTCTAAACAAAATTCAGTCAAAAGATCCCGTTACATAAAATCATACGGCGTGACATTCTCCATCCCGATCATCGGGTCAGCATGCATGAGAATTTCAAGATAACTCGATTTTTGATGCACCTCTCCCTTTTCCACCGGCCTTTCTTCTTCACTCAAAATCTCCCTCAGCTTTTCACGCAAAGTCGTTTTCCTGCGCATTTCATCATTACGCTCGATCCCTACACGGAATGCATCTTCTTCACCACAAAGGATCAAGAAATTCTTACTGCGGGTAATCGCCGTATACAATAAATTACGGCGGAGCATCCGATAATAACTTTTCACTACTGGTAAGATGACTATGGGGAATTCGCTTCCCTGCGACTTATGGATGGAGCAGCAATATGCATGTGTAATCTGGTTCAAGTCCTGTTTCGTGTAAGTCACTTCGATGCCTTCGAACGATATGATTACTTTATCGACATGATCGGTATTTTCTTTAGCGAACAATATGGACACGATTTCACCCATATCGCCATTAAAGACACCTTCCTCTGGCTGGTTCACCAGCTGAAGGACCTTATCTCCCGTTCTAAATATCACGTCTCCGAATTTAATTTCACGCCGCTTTTCCCCTGCATTGCCATTGAACACTTCCTGAAGCATTTTATTCAAAGCATCAATCCCGGCAGGCCCTCTATACATGGGGGCCAGCACCTGTATATCCTTGGCCGTGAAGCCTTTCGTTCTGGCATTGGCAACCACTTTTTCGATTACTTGGGCGATTTGACCTGTTTGACAGCGAATGAACGATCGATCTTCTTGTTGTTTCGTGACATCATCCGGAAGCCTTCCTTTTTTGATTTCATGGGCCAATTCAATGATTGATGAGCCATCAGCTTGACGATAAATATGTTCCAGACTGACAGTCGGTACACAATTCGATGCAAGCAAATCCTTTAAAACCTGCCCAGGTCCAACAGATGGCAGCTGATCTTCATCACCAACCAATATCACTTGGACATTTTCCGGCAGAGCTTTAAACAATTGATGGGCCAGCCACGTATCCACCATGGAAACCTCATCGATGATCACGATACGGCCATCCAGCTGATTATCCTCATCATGGGAAAAGCCTTCACTCCCATTCCACCCCAGCAAACGGTGGATCGTAACAGCGGGAAGCCCAGTCGATTCGGCCATGCGTTTCGCTGCACGGCCAGTTGGGGCCGCAAGTACGAATGGAAATGGATCGCTTCCTTCTTTTTTATAATCGTTAATGTCCATGGATACCCCATGCAACTCTGCATATAGCTCGACGATGCCTTTGATGACTGTCGTCTTACCGGTACCCGGTCCCCCCGTCAAGATTAACATGGGGGATTGAAGGGCTGTTTGGATCGCTTCCTTTTGTGCCGGGGCATAGGAAACATCCAGCCGCTCTTCCAGCTCCCCAAGTGCCAGCAAGAACTCCGATTCCGGGAACTGGTCCTCATACTCGGTTTGAGCAAGCAGCCGCTTGATGTTCATCACGATTCCCTTTTCCGAATAGAATAGCGAAGGCGGATAAATCCGTTGATCCTCGACAACTATTTTCCCCTCTTGCGTCAATTCGATTATTTCCGAGGAAATGTTCGTGAACTCAATGCGATCCCGTTTATTTTCCTCCAGCAGCCGCTTGACCGCTTCCAATAACTGCTCGGCTTCTATGTAGATATTCCCGTCCTGCAGGCATTGTGATTCAAGCGTATACAAGCACGCCGCCTTGATTCGGTCGGGATGGCTGCCTGAAATGCCAAGATGATGCCCAAGTTCATCCGCCCGTCCAAAACCAATCCCTTCAATATCCTCCACGAGCTTATATGGATTTCCCTGAACCATCGTGATCGTATCCTGTTTATACATTTGATAGATCTTCATCGACAGCTGCGGACCGAAGCCATATTGATTCAGGGCGATCATCACCTGCTCCAGACCTTGATGCTCGACCAATGTATCATAGAGGCCCTTTGCCTTTTCCCCGGATAGCTTCGGGATATCATCAAGTAGCGAAGGCTGAGCCAGAATTTTTGAAATAGCCTTTTCACCCAGTGTCTCAACAATGCTTTCGGCTGTTTTTTTCCCAATGCCCTTGAAAAGGTCACCTGATAAATAACTGACGATCCCTTCCTTGGATTGTGGCAGATCCTTGCGAAAATGCTCTACATGGAATTGAAGGCCAAAACGCGGATGTTCCTTCATGGCCCCATAAAATATATAGATCTCATCCTCATGCATCCTTGGAAAATAACCTGTTACGACCGCTTCCTTCTCTTCATAATTCAGATTCGTTTCATGCACACGAATTCTTACAACCGAGTACATATTATCCTCATTATGAAAGATCGTCACTAAATGACTTCCTTTCATGAACATTTTCTCTTCTGAAAACAAATCCAACGAATCCTGCTGGCTCAACGCTTCTCCCCACCTTTCCATGCATATGCCGTTTATTTACTCTGCATTCATTTCTTCCAACAGTTTCTTACCGTGCGCAGCAAGCATATGGTCAGGCTGTGCTTCCAAAGCCTTATCAAAATAAACCACCGCCGCTTTCGCATCTTCACGATACCCTGCAAACGCAACGCCTAAATTATAATAAGCATCGGCATGGCCCGGATCCTGTTCCACAACCAAATTCAGTTGATTGATCAATTCATCATATAATTCCGCATTTGCAAGACATAGCGCATATTGGAACCTAGCATCAACGTCCTCAGGGTTCAGCTCCACCGTTCTCTGTAAATAAGGCATCGCCAATTTCGGTTGATCCAACGCCATCAATGTCAACCCAAGCATGAAGAAAGCATCGCTGTTATCCAGTCCCAAACGGATTGCCTTTTCAAACATATCCTTCGCTTCGATTAGTTTAGAATCGGATTCATAATATAAGTTTCCTAATGAATAGTAAGCCGCTGCCGCATTTTCATCCAGCTCGATCGCCTTTTTGTAAAACTTGACCGCTTTATCCGTTTCACCCACGGCAGTCAATACATTCCCAAAGTTTATGTAAGCAACAGGCTCATTCGGATTTTCCTCGATCGCCTCATTAAAGACTTTCGCCGCTTCTTCGTATTTCCCTTGCTGCATAAATTCAATTCCTTGTTGATTCTTATCCATATCCATTCACACTCCATTTTTATATTAAAAAATTATAGCATAAGCCAGCGGTCGATTTCAGGCGGTACACCCGCAATCCAAAAGAAGTCCCCAACCGCAAACACAGCTGGGGACATGCTTATTTTACCCTACGTAAGTCAGTTTTTCACCTTTTTTAAATACTTCATCAATCGTACCCCCGCCAAGGCACACTTCACCATCATAGAATACGACGGCTTGTCCAGGTGTGATCGCGCGGACTGGCTCGTCAAAGATGACCTCGACATCACCATTTTCCAAGACCTTCACCTTGACACCGCTATCCTCTTGACGGTACCTGAACTTTGCCGTACATGTAAATTCACCAGCCGGTATATGTTCCGCCACCCAGCTGACATTCACTGCACGAAGGGAATTGGAATACAGCACATCATTATCAAAGCCTTGACACACGTATAAAACATTGCGCTTCAAGTCTTTTCCCGCAACAAACCAAGGGTCGCCGCTACCGCCAATCCCCAGACCGTGACGCTGACCGATGGTGTAATACATCAATCCGTCATGCTTGCCCATCACCTTGCCATCCATCGTGACCATATCACCGGGCTGAGCTGGGAGGTAATTGCTTAAAAATTCTTTGAAATTGCGTTCACCGATAAAACAGATCCCTGTAGAATCTTTTTTCGTAGCCGTGGCAAGTCCGGCTTCTTTCGCCATTTCACGGACTTCCTTCTTATCAATGTGCCCAAGCGGAAACATGACTTTTTCCAACTGTTCTTGAGTAAGCTGGTTCAAGAAGTACGTTTGATCTTTATTATTATCGACACCGCGAAGCATCTTGTATTCGCCATCCCGGTATTCGACCTGTGCGTAATGACCTGTAGCCACATAATCGGCACCAAGACTTACGGCATGTTCAAGGAAGGCCTTGAACTTGATTTCCTTATTGCACATTACATCCGGATTCGGGGTACGGCCCGCTTTATACTCATCCAAGAAATAAGTGAAAACTTTATCCCAATACTGCTTCTCGAAATTGACCGCATAATAAGGGATGCCGATTTGATTACAAACGGCAATTACATCATTGTAATCTTCCGTTGCCGTACAGACTCCGTTTTCATCTGTATCATCCCAGTTCTTCATGAAAATCCCGACCACATCATAGCCTTGATTCTTCAATAGCAGGGCTGACACAGAAGAATCCACGCCTCCTGACATACCCACGACAACGCGGGTGTCCTGTGGTGCTTTTCTCATTCTGTCACCTCATTTATTTAAAGCAGGAATTATCTTCCCGCTAATCTATTGACGATTTTAACGGTGGTTTCAGCAGCCTGCCTTACTTCCTCTTCCGTATTGTTCAGACCGAAGCTGTAACGAATCGAATTCTTCGTCCGCTCCGAATCTTTCCCGAACATCGCCACAAGCACATGCGACGGATCGATTGACCCCGCTGTACAAGCGGATCCGCTCGATACCGCGACACCTGCCAAGTCCATATTAACGAGCAGTGATTCCACATTCGTACCCGGAAAACTAACATTCAGCAAATGCGGCAGCGACTGTTCCATAGATCCGTTAATTTCATATTGTACATCCGCCTCATCAAAGACGGCAAGCAATACGTCTTTAAAACGCCTGTATTGCTCCCTTTTCTTTTCCATCGTGCTTTGTGCGATGAAAACAGCTTCTGAAAAACCGGCAATGGCCGGCACGCTCTCCGTACCGGCACGGCGTTTGCGTTCTTGTTCCCCGCCATATAAATGCGGATTAAGCTTCAAGCCTTCGCGAATATAAAGAAAGCCGACTCCCTTGGGACCGTTAATTTTATGCGCGGATACACTCAGCAAATCCACACCCAACTCACTGACGTCGATAGAGATCAAACCATATGCCTGAACCGCATCCGTATGGAAAATGGCTGGATGCCCCTTGAGCAGCTGTCCAATTTCAGCAATCGGCTGAATCGTACCAACCTCATTATTGCCGAACATGATCGAAACCAAAATCGTGTCGTCCCGCAATGCCGCCTTTAAATCGGCAATTGAAATAAGCCCCGCTTCATTCACAGGTAAATATGTGACCTCAAAGCCAGACTTCTCAAGGTATTGGCATGTATGCAAAACCGCATGATGCTCAATCTCCGTCGTAATGATGTGCTTCCCTTTTTCTTTATAAGCATTCGCAACACCAATGATCGCCGTATTATCCGCCTCGGTTCCACCGCTCGTGAAAATGATTTCATTACGCCCCGCACCGATGCTCGCTGCAATACTCGTACGCGCCTCATCCAAAACATGGCGCGCCTCCCGTCCGAAAGCATGAATGCTCGACGGATTTCCGAAGTCATGGCTCATGACTTTCATCATCCTATCGATCACATTCGGATGCATCGGTGAAGTCGCAGCATGATCTAAATATATTCTGTCCACTTTTTTGTCGCCTCCATTAAAAAAACGCAAGCGCCTACATAATAGGCGCATTGCTGATCACTTAAATATAGTACATATAAGAATCGATTTCACCCGTATCCTTGTAGCTCGCCAAATCCATAAGCGTCGTATTATCCAATACATCCTTCACGGCATCGCGAATCCGGATCCAAAGCTGGCGCTTCACCGGCTCCTCATCCTCAATTCCTTCAACAGGGGTAATCGGCCCTTCCAATACACGAATGACATCACCCGAAGTAATCTCCTGAGGATCTTTAGACAGGACATACCCGCCATACGCACCGCGCACACTCCTTACCAACCCAGCATTACGAAGCGGCGCAATCAACTGCTCCAAATAATGCTCCGACAGATTATGCGTCTGGGCAATCGATTTCAAACTCTTCGGGCCTTCTCCATAATGTTTAGCCAGCTCGATCATGATCGTTAAACCATAACGGCCTTTAGTAGATATCTTCATACATATACACCTCAAATTATTTATCCGTTTCTAAATTCTTATGAAATTATAGCATATTCCCGTCGGAAATGCATTCACCCGCCCTCCATTTGTCAAATTATCCTAATTGGAAAGGTAGGAAAAATGAAATAAAGAACGGAATATAACAAAATGAGAGGACGGATTTTAAGGGTAAGGGGTCGATATTTTGGGCGGACTATTGTGGATGATTCCGCTGGTAGGTAGCTCGATAATCAACTTACAGCACCAATTATATCCCCAAACGGACTACCATAATACGAATTCGCCCACTTTCACAGCATAATCAGCGCATTTCCCCCATCAGTTGTGATACCTTATATAAAAAGGAGAGGTGCGCAATGAATATAAAACCGCTTGCTTTCCGGATGCGGCCTCGATCGATTGATGAGATCATCGGGCAGGAGCATCTGGTCGGTGAAGGAAAAATTATCGCAAGGATGGTGAAAGCAAAACAGCTTTCTTCCATGATCCTGTATGGTCCGCCGGGAATTGGCAAGACTTCCATTGCAAGCGCGATTGCCGGAAGCACGAAGTTTGCTTTCCGGGCGCTGAACGCGGTGACCAATAATAAAAAGGATATGGAAATCGTGGCAGCCGAGGCGAAGATGTCCGGGAAAGTGATCCTGTTGCTTGATGAGGTTCATCGACTGGATAAGGCGAAGCAGGATTTCCTATTGCCTTATCTTGAAAACGGGATGATCACCTTGATCGGTGCAACGACCAGCAATCCCTATCATGCAATCAATCCGGCCATCCGAAGCAGGTGCCAGATTTTCGAGCTCAAATCATTGGAAACCAATGATATAACCAAAGCTCTTGAACGGGCACTTCATGATGAAGAACGGGGGCTCGGTGCGTATAAATCGGATGTCAGCCTTGATGCCCTTACCCATTTCGCGACTGCTTCGAACGGAGATGTCCGCAGTGCCCTTAACGCTCTTGAACTCGCCGTCATTTCCACCGAACCCGATGAATCCGGAACGATTCATATAGACCTGCAAATTGCCGAGGAATGCATGCAGAAAAAAAGCTTCTCACATGACAAGGATGGAGATGCCCATTATGATGTTCTATCAGCTTTCCAAAAATCCATCCGCGGCAGTGATGTGAATGCAGCCCTTCATTATTTGGGGCGCTTGGTCGAAGCCGGCGATCTTGTCAGCATTGCCCGCCGCTTAGTGGTCATCGCTTACGAAGACATAGCTCTTGCGAATCCCCAGGCTGGACCGAGGGCCCTCGCTGCAGTCGAAGCCGCTGAACGACTCGGTTTTCCTGAAGCCCGGATTCCACTTGCCAACTCGGTGATCGAGTTATGCCTATCACCTAAATCGAACACGGCCATTGTCGCAATCGATGCAGCTCTGACAGACATTCGCAGCGGCCATAGCGGAGATGTACCAGATCACCTTAAGGATGCCCATTACAAAGGGGCCACCGATCTCGGAAGGGGCATCGGCTACCTTTATCCGCATGACTACGAGAATGGCTGGGTAAAGCAGCAATACCTTCCCGACAAACTGCGCAGCAAAAAATATTACAAACCGAAAAAGAGCGGGAAATTTGAACAAGCCCTTGCGTCAGTCTATGAAAATATCGAGAAAAAGAACTAACTCCGGATCCCTTCAGACCCGGAGTTTCTTTATTGTGGGAAAGAAACCGATTAACGCCTCATGTTGATCTCTCCTCCCCTGGAGCATTCACCATCCCAAAGATTCCTTCTTTCATTGTGTACTACTCATTCCCATGCTCTGCGGATGCCTAACTAAAAAGGGCATGACCCGTTTATTGGTTTGTATACGGAAAAGTGTACAGCTAGATTCCATTTCGGCACATAAAAGATATCTTCTTTCCGAACTGGATTTCCAAACTTACTCTATTAAAATATTCCAGAGAGTCCTAGTTCAATATACTACCCATACATGTAGATATCATTGGTGACCACCGTTCTGTAAAAAACAACCTAAATCCCACCAGTAAGCCATAGGCACTATGTACGATTGTCAGCGAAACGCTCCGACCAGGTCATTCTTTTTTAGCAACCCGAATGTTTCATTTTAATCGCCTAGCTTGGCTAATCCCCCCGGAAATTAGTCCAGAATGTATTTGTATTAGGGTTCCATCAAGCGCAGAAACAACAACATGGTTCCAGCCGATGACTTTTACAGCATTCAGATATAACAGACGGTATTCCGCCTACATTCCCCGCAGAAAAATCAGGATCCCCGTATCCAATAAGAGGATATGTCAACCACGAGTGCTAGCGGCATGTCCCCTTTTCATATTAAGGCACAACAACATTTTAGTTGCTGTACCTATATGGTCAATCCTCTTCTTTATAGATACCCTTCGATGCTTTAATCATATTATCCAGCCACATTTTCTTAAATATATTCACACGGCGAGGACTGCCATTTCCTTCACCCTCAGTTGAATTTTCAATTTCTTCTGCGGTGTCGGAAAGTGTTACATTCCCTTCATCTGCTGAACTTTCCGTTGAGCTACTTTCATCCGATGAGCTTTCCACTGAACTGCTCTCGTACGATGAACTTTCCGTCGATTCACTCTCGTACGACGAGCTTTCCGTCGATTCACTCTCGTACGACGAGCTTTCCGTCGATTCACTCTCGTACGACGAGCTTTCTGTTGATTCGCTCTCGGTCGATGAGCTTTCCGTTGACTCACTCTCGGTCGATGAGCTTTCTGTTGACTCACTCTCGTACGATGCACTTTCCGTTGAATTACTTTCGTACGATGCACTTTCCGTTGAATATTCCATTTATTCATTAGCCTCCAATATTTATTTATTCTTCAGGGATATCCGTTGAGCTGCTTTCATCCGATAAGCTTTCCGTTGAATCACTCTCGTCCGATGAGCTTTCTGTTAAGCCGCTTTCATCCGATGAGCTTTCCGTTGAATCGCTCCCGTCCGATGAGCTTTCTGTTAAGCCGCTTTCATCCGATGAGCTTTCCGTTGAATCGCCCCCGTCCGATGAGCTTTCTGTTAAGCCGCTTTCATCCAATGAGCTTTCCGTTGAATCGCTCCCGTCCGATGAGCTTTCTGTTAAGCTCCTTTCATCCGACAAGCTTTCCGTTGAATATTCCATTAATTCTTGGCCTCCAATATTTATTTTTTTTTTTAGGGATATCCGTATTGCATATATATGCGCTTCCTTTCTAATAGGGACTTTGCTAATCACCCATTTTCAAGTAATACTTCATTCATCCAGACATATTCAGCAAATCCTTTACCTGGTCAAATTCATTGGATCCAAAGGCTTTTCTCCTGGCAAATAAAAAGCACATCGAATCCCACCTCCTGTTTAAGCAAGGCTGGCTGATCATGATTACCCATGTACACATCTAAAAATGACCTGCAAAAGATCTATATACTTAAAAAGTTAAACACTAGGCCAAATTACACAACCTAAAACCAGGGAAGTGTGAATTCCCCGATCAGCCAAAGCATTAAACTATTAAATGAATCTAACTGCCTACCCTTTAGATTTGTTCTAGTTACTAGTAACCCTACATCCAAATATGCCAAAGGTATTATAAAATAACAAAATATACTATTCTTTTAATATGAAATTAAATATAATAGATGAAGTGGTTACAAAATGAGGAAGGAAGTAAAATATGAGACATGAAAAAAAGAAGAAAAAGAAACGGACATGGCTGAAGGTAGTCGGTATAATTGTCCTACTTATTATATTAGCTGGCGGAGCCTTCGCCTACTCCGTATGGAATTCACTGACAAAAACCGTTGACACGATGCATACACCAATAGACCGTACCACGGATAAACGGACGAAGGACCTTGCACTATCAGATCAGGAGCCCTTCTCGATGCTCATGCTCGGTGTCGATGAACGTGATGGCGACAAAGGCCGTTCAGATACCATGATTGTCCTGACAGTCAATCCACAAAAGAAATCGGTCAAAATGCTTAGCATTCCGCGTGATACACGGACCGAGATCGTCGGTCATGGTACACAGGATAAAATCAACCATGCATTTGCCTTCGGCGGCGCGAAAATGTCCATGGATACCGTTGAAAACTTCCTTGATATCCCAATCGACTATTATATGAAGATCAATATGGAAGGCTTTAAGGACATCGTTGACGCAGTCGGCGGCGTGACCGTGCAAAACGATCTGGACTTCACATCTGATGGCATTCATTTTGCAAAAGGCACGCGTACTCTTAACGGGAAAGAAGCCCTTGCCTATTCTAGAATGAGACATGATGATCCGAGTGGTGATTTCGGCCGTCAATCCAGACAACGTTCCATAATCGAGGCCGTCATTAAAAAAGGAGCGAGCGTTTCCTCCCTGACGAAATACGATGAAGTCTTCGATGCACTCGGTAATAATATCCAGACTAATTTGACGTTTGATGACATGATGGACATCCAAAAGAACTATAGGGATGCAAGCAAAAGCATTACCCAATCATCCATAAATGGCAACGGAACGAAAATCGACGGAATCTACTATTATATTGTGTCGGATGAAGAAAAAGAAAAGGTCCAATCCGAATTAAAAGAACAATTATCCATCAAATAAGAAAAAAAGAAAGAGCTGTCCGGACCCGCATCCTGACAGCTTTTTCATTTTACCCGTCCAATATTCTGACAAAAAACGAACACCAATTGTAGAGATTTGTTGGAATTTTTGTTGTTTATTAGGCATAAAAAGACGGTATAATCTAATATGAGCTGACAAATCCATCTTCCACTTGCCCCTTTCAATCACTTGACACTAATATTCTTTGGACCCGGAATTCCATCACCCATCATTCATCAACTATCATTAAATAATCCTAAACAAAAGGAGTGGATTTACATGAAAATCAAAGCAGGCAGCTGGGCTATGCTAAGCACACAGGACAAATTGTTTATACTGAAAGCCATCAGTGACCGTTCAAGAATGAAATATGTTTCATGAGAAGTAGATCCATTCGGCATTACATGAGAGCATCGCCTCTCCCTTTTCAATTAAACGAACTTGATCCTGAAAAAGGAGAGGAATCTATTCAAACTGATAATCCCATAACAAACGCCATTCGCCTTTTTCTCTCACGACATAGCAATTTTGTTCCAAAGTAAACACCCCATAGCGAGAATTGAAGACCTGTGTAACTGGAATTTCATAGGCCGTTTTATGCAGCCTTCCTTTCTTATCCAACTTCCAGTTCTTCACCTTCTTGGAACGGCCTACATCATACTGAAAGGTCTCCACATCCATATGCTGTAAAAATACATGTGACCGGTTTTGCACATAATCTGCCCGATTCGGGAACCGCTGCTTCATTTCCGAACTTAATAGATCCCAGGATTCCCCGAACTCCGCTTCACTTTCATACTCATAGAAATCTTCAACCACGCTTTTTGATCCGCTCGGAAAAAGAAAAATGATACACGCACCTGCAGCTAAAACCATGAGAATAACCGTCAATACTCCTATTGGAATCTTCCCTTGTCTCCTCACCCTCATCACCCTCATAGGTTATCTTTCATTTATATATATAATGGAAAACCATAAAAAAGAAGCATGTTGTTAGACATGCTCCCAGACTGTAGACAAACTCGATGAAAATCGAGTTTGTCTATTTTTATGGCTTGTACAATTTGGACGTTGATTTCCACTCCAGGCACTCGCTTTCCGCGGGCGGTCGGGGAGCCTCCTCGGCTTTCGCCTGCGGGGTCTCCCCTAGACGCGCTTTTCCCGCAGGAGTCTCGTACCTTCCGTTCCAATCAACTTTGTTTTACCTTTTAGATAGAACACTTTTGCCTAGAGTCATTTTTGTTTTAAAATAGAAGGATTAAAACTTGAGGTGATGAGGATGCTTTCTAAACATGATTCTATTCAGCGAGATCAACTTGAAATGATTACTTTAGATCAATTGGTGCACCTCAACCCCTCCATACATAAATGAAATGCCACTTAGCTTATCATGCCAATATGGCGTATTGAACTTCGCTAAAAAAGGGGTCATGCTTTGCTCCTCATACGTCTGCGATGAAAAAAAGAGATGACCATCTCCCATAAAACAAGCAAAATGGGGAAGAAGTATTTACGGATCATATTCTTTCAGGTTGCTCCATGATCACGCTTAACTTCTCCTTAATCTCTTCCACAAGTTCATTTACCGTAACATCCTGCCCAGACTCTCCTTTTGCAAAAGTGTCTTTTAAAATATCAAAAAAATCCATAAGAAATTTCCACTCCACTATATAATTGAGCCACCATTTCATACCGATGTCCTAATCCTTTTTTCAAAAATAAGGAATTTAGCTCATTTAATTGATAATCACATATAAAGTGGAAATTGGCAAGCAGAACCTAGATTAAAAACCAAGAATTTTTCCAATTTTGACATTTCTGAAACATTTCTCATGGGTGAATACTAGTAAGTTTTAAGTAAATACGTGTGGATATAACAAAAAAAGGACCGATTCCTCAGCCCCTACGATACCCCACATTAAGATTGACCCATAAAATAAGTCATAAATGAAATCAAAACTAGGATTATAGTAATATATGTCCCAATAAAAATTTTCTTGCTTCTCTGTTTCTTTTCATAAACTTCTTCGAATGTAATGAATTTGTTTTTTGACATCAATTTCTCCTTGTATTTTGATGACTGCTATCTGGCTTCGCCTTAAGCGAAGTCACTTTGCTTGATCTATATATATAGTATCGGCATACAACTAAAAAGATTTAAGTATTATTAACGATTTTTTACAGGATATATATCCTATATCGTAAGAGGTGCGACTAACGCATTATGTACATTAACTAAATTCTATGATCACCATGTCAAATCCTGCCTAGGTATCATTTTAATCTTAATTTTTTAAGCGTTTACTTTATAAAATTCATGATTATTTTTATCCAACCGCAAAATGACAACCATAACGGTATACTGATTAAAGTTCCCCATATCAATCCCTTCAAAAACGCAACAGGTACATCCATAATAAAAATCCCTCTCAATTAGGTTTGCCTTTTTATTATTGTCTCCATGTTCTTTTTTCTGGATACCTATTACGGTGTTTTCCGGTAATGAAAATAAAAAAAGAAGACTGTATAACAGCCTTCCCTAACGAAATTTTATTAACCCCTAATATCTGCTTTTCCCGTTCATTTTCCTTTGATGAACTCCCGCACTTCTTCAATAGATAATCCTATATTTTTAGCTTCTAAAATTAGATAAAACCATTCTTCCCGTTCATTGTTAGCTTCCATGACAAATCCCACCCAACTTGTGGTAACACAGCCGTCTTAGCAAAGCCTTAGACCTGTAATTTTGCGTCCCTACTTTTCAATAGGTTTGCCTTTCTCAAGAATATTTCACATTAATTATTCCCCAAGATTAATAAATCTCTTGCTTCCCCTGTGTCCATGGTACTAAATAAACCATCATGTCATAAAAAATTTACCCTGAAATAAAACTATATTAATGTTAATTATACTTAAAAACGTAACAATAGCTCTTAATACTATTCGTTTTTTTCTGTCATTTTTCAACATCATTCATCAAAAAGTGACATTATACTGTAAAAATACTGTTATCATGCGCTTTCTTTAGAATTCTTTTATTAAAAGTGGATTTATAATAGCTATAATAAGCACGGATTTACTATTCCGAAAAAATTTTTTGAGTTAAGTTGGCTAAGTGATTCAGTTTTATTTTAATTTCCCAAGAAAAAAAGCCAGCATTCCAAACCATAATATGGCAGCATCCTGACTGTAACTCTAGTAAAATATTCACACACTTGATTCCATTTGGATACCTAATAAATTGCTGAACATCCCTCTTTTTTCATTCGCTAACTGGTTATATTCACCGACCTGAATGATTTCCCCCTGATCCATGACCACCACTTGATCGGCATTACGAATCGTCGATAATCGATGAGCTATGACGATGATGGTCATTTTTCCTTTTAGTCTTTCAATAGCGGATTGAATCTTCGCTTCGTTCTCCGTATCCAAAGCACTCGTAGCTTCATCCAATACCAGGATGGCTGGTTTGCGTAAAACCGCTCTGGCTAACACTAGGCGCTGCCTTTCCCCCCCTGACAGTCGCACACCCCGATCACCGATGAGTGTATCCAAACCTTGTGGAAGCTTACTGACAAAATCAGCAGCTGCAGCGAACTCTAAAGACTCCCATATGGACTCATCACTTGCCTCAGGGTCAATGATCAGCAAATTCTCCCGTATGGTTGCATTAAAGAGAAATGGATCTTGCGGAATATAACTAATGGACCTCCGCAGTGATAATAATCGGTCATTAGTAAGCGGAATATCATCTATTCTGACTTCGCCTCTAATAGGTTGATTCAATCCCATTAATATATCTATGAAGGTACTTTTCCCGGCCCCTGATCGTCCTACAATAGCCGTCATTCGGTTAGAGGGAATATGTATGCTTATATTTTCAAGGGCATAAGTGCTCTCATTTTGATCATAACTAAAATAAACATTACGGCACTCTAACCCTCTTTTAATCTCAACAGACATAATATTTTTATAATCAGATTCATATAACTCTCTTGCTCTTCTACATTCGTTTTGTAAATCCGACAACGCTTTAAAAGATGGAAGCGTAGATCCTATCTGCTCTAAATTGGATTGAATGCTAGTAAATCTTGGCCACAATCTTGAAAAAATGACCATGATCAGCATTAATTGTGCTGGCTGGGCCATGAACATCTTTATCGAAAAAAACACAAAGATGGCAATTAATAGTGAAGATACAATTTTGAAGATCATTTGCGACGTCGTATTTAAAGTCGTTAACTTGATTCTGTTTTTTTCCATTCTCTCACTTAAGGAAAGAAACCAATTCAAATGAGACTCCTCTAGTGAATTACTTTTGATATCTTTCATTCCATTAAGGTGATCTGTCATGCCCGCTAAATAGGTTTGCGTGAGCTGAAAGGTTTCCTTTCCAATAGACTGAGACTTTTTCACAAATTTTCGGGAAGAAAAAATAAGAATGAGCCCAAAGGCTATGATAAAACTCGTCATTGGAACAGATAAATAAAAAGCTATTCCGATTTGGATCAAAGTAAAAATAAGAGAAGATATAAACTGTAAAAACAAATTAATCCCTGCACTTACATTGAAGGTTTCATTTGTCATGATGTTGATAATATCGGATTTCCTCTTTTTTAGATAAAATCCCCAATTAACCTGCAGCAGACTGCCATACGCCTCATCCCTTAACTTTCTAACAAAACCTTGTTGGATTTTCACTCCCAAGATTGTTTGATTCCGCTTAAATACACTTTGTCCAACCATTAATATCACATAAACGCCAAGTATTATTAATAGACTGAGCGTTTCCGGAATTCCTGTGAATAATCCATTAACCCAGCTTAAGAAAGGAACGTCATCCGATTTTATATCCATTACACCAGTCAACCCAATCAATGGGATCAATAAGAAAACTCCTATACCTTCTAAAAAGCCTATTAAAATCATACAAATAAGATTGATATATAATATTTTCCCCGAATAATCATGTATTTGTTTCGAAAAAAGTAAAAGATGCTTCATAACCATATCCTCCATTTTCAGGCCGTATTTGATCGTTTTCCTCCATGTTACTGATGATAAATCTCGAAAATGGAAGGAAAGGTTTTGCGTATCACTTTTCAAAAATTATGATTCAATGAAGATATAAAAGAGTATAAGTGGGGTTGGTGACGCGTGGACTCCTGGATAAATCTTTGAGGGTTTATTTGGTTACAATAAAATGTTTTCATATTTATGAACTTCCTAATATCATATTGTTAACTAGATTCTTGTTCTTTCAGACTTGAATATTCGTTCTCATTAGAGAACTTAGATACAACAGTGAACCTATCCATCACTTCAGCTCCGGTTATATAAAAAGGTCCACTGCGTAGCCAAGCATGTGCAATGAGCCCTCCATTCTCATCTTTGGCTGTACCTAAATAAAGTGTGCTATCAATCTCTCGTTTTTCCAGCATCTTCATAGCCGCCATTGCCTTAACAAGACACTGGCTTTCCCAAATGGTGTAACGGCTCATAATATTTATGGCTCGCGATACATTGGCTAAAATCTCTTTATTACCTGCATTCCATTCATATGATGACTCTTTCATCTGTTCACCAAGTGTTGGGGCAACTTTTGAAAAGGAAATGCTTTTAAGATAACGGGCCCTGCCTAAATGTAAAACCGCTTCGATATACAGCAGCTTTGTCTTGAAATTCAAACGTAGAAAAGTCCGAGCTTTCTTTACGATATTCATTTTTTAGCCTCCTAGACTAAAGATTCATGATACTAGGAATGGACGCTAACTAAACCTTGTTCTAACAATTGACTTAGAAAGTCCGTGACATGCTCTTTACAATCGGTTTGATCGACAGTATATTGTGACTGTAATGTTACAACTAACTCTTGAATTGTAATGGGTTCCTTCATTAACTCCCATATTTCCCCTCCCAGTTCACCTAAATTATAATATTTTCCGTTAGAAACGCTTAACATGACTTTTTCTCCATCCATATCACTTACTATGTTTCCTGGACTTTGGCTATATTTCGTATCAAGTTGATTAGTGATCATGAACTCTTTCCTCCCTTTTTAATACGTTTAAAATGATTTCCGATAAGTCTGGCGCCGTGAATCGATTTGTTGGCCTGCGTAATTGGAAAAACTCGATTTTCTTAATCATTTTGGCAGAAGTATTAAAGTGCCAGTCCATCAATCCGGATCTTTGGATAAAAAAATTACGGTATGTATGATGATACAATTTATAAAATCTTTGAAGAGATGGTATAGGCTTAATATCTATCTCGTCATTTTCTCCCTTGATCAATTCAAATACACCTGCGAGCGGAAGTTGTTCGGTAATAAACTGATCTTGAACCGGAACAGCGAATTTATCTTCTCTAACTATGAGTGGCTGATAGTTATTTGAATCCATTTCAAAATGCTTTAAGCTTTCCAACCATAATTTTTGTTGTGGATATGAAGGAGTAACAATTGGTACATTTTCATTATTTAGCGTTACTGGTATGACATCATCACTCATGAGCTTATAGCCCCTTTTTAAAAAAGCTGAAGCAAGAGTGGATTTCCCAGCACCAGAATCACCAACAATGGCATAGGCCTTTCCATCTATGGCTACCGCACTTCCGTGTATAGGAAGGATTTTTCTTTGCATCAAAATGGCACCCATGCATGTTCCGAGGATATAAAGACGAATCTCATCCTCTTGTGCCTCATCAATTGGAGAAAATTCTATTCTATTTCCGCTTTGAATCAAGAAAATCGCCGTCTTGGAAACATGGAACATGATCCAGTCTTTCTTAATGACAAAATCATCATCAGGAACTGAATGCTCAGACCATAATGCATGAAGATCCACTTTTTCGATAATGATATCCGTTTTATCATCCTCTATATTAATAGGTAGCAATTCGGGCAAAGCTATATCGCTTGTAACGGTTAAACCATATGCTACATATACAGCCTTTATTTTGATGCCGATCATATAAATACCCCCGCACATAAATAACGTTTCTTTATTAGACTTGCTCTAATGTATAAGTCATACCCCTATTAACTGGATAAATAGGGGCTTAGGGGAATCCTAACAGACTTATTAGCGTAAAAAAGGTTAACTGAAAGTTATCTCACCTTTAGGTGTATTTGATGGGAAAGCAGCATCTGTATATTCCCCGTCAGTTCCAAGCATCGTTTGATTAACATCAAGAATTTCCAATTCAGGTTTTTTCCATTCCTTTTTCATAGTATTCACCTCCTTTTAATTGAATCGTTTTAAAAATCGATACACAATTAAACTCCGCATCAGGAATTTATGGTCGGGATTTGTAGCAAGTTCTGGTCCAGTTCCTTTTTTTATCGTTACTAATGCATTCTTTATCGCTTGACCATCCAGGTATTCCAGAGCTTTATCATCCGTGCTCAGCTGCTTTATCTCCTCTATGAATTCACCCCATTTAGGAAGCATACGGTGAACCCAATCAGCTCCCTGCACACCCCTGTACCGTTGGTTTAGCCGTACCTTATCCGGTAAGACATTCACTGTAGCATTTCGAATCAGGGCACGATCCATTCCATTCTGTACATATTGACTTTCCGGGAGTGATAAACAAAAGCGAATAACACGGATATCATTCGTCGGATCTCGCTTCCACAACTTATATCGTAAGGAGAGCTTTGTGGAAAGAGTATTCCCTGCATTCCATTGAAAGATATCTTCAAAATGCTTTCTTCTTTCATTAAAAATATCAGAATTCGAATACCAGCCTGTTTCATCCATGCCGAATCCTTTAAATCTGTCATATACCCCTGTTCCTTCTGCAAATCTTGGATTGATTAAGGAAGGGATTTTATATGGAGCACCTTCCGGGAAGAACCGATCAATGATTGGAAAGCCGATTCTAGCAATAGCTTTCACCTTTCGCAATCTAGATCCACCAACATTTCTGCTATAATGGTCCAATTCTTGATAAAGCCGAATCCATTTTAATCTTTTTAATAGAAGGGAGTAATATTCTAAGGGGAATCCCCAGGAAATCGAAAAGTTGCCTCTATCCCCATTAAGCAAAACACCTATGTCGTCCTCATTCGCTTTTTCAAACATCCCTTTCAACCAGAAAGAATTTTCAAAAAACTTATAGGGCATTTCCATGATGTCAAGGAAGTCTTCGATTTCAGAATAGGAGTCTTTCCCATTAAAGTCACAATAATGATCAATAATGCCACCAACATGTCCTACCGTCGGTTTGATGAAAGGCCGCTCATCCGCCAAAAAATATTTAGGAGTAAAATCCTTGAAATCTTCGGGAGGAATATAACTATATGTATGTAGTTCAGTGCTTTCCTGCCGTAATTTATTCATAGCATAGCCAACAACAGCCCCGGAATCCAACCCACCACTCAACTGGGCGCCAACTTTCCGATGTGTCCTTAATCTTGATGTTACAGCTTCCTGGAAGACACTTTGAAATGCTTCTATGTAATCCTCATTAGATTTAAGTTTTAACTTATCTTCTTGAGTTAAATAGGAATATCGTTTTAAAGACACCCTATTATTTTCTATTATTAAGCTATGGGATGGTGGTATTTGGTTTATGGCAGTATATGGCGTTATTGAAGAATCTACTGCATCAATCATTCCCGATACGGCCAAATACTCCGCAAGCCACTGCTCATTCAACCTTTTTTCAATAAAAGGTAATGACAAAAGAGGATCTATGGTCGTGCAAAAGGCAAATTTCTGGTGGTTTTGGTGATAATAAAGCGTTCTGCTTCCCGAAAAATCCCTTGCTCCAAACAGCTTCTGTTTCTTTTCGTCCCAAATGACAAAAGCAAAATCCCCAACTAAAAATCCGGGTGCATCTTCACCCCATTTATAGTAGGAAAGGAGAATCAGTTCGCTATCCGGCATGCCCTTTTGATTAGATGGCTTAACTTGTAACCTCTGAAATAACTCATCACGATTATCAATAATAGCATCAGCAGTAATCGTACATTGCCTTTCAAAATCATAAAGCGGGAGCTGCTCTCCAACAGATTCAGGCGTGATCCATTGAGCATGACAACCAAGAAAAATCTTTTCTGAATGCCACATTTGGATAGCATCAGCAGGGTACTTTTGTAAAGCCGTCATCAAATTATGGCATTGTTGAAGATTTATTGGCTTTTCATTAAAATGATACATACCGGCTATAGCACTCATGTTTTCCCCCTGATTGTTTTGTTATGTATGGTTGTTGATAATAATCATTTTGAACTCACTTTATATATGCACAATTTAAGGATATCACGGAGTAGTCTTACTTTATCTTTCTCCTCCGTTGGTTCATTACCTTGATGAAAATACTTCTATCATCTGACTTAAAAAATTTCACCCCAACTAACTTTAAAGGTGTCCATATTTCTTTCATTTGTAATAGAGGCATTTTTTTCATCCTTTCTTTAACAACTAAGTTATTGCTTTGTTATTGTGTCATTTAATTGTTTCTTCTAAGTAATTTATATCTCTTAAAATAATCAAATACCTATTAAGTTTTTAAATGTTTTATTTTCCATACTCTTTAGTAGTGATTCTTTTTAATTTATTCTTAGTTCAGAAGCCATATGGTTTCAGCCACTATTCATTCAATTTTTTTGAAAATAAGGTAATGTAACTAAATTTCATATTGTGTAATAGCTTAATTAATATATTGAGTAGGTTGTTACATTTAGAAACCTTAACCTCACCTCTATAAAGAACTCACTGTTCTTTATAACGAATAACATAAGCTGAATTTACCACCTAATTACCCCTATGTCAATACCTTTTATTTACATATACATTCCCTAAAAGGAGCTATAAAAGTCTTTGGATTGTCAACACTGGACTAGACAACTTTCTAAAGGTGTTCAAGTTATACTCAATCGGACTTAATAGCCAAGTGTTCCATGAATACGAATATGATTAAATCAATGTATATAGTCCTATAACTCTCTTGTAAGATCCGTCAGTGTTTCAAAATGGTGACCCTTAACGAACTCTGTTTTGATGATTTTGAACGTAGCTTCTGCTACGGCATTGTCGTACGGGCAGCCCTTCATGCTTAGATTACGTTGAATGTTAAATGCTTTAAAGCATCATCTATTAGCTAATTCTTAAATTGCGTTCCTCAGTCCGTATGAAATAGCTGAATCTTACTTAGGTCTACCTTGATTGATGAAAATGCCTAATAGCAGGTAGAGAAGAGGCCGTGTTCTTTCGTGATCCGCCCAATCCGTCAACATGGAGACCATTAGACCACGCTTTATTAATTCCATTTTAATCTTTAGCGTACCATAGTTTTGGCGGCTGTTCTGAAAGATTGCTATGATTCTAAGGTTACTTCATCTACCGGTGACCTTTCTTTTCCTTCATAATAATAGGTGCTTCTTGGCAATTGAAGGACTTCACACATTGCTGATATCAGTATTTATACTAGTTATTCCGGATCACATT
Organism: Bacillus sp. SD075; assembly: GCF_017355165.1. Classification (GTDB taxonomy): domain Bacteria; phylum Bacillota; class Bacilli; order Bacillales; family DSM-1321; genus Peribacillus. The sequence goes on along the minus strand of NZ_JADILK010000001.1, from coordinate 335,670 downwards.
TACTTTCGTCCTAGTAACAGCGCAGCTTGCTTAAATTCCAAATCACTTAATAATCTAATAAAATATTATTTGTAATAATATTGCTAACCCTTCAAGGAAAAATATAAAGTCTTTTTACACTTTATTTATAAAATATAAAAAGACTTTACGGTCATTTCAATTTCTATACTTAAATGGTATCTAATCTAAAAAGGTGAATATTAAAAAAATAAAAAATACATCACATTACCATTATTGACTCTTAAATCCGCGGTAAAACTACAAATTCTTAACATTTTAGCTCTTTTATTTTCTTCAACCGACCAATAAATTTGTATAATGATACGTATGGACGCCATTATGTTTACCTAGAAGGACCCAACTCTTTTAGCTTTAAATTTTAGGACTGATATAATGTATCCTTTAACACGGTTTCCAATCATATATTTTTGTTTATATAATTATACAAAGTTAGATATACACAGGTAGTACTTCCTAGTTATATTAATATATAGTTGGTTCTGGGTAATAGTTATAATTAAAAAATTGGTGTGTATATTAAATAAGAACTTGATGAAGTATCCCACTTATAATACTTGTCTTTATCTGTTGAATAATAAATAAACTCATCAATATTAGGCATTACAGGTCGCTGTGTGAGTGTTCCAACTGCTCTTATATTTGTTCTCCCTGTACCGAGAACATTATTCCCCCATGCCCAGTAGCTTCCTTGCCAAACATAGCCATGATTAATTTGAACATTCCACACAAAAGGCCAGTTCCATTTAGCTGTGTTTACAGGTGAAGCGGAAGCCAGGTTTAAACCTTTACCTATTGCATGTACTGCAGAATCTGTTCCTTTACCGGCAATCCATTTTCCATTAGTAAAAACAACTAGGCACTGAAGTTCTATACAAAAGAACGAATCACCTTCTGATGATTCCCTGCTCCAAAGTTCTTTAGCTGATTTTGAGTTTACGGGTGGTTCTAAGAAAAACATATTAGTTACTTCTTTTAATACAATTCCTATACCATCCTTTGTTGTTATCATATAATACTTGCCATTTTCACCCTTAATTACAGGTGCGGCAGGATGCTCATTTCCTGCAAATGTTAGGGGTTTTGTATGAACACCAAGTACATAAGGACTTGAAGCTCTTTCTCCATTTCTTAATCTAGGCTTATACTCAAGCCCATGATAATCATTAATAGTTGGGAGCATGTTTTTTTCATCTGGATAAGTACTAGGATTTCCGTAATCATTGTACTTATTTGCATTTGCGCTCCACGGAATATAATCGTTTTTTATGAATGTCACAGTGTTTTCATTTTTAGAGACAATTTTATCACTCGATAAATCTGAACTAAGCATAGTTCTATAAGAACCATTATGAACAATTTTCAATGTGAAAGAGTCTTTTTCATTTCCATAAACTCTCCAAGTCCCTTGACCAATACTAAATATTGGATTACCAAAGAATCTATTACCTACCAGTGACACTGAAAAATCGTGATTAGCAAAACCGTCGGGATGTTCAAAAGAAATGAGTCGTCCCGCTTCCTTTTTGATAGATTCAAAATAACAATCTTGGATTTGGAAAATAGAAGTATCAGATTTGTTTTTAACTCCGCTTTTACTTCCGTAAAATCCATAATCTACCCCTTCTATGGTTAACCCTCTAAATTTACACCCCATAATTCTTGTGGTTAATTCAACACCTATAGACTTTACCCTTATGTTGTAGTCTACATCAACCTCCCCAATATTCTTAGGAATAAAAATAGTTTTTACTGGAGAAAAGTTTATTTTTACGTTATTGAACTCAATACTGTTTACTTCATTAGAACTACCAGGAACAGTTTTAATTCCGGATAAACAATCCTGTATTACACACTCTCCACTAATTTCTCCATAGTAAGTGTCTGACAGTTGCATACCCACAAAGCATCTGTAGATTCGAACATTATCTAAGAACCATTCAAGAGCATCATTAATTTTAATACCTGTTTCGGCTGTATAGTTTCCTTCAACAGCAAGTCCCTTAATTCTTCCATTTCTACAAGTCCCATAATTGTTACCACGACTTAAAATTACCATGTCTCCTCCATAGTTAGTTGCAGCCTTTAACGTACATCCAGTTCCCTCAACAAACCAACCTATTCCCATCTTTTGTGTAAAATTAATAGGTTTGCTTATCCGGAATGTCCCTTGAGGGAAGTATAGCCGAGTGTTTTTATAGACAGTTGCATCATGTATCATTTTTTGAAGAACATACCAGTCAGCTGTATCAGTTAAAGTGGCCGAGGAATTTAGTAACTGCACTTCTGCTAGTGTTACAGTTGGGAAAGCAATACTGATTGATATTTCTTTATCTGTCCCAAGTCCATTATATTTTAATGGTTCTGTCATTTATAATTTACATCCTTCCTCTGGTAATATAGATTAAACAAAGAGTTACCATACAATATTCCCTTTTACTTTACTTTAAATTTTTTCCACTTTAGTTTTTTAGTTCCAAGACTTGTACATTAGAGCTCTATCACTTACTTCTTATTGTGTATAGTTGGATTGGCTACACTTATCTAGTCAGAAATATAGAAAATTAGACTACAGACTTAATAGCTGTGTAAAGTCTAAGAAAACTAAAAGAAAGCGAAAAACGTATAAAGTAAAATTAAAAACTTGTAGCGGTATCTGTATGGCAAATAATTAAGATATACTATTATATTCATTTATATCATTGGTGGTTACATCTCAAATTGTCTTAAAATTAATAAGGATAATTATAACCTGTATTAGAAAATCTAAATTGAACTCTGGAAGTTCTTGTAATTATTATTGCATTGCCTTCATTTCAAAAGATTTTTTCTATACTACTTTCTAAATCTATACTAAGTAACCCATCTTAACGGTTGAGATTCCAATAAATAACAGATACTCATCTCATCACTGATAAAGTTGGAGTCTTGAGCGATACTAAAGATTAGAGAATTTTTTATGATTAGAATTACAACAAAAATGGTGTACAAAAACATATATTATTGAAAAAACGGATTTTGCTCGTAACCAGTGAGTAATAGTAATACAGAAGAGAAGAACAAGTACTTCAATCCTCTAAACGAGGCAAAGGAGAGTAGATTGAAGGAATTTTAGCTTTGCGTTTCTCAAAGAATTCAAGAAAGACAAATTTCCAATTCCTTTTGAGGAAATCCATAGAATATGAGGAGAAAACTACCACTTTTCGAGGTTTCATTAAATTAATTAAATTACTCTATGATGTATCATGATTTTAAGTTATTCCAGAGTGAAGTATGTGAGATTTACGACGGCGGAATTAGAATTAGAAACACTGATGAAATGCTATATGAATGCCTTTGCTTTTTTTAATATCCTCCTAAACAGATTCTCTATGAAGATATAAAAACAGTGATCACAGAGCATGCCCGATTGTTTGATCTCTTATTCAAGAAAAAATTATTCCTTCGCTTTACGGTATGCCTACCAAAAGGTAAAAGTAAAATTGGATTATAAAACATAAATCTCTAATGAGCTTTATGAGATTACACAAAATTAAAAAAATGGCAGTAACACAAGTATCCCACTGGTTTGGCGGCCAAGATTCTTCATTTCCCTATTACTATTGTTGAAACGTGTTCACTAGTTTCTTATGTAACTCCGAAGAAGGTGAATCTGTATGAAGAAACAACTCAAAGAGCATTTATAAAATCTTAGTTGGCAGGGTACAGCCAACTATATGAACTTTTAGAGAATGGATCTAAAAATAATGTATATATCTTGATTTTTCACAATTTCAGTATAGAGATAATCTGAAGCCAGAAGCTGCGTCATATACTCATCATCAAACGATGTAGTTGGATACTTTCCTATTGATGAACCTTCGATTAATATCTTTTTCAGATAATCTTCAAGCGATATGTAAATGGGTCTAGAATCCTAAATATTGAAAGGCATGATGTCTTAGTTAAAGCGAATCTAGACCCTCGTCTTCATCACTTCACCATTTTTTCACACAAAGGTGAATCTTAATGCAAGAATCTTCACTTCCAAAGTAATTGAGAAAAAATTTTGTGGGAGCTATTATTTCGGTGAAAATGAGGAATAATAACTAGGTGTAGACATTTAGATAACAAAGAATCTGATGATTTTACTTTTAAAAAATTCCATATTAAAGGTTGACAAGTTTTATGAAAGAAACAAAGTTTGATAGAAAAAGTAAAACTGTTCTATAGAAAAATACAACATTGAACATGGAGTTATTTTTTTATGTCAATCTTATAATTATCAGATTTACAAGTATATCAATGAATGGACATTATTGTTAATATATAAAATCAAGAGTTTTACAAAGATGATTACTGACAGCTGCTATTTATTTTTATTCTGCATAAAGAGCATTCTTTTTAAGAGTTCAACAATATCCAGTAAATGATGTCTATAAATAGAAATTATATAATCATTACTAATGAGATTTTTTAACGACTTTAAAATAATCGATTTTTACAGATAAGAGTTTCTTAATAAAGGACAAATCCTCCAACTTGTATGAAGAACTCTGGTGTATCCCAATTACAATTATAAACGATTCAAAAATTCAAATAACCTTAGTTCGTTGAACTCTGAACTAAGGCTGGTTTGTATAAGGCTAGCTAATTTATTATCTACTTGAAAGAGAAAGCATCATCTACTAGTTCCCAACCCTACTATCCTTTTTATAAGGGTATAGTGTTCAGTTTTATCTTAAGGGATCTCACCAGCTCCTCTACTTTAAGTGGTACATTTTCTCTTTCTCCAGATCCATAATAAGGGCCGTAACGGAAAATACAAAAAATAAATAGACTTAGGTAACTTCAATGTTTTTTCGTCCATAGTATTAGGGTAAAACAATAGAATAATGTGGATAGTTTTCTGCAAATATGATGTATTTAAAGAGAATAGATAACGCTTATAATTATATGTGGACGTAATAATATGTAATGGAACCATTTCCCTGATAAAGAATATTGTATTTTGAGCCAACTTTTTTGAATGATTTTCTAACATCAGTGGTTTCATTTCTTCTTTGATTGGAGATTTTAATAGCTGTAAAGATAAAATTAGCGCCTGTCCTACTATATGTGGGATTTGATATTTTTTCAAAAGTGTATTATATTGATCTAGATAAAATCCTTTTCTTAACATATAATCAATATCTAACAACCAACGAAGTCTAAACCACCCATGACGAGCACCATGAGAAACAAGATATAAAAACAAATCCTCCTCCCCTAACATATTGACAGGAATGCTTGTTATATTGCTTACTCTTTTTCTTTCCCACAATTCATTAAAACTTGGTACGTTCAACGGAAGAGGTTGTAACCGCCAATGTACTTCTAGTAGTATTTTCTTTTTAGGGTTGAAATAAGCTACGTGATACCCCTTCCATTTCACCTCATTTTGTAAAGTGGTTTCTCCCATTCGTACATAACCAAAGTTTAAAATTATTTTTTCTGCTTTTTCTAGGTCAGTTATTGGAACTAAAATATCTAAGTCCTTTGAAGTTCTTAAAGAAATATCTCCATAAATATCAGACGCAATTACAGGCCCTTTCAAAAAAAGAACTCTAATTTGATTTTCATTAAACAACTTACCTAATTGCCCCATTTCACTGCTTAAGTGTAGCATTTGAAAAGTATTTCTTTTGAACTTTTGGTACAAAGCCTCAATAACATTTGAAGGTATTAATTCTTCTAATTTAATTAACTTTAAATATACAATTGGAAAAACGCGGTGATGTATAGCTAATTTAAGGAAATTATCCCAATCAATATTCCTGATTTCTTCCTTTTTAAATGTCTCTATTTTACCATTTTCCGTTCCTAAAATTTCTAGTAATAACCTTAATTCCTTAGAGATGAAAGACAAGTTTAGACTTAAATTGTAATCCATTATTTTCTCCTTATAAATTACCATTAATTTTTAAAGTAATTCCAAAAACAGAACAATTTCAAAATTTAGATACCTAGTAAGTTCTAATTAACGGATTTTTAATCCAAAAACTTAATATTTTTTTGTTAATTTAGAATTTTAATCGTTTAAAATCATAATTAAGCCTTTGGATAGCGCCAACTACAAAGCAGAAAAAAGTAAAATAATCAACTAGCCCTTGTAGAATTGGTTCGACAAAAAAGGTAATAAAAAAGGACGTATACAATGCAATAATTAATCCTTTTACAAACATCGGGTGTTCTAACGTAATAAAAGACATAACAGAAATTATTGAAATTAAAGTAAATATCATCAATAATATATTAGGTAAAATTCCAACATCATAACCGATATCTAGCCATAAGTTATGAGCATAACCTATTTCTATATTTGTTTGTCTGCCACCTAATGGATTTTCAAATAGACCCATAAATGTAGACTTCCATGCAGTAAACCTTGGGTCATCTCCTAAATCAGATGTAGTAAAACGGGAATACATTAAAGTATTTTCCCAGGCATTCTTTACTCCAAAAAAGTTTTGAATATATAGAATGTATAAGATCAATAAGTAAAATATTATTAAAATTAATCTGAGAATTTTTTTCATCCCTATTTTTCCAGTAAACACAATCACCATCAAACTAGATAATATAATAATGGCTAACCCAGTTCTATTTCCTAAATTTAAGGTTGTATAAACGGCCGCAGAAAAACAAATAATGCTAACAATCTTTAATTTTTGGCTTTTGTATTTATCAGATAAAAAACAAATTGGTAGTAGTCCTAACCCTAAAGAAATATATGCATTCATACCTGTAGCACTTATAACGTTATTCCCCCAAAGATTAATGACCATACGTCCTTCTGATTCAATTGCAGAAGTCATGTCTCCATACAACCAGATAGTTTTTATTAAAGATAGAAACCCGTACATAGTACTTGAAACTATTATTAAGTAAAAGTATCTAAAAGTTTTCTTGTAGTGGTAGTCATTTTTAACTAGCATATCTCCTAGTATATAAAAACAAATTGGATAATAGACTCGACCAATAATAGCTGGTAATGTCGCGAATTTGTAAAAATACAACATTGAAGCGTAAATAATACTAAAAAACAATAAAACAAATGATGTTGCATAAAATACTCTGTTAAATCTATTCTTAAATATATAGTATGTTATATATGGCAAAAAAATAATTGGAATATAACTTCCTATATCAAGAAAATTTGAGCAATATATTGCAATTGAAAAGCAGTATATTATGTCTTTATAACTAAAAAAATTCTTTCCTCTTTCCTCTAAAGGCACTTCCAATTTTCAAACTCCCCTCCATTCCAAAAGGTTTTCTAGATTAAATACTTTATCTTACAAAGAGTAATAATCGCTTTAGAATCAAGCATGCTTCCGCCAAACACCAACAGGTTTCAAAATTTAGTAACCTCCGGATATTTTTTTTGCACACTACTTGTTGTATTTTTATAGGATATATTGCTTTTTTTATACGCATAAACAAGTAATTGGCTAATTTTTTCTTAACATTGTTATAAGATTTGATTAATTCCCAGAATTTTCGCTATAAACTCAGATAGTAGAACAGCACACAGGATACTATATTATTAGCCATTACAAACTTTATTTATTAAAATATCTAAAGGTATAAATCGGCAATATTATACTTGGCACGAGTAGTGAGAAAATAGTCCCTAATATAATTGCAGATACCCCCAAATCCGTATACTGAACTAAATATATAGATAATGGAATATTTGTAATTGTAGCTATCCCATAGCACAGTATCTGTATATTTAACTTATTTAGTCCATTTAACATATTTTGAAATATATTGCACCACATGTGAAAAATTGTAAAAACAACCATTAATATCGTTAATATTTTGGGAATTATAATGTTAGATCCTGTCCAAACATTTATTATTAAAGGTGCTAAAAACCCCATAACAATGACTCCTATAACTAATAAAGAAAATATTAGTAATAACTTGGAAAATGTTTTTTTATTTTCATTTAAATTATTATCAGTTACATCTCTTAGTACTTTAGTCCATATAGGGGTAAGGACTATTCCAAGTATTATTGTGTTTACACTTAGTAATTTATATAGCAATTGATAGGATGTTACTTCTTCAACACCTATAAATTTACTAATCAAAAAATTATCAGTATTAAATAATACTATTATAGATAATTGTAATACTAAAAATTTCAAGCCTACATTAAATATATCTTTAATTAATGATTTATTAAAGTATTTAAAACTAAAGGTTAAATTTTGTTTATTCACTTTAAATATCCATATTGTGGTTAACACTAATACTACAACAGATGTTCCAATGTATATACAACCTAAGATTATTAAATCATTAACATTCAATAAGTACAGAACAAATATAAAAAATATATTTACTATGTTGACTAAGGTTTGTACGCCAGAGATTATATATGATTTATATATAGCATGTAAAATGGCAAATACTATTGATAAATAAAAGTTCATAGAATATAAAATAAATACAACACAAACAAATAAAATTAAGTATTCATTAGAAATTATATTGTCATCAATTCCAAACAATGTTATCCAATCAATAAAATGGGCAGAGATACAAGCACTTATAATAATTATTATAGTAGGTATTATCATCAATATATAGGTCGTGCTTATATACATGTTTGATAATTTACTATCATTTTTTGATATAGATTCGGTCAGTTTATTCCTTAGGCTATTTCCCATTCCAAAATCAAAAAAGGTCATCCATGTTAATATTGATGAAATCGTTAGCCATATTCCATTTATTTCATCGTTTGAAAAATACCGGTATACTAGTCCTATCAGAAGAAAATTTGTTAAGACTCCAAGGGCTCGAAATACCCCTATTCCAAATATATTTCTTATGACAGGTCCAAAGATTAAATGTTCTCTTAAATTAATCTTGAAATTCATAAAGGCTCTAACTCAACTCTTTCTTTACTTTTGCTGGTACTCCAGCAACCAGAGTATTTTTTTTTATATTATTTATTACTACCGCCCCTGCAGCGACTACTACTGACTCCCCTATATCAGCCCCATTTACAATAGTTACATTCGTCCCTATCCAGGTTCCACTTTCAATTATTGTATTAGATTTCAATCCTAATCCAGCTCTTCTATGACTGTCTCCTAATTGATGACCCCCAGTATTTATTGTAATATTCGGAGCAAAATCACATCTATCGCCAATGGTAACATCACCGTTACCATCCACAGTAAATTTTTTCCCTATCCAGCACTCATTCCCTATTTTTATCTTACTTCCATAATTAATATAAATCGGCCCAACTATTTTAGATCCTTTACCAACTTCCACGTCAATAATCGAAAACAGGAAATTCTTCACACCAAAAAATCTACTTCCTTTAAAGAATTTATTAAGTATAGTAAGAATTACATAAAACAAAATCTTTTTCATGACAATCTTCCTCACCCTAAAATCATTTATCTTCCCCAAACTACTCAGTTCATCGAACCTACTAAATATCTCAAATTATATAAAAGGGAACGGAACCCAATGATTATAATGAAGATTTATTTATCCGGTAGTAGTTTTATAAAAAAGCCCAATATTACAAGTATCTTACTATCGACCAACCTGTCCTTTTTAAAATGTTGAATTAATAATAAATTCATAGATCACTAAAATATACTCTTTAATTTTTTACCTGTAGTAATCCATAGGAGTAGGCCGTTTATTTATCACTTTTCTTCCTATTATTAATTATAGTTTTAAAAATGTTAATATGCTCAATGGCCATATTTTCAATGGTATATCCTTTTATTTTATTTAAATTATTATTAGACATGTTTTCTGATATTATATCACTTTCCAAAACTTCGTTTATTCTTTTCGCAAGCCTGCCAATATCATTAGCTGGTACAATATAACCGTTCTCACCATTTTTTACTAGTTCAAGTCCAGCTACACATTTATTAGTAGTAATGATAGGCAGGCCATAAGACATAGCTTCATTAATTACAAGTCCCCATATATCCTCTCTAGTAGGCAATACAAATAAGTCACTTGCAAGATAATACTCTTCTAACTCTTTTTTAGTTTTAAAATTAATAAAATGAACATTTGACAAATTTAGCTTTTCTTTTAAAATAAGATATTCCTTCGTTGGCTCTCCACCTATAATATAAACACCATAGTTTTTTGGAAGACTTACACAGGCATTTAATAATACGTCAAAGCCCTTTCTATAGATAAATTGTCCTATAGATAAAATGTTTTTTTCTTCACTAATATTAAGTTTAAGTTTATACCTTTTCTTCATTTTCTGATCAATAGGAGTTCTAAGAACTGATTCTTCTTGAATAGAAGTAAATGGATATAAAAATATTCTTTTTGAATCTGCTCCATAATAATTTAAATATTCACTTGTTTCGTTGGCTGTGCTTAACCAATAATCTGCACTAGAAATATAATATTTCTTTATAGCTCTTTTAAACCAATGTTCTTCTCGGTTAACTAATCCACCATCTGCATTGATAATAAACGGAATTCCTATTAACTTCATATAATTAATAGCTAACATACCTGTAGCAGTTGAATATCCACCTACAACAATTAGATTATAAGAATCTTTTTTCAGATACTTAAGAACCTCAATACTTATTGCGGAGTCAGCTCTAAGTTTCTTTCCTTTCAAATAAAAAGCCTTATAATTATCATTTTTATTTTCAAACCATTGATTATTTCTATCATTTGCATCTGAACGCTCAAATAGGACTGTCAAGTCACACATTTTCCCTAGTTCATTAAAGAAACTAACTCGATACGGCGCAGGGATATTTGTTAAATATAAAACTTTCATAACATCAGATCCTTCACAACAATTGGATGTTTTTTTATTTATTCAAATGAAAACAAACCTTACTGCAAAACACTTTTAATGAGTTTTCTATTTTGACTTAGTTCTGTTTTTGAACTCAATGGAGCTCTATAGCTAATCTTATTCTTTAGTATATCTTGAATTAATATAACTAGTTCATTAGAATCAAAAGGATTAAAAAAATAAGCATTTGCATAATCATCCAATATTTCATGCGCAAAAGGAGTATCTGCAGCTAAAATAATTCCTTTGTGTAATCTAGCTTCTAGAATTGGTAATCCAAAAGTTTCAATATAAGAGGGGAAAATTAATATTGATTTTGCATACATAGCAAAAACATCTGCTCTAGACATTGCTTTACTAAAATGTATCGGTAATCGATCTTCCTTTATTTGATTATAAAGTCCTTCAACATATTGGCTTTCGTTACCTGTTAGAGTGAATATAATCTCATATTTTAAATGAATTAAATTTTTCAACTCTTTGCAAGCATCTATAATTACTTGATGATTCTTATACTGCATACCACTCGCGGGGAAGAAAAATGTTGTTTGCGATTCATTACCTGGTACAAAGTATTTATTAATTTTAAAATTAATTGCTGGTGAAATGACTTCGATTTTTTGATTTTCCACATTAGCTTTTTGAACGCAAGCTTGTTTCATCCATTCAGTTTGAACAATTACTTTCTTTGCTTTTTTTATTGAACTGATAATGTTTTTCCCAATAATATTTTGAATTATCCAAAACAGTTTATTATTTTTGAATGTGAATTTATACTCGACAAAAGGTAATGATTGATGCACATAAATAATCTGCTCACAATTCACACGAGGAATTGTGATATTTTGAAGAGAAAAAACCTTATCCGCTTTATATTTCTTCACTAATTTAGGTGCAATGACTTGATCAAAATAAAGCCTATGCCCCCAACTTTTCTTTATCCATGGAAACCTTAGAACTTTAATATTTTCCGTCTCGTTCAATATTGGGTTACTTAACACAAATATCCAATTAATGTTTGCATGCTCACTCTCAACGACTTCATCGTAAAAATCATTTAAAACAGATAGCGCACCACCTTTTTCAGCTGGAACATCAAAAACCATAATATTCATAGTAGATTAAACCTTCCCCCAAACAACCCTATTCACATAATCCGTATAAGACAGTATAATCCTTAAAACTTTATCAGATACATTAGGCATACTATAATCACCAACAAGTCTTAGTGTATCCTTTTCTTGTGTCTTCAATATCTCTAGCCCTTGTAATATTCTTTCCTTTTTTAAACCTACCATCATTACCGAGGCCTCTTCCATTGCTTCAGGTCTCTCATGAGCATGTCTTATATTCAATGCTTTAAATCCAAGAATAGAAGATTCCTCACTAATTGTTCCACTATCACTAAGAACTGCCTTCGCTTTTGTTTGAAGCTTCACATAATCATTAAAACCTAATGGTTTCATCGTTTGCACTAAAGAGTTAAATTCTATCCCTTTAGCATTAATCATATTTCTAGTTCTAGGATGTGTACTCACAATTACTGGAATCTTGTACTTCTCAGCAATTGAATTCAAACTATCAACTAAATTCATGAAATTAGTTTCTGAATTAATATTTTCTTCCCTGTGAGCTGACACTACAAAATAATTTCCCTCATCAAGGTTTAATCTCTCTAAAATATCTGATTCTTCAATGTCATCTTTTCTTGAATTGAGGACTTCAAACATTGGACTTCCAGTTTTTATTATTCTATCTGCAGGTAGTCCCTCTCTTAACAAATATTCTCTTGCAATATCACTATAGGTCAAATTTATATCAGCTGTATGATCTACTATTTTTCTATTAGTTTCTTCTGGTACTCTTTGATCAAAGCATCTGTTGCCTGCTTCCATATGGAAAATAGGAATATGTCTCCTCTTAGCTGCAATAGCACTTAAGCAGCTATTCGTATCACCAAGTACCAATATAGCATCAGGTTTTACTTCTTCCATAATAGGATCAATTCTAATCAAAATATTCCCGATAGTTTCTACTGCCGTTCCGTTTGCAGCATCAAGGAAATAAGTAGGTTTTTTAAGTTTAAAATCATTAAAAAACACTTCATTTAATTCATAATCATAATTTTGACCCGTATGAACTAGGATATGTTCTATTGCATTTGAGTCTTCTAATTTATTTATCACTGCTGATAGTCTTATTATCTCTGGTCTTGTACCAACGACTGTCATAACTTTTAATTTTTTCATTAATTATACCTCCAAGAAGTAAGTATCTGGTTTTTCTGGATCAAAACATTCATTAACCCACATAACTGTTACAAGATCGCTTTCCCCTACATTTACAATGGAATGTGTATATCCAGTAGGTATATCTACAACTTGTAACTTTTCACCGCTTACTCTATATTCAATAATTCCATCTGAATCTATCTTTCTAAATCTAATTAGTCCTTCTCCACTTACGACTAAAAACTTTTCATTTTTAGTATGATGCCAGTGGTTTCCTTTGGTAATGCCAGGTTTTGACACATTTACCGACACTTGCCCTCTTTCAGGAGTTCTAATAAACTCTGTAAAAGAACCTCTGTTATCACAATTCATTTTTAAATCATAGGAAAAGTTGTCTTCTGGTAAAAAGCTTAAATATGTACTGTAAAGCTTCTTTATTAAGGCGTCTTCCATATTCGGAATACTTAACGCTACTCTACTATCTTTAAAGCTTTTTATACGTTCAGCTAAATCCCCTAATTTAATAGTATGTGTTGTTTTCACAAAGCAATATTGTCCTTTTTTTGTCGGATTTCCTTCTAAAGCATTTATAAACTCTTCTAGAACATCATCAATGTAGCAGAGATCTAATTCGGCATCATGATTATTAATTTGAATATCCATATTTCTAGAAATATTATAACAATACGTTGCTATAACGGTATTGTAATTAGGTTTACTCCACTTTCCAAATAAATTAGGGAGTCTGTATACGAATACCTCTGCTCCGGTTTGAAGACTATATTCAAACAGGACATCTTCACCAGCCTTTTTGCTTCTACCATATAGATTATCTTTTTCAGCCTGTATAGACGAGGTACTAAGCACAGGTGATTTATTATTATGTTTTTTTAATAGCTCTAGTAATCCAAGAGTAAAGTGGAAATTACCTTGCATAAATTCCTTTTCATCAACAGGACGGTTTACTCCCGACAAATGAAAAACAAAATCACATTCTTTTGTATAAGTATCTAATAAGGATGGTTCTGTTTCTCTAGTAACCATAAGAATATCTTCATATCCTTTATTTTTTAATTCTGCAATTAAATTTTTTCCAACAAATCCATTTGCTCCTGTAACGAGTATTTTCACTATATAAACCAACCTTTCTAAGTACCTAAAAAGAAAATATAATAGTTGAAGCTAATGCCTGAACAAGGATAAAGTCAAATAATTAATTCATGTATTATTATTTTGAAGAAAGTACCTTCATATCCTTAAGTTCATTTTGAACATACTCTAATTCAAGTAGTTTTTCTTTAATCTGTTCTATACTTAAGATTTGCGTATTATGAGAGTTATATTCTTCTTCTGATGATAGCTTTTTATCACCCTCTGCAAAATATTTATCATAATTTAAATCTCTATTATCTGCAGGTACCCTGAAGAAACCACCTAAGTCCTCTGCAACTACATACTCTTCTCTTGTAAGCAGGGTTTCATATAATTTTTCTCCATGTCTTGTACCGATAACCTTAATCTCATTATCTGCGTTAAATAATTCTTTAATTGCTTGAGCTAAATCTCCAATATAACTTGCAGGTGCTTTTTGTACCATAATGTCACCAGCTGCTGCATTTTGGAACGCAAATATAACTAGTTCAACAGCTTCTTCAAGACTCATGAGATACCTTGTCATATTAGGATCCGTAATGGTTAATGGCTGACCACTTTTTATCTGTTCAATAAATAACGGGATGACAGATCCACGTGAGGCCATGACATTACCATACCTAGTTCCACAGATTAGCGTTCTTTCTGGATCCACAGTTTTTGCTTTAGCAACAAAAACTTTTTCCATCATGGCTTTAGAAATCCCCATTGCGTTAATTGGGTAGGCTGCTTTGTCAGTTGAAAGGCAAATTACCTTTTTGACTCCATAATCTATAGCTGCTGTTAAAACATTATCCGTACCTAAAATGTTCGTTTTAACGGCTTCTAGTGGGAAAAATTCACAAGACGGAACTTGTTTTAAGGCAGCAGCATGGAAAATATAATCGACACCATGCATAGCATTTTTGACACTAGCCAAGTCTCTAACATCTCCAAGGTAAAACTTAAGTTTATTACTTTTATATTGCTTTCTCATATCATCTTGTTTTTTTTCATCACGTGAGAAAATACGAATTTCTTTTATATCAGTATCTAAGAATCTTTTCATAACTGCATTTCCAAACGACCCTGTTCCCCCGGTAATTAATAAGGTTTTGTTCTTAAACATATTTTTACACTCCTTATACTTATATAAGTTTTATTTTAATCTTTCTATCACTTCAAGATATTTTTTGGTAGCTATTTTCCTTGAATAATTTTGAGTGACATATTCTCTACTATTGACTTTACACTGTTCTGTAAACTCCCTGTTATTATACATTTCTAAAATAGCCTCTTTAAGTTCATCACTCGAGTCTGGCTGTACTGGAATTCCACATTTCCCATCTGAAATGCACTTACTCAGTTCACTATCCAAATCAAAACAGCTAATAATGGCCTGACCGGCAGCCATCATGGTCCATGTTTTACTTGGGAACCCATTCTTTGATGTTCCTTTTTTCCCAATAACTATACCAACATCACCTATACTATATACAGATGCAGCTTCTTCTAGAGGTTGTAATGGAAATAGTTTAATATTAGTAGTTTTTGAGTCTTCTATATAACCTCTAATAGCTTCCTTTCTAACTCCATTGCCAATTATAACGAATTGAATTTCCTTAATGTGTTGTAAATCTTTCGCTGCATCAATAAAAATTTCAAGATTCTGTGGTAACCCTATGTTCCCACAATAAGTAACGTAAAACATATCCCTGTTAAGATTCAACCTGTCAAATAAATAATTATCATCTCTTGATATTGGGAATATTTTTTCAGTATCTATCCAGTTGTAAATTACACCTATTTTTTCCTTCGATAGTCCACTTTCTATATTCCTTTTACGGAATAAATCGGATATAGTAATGGTGAAATTACTTCCTTTAAGAGATATTTTTTCTAATATCTTCCCGAACGAATATAAAACTTTCTTCTTTAATCCTTTTTGAACAACTCCAGTAGAAATCAATGATTCGGATGCAACATCATTTTCTAAATATAAAACAGGCACCTTTTTAAACCGTGCAAATAGTACACTAGTTGGTCCAATAAAAACAGGCATCGAATGACTCATCAGCAAATCTATCCCCTTCACTTTCCAAGCTCGAATTAACATTCCTAAAGTAAGGAAAAGCATTCTCAATGCTCTAGAGAAAATTGACTTTTCATTCGCAGAAACATAGACTCTGTAGATAGTAAGTCTGCCATTATATTGTGTCTCAACTTTTTTATTTTTGTATTTTAGTCTCGTTTCTTTATCTGTTCTCCATGGAGATGGAGTAACAAGTATTACTTCATGTCCAGCATTAATTATGTCCTCAACTAAGTCCATACCTAGATGAGTACCTCCAGAAATTTCTGGGTAATAGCTGGGTCTAAACATAAGAATTTTCATATTTCCTTACCGCCATTCAAGTCAGAGTATAATTTAATTGTTTTATTATCTTCTTTAATTCAATTCTATTTATTTCAAAATCATCTTTTGTCCACTTTTTATATTCATACTCTTTATTACGAATCTTCTCAATTTCATTTTTTAATATTGTCCCTTGCACAGAGACATCATTTAAATTATTGCGAAAGGCACGAGATAAAATAACACTCTCCGATTTTAATCTATAATGTTCAGCTAATATCATATTTGCCGGGATAACTCCTGTACCAATTTTTGCGATACCTCCAAACCCAAAACAAATCCCTTTTTTCTTGATTTTTTCACTTAGGTAATCCAGTATGCCTCCGCTTAATAATTCAAACATACTGTCAAGCCCCATACTTATATGCAAATCATTAAGTCCTATATGAATTTCATCAATACCATCAATTTCTAAAATATCATCTATACGAACCAATGCTTGTGCTGTTTCAAGAAGTAGACATGTTTTAGCCCTACCATTTACTAAATTAATAAACCTTTCAACTTCTCTATCATTCTTAAACATTGGAAGCATAATAACATCAGCACCATATTCAATAACTCTATTAATTTCATCCTTTGTGCTCTTATATATAGGGTTAACCCTTACTAACAAATCAGACTTATCTAAAACTTTACGTACTTTATTAATATCATCTATTTTATGAGTGGTAATATGTGTATCTAAATGTCCTTGACGTTCGTATTTTCCGTTTAATTCTAAATCTATAAAGACCCTGTCAATTCCTGCTTCTTGAGCAGCCTTTGCCGTTTCAGGTTCATTTGTTATATACATAAGTTTTAAATTCATATGGATCCTACACTTTCTTCTCTGTATTAAATATGTTTTAAAGGCCTTTTATTAATAAAACGCTCTAAATTTCCATATATCAATTTGAACATTCTGCCGGATACATTATCTGAAACAAATGAATTATGTGGAGTAACTACCACTCTTGGATGTTTCCAAAGGACACTATTTTTAGAAAGTGGTTCCTCATCAAATACATCAAGAGCAGCCCCTCTTATTTTTCCATTATTTAGACATCTAAGTAAATCATTTTCGCTTACAATACCCCCACGAGAGACATTTATTAGTACCGAATCATCTTTCATACTATTTAACGTTTCTTGATTTATCATGTTTAATGTCTTATCAGTTAATGGTAAGGTTAAAACTACTATATCAATTTGACCTAAAAATCGGGTGATATTGTTAACAGACATACAGTCATCAAAGTACTTGTTATTACTACCGCTAGTATTAAGCCCAAGGACCTTACAACCAAAAGCCTTAACTCGTTTTGCTACTTCAATGCCTACACTACCGGTTCCGATTATTCCTACAGTTTTGCCATTTAACTCTAATAATTCTCTATTTTTAACCCACTCACATCGACTCTGGGCTCTTTCAAAAAAACGCGTATTTTTATATATTTCAAGAATTTTAAGAATTACCCATTCTGACATTGGAATGCTATACACATCTCGTGCATTCAAAAGTTTGATTTCTCTGTTTCTTATTTCATTTATAGGGACTCTATCAAGTCCTGCACTTGTAAGTTGTACTAATTTAAGCTTAGAAAATTTAGATATATCATTATATAGAAATAGTCCATTACATACTACTACTTCAGAATCGAGTAACTCTTCAGGTAATGGTTCAAGTTCACTTTCCCATAAAGAGACTTCGTACCCTAAACTTTTAATTTGAAGGAGTTGTTCATTATTGAACGTATATGCATTTGTAAGTAGCGCTTTTATATTAACTCCTCCTTATGCTTTTTTTTTAACTTTAGATAGCTTACTTATATTATCTTTAGGAGTTACATTACTAGCTGTCTGATTTGTATTGTAGTTGTCACCCATAAATAATACTTTGATAATGGTTTTAAAGAAAATTTTTGTGTCTACCCATAGACTAACCTTATTAACGTACTCAACATCCAATTTGATTCTCTCAAGCCATGGTACTTCTTTCCGTCCATTTACTTGTGCTAGACCTGTTACTCCAGGGCGCATATCAAATCTTTTTTTTTGCTCTTCTGTATATTCCTCTATAGGCCACGGGTGATATAAAAGAGTTGGACGTGGTCCAATAACACTCATTTCACCTTTAATAATATTGAAAAGTTGTGGCAATTCATCAATGCTGGTTTTTCGAATAAAAGCACCTACTTTTGTAACCCTGGGGTCCCCTTTATATGAATAAGCACCTGTTCCTATTTTTTCAGCGTTGACAATCATCGATCTTAATTTATATATCTTAAACGTCCGTCCATTTCGACCAAGTCTATCTTGCAAAAAAAAGACAGGCCCTCTAGATTCTAGCTTTATGACAATTGCTACTATAATCAAAATTGGTGATATTATAATAAGTAAAGTTAACGCAAAAATTAAATCAAATATTCTTTTAAGAACTAAATATGGCTTCATAAGCAACATCCTTATTTACTTGAATTTTATGCTACTCTAATTACAAAACTTTGAACTAATTTTACTTTCTGCAAAACAATATATTTTACACAAGATAACCTGTTGAAATATAAATTTGATGTTTATTTTATGGTGGCAGCTCAATTCTGGATATTAGTAATTCTAATTAAATTAGATCCAATTTATACATACGGATTTTCTAGAGTATTGAGCAGTGCAGTTAAGCAGTTAGATTTATCACTATTTCAGACTTAAAGGTATAAAAACCTTTTTTTTGCTTCATTACTTTAAGAAGCAACTTTTTCAAACATAATTTATAATTAAATAGAATTATAAATTATGTTTGGTTAAGGACTACGTCATAATAATATTTAACAATATCACCTTTGAAAATCTTTTGGTTTTATATGAAAGTCCACCATTTTTGGTATATAACTTTCTCGTCTATATTTAATTTTTAAAAACCAATTTGTTTTCATTAATTAGTACTGTTTTCTTTAAATATGCAATGATTTCATCTCGAAGCTCCTGATTTTGAAGAGCAAAATCAATCGTAGTTTTCACAAAACCAATTTTTTCTCCAACATCATACCTCTTACCTTCAAAATCATAAGCAAAAACTTGCTGTGTCTGGTTTAACTGTTGAATCGCATCTGTTAACTGAATTTCCCCGCCTGCACCAGCTGCCTGCTGATCTAGCATACTGAAGATTTCAGGAGTAAGGATATACCTTCCCATTATGGCTAAATTGGAAGGAGCTGTACCTAAAGCTGGTTTTTCTACAAAGTTTTCCACTTGATAAAGTCGTCCATCTTGAAAGGCAGGGTCTATTATCCCATAGCGGTTTGTTTCTTCCTTAGGTACAGTTTGAACCCCGATAATTGAATGGTTAGTTTCCTCAAACTGATTAATTAACTGCTTTAGGCAAGGAGTTTCACTCTGAACAATATCATCACCCAATAGTACGGCAAATGGTTCATCACCAATAAATTTACGTGCGCACCATACAGCGTGACCTAACCCTTTTGGTTCCTTTTGTCTAATATAATGGATATTAGCAAGATTAGAGGAATATTGTACCTTATTGAGTAACTCTACTTTTCCTTTTTCCAATAGATTTTGTTCGAGTTCTGGAGCGTAATCAAAATGGTCCTCAATCGCACGTTTCCCTTTTCCGGTAACGATTATTATATCTTCTATTCCAGATGCAACGGCTTCCTCAACTATGTACTGAATCGTTGGTTTATCAATGATTGGCAGCATCTCCTTTGGCATCGCTTTTGTGGCTGGCAAAAAACGAGTACCCAATCCTGCTGCCGGAATGATTGCTTTTGTGATTTTTTTCACTTATTAGTCCTCCTACTTATGGCTATTTAACTATCGAGAAATTTTTGTTCTTTCTTCGATTAGCTAAATTGATTACGAATTCTTTTAGTTCTGGTATGGAAAAATCATCATAGGAGTTTAAAAGATACTGTATTTCCTCTTCCTGTTCCAGTACCGCTTTTCCTATAAAGATTTTAGGGAATACAGCTTCACTATGGACCTCTTTCTCCCCTAATAGTTCTTCATACATTTTTTCACCTGGACGGATTCCTGAAAATTCAATTCCAATTTCGTCTATGGAATAACCTGATAATTGGATAAGGTTTGTCGCTAATTCTACAATCTTAACTGGTTCACCCATATCAAGAACGAATATTTCTCCGCCTCTGGCCAAAGAACTTGCCTGAATGACTAATCTGGATGCTTCAGGAATGGTCATAAAATACCTTGTCATATCTGGATGGGTGACCGTTACTGGTCCACCTGCCTGGATTTGTTTTTTAAATAAAGGAATGACACTTCCCCTGCTGCCTAAAACATTTCCGAAACGAACCGCAACAAATTTTGTCGGGCTATTTTTTGCTAACTGCTGGATGATCATTTCAGCAATACGCTTCGTCGATCCCATGACATTTGTTGGGTTAACGGCTTTATCGGATGAAATCATCACAAATGCCCCTACACCAAACGTATCTGCCGCTTCAGCAACATTCTTTGTACCAAAAACGTTATTCTTAATCGCTTCACGTGGATTGTATTCCATTAGTGGAACATGTTTATGTGCAGCCGCATGGTAAACAACATCTGGTCGGTACGTTTCCATCACTTCAAATATTCTATCTCGATCTTGAATATCTGCGATGACAGGGATGATCTCCATTTGATCGGCGTATAACTTTTTCAGTTCCATGTCAATCTGATAAATGCTATTTTCCCCATGTCCTAAGAGAATGAGTTTACCGGGTGAAAATCTGCATATCTGACGGCAAATCTCGGAACCAATTGAGCCCCCAGACCCTGTAACCAGGATGGTTTTGCCCGTTACATATTTAGATATACTGGTTATATCCAATTCAACGGGTTCTCTTCCTAACAGATCTTCCACTTCCACTTCTTTAAACTGATTTACCGCTACTTTCCCCAACATAATATCTTCAATCATCGGCATGATTTGTGTTTTTGCATTCGTTTTCACACATTCATCAAAGATGATCTTCATTTCTTTTTTACTTAATGACGGAATCGCAATGACAATATTATCTATATGGTATTTTCCCACCATTTCGGGTATATGTTTGGAGTTACCGACAACAGGGATTCCTAATATGTCTAGCTTTTCTTTTTTTGGATCATCATCAATGAATGCTACTGGTTTAAGCTCCGTATCATAGTTATTTAGAAGCTGACGTACAACCATGGTTCCAGCCGATCCCGCCCCGATTACCAAGGTGTTTCTGGTTTCCTTTTGTTTATGTATCAAACGGTCACGCAGCATTCTCCACGAAAAGCGGGAACCGCCAATAAGGATGACATGCATCATCCACGTCAAGGCCATAGCCCTTACATAAACATCCTGAAAAACCATTAACTGGATGGCGATGACTGTGATAATCGATAGGCTTACGGCTTTAACGATGGACAGTAACTCTCCAACACTTGCATACTCCCAGGCCTTCTTATATAGTTTATAAATAGAAGCAAAAAAATGATGGCTGATTAATAGAGAGACTGATGTGACTAAGAGTGTTGGTAATTTAAATATTTCCAAATAGGGATACAAGAATAAATAACTTACATAAATGGCAGATAAGACTATTAATGAGTCTAATAGGGCCAGAAGTGTCAATCGTTTTCGGTAGGCCAACCACATTTCCCCCTTTAATATTGTTTGATTTACTCTCTATTAAAATACAGTTCAGTTAGTTTTAAAGTATTCTATTCTATTTCACATGATTTAATTTTTACTAGTAGAATGCTTTATTCTGTATATTTCCTTTGCAACTTGTTAAAATGTCCTTATAGTCCAAGGGATATTTGTCGTTTAACAAGCTACTTACCAAAAAGGAGGTAATGTATCACTCTATAAGTTCATCCCCATAACTACACACCTGAAACTTTACATGAAGACAAATTTTTTTTATAATAATGTAAGCGTTACCTAATTTTCTGCTTTTCTAAAAGATCCCCAAGATTTTCTTTTTGAACGGCACGGGCTTTTCAATGGAAGGACTTTGTCCCTTTATTAGCTGCTGAGCGTTTTCTTTAAAATAAAATGTACGTTGTATTCCGTATGCCTTTGTAATTGCTTCATAGGCTTGTTGTAACGTGAAGCCTCTGGATCCTATATTATGGGCATCTGTGGCAATGAAATGAGTTAGATTATGTTCGATGATTTTTTTTGAAAATGATTGGATACTTTTGCCGAAGTTTCCAATGATACTGCCAGAGGTAAGTTGCGTTAACGCGCCTTCTTGGACCAATTCAAATAATAGTTTATGATTGGCTATCAATTCTTTATTTCTCTCCGGATGTACGATAATCGGTGTGATTCCTTTAAGCAGCAGTTCATAAATCACTTCTTGTGTGTATGTAGGAACCCTTCCCGACGGGAGCTCTAGCAGCAAATATGTACCATGATCGTCCAGTGTTAGGATTTCTTCCTTTTCAAGTGAAGTAAATATGTCCCGGTGTATTCTTATTTCTTGTCCAGGATGAATGGTAAGAGGAATATTTTCTAATTGAAAACTCTCATTTAACCTCACAACACGATCCATGATGTCACTCTTCACATTTACGTATTTCTCATTTAAGTGATGTGGCGTGGCAAATATATGGGTGATTCCTGCTTCAGTCGCTTTTCTTGCCATGTTCATGCTTTCCTTCATTTCCGCTGCTCCATCATCAACACCAGGGAGAATGTGGCAATGTATATCGATCAAATTTCACACACTTCCTTTATAAACAAATGGGATAATAGACTTAATCACTAAGAAAACAGATAGGAATTATTACCCTGATTAATAGTAGCATATAATATGGCTATTAAACAGGGTGGTATTTTGTCGAATTCTGTCTTCTTTTCCTTAAGATTGATAGTAATAATAATTGCTGTTATCCGTTTCAACGCCATTCAAAACGACTCCAAGCAAGGATGTGTTAGCTTTCACTAAAAGGTCCTTTGCTTTCACCGCACTTTGTTTGTTTGTCTTGCCGCTTGCCACTACCATGATCACGCCATCACTTTTATTGGCTACAATCTGGGAATCCGGCACAACCAGTACTGGCGGTGTATCAAAAATGATATAATCATAGATTTCTTTTAGTTCATCAATCGTTGTTTCTATCGCTTTGGAATTTAATAACTCTGAAGGATTAGGCGGTATCGGCCCACTTGTTAAAATGTCTAAATTTGAAACATTTGAATTCAAGATAGTTTTTCTTAAGTCCATTTTCTTGGTCAATACGCTAGTAAGACCATGTATATTACTAAGGTTAAACGCATAATGAACCGTTGGTTTCCTTAAATCCGCATCCACAAGTAATACTTTTTTCTCTTCTTGAGCAAGCACAATCGCTAGGTTGGCAGCTGTCGTCGATTTCCCATCATTAGGCTCCGATGAAGTCACCACAATCGTTTTGATTTCTTTATCCACTGAAGAGAATTGAATGTTTGTCCTAATTAATCGATATTGTTCAGTAATAGGCGATTTAGGATTAGTCTGCGCAATTAAATTCACTTGTTTTTCATCTTTACTTCTCAAAAATCCCACTTCCTTTCTTCATGTCACTATCTGTTCTTTATTTATGCTGCGATATTTTTTGAATGGATCCGAGTAATGGCAAGTCAAGGAGTCTCTCTATATCATCCTCATCCTTAATCGTATTGTCTAAATACTCCAGTAGAAATGCCAGGCCTATTCCAGCCATCAATCCCACTACAATTGCAATGGCGATATTCAATAATGGATTAGGTTTAACAGGTGCAGGATTTTCCTTGATTTCTGCCTTGGCAAGAACGCTCACATTATCGACATTCATGATATCCTTGATTTCCTTTTGGAAAGTTGCAGAAACCGTGTTGGCAATCTCAACTGCCTTGGCCGGATTACTATCTTGAACCGTTAATGAAAAGACTTGTGAATTTTCTTGGCTGTTAATCGTGATTTTTTCACTAAGTTGTTCTACGCTTTGATCTAGTTCAAGCTCATCAATGACCTTCTCCAAAATCGCCGGGCTTTTTATGATCACACTGTATGTATTGATCATGTCGATATTAGATCGGATTTGAGTGGAATCCAATTGGTTTTCCGATTGTTTCTGATTAACCAGGATCTGTGTTGAAGATTGATAAACGGGTGTTAATAGGAAATAAGAAATTGATCCACTAATCAAAGCGGCAATTAGTGTCAGCAGCATGATTAGCTTCCAACGTTTCTTTAATGTTTTAAAAATATCTTGAATACTAATAGTTTCTTCCATTTCATCCTCCTGATATGTTAAAAATGACCTATTGCATTATACCATAATATTACCTATTTTTATGTATTTTCAAGGAAATTTTCATGAATCTTACAATCAAAGAATACTTTTCAAATGCAAAAGTAATTTTACAAAAAAAGGAGACAGGAATACAAAGGAAATAATTTCTAATTCTTAAATATTGCATTATTCACTTATATATCACCCATCTGCCAGCATATTTTTGATTTAAATTTTTAATAAACCTAAGTATATACCCATTCCCAATTTTCGCCAGTCTATTGACTCGTTTTACAATATTTACTAAAAGAAAACCTAACTAAATGCCTATCAAAACAGAAAAATCCGTTTATGCATATAATTGTGTCAAGTATTTTAGTGCCTAGTTATCATTAAAAATGATAGGAAAATGTGTAAACTAAAAGTACTAGTTTAAATCAATACATAATTTTCATTTTAATGGTTAGGTGTGGTCAAAATGATAGGTTACCGAGTTAAGTCACTTAGGGAGGAAAGGAAAATGTCCATTAGTGAACTCTCCACAAAATCCGGCGTTGCCAAATCCTATATAAGCTCACTGGAAAGAAACCTTCAAACAAACCCCACTATATTAGTTTTAGAAAAAATTTCTAGAATACTTTGTATTAAGGTCGATGCTCTGTTGAATGAGCAAGCAGACAAGGGCATGGATGAAGAGTGGATGGAAATCATGCACGATGTTATCGGGTCAGGAATATCGAAAGAGGAAATGCGTGAATTCATTCAGGATAGAAAGTGATGTCTTTAAGGATTGAGAAATTATGATACCGCTTTCTTTCAGGTGCAATCAGTAACTTTAAAAGGGGGAAACGTGGATATAACCACGTTTCCCCCTTTTACTTCTCACCTGAAATATTCCTGAAAAACCTCGAACCATATGTAATGCCCTTGATCATTTGGATGGGTATTATCATTCGTCAGGATATCAGCCAATCTCATATTCTTTTCCTTTAGCTTCTTTTCCATTTCTTCTTTGCTATTCATATAAGTCCATTTATTCGTTTTGATGACCCGCTCGGAAGCTTGAATATAATGCAAATAATTCAACCCTAAATTATTCTCCGTTTTACCATTTGCGACTGGGTTGGGTGAAATGATTAGAATTTTGGCATTCGGCAGCTCCTTTGCTAACTTTGTCATGATGCTTTCCAAATCTTTTTCCGTCTGTTCCAGGCTAAGTGATTGATAATGATTGTTTATCAGCGAATTTTCAAAAATAACCAGATCGGGATCATCCTGTATGACCGCCTCCAGTTTCTTACCTTCCAGCAAATCCTCTGTTGAATACCCCTCATGTCCATGATTAATGAAACGTAGTGTTTCCAAATCATCATGGGCCCGCAAACTCTTCTCTAAGCGTCCAGTCCAACTATTGGTAGTCTTACTTGCACCGGTTCCGGACGTACCATTACTTCCCACAAGGGATACAATAACCCTTTCTTGCGTAAGCGACTTATACTGCAGGTAATCTATTAGCGGCTGCTGTTTATTATTTTCCGGTTCTAAACTTTGGATCAAAGCTTCCCTTTCTTCTTTTTCCTTTTCTTTTACTTTTGCTGCAGCTTCCCTGGCCTCCACCCCTGCTTCCTGGCTTATGTTTTTCCAATGCAGATGACCAAAAGCCAGTACTGCTAAGCAAATTCCAGTGACAATGATTAAACCATATTTCTTCATCTTTACCTCCCATATTTGAACATTAATGACTGACATGGAAGTCTTATAGAATAGGTAAACTCTTATTTAATTAATGCTACCTAAACTCAATTTCCCGGTTACTTTTCTCTCATTCATTATAACTATCAAATTTTCTGCGTTAAAGAATATTCTTCCAATTTATTCCGACATCACTCGACATTAAAATTTCCCCATCAGGCCATTTTTTAACCCCATGTAAACTATGTAATGGTTTTATTTGTTTTAAGTAATGTTATTGTATTCCCTGTTTCCTTCTCACTTTTTCGTTGTATGATAGAAAAAAAGGAGTTTTGGGAATGATTATTCTGCAGTATATTGGAAAAGTTTTTTCATTCATGCATAAGGATATACCGGAAACTCATGTTAAATGCCATGTTTGTGCAGGTACAGGTGCTTACGATATTTATACAGATTGTCTTACCTGTAATGCAAAAGGGTTAATCAGTAAAATTGAGTATAATAGGAGGCTTGAAGAGGGTGAGATTTAAAGAATTTCATGAGGTCGATATATGTAAACCAGAAGCAGTATTGGCTATTGCTTCTTTTTTTTGTCTAAATCGGTACAGTTTGCCCCTCACAAAGGTGGCCTTCTTCTTGAAATAATACCTTCTTTGTCCCAGGTTGACGTTCCATTCAGAACAATTAAGAAGCAGAAGATTGCTTTTCAGAAATAGAAAATGCATTCTCTTCCTCTAGTGGGTTATGTTCATTGGTCCATGCTGCAACATTATTTTTTATCAGTTGAAAGAACCTTTTTCTTAATTAAGTAGCCGTTATCGTACAATCGGAGTTTAAATTCCATATTAAGCTATTGTTATATTCGGGTAATCTCTTGTTATAATAGACCAAAGAAAGGAAGATGGTCGAAGAAGTCTATCCAATTTGGAAATAAAACGATATCATATACAATCCGAGAAGCCAACGTCGTAAAACTTTATATTTTTTTTGTAGATTAGCATGGCGTGTCTGTCATATCTCTTGCTAATATAGATGTGGAAAAGATTTTTACATAAAAAAGCCGTTTGGACCGTAAAACCCTATTTGATTTCAACGATATGTAAACCAATCTGGAAATAAGCTACTTTATCTCAGCCAAGCAATTTCGCCCATGATCGTACAAAACGTTTTATCCTAAATTTCAGCAAGAACCAAAATGTTTCATGAAAGTCCATATACGATCTATTAGTGTAAAGAAAGGCAATAAACCAAACCTGCAAGGAATTACCGGTAGCATACCCAAAGAATGAAGGTTAAAAAATTGAAGAGAATATCAGTCATCTTAGTTATTATTGTAGTCTCCGTAGTGCTGTACAAATTATGGAATCCTTTTTCACCTCCCACCCCGGATAGGTCTTCAGGAAAGACAATTGAGCAATCTGCCATTCTGAAACCTTTTACGGAGGAGATACTGCACCTTTTGCAAAAGGACTATAAGACAATCCCAGTATCCATTCCACACGGAAGTGAAGCAAGTAAACAGATTCAAAAAGCATTGAACACTGCAAGAGATTCGGATACACCTATTAAAGTAATTTTGCCAAAAGGTAATTACACACTGAAAAAATCATTACACATTTATAGTAATACTTGGCTTAAAATTCCTTCTAAAACAATTCTGCGAAAAGCTGACACAAATAAAGACATCATGTTGTTGAATGGAGATTTCAAGGCAACTTACCACGGTTATAAAGGTAATTCCAACATTATTATAGATGGTGGGATTTGGGACGCTGGGGGAGCCGACATAAAACTACGAACCCCTTCTGTGTTTGGTTTTGCTCATGGTCATAATATCCTTATTCGGGATACCGTATTAAAGAACATAGTAGGTGGCCATGCAATAGATTTAGCAGGTAATAAAAATGTTCTCATACGAAATAGTAAGTTTTTAGGATCTCGTTCGAGTAATGATGATTACACAGAAGCCATTCAGATTGATGGGATGATATCTGATAAAGCATTTCGACGGTTCGGGAGTGTCGACTTAACTATAACTAAAAACGTTAGGATAGAACATAACTATTTTGGGAATTCGCACGTAAGAAATATGAATCCATGGGGGGTTGGCATAGGCAGTCATTCAGCGTCCCATAATAGACCGTACACAAACATTCAAATTATAGGCAATACCTTTGAAAAAATGACATATGCAGCTATACGAGGACATAATTGGAAAGACGTTCTTATAAAAGAAAATCAATTCATAGAATGTGCACAAGGAATTCAGATTGATGGTATAGGTAACTATTACTATACGCAGAATGGTAAGGATAAACGCTCAAGCGGAGCATTAGTGATTTCTAAATTTGAAATACACAATAATGAATTCGTCGATACATTAGCTTCCCCAATAGTTCTAAATGGAAAAACTATAGAATTTAGAAAGAACGTGAATGCTTCTTCAAATTCATTTATTAATACACCCTCAAAGTCATTAGAATCAAATACTGCAGCTGATTAGCCAATCCTTAATCCATAGGTAACGGCCCCTAGTACAAATACTAGGGGCCGTTATCATTTTAACTGGTCGCATTTCAAGTTTTCACCTTAATATATTTAAGATGCTAATGCCAACCCTGCCAACAATTGGGTTTTTCTTGTATTTTCTCCACAAATGAGTAATGAGGTAACTTCTTTTCAAGTTTTTTAGAATTCCATCTGATTTAACAAGTGATTTTTCACGTTCACTGATATACTTATAAATCCGTGAGCTGTTATCGTGATCAACATGTTTAAAATAGTTGTTTCTAATTGAACTAAATTCTTCTTTTTCTTTAAACCCATTGTTTATATATACTCTCAATTTATCAACTAACTCTGAAGAGTTGTAAGCAACCTCTCCAAAAACATCATTTCTTAAATCCATGTAGCTACCCTGATTCTCTAAATACTTATCCAAATCAAAATGGAAGAAGAGAACGGGTTTCTTTTGATAATATGTCTCCCAAGCTACACTAGAGTAATCTGTAATCAGCAAACTTGAACGCATAATTAAGTCATTAATTTTTGCCTCGCCAAATTGTATAACATTAATATGTTCATGAGAACTAGTGAAATTGGCAACGTACGGCATGAATTTTGGATGGACATAGAAGTTTAATGTGATATCATTTTCCTTTAACAATTGGGAGAGCTTTTCTGATTGTATTAAACTGTTATATTCATGATAATAATCTGATAAAACAAATTTATCATCCTCTACCTCTTCAAGCCAATTTCTCCATGTAGGCATTAAGAAAATCTCTTTTTTTGTATGTTGAAGCGATTTATCCTCTAATGCATCCCATCTTGACAGGCCTGTAACAATGACGTTATCTTCATTGTATCCAAAATAGCTTTTTACGATTTCTTTTTCAAAATCAGAGGATACTACAAATAGGTCTGCACCGTTGGATGAATTTGCTTTAAATGTATTATCGACTCTTTTCAAACCTAGTACTCCATGTTGTAAAAACACATATTTCTTCTCATTTAAAAAATCACGGATAGCTCCTTGGGAAACCCTCCATGCATACCCGTGACCCTTTGTCTCCGAAGATACAATTAACTTTGATCCAAGTAATAGTAAGAGGTGTTTGACACTCATAAAATAAACGATGCGCTTTTTATAGGGGGCTAAATTTTTTTCATCGGCTGATCCTTTTTTAATCACATAGTATATCTTTTTATTATAATGATTTTCATAACAATATTTGAAGAAATAGAAACTATTATCTTGAGCCGTTTCGGAATATTTTTCATGAATAAGCCAAATTGGCTTCCAAGAAAAGTACCAAACCAATAAAATGTATAATAAAAAGGCCGTATACTCGTTAATCTTATGCTTGAAAGACTCAAATTCACCTATTTGCCGATATGTTAAACTCAGACAATCATTCATAGTAATGTAGGCATAAATCATATATTCATCCGGGGTATTTATAGTATATCTAAACATACCATGTTTCAATTTTTTACTAATTAAATAATTATCATTGTTAAGGCGTACATGGCGTTTATCACCATTACCCAGAGTAATGGTAATGAAAAAATCCCAATAAAATTGCTCTAGTTCTAACTGACTAATATTTAATTCTGCTTTAATCTTTCTACTATACTTGTCCTGTGACATCTCTTCAGCACATTGGATCTGAATTACCTGGCTCTTATCCTGTCGTAATCTTAGTGTTACATGGTCTACTACAAAATCATTTGTTTCTTTTACATGAATAGAGGCAGTAAGTTGTAGTAATCCTTCCTTATTCATAGATACTTCATGGAGTTTTGTTTTTGCAGGATACATTGAATTCATATACTGTTCTTCCGTACAAAAATAGAATGAGAACTCGTTATCTTTTGTCCGATATGGTGATATACCTACGGCTTCATTTAGCATTAAATACCCTGCATGCTTATCTTTCTCTGACAAAGGCATAACGTTGTAGTTTCCTATCCGTCTGTTTACTTTCACGTGATCATGGGATAGTTTCATATACAAATCCCAACGGCTTATCACTGCAATCTTATCTTTTAACTGTGAAGTCGGAATGATGATCTGTTCTTTTCCCCCAGATCCGCTCCTTTTTACATCAAGTGTTATTATTTCAGGCTCTCGTCTTTTCTTCAGATAAAATTCAACCTTATTTGCATGCTTCAATTCTTTTGACGGTATATCAAATGTTATATATCCATCCTCAACCCTTAGATTTTCTGCATCTACTTGCCCTTTAATATGTTCAATAATCGTGGACATTTGTTTTACTTGTTTTCTTACAAGAAACTTAATTTCATCATCTTGGTATTTCATTTGAACATTAACACCATAGCGTTCTAATATATGGCCTTTGGTAATTTGTAAATAAAGGTTCCATTTTCCTTTTAGTGAAACCGAATGAAGGTCTTTTTTCCTGACTATAAGCGTTTTTCCATCATTATCTATATTCATGGGAAGAACAAAAACACGGTCTCCACTTTTCATAACAAGTCTCGTATCTTTTATTTTAAGATTTAATATCTCAGAAAAGTTAAGGAATATTTTTGTATCTGTTTCTTTCACACTCAATACTTGTTTAAAAAGACGAACAACATTATAGCCGATATCTTCCAGTTGCAACATATTAGCACTGTGAATAGATAAACCATTTTTTTCTGTTAGATAAGGAATAATAGCGTGTGTTCCATTATTAATAATAGGCTTTAAATAGCGTATCAATTCAGATGCTGCAGGTGCACCATATAGGCCTATTCTTTTCTTATGAACCCCTTTATTGCTTTCAACTTCAATAAAGAAGTCCCACCGTCCCTTGTCCAACCCTTCCAGTTCCTTTAAAGGAATGATAATAATGTGCTCCTTTAAAAACGTTTTACGCTTGTAAGATACAATTCTTTTCTTATTACTATACCGACTTTGAATTTGAAGTTGAAATGTATCTATATTATCTAAAGTTTCTTTAGCAAAAGTAATTTTTAGATTTACCCCATCCCAGGTAACATTATTAAATGCCAGTTCATTTTCTTTTTTCTGACGCATTTCGTTACTCCTACTCCTCTTTATTTTCCCCATAGCCACACACTCATTATCTTTTGAATCATTAGCTCTAATAGTTTAGGGAAGCACTTCATGTTGATTGAATTTTCTGATTTGATTAGCACTGGATCATATGAAGAGATAGCAAAAATTGATTATTCGTTATTCATGTATTTCTTTTTCACTTTGTCATATGCTCTTACAACTTGAGTTTCTGTATGGCTAGAAATTATTTTAGCCGGAATGCCTACAACAGTGACATTATCAGGTACGTCTTTGGTTACTACTGAATTAGCGCCAATTGCAACATTGTTGCCGATTTTGATACCCCCAAATATCTTTGCGCCAGGTCCTATGTACACATTATTACCGATTTTAGGAACCTGACCTTTATGAACTCCAATATTAACTCCCGAATGAATTTCACAATTCTTACCGATCCGAGCCTTCTTATTAACAATTACAGAACCACTGTGGGGTATCTTTAAGCCTGGACCGAAGGACACTGGATGTATTGATATCCCTAGCATGGATCCTACCTTTTTAAGTTTTCTCAATGACCTGTTATATCTCCACATGGAAAATGCACTATTTAATTTCTTAGTCTTTAAATACTCTGATTTTCTAAGTAGACGTTGGAAATAAAGTTCTGGATGCATTACTTTATAGCTGTACTTCCACTTTTTCAATTTTCTTGCTACTAAATCAGATTCTAGATAAATGTAATAATCGTCGCGATTCTTAATTGCCAAACTGCTCTCTCCTTGATGATAGGTTACTTTTTCACTTTACACTTTACGTTTTATCTCTAATTCCCACACGAAGAAAAAGCCAGTAGTAACTAGCCTAATACCTCTAGAATGTCTTCGTGCGGGGACAGAGAAATATAAATTACATTAGTTAATCTGTAACATCTCTTCTTTTTCCAAAATGCCTTTTAAATATCCAAGAAGTTCTTTCTTTAACTCTTCATTTTGTAATGCAAATTCTATTGTAGTTTGAATAAATCCTAATTTCTCTCCAACATCATATCTTGTACCTTCGAAATCGTAAGCGAAAACTCTTTGTATTTGGTTCAACTGTTGTATTGCATCGGTTAACTGGATTTCTCCACCAGCTCCAACCTCTTGTTGTTCTAAAAACATGAAGATTTCGGGTGTTAATATATATCGTCCCATGATCGCTAAATTAGATGGTGCTGTACCTGGTGAAGGCTTTTCTACAAAGTTAAGAACTTGGTAACAATTACCTTCTTTCACTAGAGGATCGACAATTCCATAACGATGTGTCTCATTTTCAGATACTGTTTGTACACCAATTACAGATGAAGAAGTTCTTTCATACTCATTTATGAGTTGTTCCAAACAAGGTGTTTCAGCTTGGACAATGTCATCTCCTAGAAGGACTGCAAATGGTTCATTTCCAATAAATTTACGAGCACACCATACTGCATGACCAAGACCACGTGGTTCTTTTTGTCTTATATAGTGAATATTTACCGTGGAAGATTCTTGTACCTTATCAAGTAAGTCATTTTTACCTTTTTCTAACAGATTCTGTTCCAATTCGACAGCGTGATCAAAATGATCTTCTATAGACCGCTTTCCTTTACCAGTCACAATAATGATATCTTCAATTCCAGATGCAATGGCTTCTTCCACTATATATTGAATGGTAGGCTTATCTACAATTGGCAACATCTCTTTTGGAATGGCTTTGGTTGCAGGTAAAAATCTTGTTCCGAGACCTGCAGCTGGAATAATAGCTTTTTTAACTCTCATCTTTTAGTTCTCCCTCTCTATTATATAAGTAAAATTGTAATGTTTTTTATCTTTCGCCTGGAAAAAGACCCAGATATTGTTCAGCTGTTATATAAACTTCGAATATGGTGGTATATTACTTTAGAATCTTGTTTTAGATTTCAAAAATATCCCCGGTATCTTAAACAAAATTGAGTATGGAAACTATAAACTATCTCGAATTTGAGATAGGTAACTCAACTTTTTTCACCAAATCATACAGGTGAGTCCTGAGGTAGCCGGGTAAACCTGCCATCCATGTAACAGTTGACTTTTCGGAAATTTCTTCGTTTGCATATTCGTCCTTCAAGGCATCTTAAAGAAACTCGATCAACTGCTGCAAATCGAGTTCGTTGACTTCATCACAAAAGTTACCCAATGTTGGCTTATTATCATGGAGATAACTATTAACAAAGGTGATTATTCGTGTTTAAAAAACTTATTGTCAAAGCAACGATGTTTCTATAGCAGAGAGTTTTGGTGGACTTCTGTAGAGTTCAAGTTTTCATGGTGAAAAACTTGTGTAGATAATATAAATAGCAAAATTTTTAGAGTATTTCACTATCATGATAATGCGATTTTTATTACCTTTCCTTATTAAGAATCATCAGACCCTAGTGATGATACCTATGTACTAGTTGTTCCAACTTACTAAAAAAACAAGTGTCTTTTTAAACATAAAATTTATTTTAACACATTTTTTACAATTAGTAACATTATTTTAATAAACATCATAATTGTAATATTAATTTCCTTGGAATATGAGTGAAAATCCTCCTTTTTTATTTGTTAGGGGATTTCTAATCACTTGGGAAATGCATGTAATATGAAATTCATTAGAATAACTGGTGATTAAGGACCTCCTAGTTTTTTGTAATGTCTGGCCAGCTTAGGTTGCTTTTTTGTTCAAATCTTAATTTATGTCATTATAGGAATGTTCACACGGTAGTTCTTCAAGTAAAGCAATAACGACTATCTAGGTGCCTCTATCCTAAAAACGCAGCATTCATCCTCAGGTAAAACTACAGTGATCTTAATATCATCACCTATGTAAACGGAATAGCCCGAGTTTCTTCCAATGACTAAAATCATGAAATCATCCTCCTTGAGGATAAATGGGGAATATAGACCAATCAGAATAATCTTTTTTTAAAATAGTCTACTGTTTTAAATATATAAATTAGAGATACAAATGAATTTTTTTATTAATACAAACAATAATTAAGCCCTTCTCGATTTAGAGAAGGGCTTTAACAATGGAGGAGTACCTTCGGGTAGGTAGGACAATAATAGAAGTATGACTAGTGAAAAGCGCTTAAACCTATTCATATCAGCTACTTATATATTTTGTTAATATAACAAATGATAAGTTAAAGGAGTGATCAAGTTGAAAGTGGAAGGTGTCTATACTTATTTATGTGAAAATTGTCCAACCTTGTTTGGCGTAGTATCTCGTTTGTCTGTTATGGAAGATAAGATTGATACACTGACGTGTCCCAAGTGTTCTAAGAAAGTAGCAGTTTGCATTGGAGAAGGGCATTTAAATTACATAACTCATGAAAGAAAGGAAGAAATAAAAAAGTGCGAAACGGACGAGATATCACAACTGCCAGAATTATTAACTGTCGAGCATTTGGCAGATTATTTAAAAGTTAGTGAAAGAACGGCTGATGAATACATGGGAAATCCCGATTTTCCTTTAATTCGTTTAAAAAGGTCCAAGAGGGTTTTCAGGGATGACTTTTTAGACTGGTTACGATCAAAGAAAGAATAAAACAGGAAGAAGTCGTTTGGAGATTGCATGGCTTATGGAAATTTTAATAAAAGCTGAGGTGCACATACTGCCAGCACCTTATTTGTATTTTCGATTGAAAAGCAACTAGCAATTTCGGTAAGATCTGATTTATTGAATTTCTGTCAGTCTGAAAACGATCCAGCAAAGCAAAACCACCTGATTTATGACAATTACCTTCTGCGTTCCTGCCTTCATTAAATTCATTTCCCCCCGACTACTTATCGTTAAGTTAATGATAGGAACTATTAACCAATCACCCATATATCCTACAGATTGTTATCATCCTGACGTAATCATAGGCAAAAATTTCTTGGATGATGGTCAGTCGCTAATTTTGAATTCCGTCTTCTTATAGATTATCCTCTATATCTATAGTAAAATGAGAATGATAATTACTATCAGTTAAGGAGAATTACTATTATGGGTGTACCTTTGTTAAAAGAAGAACTTCCGGTTGTTGATAAAATCTGGTCGCGAGATTTTATGATGATTTTCTTGGCTAACTTTTTTGTTTTTTTATCCTTTCAGATGACTACCCCGACCCTTCCGCTTTTTGTAAAAGAGCTTGGCGGAAATGAACGGTATATTGGGTTGGTTGCGGGCATGTTTTTATTTTCTGCCCTGATTGTCCGACCCTTTGCTGGACAGGCCCTGGAAACAAAAGGTAGACGTTTTGTTTTCCTGTTCGGTCTAGCTCTTTTGGCTGTAGCGATTGGCTCGTTTGGATTTATGATGAGTATTTTCCTTCTATGCGCCATAAGGATTGTACAGGGGATTGGCTGGGGATATGCGACCACGGCATCAGGTACGATTGCCTCCGATCTTATCCCAGCAAAGCGTCGGGGTGAGGGGATGGGATACTTCACTTTATCGGGTAATTTGGCGATGGCTTTTGGTCCTTCATTCGGGCTTTTCTTAGCGGATGTTTTAACCTTTCAACATTTGTTTTTATTTTGCGGAGTATTAAGCCTGGCAGCTTGGATCATGGCTTCAACAATCACTTATACAAAAGTAGATCATGCTCCTGCATCAGCTAAAACTAATCGGTTCGACATTTATGAAAAAAGCGCTGTTGCCCCGTCCGTTCTTGTTTTTTTTATTACAGTAACTTTTGGCGGGACTGCTACCTTCTTACCGCTTTATACGATCGAAAAAGGTCTGACAGGTATTCAAGGATACTTTTTTCTTTACGCTTTAGCGCTTATTTTCACTCGTATGTTTGCTGGAAAGATCTATGATCAAAAAGGACATCAAGCTGTCTTCATCCCGTCTACCCTTTTTATCGTAGTGGCGATGCTATTGCTGGCCTGGATGCCAAGTAACCTGATTCTGTATATGGCTGCTATTTTTTATGGGATTGGATTCGGGGCCGTCCAACCGGCTCTTCAAGCATGGTCTCTTGAACACGCTGCCCGAAACCGAAAAGGCATGGCCAATGCCACTTTCTACTCCTTCTTTGATCTTGGGATCGGTTTCGGTGCCATCCTCTTCGGACAAATCGGCTATCTGTTTGGGTATATAAGCATTTACATAATGGCATCAGTCTCTGTGGGGATTTCAATAGTGGCTTACTTATGGATTTTGCGAAAAATGAAGGAAGGATAAATGGAGGGACATCTTTATGGATGTTCTTTTTTTCTGAAAGCAGAAGTGATTTTGTAGAAAAGTTTATCGCATTCGCATCTGCACATTTTTTAACCCCATGTAAACTATGTAATGGTTTTATTAGTTTTAAGTAATGTTATTGTATTCCCTGTTTCCTTCCCTCTTTTTCGTTGTATGATAGAAAAAAAAGGAGTTTTGGGAATGATTATTCTGCAGTATATTGGAAGAGCTTTTTCATTCATGCATAAGGATATACCGGAAACTCATGTTAAATGCCATGTTTGTGCAGGTACAGGTGCTTACGATATTTATACGGATTGCCTTACCTGTAATGCAAAGGGATTAATCAGTAAAGTTGAGTATAATAGGAGGCTTGAAGAGGGTGAGATTTAAAGAATTTCATGAAGTCGATATATGTAAACCAGAAGCAATATTGGCTATTGTTTCTTTTTTTTGTCCCAAAACGGTGCCGTTTGCCCCTGACATTATAGGGTATTTTATTATCAGGGGGGATATATATGACAGCAATTACTCACATTGGTTTGGCTGTTCCTGATTTGGATGCGGCGATTAAGTGGTATGGGCAGGTGTTGGGATTCAGGTTATTGGCGGGTCCCTATTCGTTTGATTCGAGTGAGAACAATGAACATAATATGACGAATGATCTGCTTGGTGATGCTGTTAAAAAGATGCGAAATGCTCATTTGATGGCGGATAATGGAGTGGGGATCGAGCTTTTTGAGTTTGTGGAGCCGAAGATGCCTAAGGGTGAAAGTCACGGTTATGAGGGCTTTTTTCATATTTGCTTGATAACGGATGATATTGAAAAACTGGCTGCTGATATTGCTGCTTCTGGCGGTAAAAGGCGCAGCGATATATGGAATACATGGGAGAATAAGCCCTATTATTTAATTTATTGCGAAGATCCTTTCGGCAATATCATTGAGCTTTACAGCCGAAGCACGGAATTGATGTATGGAAATAAAGATTGATGCAAGAATGGGGCTGGGACATAAGTATTTCAGTCAACGATAAACCCGATCTATAAGCGGAATTTCCGACGAATAGATCGGGTCTTTATTGGTTCTTTTCCATAGATTTTGTTGCTTTTTGAATCCTATTTTTAAAAATCCAGCGTAATCGAGCGGAAGACGATCGACTACTAAGGGAAATAGAGGAAAGGCTGAGACCCCGCAGGCTTGCCGAGGAGGCTCCGCTTCCTCCCCGCGGAAAGCGAGTGTCTCTAGTGCAATGGAACGAACTTGTTCTTACAGCTTGAAGAATGATTCGTCTTTGAGGATGGTTTATTTAGTTATGTCCCAACCTCTGTTCCTGTTTTCCATCACTTTTTAACCGTTACTTTTCTTGATTCGCTTACGTTTTTCGCTTTGTCTTTGGCATAGGTATATAGGTTCTGCCCGGCTTTTTTCTTGGGGATTTTAACCGAGAATGTGCCTTTGGCCGTTGCTGTGGCAGAGCCGATCACTTTACCTGATGCTTTGATGGAGACGGTGGAGCTGGCTTCTGCCTTGCCGGTTACTTTTGTTGTTTTTGTCGTTACTGTGTTGACCGTAGGTTTACTTGGTGCTGTTTTGTCTGCGACGGTCACGGTTTTGGTCGAGCTTATATTTCCTGCTTTATCGGTTGCTGTAACGGATAGGACTTTTCCGGCTTTTTGTTTTTTTGACATCGTTACGGTGAATTTCCCTGCGCTGTTGGAATTTGCTTTGCCGAGAGCCGTACTGCCTGTTTTGACGGTGACGGAAGAGCCCGCTTCCGCTTTGCCGGTTACCTTGACAGTATTGTCACCTACCGTATTGACGGACGGTCTTGCAGGAGCCGTTTTATCTGCCACTTTAAATGAAACCGGTATACTTTTATTTCCCGATTTATCGATGACCCTAGTGGAGATCGTCGTGCCGGCTG
This sequence comes from Bacillus sp. SD075, assembly GCF_017355165.1. GTDB lineage: Bacteria > Bacillota > Bacilli > Bacillales > DSM-1321 > Peribacillus. The sequence goes on along the minus strand of NZ_JADILK010000001.1, from coordinate 296,422 downwards.
TTTGTTTTGCGATAGTCGCTGTAAACGTCCTTTCACCGTTGATCTTCACTGTGGCGAGTTGTTTGTTAGCGGTATAAATGGAGACGGTCCCCGTTTTGAAATCGGTCGGGATTTTCCCATTGATTTTGGTATCCTTATCGGAAATCGCGGTCACGGACGGCTTGGTCAGCGTCTTCATCTCCAGTGCTCTTTTGGCATTGACCCGCCCGTTTCCATAATATATATCCTTCCCTTTTGCACCTAGGTCCACGGCTGAATCATAGAGGCGGTATTCGACCTCCGTTTTGTTAAGTTTGGGCTCATTCGACCAAATCAGTGCCGCTACACCCGCCACCATCGGCGTGGCCATCGATGTTCCGCTCATCCAGCCGTATTTACCATAAGGCAAGGTTGAAAGGATATCATCTCCAGGGGCCGCGATATCGACTGTTGAATGGTAGTTGGAATAGCTGGGACGCTTGTCGCTTGAGTCAGTGGCAGCAACGGAAATGACGTGGCTGAATGCCGCTGGGTACACACGCTGTACATTTTTTCCCATGTCCCCTTCATTCCCGGCAGCCGCAACGATCAGTACGCCTTGTTTATAGGCTTCTTGGACGGCTTTGTTCAAGGCCTCCGAATAACTGGTGTCCCCTAAACTCATATTGATGATGTTTGCCTTTTGCTGTACAGCATAATGTATCGCCTCAATGATATCGGCAGTATTGGCATACTCTCCTTCAAAAACGTTAATCGGCAGCAGTTTAATGTTCGGGGCAACACCCGTTCCGCCTATGCCGTTGTTCGCAGAACCGGCAATGATGCCAGCGATATGCGTTCCATGCGCCCCTTTTGGCAGGATATGTTTCCGATTGTTTATCGTATCATAGGCATTGACGATCTTCCCCTTTAAATCTTCGTGGTTGCGATCGATGCCGTCGTCAATGATGGCCACCATTATTTCTTTTGATCCCATTGATTTTGTCCACGCTGCATTCGTACCAAGCTTTTTATGATGCCACTGGTCTATGTAGGCTGGATCGTTCGGGCTGTCCATCTTCTTGAAAAGATAGTTTGGTTCCGCATACTCCACATTCTTCTGGTCTTCAAGTTCTTCGATCAAGTTGTCTGTCGTTTCCCCTTTAGGAACCTCCACCTTTTCTATCAACTCGTTGATCGGCTCATCGTTCGTCTCTTTATACTTGACGATGATACCATCAGATTGCGGCGTCTCTTCTGCTGAAGCAGAATCTGGCTTGTAGATTGGAAGAATCATAAACAGCAAGAATACCGGCAGTAAAACCTGAATAAGTTTGTGCATACAATCACTCCAAAAAATATGATTAAGAATAGCTATGGATGAATTTTGATCATGAACCCATTCTACTATTATCCTTAACTAGATTGTATACCGTGTGATATGGTTTTACTAACCTTTTTATCTAGTTAAAATAGCTTATTTAAAAAACAAAAAACCGCTATAAAGCGGTCTCCGTTTGTCGACAAAAATGGGTTCTTTCTAATTTTAAACCAAAAAGCGGTTGACTGTAGACAAACTTGATAATAATTGATTACTTTAAAATTTGCACTTTGATTTCCACTCCAGGCACTCGCTTTCGCAGTGCATTCGCGCCTGTGGGGTCTCCCCTGGACTCGCTTTTCCCGCAGGAGTCTCGTACCTTCCGTTCCAATCAACTTATTCAGATAAAAACACTTTTGTCTAAAAAAGGGGCCGAAGTATCTCACCCGAATCCTTTTTTAAAAGAAGACTTGTTTATCCTTCATGTTTTTTACTTTTTATATGGATGAAACACTAGATTGAAGAAATTCGCGGCGCTCCTGCCGAATTACTGGCTAGCCGAGACCCCCACAGGCGCTTGCTTTGATGGGGCTTAGCAGGCAGTCGGCGGAAAGGGAGCGGATTTCTAAAAATCAAGCTGGAACTTTTTTTATAAAAAAACTGCAGGGAAACTCGAAATTCATCGAGTTTCCCTGCAGTCTCTAAACCGCCATAAAGCAATTTAATGTCCTCCCAAGTAGGCATTCTTGATTTCTTCGCTTGCGGTCAGTTCCTCTGATTTGCCTGATAGGACAATTCGGCCGGTCTCGACAACATAGGCTCTGTCCGCGATGGATAATGCTAAGTTGGCATTTTGTTCGACCAGCAGAATCGTTGTACCCGTTTTGTTGATTTCTTCGATGATATGAAAGATTTGCTTCACCAATAGTGGAGCAAGTCCCATGGATGGCTCGTCCAATAACAGAAGCCGGGGCTTGGCCATGAGTGCCCTGCCCATTGCGAGCATTTGCTGTTCCCCTCCGGAAAGGGTGCCGGATTGCTGTTTCAGGCGCTCTAGCAAACGCGGGAATAATTCATAGACTTTCTCCATATCCTGCTTGATGCCTGCCTTATCCTTGCGTAAATAAGCACCAAGCTGAAGGTTTTCTTCTACAGTCATGTTGGCAAAGACCCGCCGGCCTTCAGGGACATGGGAGATGCCCATTTTCACGATGGATTGTGCTGCCTTTCCACCGATGGATTGCCCTTCGTATATGACCTTCCCTTGTTTTGGTTTTAATAGGCCGGAAATGGTTTTCAGCATCGTGCTTTTCCCGGCTCCGTTCGCCCCGATCAAGGTTACGATTTCGCCTTCGTTAATAGAAAGCGAAATTCCTTTCAAGGCTTGAATGTTTCCGTAATAGACGTTGATGTCCTCGATTTTTAACATTATGAAACCTCCTCGCCCAGATAGGCCTCGATGACTTTTGGATTGTTACGGATTTCCTCTGGCTTTCCTTGAGCGATCAGTTGTCCGTGATCGAGTACATATATGCGTTCGCAAACACCCATGACGAGCGGCATATCATGTTCTATCAATAATACGGTCAAATCAAATTTCTCACGGATGAGGGCAATCAGGTTCATGAGCTCATGCGTTTCCTGAGGGTTCATCCCCGCAGCCGGTTCATCCAGCAAAAGCAGTTTCGGGTTGGCTGCAAGTGCCCGGGCGATTTCCAAACGTCTTTGTTTACCATATGGCAGGTTCTTCGCCTTTTCATCCTTATATTGATCAAGGTTGAAGATCTTCAGGAACTCAATCGCCTTTTCATCCATTTCCTTTTCGCCTTTAAAATGGATCGGCATGCGGAAGATCGAACTTAAAATGCCATGCTTAGAAAGCGAATGATAGGCAACTTTTACATTATCGATCACGGATAATTCACTGAATAAGCGAATGTTCTGGAATGTCCGGCTGATCCCTTTTTGCGTGATTTTATATGGAGGCAGTTTTCTTAAGTTCTCACCTTCCAAAGAAATCGTGCCCTCTGTCGGAACGTAAACTCCTGTCAGCAAGTTAAAGAAAGTTGTTTTTCCAGCGCCGTTCGGACCAATCAAGCCAATTAGTTCCCCTGGATATAACTCGACGTTCACATCAGAAACGGCTTTGAGCCCCCCGAACTGGATGCCGACCGAATCGACTTTAAGCAGCGGTGTTTTTATTTTTTTCATGGCTGCTTCCTCCTTTACGTTTGAACATGGATGTTATTTCTTTAGTCCCCATTAAACCTTGTGGACGATAGATCATCATCACGATAAGCACAAGACTGTAGATGATCATTCGTGTTTCCGGATAATCCTGCAGGAAAGTCGTGATAACCGTCAGTAATATCGCGGCCAATACGGCACCGGAAAGACTTCCAAGACCGCCAAGTACGACTAGGATCAAAATATCGAATGATTTCAGGAATCCGAAGTTCGATGGCTGGATGATATAGAAGTTATGAGCGTAAAGCCCCCCAGCAATACCGGCAAAGAAAGCACCGATCGCAAACGCGACAACTTTGTAATAGGTCGTATTGATTCCCATCGAATCGGCAGCCGTCTCGTCCTCACGGATCGATATGCAGGCCCTGCCATGGGTCGAGCTAGTAAAGTTCCGGATGACGATGATCGTAATGATGACGGAAGCGAATACCCACGGCCAAGTGGTCAAATGGGAAACCTGCATGCCGCTCGCCCCGCCGACATAATCAATATTCAACAGCATGATCCGGACGATTTCCCCAAAACCAAGGGTCGCAATCGCCAGATAGTCACCTTTTAAGCGTAAGCTTGGAATTCCGATGATCAAACCTGCCAACGCTGACGCCAAACCGCCAACTATCAATGCCGCATAAAATGGCATTTCCAGCTTCATCGTCATAACGGCTGAAGCATAGGCACCGACTGCCAGGAATCCCGCATGTCCGATCGAGAACTGCCCGGTTATCCCGATGATCAAGTGCAGGCTCGCTGCCAGAATGATGTTGATCCCGATGAACATGAGCGTATTTTGATAAAAAGGATTTAGCGATCCGCCGCCGATTAACACTTGAACTACGGCGAAAAAGATCAATGATAGTGAAATCGAGAGCCAAAAACCTTTTGCTCGCTTAATTGTAGTCATTGCTTTGTCTCCCCTATACTTTTTCTTTTTTGTTTTTACCGAATAAGCCTTGTGGCATGAAAATCAAGATAAGAATCAGTACGACGAAGGCTACGGCATCACGCCATAATGAGTAACCGGCGGCACTGACCAAAGCTTCGATGACACCTAGCAATAGGCCACCGACCATCGCGCCCGGTATAATCCCGATCCCTCCAAGTACGGCGGCAACGAATGCCTTCAATCCCGGAAGCACACCCATGAGCGGTTCGATCTTAATATAATAAATACCGAAAATGACGCCTGCTGCCCCAGCCAAAGCGGAACCGATTGCAAAGGTGGCAGAAATCGTGTTATTGACATTAATCCCCATCAGCTTAGCTGCATCCGCATCGAAGGAAACGGCACGCATCGCTTTTCCTATTTTTGTTTTATGAACGATGATTTGAAGGATGATCATCAGGACTACCGCCACTCCAAAAATCAAAACCGATTGGCTATTGATGGAAACTCCAAAAATATTGAACTTGTCTGTCGGCAATACATCATTCGGATAAGCTTCCGGCTGTGCACCGCGGACGTAGATGAATCCGTATTCGATCAAAAGGGAAACACCGATGGCTGTGATAAGTGCGGCAATACGTGTTGCGTTACGCAATGGCTTGTACGCGATACGCTCGATCAATACCCCAAACAGCGCACAGACCGTCATCGAGATTAAGAGGGCGGGCAGAAATGACAGATCCAATACCGTTATCGAGTAAAACCCAACGAATGAGCCGACCATGAATACATCGCCATGTGCGAAGTTTATCAATTTGACAATCCCGTAAACCATCGTGTATCCGAGAGCGATAAGGGCATAAATACTTCCTAGTGAAACCCCGTTTATTAACTGTTGTATCAATTCCATGTTCGACTCTCCTTGAAAATCTATATTTTATAAGTGATAAGTCCAGGCCCTTCGCTTTCCTCTTAGGGGATGTTCAGCGAGCTGGTATGCTTGAAAAATGAGAATTCGCCAGCACCTTCTTAATGAATGAAGGGCCGGCGAAAGGGTTGGAGTTGTTCTCCGAAATTAAGGATTGATTTTTGTGTTGAATACTTGTTTTCCCTGTTTAAATTCAAGGATGGTGGCAGATTTGATTGGATTATGTTTTTCATCCAATGTGAAAGTACCCGTTACAAGCTCAAGGTCAGCCGTTTTTTCAAGCGCTTCTTTGATTTTTTCTGAATCCGCTGAACCGGCACGTTTAATCGCGTCTGCAAGGAAGTATCCTGTGTCATATCCTAGTGCATTAAATGCATCCGGGGATTTATCTTTGTACTTCGCCTTAAATGCTGACACAAAATTCTGAATTTTCTCATCAGGGTCACCTGAAGAATAATGGTTCGTGATGAACGTATTATTTAGGGCTTCTGCACCGGCAATTTCCACTAGCTTAGGAGAATCCCAGCCGTCGCCGCCCATGAATGGGACGTCAAGTCCAGTTTCCCGAGCCTGCTTCACGATCAGACCAGCTTCCTCATAATAACCAGGAAGGAAAATGAAATCGGGTTTTGCCGATTTCAAACGAGTCAATGTGGAACGGAAATCAGTATCCTTCGCAATGTAAGCTTCCTGAGCCACGATCTTTCCGCCGTTTTTTTCGAATTGTTCTTTAAAGGCTGCGGCTAACCCTTTTGAATAATCACTTGCGCTGTCAATATAGATGGCTGCACTTTTCGCTTTGATTTCAGTGGTGGCAAAGTTCGCAGCTACCGTACCTTGGAACGGATCGATGAAGCTTGTCCTGAAAATGTAATCATTCAATTTATCCTTGCTGAAAGTGATTTCAGGGCTTGTACCAGAAGGTGAGATGACCGGCACTTTATTATCTTGAGCAATCTGTACTTGGGCAATCGAGTTCGTGCTTGTCGCTGCACCTACAATCGCTGCAACCTTATCCTGTGATGTCAGCTTGATCGCTCCGCTTGTCGCTTCGGAGGCTTCAGATTTATTATCGACTTTAATTAGTTTGATTTTTTTACCGTCAATGCCTTCTTTATTGATTTCTGCAGTAGCAAGCTCCAGGCCTTCTGCAATCGATTGTCCATATGAAGCGACTCCGCCTGATAATTCAAGGTTGACGCCGATTTTGATCGTATCTCCATCCACGCTTGATTTTTCAGATGAACCAGAGCCAGAACAACCCGCCAGCACTCCTGCAGCAAGTGTTAGAGAAAGGAATGCACTTGCTAATTTTTTCTTTTTCATAAATAATCCCCCCATTTTGTAATCAAGCTCTGATGCATGAATATTTATTCATGATGCTTCAGAAAAAAATTGATTAGATGAAATGTTTCAAATTAAATTAATATTTCGAAAAATAGTTTACCGCATAATTTTCATTCCGTCTATACAATAATTGCGGGAAGATTTCGCTGACTGGGAGAATTCTCATAGGGAGTACTATTTCATTTTTATCTTTATATATTTTAAATATTGCGAAAATAGGCGATATAATCAGAAAAAACTGATAATTAAATTATATTAAAATTACAAATTCCTAATTTATTGATCAAAAAATTTTATTCATTCTCCCATTTCATTCATCCTATTAATACCATTTTTACCAAAATAGATGGGTATTGATAGGGAATTAAACCCAGTTTTTTCGTGCTTTTTTAGTCTTAATTCCTATATCAAAATTGAATAATACTATACTGGATGTATAAAATCATGCATGAAGCACCTGAGCTTTTTTATCTTCCTGTATATTTTGCATATCCCGATAATCAAATAAAAAACCGCCAAATGGCGGTTCAGTGGCCTCCCAAATAGGCCATTTTTATTTCTTCACTTGATGTTAGTTCCTCGGCATTGCCCGACAGGACGATTCGGCCCGTTTCAACTACATAGGCCCGATTTGCGATGGATAATGCGAGGTTGGCGTTTTGCTCGACCAAAAGGATCGTTGTGCCCGACTCACTGATCTCCTGGATGATGTTGAATATTTGCTTCACCAGAAGCGGTGCAAGGCCCATCGAAGGTTCATCAAGCAGTAATAAACGCGGTTTCGCCATTAAAGCCCGCCCCATTGCAAGCATCTGCTGTTCACCGCCTGAAAGAGTGCCGGCCTGCTGTTTGATCCTCTCCAGCAGCCTTGGAAATAATTCATGGACCTTTTCCATGTCTTTATTGATACCTTCTTTGTCTTTTCGCAAATAAGCCCCAAGCTCCAGGTTTTCGGCAACCGTCATATTGGCAAAGACACGCCGCCCTTCAGGTACATGGGATATGCCCATTTTCACGATGGACTGTGCCGCTTTTCCTCCGATCGGATCGCCTTCGAACAGGACTTTTCCTTGCTTTGGTTTTAACAGGCCGGAAATCGTTTTGAGCAGCGTGCTTTTTCCCGCTCCGTTCGCCCCGATCAAAGTCACGATCTCCCCTTCGTTTATCTCCATGGAAACCCCTTTTAACGCCTGGATATTGCCGTAATAAACATTGATGTCCTCTATTTTCAGCATCAGGAAACCTCCTCCCCTAGATATGCCTCGATGACCTTTGGATCGTTGCGGATTTCTTCCGGCTTTCCGTGCGCGATAAGCTGTCCATGATCAAGGACATAAATCCGTTCGCATACCCCCATGACCAGTGACATATCATGTTCGATGAGCAAAACGGTAAGGTTGAATTCCTTCCGGATAAAAGCGATGAGGTTCATCAATTCTTTCGTTTCATGCGGATTCATCCCGGCTGCGGGTTCGTCCAGTAAAAGGAGTTTCGGATTGGCGGCAAGGGCACGGGCGATTTCCAGCCGCCTTTGCTGTCCGTATGGGAGATTCTTCGCTTTTTCATCCTTAAAATGGTCAAGATTGAAAATCTTCAAAAATTCGAGCGCCTTTCCATCCATTTCCCTTTCCCCGGAAAAATGTCCCGGCAGCCGGAATATCGAGCTTTGAATTCCATGCTTGGCAAGCGAGTGGTAAGCAACCTTCACGTTATCGATCACGGATAACTCACTGAAAAGGCGGATATTTTGAAAAGTCCTCGAGATCCCTTTTCTCGTAATTTTATAAGGCGGCTGCTTATTTAGATTTTCCCCGTTCAAGGCAATCGTCCCTTCTGTAGGGACATACACACCCGTCAATAAATTGAAGAAGGTCGTTTTCCCTGCCCCATTCGGTCCGATCAGGCCTACAAGTTCCCCTGGAAATAATTCAACGTTCACATCGGAAACGGCTTTCAATCCGCCAAATCGGATACCCACCGAATCCACTTTAAGCAACGGTATTGTGGTTTCCATCCTTTGGGCCCCCTTTCCTTTTTTTATGTGTGAAGAATGAGGTGATTTCTCTTGTTCCCATTAAACCCTGCGGGCGGAAGATCATCATCAGGATCAGGACAAGGCTGTAGATGATCATCCTCGTTTCCGGATAATCCTGAAGGAATGTCGTCACGATCGTCAGTAAAATGGCAGCCAACACCGAACCTGAAAGACTTCCAAGACCGCCTAGCACGACGAAAATCAGGATATCGAAGGATTTCAGGAAACCGAAATTCGATGGCTGGATAATGTAAAAATTATGGGCATAAAGCGATCCGGCAATTCCGGCAAAAAAAGCTCCGATGACGAAAGCTGCCACTTTATAATAGGTTGTATTGATTCCCATCGCATCAGCCGCCGTTTCATCTTCCCTTACGGATATGCATGCACGCCCGTGAGTCGAATTGGTGAAATTCCTGATGACTAAGACGGTGATCATGACACAGGCAAAAACCCATGGCCAAGTAGTCAGGTGGGATACCTGCAACCCGCTTGCCCCGCCTACATATTCAATATTCAAAAGGATGATCCGGACAATTTCCCCAAATCCAAGGGTAGCTATCGCCAGGTAATCCCCCTTCAGCCGCAAGCTGGGAATCCCGATCACCATGCCCGCAACCGCGGCCATTACGCCCCCAGCCAATATTGCGATGATGAAGGGAAGTTCCAGCTTCATTGTCATGACTGCGGAAGCATAGGCCCCGACCGCTAAAAAACCTGCATGCCCGATCGAGAACTGCCCGGTTATTCCAATGATTAAATGAAGGCTCGTCGCCAGCATGATATTGATGCCGATGAACATGAGCGTGTTGATATAAAATGGATTGAGCATACCGTTTGAAATGGTGTACTGCATGATTCCGAAAAAAATAAGTGCGAGCACGATCGAGAGCCAAAAACCCTTTGAATTCTTTAAAGTAGTCATCGCCATGTCTCCCTTATACTTTTTCTCTTTTATTTTTACCGAACAGTCCTTGCGGCAAGAAAATCAAAATCAAGATAAGTACGACGAAAGCCACACCATCGCGCCATAATGAGTAACCGGCTGCACTGACCAAAGCCTCGATCACTCCAAGCAGTAGACCGCCGACCATCGCTCCCGGAATGATGCCGATGCCGCCCAAGACGGCTGCAACAAATGCTTTAAGGCCAGGAAGGACACCCATCAACGGCTCGATTTTAATATAGTAGATTCCAAAAATGACACCAGCCGCCCCTGCCAGGGCCGAACCAATGGCGAAAGTAGCTGAAATCGTATTATTCACATTGATTCCCATCAGCTTAGCAGCTTCGGAATCGAATGAAACGGCACGCATCGCTTTGCCGATTTTGGTTTTATGGACAACGAATTGCAGGATGATCATTAATATGATGGATACGGATAAGATCAATATCGATTGACTGCTGATGGAAACTCCCAATATATCGAGTTTATCCATCGGAAGGACATTATTTGGATAGGCTTCCGGCTGGGCGCCCCGGATGTAAATCAGCCCATTTTCTATCAGAAGGGAAACACCGATGGCCGTTATCAAGGCTGCAATCCGTGTTGCATTACGAAGGGGTTTATAGGCAATACGTTCAATTAAAACGCCAAAGATGGCACATGTGACCATCGAAATCAATAAAGCCGGGATGAAGGATAAGTCCATGACGGTAATGGCGTAAAACCCTACAAATGAACCGACCATGAATACATCGCCATGGGCGAAGTTTATGAGCTTGACGATTCCATATACCATCGTATAGCCAAGCGCGATCAAGGCATAAATGCTTCCGAGTGAAATGCCATTTACCAATTGCTGAATCAGTTCCATATTGCACTCTCCCCGTAAAGGTGTTTTTTAAGTGAATATAGAATAGGGGGGACTTGCCCCCTATCCACGTAAGGTATTATGGATTGATTTTTGTTTTGAATGTTTGTTTGCCATCCACATATTCCAAGATGGTCGCCGATTTGATCGGATCATGATTTTCATCGAGGTTCAGCGTTCCGGAAACTAATTGAAGATCTTTGACATCTTCCAACGCTTGTCTGATTTTTTCGGGGGAAGCATCTCCAGATCTCTTGATGGCATCAGCCAGGTAGTATCCAGTGTCATAGCCAAGTGCTGCAAAGGCATCCGGTGTTTTATTGTATTCCTTTTTGAAGGCTGCAACGAAATCCTGGATTTTTGCATCTTCATCTTCCGGTGAATAGTGATTCGTGATATACGTATTTTTTAAAGCTTCCGCTCCGGCAATTTCAACGACTTTTGGGGAATCCCATCCGTCTCCGCCCATGAATGGAAGGTCTATGCCGTCTTCACGTGCCTGTTTTAAGATCAATCCGACTTCTTCATAATAACCAGGAAGGAAAACGAATTCTGGTTTTGCGGATTTGATACGTGTCAATGTAGAGCGGAAATCAGTATCTTTCGTTACATAAGCTTCTTCCGCCACGATTTTACCGCCCTTGGCAGTGAACGCTTCTTTAAAAGCTGCAGCCAGTCCTTTAGAATAATCACTTGCGCTATCCACATAGATCGCCGCCGTCTTCGCCCCAATTTCGTCAGATGCGAAATTGGCTGCCACCGTACCTTGGAATGGATCGATAAAGCAAGTTCTAAATACATAATCATTTAATTTTCCAGCTTTGTTGGTAATGTCGGGATTTGTTGCAGTTGGTGTAAGTAGAGGAACTTGATTATCCTGTGCGACCTGAACCTGTGCCAATGTATTCGTGCTTGTCGCAGATCCGACTACAGCCACAACTTTGTCCTGGCTGACTAACTTGATCGAACCGCTTGTAGCTTCGGCTGCATCTGATTTATTATCAACCTTGACGATTTCCAGTTTTTTACCGTCGATGCCTTCTTTATTAATTTCATCGATGGCCAGTTTCAAACCATCGGCAGCCGATTGGCCGAATGATGCCGTACCTCCTGACAATTCAAGGTTGGCCCCAATTTTAATCGTGTCACCCGATTTTGATGAGCCCCCGCCTGAACTGCTAGTTTTTGAGTCGCCGCCACAACCTGCCAGCGCCCCTGCAACCAATGAAAGTGATAGAAACACTCCTGCTAGCTTTTTCTTCTTCATTTGAAACCCCCTTGTTTTGTCTGTTCTTTTAAACAAATTTAATATCAGAATAAAAATAATATTCTGAAAACAGTTTATCTCATTCTTTCGACCCCGTCTATATGATATGGATAAAAAAGTTATTAAAAGGGAATATCTACTAATCAACATAAAAAAAACTGACCCTTCATCGGGTCAGTTCCTTTTTATCAATCGTTTACACGGCGAACTTCAATGTCCTTCAAAATATCATTGATCACCCAGCTTGCTGCAATTAAGCCCGCAACGGATGGGACGAAAGCATTCGAAGATGGTGGCATTTGGGCTTTGCGGATTTTCGCCTCATCATTGCCGACTTCTTTTCGGACATCCTCACGAATGACAATAGGGCTCTCGTCGGAGAAAACAACGGGAATTCCCTTTGTTATGCCCTCTTTACGCAATCTAGTACGAATGACCTTGGCAAGCGGATCGGTATGCGTTTTGGAGATATCGGCAATTTGAAAACGAGTCGGGTCCATCTTATTAGCGGCCCCCATGCTTGAAATCACTTTGATATTCCGTTTCAGGCATTCCTTCATCACATGCATCTTGTAAATGACCGTATCCGAAGCATCAATGACATAGTCCAGGCCATAACTGAAGAATTCCTCAAACGTTTCTTCTGTATAGAACATTTTAAGAGCGATCACTTCGCAGTCCGGATTGATGTCTTGAATGCGATTTTTCATCAATTCCGCTTTCGGCTGACCGACTGTTGATAATAGAGCATGGATCTGCCTGTTTACATTTGTGATGTCGACATCGTCTTTATCCACAAGAATAATACGGCCTACCCCCGTACGTGCCAATGCTTCGGCTGAAAAGGAACCAACGCCTCCCACACCCAGGACCGCTACGGTCGTATTTTTCAGTATATCGATTCCTTCCTTGCCAATTGCCAATTCATTTCGTGAAAACTGATGCAGCATATATATTCAACTCCAATAAATTCTGTTCTTATTTAGCTTCCCAATTAACAATATATCATAAACATCATTTATGACAAGCGAAATATGAGCAGTCTAATCGGAATTAGGGCGCTAGGCCATTTTTGACAATTTTTGAATGGCGGTTGCCAATAGGAGTGTCCTTTCCGTCAGGCTTGGTATTTCCAAATACTCCTCTTCACTATGTGCATTCCCTCCAATGGGCCCAAGTCCATCCACCGTCGCGATTCCCAAATCAGAAGTGATGGAAGCGTCCGAACCCCCACCCGTGGCCATATCCGTGATTTCGATGCCGATTTCCTTCCCGGCTTGACGGATTGTCTCTAAAAGCAAGTTCGTTTTCTCATTCTTTTCCATGGGTGACCGGTCCATTTTCCCGCTTAATGTCGTTTTCGTTCCTGGAATATAGGTTTCAGCACAGATTTTTTTCAGTTGCTTGAGGATGATGCCTTCCTGCCCTTTTTCCGAAATCCGCACATCCACTAAAGCAGACGCATGGGAAGCGATCGTATTGACAGAGGAACCTCCTTCAATAATACCGACATTAACGCTGATTCCTGTCTTTTGATCATTCAATCGGTGTAAGGCAATGATCTTATGGGCCAATTCTTCAATGGCACTTCGTCCCTTTTCCGGTTCAATCCCTGAATGGGCGGCCACCCCCACGATATCCACTTTAAATTGACCGCAGCCCCTTCTTGCCGTGACAAGCGAACCGTCCGTCCTCGCCGGTTCAAGAATTAACGCGAACTTCTTATTGGCCGCATTTTCCGATATGAGTGAAGCGGAAGACGGAGACCCGATCTCCTCATCACTATTAAGAATGATTTGTATATGTTTATAGCCTGTCTGCCCCGTCTGTTTCAAGCAAAGGATCGCATAAAAAAGCTCAACCAGACTTGACTTCATATCCGCTACACCAGGACCGTATGCCCGATTTCCTTTCATTTTAAAAGGACGTTTTTGCGCTGTCCCTTCCGGAAAGACCGTATCCATATGGGCGACGACCAGAATATGCGGTTGATGTGCCTCACGATGCTGGATGACCAGCTGATTGCCATAATTCTGCTGCTCAACGGTATTCACAATAAAATCCAGGCTTTCAAATTTCGTTTTTAAAATCGAACCAATTTCATCAATACCCTTTTTCGTATGAGAACCACTATCTATATTCACTAGCCGCTCCACTAACTGAAGCATTTCCATCCTCTTTGCATACAATAAATCTTTCAAAGCCCTCACTACTTTCTATCCTTGGCTGACTGTTGCTCAGCCTTACTATAATTTACGAATCTATATGGAGGAATGTTACTTAATTGGGGATATTTGAAGTTCATTCGTGGTTTTTTTTTGTTTTTTCGTGAGTTCGGGGTCCTTACTCGGCTTTTTACCTAGAGTAGCTATGAATAGCGCGAGGAACGTTTTGAAAAAAGAATGGGTATCTCCTGTTTTTGGGCCTTTCTTTTACTAACTATTGAAAGGCTGTGATTCATGCAGTCAGCCAAAACTTAGCTTAATTCGACTTTCCTTGATATTCCAGCTATGTGTTCCTTCCGTTAAGATGGATCACTTCCTTAAACCCTTCCCGAGTTTACTCCACCAACCACTAACCATGATTGCCTATCCTCATTTCCCTCCTTTAAATAGAAAGGATTTTAACCCTTAGGCTAAAAACCTCCTAAGGGTTAAAGTCACTAGTGGCATAGTCGACACAAAATCGATGTGGTTAAGGACTCTATTCAGCAACTTTTAAGTTAGTTCTACGTAAATATCAGAGATCTCATGGGTTTGTTCCGATTTTACCTAGAAAGATATTTCCGTTTACGAATTTATTGCTCCTTCGAAAACCACTTCATTTAATGGCTTTCTGGTGCTTGGATTCTCGCGCCCTTGCAAATTCTTATCGAGTGCTTCTTTTTCACCACGATAGCCAATCGTAATGACTGCATGAAGATCAAAATCTTCTGGAACATTCAGCAAATTCCGGGCTTTATCTTTATCAAATCCCCCAATTGCATGTGTGCTGAGCCCCCGTAGAGTTGCCTGGATCGCCAAGTAACCCCAAGCAGCGCCGGAGTCAAATGCATGTGCTCCGTTTGGATCGCCATTCTCTCTTCGTGTCCTTGATGCTACTAGAACAAGAACAGGAGCTTTTTCTGCCCAAGCCCGATTAAAAGGATGCAAGAACTCATGAAATATTTTCAGTTGTGATTCCGTTTTAGCTACAATAAAGCGCCAAGGCTGATCATTGAAAGATGAAGGAGCCCAATGTGCAGCTTCAAGAACACTATACAAATCATCGTCAGAAATCTCCCTGTCAGAATAAGCACGAGGCGACCAACGATTTAAAAATAAAGGACTAACAGAACGCTCAGATTTACGATATTCTTTAACCTCATTGGTAAGTTGCTCAAAAGGTTTATCCGTTACACTCATTATATCCAACCTCATTCCTTATAGAATATTTATTACATTTTATTGATTTTTGGCGTGACTAATAATCCCTTCCCACCCCTTAGGCATCATTCAAATAAGCGTGTTCGAGTCAAGTTTCCACTTTGGAATTCCCCCATCTTTTATGTGTAACTATTCTCGAAAGACAGGCTAATGCGGATTGCATTTCAAACACCTCTTGTTAAGACCACCTCAAAGGGGATGGTAAAAATTATTTTTGAATGTCATACAAGCGGTTCCGTCTATCCCCCTTTTGATATCCCTTCGCCCATTCTTTTCTCTTTTTGCTTCACCCGTTTTCCATTAAGCAATAACGAAAACGGGATACTCAAACAAGTCAAGATCGTCGCCAGAATAAACACATCGTCCAGTCCCTTTACATATACGTCGGGCGAAAAGCCATCTCCTTTTCCATGAAACGCCATCCTGGTGTAGAAAAAGGATGTGAATATCCCGACGGACATGGCCCCTGCCACCTGCCTTGACCAATTAATCAAAGAGGAGGCGTCTCCAGATAGATTAGCCGGGACTGCATTCATTCCTGCATTGATTGTAGGGGTCATTGATAATCCTAGCCCTATGTAGCGAAATGTCATCCATAGCATGACCAACTCCGGAGCCGAGTCTACCGTTAAACGACTAAACTCCCAAGTGGCAAACACTAAAAAAGATGTTCCAATCAATATCAACGGTCGCGGTCCGACCCTCTCATAGTATTTGGAACTCACAACAGTCGCCACCGTCATCGAGAGTGCAGGCGGAAGGAGCAACAAGCCGACTTCAGTTGCCGTCATCTGATGAATTTCTATCAAGTACAACGGGATAAAATAGATTCCCGTAAATAAGCTGCTGATTAATATAATCGAAGTAGCCAGACTTAACACAAATGTCTTATTTGTAAAAAGCCGCAGCTCCAATAACGGTTCCTTGATTCGAAGTTCCCTCCAAATAAAGTGGCTGAGTAAAAACCCCCCCATGATCAAGCAGATGATCGACTTACCAGAAAGCATTCCCCATTGATGCAGGTTACTAAATAAAACTAATAAAGTCAGACTGCCAAAAACGATGCCAATCATGCCCATCCCATCAAATGCAGACTTCTGATACTCTGTCCTTTTCTCCAGGCTCACCCACCCAAATCCCCATGCGACCACTCCGAACGGAATCATCATTAAAAAGATCATCGGCCAATTCCATGATTGGAGCCACCCGCTGATGGTAGGGGCTAAGGCAGGACCCAATACAGAAGAGGCGGACCATAAACCTAATGCCATGGAACGTTTGTATTCCGGAAGCATTTGATAAATGATCGTCAATGTCACAGGCTGTATTATCCCGCAAAAAACACCTTGGATGATCCGGAATGCGATCAACGAACCAATATCCCAGGCAAAAGCACATAAAAGAGACGAGATCATTAAACCTGCCACTGACCATAAAAAGAGTTTACGCGTCCCAAAACAATTTCCAAGATAGCCGCATAAAGGAGCGATGATTCCCGTCGCGAGGGTGAACCCTGTCATGAGCCATTGCACCGTAGTTAAGTCCGTATCGAATATATCCATGAAACCAGGTAAGGAGACATTCAAGGAAACGGACTGATAAATAGAAATAAAAGAACCGATTACTACAGCCGTCAAGATGAAAGAGTTCTTCCGAGACTCCTGGGCTAATCCTTTTATGATCTTCATCTCCATTCAAGAATCCTATAGAAACAGACAAGAACTAGGTTCACGTCTGCTCCTCACATCCGTTATATCGATTCCTTTACTGGAGCGATCAGAGTGTTCGTTGGTCGTTCCAATCCTAAATTCTCCCTTAAAGTGCTACCTTTGTACTCTGTACGAAACAATCCGCGTTGTTGAAGCACAGGAATAACTTGGTCGACGAAATCATCCAGGCCGCCTGGTAAATATGGAGGCATTATATTGAATCCATCCGCTGCCCCATTTTCAAACCATTCCTGCATTTGATCCGCAATTTGCTCAGGCGTACCCTTTATTTCCCTATGTCCGCGGGCACCAGCTATCTTTTGATACAGTTTGCGGATCGTCAACCCCTCGCGATCCGCAAGGTCCTTCAATAACTTGAAACGGCTTTTCCCGCCGTTCACCTGATCCAATTCAGGTAGGTCCGGCAGCGGCCCATCCACTGGGTAGCCTGATAAATCAACACTTATCATACCAGACAAAAGGGCAATTCCCGCATCCTCTGGAATAAGCTCCTCTAGCAGTGCTTTATTGTTTTCCGCTTCTTCTTCGGTTCTGCCGATGACCGGGAAGACGCCAGGCATGATTTTTAACTCATCTGGATTTCGCCCATATTTCGCCATTCTTCCTTTAACATCGGAATAAAATGCTTGAGCTTCTTCAAGTGTTTGCCAAGCTGTGAAAATGACCTCTGCCGTGCGTGCCGCAAGCTCCTTCCCGTTTTCGGAAGAACCAGCCTGGATGACAACAGGATGACCTTGCACTGGACGGGAAACATTCAAAGGTCCTTCAACGGAAAACCATTCTCCTTTATGATTAATCGAATGTATTTTGGAAGAATCAGCAAATTGCGCCGATTCTTTATCAAAAACTAGCGCTTCATCCTCCCAACTATCCCAAAGTTTCGTGACAACATCGACAAATTCTTCAGCACGTTCATAACGCTTTGAATGCAGTAAATGGTGATCTTGGTTAAAGTTGCGCGCCTCTGCTTCCGTATTCGAAGTGACCACATTCCAAGCTGCACGGCCACTGCTCAGATGATCAAGAGATGCAAACTTACGCGCCACATTAAATGGCTCATTATAGGTAGTCGATACTGTCCCTGCAAGCCCGACATGCTTTGTGACGGAAGAAAGTGCGGATAACAGCGTGAATGGTTCAAAAAGAGTATTCACCGTTTGCCCTACTACCTTTTGATTTTTGGCTCTTACTGCATAGCCATCCGCAAGGAAAATCATATCGAACTTCCCGCGTTCAGCTGTTTGAGCCAGCCTTTTAATAAAATCAAAAGTCATCACATGATGAGCTTCTGCTTCCGGATGCCGCCAAGCTGCGACATGATGCCCCGGTATCATGAAAAATGCGCCTAATTTCATTTCACGCTTATTAATAGTCATCCTAGTTCCTTCTTTCTTTTATTTTTCGTTTGGATTAGTCTTCCAGCTTGAGAATTTTCTCTCTAATGACACTAAAATATAATTTAATATAAAACCGAGCAGAGAAATGGTAATAATACCAGCATACATTTGAGGGATTTGGAAATTCATCTGAGCATAATTAATTAAATAGCCCAAGCCTTCCTTGGCTCCAACCATTTCAGCAGCAATTAAAACAAGAATGGAGGCTGTGCCGGCCATACGTATTCCTGTAAAAATAGTCGGGATTGAAGCAGGCAAAATGACTTTATAAAACAGCTTGTAGGAGGGTAACCCCATTGATTTGGCTGATTTAATGAGTAGCGGATCGACATTTCGAACAGCATTAATCGTATTTAATAGAATCGGAAAAGTACAAGCAAATAAGACAATTGTGACTTTGGATGTTTCCCCAATACCAAGCAGTAAAATAAAGACAGGCAATAGAGCTAATGCAGCTGTATTACGAAATAACTCCAACACCGGGTTTAACAGTTCATTGGCTAACGGATACCATCCAATGATTAGACCCAAAGGAATCGCAATGAGTATGGCCAATCCAAATCCAAAAAACGAACGGCGAATACTTGCTTGAAAGTGGGCATATAAGTCACCTGAAATCACTAAGCCCCACCAACCTTCCGCTACTTTTGAAAAAGGTGGAAAGAAAGTAGTATCAACTAAGCCAATTCGGGGAGCTACCTCCCACAGCACAAGTAAAAGAAAAATGGCTGCAGTCTGTTTCACAAACTTTCGAGTCAAGTTAAAAGAAAAACGGATTCGTTGCGAAATATGAATGGGAGCCGTCAATGATTTATTAAAACTAGTCAATTTTTTCACCTCTTCTATAAAATAAAATGACAACTTTTTTTAAGCTGATTGATCCTTTTTCTCAAATGTTTGGGCTTTACTCACTTCTTCACGAAGCAAATCCCAAATTTGGTGACGGGCCTTTGCAAATTCTGTGGTAGAGCGTAAATCTTCTGCCTGGCTGCTTGAATGGAGAGGATTATCTATAATTTGTTTAATGGTTCCTGGCCGAGAAGTCATCACTGCCACACGCTGTCCTAAATAGACAGCCTCATCAATCCCATGTGTAATGAAAACAATGGTCTTCTTTGTTTGTTCCCAGATTCGAAGCAATTCGGTCTGCAACGTTTCCCGTGTTTGGGCATCCAGTGCGGCGAATGGCTCATCCATTAATAAAACTTCCGGGTCAAAAGCCAAACTCCGGGCAATGGCAACACGTTGCTTCATTCCTCCTGAAAGTTCGTGAGGATAACGATTTTCGAATCCCGATAATCCGACCAGTGACAGAAAATGCCGGGCAATTTCCGTCCGCTCCTTCTTTGGAACTCCTTTCGACTCTAGGCCAAATTCAATATTCCCTTTCGCTGTTTTCCAAGGAAACAACGCATACTGCTGAAAGACAATCCCACGATCTAAACCAGGCCCTTCAATCGGTTTTCCATCAAGCAAGATCTGTCCCGAAGTGGGTTTTGTTAAACCACCTAGAAGATCAAGCAACGTCGATTTTCCGCATCCTGATGGCCCTACCAATGTAAGAAACTCTCCACTCTTCACGGAGAAATGAACATTTTTAATGGCCGTAAACTGTTTAACCGCTCCCTTTCCTTGGTCGGAATCTCTTATTTTAAAAACTTTACTTACATATTCAAACTGAATTTTGTCTGTCATACCCATCACCTCATCATTTTTTTTTCAGCTCACCTTTATAAGGATTGAATTCATTCGTATATAAATCATCCAATTTTACTTGACCTTCTTTAAACTCACCACTTTTCTCCAGCCAGTCAACCCACACTTGGAATTCCGGTTCCTGAATAAAACCGCCTTTCTCCGCTATACCTGGACTCTTCCAATATTGAATCGTTTCTGTATCTTCCTTACGGCCCCTTTTCTCAATAATCGATTCAAAACGAGCAATGACTTCTTCCCGAGGCGTTGTCCGTGTCCATTCAATGGCTTTTGCTGTTGCTTCTACAAACTTGTTCACCACGTTCGGATTTTCTTTAATAAATGTCTCTTTAAAGACAAGGCTGCCTGCTGTAAAGGAGCCAAACAAATCATAATCACTAAACACCTTTCTGATTCCTCCCTTTTCTAATGCTCGATCACGCAACATTCCACCTAAAACCGCTACATCAATCTGCTTCTGACGAAGCGATTGTTCTGTATTCACCGGTGGCACAACAACTAAGGTAACTTGCTTAATTTCCTCATCCGTTAGCCCACCTTGTTTTAAATATTCTTTTAAAATGAATTCAGAATGTGCTCCCATAGTGTTCATACCGACTTTTTTACCAATTAAATCTCTAGCGTTTTTAATCGGGCTGCCATCCAATACATAATAGCCACTGAATGTATCTTTATCACTGCCGTAATACCCAATGACCGATTTAATTGGTGCCCCGCTTGCAATCAATTTGGCAATCGCGCCGTTAAAAGCACCGCCAAAATCAGTTTCACCCGTCGCTGCGTTTTGAATAGACGATGGTCCACTAATTGTATTTCCTATCCATTCCAATTTAATTGGCTTAAGATACCCTAAATCTTGTGCTAACTCTGGATAAGTAACAGCTCCAACAGTACCCTCATATTTTAAATTTAAAGTTTCATACTTCCCTTCACTTTCCGCTACCGTTTTCTCCTCCTGGCATCCAACCGATAAAACGACTGATAATACAGCTATTAATCCAATTCCTGTTGCTCGCCAACTCTTCAAAACCTTCAATTCCTTTCCCTCCATCTTCCCTCCAATAGAAAAAACCTTTACCACAAACGAATAACGTTCGCTGTAAAGGCCTCCAGTAGACTAGTCGGCTATTTCATCTACCAAAAAACCGGAGACATCTCTTTATATGAACGAGAAGTCTCCGGCTGTCCGGTCAATGAATCCATAATCCCTATTGAAATACTAGGTATTTATTTCCCTTATACTAACAAGTCAATTGCCAATAGTCAACCTAAAATTCAGATAATTATAAATTCACTCTATAATCACCTGTTCCCTAATACTGATAAGCTTTTTAAAAGGATCTTCATTTTTATTTGGAAAGTTATCTTTATAATCAATAGGTCCCTTTCTATTTGAAACACCCCCATTTTTAAATAAACGGAAAATTCAAAATAATAATTGACATACTTATCCTGCCAGTTTAATATTTTATCAAACCGATAGGAATAATATTATTTTGGATTCGTATTGCTGACCAGTCACCTGGAAGCCAGAGCTCTTATGCTCTGGCTTTCTTTTGTATTATCGGTTTACCATACATGTCCGCTATGCGGTCTAAAAACAAGGAGGCAATAAAATGAGTAATGTCAAACAAGTTCAAAATTCATCAACAATCGTTGTAAAACCAGTTGCTGCACGTATTGGTGCGGAAATATCGGGGGTTAAACTTTCTGAAGATCTGGATGCCAACACAGTTAAATCAATCCGCGAGGCGATCTTAAAGCATAAAGTTGTTTTCTTCCGTAATCAGGATCATCTAGATGATAAGGGACAAGAGGCTTTTGCAGGACTACTTGGAAATCCAATTGTTCATCCAACTGTTCCAGTAAAGAATGGCTCAAATTATATATTGGAATTGAATTCTGATCATGGTGGTGGCCGAGCCAACTCATGGCATACAGATGTTACGTTTGAAGCCGCATACCCGAAATTCTCCATTTTACGGGGAGTTGTGATACCTGAAGTAGGTGGCGATACCGTTTGGGCAAATACATCCACTGCTTATGAAAACCTACCAGCAGAATTACGAAATCTGGCTGATCAATTATGGGCACTCCATACTAATGACTATGATTATGCTGCAAAGCGCTCCACTGTCTCTTCCGAGGATAGTTACTATAAAGACGTATTTACTTCCACTTTATATGAAACCGAACATCCAGTTGTCCATGTACACCCTGAAACCGGAGAGCGCCACCTTTTACTCGGTCATTTTGTGAAAAAATTTGTCGGCCTTTCTTCCTTCGATTCAGCCCAATTATTTTCCGTCCTACAAGAACATGTGACACAAATAGAAAATACGGTTCGCTGGCGATGGAATGCTGGAGATGTCGTCATCTGGGATAACCGTGCAACTCAGCATTATGCCGTCAATGACTATGATGATGCACAAAGAGTTGTTCGAAGAATTACAATTGACGGGGAGGAACCAATTAGTTTAGATGGTCGTCGTAGCATCACAAGAACGAAAATTAAAAATAATTAATAGCAAGTATCAACATCAAGCTAAGGAAAATCATTACCCCAAATATGAAAAGGACGCTATTCTTTCTATTGTTTGATGGAAAGGATGGTGTTTTTTTATGCGCCGCAAGTTTTCAGACGAACTTATCCCCTTTTCACGCACAAAAAAACCCATGTTATTTAACATGAGTTGCTTTGTAAGGTGTAAGAGTCCCAATTGTGCCGTTTACGCCTTTGTTTTGAACCCGCTCTCCGCAGGTGGGTGCTCGGTTCCTCGCGTTTGTAAGTCCTCTTCGAGGGAGGCTTTTACGCGGCCAGGAAACTAGTGCTCCCGGTAACTATAAGTGTTCGGTCAAAACTTATAGGTTAAAGAACGAACACATCAGGACTCTTACTTATTGAAGACATCATATCATAATGCTTTACTCTGTTTCAAGAGAAAGCACCTAGGTATATTTTCATATTTTCCCAATAAATTATTTTTTAAGTGCAGCAAGTCTTAGGTTAAGTTCGGCCAATTGCTTGTCACTTACAGTACTCGGTGCGTCAACGAGCAGGTCGCTTGCGCTTGCCGTTTTCGGAAACGCGATGGTGTCGCGAAGGTTCGTGCGGCCTGCAAGCAGCATGACCATGCGGTCCAGTCCAAGGGCGATTCCGCCGTGTGGAGGCGTCCCGTATTCGAATGCATCCATTAGGAAGCCGAATTGTGCGTTTGCTTCCTCTTCGGAGAATCCAAGCACTTTGAACATTTTTTCCTGAACGTCGCGTTCGAATATCCGCAGTGATCCACCGCCAAGTTCGTAACCATTCAAGACAAGGTCATATGCTTGTGCACGGACGCTTGCTGGGTCTGATTCCAATTTGTCCATGTCTTCACGGAATGGCATTGTGAATGGATGGTGTGCTGCATAGTAGCGCCCTTCTTCTTCGTCATATTCAAGTAATGGCCAGTCCGTCACCCATAGGAAGTTGAATTTGCTTTGATCGATCAAGCCTCTTTCTTTACCAAGCTTGTTGCGAAGTGCTCCAAGTGCATCAGCGACTATGCCTTTCTTATCCGCCACGAATAAGATTAAATCGCCTACTTCAGCTTCCAATACAGATACTAATTGATCTTGATCTTCTGCGAAGAACTTAGCGATTGGCCCTTTTACGCCGTCTTCTTCAACTTTCAGCCATGCCAGGCCTTTTGCACCGTAAATCGCTGCAAATTCAGCCAATCCATCAATATCCTTACGTGAATAATCCGCATTCCCGTCCTTAACGACGATTGCCTTGACTTGTCCGCCGTTTGCGACTGCGCCGGTGAACACTTTGAAATCACTGTCTTTGACGATTTCGGAAACATCTTTTAGTTCCATACCGAAGCGTGTATCCGGTTTGTCGGAACCGTAACGGCTCATTGCTTCATTGTATGTCATTCTAGGGAATGGTAGTGTTACGTCCAGTCCTTTAACGTCTTTCATCACTTTAGCCATCATGTTTTCTGCGGTGTTAATGATATCTTCTTGGCTCATGAAGCTTGTTTCAATATCGATTTGCGTGAATTCAGGCTGTCTGTCAGCACGTAAGTCTTCATCACGGAAACAGCGGGCAATTTGATAATAACGTTCGAAACCGGATACCATCAATAGCTGCTTGAAGATTTGCGGTGACTGCGGAAGTGCATAGAACTCCCCTTCGTGTACACGGCTAGGCACTAAATAATCACGTGCCCCTTCAGGTGTACTTTTTGTTAAGATAGGTGTTTCGATATCAAGGAAGCCTTCACCGTCCAAGTAATCACGGATCGCTTTTGTTGTTTGGTTACGCATTTTCAACGTTTCGAACATCGCCGGACGACGCAGGTCCAAATAACGATATTTCAAGCGGATGTCTTCTGATACATCCGTTCTTTCATCAATGATGAATGGAGGGGTCTTTGCTTCATTTAAAATTGTAACGTTTTCGGCTTGGACTTCGACCGTACCTGTTGCTACGTTCGGATTGAAGTTGGCTTCATCACGTTTGATGACTGTCCCTTGAATATCCAGGACGTATTCATTACGGATCTTTTCGGCTGTTGCCAGCGCTTCCGCCGAAATGTCCGGATTGAATACGACTTGGACGACTCCGCTTCTGTCACGCAGGTCGATAAAGATGACCCCGCCTAAATCCCGGCGTTTTTGTACCCATCCTTTCAATGTTACTTTTTCACCAATAGCTGCTTCTGTCACTTCACCATTGAAGTATGTTCTGCCAAACATGGTATTTCCCCCTTAAGCCTGTAGCTTTTTGAATTGTTCAACGAATGAAGCAAGTTCCATTTGGACTTGTTCACCGGTTTCCATGAACTTCACATTGATTTTATTATTTGCCAATTCATCATCCCCGAGTGTCGCCACATATCTTGCTTCGAGACGGTCGGCTGATTTGAATTGAGCTTTCACTTTACGGTCTTGATAATCTTTTTCGACGGTAAAACCGGCATTCCGCAATTGATGGGCAAGTTTGACGGTATAGTCCTTGGCTGTTTCTCCTAATGAGACAAGATAGCAGTCAATTCCCTTTTTAATCGGAAGTTCGATGTTTTCTGCTTGGAGGGCAGCAATCAGGCGTTCAATGCTAAGTGCAAAGCCGATTCCGGGTGTTTCCGGTCCGCCAAGTTCTTCAGCCAGCCCGTTATAACGGCCGCCCCCGCAAAGGGTGGTGATGGCGCCAAAGCCTTCTGCATCACTCATGATTTCAAATGCGGTATGATTATAATAATCCAAGCCCCGCACTAGAGTCGGATCTTCGACGAAATCGATTTCCAAATCGGTCAAATGCTGTTTCACCTTTTCGAAATAAATGCGGGATTCATCATTTAAATATTCAATGATGGAAGGAGCCGTATCCATCAATTCATGATCGTGATCCTTTTTGCAATCCAGGATACGCAAAGGATTTTTTTCCAGACGGTTTTGACAATCGCCGCAAAACTCGCCGATGCGGGGTTCGAAATGTTTGATTAACGCATTGCGATGCGCTGTCCGGCTTTCCTTATCACCAAGGCTATTGATCACAAGTTTCAGCTTTTTCAAACCTAGTTCCTTGTACAGGTTCATCGCAAGTGACAGAACCTCTGCATCGATACCGGGATCCTTACTTCCTAAAGCCTCGATGCCGAATTGAACGAACTGGCGGAACCGGCCTGCTTGCGGACGTTCGTAACGGAACATCGGCCCGATATAATAAAGCTTGACCGGTTGATTGGCCCACCCGAACATTTTGTTCTCGATATAAGACCGTACAACCGATGCAGTGCCTTCCGGACGAAGGGTTAAGTTCCTTTCACCGCGATCTTGAAATGTATACATCTCTTTTTGAACGATATCGGTTGTATCCCCTACACCACGTAAAAATAATTCCGTGTGCTCAAAAATCGGCGTCCGGATTTCCTTATATTGGTAACGGCGACAAATGTCACGCGCTTTGTTTTCGATATACTGCCAAATTTCCGTTTGGCCAGGCAATAAATCCTGGGTACCCCTAGGAATCTGAATAGACATATGTGTTTCCTCCTTTAAAGCAAGGCGCCCTTTTTTATTCGGCGCTATACTGATTTTTTCCAAACAAAAAACTCCCGCCCCTTGTAACTTATATGTTACAAGGGACGAGAGTTTGGATATCCCGTGGTGCCACCCTAGTTGAAGCACAAAAAAAGTGCCTCCGCTCTAAAACAGTTAACGCCTGTTTTACGTCCATCTCCTATTAAGTAAATCCGTTCGGAGTGAAGCCTACGGAGGGTTCTTTCATTAAGTCATCATGTGGAATGCTTTCAGCCTCGGCATTTCCTCTCTTTTCATGTGTTTCTTAATTACTCTTCTCCATCATTGGTTATTGCAGTAATAAGTCTGATATTTTATAATCATACGGACGTTAACATCAAATGTCAAGGCAGACTGAGGATTTTGTCGCATTTTATTGGTTCAAATGTTTTTTCAGATTTTTGATCGTCCGAACATTGACTCCGAATTCGGATGCCAATTCAACAAGGTTTGCGCTTTGTTCCTTTTGGATGAAATCGTGAAAATCCACACCCAATACTTGATTGCCTCCGCTTAGGCTCGTTTGATCTTTTTCGCTGAATTTCATGTAGTTTCCCTCCTCGGTATATATAAACTTTATTCTTTCCTAAAAAAGATGTTTTTTGCACAGGGAAAGAGGGAAATTTTCATTGAAGGAGAATACATACACATAGACATTATAAGGGAGAGACAACTTATGAAGAAGAAATCGGGTTTATTCGGCCTGACACTGATGCTGATATTATCAGCGATTTTCCCCGTCCATCACGCTTTTGGAAAAGATGAAGGGGAAAATATCGTGACGACCCAAGTGGTCAATGTCCGTGAAGGTGCAAGTCTCAGTTTTCCTATCGTAAAAAAACTGGCAAAAGGGGAATCATATTCCATTCTGAATGAAGATGGCGACTGGATTGAAATCCGGATTGGCGCCGGTAAAACGGGATGGGTTGCCAATTGGTTAGTGAAGAGACAAACGGGGTCTGATACCAACCAGGTCAAAAAGGAATCCGGACAAGGGATGATAACAGGCAGCTCGGTCCGCGTCCGCACAGGTCCCGGCACTACATTTCAAACGGTTGGGTCCTTTAGTGAAGGAACAGCTGTTGACATCATTGAAAAGAATGAAAATTGGATAAAGGTCAAAATGGCGGATATCGAAGGCTGGGTCTCTTCTGACTACATTAGGCTTCCCGCCGCATCAGAAAATGCAGGGAAGAAAGATTCAACGAAGGGAAAAGAAACGAATCAAGCCGTAAAAACCGGAGTAACTTTGGTGGACCGGCTCAATGTCCGCTCGGAGCCATCGAAAAGCAGCGCAACGCTAGGAAAGCTTAATAAAAATACGGCAGTTACCGTTTATAGGGTTGAAAATGAATGGGCTGAAATTGATTTCCAAGGAGTCCGCGGTTGGGTATCTGAACCTTACATACAAGTAAGTGAAGGTGAAGATAAAGATGATATGAAAAATGATACGGCGGGCGCCACTGCAAGGGTGACCGCAACCGGTTTAAATGTCAGGAAAGATGCGTCTCTCTCAAGCAAGGTCATCGGTTCGGTGAACAAAGATGAGACTTACGCCGTTCTGCAAACAAAGAGAAATATGACACAGATAAGGCTCTCCGGTTCAAAAAAGGGCTGGGTCGTGAGTTGGTACCTGGAAAAAGAGAATGTACAAACGGCGAAGGAAACAAAGGTTGATGTAAAAGGAAACAAGATTACCATCATTCATGATGGTACGATCCTTAGAAATGGGCCTGATGGCAATTCGGAGATCGTAGCGCAGGCCAATGCAGGTGAAACGTTCTCCACATCAGGTATGGAAGGCGATTGGTATTCCATTAAACTAAAGAGCGGAAAAACAGCTTATGTGGCCGGATGGATCGTGACGATCGACGGGAATTCCGAGCAGATCCAACGGCCTGGCGTGGAAAAATACTTAAAGGATAAAACCATTGTGATCGATCCCGGCCATGGCGGCAGGGATAGCGGTACAATCGGCGTCGGCGGGACACTTGAGAAAAACCTGACGATTCGGACGGCAGAATTGCTGCGGGACAAACTTCAGGCTGCAGGAGCTAAAGTGATCCTGACCAGAAGCGGAAATACTTATGTTCCACTCCCTTCCCGGGTCAGCACTTCACATATACATAATGCGGATGCTTTCATCAGCCTCCATTATGATAGCACCAAGGACCAGATCACCAGCGGGATAACCACATACTACTATCATGACTACCAGCGTGCATTGGCGGCTACACTGGCCAATTCACTCGGTTCAACCATGCAGGTGCCCAATCGCGGATCACGATACGGGAATTTTCATGTGACCCGCGAAAATAAACGGGTAGCTACACTTATTGAACTGGGTTATTTAAGTAATCCAGTGGAGGAATTAACGTTAACATCGAATGAGTATCAAGAAAAAATCACATCGGCCATCTATAATGGATTGGCGCGGTATTTTAAATAAGAAGTAGAAAGGCCAGCTTCGATACGAAGCTGGCCTTTCTACTTTTACCCAAACAAAAAGACCTGCCGCAGCAGGGCACAGTTTGTAGACAAAAAGGGTTCGGTGGCACCAATTGATCCAAAGTAATCATTTCAAGTGGATCTCGCTGAATAGAATCATGTGTAGAAAGCATCCTCATCACCTCAAGTTTTAATCCTTCTATTTTAAAAACAAGGCTCTTTTCAAAAAGATTGTTGTTTATAAAACGAAACTATTTAAGGTTGATTAGAGCGGAAGGTGCGAGACTCCTGCGGGAGCAGCGGGACTAGGTGAGACCCCACAGGCGTTTACGCCGAGGAGGCTCACCGCCCGCCCGCGGAAAGCGAGCATCTGGAGGGGAAATCAACCACACCGCACTACTTAGTAAATAGCAACAAAGGCGAAAATAGCCTAAAACAAAAAGGACTCAAGGCAAAAGGGTTCTATCTAAAAGGTGAAACATAGTTAATTGGAACAGATGGTACGAGACTCCTGCAGGAAAAGCGCGTCTACGGGAGACCCCACAGGCAAAAGCAGAGGAGACTCACGGACCGCCCGCGGAAAGCGTGTGCCTTCCGTTCCAATCTACGTCCAAATTGTACAACTCATAAAAATAGACAAACTCGATTTTCATCGAGTTTATCTACAGTCTAAGACCTGCCGCAGCAGGTCATTTTTTGCTTTCGAGTATTAATGTAACGGGACCGTCATTAGTGAGCTGAACATCCATCATGGCACCAAATTGTCCTGTTTCCGTATGGACGCCTTTCTTGCGGAGTTCCTCGTTAAATGCTTCATATAGTTCATTCGCCACTTCAGGACGGGCGGCGTCCATGAAGTTCGGTCGACGGCCTTTACGGCTATCACCGTATAAGGTGAATTGTGAAACTGATAAAATCGAACCTCCTACATCCAATAGTGAGTGGTTCATCTTTTCATTTTCATCTTCAAATATTCTGAGATTGACAATCTTATCGGCCAGATAGGCGGCGTCATCGATGGTATCCCCGTGGGTGACACCAACCAACAGGACGAGACCGCTCTCGATTTGCCCGATTATTTGGTCTGCGACAACAACTTTTGCCGCTTTGGAACGTTGTAAAACAACACGCATGGCAATAAAAACTCCTTAGTTCATGATCCTTCTGACGGAATAAACATCTGAAATCTGTTTTATACGGTCGACGACCTTTTGTAAATGGGCAATGTTATGAATATAAATCGACATGTGAATGGTCGCCACCTTATTCCTGTCGGATTTACCCGAGACCGCTGAAATGTTGGTCTTGGTTTCATTGACGGCTTGCAGCACTTCGTTTAATAAGCCGCGACGGTCATAGCCGCTGATTTCAATTTCAACGATGTATTCCTTGCGTTCGTTAATCGTACTTTCCCATTCCACAGGTACAAGGCGGTGATCGGCATCCCCGCTATCCAGGTTCGGGCAGTCTTGTCTATGAACGGAAACTCCACGGCCTTTGGTTATATAACCGACGATTTCGTCCCCTGGTACGGGGTTGCAACAGCGTGATAAACGGATAAGCAGGTTATCAATCCCCGGTACCTGTACACCTGAGTCACGTTTTTTTGATGTATTGGAGAAGGTTTTCAGATCGGCTACCGCTTCAGAAATATCCGCTTCTTGCTCGACCATTTTCTGTTTACGCCATTTTTCGGTAAGGCGGTTAGCTACCTGCAGGGCCGTTATTCCGTTATATCCGACTGCAGCATACATATCCTCTTCATTCAGGAAGTTGAATTTATCTGCAACACGCCTGATATTCTCGGCAGTCAGGATTTCCTTCAGGTCGAACTCCATATCCTTGATTTCCTTTTCAACAAGCTCTTTGCCTTTTTCGATATTTTCTTCGCGGCGCTGCTTCTTGAAAAATTGGCGGATCTTATTTTTCGCCTGAGACGTTTGGGTTAGTTTAAGCCAATCCTGACTTGGACCGTATGAATGCTTCGAAGTTAAGATTTCTATGATGTCGCCAGTTTTCAGTTTATAATCCAGCGGTACCATTTTCCCGTTCACTTTGGCACCAATCGTTTTGTTTCCGATTTCCGAGTGAATCCGGTAAGCGAAATCAATCGGGTTGGATCCTGATGGCAGTTCGATCACATCGCCTTTTGGTGTGAAAATGAATACCATATCAGAAAAAAGATCTATTTTAAGGGATTCCATGAATTCCTCTGCATTAGTCGCATCATCCTGGAATTCAAGAATTTCCCGGAACCATGTCAATTTTTCTTCCAATGAAGGCTGTTCACCGACATCTTTTCCCTCTTTATAAGCCCAGTGCGCGGCAACCCCGAACTCGGCAATGCGATGCATATCGGAAGTACGGATCTGCACTTCCAGCGGATCTCCTTTCGGTCCGATCACCGTCGTATGGAGTGATTGATACATATTCGGCTTCGGCATCGCGATATAGTCTTTGAATCGGCCAGGCATCGGCTTCCAGCAAGTATGGATGATCCCTAAAACGGCATAGCAATCCTTTATGCTATTGACGACGATCCGAACCGCAAGCAAATCATATATTTCACTGAACTGCTTATTCTGCAAAGCCATTTTGCGATATATGCTGTATATATGTTTCGGTCTGCCGGAAAGGTCAGCCTTAATGTTGACTTCCTCAACGTTTTTACGCACTTCATCAATGACTTCTTCCAGATACTTTTCACGTTCAGCACGTTTTTTCTTCATCAGGTTGACGATTCGGTAATACTGCTGAGGATTCAGATACCTTAGTGCCGTATCTTCAAGTTCCCATTTAATCGTGCTGATGCCCAGACGATGAGCAAGCGGTGCGAAGATTTCCAACGTCTCGTTCGATATCCTTCTCTGCTTTTCCTGCGGCAGATGCTTCAAGGTCCGCATATTATGCAGTCGGTCCGCAAGCTTGATCAAGATGACCCGTATATCCTGGGCCATCGCCACGAACATTTTCCGATGGTTTTCCGCCTGTTGCTCCTGCTGTGATTTATACTTGATTTTCCCTAACTTGGTCACGCCATCCACGAGCATGGCGACTTCAGGACTGAAGTTTTCTTCAATGTCCTTCAGAGTGATCTCCGTGTCTTCAACAACATCATGTAAAAAACCTGCCGCAATGGTTGCAGGGTCCATTTCAAGATCAGCCAGAATGCCCGCCACTTGAATCGGATGAATAATATACGGCTCTCCCGATTTACGGAATTGTTCTCGGTGAGCATACTCTGCATATTTAAACGCTCTATGAATAAATTCAGCTTCTTCCGGCTGAAGATATAAGCTGGCCCGTTCTACAACCTGCTCGGCAGTCAATATTTGATCATTAGCCATTTAATCACCTAAACCCCACTTTAACTGCCACCGGATATCATCCGGATTGAGTATGATTGGTAGCACTTCCCTTTATTCTGCAAAACGTGACAATTTTTGCGAAAAAAAATAAATCCGCTTAAACGGATACAAGTGCAAATAAACTTATTAGCAGAAAAATTCTTTAATATTACTATTATCGAAAAAAAAGGCGAGGATGTAAAGAGCTAAACGGGTAATTTATTAAGAATAGTGCATTTTTTCACTGGAAATTCGACAAAATCCAGTTAAAACGAATAAAACAGAAAGAGCACCCTGGTCAGAGTGCTCTCCTTTATTAAAAGCTCATTAATGTCAAGACATCATAGCCGTCTAATTTATCTTTTCCATCCAAGTCGGTCAATTCAATAAGGAATGCAATCCCGGCTACAATTCCGCCCAGCTGTTCGACCAATTTGATCGTCGCTTCGATTGTTCCCCCGGTAGCAAGCAAATCATCCGTAATCAGGATGCGCTGTCCCGGTTTAATGGCATCTTTATGGATTGTCAATACATCCTTGCCATATTCTAATCCATATTCCACTTTTATCGTTTCACGTGGAAGTTTTCCTTCTTTTCTCACTGGCGCAAAGCCCACTTCCAATGAGTATGCGACTGGACATCCGATAATGAATCCGCGTGCTTCCGGTCCGACAACCAAGTCGATATTTTTATCGCGAGCGTACTCGACGATTTGGTCTGTTGCGTATTTATAAGCTGCGCCGTTATCCATTAATGTTGTAATATCTTTGAAGACAATACCCGGTTTTGGCCAGTCTTGCACAATTGTTACATATTGCTTTAAATCCATTGCTTTGTTTCCTCCTCAAGGTCTGTTGCCTCATGATCTAAATAATGATTGAACCAATCGAATAATTGCTGATAGGAAGAATAAACTAGCTCTTGTTCAAGCTCAAATTGCTCTTTCTTTCTTGTATACGATACAGATTCACTGAGATCGCGTTTTTTCGCATTGGTTGTGAGCATAATTAACCCGTTCTCTATTG
The DNA here is from genome assembly GCF_017355165.1 of Bacillus sp. SD075. Classification (GTDB taxonomy): domain Bacteria; phylum Bacillota; class Bacilli; order Bacillales; family DSM-1321; genus Peribacillus. Next base: position 263,462 of record NZ_JADILK010000001.1, on the reverse strand, counting down.
TAACAAAATCAAGCTCAAAAAACACCTTAGAAATGAAATCCACGGTATCTCTTGACCAGCCCCGATATTTGGCTAGGTCATCCCCATATCTTTTCACATCGAGCGGACCCTTTTTGGCAAGGAAGGCATAAAACCATTTAAAATGATCCCTTGTTGGCATCGTACTTAAGAAATGATCCTGTTCATGGGAAAGGTGGGCGTAGATACGCGAAGGGTTCTTTTTGGCAATCACCCATTTCAAATATTCCCTGGACGGCGGCATGTCCATAAATACCAAATGACCTTCAAAGCAGTCGAGCTGCTCTGCATCCAGTTCATTCTTAATATGAACGAGATCTGGATGGTTTTTCAAAAATGGATACCTGCCATAAATGCCTTCCGAGAATATGACGATCTTTCGATTTTGTACAGGAATGTCGGCAAGCCACTTTTCTGGCTGTCCCTTGCCGCGATAATCAAATAACTGCCAATGGTTTACCGAGACATCCTGGACAAAGATCTGTGGCTTTTTCATATTATTCCACTCATTTATGGTAAGCTCACCAATAACCGAGACTTCAGCGTGCGGAGCTATTTCATCGACAAAATGTCCGAGACCGAAGCCCACACCGTCAAGTTTGTGATTTTCACCATCTTCCAGCTGGACCTTCAAGTGATTTTGGTTGGCACCAATCTTGCGGACACTTGAAAGCTGGACGGAATCTATCAAAATCTTCGGCTTTGGATTCGTAACCCCAAATGGCGCCAGCAAGCTCATTTCCTGAATCGTCTGAATGGATACTTCAGCTAAAGTCGTGGCTCCATCCAAGTTCGTAATGGGTTTGAAGTCCTCTTCGTTCAGTTGTTCCTTCGCAATCAAGTTCATGCGGTCCCTAAGCTCCTGAACATCTTCCATTTTCAATGTCATTCCAGCAGCCATCGGATGGCCACCGAAATGAGGCAGCATTTCACGGCAGGCGGAAAGACTTTGAAAAAGATCGAAACCGGCGATGCTCCGAGCAGAACCTTTAGCTAATCCCTTTTCCCGGTCATAGCTCAATACAATCGTGGGCCGGTAAAAGCGTTCAACAAGTTTAGAGGCCACAATCCCCACAACTCCGGCGTTCCAGCCTTCCCTGCCGATGATGAGCACGCCATTGGACTCCGGCGGGAAGTTTTCCTCGACTTCGGCAATCGCCTCTTCCGCCATTGCTGCAACCATTTCCTGCCGCTCTTTATTGATGTCATTGATTTCATTGGCAAGTTCCGTTGCTTCTTCCAGGTTTGAGGACATCAATAAATCCACAGCAGGGTCGGCATCTCCAAGGCGTCCGACAGCATTGATCCGCGGTGCCATCGCAAAGCCGATCGATTCTTCATTCAAAGCTTCCTGCTGAACATTCGCCACCTTCATTAAGGCAACAAGTCCCGGGCGGCGGGTCAAACGTAACTGCTCGATGCCTTTCGCAGCAATGACGCGGTTTTCCCCTTGTAAAGGCACTAAATCCGCTATCGTGCCGATTGCCGCTATTTCAAGCAAATCCTCAGGCAATTCCCCAAGCAAGGCATGTGCCAGCTTAAATGCAACCCCTACTCCGGCAAGATCTTTAAATGGATAGGAACTGTCCTCAAGTTTAGGATGGATGATTGCCAATGCCTCTGGCAGTTCCGGTCCCGGCTCATGATGGTCGGTCAAAATATAATCCATGCCAAGCTCGCCGGCAAGTTTCGCTTCATCGACTGCAGAAATTCCGGTATCGACGGTTATTAATACCTTCACCCCTTGTTCGGCAGCAAGGCGGAATGCCATCGGATTCGGACCATATCCTTCTGTAAAGCGATTCGGGATATAAAAATCAACATCAGCACCCAATCTCGTCAGCGCGGTCATCATCACTGTTGTCGATGTCACGCCATCCGCATCATAATCACCGAATATACGTATTTTTTCTCCATTTTGAATGGCTTCTCTTATTCTATATACCGCTTTATCCATATCCTTCAATAAAAATGGATCATGAAAAGTTTGACTTTTTACAAATAAAAATGATCGGGCACTTTCAATCGTATCCAGGCCTCGATTCACAAGCAGGGCTGCAACCAAAGGTGTGATATGAAGCTCTTCAGCTAGTACAGCAACTTTGTTTTCATCGGCAGTTCGTAAGTTCCACCGGGTTTTTGGCTTTAACATTTATTCACCCCTCAACCTACTCATTATACAAAACGAATATACCAGTTTCAATTTTATTTTACACTCATAATTGGCTGTCATTCCCTATTCAAAAGCTTGGTTCAATAAAAAGAGGCTGGCGTCATGCCAGCCCCCTTTCACCTATTAAACTTGTCCTTCAAGACTTTGTTTCTTTTCTTTTGCCGTATTCAGCGGACCTTTCTTCTTCAATTCCCTGATTTTCAAATCAAGCCAGAATTGGGAAGCGATCAACAGCGATGAATACACGCCGCATATTAACCCGATAAACAGGGCGATGGAGAAGTTACGGATAGCTTCACTACCGAAGATCATCAACGCGATAACCGTTATGAGAACGGTCAGAACCGTATTAATCGATCTCGTCAAAGTTTGCCTGATACTGATGTTGGCAATGTTCTCAAGTTCTTCGACGGTTTTGATTTTACGGCTGAAGCGTAGGTTTTCACGGATACGGTCAAAGGTTACGATCGTATCATTGATCGAATAACCGACGATCGTCAGAACCGCGGCAATGAAGGTGATATCCACTTCGAGCCGGAGTAAGCTAAAAATCGTGATGATGAAGAATGCATCATGTATAAGCGCGACCACGGCCGGAACAGCCATTCGCCATTCAAATCGTATTGATACATACAAAATGATTCCGATTGATGCAATCGCTAATGCAAACATGGCATTTTTTGCAAGCTCTTTTCCGACTGTCGGTGATACGGTGCTGACATTCGGTTCTGCTCCGTAATCCTTCTTGAAATGGTCCTTCAATTCAGCGATTTCCTGTTTATCGAGGACACCTACTGTCCGGACGACTGCATTTTTATTGTCTTTTCCAGCGAGCCTGACATCTTTGATATCCTCAGCGTCGATACCGACCTTTTCCATTTCGGTTTTGACTTGCTGAGTCGTCAAGACATCTTTGGACGCAATCTCGATTCGGGTGCCGCTCGTGAAATCAATTCCAAGATTCAATCTGAAGACGAGCAGGAAAAGGATCCCGATAATGGTGACACCGATTGAAATGCCATAAAAAACTTTCCGATGTTTGACGAAATCGATTTTATCAAAGCGCGTTGGCAATGACATCAAATCCACTTTCTCGGATAAATCGTGAATGTATTTCTTCTTCACGCCAAACCATGTTGTACGCTTGTCAAGGAACCCGCTATTCACCCACAGGCTCATGAAAAGGCGTGTACCATAAACGGCCGTTATGAAACTCATTAAAATCGAAATGATCAAAGTGGTGGCAAACCCTTTAACTGAGCTAGTTCCATAATAGAACAGGACGGCCGCAGCAAGTAAGGTCGTTAAGTTCGCATCCGTAATTGTAGAAAGTGAATTTTTCGTACCTTCTTTATAAGCCGCTTTAACGGATCTGCCGAGTTTCATTTCATCCCTGATTCGCTCGTAGGTTATGATATTGGCGTCGACAGCCATCCCGACCCCTAGTACCAATGCCGCAATACCAGGCAGCGTAAGGACCGCATTCATCCAATCAAACACTAATAGCGTCAAGAAAATGTATATGCTTAAAGTGACGACTGCAATAAATCCCGGGAAGCGGTAATACACAAGCATGAAGATGAAAACAAGGGCAATTCCGATGATTCCTGCAAAAATCGTATCATTCAATGCACCTGCACCGAATTGGGCACCAACGGAAGTGGAATACTTTTCTTTCAAATCTACAGGCAGTGCACCAGCATTCAGAAGGGCTGCAAGCTCTTTCGCTTCTTCCACCGTGAATTGACCGGTAATATACACCTTCTTCGTATTAAAAACTTCACTGACAGCTGGAGCGGAAATCATATTGTCCTGTGAGGCTGTATCCTTAATGGAATCTTTTCCTTCCTCGAAATCCAGCCAGATTGCAAGTACATTAGTCGGACTTTCCATCGAGGATATTTTTTGGGTGATATCCTTAAACTTATTTACATCCTTCAATGTGACTTCGACAACCGGTTTATTATCTTGGAACGTTTGTTTCGCGCCGCCTTCTTTCAGGTCGGCACCGGTCATCATTTCCTTATCGTTGTAGTCACGGAAAGATAATTTTGCTTGTGTCGATAGGATTTCACGAGCATTGTTTTGGTCTTTGACTCCAGCCAATTGAACGCGGATCCGGTCTTTCCCTTCGATTTGGATGTTAGGTTCACTAACGCCCAAGACATTGACACGCCGTTCAAGTGAGCTTACTGTAGCCCGTAAAACATCCGGGGTGATCTTTTCCCCAGACAGCGGTTTTACTTCATATAACACTTCAAAACCGCCTTGAAGATCAAGACCTAGCTTGATATCCTTTAGGATTCCTTTTGAAGTCGTCCCCATCGCTGCGAAAATCAATAGTGCGATTAGAAAAAATGCAACGATCCTGCTTCTTTTTACCATTATGTAGTAGGCCCCTTTCTATAATACGCCTGTTCCTGAAGTTGAAAAAACTGTCATTTTTAGTTTATATGATATCTGCATCCCCTTTGCTTCTAGAGAAAAAAGACACAGCTTCCCATGCTTTTTCCAAAAAAAGCATAACCATATATATTATGAGTCATATACAAACAGCTGTCAATTTTAGCATATACTTGCGTTATTCTTTCAAAAGTTCCTTCAGGTCCACTTCAGAAAGCGGCTCAAATAGGTTTGGTGATTTATAAGCTTCGACCATTTGAAAGGTCATGAACTGGTTGCTCGAAAATGTCACGATATCTGCGACAAGTTCATGAAGGTGAATGTTTTCCTGAGGACGCTTCCATTTATTTTTGGTTAAGGTTCCCCATATGTCTTCCTCTGTTACGGCATTCAATCCGACCATTTGAAATTCCTCACGCTTACTCTTCAAAAATGGACGTACCTTTAGATAATACCTTTGATAGGGATGATTCTTTTTTACCATCACTTTGCCTCCAGTAAAAATGATTCTTAAATGAATGCGCATTTTCTTAGAAGGATTTCGATTATTTGTAAGAACGCAAACAACACTTTTGTCATGCTTTGTCCAAGTACAAGCATATAGATAATTGTATAGCATAACCGCTTTTTTGAGAAGGCAGGGAGGGAGTTCAATGTCCAAATTTTTAAAAGGGACGCTGATTTTATTAATCGCAAGCCTTATTACAAGGGTTCTTGGTTTCATTAACCGCATTGTCATCGCCCGTTTCATCGGCGAAGAAGGCGTTGGTTTATATATGATGGCTTTACCGACCCTCTTTCTTGTCGTGAACATAACCCAGTTAGGCCTGCCAATCGCCATTTCTAAATACGTGGCGGAGGCTAATGCCAGAGGCGATGAGCGGAAAATCAAGAAAATCCTTGTCGTCTCTTTGGCCTGCACCTTTACTCTATCGATGATTTTCACTCCTGCGATGCTGCTTTTCGCACCGGCTCTCTCAGAATACCTATTCACTGACAAACGGACGGTATGGCCTCTAATGGCGATTGCCCCTATCGTACCGATCATCGCCATTTCATCCGTACTGCGCGGTTATTTCCAAGGCAAGCAAAATATGAAGCCCTTCGCTTTCTCACAAGTTATCGAACAGGTGGCCCGAATCACTTTCATAGCCGTCCTGACGAAGGCCTTTTTGCCATATGGAATCGAATATGCTGCAGCCGGGGCGATGTTCGCATCGATCATCGGGGAGCTTGTATCTCTCATCTACTTATTGACCAGCTTTAAATTAAAGAAACATTTTAAGTTCAGGAAGGGTTTCTTCAAGAATGTCAAATCCGGAAAAGGAACGTTCACCGAATTGATGGGGATTGCCCTGCCTTCCACCGGGAGCAGGATGATCGGATCGGTTTCGTGGTTTTTCGAACCGATAGTGGTCGCCCAGAGTTTGGCACTTGCCGGAGTCACTGCGGCCGCAGCCACAAGTCAATACGGGGAGCTGACAGGGTACGCCCTGCCTTTACTCATGCTTCCTTCCTTCGTCACATCATCATTGGCGACGGCACTTGTCCCCGCAGTGAGCGAAGCCCGTACGACCGGAAACTTTTCACTTGTTGAACACAGGCTTCAGCAGGCCCTGAAAATCACCTTTATCACAGGCTGTTTAGCTATCGTCATTCTGTTCATCTTTGCCGAACCGATTTTACAAGTCATGTATGGCTCTTCGCATGCTGCTGTTTTCATTAAATTCCTGGCGCCTTTTTTCATCCTTTATTACTTTCAATATCCGCTGCAATCCATGCTGCAAGCACTGGATCTTGCAAAGGCTGCAATGTTCAACAGCCTGGCTGGGAACATCCTTAAAATCGGCGTGATCTGGCTGTTGGCGTCAAAGGAAAGTTTCGGAATCATGGGAGCCGCAATCGGGATAGCTGTCGGTACGATGCTCGTTACCTTCCTTCATTTTTCAACCGTGCTGAAGGTCGTCCCTTTCACGCTTCATTTTCGCAGCTATCTGTCAGCATTGGTCCTTGCATTAATTTCCGGATGGGGCGGTTATTATCTTTATCAATTCCCGCTTTCCTCACAGCCTCTTGGCATACGGCTTTTGCTTTCCGTGATGGTCGTTATCCTGCTGTTCACATTTTTCCTGCTCATGACCGGCAGCATAAAAAAGGCGGACCTGATCAGGATTCCTGTAGTGGGCGGCTTTTTATCAAAATTCGCTTGGAAATAAAATGGACCGAAGCATTAAGAGGCTTCGGTCATTTCTTCGTTTCATTTTTATCGATATAAAATTGGCCATCTATGTACCCACAAATCGAAATCTCTTTAACCTTCGTTTCTCCCAGTTTTTTTAACTGGTGCCTGAGCCAAAAATGATTTTTGCCAATTCTATCGAGATTCCTCTCCTGTATCTTCCCGTCGATTATAAGAGGATATGGTGTTTCCTTGGTTTTAGACCTTTTGCCTTTGGTATTCTTGATGATCGAAAGCTTTCCGGAGGATTCGAGGATTGCGAATTGTACGTCATTTAAATCATTAATCCCCTGTTCACGTAGCTGGGTCAATAAATCATCGAAATTATATCGTTGCTTACGCATCGCTTTTTCATCTATTTTCCCTTGATTGATGATGATCTGGGGCGTACCGTCCACGATGTTTCGAAACCTTATGCTTTTCAATGAAATGTAAGCCATGATTATCTGGATGAAAGCAAGTACGAACATCGGTATGATTTGCCTGAAAAATGGTCTATCCAAATCTTCAAAGGATAGGACGGCAATGTCCCCGATCATGATGGATACCACTAAATCAAGAATGCTCAGTTCCCCAACTTCCCGCTTACCCATCATTCGGAAAAGTAATAATATGACTAGATAGATCACTGTTGTTCTAAAAATAATAGCCAGGGTATCCATTGAATAACACTTCCTTCATCCATAGCATGGCTTGGGAACTGAAAAATTACTCCATAATCTTTTCTAATTTTACAGTAAGCTTCCTAAACCTGGTCTAAAGGCTCGATACGGGGAATATGCTTGTACAAACACATAAACAGGCTATCGTATCAGCCTTTTAAAAAGGAGGAATACCCATCGAAACAAAAAAAATGAGTGTCGCCGTAATTTATGGCGTAGGCTCCATCTTTGCGATAGCGATGATTGCAAGTTTAATCGTTTCCATCCTTCTTCGTTTTACTTCACTGACGGAATCATCCCTGACATACGTGATCATGACCGTGTCTTTTTTATCGCTGTTCATTGGTGGATTCATTTCAGGAGGCAAAGGGAAAAAGCAAGGGCTATTCTTGGGCGGAAGCACTGGGCTGCTTTATCTATTGGTCGTGTTCCTTTTTCAATATTTAGGTCACGATGCACTTTTCACCATCAAGCAATGGATATACTATGGCTGTTTCGTGATCACTGCCATGATGGGCGGCGTACTTGGGGTCAACATGAGTTCCGACTCCCGCACCGATTAAAAACACAGCAAAAAACCGGGCACATGGCCCGGTTTTCGTTTGTCTTATAGAGATGCTTCTCTATTCGGTGCGCTTTCTGTAATTTCACGGATTGCTGCACGGTCAAAAGTTAGTTTTGTACCGTCTGGTGATTTAATGACGATTTGCAGTTCATCGATTGCATCGATTGTTCCGTGCATGCCGCCGATAGTAGCAACTTTATCACCTTTTTTCAGACTGCTCTGCATGCTTTGCGTAGCCTTTTGGCGTTTTTGCTGAGGGCGGATCAATAAGAAATAGAACAATACGAACATTAAAATCAACGGAAGTATTTGTGTTAAAGAACCCATTTTGTATATTCACTCCTTTCACTCATTAAAATATTTATGGAATTAGAAGTTTCTCGCATTTGGTTCATTGAAACCATACTGCTCGAAAAACTCTTCCCTAAAGTCTCCAAGACGATCTTCTCGAATAGCTTGTCTGACCTGTTCCATCAAGTTTAACAGAAAGTGAAGATTATGGTAAGACGTAAGACGAATCCCAAAGGTTTCTTCACATTTAATCAAATGGCGGATATATGCCCGGCTATAATTCTTGCAAACATGGCAATCGCAATTTTCATCGATTGGACCGAAATCGCGTGCATATTTCGCATTTTTCACAACCAGCCGCCCATTGCTCGTCATGAGCGTACCATTACGCGCAATTCGCGTCGGCAGTACACAGTCAAACATATCGACACCGCGGAGTGCACCGTCGATCAATGAGTCCGGTGAACCGACTCCCATCAGATAACGCGGTTTGTCTGTCGGCAGCAGCGGACTTGTAAACTCAAGCACACGGTTCATGATATCCTTTGGTTCCCCTACGGATAGTCCTCCAATAGCATAACCCGGGAAGTCAAGGGAGACAAGGTCTTTTGCACTTTGTTTTCGAAGATTTTCAAATTCCCCGCCTTGAACGATTCCGAACAGCCCTTGGTCATTTGGACGCTCATGTGCATTCAAACAGCGTTCCGCCCAGCGCGATGTCCGTTCAACCGACTTCTTCATATACTCTTCAGTCGCCGGAAATGGCGGACATTCATCAAATGCCATCATAATATCGGAGCCAAGCGCATTTTGTATTTCCATCGCTTTTTCCGGAGATAAAAATAATTTATCACCATTCAGATGGTTCCTGAAATGTACACCCTCTTCTTCAATTTTGCGGAACTCGCTTAAACTGAATACTTGAAAGCCGCCTGAGTCGGTCAAAATCGCCCGATCCCAGTTCATGAACTTATGCAATCCGCCAGCTTCCTTGATGATTTCATGCCCCGGACGCAGCCAAAGATGGTAGGTATTGCTCAGGATGATGCCTGCCCCCATTTGTTTCAAATCTTCCGGTGACATCGTTTTGACAGTAGCCATCGTTCCAACCGGCATAAATGCCGGCGTTTCAAAAGAACCATGCGGCGTATGGACCCGGCCCAGCCGTGCCCCTGTCTGTTTACATGTTTTGATTAACTCATATCGTATTGCAGTCAACGCAATAACTCCCTTCAAGAGCTTCTCACTCTTATATTACTTAATTAACATTGCATCTCCAAAACTAAAGAACCTGTATTTTTCTTCCACTGCCGTTTCATAGGCATGAAGGACATGCTCCCTGCCCGCAAGTGCAGAAATAAGCATGATTAAAGTCGATTTGGGCAAATGGAAGTTCGTTATCATCGCATCGATCCCTTTGAATTCATAACCAGGATAAATGAAGATGCTCGTCCAGCCATTCTCTTCCTTGAAAACCCCATCATTTCGGGACGCAATCGTTTCCAATGTCCTGGTGGACGTAGTGCCGACCGTAATGATTTTCCCGCCTTTTTCTTTCACTTCATTCAGCAATCTGGCAGTGCCTTCCGTCATTTGATAAAATTCCGAATGCATTTCGTGGCTGTCAATATCGTCGACACTGACTGGACGGAACGTACCAAGTCCCACATGCAGCGTGATGAAAGCGATGTGGACACCCATCCCTTTAAGTTTCTCGAGCAACTCCTCCGTAAAATGCAGGCCAGCGGTAGGTGCAGCTGCAGATCCCCGTTCACGCGCATATACCGTTTGATAACGGTCCTGGTCGTCAAGTTGTTCCTTGATGTATGGAGGTAGTGGCATTTCGCCAAGCTTTTCTAGTATTTCATAAAATATGCCTTCATATTTAAATTCCAGGATCCGGCCGCCATGCTCGAGCATGCCTGTACAGACGGCACTCAGCTTACCGTCGCCAAATACGATTGTCGACCCTTCTTTAATCCGTTTGGCCGGCTTCACAAGAGTTTCCCATACATCTTCATGCTCTTGCTTAAGCAACAATACTTCGATTTTTGCACCTGTTCCTTCTTTACTTCCGTAAAGTCGTGCCGGCAGCACCTTCGTATCATTCAACACCAGGCAATCTCCCGGTTTGATATATTCCGTGATATGGCTGAATACATCATGCCGGAGCTTACCGGTTTCTCTGTCCAGCACCATCAATCTACTTGCTTCCCTATCCTCCAAAGGAACTTGGGCTATCAGCTCCTCCGGTAAATGAAAATCAAACATATCCAATTTCATCTGTTCCACTTCCTTATATGTCTATCAAGCTGTAATCATTATTTAAAACGGCCGATCAAATAAAAAATCGCGGACAACACAACACTGACGATGATCGATGTAACGATAGGAAAGTAAAACGTCGTATTCCCCTTTTTCAGAAAGACATCTCCCGGCAGCCTGCCGAGATGAATATATTTCATCGCAAAACCAATCACGAATATAATCACACCCAATATCATGACCATCTTCGGTATATTAATCATTCAGGCATCTCCATTCCGAAATGCTCATATACAAGCTGTGTTGCCATCCTGCCTCTTGGGGTCCGCTGAAGAAAACCGACTTGTAACAGATATGGTTCATACACATCTTCGATCGTATGTGCCTCTTCGCCAATCGTTGCAGCAATCGTTTCCAGACCCACGGGCCCGCCACGGAATTTTTCAATGATCCCTTTAAGTAATTTATGGTCAATATGATCGAGTCCTAAACGGTCAACCTGCATTAATTCAAGCGCATAATCGGCAAGCTCGGCCGTTATTGTACCATTTCCGCGTACCTGGGCGAAATCCCTGACCCTCCGTAAAAGCCGATTAGCAATTCTCGGGGTGCCCCTTGACCTTCTTGCAAGCTCGGCCGCTGCTTGATCATCCATTTCCGTATCCATGATTCTTGCTGTACGGATGATGATATCGGCCAAATGGTTTTCCGTATAATATTCAAGACGGCTCAAGACGCCAAAACGGTCCCTGAGCGGTGCAGACAGTGAGCCTGCACGTGTCGTGGCACCTACGAGTGTGAATGGCGGCAAGTCGATCCTGATCGAACGGGCTTCCGGCCCCTTACCGACTACAATATCCAGACAGAAGTCCTCCATAGCCGGGTATAGCACTTCCTCGACAACGCGAGGAAGACGGTGAATCTCATCAATGAACAATACATCACCGGGTTCAAGTGCACTCAAAATGGCCGCCAGATCTCCCGGCCGCTCAATGGCGGGACCGGAAGTCGTGCGGATATTCACACCCATTTCATTGGCGATGATGACGGCAAGCGTCGTCTTTCCAAGGCCAGGCGGTCCATATAAAAGTACATGATCGAGCGTTTCTTCACGCATCCTTGCCGCTTCGATGTATACACTCAAATTCGCTTTCACTTTATCCTGTCCGATATATTGCTTTAAGTTTTGCGGCCGCAGGCTTTGTTCAAAGGACAGTTCGTTCAAATCGGCTTCCTGATTGAATATTCTCTCCTCCATTGCGCCACTCCTTATCTTAACATCATTTGCAATGCTTTCTTAATATATTGCTCGGTCGTCCTATCTTCAGCCTGCAGTTTCTTGGCAACCTTTTGGACTTCCTTTTCAGAATAACCAAGAGCCTTCAAGGCAAGAATGGCTTCATCCAATTCCTCCGTATAACCATTTGGACTGAGTGCAGACGTGACGCCTTCGTTAAACAAGCTTGGAAACGCATCCGGAATAATGTTCTCCAATTTCCCTTTTAAATCGAGAATCATCTGCCGTGCCGTTTTCTTTCCGACTCCCGGGAATTTCACCAAAAACGATTCATCTTCATTTTCGATTGCCTGTACCACCTGATCAACCTGGCCTGATGCCAATATGGCTAGAGCACCCTTTGGCCCGATTCCGGTTACATTCAATAATTTTGTGAATAACGCCTTTTCTTGACGGGTCTGAAATCCGTATAATGCGGCCATATCCTCACGAACATAATGATACAGGAAAACTTGGATTTCTTTCTGGTATTGAGCGGAAAAAATAAAAGGATTCGGCGTCATCACTTGATATCCGATCCCCCCATTTTCCACAACTATGTATTCAGGCCCAATATAATCGACCTTACCTTTTATATAATCATACAAATTAATTCTCTCCCTGATTTTGCTGTACCTCTCATTTTATCATAAAAAGGGAAGCTTGTTCATTAAAAAGTTATTTAATAGGCGCAATGACTTTTACAATGGAGGATATCCCGTTTTATTGCATATGGGGCATTATCCCATCCTACAGTTTTTAGACAAATGGGGTTCTATCTAAATTTTAAAAAAGGTGATTGAAGCGGATGTGCGAGACTCCTGCGGGGAAGCGCGCGTCTAAGGGAGACCCCCCGACCGCCCTCGGAAAGCGAGTGCCTAGAGGTAATGTACAAATCGGACAAACCCTAAAAAAACTGTAGACAAACTCTATTTGATCGAGTTTGTCTACAGTCTGGTGGTTTTGGACCCATCCTCTCCTAATTTACCGAATATGGCTCATATTCTTTAATGAGCTGTTTATATTGGTCTTTATTCATGATAGGAATCCCTTTTTGCAATTCCTCCTGCTTGTATACTTCAAGTTTACCGATGTCTATTTGGTAAAAGGTATGAATGATCTTGGCGTGCTCAGGCCTTCCGATAAAAATGGATAAAGTGCCATCTTCCCTCATCCCAAGGTAGCCATTCGCTTTTAAAAGCGGAGATATGTCATTTTCAATTTTCTTCATGACAATCTGCTCTTCATTTTGATCGACTACTCTCCATCCTTCATATTTTGACCAAAAGTCCTCCATCGACCAAATTGTTTCTGTCAATTTCTCTTCACTTAACTCCCCATCCAGATACATACGCTGAAGAATGACCTTCCTTTCTATTGGATCATTTTCCTTTTGAACGGTTTCTTCGGCCAAAACGGTTAAGCAAAATGGCAATATGAAAAGTGTCATGAAAAACTGGATTCTTAGTTGATTAATCAATATACTCACCTCTTAAGGCGTTTACTTTTTATGTAGTTTGACCCCAAATAAGGATTATTAACCAGAAAAAAATCAAAAAAAGCTGACTCCATACCGGGTCAGCCCACTCATTATTTCAAGTGATTTTCGTGAATGTTCAGGTTATCGAACATGTCATTGGCATCCAAAATGATCAATTCCCTCGTATCGCCATCACGAAGATTGTTATCAAGTGTCATCGTCCTGAAATAGACACCTTCATCCGTGGTAACATATAGGGTACGGTCATTGGTAAGCGATCCGATTTCCTTCTTGATTCTCTCTTTAACATCTTTTGCCTGGCTGTAGTCATCAAGCAGCAAGGCTACCAGCATTTCGTCTTTCATGATGATTGTCCTGGCATCGATAACCGGTTTGGCTTTATTGGCGACCCCATTGACTTTGTCGGCTAAAGCGCCTTCATAAGAATTATAATAAGATGATCGCGCCTTAAGCGGTTTGCTTTCATGTCCATGGTAATTACGGTCACTCTTACTGTACGAACCATCTTTATCGTATAGACCTTGCACCATATTCTCATAATTGATGTTGCGTACCAATGTATCTTTTTCATGGTACCCTGTTTCATTCGTGATATTTTCATTTTCCGCTGTATCATTATTAGCACATCCAACCAAACTGACGGCGGCCAATACCGTACAAAGCGGCTGTGCCCATTTTATTTTCTGCACCAATAACCCTCCCATTGCAAAAGAATGAGCTATATTCCGCTCATAATTAGCATGGGTGTCGAACGGGAAATGTACTCTGTAAGTTACGGCCAAAAATCCATTTTAATTCCTATTTAGGGAAGAAATCCTTTTCGCCAATTTTTCATTCATCTCCATCCGCTCCGAAAAACCTTCCACGGACATTTTCCAGACCGAGTGCAGCTGAGAAGAACTTTTATTAAGACGATTCCATTCACGGAAAATATCGGTAGGATAAGTTAATGCATATAAGAAGGCCAGGTCTGACTGATACCTTTGCAATTGCGGCACTTCCCACAGTTCGGTGGCCGCATCTTCCAAATGATGCGAAATTCGATTTGCATACTGTAAATAATCAATGCACCTCGGTGCATTTGCCATTAAGTCAAAATCGATTAAAGTCAAAGTGCCGTCCGCTCTCCGCAAGAAATTATGATGGGCACAATCACCATGAATGATGACTTTCTTTTCCTTATTCCATAAAGACTGATTTTTATCAAACCCCTCTAGCGACCATTCCCCCCATCTGATCCATTCCTTGATAATATCTTCGGAAACATATTGTCGAACATAAGAAAAGTTCTTTTTAAATAGGGATAAGCGTTCTTTCCACTTTTTTGATTGATTGAACGCAGGCGCGTTAATGGAGAGATGTTCAGACACATCATGGAAGCTTTCCAGTAACTGAATGCCCTCTAAGCGGTCCTTATGATTGGAAAATCTGAATTTTTTCTTATTCGGCGGAAAATAGTCCATACTCCCATACCATTTCCCTTTAAATTGAAAGGGCATTAAATTCTGATGAATATAATACGTTTGATGAAATCCCTTTTGTTTTAACAAAGAAGTCAATTCTCTTTGCCGATCCCATTTTTCAAAACTGTCGAATCCTTTAAGAATCATTGGATGACCCTTTTCAAAATTTATTAAATAGACACTGCTTTGAATATGGTGGACTTTCTTGGGCTTACGATTTAAATAAGAGAGGAGACGAGTGTTAAAAACACTGTCTCCTTGATAATTAGTAGTCATCGCTTTCATCTGCATATGTCGGTATCCCAAATGTTTCAGGCGCACGCACGCCCCCAAATTGGCCTGGCTGGCCTCCCATTTGTCCTGGTAACATAGCTTCAGGTTGCCCCCCAAGCTGACCGCGCATCATGTCCGGCTGACCACCAAACTGACCCGGCATCATGGCCCGCTGACCTCCGTTTTGGCCGCCCATCATCCATGGCTGGCCTCCGTTTTGGCCTCCCGGCATCATCCCCGGTTGACCTCCGTTTTGACCGCCCGGCATCATTCCCGGCTGACCACCGTTTTGGCCGCCCATCATCCACGGCTGGCCTCCGTTTTGACCACCCGGCATCATCCACGGCTGACCTCCGTTTTGGCCGCCCGGCATCATCCATGGCTGGACTCCATTTTGACCGCCTGGCATCATCCCTGGCTGGACTCCATTTTGACCGCCCGGCATCATCCCTGGCTGACCTCCGTTTTGGCCGCCCATCATCCATGGCTGGCCTCCATTTTGACCGCCTGGCATCATCCCTGGCTGACCTCCGTTTTGGCCGCCCATCATCCATGGCTGGCCTCCGTTCTGGCCGCCCATCGTCATGCCCGGCTGACCTCCGTTTTGGCCGCCCATCATCATGCCCGGCTGACCTCCGTTTTGGCCGCCCATCATCCACGGCTGGCCTCCGTTTTGGCCGCCCATCATCATGCCTGGCTGACTTCCGTTCTGGCCGCCCATCATCATCCCTGGCTGACCTCCATTTTGATCACCCGGCATCATGAATTCATCATATGATTCTACTGACTCTTCTCCATATTGACCTTGCACCTCTATACCCATCTGAGACTCTTTAGGTGACACCCCTGGGTATGGGTATGAGGCCTGTTGTTGTTGCTGTGATTGAACGGATTGATATTGGTGATAATCCGGATGGTGTTGGGCATTTGCATCCATTTTTTTGTTTCCTTGATACTGCCCCTTCACTTCCGGCCCATACGTTCCGAGTAACCCCTGATTACAGCCGCAATCTTCTTCTTCACCGGCAGCCTGGTTATACTGCTGAGGGAAGTTATTGTTATTGTATGAAGATGGAAATTCTTCTGGTGACTTATAGTCTTGTGGCATATATGAACCTGCCACTTGGGCTTGTTGATTCATCCCTCCATAATAATGGTGCGGAACCGGTGCGGAGGCTTGATATGGATATTGTTGCTGGCTTGGCGTATTCATGCTCGCCCCTTGGACGAATCCTTGATCCATCATTTGCATGTCAGGAGATTCTCCCCAAACATCGGGGCTCTCTTCCATCATTTGATGACCATTTGTTTCCGGAGCCGCCTGATACCCTTGAGCGCCTTGATTTGGGGCTTGCATGTGCATATGCGCCCACGGTGGCGGCTGAATACAATAACCGCTGCCTGGCAAAATGGGCGTTACCGGGATACAATCATCCACCGGCTCAAAATTTTCCTGAGCTGGCTGTACAGCTGGCTTTTTCTTCTTCTTTTTAGTGACTGCAGGCTCTTCTTTTTTCTTTGGTAAAGGTGCTACAGCCTCTTCCTTTTTCTTTGGTAAAGGTGGTGCTGCAGCCACTTCTTTTTTCTTTGGTAAAGGTGCTACAGCCTCTTCCTTTTTCTTTGGTAAAGGTGGTGGTGCAGGAGGCTTTTGCACGCTCATATTGGTCATGTTGACCATATAATAATTATTGATATCGATTTCCGGTATCACTGGCATGGGCACCGGCACTTCTTTTGGAACGATTTGCTTTTCTTTAATGATTGGCTTTGGCTGAACGATCTGCTGCTCTTTAACTGGTTTCTGAACCATGGGTTGTTCTTTTACCGGTTGTTGAAATTTCGGCTGTTCCTTAACAGCCGGTTTTTGCATAACTTGCTGCTCTTTCATAGGTGCAGGCTGAACCTGATACGGTAGAATTTGGGATTCTTTCATTCCCTGCTGGATATTCACGTTTGGTTTACCCGTTTCTTTTATTACAGCTCCGGATGTCCCTGGTATTTTTATTTTCATTCCTGGCATCATCATGTCCGGATTGCTTAATTGTGCGTTAACTTTTTTAAGTTCTTCAAAACTGACGCCGTATTTTTTGGCGAGTTTCCAAAGTGTATCGCCTTTTTGGACTATATGAATTTTCACGCTGTTAACCCCTCCTGTGCATATGTCCATATATTCTATGAAGCAGTGGGTGAATTGCTATTATTTTTATCATGAAAACTTATGCGTGAAAAATGACTTTTATGATTGGATCAATGATTTAGGGAAATGGGACGTACTTTTTTAGAGAGGAAATAAATGATTTGACATCTTTCTAAGGAAATCCACCACTTTGGATTTCATCCATATAACTAAAAAAACCATTGCATTCATCTAAAAAAAGAAGCAATGGTTTTTAGGTTAGGAAGCCATCATGTATGGCGCTTCTTTCATGCCCTTGTCTAAATCAAGGGAAATCCGGGTATAAGAAAGTAAATGACCTAAGGCTTTGTCTTCAGGTACTTACCTTATATCCTGGGAGGAATAATAATGAAATGGAAAGGTAGACAGGGCAGCTCGAACGTCGAGGACAAAAGAGGCATGAGCGGAAAAGGCATGGCCGGAATCGGCGGAGGAGTCGGATTGATAATCGTATTGATCGTGACGCTCCTTGGCGGTAATCCAAGCGAATGGCTAGGTAGCTTGAATTCAACAGAATCTAACAATGGCAACACTTATGTCGAAACTGATGAAGAGAAGGAACTTGCGCAGTTCGTATCTGTCGTCCTTGCAGAAACGGAGCAGGTCTGGACAGAGGAATTCCGTAAAAATGGCCTGGAATATAAGGAACCTACCCTTGTCCTGTACTCAGGCAGTGTCGAATCGGCTTGCGGGATGGCAGCTTCTTCAGTAGGGCCATTTTATTGTCCGGGTGACATGAAACTATATATTGATCTCAGCTTTTATCAAGAGTTGAAGCAAGAATTCCAGGCACCCGGGGATTTCGCCATGGCTTATGTCATTGCCCACGAAGTCGGACATCACGTTCAGACACTTTTAGGGACAACGGAAAAGGAAATGCCCGATCGTTCAAAGGTCAGCGAGACCGAATATAATAGGTACTCTGTCCGTCTTGAATTACAAGCCGATTATTTGGCAGGAGTTTGGGCCCATCATGCCCAAGGAGAGAATTTGCTTGAAGAAGGCGATCTTGAGGAGGCCATGAATGCAGCAAGCGCTGTGGGGGATGACCGTATCCAAGAAAAGGCACAGGGATACGTGGTGCCAGACAGCTTCACGCACGGTACATCCGAACAGAGGAAAAGGTGGTTCAATAAAGGGTTTAAATCCGGTGATATGAATGAAGGCAATACTTTTGAAGCGAAAGACCTTTAGAAGTGCTTACTTGTTTCGATTACATAGAAAAAGGGGGTTTTATCCCCCCTTTCAGATTGTAGATAAGTTCGAAGAAAAGCAAGTTTGGATGCAGTTTTTCATTTTAAAAATTGCCGTTAATTTCAGCTATATAAAACAGTGAAAATACATGATGATAACCAGTACTTTTGAAATAATGGAGATGCTTCCCTTAATGAAATCATGAAAGGGATTCAGGATGAGACCTTCCATACCCATTAGGTCGACAACTCAAAGGACATCTTGCCCCCTTATTCTTATGATACCCAAGTCTTTAAGGTGGAGGGCACTAACTCAAACGCGTTCCAGCATTCTGTTTAAAGCTAGGATGGCATTATCCGCAATGCTCTTTTCCACTTTTATCGGATTGATGGTTATACCTTCTTCAATGGAATCAAGCGCCCACAGCAGGTGAGGCAGATCAATCCGGTTCATTGTAAGACATGGACACATATTCGGATTTAACGAGATGATGTTCTTGTCAGGATTATTGGCGATAAGTCGCTTGACAAGGTTCATTTCCGTACCGATTGCCCAAGAACTACCCGGTTCGGCTCTTTCGATCATATTTATGATGTACGATGTCGAACCCGCATAATCTGACAGGGCGACTACCTCACGGCGACATTCGGGATGAACGATGATATTCATTTCAGGCTGCTCCGCTCTAAGCGTTTCAATATTCGCCGTAGTGAAATTTTCATGGACTGAACAATGTCCTTTCCAAAGTAGTACCTTCACATTTTCGAGTTCCCCTTCATAGATCAATTCATCCTCGTGCGGATCCCAGACAGCCATTTCATTCAATGGGATCCCAAGGTCAAAGGCTGTATTCCTCCCAAGATGCTGATCGGGAAGAAAAAGGATCCTTTCTTTTTGCGAGAGTGCCCACGAGACCATCCCTTGTGCATTGGAAGACGTCACCGTGGCCCCGCCATTTTTCCCTACAAAAGCTTTGATGGCCGCGGTCGAATTTACATAAGTAAGCGGAAGGATCGTATCGCCAAATAAATCCTGAAGCTTTGTCCACGCCCGTTCCGTTTGTTCAATATCCGCCATATCTGCCATCGAACAGCCAGCACGCATGTCAGGAAGGATAACCGTCTGCCCTTCTTCCGTCAGAATATCGGCTGTTTCAGCCATGAAATGCACCCCACAAAACACGATATAATCCGCTTCGCGATTTTGCGCGGAAAGCTGAGCCAATTGAAGTGAATCTCCCGTTGAATCCGAAAATTGAATGACTTCCTCCCGTTGATAATGATGACCTGGGATATAAAGCCGGTTCCCCAGTCGTTCCTTAATGTAATGGACCCGATTCTCCATATCTTCCTTTGTCATCGTTTTATACTTTTCAGGCAAGGCATTCCCTGCTGTACTAGCCATCTCCAATATATTCATTTCATTATCTCCTCACGTTCTTTGACCTTTGCGCTAATATCAAGTGCCCTGACACTGTGCGTCAAGCTGCCCAACGAAATGTAATCTACCCCTGTTTCCCGGTATGAGGCTAGATTTCCTAAATGGATCCCTCCAGAAGCTTCAGTTATGATGTGGGCGGGAACCAGTTTAATCAGTTGCTTGATTTCTTCGGGGCTCCGGTTATCGAACATGATGATATCTGCACCGGCTTCCACTGCTTCAAGCACCTGTTGCATTGATTCCGTTTCCACTTCCACTTTAGTTGTATGTCCCAGTTTGGATTTTACCGTTTGAACCGCTTTCGTTATGGATCCGGCGAAAGAAATATGGTTGTCCTTTATCATGACTGCATCATACAGACCATATCGGTGATTGAATGCCCCGCCGGAACGGACCGCATATTTTTCAAGCATCCGCAGGCCTGGCGTAGTTTTCCTCGTATCACAAGCTCTCGTCTTCGTCCCTGCTAAAATCATGGCAGCTTTATGAGCCTGTGTCGCAATGCCGGACATACGCTGCACTAAATTCAAAACGACCCGCTCCCCTTTTAAAAGGGAGGCCATATCGCCGGACATTTTTGCAAGCTTCTGTCCTTCTGCAAAAACTTCGCCGTCTTGAACAAAAAGGGATACCTCGATTTGCTCATCCAACAATGCAAAACCCGTCTTGATGATGTCCCCTCCACTAAAGACCCCGCCTTCTTTTGCAATGAATATCAAAGTTCCTTGTTCCCCTTTTTCAAAAATCGTATCGCTCGTTACATCGCATTCCCCTATATCTTCCATTAAAAATTGTTGCAGCATCTGCTTAAGCTTCAATATATTCATATAGTCGTCTCCCTTTCACTCGGTTTTTCACATCCGTGCAAGCAAGGATAACCGAATTTCCAAGCCATTGTGCGTCATCTTCGCTTGGGTGGTCACTGCGGAAATGACCGCCCCTGCTTTCCGTTCTGGTCAATGCGGATTCGGCAATCAGCCACGCCACGATTATCGCATTGATTTTCGTTATTTCTTGTATCGGTAATGCCGTGACTTCCAAATGCAGCAATTTTTCGATATTAAAGGTCTCAAGATAATTCTTCAGTCGAGTTAAACCTGCTTCATTTCGAACGATTCCCGCTTCATTCATTAATTTTTCCTGTATTGCCGTGAGATCCGGTAAAAAGGGAAATGGACTGGAACTCTTGGACTGCTCTTTTTCTTCCGGTATCGACCTTGCCGGCACTTTAGCAAGGGCACGGCCAAGCGTATTTCCAAAAACCAGACCTTCGAGAAGGGAGTTGCTTGCCAATCTGTTCGCACCATGTACTCCCGTGCATGCCACTTCACCAACTGCATACAAAGAAGGGACCGAGGTTTGCCCCAATTCATCCACTTCAATCCCTCCCATTAGAAAATGGTTTCCAGGTGCAACGGGAATTTTCCCCAATTGAAGATCCAGCCCGTTTTTTTCACATAATGAACTCACTGTCGGAAAACGATTTTTAAAATCCTTAATCATCGAAATATCCAAAAATACCTTTTCACCGCGCTGCAAATAAGAAAAAATCGTCTGTGCAACAATATGCCTTGGTGCTAGATCTTTCAGGCTATGAACGCCCTCCATGATCGGCCTTCCCATTTCCGTCACTAATCTCGCACCATCCCCGCGAACCGCTTCTGAGACCAGCCCTTTCGCTTGGCCATTTACAAAAAGCAGGGTCGGATGGAACTGTATGAATTCCATGTCACGGACTTTTGCACCGGCCTTGAATGCAAGTGCGATTCCATCACCCGAAACCGTTTGTGAATTTGAAGTGAAATGGTATAGGGAGCCACAGCCACCTGTTGCCAGGACCGTCTGTTCAGCATGATAGGTAATAAGTTCCCCTTCCTTACCTAGTGTGTGGACGCCTATGCAGGAATCATCTTTCCCGATGATCAACTCCACTGCAGCAACATTCTCCATCACAGTGATCGATGATTTTTTCAAACGCTCTATAAGATGTTCCATGATGTACTTTCCTGTAGCATCCCCGTGACTATGGAGAATTCTTCGTTCACTGTGGGCACCTTCCATGCCAAGCATGAGAGTACCGTCAAGATCATGGTCAAATTGCATGCCCGATTCAATAAGTTCAGCTATAGCCAAAGGTCCCCCTTCGACGAGTTTTTCAACAGCCTTCACCTTGTTATATCGCTGACCAGCCGCCAGCGTATCTTTTTTATGTAAAGATACTCTGTCACGATCAGATATTGCAGCAGCAATCCCGCCCTGGGCTAAATAAGAATTACTATGACGGATATTTGATTTTGTGATGAGTATCACATGCTTATGTTCACTTGCTTCCAATGCCGTTTTCAAGGCAGCGATCCCGCTGCCTATCACGATGATTTCCGCTTTTACCATTATTTCATTCCTCCTGTTTATGACAGGTGTCTTGACAACTATATTTACATATTATTAAACTATTATCAAGAGTTTTTTAAGTTTAAAGGATGGAAGTGATTTCTTGATTTATTTGGATTACGCCGCTACAACTCCGATTGATGAGGAGGCTCTCGATGTATTCAGCCAAGCATCCCGGAAGTTTTTCGGGAATGCGAGCAGTTTACACGATATTGGCTCTGAAGCGGCACGTTTATTGGATATGTCACGCCAGCAACTAGCAGAAATGCTGAACATAAAAAAAGAAGGCATCATCTTTACGGGCGGCGGATCAGAAAGCAACATGCTTGCCATAGATACATTCATCGCTTCGAAACCATCCTGGCAGAACCACTTGATTGTAAGCCGGACTGAACATGCATCTCTTGGCAATTTCGTCGCAAAGCTTGAACAGCAAGGCTTTGAGGTTACTTATTTACGGCATTTGAAAGATGGCCGTGTTGATCTTGAACATCTGCAGGAATGTATGTCGGAGAAAACATGCTTGGTCATTGTCCAGCATGTGAATTCGGAAATCGGGGTCATTCAACCCATCGAGCGAATAAGTGAAATCGTTCGTAAACACCAGGCTTTTTTTCATGTCGATTGTGTCCAATCCTTTGCTAAATTACCGCTTGGGAAGATAGCTGCATCATGTGATGGACTATCCATTTCCAGTCATAAAGTTTATGGTCCAAAAGGGACTGGGGCCGTCATTTTCCCGGCCATCCATCAGTTGAAGCCTTCGGTACCGAATATCACTCATGAATATGGTTTTCGCCCAGGAACGGTGGATGTCCCCGGAATAGCTTCCTTCATAACCGCTGCTAAGAAGTTGGGGGATATCATGGAAGATGAACGAAAACGGATTTCCACACTTAGGCTGCAATTGATTCAATTGTTAACGGAAAGGAAAATCGATTTTCAAATCATCGAAGCGAAAAAAGAGCAATTGCCTCACATTCTGGCGCTGACCTTCGCTGGATTGCAAGGACAGTACATCATGCTGGAATTAAACCAGAAAGGATTCGCCGTTTCGACGGGAAGCGCCTGTCAGATCGGCAAACAGGATCCTTCAAAAACGATGATGGCCATTGGGAAAAGCGAAGAGGAAGCCCATCAATTCGTCCGTTTTTCCTTTGGCAAAAACACGACGGCCAACGACATTCACAAGTTGGCCGACTGCATCGAAGAAATAGCTGCCATTCGATAAAACCCTTCATTCTGTGTTAGAATGATTGTAATTAAAGAGGTGAATGTTTATGGAAAGAAAGAAATTACTCGGGGAAGAAAGACGGACGAAACTCTTACATTTATTGCAGACAAGCGCGGAGCCAGTAACAGGCAGCGAGCTTTCGCAGATAACGAATGTAAGCCGGCAGGTTATCGTTGGTGACATAACGCTCCTGAAAGCGCGGAATGAACCTATCATTGCCACGAGCCAAGGCTATCTGTACTTACAAACGGGGAGCACTCAAAAGCCGGAAAGGGTCATTGCTTGCCAACACGATCCTTCCCGGACCCAAGAGGAACTATATTTACTCGTGGATATCGGCATCACGGTGAAGGATGTCAAAATCGAACACCCCGTATACGGCGACCTAACCGCTTCCATCATGGTCAGCAGCCGTAAAGAAGTCCAGCAATTCCTTTCGAGGGTGACGGCAACGAACGCATCTTTTTTATCGGAGCTAACGAGCGGCATCCATCTCCATACACTGAGCGCATCATCTGAAGAACTGCTCGACGAAGCGGAGTGTGCTTTGAGGGATGCCGGCATTTTAGTCGATTGAATGAACGAAAAATCCTCAAAAGCCTAAATTTTGAGGATTTTTTTATTGCTCACTCCTCGTTGGCATTGCTTTCATTTGAGCTGTCATCCCCGGAGTTTTCTTCGTTACTTCTCAACTGCCCTATAAGGCTGATGACGGAGCCGACCGCCTGAATCCAGCCTCCCATCACTTGAATCAATTCAGCATCAGATGGCTTCTCTTCCAAATAAGGATATTGATATGTTTGTAGTCCCTGCTCCTCCTTAACTTGTTCTTCTTGCTCTTGATCCTTTTCTTGGTCTTTATCTTGAACACTATTTTTAAGTTCGGCAATTCCACCTATCGCTTGCATCGAATTCCCAATCGCCTGCAACAGATTTCCCGTAGCATTGAAGGCCTGCTCCGGTTCATCCGGATTTTCGTACGCCCCCGCTAAAGCGGTACCTCCGCCCAGCGCCTGAATCAGATTGCCTTTGATGATCAATTCCTGTTTCGTTACTTCATCGAAATCAATGACTAATCCTAAGATAACCGTCGAATTCCCGATCGCCTGTATCTGATTGCCGAATTTGTCCAGAGACCATGTTTCTTCTGCGTCCGCCAATATGGCATTCCCAGTTCCTTGAAGTACATTTCCAATCAAATCCAAGTTTTCACGAAATTCTTCGTCCAAGACATTGGATGGTGTACCCCCAACAGCAGACATGACGGTTCCTATCGCTTGAGTCCAGGAACCGAAAGTTTCTTTGAATTGACTATCCATCTCTGCTGATCACCACCTCTCTCTGCATTTTTTGATAAAAAAGGTGCATCCACTGAATCAGTCATCAACGTATGTATTCCTGTTCCTTTATCTACAAGTGGCCTACAGGGATTTACTTATTGTATACGCGTTCATCACAAACGGTGTTTATTTTTTTCATCCATGATCATATGCCCCTTATCATGAAAAACGTTCGCCTTTCATCCTCAAAGTCAAAAAATGAATGCATTCCTCCTTGCTATATATATATTTCATAAAATGTCAGCCAACCATTTTAGGAACCTGTACACAAGTGAAATAATATACAGACCGTAACCAAAACTTTCACAAAAAAATGCCCCGGAAAACTCCCGGGGCACCCTTCTTATTCATTTATAATACTCATGTGAAGTTGTACCATTCATTTTCGAAAAAGTTCCCAAAAGGGGAATCATCGTTGCGGCACTCCAGTTTGGACTTTAAAGCATGAATAACTTCCCATGATCGAAACCGTACAGCCTAAGGCCTCAAGCTCAGAGATCGCTCCTGGGATGAGAACATCGTCAAGGGACATTTCAATGTCGATGATGAAAAAGTAATTGCCTAATCCTGTTTTCATGGGTCTTGATTCAATCTTGGAAAGATTAAGTTTCCTCCAGGAAAACGCGGAAAGGACTTGGTGCAGCTGCCCTGAGTGGTCGGCAGGCAGCTGAATCATCAAGGTCGTTTTCTTGTCCCCTTCAACGGTCAAATGCCCTTCATAGTCGACTTCACTGTTGGATACGACGATAAACTTGGTGTGATTATGTTCGTAATCGTGAATATTTTGTTTTGCAATCGTCAACCCGTACTCCTCCGCAGCCATATCATTTGCAATCGCCGCAATATTGATATCGGGATTCTCCATCACCATCTTCGCAGCGGCTGCAGTGGATGTGACATACTCATATGGAATGCCCCTTAGCTCATTATGTAGAAATTTGCGGCATTGAGCGATGGCATGGGAATGTGAATAAACCATGTCAGGTTTGAAACCAGGATATGCATGATCCGGATGCACCATATAATGTTGTTGGATTGGAATCGTCACTTCGCCTTTCATCGGTAATGTGACTTCATGAACTAAGTAATCCATCGTTATATTTACCGAACCCTCCAAGGCATTCTCGATCGGCACGAGCGCGTGGTTCACTTCCCCGTCCCGAACAGCATCAAGGCAGTCCGGAATCGTGTTCATCGGTATTTTTATATCATTAGGAAATAGTCGCGATACAGCTAAATCCGTGAACGTTGCTTTTGGTCCAAGAAATGCAATTTTTGATGTCATATTATAAACTCCTTTTCACGGAAAATCTATTGTTTATGTTATGCCATTTTCTGATTTTTTACAATAGTTAATCGTTAATTTCCTCTCTTACAAATGAAAACAGCCTGTACATGTGAAATGTACAGGCTGTTTTCATGCGCCATTACCAATGATTTCGACCTTTTCGACGAACTCCATTTTACGCAGTTTAGTAAGCAGATCATCAATATCCATCGTCATCCCACCCGTATTCAGTGATAGGGTGACATTTGCACGTCCCTGCAAAGGAATCGTTTGGTGGATGGTCATGATGTTGCATCCGGATGAGGCGACGAGCCGTAAAAGCTCCGATAGAGTACCAGAACGATCTTCGAGATAGAAGAACAGTGTAATCAGCTTTTCCTTAACAACTGTATGAAACGGAAAAACCGTGTCACGGTATTTGTAAAAAGCACTCCTGCTTAGGTCCACTCGCTGTACCGCTTCCCAAACTGATTCTGCTTTTTTCCGTTCAATCATTTCTTTTGCATCCAGCGTTTTTTTCATCGCTTCGGGAAGGACATCCTCACGAACGAGGAAAAACTTCTGATCGGCCTTATTCAAACTCCGCACGCCTCCTTTTGCCTGCCATCATGGTTTACAATCAATCAACAAATTCAAATTCATATTCAAGGATACGGACGATATCGCCATTTGTCGCACCTTTTTGGCGAAGGCCTTCGTCGACTCCGAATGAACGAAGCTGTCTGGCGAAACGACGTATCGACTCTTCACGGGTGAAGTCAGTCATTTTGAATAGACGCTCGATCTTGAATCCTGATACGGCAAAGCTGCCATCAGACTCGCGTTCAATGTTAAATTCATCAGACTGTGATGTATGTTTATATAGAACCCGGTGGATTCCAGTATTCTCTTCTTCATGTTCAAGTGGGAACTCAGGCGTCTCTTCGATTTTATCGGCAATTGCATAAAGAAGCTCACGGATCCCTTCACGCGTCACGGCAGAAATAGGGAAGACAGGATAGTCTTCTTCCAGCTTTTCTTTAAATGCCGCTAAGTTATCTTCTGAGTCCGGCATATCCATTTTACTTGCTACAATGATTTGCGGACGTTCAGTCAAGCGCAGGTTATACTCTTCCAGCTCTTTATTGATTGTTTGATAGTCTTCATATGGATCCCGGCCTTCAAGACCCGACATATCGATTACATGAACGATTACCCTCGTTCTTTCAATATGGCGCAGGAATTGATGTCCAAGGCCCACACCTTCTGAAGCACCTTCGATCAGACCAGGTAAATCGGCCATGACGAAGCTGCGGTGATCTTCCGTTTCCACCATTCCCAGGTTCGGTACGATCGTCGTAAAATGGTATTCGGCAATTTTTGGCCTTGCTGCGGATACGACAGAAAGCAACGTGGATTTCCCTACGCTTGGGAAACCAACCAAACCGACATCAGCCAATAGTTTCAATTCCATGACTATATCGCGTTCCTGGCCCGGTTCGCCGTTCTCCGCAATTTCAGGTGCAGGATTGGCAGGTGTTGCAAAACGGGAATTCCCCCGGCCTCCGCGGCCACCTTTGGCGATAACGGCGCGTTGCCCGTGCTCAACTAGATCAGCAATGACTTCTTTCGTTTTATCATCAATGACAACCGTGCCCGGCGGAACCTTGATGACCATATCCTTTGCGGCCGCACCATGCATGTTTTTGGACATGCCATGTTCTCCGCGAGGTGCTTTAAAGTGACGTTGATAACGGAAATCCATTAATGTACGCAAGCCCTCTTCCACTTCAAAAACGACATTGGCCCCATTACCGCCATCTCCGCCGGCAGGTCCGCCTTTAGGTATGAATTTCTCACGACGATAAGCAACTATCCCGTTACCACCGTCTCCGCCTTTTACATAGACTTTCGTTTGATCGACAAACATGCTATCACTTCCTTGTTTTCTGCAAGTCATTTCTTGCTGTATACTTCTCTAAAAGTTAATATCCATCTTAAAAAATATTTCATCCTCATTACATTCAAGAATTTCAATGGATTGCTCGGCCGTTAATGAACTTTCCAAAAACTCCATCACTGAGGATTGATCAATGAACCTGCCTTGCATATGAAATGAACAGCGCATATCGCTCACTTCTTTTTTACACATGGAAACTGCCAGTATATTTTCAAAAAAGGGGTCCAGATTCTTATCCAGAATTTCAAATAAATCATTTGTCCAGCGATACATCAGCCCGTCCATCTCAGTTGAGCCTTCAAAAACATCAATGATTTCATATTCGCAATAAAATGATCCATTAGTCCAATTCGACGTCAACAACATCTCGGTGAACTTAGGTAAATTCAAACTGGAGAGGCGTGCTTCGTTCTGGGTTTCAACAATGATTTCATCAATGATGCCCTTGACACGATCGATCCTGTTCAATTCCAGATTCCCTTTGATGATTTGAATTTTATTCAGCCAGTCATGCCTGGTTTGACGCAGAGTTTCAATAGTCGTCCAATTTTTATCCATTATTAACACCTTCAATTATGATAAAGAAACTTTTTTTCAGCTCTATCATGTTGAATACTTCCATTTGTACAGTATATCAAAAAAACAACAAACAGGAAATGAAGCTCGATTCACATGCCTTCACATGAAAGCCCCCGTCCAAAAAATACAGCCGCACACCCTGAGTTCTTTGGACGATGGTAGAGCCATTTGACATTTGAACTAAAAAAGAGAATGGGCCTTATTTATGCACCAATTGGAGATATTATAGTTGAATTGGAGTGTCTATTTGGTTTAACCAAATCGGATGAGTAATCTTGGATTTCCCCCTGAAAGTTTAAGAAAGCCCGCCGATTGGCGAGCCTTTTGTAAGTCAGAGGTTGTTTTCCTTATACTAATGACTAAAGTCTCCTGCAAACTGCTGGTTCGTTCCTATAGTATAAATAAAGGGCCGGACCCCTTCATCACTATATAGCATACCATTATTAAAAATGACGCGGTATATAGTGTCTTGTAGAAGGAATCAGACCCTTTTGAGTCAGCCTCTGTTCAAAGATGCCAATTATGCTTCTTGTGCAACTGGATATACGCTTACTTTTTTACGGTCACGTCCGAAACGTTCGAATTTAACAACACCGTCTACTTTAGCGTATAGAGTATCGTCTCCACCACGGCCTACGTTCTCACCAGGATAGATTTTTGTTCCGCGTTGACGGTAAAGGATAGAACCACCAGATACGAATTGACCATCTGCACGTTTAGCGCCAAGACGCTTGGAGATTGAGTCACGTCCGTTCTTTGTAGAACCTACTCCTTTTTTCGAAGCGAAGAACTGAAGATTTAATCTTAACATTTGTTCCACCTCCTATTGGTTGAGGATAATTTTCATGTATTTACCATAATCACGTTCGATGGTTTGCAGCGATATGAGCATGCCGTTCAAAAGCAGCTGGACCTTTTCTTCCGATTCCGGCGAAAGATTCCCTGGAATGACGCAGCGAAGGTAGCCGCCTTCTCTCCCTTGCTCAATCTCAGGCTCTACATCCGTTAAGGACATAATCGCATTGACTGCCCCGAAGGAAACAGCCGATACACCTGCACAAACGATATCAGAACCTTTTTTAGCAAAATTAGCATGTCCGCTTAAGGTGAACGAAGCAATCCGTTCCTGCGGAACATCAAATACAACTTTAATCATCTAGAATCAGCCCTTACGCGTTGATTGCTTCGATAACAACTTTTGTGTATGGTTGACGATGACCTTGTTTTTTACGATTGTTCTTTTTCGCTTTGTATTTGAAAACAGTGATTTTCTTTTGCTTCCCTTGTTTTTCGACAGTACCTGTTACAGTAGCGCCTTCAACTAGTGGAGCACCGACTTTCACGTCTTCGCCACCTACGAATAAAACTTTGTCAAATGTAACAGTTTCGCCTGCTTCTGCGTTTAATTTTTCAATGTAAACCGCTTCGCCAGCTGCTACTTTAATTTGTTTACCGCCAGTTTCGATAATTGCGTACATACTTGCACCTCCTTAAATGTCTCAGACTCGCCAATCACAGGCGTTTTACCAGAAAGGCAAAAGCTTAATAACCTGTTGTTGAGCGGTTGTAGCACGGGTGCTACAAACATAACATTAAAATCCTAACATGAAACAGGAAAGGCTGTCAATATTTTTATAAGAATTCCCGCTCTTCACCCGAAAGCCCGCCCGATTTCCTGAATGCTCCCGAAGCGCTTGATGGAATAGGCATTCCTCGAACCTGGGATAAAAGATAAGAATATCTTTTTAGCGATCAATTCCTCCAGTGTCGGCCGGTAGGATTCCTTTTCACCCAGCAGCACATCCGCCACCGCTTTACTGGCCTCCACCCAGACCGCTTCTTCATCCGTCTTCCTGTGTTCCAGCAGTTCCCGTTCCAACTGGAAGGCCACCGTTTCCGGGCTCTCGATTTTACCGCTTCCACTGCACACGGGGCAAGGCACCGACATCATTTCACTTAAAGACGGGGAGGTTCGTTTTCTCGTCATTTGTAAAATGCCCAATTCCGTAAAGCCGATGACCTGGATACGCTTCTCATCCCTCACCGCTTCCTTTTTGACGATTTCGATGATTTCCTGCTCATGCCGTGAATTGGCCATATTGATGAAATCTATCAAGATGATTCCGCTGATATTCCTCAATCTCAGTTGACGGGCGACCTCTTTCGCCGCAGCCTGATTAACCGCAAACAATGTTGCTTCCTTCGCCACCTTGCCGGTGAACTTACCTGAATTGACATCGATTACGGTGAAAGCTTCCGTTTCTTCAAAAATTAAATATCCGCCATTCTCAAGCCAAACGATTTTCTTCGCCATTTTCTCAACTTGCGCTTCCACATTCCATTCGGAAAAAACATTCTTCGGACCAGTTACATGGGATATCACCCACTCCTTGCGGTTTTCCTGTATCCACTTCTTCAACTCCCGATAAGCCTCGAAATCATCGATGGCAAGTTCCCCGGTCGCTGTTCCCGACATTTCAGAAATGATCATGTCAAGGTATGTGTCCCTTTCATAGAGAAGGGACGGGGCCTTGAGGGAAGCAGCCTTGCCTTCAAACCCTTTATAGAGCTCCCGCAACCCCGTTAACCTGTCAAGGAAGACCGATTCACTTTCGTTCTCCATCGAGGTGCGGACAATCAATCCCTCATCAGGATTTTTATACTGCAAGGCCCTTTCCCGCCACTGTTTATGAAGATCATCGTTTTTGAATTTCTTTGAAACACCAACATAATCTATTCCATGTATGTATACGAGGGAATCTGTTGAAAACTCGATCAACCCAGTCAATTTAGCTCCTTTAGTGCCCGTTTCATCCCGAGTCACCTGAACTAGCAGCTTTTCCCCTTGACGGACAAATTGACCGATGGATGCCTTCCCGTCACTTTTTTTTGTCAGCTGGAAAGAGGGAATCTCGTCACGGTGTAAAAAACCATTCTTCTCTGCACCATAATCAATGAAGACGGCATCCATTCCTGGTAACACCTTCGTCACCTTCCCAAGATAAATATTACCGACCGCACTGCGCTTTTGAGGCGGCATGATTTCAAGTTTACGCAAAACACCATTCTCAAGTACGGCCACTCTTTTTTCGCGTGAAGCTAGGTTCGCGATCATTTTCTTCATCAAAAAAAATCCTCTCCTCAATTTGAAGAAAGGATAACATATTTAATAAGAATATAATAGGTCGCCGATTTTACCGTTTGTCATTTTCTCTGAAAAATAAGCATGAAGGATTTCCGTTTCATCCAACGAGCCGCTCTCTTTCCCGTTTTTCATGATGATGATGGGGTGTTTACAACCGCGTTGAAACAGTTCCAGCACTTTATAAATCGGTTCTTGTGAATCCACCGAAATCGGCTTCAGTTTCGCCAAATCGTTCGTATGCCCGTAATGGCGCTGCAAAAGAAAGCGGATGAACGCATAATACCTCTGCCGCCATTCCATGACGAGTGAGAGACTTATGAAAAAGATGATGATCCAGATGTTCAAATTGAGCGGATCCAGAATGATCCAGGTCAAAAAGGCCAGGACAGCGAATACTGCAGAAAAGTGCAGGGTATGTTTCTGCGCTTCCAGAAAGGTGCAGTAAAGGGATACACCGATGAATAGCAGCCGTCCCCCGTCCAAGGGCCAAATTGGCAGCAGGTTAAAAATCAGCAGCATAAGATTCATATACAAAAAGGGCTGATACAGCTCATATGGGATAATAGTAAAGAAATAGAGCAAAAAAGCTGTACCAATGAGCCAAACATGTTGAAGCGGACCGGCCAGCACCACCGCCAAATCCTCCTTCAAACTTTTATTTCCGTACTCCTCAGTCTCGACAGCCCCACCAAAAGGAAGCAGCTGGATTGACTTTATCCGCCATTTGAAGTGCTGGGCACAGACAGCATGCCCCATCTCATGAATGAAGACGATGAGCAACAGCATCATCACTTCAACGAAATGGGCAGTGAGGATGGCGATGCCAATTACAAACCACAATGTCGGGTGCACCCTGATCTTAAACAGTAATTTCACATATTCACTCAAAGGAAATCACCTTTTTAGGATCGACGAAAGCATCATTTTCTTTTATCGCTAAATAAAACCTGCCCTTGGATCCATCTTCACTTAGTGTAACCTGTCCGACTTCATTGCCCTTTTTAACGAACTCATACAACTTCACATCAATTCCTTCCAGCTGCCCATACCAAGATTCACTATTATTGGCATGCTGAATGACGACAGTCTTTCCAATCCCCTCCTTTTCACCGGCAAAAATGACGACCCCTTCATTGACGGCCTCGACCTTTGAGCCTTTGCTCGTTTCCAATATGATTCCCTCACCGT
Organism: Bacillus sp. SD075; assembly: GCF_017355165.1. Classification (GTDB taxonomy): domain Bacteria; phylum Bacillota; class Bacilli; order Bacillales; family DSM-1321; genus Peribacillus. The sequence continues at coordinate 230,419 of NZ_JADILK010000001.1, read as the reverse complement.
TCGTCTCGAAGGTTTGGGTAATCTTCGCAGAAGCAGGCATTGCATATTCTTCATTCGAATCAACCTTTTCCTTATCGGCTTCATTCGGTAAAAAAGCGATCGGTTTACCAAACGCACTTTCGTACCAATTGGAGATTGAAGCGAACTGAAATTCCTTGCTCATGTTCTCCGTGACAAAACTTCTGGCGGGGTCCAGCCGCACAGAAGGGTGCTTGAACATCACCGCGATAATCAGGAACAGGCATACACTGGCAAGGATTTTAAAGAAAAAATATTCTTTCTTGAAGAGCGGATGATCTTTCTCGGAGTACCCGTTATATGAATCAATCCCATATGGTTCCTCATTGTTGATCTCCGTCCAACTACTGCTTCCTGCCGGTTTATCATTAAACTTACGTCTCTTGGCGATACGATTGCGGATATCTTTCCTGCGATCATCCATTCCAGATTTCCCCCCTGCTCATGTCAAAGCGCTATAATACAACGTATGAGCGACTTGTCCAGACTATGACGGAGAAAATAATTTCTTTCTGCACACCCCTGAAAAAAATTTTTCCAATGAAAAATCCACCGGAAACTTATGAATTTCCAAGGAGATTCGGGCATCGATTCAGAAAATCGAATAATTGAGATTGATATTGTTCCCCTAAATTTGTTATAATAAAGTGGTTTTAACATTATTGAGGGGGAACATTTTTTTATGTCAATCGAAATAGGCAGCAAAGTACAAGGTAAAGTAACAGGTATCACTAATTTTGGAGCATTCGTAGAATTACCAGGAGGCTCAACAGGTCTTGTGCATATCAGTGAGGTAGCAGATAGCTATGTAAAAGACGTAAATGACCATCTTAAAGTAGGCGACCAAATTGAAGTAAAAGTGATTAGTGAGAAAGACGGAAAAACTGCCTTGTCCATCAAAAAGGCTATAGATAAACCCGAAGGGCAAACCTCTTCTTATACCAAACGCCCACCACGCCAAGGGGATAGCCGTTCTAAAGATTTTCGTTCAAAAGGTAATTTCCAACCAAAGGAAAATTTCGAAGATAAAATGGTTCGCTTTTTAAAGACTAGTGAAGAAAATTTATCGACTCTTAAACGCAGCACCGAATCAAAACGCGGCGGCAGAGGCGGAAGACGCGGATAACCCGCTGGATTTTAGCATATTGAACAGGCAAGCCAATATATGGCTTGCCTATTTTATTTACATGGAGTTCCGCGCGCAAAAAAAAGCGGGGGCATCAAATGCTCCCCGCTTCTTGATATGGAATATGGATTTACCGCACGCTAAAGAATTTTTTCAACTTGGATATGAAGCCCTTTGGTTCGCTGCCAATTGGAGTCAAGGGAACAGATTCACCAAGGATCCTTCTGGCAATGTTCCGATAGGCAATCGAAACTCTATTGTCCGGATTATAGGCAATGGGTTCCTTTTTATTCGCTGCCACTATGACTTGGTCATCATCAGGAATGACGCCGATCAAATCGATCTTAAGAAAATCGGCAACTCCATCGATATCCATTTCTTCATCCTCATGAAGCAAATGGCCTCGTATCCGGTTAATGATCAATTGAGGCGGTTCAATATGCTCTTCTTTTTCAAGCAGGCCAATAATACGGTCAGCATCCCTGACAGCCGGTCTCTCTGCAGTCGTAACGATGATCGCCTTGTCTGCCCCAGCTATGGCATTCCTGAAGCCCTGTTCAATGCCTGCAGGGCAATCAATGAGGATATAATCATAGTCAGGCTTCATATCGCTTATGAGTTTCCTCATCTGCTCTTCATTCACCACTGATTTATCACTGTTTTGTGGAGCTGGAAGCAGATATAGCAAATCCTCGAAATGTTTATCTTTTATAAGCGCCTGGTGTATCTTACAGCGCCCTTCGACCACATCGACCAAATCATAGATGATGCGATTCTCCAATCCCATGATCACATCCAAATTCCGAAGACCAATATCCGTATCAATCAAGCAAACCTTTTTGCCTAGAAGAGCTAAAGATGTTCCTAAATTGGCGGAGGTGGTCGTTTTCCCGACACCACCCTTACCGGATGTTATAACTATTGCCTCTCCCACGATTAGAGACCCCCTTCTAATCTATTTAAATTAGGTCTATACTTCTTTAAGACTTGCAGTTTTTCTATTATGATATTTTCTTCTTCATCCATGAAGGCACATTCCAGGTCATGTCCCCATTTCGTATATTGGTCAGGAGATAAATTCACTTGTCCGGCAATGCGCAGCTGTGCAGGCTTCATGACAGAGGCAGCAATAATGGCCTCATTATTCCCTTTATATCCCGCATGGGCTATTCCCTTGAGCTGTCCCATGATATATATGTTGCCACCCGCACGAACCGTTCCGTCGGGATTGACATCCCCAATTAGCAGTAAGTCTCCGGGAACTTCAAACACCTGTCCCGACCTTATCACCTTGGTCACGGTCGTCACTTGGTTCTCATCTTTCCAATGTGTCGCTTCTTCCTTCGTCAGGACATTCGAAATCATCTCATCTACGAAAAGCTTCTTCTTCTTATGGATGACCTCTTTAATCTGTTCTTCTTGTTGTTCATCAAGATAGCGGTTCCCTGTATGTACTTTTACGGAAATGGACGGGTCATTTTCTTGAAACTGATAGTTTGCCGAAAGCTTCACTTCTAACTCTTTCAATAATTCGGAAAATGAGCAAGAATCATCGAGATGAAGCATAAACCCGTCTTTTGTTCCCTTAATCATGACATTTTGCTGAATTCTTTTATTCATGACGTTTGTTTCACCTCAATGAAATATAATTCGACATAGGAAAACAAATTTCCTTTTTCTACGTACACGGAAAAGAGAAAATACATTTCTCACCTGCTTCTTAAGACACAGGAACGTTATTCCGTTTCACCTTGCAAATCAAACTTTTCGATCATTCTCTTTAAAGGATAGCAGCTGATAATAATGAATGCGAGATTCAATAATAATGTCGGAATCAATCTCCGTTCCACAAATTCACCAAATCCCATATCTGCAAATGATAGTATGATATTCATCTGAAAGATGACAACCTCTAAAACTGCCGTGAATAAAAGCGCAGTAAGGCAGGCAATCAATATATTATTTTGCAGGATTTTCATGCTTTTCGATATCAGATAGGCAAGAAAGGGCAGCAGGAACATGTATATCCCAAGGATTTCCGTATATACAACATCATAGGTCAACCCAAGAATCGCCCCATAAAGCATACCCATTTTCCTGGATCCGTACATGGTCAGGAAAAAAACGAAAATCATCATGAAATGGGGCACGAGGATGTTATCGGCCCCGAATGAATCGCCAGCGAACATCTGGGCGAAGATGCTTTCAAAAACAAAAAAAACCAGGGCTATAAAAGAAAGGATGAAATATCTCACTCAGCTTCATCCTCCCCTTCATTTTCTTTCGGTACACCGTCCACTTCGCGCTGAACGACCATAACATTATTAATATCATAAAAATCCGTCGAAGGTTCAATATATGCGGTCTGGTTCAATCCATATTGATCCACTTTGACATCGACAACTTTCCCGATCAGCAGACCCTTCGGAAAGATTCCCCCATAACCGGATGTGATGACCAATGAATTTTTCTTGATCTTTTTATCATATGGAATCCGTTTCATCAGCAACAGGTTCTTCTTATCATCGAATCCTTCAATCAAGCCATAGGCTTTATCATCACCTTGAACGATCGCCGAGACACGGTTGGCTTTATCGATCGAACTTAAAAGCTGAACCGAGGCCGTGAAATCCGTCGCTGATTTCACCTTACCGACTAATCCATTGGACGTGATGACAGCCATGTTTTTTTCTACCCCATTACGCTTCCCTTTATTAATCGTCAGCATTTCATGCCAGCGGTCGGGATTACGTCCAATGACCGTCGCCTGAGTGGGCGAATACTTCCTTAGGTCATCTTCTTTTTTGAGGTTATCGCGAAGTTCTTCGTTTTCTTCCTTTAAATCTTGGACTTGGGTTTTCAATAATACATATTCATCTAAGCGGGCTTTCAATTTTCTGTTTTCATCGTATGTATGTTGAAGGTCTTTTAAGCCCCCTACAAAACCTGTTATACCCGATACCGGCTTATTAAACACATTTCCGACCCAGCCTGTCGTATCTTTCAGGAATTGCTCCGGCCAGGTCAACTCTTCTCTCTCCCTTAATGAAAAACCGATCAATGCCACGAGAACGATAATACTAACGAGCAAGAGAAGGAGCTTTTTATTAAAAAACTGTGGCATGGTGATTACACCTCTATCTAAATTCTAAAATTCACTTTATGGTCTTAAAATTACACGATGGATTTAATTAAACAGCAAAACATAAGAAAAACCGGCTCAAAATTGCACCTTTTGTTGAGCCGGCCCTATTTGAGAAGTAATGCTTATCGCGAATCTCTTGATTTAGTCTTGAATAAATGAATGTGGTCCAGCGCTTTTCCCGTTCCGATTGCAACACAATCCAGCGGATTTTCAGCGATGATCACCGGCATTTGCGTTTCTTCACTGATGACTTTATCCAAATTGCGCAGCAAAGCACCCCCGCCTGTCAGTACAATGCCTCTGTCCATGATGTCAGCGGCTAATTCAGGCGGTGTTTTCTCTAAAGTGTTTTTCACGGAATCCACAATGGCAGAAACTGTGTCGCTTAATGCTTTGGATATTTCCTCAGCTGTAATTTCGATCGTTTTCGGTAATCCAGTCAATAGGTCACGGCCGCGAATTTCCATGTTTTCTACGCCTTCCGTATCTCCAGCAGAACCAATTTCCATTTTGATCGCTTCGGCAGTACGCTCACCGATCATCAAATTGTAGTTCTTACGGATGTATACGATGATGGCATCATCCATTTCGTCACCTGCAATACGAATCGATTGGCTCGTAACGATGCCGCCAAGGGAAATGATTGCCACTTCCGTCGTTCCTCCTCCGATATCAACGACCATGCTGCCTGTAGGCTCCCAAACAGGAAGGTCCGCACCGATCGCTGCTGCAAACGGTTCTTCGATAGGATATGCGTCACGGGCTCCAGCTTGTCTAGCTGCATCAATGACTGCACGCTGCTCAACTGCCGTAATTCCAGAAGGCACACAAATCATGACATATGGCTTGTTGCCGAATACGCCCTTCTTTTGGGCTTCCTTCATATAGTATTTCATCATGGTAGCCGTCGTTTCATAATCGGCAATTACCCCATCCTTCATCGGGCGAAGGGCAACCACGTTACCAGGTGTACGGCCGATCATGTTTTTCGCATCGTTTCCGACTGCAACGATTTGCTTTGTATCTGTTTGCACAGCTACAACCGATGGTTCACGTACTGCAATCCCTTTTCCTTTCACATAAACAAGCGTATTCGCCGTTCCCAAATCAATCCCTATATCTCTAGCTCCAATTCCAAACATTATGGTATCTCCCTTTCGTAAACAAAAATGCCTTTTTTTATAAGTTCAAATAATAATTTGTCGTTTTTTGACAATAAGAGTTTTGAAAAAGTTTCCTCTTTTAAAAATCATAAACAATATTATATCGTATCGTCAAAAATTTTGATAGTGTCATAAATAACCTTTTTCCTTCAAGCTAACATATTTAAGCTCCCCGATGATGATATGATCCAATACTTCAATCCCGATTATTTTACCACATTCGACTAACCTTTTCGTCACTTCAATATCTTCTCTGCTGGGAGAGGGGTCTCCGGAGGGGTGGTTATGAAGACAGATGATAGAGGCAGCGGACCTTTTGAAAGCCTCTTTAAAGACTTCGCGCGGATGCACGATCGAGGCATTGAGGCTCCCGATGAATACCGTAGTTTTTTGAAGCACTTGATTTTTCGTATTTAAATAGAGACAGACGAAATGTTCCTGTGATAAAAACCGCATTTCTTCCATGCAATAATTGGCCCCATCTTCAGGAGATCGAATCACATAACGGTCTTGATCGTTCAAATTGTTAATTCTCCTGCCAAGTTCGACAGAGGCTAGGATTTGAATCGCTTTTGCTTCGCCAATGCCTTTAATAAGGGTCAGTTCTTCCACTGAGGCTTCTTTTAGCAGGCGCAGGCCCTTGAAGGAATTGATGAGCCTGCCGGATAGTTGCAGGACTGATTCTTCCCTTGACCCCGTCCTCAATAGCAAAGCGATCAATTCCTGATTGGAGAGGCTTTGCGGTCCGTCCTGCAGAAACCTTTCGCGCGGCCTCTCTTCTTTCGGGTAATCCCGAATTAACATTTTTTCACTCAAAAGATCAACCCTTCCTTAGAAAAGGGAAGATGCCAGAGGAAATCAGATTATCCTAACTCTTCCTGCATCGCTTTAAGTTCCCGGGCCAGTCTTGAGACCGGAAGCCCGACGACTGAGAAATAGTCCCCTTTGATTTGTTCGACAAGAAGAGACCCGTATCCTTGAATCCCATAGCTGCCGGCTTTGTCAAAAGGTTCCCCGCTATCCAGATAACGTTCGATTTCAGCTTCTGGCAGCTCCCAAAATGTCACTTCCGTTATTTCTGCGAATACTCTGCGATGCTTGCCGAATAGGATGGCGACACCTGTATATACTTCATGTGTCCGTCCTGATAACATGTCCAGCATTCTTTTTCCATCCGCCCGGCTTGTCGGCTTACCCAATATCTCACCATCAAGGACAACAACGGTATCCGAGCCGATTACCCAGCTATCCTGAAATTTTGCTGCGATGGCTTCCGCTTTACGGGAGGCCAGTTCTTTCACCGCTGCATCAGGACACATGTTTTCATCAATACTTTCATCGACATTGGAATTCATGCTTTCAAAGGGGATTTGAAGGATTTGTAGAAGTTCTTTACGACGTGGTGATGAAGAAGCTAAAATCAATGGATGCATCATATAAAAGTCACCTTTCTTTACATAGGGAGATACATATCTATCCTATCAAATTATGATGCAATCCACAATTATTGTTTACTAGGAATCGACAAATGCCTGTAAATATTTCCCGGAAAATAAAAAAGGTGTCACAAGTGATTTTATATTGGGGAGCTTGCCCCATTAGGCAGCCCCCCTTTTTTTCTCTACTTAACTCGATCTTTTTTGGAAATTCAATAAAAAATCAAGAAGACTTTCTTGAGCCTGGAATAGCTTTTCTTCATTTTTGGAAGTCTCATATTCATCAATCGACTTAGCTGCAGCAGTCAGGTCATCGTTCATATTCGAAAACTCCGGCGATAATTTCACCGCCTTCAGTTCATCCATGTTTTTTTTCAGGGCTTCTTCGCTTACCGTCCCTTCCTTTCCACGAAGCTTCGTTGCGGATTTTTCGGCCAACGAAGCATATACTGCCTTCATCTTTTCGAGGATTTTCTCATCTTCTTGGCTTGTCCCAGCAGCTTCAAAATTGATTTCCTTCCAATATACGTCCACATCATAGGACTTTAAGAACAAGGCCAGTTCCTTACTTGCAGCTAGACTCTCCGCCGATCCCAAGAATAGATAATAGCTGTCTTCCATTTTGAAAATTTCAGCAGGAACCTGCTTTTCAATGATTTTCTTTTGTATTTGCCTTGCCGCATCCTCGCTGCTGAATACTCCTCCCTGTACAAGGAATGTCTTCAGCCGGTTTCCTGGTTCAGTCACTGCCGCTTTTTTATCCTCAACAGTGGCTTCCATTGGAATCGAGGTCTCGACCGAAGATACTTCGGCTTTTTCCTTCGTTATCATTTTAACGGCTATCAAGCCAAGAATCGATCCAAAAAAAACAGCACAAATGACAGCGATCATGAATGTCTTGATCGGTCTTTTATCCAAACTTTTCAGCGAACTGGTACCAAAACCGATGAGCTTAGGCATTTTCTTCTTAGGCGGCGTGGGAACCAATACGATTTTGTTTTCGTTTGAATCCTCGGGGAGTATCCATTCGAAACTCTCATCTGTGTGTTCCTGTTCCTTACTCGCCGCCTCTTGACTTTCAATCTTTTTATCGGCAAATACTTTTTCTTCCCCATTTATTTTAATCGTTACACCCTTGCTTTGTTCCGGCTTGCCCAATTTTTTTCCTCCCCTCCAGATCATTTTTTTCATCCTAACATAGAGGTAAAAAAAAATAACAAGACTTTTGTCGTCTTGTCATTAATAGGTTTCGTCAAATTTCTCTATTCATATATGGATTGCCAAAAAGGGATTCCAGGTACTGGTACTTCTGGTTCATGAACGATTCAATATCCCCCCTCACCAAATGCATGCATTCCTCTTTCCTGTCATCTTCACTTACGGCCAATAAGGAATCGTTCCCTACTGCGCTGTAGTTCAGGTGATTTGTGACAAATTCCTCTTGGATTAGGATGGTCCTTTAAGCTCATCTTAATAAAGTTACATACCAATGTAAAAGGGAATCGCCCCAAAAATAAGCCGTCAATGTCCCAAAAACGATATACGGTCCGAAAGGAATAAGTGTTTTCTTTTTTAGGATTCCGGTCAGCAACCCGATGATGCCAAGGAATGCCCCATAAAGGCACGCAAAAAGTAACGACAGCAGCACCATCTTCATTCCCAGTACAAAGCCAATCACTGCAAAAAGCTTGATATCACCGCCACCCATGCCACCCTTACTCACGACAGCGATTAATAACAGCAGGCTAAAGCCTACCGCTGCCCCGAAAATTGAATCCCACCAGGGCGACAGGGGAAATGAGGCTCTTAGAACGATAAAAATCACCGTAAAGAAAAGCAGGATTTTATCAGGTATGAGCATATAGGCGACATCAGTCACGAAGATAATCATGAATAGTGAAATCAATGTCCAGCCAATCAAGAGTTCGTTCGACCAGCCAAGAAATATGGGAGCAGAGGCAAACAAAACACCGGTAAGCATTTCCACTACCGGATAAAGGGGGGAAATCCTTGTTTTACAGCCCCGGCATTTTCCGTCTTGCAACATATAAGAAATAACCGGTATCAACTCGAAGAAAGTCAATGTACGTCCGCAAGAAGGGCAGGCGGAGCGACGATTCGCAAATGAATGACTGGCTGGAACACTTAAACCGACAACGTTAAAGAATGAGCCTAAAATTAAGCCCAAGACAAAGAGATAGATATGGATAACCATCATTTATACAAAGTGCATGAGGATTCGATTGCCTTGCGCTGAAGCCCTAATTTAAAAGTCCCTTCCGCTATGTAATGGAAACTTGGGTTCTTCATGACATTCCTCCTGTCTTTTTATTAATAGATCCTACCATTCATCAGTCATATGGAAACGATATATAAACATATTTTAACAAAAATATTTGGCGGTTTGTTATCCATCCCTCTATTAGAGTTTTTTCTTTTCAAGAGACTTCGTTGAAAGATAAAGGACCTTTGAAAAGATCCTTTATCAGGTCACTGATTTAGTTGATCATTCACTAGTTCTCTCCGCATAATAGAAATCCACAAGTAAAGGGACGTCCCTTTATTCTTCTTCTCTGATCAGGAACTCCCTCACAAGTGATAGGAAATGAAGGGACCCTGTGATGATAAGAATCTCTTTTTCCCCCGTTTTCCTTCTGCCCTCCGTTATCGCTGCCTGCCAATCCTTGTTTATCCTTTTATTCGGATGATTGCATTTTTCATAAAGCGTTTTCGCATCCGCCGCCCGTTCATGGTCGAATTCGGTAACGATGATTTCCACCGCTTCCATTTCCAGTCCATGAAGCATCTCGGAATAATTTTTATCTTTAAATGAACTGAATACGAACCGGTACTTATAGCCGGGGTAATGCCATTTTAACGTTTCCTTCAGTACGTCCATGCCGGCAGGATTATGGGCACCATCAATGATCACCAACGGCTCATCCGATATTTTTTCAAAGCGGCCATCCCATTTCGCTTCCCCTATTCCTTTAAGTATGCTTTTTTCGTCGATATTTTCCATTCCTAGGGTGACAGCAGCAATGGCCAGTGCCGCATTCTCCATTTGATGACGGCCTAACATCCGCATTTCCACATTTTCGATGGACCTGTCGGCAAGGTGAAAGGAGAAACTTTGCCCACGTTCACTTTGCTTTATTTTTCCCACATGGAAGTCTTTACCTAATTGGTAATACGGTACGCCTAATGCTGATGCTTTTTCTTCGATTACTTTTGCTGGTCCCCGGCCTGTGACTCCGCTGATGATCGGCGCACCCCTTTTAATGATGCCCGCCTTCTCAAAAGCAATCTCCCCAAGAGTGTTACCCAGGATGTTCGTATGTTCCAAAGAAATCGAGGTAATGATCGAAAGTAACGGCTGAATGACATTCGTTGTATCAAGCCTGCCTCCCAAACCGGTTTCCATCAAAACCAAATCCACTTCATTTTTGCTAAAATAAAAGAATGCCATCGCAGTCAAAATTTCAAACTGAGTGGGGCCATTCCCCTTACTGTCCATCTCTTGGATGATCGGCCAAAGCTCCCGGAAGACAGCGATGAAATCCTTATCACTGATCTCATCCTCATTTATCTTCAGCTGTTCATTCATCCGCATTAAATAAGGCGAAGTGAAGGAAGCGACCCGGATCCCTTGGGCAAGTAGAATTTCTTTAATATATTGCAGTGTGGATCCTTTCCCGTTGGATCCTGCAATGTGGATATACTTTAGTGCCTTGTGCGGGTCACCTAATCCAGCTAACAATTCTTCCATCCGTGATAGCCCAAAATTCATGCCCAATTGTACTTGGCGCCGTTCAAAAAAATGATTGATTTCTTTCATGGTTGTTACCATTATCGTTGAGCCTCCCCTTTCATTATACCGCTCTTATGCGTTAAGATTATTTTATCAATATATGAACGATTAACCTAGATGAAAGGTAGTGTTTTACCATGAAACCTTCAGATTCCCACTGTTGGATTGTCGTTAACGGCTATTTACAGCATGATAAGTTTTCCAGTTTAGCTTTGTTCATTAAAGAGGCGGCTGAAAGGAAAGATATCACGGCAACCCTTATCCGTAATTCAGATCTCATTCCCATAATCGAAAAAGGAGTGCCACTGATTAAAGGAGCCTTTGATAAACTGCCTGATTTTGTTCTGTTCATGGATAAAGACATTCATTTGGCACGCCATTTGGAATTGCTCGGCATCCCCGTATATAACAGCAGTACAGCGATCGATATTTGCGACAGCAAAGCAAAAACACATCAGGCATTAACCGGGCATGGCATACCGATGCCGAAAACCTTGTTTCCCCCTTTTACATACGAAGGGATTGAAAGGGTCAATATGGATGCTTTTATACAAATCGGCAATGAACTTGGCTATCCTCTTATCGTTAAGGAAGCATACGGTTCTTTTGGGGAACAAGTATATTTAATCCAAACTGAAGATGAGTTACTAAAGACGATTCGTAACCTTGGCCACAAACCATTTATCATCCAGGAATTCATCGAGCACAGTAAAGGCCGGGATATTCGTGTGAATGTCGTGGGCAATCAAGTCATAGCGGCGATGCAACGTCATTCAGAACAAGACTTCCGAGCAAATATGACTGCCGGGGGGCAGGCTGTACCATATATCCCAACCAGTGAAGAAGCACAACTCGCCATCCGATGTGCGCAAATTCTGGGTGCCGACTTCGCTGGCGTCGATTTGTTGTTCGGTGAAGAAGGTCCGCTCTTGTGCGAAGTGAATTCGAATTCGCATTTACTGAATATTTATGAATGTACAGGCATCAACATCGCTGATAGCATGTTCGATTATATCTTGAAAGAATTAGGAAAAGGAAGTGCATCTAATGAAAAAGCAAGCAGGCTGGTTGATTTATAACCGTGACGATGCCTTGAAAAACAAGGGATACATAGACTGGATGCTTGACGAAGCCCGTAAGCTTGATCTTGATTTACACTTTCACTTTCGGGAAGACCTAAGGATCGGTCATCGTTTCAACGAGTTGTACGTGGAACATGAGGCGCAGCCAATTTCATTGCCCAACTTTGCTATCGTCCGGACCATCGACCCTTTTTTCACAAAGCAGCTGGAGCAACTGGGGATTGCTTGCTTTAACTCCGCCTTCGTATCGGAAATCGCGAATGACAAAGCAAAGACGCATCAATATTTGACCTCGCTGGGGATTCCAATGGCCGATACGGTATATTGTAACGGACGGCCGAGTGCCGATGATATGGAGCTCCCTTTCATTGCTAAAGAAACTGGTGGCCGCGGCGGGAAACAAGTATATCTAATCGAGCATGCTGATGATCTTGCCGAACTGAATGATGGAAATTGGTTAGTCCAAAAACCCGGCTTATTCGGAAGGGATATCCGCGTCTTTGTGGTTGGTAAAAAAGTGAAGGCTGCTGTGCTTAGGGAATCCGCTTCCAGTTTCAAAGCAAATTATACGCTGGGAGGATCAGCTTCTCTATATGAGCTGACTGCATCTGAATTAGCCCTTGTTGAAAGAGTAATGGGGTCGTTTGATTTTGGCCTGGTCGGTATCGATTTCATATTTGCCGAAGACGGCAGCCTCATGCTCAACGAAATCGAGGATGTCGTCGGCAGCCGGACATTAAGTGCACTAAGTGATATGAATATCGTATGGGAGTACCTTACATTCATAAAAGAAAGAATATCTTCCTGATTGAATATTTTTCTTGAATAGCATTTGGACACAAAAAAAGGATGAACCAGCTTCAAGCTGGTTCATCCTTTTGTTTTACAGTTGTTTCAGTTCGCTGATCCTGTGGATGACAGAGTCGCGTTTTTCGCTATAGTCTTTTTCCTTGGCACGTTCTTCTTCGATGACGCTTGCCGGCGCCTTTTTAACGAAGCCCTCGTTGCCTAATTTTTTCTGTACGCGCTCAACTTCTTTATTAAGTTTGTCGAGTTCCTTTTCAAGACGTTTCACTTCTTCGTCAATATTGATCAGTCCTGTAAGCGGAAGGATCAGTTCTACGCCAGTTACGACAGCTGTCATGGCTTGAGCAGGTTCTTCGACTTCGATTCCGATCGTCAATTGTTCAGGATTACAGAAACGCTCGATATAGCTGTTGTTTTTCTGCAATGTCCCTAAGATGGACTCATCTTTCGCTTTTAAAATCAAATTGATTTTTTTGCTTAGCGGCGTGTTCACCTCGGCACGGATATTACGGACGGAGCGGATGATTTCAACAAGCAGCTTCATTTCCTCGGCTGCAGCTGTATCTGTCAATCCTTCATTCACTTCCGGCCAGGCGGCAACAGTGATGGACTCACCTTGATGAGGTAGGTTCTGCCAGATTTCTTCAGTAATGAATGGCATGAACGGGTGTAACAACCTCATCGTGTTATCCAATACATAGGCCAAGATCGAACGCGTCGTTTTCTTAGCTGCTTCGTCTTCGCCATATAGCGGAAGCTTAGCCATTTCAATATACCAGTCACAGAAGTCATCCCAAATGAAGTTGTAAAGCACACGGCCCACTTCACCGAACTCATAACGGTCCGCAAGTCTGGTTACGTTTGAAATCGTTTCATTCAAGCGCGTCAAGATCCACTTATCGGCAACAGACTTCTCACCGCTTAAATCGATTTCGTCATAAGTCATGCCATTCATGTTCATCAAAGCAAAACGGGATGCGTTCCATATCTTATTGGAGAAGTTCCAAACCGCTTCCACTTTTTCCGTGCTATAACGAAGGTCTTGGCCAGGTGAGCTTCCCGTAGATAAGAAGTAACGCAGGGAATCGGCACCGTATTGATCGATTACATCCATCGGATCGACACCATTTCCAAGTGATTTACTCATCTTGCGCCCCTGTTCGTCACGAACCAGGCCGTGGATCAGCACATCTTCAAATGGTCGTTCACCCGTGAACTCAAGTGCCTGGAAAATCATCCGCGATACCCAGAAGAAAATGATATCATAGCCTGTCACAAGTGCTCCGGTTGGATAGTAACGTTGGAAATCGACACTGTCCTTGTCAGGCCAGCCCATAGTCGAGAATGGCCATAATGCCGAGCTGAACCATGTATCCAGAACATCTGTATCTTGTTCCCAGTTTTCAGCGTCCGCAGGCTCTTCGTTACCTACATACACTTCACCTGTTTCTTTATGATACCAGGCAGGAATGCGGTGACCCCACCAAAGCTGACGGGAAATGCACCAGTCGCGGATATTTTCCATCCAATGCAGGTACGTTTTTTCGAAACGGTCCGGTACGAAATGCACTTTTTCCTCATCGGTTCCTTTTTGAAGCTCAACGGAGGCATCAGCCAGCGGCTGCATTTTAACGAACCATTGAGTCGAAAGATATGGTTCAACAACAGCACCGCTTCTCTCTGAATGGCCTACTGAGTGAAGGTGATCTTCGATTTTGAAGAGTACTCCTTCTTCCTGAAGGTCCTTGACGATTTGTTTACGGCATTCAAAACGATCCATGCCTTCATATTTACCAGCCTTTTCATTCATCGAGCCGTCTTCATGCATGACAAGGATGCGCTCCAAATCGTGGCGGTTCCCGATTTCGAAGTCATTCGGGTCATGAGCCGGGGTAATTTTTACCGCGCCTGAACCGAATTCCATATCGACATAATCATCACCGACAATCGGGATTTCCCGGCCTGTAATCGGCAAGCGGACCATTTTGCCGATCAAGTGTTTATAACGGTCATCTTCAGGATGTACAGCAACAGCAGTATCGCCAAGCATCGTTTCTGGACGGGTGGTGGCAATTTCAATTTCACCTGATCCGTCAACCAACGGATATTTCATATGGTAAAATGCGCCCTGCACATCTTTGTAAATAACCTCGATATCGGATAACGCCGTCTTCGTTGATGGATCCCAGTTGATGATGTATTCGCCGCGATAAATCAAGCCCTTGTTATAAAGCGAAACGAACACTTCACGCACAGCTTTTGAAAGCCCTTCATCAAGAGTGAAGCGTTCACGTGTATAATCAAGTCCAAGACCCAGCTTTGACCATTGTTCACGGATATGGCTCGCGTATTCCTCTTTCCATTTCCATGTCTCTTCTACGAATTTTTCACGTCCAAGGTCATAACGGCTCACGCCTTCCTCACGAAGTTTCTGTTCTACTTTCGCTTGAGTGGCGATACCGGCATGGTCCATGCCTGGTAACCATAAAACATCATAGCCTTGCATCCTTTTCATGCGTGTCAATATATCTTGAAGTGTCGTGTCCCAAGCGTGGCCAAGATGAAGCTTACCTGTCACGTTAGGCGGCGGGATGACAATCGTATACGGTTCTTTTTTATCGTCACCCGTCGTTTCGAAAAACTTTCCATCAAGCCACCATTTGTAGCGGCCTTTCTCTATCGTCTGCGAATCATATTTAGTCGGCATAGAAATTTGGTTCTCTTCCATATCATTTCCTCCTTTTGGGCATAAAAAAACTTCCATCATCACAAAAGGACGAAGGAAGTTGTTCGCGGTGCCACCTTTTTTCCGAAAAAGAAAAAAATCTCTTTCGGCTCTCAAATCGGATAACGGCTCTTCACCGGCCTTCGCTAGTAAGATGTTCACGAAGACTGCTCGCGGACGACTTCGGATGCTGCTGCCTGGAAACCTCGCACCAATTCGGTTTCCTCTCTGAAAAGTGCATTTCATCTTACTATTTCCGGTCTTTGCATTGATTTATATTCATATGTAAAATCATTGAATGCATATAGTATATAGTACAAAAAATATGGGGCTCCAGTCAATCATCTTTTCGCTTACTTTCTCAGGAACCATCCCATTTCATCCATTCAAGGTCAATTTCTTTATTTTATCCACCTAGAACAATGAATGTGACGGCTTTTTCACCTTTTCCACCACCCACCCATAGAATATAAGAAGTCCTATAAAGGAAGGTAATCATATGAAAAAGCGAAGATATACTCCCTACACTTTACCGCCTTGGATGAAAAGATTCCGCGGGGTCTGCCAGCAGTTCATCGTCCCCTTTATCGTATTCCAAGGATTGCGTACGCTGATTTTCCCGACTTTCTTCGATATGCTCCTGCTAATCGCCTTTATTTTCCTAGCCATGTCTTTATATTTCGAATGGATTTAATTATTCCCTTACAGCAAAAAAAATATACATGACTGGAGATGATCCATTCATGTATATTTAGCTTGGGGGAGGTTGTTCTTCTTTGGCAGCCTCGGCAGCCGCCTTTTTCTGCTGTTCGATTTCTTCGATTTTCATCACCATATATTCAATATTTTTCAGCATCCAAAATTGCCGCTGCAGTTGAGTGACATTATTAAGCTCCGAACGATGGTCCCTGCCATCGGAATAACCCTTCACTAATTCCAATGCTGATCCAGGGAATGCCAGATAACTTTGCATGAGCAGCAATTCATCTTCTTTCAACGGAAAATAACGAAAATAGTTATAGAGCCAGTCAACGCAGTCATCGCATTGGACAGGGTAGGTCCTGGCCGATTTAACGAGAAATGGCAGTAAATCGAAATGCGGCGGTGCCATATTCGAATTCTCGAAATTGATGAAGTATCCATATCCCCGCTCATCATAAACGAAATGCTTCAAGGAAAACTTTCCGTGCGTGACCACGGTTCGGACCTTTTCATTTTCCTTTGTCTGTTCATACCAGGTTTCAAACTTCTTGATCGAGTACTTCAGCGCCTGTGAAATATCATTGTAGAAAGAACAAACCGTCAGTTCGAATGGAGACATATACCACTTCTTTTCACAACTGACAATATACTCATCCATAAATTCCTTCTCGTTATTCCAGGCATCAAGCGTCTGCTCATAATGGGCTTCCCGTTCCTCAATATCCACTTGTATTTCCTTAACGGAAAGTGTATGCATCCGAGCAAGCTCCCTGAACATTTGCTTATGTTTTTCATCACGCTCCCCATCCCTTTCATTATTGAGCCAGGGCATCAGGTAATACAAACGTCCATTATGAAGAACGGCATAACGCTGATCCATCGTTTGAAAAATCGGTACGATCCGATTATAGCCGCGATGGTACAGTTTTTGAACATTTTTGATAAAATCCATGCCGTTCTGCGGTAACATGGATTTCAAGGCAAACGTACCGCGATCACTGTATACTTTCTTTACACGCCCGAAGTCCTCAATATATTGTACATACATGGCATATTCCTTCAATACGGTCTCTGTGTCCCGATCCCGATTGGCATGCTGCTGATTCTCGTTTTCCTTCACGAGACTCACTCACTTTCTCTAAAAAAACTAAACGATCCGATTCCTCTAGCACCTAAAAAACAGGAGCAGACCATATGCTCTGCTCTCTGTCCTGGTCAATTCTTATAGGCAACCGCCTTCGGTATATAGATGACTTGCCCTTCATGGACGTTCTGATTCGATTCCAATTCATTGCTGAAAAGTATCGATTGAACCGTAACATCATATCGTTGAGCCAAGTCATCAAGCGTTTCCCCTTGCTGAACAATGCAGACCTTCATCCTTACCAGTTCTTCTTCTTGTTTCCGTCCGAATAAATCCATGATGGAATGCTGCTTTTCATCTTGATCGGCCGTTTCTTTATCATCACGTTCCGCAGCTTGTTTCCTGCCTTTGAAATTCTTACCCTCCTTAGCCTGAGGCGCAGGTCTTTCCCTCTTTTTGAATAGATCGCTTATGGACGAATTGGATTCCTCTACTTCCTCAACCTTCACATTCTCATTAAGGATAGGACCCGTTGCAACTTCATCTACTTCCTGCCGGATGACATCCTCGGTTTCTAAATTAGAAACGGGGCTATTTTGATGAATGGTTGCATGACTTGGCACTTCTCCTACTTCTTCACCCAATATCACTCTAGGAATCTCCATCTTTTCCATGGAATCCTGCCTGCTCGGTTCTTCCTCCAGTTTCGCCTCACCCATGGAAGGCACCTTTTCCGTGGAGTAAGCCGGATCAACCATCGCTTCTTCCTCTACAGCCTCAACTTCATCCTGCCTATGCACTTCCGTTTCCCACTCCTCCTCTTCAGGATATGGCGAAACGGGAATTTCAAAAACTGGGGCATTATGCTGATCGCTCAAATAAATCGGTTCCTCTTCTTCATCTTCGTTTTCTTCAGAAACTCGTTTTGCCTCTGCAGTAAAAGGAGAGTATAATTCCTCTTCCTCCTCATCACGGAAAACAGGCTGAAAATCCGGGATTGGAGGCACTGCAGCTGCATAAGGAATATATGACTCATTTTCCCCATCCGTTTCTTCCTGTTCCTCTGTTTCCCCAACTTCCTGCTCCGTATCGAACCGTTCTTCCACATATGAATCATTATAGATTCCGGTTATCAAAAGGTCCGCCTGCAATTTCAAACAGTTATGCTCTGGCAGGGCATAATCAAAGCTTTGAATCGAGACATCAACCTCATCCAATGAGGCAATCCGATTATTCGGAATCGTTATATCAACCGGAAAACGGTGTGTGAACTCATTAAGTCCATTGAGGTGCCTCTCGACCTTTTGCACCGCTTTTGGCAAAAAGGTTTGCGAAAACTCCTCTTCTTCACCATTTTGCGAGTCTTTGTATTCACCTCTTAAATCTAACGAGCCTCGTATAAAAACATATTGATCACTTTCTTGAATCGACACATTTGGATCAAGGGAAATGGAATATAGCTCAGCCACTTCCTGTCCCTTCTGGAACCAAACGGATTCTTCTAAAGAAAATCGTAAATACGATTCATTTTCTTGCGACAAGACAACTCCTCCTTTCAGCTTCAGGAAACGGTACCTATACCAATATCAATCTATGAAGGAAGGAAGCTGATTATTCCTTAATTTCATTTGCAACAATCCTGACCTTATATTTCCTGAACCTCTAAAAAGAAGGAGAACCAATTCTTTCAGGCTAAAATTGATACCTACATATATCAATTGCCCTGAAAAAATCTGCATGACGTTTATTCAACCCACCTCCATGTCAATTCGGCCTTCAACGTTTGATTCGCTTCTTCCACGTACTGATTGAATTCAAAAAAACTGGCTACCTTTCTCCAAAAGTTTTTGGAAAAATGGTAGCCAGTTCAAATTGATCATTATCGAATATAGCCGTAATTCATGAAGCCTTGCATCATTTTTTTAATTTTGCAAAAGCCCGTTCTGCCGCTGCAATGGTCTTTTCGATATCTGCATCACTATGTGCAGTGGAAAGGAATAAACCTTCAAACTGTGATGGCGGCAAGTAGATGCCTTGATTCGCCATTTCCCTATAGTAAGAAGCAAAGAATTCTAGATCGGATGTTTTTGCTGTATCATAGTTTACGACTTCTTCATTAGTAAAGAAAAGTCCAATCATGGAACCGGCACGGTTGAAAGTATGGGGAACTCCGTACTTTTCCGCTGCTTCTCCTATTCCTTTTTCGAGCATATCCCCTTTTCGGGTGAACTCATCATAAGATTCTGGAGTCAATTGGCTCAGCGTTTCAAGGCCGGCCGTCATGGCAAGAGGGTTCCCAGACAATGTTCCTGCTTGATAGATTGTCCCACTCGGGGCAATTTGCTCCATGAATTCGCGCTTGCCTCCGAATGCCCCGACAGGCAAGCCGCCGCCAATTACTTTCCCAAGGCAAGTCAGGTCCGGTACGATGCCAAAATAGCCTTGTGCACAATTATAGCCGACACGGAATCCAGTCATAACTTCGTCAAAGATCAATAGCGCTCCGTATTGGGACGTCACTTCACGTAAGCCTTCGAGGAAACCAGGTTGCGGCGGAACCACGCCCATATTACCTGCAACAGGTTCTACGATGATACAGGCGATGTCTTCGCCAAATTGTTCAAACGCATATTGGGTTGCAGCAAGATCATTATAGGCTACGGTAATCGTATTTTTTGCAATGCCTTCCGGTACTCCAGGGCTATCCGGTAAACCTAATGTGGCAACTCCGGAACCCGCTTTGATTAGCAATGAATCCCCATGCCCATGATAGGAACCTTCGAATTTCAGGATTTTATCACGGCCTGTAATGCCTCGTGCCAGCCTTAGTGCACTCATTGTCGCTTCAGTTCCTGAGGATACCATCCGGATCATCTCGATCGAAGGCACCCTTTCAATGACCAGCTTAGCCAATTCATTCTCAATCAGCGTTGAGGTTCCAAAGCTTGTACCGGATTCCGCTACCTTTTTCAATGATTCCACGACACGGTCATTCGTGTGCCCCAAGATTAGCGGTCCCCATGAAAGAACATAATCGATATATTCATTTCCATCGATATCATACATTTTTGAGCCTTTTCCTCGCTCCATGAAAATGGGATCCATGTCCACGGATTTGAAGGCACGTACCGGGCTGTTCACGCCGCCTGGCATCAAATTTTTTGCTTCGGCAAACGCTTTTTTCGATTTTTCATATGACCGCATGATTCAATCCCCTTTATCCATTACAGGTAATATTTTTTATCTTTGATTATCTTCGTTTATCCAGCGCGCTACTTCTTTTGAAAAATATGTAATGATCAAGTCGGAACCTGCACGTTTCAAGCCTGTCAGCATTTCCATCACTATCGCTTTTTCATCAATCCAGCCATTTTCGGCAGCCGCCTTAACCATTGAATATTCACCGCTGACATTATAGGAAACAACCGGAAGATTAAAGTTATTCTTAACGTCCCTTATGATGTCCATGTAGGAAAGGGCTGGTTTCACGATTAGGAAGTCCGCACCTTCAGCAACATCGGATTCAGCTTCACGAAACGCTTCAAGGCGATTGGCGGGATCCATTTGATAAGTTTTCCTGTCGCCAAATTGTGGAGCACCATTCGCAGCATCACGGAATGGGCCGTAAAAAGCCGAAGCATATTTCACCGCATAAGACATGATCGGAATATCTTCATAACCCGCTTCATCCAGACCAACACGGATGGCCGCAACGAAACCGTCCATCATATTGGAAGGGGCAATGATATCAGCACCGGCCTCTGCCTGGCTGATTGCCGTTTTGGCAAGAAGGTCAAGAGAAGCGTCATTGAGGATTTTTTCCCCTTCAACGACCCCGCAATGGCCGTGGCTTGTATACTCACAAAGGCAGGTATCCGCAATGACAATGACTTCAGGATATTGTTTTTTAATCAAGCGGGTTGCCTCTTGCACCAGTCCGTTGTGATGAAATGCCCCTGTGCCTTGTTCGTCTTTATCATGATCAAAAGGGACACCGAATAAAATGACGGATTTAATGCCCAGACTCACGACTTCATCCATTTCGGCTCCCAGGTTATCCATGGATAACTGATAGATGCCTGGCATAGAGTTGATTTCATTTTTCACATTTTCCCCGTCGATGACGAAGATCGGATAGATCAAATCCTCTTTATGCAATAGTGTTTCACGGACTAAAGCCCTCATGCCAGCACTTGCACGCAAGCGGCGGTGGCGATTGAATGGAATGTTTTTCATTTTAAAGTTCCTCCCTTTTTACTTCTTTTCAAAATAAAGCGTATTAACTCCGCAACCATGGCATCCGTCGTATAAACATCTGGACAGACATCGACGGATAGCCCATGTTTTTCCGCTGTTTTAGCAGCAATCGGCCCGATGCATGCGATGATCATCCGGTCTATGTATGTATCCAATTCATGGCGTTTCATGATCTGTAAAAAATGATTGACCGTCGATGAACTCGTAAAGGTTATGATGTCGATTTCATGGTTCCTTATAAGCTGCACCAGTTTTTTTTCACTGCTGCGAGGAAGAACGGTATGATAAATAATCACTTCATCACAGGATGCACCCGACTCATTGATTGCCTCCGCAATAACCGCCCTTGCGAGATTTCCTTTTGCCAGCAACACGCGGGCCCCCGGATCAAGCAGGGCATTGAACTCCGCAACGAACCCTTCGGCAACAAACTGAGCTGGAACAAAATCCGCCTTATATCCATGTCGTCTCAGGGCCGCTTCTGTTTTGGAGCCGATTACGGCTATTTTCGGAAGCTTTAAAGGCGGTTTACCAAGAAGCTTAAAGAAAAAATCCACTCCATTTTGACTGGTCAGAATGATCCAGTCATATGTAAGCAGCTCATTTAACCTTTGTTGCACATCTTCCATATGATCAGGAAGAGTGAACTCAAGCAATGGCACAAGAAGCGGAGTTCCGCCATTTTTCTCGATCGACCCTTTTAAACCATCTGCCTGTCCTTGTCCTCTGGTGATTAATACTTGATAATCCTTAAGAGGTTGAACGGGATTCATTACTGATCAAGCTCTTCTTTTACGCGATCGATCAATTCTTTACCGCCCATTTCGCTAATCTGTTTGGCAGCAGCATGCCCAACCGCCTCGGGGTCAGCTCCCTCAACCATTTCCTTATAAATCACCTTTCCATCCGGGGCAGCGACCAAAGCCGTCAAGGAAACGGATCCATTATCTTTTGCCACCGCAAATCCGGCAATCGGCACCTGGCATCCGCCTTCCATTTTATCCAAAAAGGCCCGTTCCGCTTCAACCGTTCTTTTCGTTTTTTCACAGGTCAATTTCGCAAGTTCCGCCAGCAGATCTTTGTCGTCTTCGCGGCATTCAATGGAAAGTGCTCCCTGGCCAACTGCAGGGATGCAAATATCTTCATCTAAAAATTCCGTTACGATGCCCTTTTCCCAACCCATCCTTGATAGACCGGCTGCTGCTAAAATGATAGCATCATAATCTTCCGTTTCCAGCTTATTCAGACGGGTATCGATATTACCGCGAATCCATTTAATTTCAAGGTCCGGCCTTCTAGCCAAAATTTGGGCGCCACGGCGCAAGCTGCTTGTACCTATGATGGAACCTGGCTTCAGTTCGGAAAGGGTTTCCTGATTCTTTGAAATCAAGGCATCCCGATGGTCCTCCCTCGGTGGTATGCAGCCTATCGTCAAGCCTGAAGGCAGCACTGCAGGCATATCTTTCATACTATGTACTGCCATATCAATTTCTTTATCCAGCATCGCTTGTTCGATTTCTTTAACGAATAAGCCCTTTCCGCCTACCTTGGAAAGTGTTACATCAAGGATTTGATCACCCTTTGTGACAATTTCCTTCACCTCGAACTCGTAAGGGACCCCAAGTTCTTTAAGTTGATCGATTACCCAGTTCGTTTGGGTGATCGCTAATTTACTACGTCTAGAACCGACAATTATTTTTCTCATAGTTTCCTCCTATGTATTCCAAAAGTGGAATGTTGAAAGGCTTCCGAAAAGGAAAAAGTTAATTAACACAATCATGAAAGATCCAATATTCAGAAAGGCTAGCGTCCTTCCATACATTTGTTTCCGAATTTTCAAGTATAAAAACACACTGTATCCGATAAGCAAAATAAATGAGCCAATGATCTTCGTGTCCAGCCAGGAAACCCCAGGCACTTTTATATAAGCCCATTGAATCCCCAGAATGAGGGAGACCACTAATAATGGAACGCCTATCACTGCAAGGACATAAGACATATGCTCGAGCTTTGTCAAATCACCGAGTCGAAGCAGGCGCTTTCCCCACTTCTTCCGTTTCAATAAATCATATTGAATTAAGTATAAAAGAGAAAAAACGAAAGAAAGCGTGAATGCCCCATAAGATAGGATGGCAAAAGTGATATGTATGAGCAATAGCTCTGAAACCAGACGCTGTGCAAGCACTTGAGATTCTATCTGAACAGGTGCAAAGGTATGGATGGCCATAACCATGAAACCTAATACATTCGTAAAAAAGACCGTAAAATCGACTCTTAGCAATCGATTAATGATTAAAGATAATGATATGAGGACCCATGCATAAAAATATAGGCCTTCGAATATCGTCAATACCGGGAACCTTCCCGTTTTCAACACATACAGAAACAAAAAAATTGTTTGCAGTACCCAAACAATAGAAAGCAACCAGAAGGCGACCCTATTCGCCTTCTGGTTATTATTAAGGAAATCAATAAAATATAAAAGCATACTGATGGCATACAACAACACAGTGGCTTCATGCAATCTTGTCATTAGTAATTCCATATCTACCTCGTTACTGGACAGGAACTGGATTCAATAGGGATGCCTTGGAGCTGTTCCGTTCTTTTTCATCCGCAACCAGCTGGTCTTCAATCAATTCCTCTAAATTGAAGATTTTCACGAAATTATTTAATTGCTCTTTAGCATTCGGTTCATCTGCCAGCTCTTTAGCATAAAGAATCGGATCTTTCAGCATTTGGTTGATGATGCTTTTCGTATGCTTGTTCAGGACTTTTTTGTCGCGTTCGCTCAAATGCGGAAGTTTTCTTTCGATGCTTTCCATCGTTTCCTTTTGTATCGATAGGGATTTTTCCCGTAAGGAAGAAATGACGGGAACCACACCAAGCAAATTAATCCATTGGTTGAAGTCCACTATTTCAGATTCAATCATCAATTCAATTTTCTCGGCAGCTTTCTTCCGTTCTTCGATATTGGCCTGAACGATCCCTTCAAGATCGTCAATGTCATACAAGAAGACATTTTCCAGCTCGGCCAATGTTGGATCGAGGTCACGTGGCACTGCGATATCGACCATGAAAATAGGACGCCCTTTACGAAGCTTATTGACGAATGACATCATTTCCTTTGTTACAAGAAGATCTTTTGATCCAGTGGAAGTAATCAGGATATCGGCTTCCACTAAAGCGCATTGCAGTTCTTGTAACTGTTTCGCCGTACCATTGAATCTCTCAGCCAGGTCGACCGCTTTCTGAAAGGTGCGGTTAATGACTGTAATGCTGTCGGCGCCATTGCTATGCAGATTTTGAATGGCCAGCTCACCCATCTTACCAGCCCCAAGAATCAAGACATTCTTGCCGTTCAGGCCTCCAAAGATTTTTTTTGCAAGCTCGACTGCCGCATAGCTGACGGAAACGGCATTGGTATTGATTTCGGTTTCCGAATGGGCTTTTTTAGCTAATGTAAGGGCTTGCTTAAAGAGATGGTTAAAAACGGTACCGATCGTATCTTCCTTCTGCCCTAACAGATAGCTTGAACGTACTTGTCCCAAAATCTGAGTTTCTCCCAGTATCATCGAATTCAAGCCGCAGGTAACTGAAAATAAATGCTCGACTGCCCCATCGCCTTCATAAATGAACAGATATTTAGAAAATTCTTCTTTATCGATATTAAACCATTCCGAAAGAAATTCCTTTATATAATACCTGCTTGTATGAAGCTGGTCACCAACCGCATATATTTCCGTTCTGTTACATGTTGAAATAATAATATTTTCCAAGATGCTTTTTTTATTTTTAAGAGCTTTCATTGCCTCGGCAAGTTCGGCTTCGTTAAACGATAGTTTTTCCCGAATTTCTACAGGGGCAGTTTTGTAATTTATACCAACCGCTAGAATATGCATCCTTTTGTTTTGCACCCCCAAAATTTTTCATGTAAATTTATTATACCATGTACTAAAATGGTTTCACGCAAATAATATGAACAGTTTATGAAAACGTATGCTACCATGAAAAGACAGCCAAAACGCCTGAATGGCTACAAAAGGTGCCTAAGCGAGATTTCTAAGTTACATACATATTTCGACATTGTGTACAAAAGTACCATATCAAAAATGGCAAAAAACTTCAAGTAATCGAATTGCATAGGAGGATAAAATGAAAACGCAGCGTATTTTCCCAGGAATCGTTTTAATCGGTTTCGGACTCTATTTTTTTCTTGAACGCTCCCAAATCGAAATCTTTCCAGGCTTTTTCAGCTGGCCCACTTTATTATGTATAGTTGGTGCCGCCTTCCTGATTCAGGCATATAGCGGTAATGAATATGAGTCCATCCTGCCAGGCGTAATCTTACTGGGGTTCGGGGCTCACTTCCACATCGTCGAGAATCTGGATATTTGGCCGGATAATATAGGTATCTTTATTTTAATCATCTCGCTGGGATTTATTCTCCGGGCACGTAAAACAAATTCTGGAATGTTTCACGGAATGATCATACTCATCATCTCGATCCTATTCTTATTCTATGATAAAATCACTACGTCTTTCGGGATTGTTGAAACAAGCACTGCGAACATCGAAAGGTTTTGGCCATTTGCCTTGATGGCAATCGGCATTTATTTTTTGGTTCGAAAAAAATGAAAATTGCCGATTCGCAATGTATTACGGATTTCATATGAAAAAGGGTATTCCAGATGCGGAATACCCCTTTCTTTTACATATATTTCTTAAGGACGCCCCATGCTTGTTCCTTACCTTCGCCTGTTTCACCAGAGAATAGAAGCAATTCATCTTCTTTTTCCATATTTAACGTTTGGCGTGTGATTTTCAAATGTTTCTGCCATTTGCCTTTTGGGATTTTATCCGCTTTGGTCGCAATAACGATCCGGGGCAAATCATAATGCTTCAGGAATTCATACATTGCGATATCATCCTTTGTCGGCGGATGACGCAAGTCGACGATCAGAAGCGCAGCGCGGAGCTGATCACGGGAAGTGAAGTACGTTTCGATCATTCTCCCCCAAGCATCACGCTCCGTCTTAGATACTTTTGCATAACCATAACCCGGTACATCCACAAAATGGAGGGACTCATTTATGATATAAAAATTCAAGGTCTGCGTCTTACCCGGTTTAGAGGATGTGCGCGCCAAGTTTTTTCGATTGATCATTTTGTTAATGAAACTGGATTTCCCAACGTTGGAACGGCCTGCCAAGGCAAATTCCGGTATTGGAGTATTTGGATATTGTTCAGGCTTCACAGCACTGATGACAATATCTGAACTCGTCACTTTCATTCGTTCACACCTACCAATGCATGTTCAAGGACTTCATCGACGTGTGAAACTGGAACAAAAGTTAATGCTTTACGGACACTTTCCGGGATATCATCAATATCCTTTTCGTTATTTTGCGGGATGATGATTTTCGTAAGTCCTGCGCGATGGGCCGCTAAAGATTTTTCTTTAAGCCCGCCGATCGGAAGAACCCGTCCGCGTAATGTAATTTCGCCTGTCATGCCTACCTCTTTTCTGATCGGCCTATTTGTAAGGGCCGATATTAACGCTGTTGCAATCGTGATGCCTGCAGAAGGGCCATCTTTCGGGACCGCACCTTCAGGGACATGAATATGAATATCATATTTTTCATGGAAGTTTGCATCAATCTGAAGTTTCTCTGTTTTTGAACGGACATAACTGAAAGCAGCCTGGGCTGATTCTTTCATGACATCGCCAAGCTTTCCTGTCAGGATCAGCTTGCCTTTACCTGGTGATAAGGAAACCTCGATTTGCAGCGTATCGCCGCCTACCGACGTGTATGCTAAACCATTAGCTACACCGACTTGGTTCTCGACTTCCGCCTGTCCATAATGAAACATGGTTTTCCCTAAAAACTCCTCGACATTCTTTTCGGAAATGACGACCCGCTTTTTATCTCCGGACACGATGATTTTTGCAGTCTTCCGACAGATGCTTGCAAGCTGTCGCTCCAGACTCCGAACACCGGCTTCCCGAGTATAGTAACGGATGATTTTAGTAAGAGCTTCCTCACGGATTTGCAGTTGTGTCTTCAATAGGCCATGGTTTTCCAGCTGTCTAGGCAGCAAGTGATCCTTGGCTATATGAAGCTTCTCTATCTCAGTATAACCTGCAATCGAAATGATTTCCATACGATCACGAAGCGGACCGGGAATCGATCCCAAATTATTCGCTGTCGCCACGAACATGACTTTGGATAGATTGTAGGTTTCTTCAATATAATGATCGCTGAAATTATGATTTTGCTCTGGATCGAGCACTTCCAGCATCGCTGCAGATGGATCTCCCCTAAAGTCATTGGACATCTTATCCACTTCATCCAGTAAAAAGACTGGATTGATCGTTCCGGCTTTTTTCATGCCTTGAATGATCCGTCCCGGCATCGCCCCTACATATGTGCGGCGATGTCCGCGGATTTCTGATTCATCCCGCACCCCACCTAAGGAGATACGGACGAAATTCCTATTCAGGGATGATGCGATCGATTTAGCCAAGCTGGTTTTCCCTACCCCTGGTGGTCCCACCAAGCAAAGGATCGGTCCCTTCAATGAATTGGTCAATTGCTGAACGGCTAAATACTCAAGCACCCGTTCCTTCACCTTTTCCAATCCATGGTGGTCCCGATTCAGGATTTTTTCGGCTTTATGAATGTTCAAATCATCTTTGGTCGATTTGGTCCAAGGAAGCGAGATCAACCATTCGATATAATTGCGGATGACAGAACTCTCTGCCGAGCTGGAAGGAACTTTTTCATAACGGTCCAATTCCTTTAATGCCGTTTCTTTGATGTGCTCAGGCATCCCCGCTTCTTCTATCTTTTCGTTGAGGACCTCAATTTCCCCTGTCTTTCCTTCTTTATCGCCCAATTCCTTTTGGATCGCTTTCATTTGTTCACGTAAATAATATTCTTTTTGAGTCCGTTCCATTGAACGCTTAACACGCTGGCCGATCTTTTTCTCGAGAAAAAGAACTTCTTTCTCGTTATTGATGATCTCGATTACACGGCTTAAACGCTCTTTCATATCAATGGTCTCCAGAACTTCTTGCTTCTCCTTCAATTTCAAAGGCAAATGGGAAGCGATTATATCCGCTAATCGCCCAGGCTCTTCAATATCCGAAGTGGACGAAAACGTTTCACCGGTTATTTTCTTGGACATTTTTATGTATTGTTCAAAATAATCCAGTAGGGTGCGCATTAACGCTTGATGTTCAGCATCCTTTTCATCACTGTCTTCATATATTTTAATCTTGGCACCATAATGTGTCTCATAATCGTAAAATTCAATGACCTCTCCGCGGTTCAACCCTTCCACCAACACCCGGATTGTACCATTCGGAAGCTTCAACATCTGTTTTACCTTTGTTAAAGTTCCCATTGTAAATAAATCTTCTTCACCTGGTTCGTCCAACGAAACATCTTGTTGTGTCGTCAAAAATATAAGATGGTCTTCCACCATTGCTTTCTCAAGGGCTTGTACCGATTTATCTCGGCCTACATCTAAATGAAGTACCATCGTTGGATATACAAGCAGTCCTCTAAGCGGCAGGAGGGGGACGATGATTTCTTTATCAGTCATTTCCTGACACCTCCATCTAATTAGTATCGTCGTTGTAAACTATTTACCCATGTTCTCAACCTTTTAACAATTCTATCCTATTTATATAGAAGTGTCTATTCGTTTACCTTAACACGTTTCGACTGCTATTATTATCTCCAATATCAGATAAAAAAGCACGTCTGAATGCGTGTTAATTTTCACGTCAAGTCTGTCGGGAATGCCAATATGGTCCTTAAAATGCCCCGGTTCTGTTTTTAGCCGGGGCATTTCCTTTATACACTTTCTTTTTTTGACAGGTCCAAGGTAGTGAGGATTTGTTCCGACATCAATTCCTTTTTCAGTGCCAGATCCAGCACTTCTTTCACATTCGAAACGGGAATGATTTCTATATCCTTGATTTCTGTTAGTAGTGGCTGCATGTTTTCGGCTGGGATGATCACTTTCTTTGCCCCGGCAAGTTTAGCCGCCTTGATTTTCGGAATGACACCGCCGATCGGTTTAACGCCACCATGAATGCTTATTTCTCCAGTCATCGCCACGGTGTGGTCAACAGGGATTTTATATATGGCCGAGTATATGCCCGTGGCCATTGCAATTCCTGCGGAAGGTCCATCTACGGGACTTCCGCCTGGAAAGTTCACATGGATATCGAATTGGCTAGCAGGCACTCCCATCGATCGTAAAACCGTAATGACATTTTCAATCGAACCTTTTGCCATGCTCTTGCGGCGAACCGATTTGCCTCCCCCGCCGCCGAGACTTTCTTCTTCAACGATGCCGGTGATGTTTATCGAACCTTTTTCATCAGCGGCAGCCATGACCGTAACCTCGATTTCCAGTAAGGCACCGCTGTTGGGACCATAGACTGCAAGACCGTTGACAAGGCCTATTTTAGAATTCGATTCTATCTTCCTGTCCATTCTTTGGGTCAGCTGACTGCTATGGGCCATCCAATCTATATCTTCTTCTCTGATAAAAGTCCTGTTCTCATTAATGGATATTCCAGCAAGAGTCTGAATCATGTTGACAGCCTCCCTGCCATTTCGGGCATAATCTGAAATCGACTGCAAGCCATTTTCACTGATGGTGATCCCCACTTTATCTGAAGCATTCTTAGCGACGGTGATAATTTCTTCCCGATCTAGTTCACGGAAAAACACTTCGATGCATCTTGAGCGTATCGCAGGCGCGATTTCATTTGGCGTTCTAGTTGTGGCTCCAATCAATCGAAAGTCAGCCGGTAGTCCATTTTTAAAAATATCATGGATGTGAGTGGGAATATTTTGATTTTCCTCTTGATAATAAGCACTTTCCAGAAAGACCTTACGATCCTCCAATACCTTTAACAGTTTATTCATCTGTATGGGATGAAGCTCCCCTATTTCATCTATGAACAGTACGCCTCCATGAGCATTGCTGACTGCACCCTGCTTTGGCTGCGGAATGCCAGCCTGACCCATTGCCCCGGCTCCTTGGTAAATTGGATCGTGCACAGAACCAATGAGCGGATCAGCTATCCCTCGTTCATCGAACCTGGCTGTAGTGGCGTCCAATTCAACGAAAACGGCCGAATTCTTAAAAGGGGACTTGCCATTTTTCTTCGCCTCTTCCAAAACAAGTCTGGCAGCTGCCGTTTTCCCTACCCCTGGAGGGCCGTAAATTATCACATGCTGGGGATTTGGTCCACATAAAGCAGCTTTTAAAGATTTAATCCCATCTTCTTGACCGATGATTTCATCGAATGTGCTTGGTCTAACCTTTTCTGCCAATGGCTCCGTTAACGAAATCGATCTCATCTTCCGTAATTGATCCATCTCCTTACGTGAATCACGGTCAATGGAAACTTTTTGTGTTCGCTGGCCTTTCAATAAGTTTAAAAAATACAATCCAATAATAATCCCAAAAAATAGCTGGATAAACAACGCCAATCCTGTCCAATTCATCGCATTCCCTCCTGCACTCTCCTAGTTTGTCATTTCTGTTAGTATCTCCTTTGGAAGGGCGAAATTATCCAAGAAATTCGTGTTGAAAATTTTGGCGTTTTTATCCTAAATATCAACAAGTTGAAAAAAGGGACAAAGAAAAAGACTGCCAGGATGAACTGGCAGTCTTGCTTTTCCTTAATAATCAAGCAGATGTTTTCTTTTCTTGACCTTTGATGGTGGTACCGTCTTTAAGGACAAGTTTTGGTGATTCATTTTTCGAAATCGTGCTGCCTGTGATTACACATTTTGCAACATCATCACGTGAAGGCAGATCGAACATCACTTCAAGAATGATGCCTTCGATGATGGATCG
Source organism: Bacillus sp. SD075 (assembly GCF_017355165.1). GTDB lineage: Bacteria > Bacillota > Bacilli > Bacillales > DSM-1321 > Peribacillus. The sequence continues at coordinate 199,172 of NZ_JADILK010000001.1, read as the reverse complement.
CAGACCACGTGCACCAGTTTTACGTTCAATTGCCTTTTTAGCAATTTCACTTAGTGCTTCCTGTTCGAATTCCAATTCCACATCGTCAAGCTCAAGTAATTTTTGATATTGTTTAACAAGGGCATTTTTCGGCTTTGTAAGGATTTCAATCAAAGCGGCTTCATCCAATTGCTCAAGAGTCGCAATTACCGGAAGACGTCCGATGAATTCCGGAATTAATCCGAAACGAAGCAAGTCTTCAGGAAGGACTTTGGAAAGCAATTCTTTTTCTGCGATATCATCCTTTTTCACATCAGAGCCAAAGCCAATGACTTTTTGACCCAGACGGCGTTTGATGATCGGTTCGATGCCATCAAAGGCGCCGCCGCAGATGAATAAAATATTGGTCGTATCGATTTGGATGAATTCCTGATGCGGATGTTTACGTCCACCTTGAGGCGGAACGCTTGCAACCGTTCCTTCAAGAATTTTCAATAAAGCCTGTTGCACACCTTCACCAGAAACGTCACGTGTAATAGAAGGATTTTCCGATTTACGGGCAACTTTATCGATTTCATCAATATAAATGATGCCTTTTTCCGCTTTTTCCACATCATAATCAGCTGCTTGGATCAATTTTAGAAGGATGTTTTCGACATCTTCCCCAACATATCCAGCTTCCGTCAATGAAGTGGCATCAGCAATGGCAAAAGGTACATTCAGTAATCGCGCCAATGTTTGCGCAAGCAGGGTTTTCCCGCTTCCAGTCGGTCCAATTAGGGCTATGTTACTTTTAGAAAGCTCGACATCGTCGACTTTGCTATTGGAATTGATACGTTTATAATGGTTGTAAACAGCGACAGCCAACGATTTCTTTGCCTGTTCTTGTCCAATCACATATTCGTCAAGAATTTCACGGATTTCCATAGGTTTAGGAACATCCCTGAATTCTACTTCTTCATCAGTGCCCAGCTCTTCTTCGACGATCTCCGTACAAAGTTCTATACACTCGTCACAAATATAGACACCTGGACCAGCAACCAGTTTACGGACTTGTTCTTGTGTTTTACCGCAAAAAGAACATTTTAACTGTCCTTTTTCATCATTAAATTTAAACATGTACGTTCACCCCTTTAAATACTCTTCCAACTCTATTACATAGCGGTACCCAATCGTAATGAAAAAAATCGGGCGCACATCTACTTAAACATTCCAAAATCCCTAGTATGTTTTGCATTTTATCATGTTCTTGGAAGTTTAGTAACAAAAATGCTCGCGGTCCGAGTTGTTAATTAAGTACAATAATCAATCAATATGTATATGCCCTTTACCAGTATGCCCAAAACTTTGGATTTTTAAAAGCAGGATTTGCTGTATAAATATGTATATGCGGTATTAGAACTAATCTACACCGAAATCCAAAAAAAATCAATCAGGAAATAACCGATATTTAAAATTAACCTAATTCTCAATATGTATAAAACAAGGCACGATTACTCGCGCCTTGTTTTTTTAAAAGGAAATATTTAAATCTACTTATTTATAAAAATTATTTTGCGTCAACTGTTTTGCTGTTTTCTACCAAGAAGTCAATCGCTTTCTTAATTTTAAGATCGCCTTTGATTCCTTCTAAGTTTCCAAGAGCTTGTTTGATCGCGTCAACTTCCATATTGTACATAGTAGCCATTTGTGCAAGTTCTGCTTCTACATCTTCGTCAGTCGCTTCAAGTTTTTCAACTTCAGCGATCGCTTCAAGAGTTAGGCTCGTACGAACTTGCCCTTCAGCTTCTTCTTTCATTTGCGCTTTTAAAGCTTCTTCGTCTTGACCTGAGAATTGGTAGTAAAGTTCCAAATTAAGACCTTGAGATTGAATGCGTTGAGAGAATTCATTCATCATGCGGTCAACTTCGTTTGAAATCATCGCTTCAGGAACGTCCATTTCTGCACCTTCAACAGCTTTACCAATTACAGTGTTTTGAATGAAGTTTTCTTCTTCATGTTTTTTGTCATGCTCTAATTTATGTTTTGTTTTTTCTTTAAGTTCAGCCAAAGTTTCCACTTCGTCGTCGACATCTTTCGCGAACTCATCATCCAATTCAGGAAGTTGTTTTGTTTTGATTTCGTGAATTTTCACTTTGAATACCGCTGGTTTACCTGCAAGTTCAGCAGCATGGTATTCTTCAGGGAATGTAACTTCAATATCTTTTTCAGCTCCAGTTTCAAGACCAACTAGTTGCTCTTCAAATCCGGGAATGAAAGAGTTTGAACCGATTTCCAATGAATGGTTTTCTGAAGCTCCGCCTTCGAATGCTTCACCATCTACGAATCCTTCAAAATCAAGAACGACTGTATCGCCTTCAGCAGCTTGTCCTTCTTCTTTAACAACAAGCTCAGCTTGACGCTCTTGCAAAGTTTTCAATTCGTTTTCAACATCTTCGTCAGTTACTTCAGTATTGAATTTTTCAACTTCAACACCTTTGTAATCTCCCAATTTAACTTCTGGCTTAACTGTTACAGTTGCAGTGAAGATCAGGTTTTCGCCTTTTTCCATTTTTTCGATGTCGATTTCTGGACGATCTACAGGCTGAATTCCAGCTTCTTCGACAGCATTTGCATAAGCATCCGGAAGAATGATATCAAGCGCATCTTGGTAAAGCGATTCTACGCCGAATTTTTTTTCGAACATTTGACGTGGCATTTTACCTTTACGGAAGCCAGGTACATTTACTTGTTTCACTACTTTTTTGAAAGCGGCGTCTAAACCTTCGTTTACTTTTGCAGCGTCAACTTCAATTGTTAGTACGCCTTGATTACCTTCTTGTTTTTCCCATTTTACAGACATGTGTTTCCCTCCAAAAAATCTATATACTTCAATAATAAGCATTGGATGAATATGCTTTGCAAGTCTTAACAAGTCATCCTTCAAATATACCCAAAAAAAATATTGGGGAAATCGTCAAAATTAGACGATTGTACATTACAACCACTACATTATACCACAGGATTAATCTGTTACAACAGCAATAGCTTAAATAATGGGATAAGAAATTTCTTCAATTTCTTTTATAAAGGAAAGAATATCAGCCACGTTTTCCTCATCAGCCTGGTAAAGGCCGGATAAGCCCCTCCCGAAAACTTCCCCGGTCATGTATTCTTCCGCCAAGGAGTGGTAGGCAGCTGCCCATGCAGGCAAGCTTTCAGCGCCGGGTTCAAAAGGAAACAATAAAAAAGAATGACGTTCGATCAAACTATGGACCATTTCAAATAAGCTTGGGTTATCCTGACTGATTTCCTCTTCGGTCAGTCCGGTTACCTTCTTATAGAATTCCGTCTCCTTCAAACTTTTCAATTCCCTTGGTATGACCGGCTTCGATTGATTGAATTTCCGCAGAGTCAATTCCTCGTTATATTCCTGGTCGATGAGGATGTTAAGAAGCATCGTTTTAAAGAAAGGGTGTCCCTCATCTTTTTGTAGAAATTCTTCGATTTGAGGGATAAACGGCCGAATATTGATATTCGTGAGTTTTGAAATGACCATTAGCATTTCATTATCCGTTTTCCCTTCAAAAAGTTCATCCTCCTGCAATTCCTCTGAAAGCTGCTGATTTTGCCTTTCCTTCTCCTCTTTTTTATCCTCAAGGGCCCTTTTACTGAACTGAAGCATCTTTTCGAAATGTTCCTCTTTATCAAAGGGAATTTGGCTTTCTTCAAATAGAAGCTCAATCGTCGTGACCATTTCCTGATGCTCGCCTAATTGCAGCAGTACCATCAAATAAATATTGATCAGTTGAAAATAGTCACCGATACCTTTATGCAGCATCTCTATACACAACTCTTTTGACTCCTGGTAATACTCAAGCTCGACTAGCGAGACCACTAGCCCCATGCAAACTTCATCATTTTCGGGCTCATATTCCCTGGCTTGGCTGAAAAGCTGTGCAGCCTCTTTAAAGTTTCTGTTTCCAAGCTCATCCAGTCCTTTTACAATCAGCCTTTCACCGAGATTTGGAAAGGCGATAATTTTGGTTTCTCCAGCCTTCTTTTGGTTGTTCTCATCATCCATCCTATTTTCCGCCTCACCGTTCGCTTTTTGAGAAACAGTTTAGCATGTAATAGCAGGAAACACAAAAATTTATATGGGCGGATGAACGTCTTTCCGTCTTTTCCGATAAAAAAAATCCCGCTTCCTTTCAAATAAGAAAGGAGAACGGGAAATGATCTTTTTCTATTAAATACTCGAAACAGCCTTTTTTTGAGATTCAAAGGCAGAAATCTCTTTATCATATTGAAGCGTTATCGAAATTTCATCCCAGCCTTTGATGAGCATTTCCTTCCAATATGGATGAATTTCAAAACTTGTTTCAAACCCTTGACCATCTTTCAATGTCTGATTGGGAAGGTCGATCGTCAACTCATAATCGGGTGCCGTCACTCTCTCCATTAAATAGTTTACTTCAGTCTGGGTTAAGGCGATGGGGACCATGCCATTTTTCATGCAATTACTTTTAAAGATATCTGCATAAGACGGAGCGATGATGATATCGAATCCATAGTCTTTCAATGACCAAGGGGCATGCTCACGCGAAGAACCACAGCCAAAATTTTCACCTGCTATTAAAATGGACGTGTTTTGATTATGCGGCTGATTCAATTCAAATTCAGGACGTTTTTTTCCATTTTCATCAAAACGCCAGTTATAGAATAAAAATTCGCCAAATCCGCTTCGCTCAATCCTTTTTAAAAATTGCTTTGGAATGATTTGGTCCGTATCCACGTTTTTTCGGTCAAGTGCCGCCGCTCTTCCTTTATATATAGTAATGGGTTCCATTTTCTGCACCTCCGGTTAATTCGTATTCTTAATGGACTTGTTCAGCTCTTTTCAAATTCCTAATATCGACAAATTTCCCATGTATGGCGGCCGCGGCAGCCATAGCCGGACTAACCAGGTGTGTTCTTGCCCCAGCCCCTTGCCTGCCTTCAAAGTTCCGATTACTCGTGGAGGCACAATGCTCACCGGCTGGAACCACGTCAGGGTTCATGCTCAGGCACATGCTGCAGCCCGATTCGCGCCATTCGAAGCCCGCAGATTTGAAAACCTCATCCAACCCTTCATCTTCCGCTTGCCTTTTGACGCTTTGTGAACCGGGAACGACCATCGCCCGAACCCCTTTTTGAACAGTTTGGCCTTCGATCATTTCTGCGGCTTGCCGTAAGTCCTCAATGCGTGAATTGGTACACGACCCTATGAATACATGTTGTACGGGAATTTCCGTGATCGGCATGCCTTCCTCAAGACCCATATACTCAATCGCTCGATTCAGTTCCTTAGGATCCATGATATCTTCTGCGAAGGTAGGTACATTTCCGTCCACCCCACTAGCCATTCCAGGATTTGTCCCCCAGCTGACCATTGGTGAAATCAGACTGCCATCAAGAATGATTTCTTGATCATATACAGCATCCCCATCACTGGAAAGCGACTTCCAGTCCTGGACACATTGCTCGAACTCTTCTCCTTTCGGCAAATATTTACGTCCTTTCAAATAAGAGAACGTTGTTTCATCGGGAGCTACCAGCCCCGCTCTTGCCCCGCCTTCGATCGACATATTACAAACCGTCATTCTCTCTTCCATTGACATATCCCGGAAAACTTCACCACAATACTCAATGACATGTCCCGTACCGAAATCGACGCCGAATTTAGAAATCACATATAAAATGACATCTTTCGCCATGACGCCATGACCAAGTTTGCCATTAACCTCAAGCTTTAATGTTTTGGGTTTTGTTTGCCATAGGGTTTGTGTGGCCAAAACATGCTCGACCTCACTCGTACCGATTCCAAACGCAATCGAGCCAAACGCACCATGTGTGGAGGTATGGCTGTCTCCGCAGACAATCGTCATCCCTGGCTGTGTAAGCCCTAATTCCGGCCCGATAACGTGAACGATACCTTGTTCCGGGCTGTCTAAATCAGCAAGGCGGATACCGAACTCCTTACAGTTTTGCTCAAGTGCCTCTAATTGTTTCCTTGCAATATCATCCTCGATGAAATAGCGATTAACAGTTGGCACATTATGATCCATCGTCGCGAAAGTACGGTCGGGTCTCCTGACTTTGCGTCCTTTTAATCTCAGCCCTTCAAATGCTTGCGGAGAGGTCACTTCATGAATATATTGAAGGTCTATATATATTAAATCCGGTTTATTCTCCTCTTCATTTACAATATGACGATCCCATATTTTCTCGATTATCGATTTTCCCATCTTTATCCCACCTCGTTCAAACTCATATTTTTTTAAAAAACACGGCCTAATGTTAGGCCGTGAAAGAAGTTTATGCGTAAGCTCCCATGATGTTGGAAATGGCTTCCTGGTCTAAAAGATTTGCTTTTATTTCTGCAATCATCTCTGAAGTAGACGTAATATTCGGTTGGCCATTTGCGATATCACCTGTTCTCAAGCCATATTCAAGGACCGTTTCCACCGCCTTCTCAACGGCTTGTGCCTCATCTTCCAAACCGAAGGATAGACGCAGCATGGAAGCTGCTGATAAAATCGTCCCAATCGGATTAGCCAGGTTTTTGCCGGCAATATCCGGGGCGGAACCATGAATCGGTTCATATAGATTAGGCCCTTTTGTTGATATAGAGGCGGAAGGAAGCATTCCAAGCGAGCCAGTCAATACTGAAGCTTCATCGCTTAAAATATCACCGAACATATTCTCCGTCACGATAATATCAAATTGTTTTGGGTTTTTTATCAATTGCATGGCTGCATTATCGACAAGCATATGTTCAAGCATTACATCCGGATAGTCCTTGGCAATTTCTTCAGCCGTCTCACGCCACATCCTGCTGGATTCAAGAACATTCGCTTTATCCACAGATGTTACTTTTTTCTTTCGATCCGATGCTAATGCAAAAGCAAGTTCAATGATGCGCTTCATTTCGCTTTTCTGATAGAAAAGTGTATCGACGACCGCCTCTTTCCCTTCTTTTTCAACGCGCTCACTTGGCTTTCCGAAATAAAGACCGCCAGTTAGTTCCCTGACAATCACGAAATCCACATCTTCAATGAATTCCTTTTTAAGAGGAGAAGATTCCGACAAGCTGGAATAATAGCTGATTGGACGGATGTTAGCATAAAGATTCAAATCTTTTCGGATTTTCAACAACCCTCGTTCCGGTCTTAGGTGCGCAGGCTGGTCATCCCACTTAGGTCCTCCAACGGCCCCTAATAATACCGCATCGCTGTTTTTACAAATCTCCACTGTTTCATCCGGCAGGGGCGAACCTGTGTTATCGATGGCTCCGCCTCCAATCTCACCATATTGAAACTCAAAATCGTGTCCATATCTTTGGGCAACGGCTTCGAGGATTTCTACAGCGCCTCTTGTTACTTCTTTCCCGATGCCATCTCCTTGAAGCACCGCAATATTCCTTTTCATCGAAATCTCCCCTTCCTATAGTAATACTGCTTTTTCTTCCAGTTCCTTCATGATGATCACACGGTTCACGGCATTCAAATACGCTTTAGCGGATGCCTCCAAAACGTCCTGATCAAGACCGCGGCCGCTAGTTTCCACACCGTTATAATTAATTTTCACAAAGACCTGAGCAAGGGCATCCATTCCGCCACCTACCGATTGGATTCGATAGTCCAGTAAGTTGATCTCGCTGCCCAAACATCTTTCAAGCGTGTTATATAGGGCTTCAACACTGCCTGCACCTGTAGCCGCTTCCTGAATCTCTTCATTATCGCCTTTTTTCAGTGTAACCGTCGCTGTCGCCGTCTGATGGGTACCGTGGGAAATCTGTAAGGAAACCATGTCATAAAAACTGATATCCGTCGCTTTCTCTTCAAGCACCAGCGCAACGATATCTTCATCCGTCATCGTCTTTTTATTATCGGCCAATTCCTTGAATTGGACGAATAATGAATTCATTTCCTCATCCGTTACCGTAAAGTTCAACTCTTGTAATCTTTCTTTGAAAGCATGCCGGCCTGAATGTTTCCCTAAAACGAGTGAATTGGACGAAACCCCGACGAGTTCAGGTGATATGATTTCGTATGTCGTTTTTTCTTTTAACACGCCATCCTGGTGAATGCCAGATTCATGTGCGTATGCATTGGCACCAATTATGGCTTTATTTGCAGGAACTTGCATTCCCGTAAGGCGGCTGACCAAATCACTGGTCCTTTTAATTTCATTCAATACAAGATCCGTTCCCGCTTGATAGAAATCTTTACGGATGTAGAGAGCCATAGCCACTTCTTCAAGCGCCACATTCCCGGCACGTTCACCAATTCCGTTAATTGTGCCTTCGACTTGCGTAGCCCCGCCTTCTATGGCAGCCAATGAATTGGCCGTTGCCATACCAAGATCATCATGGCAGTGTGCCGATAAACTGACTTTATCAATAGAAGGAACATGTTCACGAAGGTATCTGAAAATGTTTCCGTATTCGATTGGAGCTGCATACCCTACAGTATCCGGAATGTTAATGACCTTGGCCCCAGCTTGAATGACCGCTTCAACGATTTCAGCCAAATAGTCAAGCTCTGTACGGCTTGCATCTTCTGCAGACCATTGTACGATCGGAAAACGTGCTGCCCCGTACTTGACCATTTCAACCGACTTTTCAATCACTTGCTGCTTCGACATTTTTAACTTATATTCACGATGAATGGGCGAAGTGGCAATGAACGTATGCAATCTTGGTTCTGCGCCGCCCCTTAATGAATCCCAAGCGGCATCAATATCTCCTTTTACAGCACGCGCCAGCCCTGTGACAGAGCTGTTTTTAATTTTGCGCGCGATTTCCTGTACAGAGTTGAAATCCCCTTTGGAAGCTGCCGGAAAACCAGCTTCGATAATATCAACACCCAATCTTTCAAGCTGATAAGCAATTTCAAGTTTTTCGGTAAAATTCAAATTTACACCGGCTGATTGCTCCCCATCTCGAAGTGTAGTTTCAAATATATTAATTTTTCGCAACGGCTACCACTTCTTTCTCTTTTTGTTGAGGTTTTACAAATGGCATCATTTTTCTTAACTCACGGCCAACCACTTCGATTTGATGTTGGTTTTCACGATTATTGATAGCATTGAAGACTGGACGATTCGCTTGGTTCTCCAAGATCCATCCTTTAGCGAACTCACCGTCTTGGATGTCTTTCAAGATCGCTTTCATGGCCTCTTTCGTAGTTTCCGTCACAACGCGTGGTCCCGAAACGAAATCACCCCATTGAGCTGTGTCAGAAATGGAATAGCGCATGTTTTCCATACCGCCTTCATACATAAGGTCGATGATTAATTTAAGTTCATGTAAACACTCGAAATATGCTACTTCCGGTTGATATCCAGCTTCTGTCAAGGTTTCGAAGCCAGCTTTCACAAGGGCAGTCAATCCGCCGCAAAGTACGGCCTGTTCTCCAAATAGATCCGTTTCCGTTTCTTCCTGGAAAGTAGTTTCCAAACCGCCAGCTCTTAAAGAACCGATTCCCCGAGCGTACGCAAGGGCTAATTCTCTTGCTTCACCCGTAACATTTTGATGGATTGCGAATAATGCCGGCACCCCTGCACCTTGTTCATATGTACGGCGAACAAGATGTCCCGGACCTTTTGGAGCAACTAATAATACATCTACGTCTGCCGGAGGAACGATTTGATTGAAATGGACGTTGAATCCGTGTGCGAACATTAACGCTTGACCTGCACGCAATACCGGTTTGATTTCTTCTTGGTATACTTTGGGCTGAGTTTCATCCGGTAATAGGTTCATGATCACGTCTGCCTGTTCAGCCGCTTCTTTCACTGTGTAAACATTAAAGCCGTCTTCCACCGCTTTATCGAAAGATTTACCTTTCCTGATTCCGATGATTACATCTACACCGCTGTCACGTAGGTTTTGTGCGTGTGCGTGTCCTTGTGAACCGTATCCGATGACCGCTACCTTTTTATTGTTGAAGAAATTCTCGTTTGCCTCTGCGTTATAATATACTTTTGCCATAATAATTACATCTCCCTTTTCATCATTGTTTTTGTTTTGTTTTTTTGTTTTGTTTTGTTTGGTTTTATACGATTGTCGCACTCTTAGCGTGTGCAATTTGCATTCCACGCGGGATGGCGGCTGTCCCTGTCCTTGCCAATTCCTTGATGCCATATGGCTTAATCAGTTCAATGAAGGCTTCGATTTTATCCGATTCCCCAGTGATTTGAACTGTCAGGCTATCTTTGCTGACATCAATAACTGACGCTCGGAAGGGTTCGATGACTGAATAGATCTCGGCTCGGGTTTGTGTGGTCACCAATATTTTAATGAGTGCAAGTTCCCTCGCCACGATCGATTGATTCGTAATATCATATACTTTCAAAACATCGATTTGCTTATTCAATTGCTTGGTGATCTGTTCAACGACGGCTTCGTCATCAACATCGACCACGAAGGTCATCCTAGAAATGCCATCCTGTTCGGAAGGTCCGACAGTCATGCTTTCAATGTTATAATTTCTTTTCGTGAACAGGTTCGTAATCCGATTCAGGACGCCTGGCCGGTTGTTCACGGTGAGGCTAAGAATTCCCTTCATTGATTAAACTCCTTCCATTTCATCAAGCCCTTTTCCTTGTGCTACCATCGGAAAGACATTTTCTTTTTGTTTTACACGGAAATCAATCAACACCGGACCATCAGTCTTTAACGCTACATCCAGGCAGTTGCTTGCTTCTTCCTCCGTCGTCACTTTGTATCCCGGAATCCCATAAGCATCGGCCAATTTCACGAAATCCGGATGCGATTGAAAAATACTGTGTGAGAAACGGTTATCATGAAAGAGTTCCTGCCACTGTCTTACCATCCCGAGTGCTCCGTTGTTGACGATGATGATTTTGATTGGCAGATTCATTTCGGCAATGACTGAAAGTTCCTGCAGGCACATCTGGAATCCACCATCCCCCGAAATGGAAAGCACCGTCGCTTTCGGATTCGCCAGTTGCGCTCCGAGAGCCGAAGGTAAGCCAAAGCCCATCGTCCCCAATCCACCGGAAGTGACCCATGAATTCGGTTTGTTAAACGGATAGTATTGTGCTGCCCACATTTGATGCTGTCCAACATCCGTCGTAACAATGGCCTCCCCATTCGTTTTTTCATGAAGCATCTGGATGACCCGCTGAGGTTTCAGTACACCTTCTTCATGTGTATAGCGCAATGGAAACTCTTCCTTCCATGCAGTCAGCTGTGCTGTCCATTCATCAATTTCCGGTTTCTTGCCATTTTGCGCAATCAACTCCGCCAGTGCTTCCTTGGCACTTCCGACGACAGGAATTTTTGTCGGCACATTTTTACCGATTTCCGCTGGATCAATATCGATATGGGCCACGGTTGCATGCTGTGCAAATTTCGCTAGATTCCCAGTCAATCGATCATCGAACCTGGCACCGATATTGATTAATAAATCACATTTCGATAACGCCATGTTTGCTGCATAGCAGCCATGCATACCACCCATTCCGGTAAAGTGAGGATGTTCCGCCGGAAAGCCCCCAAGACCCAATAAGGTGTGGACGACGGGAATGCCTTGCTGCTCGACATATTCCTTTAATAGATGGGAGGCCTTTGCATGCAGGACTCCTGCTCCTGCAAGAATGACCGGTCTCTTCGCTCCGCTTACTGCTTCAACAAGCTTTCTGATCTGTAAGTAATTCGGCTTGGTCGTCGGCTGATAGCCAGGAAGGTTCATTTCTGGCTCCTTATCCGGCGATACACCTTCTACGATGGCCATATCTTTAGGTATATCGATTAATACTGGACCAGGCCGGCCGCTGGAAGCGATATAAAAGGCTTCTTTTATAATGCGCGGAAGGTCTTCCGGCTTTCTTACCTGATAGTTATGTTTTGTGATCGGGGTAGTGATTCCCAGCACATCAGCTTCCTGGAAAGCATCCGAACCAATTACACTGGTAGCTACCTGACCCGAAATTACCACAAGCGGCAAAGAATCAATCATTGCATCGGCCAAACCGGTGACAATGTTCGTTGCCCCTGGACCGGATGTGACTATGACCACCCCCGGCTTGCCGGTAATCCTGGCGTACCCTTCCGCTGCATGAATCGCACCTTGTTCGTGCCTTGTCAAAATATGAAAAAGTTCTGAACTGTAAAGCTTGTCGTAAATCGGCAATACAGAACCTCCCGGATAACCAAAGATGACTTCAACATTTTCCTTTTTCAATGCATCCAGCAGAAATTCGGCACCACTATAATGTGTCTTTCCACTTTTCCGATCAGCAACAACTGACTTTTGTGTCATTTCGTCAAAAACCTCCTTCGCTTTTCATTAAATTCTTTCTTAACATTCAGAATTTTCAGCTTTTTAGGCATACAAAAAAGCCTTTTCACCCCAAATGTACTTGCACTCGGCAAGTTAAAGGGGTGAAAAGGCTTGATGAGCCACTCCACGGTACCACCCTTTTTCGCATGAAACTCCATGCGCACTTTGAATAGCTTACACTATTCTCTGTTTTGGTAACGGGTACTGGTACGCACCCGTTCAGCCCTACTAGTCTGACGTTCAAGCTGAAACTCCAAGGTGAGTTCATCTTTTGGGACAATACCGGCTCTCAGCTACCCGGCTCTCTGTGACTGCCTTTTTAAAAGACTACTTATCCTCTTCAATGCTTTTCGCATTATTCATATTTTTCGAAACGCTTATGTTTGATGTCTTGTATTTGTGATTATCTTACGTGTATTTCAGGTAGTAGTCAACAGGTTTTTTTAAATTTTTAGATAATTCCAAATTAAAAGAATTGTTGTATCCGCTTACATACCCATCATGACCACATTCTATAAAAAAAGTTTTTTCAATTTTTAATTTTTAAAAACGTCGTATATCCCATCAAAATCATTAAAGAACTAATAAACTTCTCCACTGAAATACCCTCGATCTACCCACATGATGCCAGTCACTAATAATGATTTCCCCAAATAACGGTTCATCGTTTTTCCCTTCCAGCTTCATTTTCACTGTTCGCTGACGCCACTCTTGATACAAGATTCGGCCTCCATCCCTTTTGAAGATCTCTCGTGGATAAACCGCCTGACATTCCAAGATGCGGAAAATCACGGAACAATTCAAAATCCCCTCCCCAAACAAATCCCAGGGATTTTGCTATGGCTGCTACCCTTGTCCACTTTTCGCGCTCTGTCCACAATGCCCGCTTGCCGTCATCACTAACAATGACAAAATCTACAGCAAGTCCATAGTTACGCAAGGATTGACCCTCTCTGGCATAAGTCACGATTGGCATTGATTTATTCCTTCTGCCTCGTTCATACAATTCTTTTTGTTCCGGGAAACTTCGATAACCAGCCGTTATTTGAACAAATATTCCCGCTTCATAAGCTAATTTAACCACTTCGAGTATCGTCTCATTCACGACCGGGTTCATACCGCTTCCCATATTTCCCTTTGCACGATTCAATAGGGTTTGTAACTTGATGGCCATCCTAGCACCTCCCCTATATTAAATGCGAACCATACTGTAGGCGGAAAGGCCTTTACTATTATTTTCTTGGAGAATTGAAGGGATTTTCTGAAAAAATGACCAAAGGGCTGAACACAAGGAATATTGATCATCCCCTGGTCCAGCCCTCTGGTTCATTTAGCCAATACATCCTCGTATTCTGCATATTTTTCAAATTGTATTTGAACGAACGAACATACCGGAACAATTTTCAGTCTTTCCTCCCTCGCATACCCTACTACCTTTTCAACAAGGGCATTTCCTACCTTTTGCCCGCGAAGCTTGTCAGAAACAACGGTATGATCGACCGTGATTTCATCATCCCCTGATTTAAAGAATGTGATTTCCGCTAGTTTCTCACCAGATTCTTCGACAAAAAAAGAACCTTCACCTTTTTTGATATCCACCATCTTGATGACCTCCTTTAAGTTCCTCTTTATCATATCTCACAAAATGGAAATTAAACAAATATTTAAAACATGATGGATATCGAATGAATTGAAACACTTCAAATAGTCTTAAAGCTAGCATGGACCATGTTAAGTTTACTTACAAAAATGGATGTTAAACCATTTTTCAAGGAAGGCAAAAGACAAAACTTGATCGATCTTTTCCTAGCAGCTGAATATAAACTTCCGGTAAAGACTAGTTCAATACTGAATGAAATGTTTTAAAAGTCCTCATTACTCTTTCGTAACCAAAATGCAATTCAGTTTTTTTCCAGCCTTCTTTTTTTTGATTGAATTTTATTAATGGAAGAAATCTTTCCGTATTGATGTAAGATTAAGTATATAATAGTAGAAACTAAAAAACTGTCCTATATGGTTAGGACAGTCTTAAACTTTTATGAAAATAAAATATAAAATGATCATCGATAACAATATGACCATGAAAACAGCGATTAGAATGATGTGTGCACTTGAGGGCTGGAACGTCCCTTCATTGATTTGCCGCTTCTTCTGAAGAAAACCGAACGTCGCCAGCACTGTAATCACAAGGCCCAACGCACATGCAAACATCCCCAGCACGATACTGATCATGTCAATCCGGGCATCCCGATGCACACCAATCGTAAAATGCAGGCTTGTCGCAAGAAAACCAACCCCCACTATCGCAATCACCGTTCTTATCCATGCTAAGAAGGTGCGTTCATTAGCCAGATGCTGCTGGGCATGTTTCAGTTGGTTTTTCTCCATGATATCACCTTAATCGATCGTTTTTGGTCAACCTTAAAATCAGTCATCTTTTCAGGAGCAAAAAGGCCCTGAACATAGACCCGACGAACATTAGGCCTGCACCGCCAAGCAATAAATAAATACATAGTGTTTTATCAATGACATTCAAAGGATAAAGCAAAGCCCCCAGCGCAATGATTGCTCCTATCCCCGTTATGGCCCATCCTATTTTTTTCATTCGCAACTCCTAAAATTAATTATTTAGTAAAGGTCCCTCATCACTAGCTTAAACCATTTAAAAACTAACAACAAGCAAGATCCCTGATTATCTTCCCACAAAAAGAGTCATAAATGACTCCCAGTTTGAACACTCCCAAATCCAGCCGTTCTTTTTATCCGTTTCCATGTATTCTTTATTTTTCTTTCTTGTCAATCAGACCTGAAGTTTCACGGTGCAAAGGGTAGTAATTCCGTGTATCAGGTCACCAACCCCCACCCTCCAAAGCGATAAGGGAACCACCGATAATCAGGAACCGTTACAGGATAATCACAAACAAACATTAACCAATACAGGTTATATGAAAATAGAATGCCTTAATGTTTTCTACCCTTTTTTCGACCGTGGATATCCATCTCCATTTCCCATCCCAGCACCTCCTAATCATAAACACAGAATATATTATTATCGCTACCATATTTCCTTCATTATGGATGATGAAGGAACTGCCTGAAAGGTAATCGAGAGCTGGGAATCACGGAGACTCTCTAAAGGCCACGTACAAGTCAATTGGATCTCATTCGATTGTATCCTCGTTCTTCATATGGCTGTATTTTTTCCATCCACTCTTCTTCAAGTTTTTTCAATTCCCGTTTCACATCAAAAAATCCTGTTTCTTTCGCCTTTAATACCTCCAGTACCTCAAAAGAAAAAGCATCTTTCCCATATTGGTTCCACTCACCTTGCAGCACTTTGTTCGTGTTTGTTCCCATTTCCAATTCAAATTGTTTCCCCTTCAATGTCTTTAAATTCCTGGTGCTTCCGATAAAGACTTTATTATTTACCGTATTTCTGATTTGGTAAACCCCTGCTTCAACCTTCGTTTCTTTATATAATTGCTTCAATTCTTTTTTGCGATCCATCTTTCTCGCCTCCAGTCATCATTTCTTCAGCCAATATTGGCTCCCATCAGGCTTTCTATCCAAGAATCCATATTCTATTAAATATCTCCTCAAAAGAACATGATCATGATAAACAGCACCCAATATTTGATTGATTTCTTTTTCTTCGTATTTCCGCCCATTTTCAAAACGGTTCATAATTTCTTGAAGAATGATCAGCCTTTGTTTTTCCTTTGGCGGGAAAGACTTCAATGCATCCTGACTGCCTTTAGGGAAGTACTTTTTCAGTACAGTCAACTTTTCATCCTCGGTAACGTTATAACGATCATCGACCATCCTAGCTTTTTGATGAAGCGGGATAAATGCCTGCGCATATTCATCTTTATCTTTCAAAAGTTCCATCAGGGCTAAAAACAACTTAGCCTGACGCTCTTTCTCTTTCAACACAAAGCGATGGTTCCGAATGGTGGAAGGACTGCCAATTCCCATTTCCCCCTGAACCTCAGCATCATTCTTCCCTTGGTAAAAAAGGCGAAGAAGGCGATTTTGATGATCCGTGAGACCTGTAAGTTTTTTATCGAGATCAATCAAATATTCAAAAACGGAACGATGTGCATGTTCAATATGCATTCGCATATACCTCTTCGCTTCATAAAGAATTCCATCTTTCGGGTATACTATCCCCTTTTCAATTGCACTTCCGCACAACAAACAAACATATTGATTCTTACCTTCGATATACCCTTGTTTAAGCTCATCCTGAGATGCGCCCCAAAACATTTCAGCATCCTTCACGAAACAAACACTTCCCTATAAAGTTTATAATATAATAAACATATTATTAATTTGTTTGTATATTGTCAATGTTTTTTTGATTTATTTATAATTTCTGCAAAGTATCCAAAAATGACCTCGATAGTCAGAAGGTCTTCCCATCAAACACTGTAAGGAGAATTCACCCTCCATTAAAAAATTCCCATGGCACTATGCCGATATAGAATATAGAATAATAAGCGTACTTTCCCATGTCGAAATAGAGCGTTCTCTGGATAATTATTATCACTCAATAATATGCTAAATAAGCGTGAATAAGCTTTAGAGGAGGCTATATTATTGAAAGGTGAAAACGACGCGATTGTCCCTTCAATCCATGACACCGATTTACACAAGGCATTACATCATTTATCTGAACAACACAAGGTATCACTGCCAGAATTACGCGATACGATCGAAATACTTATACAAAACCAATCAAGCGCGAAGATGCAACACATTAAGGAGGATGATAAAAGTTCACCCGTCGAAGAATTGAAGACGGCAATAATCAAAAACCGTGAAATCATTAAAAAAAATCGTCAAACATTAAATAGGACTTTATAAAATACAAAAAAAGCATCCCATCAAGGATGCCTTTTTCTTGGAGCATACTCTTATAAATCCTTCGTTAGAGCTCATTAAGTATTAGCTAGGTACAAACTTAAGTATTCCTTCCAGATAAACACCTTGTTCTTTTCGTGTACATTCCCTCAACTTGATTCTTCCTTCTTTTTCTAACTCCTTGGCTAATTGAACCACTTTTGTTCCATCATCGGATATTTCGACTGAGAAGAAATTGCCCCGAGTGGAAGTTTGAATGAACTTGAATAATCTATCTTTATTCATTTAAACATCTCCTTATTTATAACAAGTTCGACATAAAAAGGTCATCCACCTGCGATAAATATGAAATAAAAAACTTCTTATCGTCATACGAACATGAAAGGTTAAAAGGATGCAAATCAAAATTACCTCTACTAACTTAAACAGCTCAAAAAAGTAAAAAAGCCAAAACCTTCTAAGGTTTTGGCTTTTTTACTTTAGTGTCCCAGGAGAGATTCGAACTCCCGACCGACGCCTTAGAAGGGCGTTGCTCTATCCAGCTGAGCTACTGAGACGTTTATGATATAAGTTGCGGTAAAACTTATGTATTACCTTAACTGTTCCCTTAGGACACTTCTTATTATAGTAGGATATCAAAAGAAAGTCAACGGGTTTTTAAAAAAAGTTTTTTCTTTTTTTATGAACCAGGAAGCAGGGAAAAACGCTTCCTGTTCATTATACATGAAGTCAATCTATTTGATAAGCATTTCTTAGTTCCTCAACGATTTTTCCTTCAAGGTCATAATAGATGATTTCAAGTTGGTCATTTCCGATATCCAAAATGGCATAGGTTTTCTCTTTTCGTCCACGCGGCTGACGTATACTTCCCGGGTTGATGAAGAGCTTGCCATCTATCCATTCTGAACCTGCAGCGTGGGAGTGTCCAAAGCAAATGATATCCGCCCCTGCCTCTTCACTTTTATAAGATAGGTTCATCAGTGTCACATTTATGTTATAGAGGTGTCCATGTGAAAGGAAGAATCGTTTGCCTGCGATGCTCTCCACTATGTCATTCGGATATGCCGGATCATAGTCACAATTCCCACGTACCGCTAAGAACCCCGACATATGGGGATCATTACTTTCCAACTCCGAATCACCGCAATGGATCATGGCAGCAACCTCTTGTTTATGACGGTCGGTAATCATGCTGATTTCATGAGTTAAGCCATGACTGTCACTCATTATTAGCACTTTCATCGTCACATTCCTTCTTCCCTTTTTAGAAATAGATCAAGCTTTTCATCTAGAGCCCTTAATGCGTTGGCACGGTGGCTGATTTTGTTTTTTTCCTCTTTTGTCAATTCGGCATTTGTTTTGCCCTGTTCCTCAACAAAAAAGATGGGATCATAACCAAATCCATTTGTTCCTGAGGGCTGTTCTGTAATCAATCCTTCCATCGTTCCCGATACCGTAATCGTTTCCTGGTTGGGTGAAGCTAGTGCCAACGCGCAATAAAACCGCGCCGTTCTATCCTCTTTTGATACACCTTCAAGTTCCCGGAGGACTTTTTCCGTGTTTGCTTCATCACTCTTGGACTCTCCAGCATAGCGCGCAGAATATACGCCTGGACGCCCCTCCAATGCATCTACAATCAATCCGGAATCATCAGCTATGACAAAGTGGCCTACCTGATGGGCGATGGCCTCTGCCTTCAGGATCGCATTTTCTTCAAACGTTGTGCCTGTTTCCTCAACATCCGGAGCATCCGGTACATCGAGAAGTGTTTTGACTTCATATCCTTTGGCAGAGAATAAGCTTTCGAACTCCTTGGCTTTCCCTTTATTTTTCGTTGCAATGATTACTGTCTTCATTTTTCATTTCACCCTTTTTTATTTTATCGGCATGGTAGCACTTTTTGGGCTAAGAAAGAATTTTCTGTAACTCGTAATGCCCTTCTTCTCCAGTGCCAAACGGACGGATTCAGCGCTTCCTTTCTTGATCAACAACGGCCGCTGAATTTTCCAGATGAGTTAAGTCTAACACAACTCATGCATCCGAAATAACCCGAAACTTGTAATCTAACGCTTGTAATTTTCACTATGTTCAATATGAATATTAACTTCTATGTCATTTATTGAAGTCTTATCAAAGGAATTAATAAGTTCATTATCCCACTTATTGACATGGTATCTGTATGCCTTTTCACTTATATTAAAAAGGTCTGTATTGATTTCTCCCCCCGTCTCCAATGTTTTCAAAATATCTCCCTTAATTTTTTTTTCTATATTTTTTTCAATTTTTTCCACATCCGAGTTATTTAAATTTTGTTTCAATATTCCATTTGCTCTAACCTCTAAATCATACAAAGGTTTCTTTTGTTGTTCCAATACCCTGATGTTTGTTTTGGGATCCATGATTTCAACACTTACCTTTTGTTTGTTCAGGGAAAAAAACATGGCTGTCGCCTTGTTTTCAACCCATTTTAAACCGATCAAATCTTGTTTACTTACGAACCCTTTATACTTTTGTTTTGATAAAACATAGCCCCCATTCAACGTTGGTACCTTTTTTTCTTTCCCCCTCTCTGAGTATTGATGCTCATTTATGACCATAGAGGGAATTAAAATGGAACCAACCGGCTGATAAAATTTCGAAACGAGTTCACTGAATTTTAACGGGGAAATGAAATAGTTCTCATTAATAACGGTCTCTGGCCTTTGAATGATCGTGAATAAGTTAGGAAGATTAAAAAAACTATCACTGTCAAACACCTTTTTAATATCCTCATCTGTAACAAACAGCCATGAATTGTATCGCAATAACGGCTCTTTTCCTACATATTCAATGAAATCCTTCATTTTCTTATTGATTACATTCTTACTTAAAATGAAGGAGTTAATATGCCCGATATAAAGTGGTAATGCTGCATTTTGTTCTAATTCAGTAAATGCTTCTTCGATACTTTCCCCTTTACCTTTCCCAATGATAACAGGAGATTTTTGTTGTAATATAGCAGCCCCTTCTTGTTTTGCTATATCAGCAAAATTTAATGCTTGAAAGTATAAGATGAATTCACCTTCTTTATAATCGATCCCTAGAGCGGTTCCATATGTTTGAGCTTGAATTTCCTTCATTCCCCAGCATCCTGTCGTCAGTAAAAGTTGACAGCCAATAACCATGACTGCAATTAGTTTTCTCATTTGTCCTACTCCTTTTGCTGTTCATTATCACTGGACTGTATAGCTTGATTCCGTTTCCTTAACATCCCATAAGGAAGCTTAAATAAGACTTTTAACATATCCGATTTATTTGGTTTGGAAAGTGGATTCACAAAAGGCTGGCCGAAACTTTCCAAGGAAACCACAGCAATCAAGATAAGGAATATTCCCATAAAGAATCCAAACAAACCTAAAAACGCTGAACATGCAAATATGAATAACCTTATAATAACGATATTCCCAGCAATATTCTGGTTGATTAAGGTATAGCTCGAGAGAACGGTAACAGCTATTATTACGAGCATGGAGGGTGAAGTCAGCCCTGCCCGAATCGCTGCATCACCTATGATCAATCCACCCAATACAGAAACCGTGGCACCTACAGCTTTTGGCAGGCGAAGACCGGCTTCTTTAAATAGTTCAAACAATATGATCATCATGAATGCCTCCAAAGAAGCAGGTATGGGTAATCCCTGTCTAGTGATTGAAATCGTTGCAAGAAGAGAAAAGGGGATTTGATCCATTTGATATGAAACTAACGCTATAAAAAAACCTGGTAACGTAACCGTTACAAATAAGGCGACTACACGAATGATGCGCATGAAACTAGTGTAATAAAAGCTTGCATGTGCGTCATCAGCAGAATACAGTAACTGATTAACACTGGTTGGTCCGATTAAGCATGTGGGATTTCCGTCTACCAGGATGGCAAAGCGCCCTTGATTCAAGGATTCAACAACAAAGTCCGGTCGACCAATATAATCCATTAAGGGGAAGATGGAAAATTGATTATCATATAGGAATTCTTCAACTTGGTAACTGCTGACTATGATATCAACCTTTAATGAATCCAATCGTTTTTTAATATCCAAAAGAATCGAGGGATTAATGATGTCATCTATATAAAGTAGCAATATTTTAGTTTTACTTCTTTCCCCGATTGTGAATTCTATACATTTAAGTGATGCCGTTTTTAACCTTTGGCGAATTAAAGACATGTTATCGGATATATTTTCAACAAATCCATCTCTCGGTCCCCGAATGGAAGATTCTATATTGGATTCTTCCGGACTACGCTTAGGGCAATTAGCTAACGGGGTATAGTAAATTTCATTAGAGGATTCATTAATGATGATTAGGTCTCCTGAAAAAAGAATGCTTTCTACTCCCTCTTTTAAATCGGAGCCCTTTTTAAGCGTACTGATCTCCATAATATTGCTTAATTGATCAATTGATAATTCCTCATTTTCTTGAACCGCTTTTGATATTGTAGGCAGTATCACTTCATTGATAAATTGCATATCCACTAAGTTTGGTGCATATAAAAATCCCAATAAATAACGACCTTCATTATCAAAAGTTTTTGTTCTTAAAACAACATCAGAAGACTGTTCGAACCAGTTTTGGATTTGGTCCATGCAAGAAGGAGCTCCATTCAATTTTACCTTCTTCATAATGTTTCACCTTTTCCTTTTCCTTTTCCTTTTCCTTTTCCCTTTTTTATAATAAGAAATAACAGTATAATTGCAGCACTTAAAAGAAACAGACTACTGATTGGAAAGAAATATTTGTATATAAAATAAAAAAATGAAGTAGCATCCCAATGGATTAGCGTCCCAAAAACAATTAATAAATATAAGGAGAGCAATATCCACTTCTGGTGTTTTGAATTCGAGATTAATTTATGTCCTATAAATAAACATAAGCTTATTCGAATCAAGGCACCTGAAAGCCATTGGAAAATGGAAAGGAAATCGAGTCGAGTAATATAATAGCCATACCTTAGCAACTTCCATTGTTCATAAGCCGGATTCCTCATTTTTACCGCTTCCACAGAACCAAATTCTGCAATCGCTCCCATGAGGGGCCCTAACGTCAGCATGATTAAAATTACACCAACCAGTAAAAGCCACTTGGCTTTTACCTTATCTTTCAGGTAAGGAGTCAAAAATAAAAAAACGATAATTTCTAAATATCCTGCACTCGTATAAAAAATTCCATTTAGAGTATGGCGATAACCGCTTTCAAATATCGGGAACAATAATTCGTAATTCTTATTACTCGTATTCCCTAGCCCCACAAACATCCCGAAAAAGGAGACGAACGGAAGAAACAGGAGAGCCAAAGTACTTATGGTGCGTATTCCTTTATAAGTTGCAAAAATGCAAATAAAAGTGAATAGGCTTACGACTACGATGTTTGGTATGTCATGGGTATAATTAGCTTTTGCCCAAATCACTGTAAATTTGACGGTAATGAAGGCATTAATTATTAAATACAACCCAAATGCCATAGTGAAAATATATCTAACAAAAGGTGTAGACCATTTTTTAAGAAAAGTGATTATATCTTCTTTGTCTAGTTTTTTATAAATATAAAAAATAAATAGAGTCCAAAAGATACACGGAACAACACTAATTATGACACTTATCCATGCGTCGCGTTGAGATGCGCTTAAGATATTGGGAAGGAGCAGGACATGTACCATGAATCCTGTATTCATAATGATTAATACATAGATGTGTAAAGCCTGAATTACTTTTTGATCCATAATACTCCCCCATTAATTACATTAATATAACTAATTTCTCCTATTAAAAATTTATTTATGTGAAAAAATTCTAACGATATAAGAAATTGCTTGGGGGTTATTAGTTTTCAACTAATACAATAATTAAAAATTATCCAACAGCATGGTAATTCATTAGGTTTTTGATTCATGGTATGGTGGAAGCAAAAAAAAAGAGACAGCTGCGGGCTGCCTCATTGTGATTTTTCTAAATATATTTAAAAACTACCTGTGTTGACTTTCTCTGGACGGACCACTGGTTCTGATAATTTCTTACCTTCTTCATTAAGAACATCGGCGCTGCCCTGCACTTGGACTTCAACGCTTTCAATTCCTTTCTGTTCCGTTAAAGAAAGGACCAGGGCATCAAGGACTTCCTGTGATACCTTTTTCTCTTTAAAGCTTCCAAGGATATTTTCGTTAAAATTGAGGCTGACCTTACCTTTTGCCACTTTAGGCTCGTCAAGTAAAGCTACATCACTCATGAATCCTGTTTGCAGCTGAGAACCCGAGGGACTCTTCGTTAATTCCTGAATGACTGCCGTTACATTATCAGACACCGTTTCGCTAATCCTGCGCGTCACTGGAACATAATAGGTGTTCTCCTCGTCACCGCCGACATAATAAACGGTCAGTGCTTTGGTATTGGAAATGTCGACCACGTCACTCGTATCGATATTGATTCCTGACGACCTTGAGATATTCTCATCTATCGGTGTGCCATTGACCGGCATTTCGGAAATATCTTCCCCGTTAATTCTCATTTGGATTTTATCGACCGAGTCGAATTGTGTCAGGGTCCATGTAATGGCTTGAAGGATTTTAAGTTCATCCTCTTTCTGATAGTTTTTGAACTCCGGCGAAAAGTCCGCCACAGCCACTCCGTCTTTGATGTTCACGCTTATTTGGGTATCCGCAGGAATGACTGCCCTGAACCCATTTGGAAGTTTATCCGTGACTGGTCCATTATCGACAAGGTAATCAAGGGCCTGTTTAGCGACAGCTTCCGATTTAGGAAGTTCCATTGTTTGTGGAACCACATACCCGCTTTTATCAATTAAATATAACTCCGTCTTCACTGTTTTCGTTTCAACAGCACCTTCTTCTCCATCAGTCGCTGGCTTTTCTTCACCATTCGTTTCTGTTTCTTTTAATGAAGATTCATCCTCGACTAATGTTACATCCTTTGGTGGATCTATTTCCTTTTTCTCTTCACCGCCAAATAATCCGCAGCCTGAAAGCCAAAAAGAAGATGCCAGAATGGTCACAGCCATTGTTACTTTTGATTTATTGGACATAAAATCACTCCTAGGACAGTTTGTACTCCTATTTATACGAGCCCTAGGAGAAAATAGACCAATTATTTTTCCCTCTGATAAAGGAGCTGGGCAATTTACCCGTACTGCCGCCACTTTGTCTGCTTCATTGGGATTTCGGACTTCTTGATTGGAACAATCGAATCCCTTCCCCCAGTAAAATCGAAATGACGGATAGGATCATTTAAGCCTCCAGCATTTCCCTCATGACATCCTCCACTTTCTGCACCGCCGCCGACAAGCCAGATCCTTGAAACGTCTGTCAGTCTTCCAAAGAAATCACCAACATTCGTTCACACTCTACATATCATTCTTTCCCTTTCGCATTTCTTGATAGGGAGATTCCTTTGCCAAAGTATGAATCTGTCGATACGCCTTATTCCCCATAATCGCCGTATCCATTGTCCTCTTCTGCCTCCTCAACCCATCTATGCTATGCTTCCATCTTCCTTAGCCATACATACATCCATCCAGGCTTGTTGCTATATACATAACAATATGCTTTTCCACTTTCCCCCCCTGAAAAAAAAGACTTCCAAATGGAAGCCTTATAAGTGATCAATCTTAATTGTTTCGATGGCATCTACATGTATACCGAGCCAGCTCGACGCGATGGATCCAAACATATCTCTTGAACCAGTTGTATAAAAGCGATGAACTGGACGGAGCTTGCTTTTATTGATTAACTTATAGTAATCCAAAATGACACTCGCCTCACGTGCCGTCTCTTCCCCAGAGGAAATGACCTGTACTCCATCCCCCATATAGGAAGAGATCACAGGCCATAGCAGTGGATAATGGGTACAGCCAAGGATCAATGTATCGATCTTCGTTTTCTTCAACGGGCTCAAGGTTTGTGCCACTACCCTATTGACGATACCCCCTTGAAACTCACCGCTTTCTACGATAGGGACAAATTTCGGGCATGCTAAACTATCTACTTTCACATTGGAATTGATGGAGGCAAGTGCATCGTCATAAGCTTTACTTTTTACCGTGCCTTCCGTACCAATAACACCAATATGCAAGGAATCAGAAACTTTCAATGCCGCCCTTGCCCCTGGATGAATGACACCCAACACAGGAATCGGAAGTGTTGCCCTGATTTCATCCAGTACAGCTGCAGTCGCTGTATTGCAAGCGATGATCAGCATTTTTATTTCGCTCTTCATCAAAAACCTCGTCATTTGCCATGTGAAGGTTTGAACATCTTTTTTGGTCCTCGGCCCATAAGGACATCTTGCTGTATCACCTAAGTAAATTATATTTTCATTTGGAAGCTGACGCATGACTTCTTTAGCTACTGTCAAGCCGCCTACCCCTGAATCAATGATGCCTATCGGTTGTTTCAAAAAACTCGCCTCATTTTTCTTTCATTTCTTGATGTAGTTTCGCTAGAATCCCTTTGAGGGACATGATGTCAGATTCGTTAAAATTGACTAACACGCCACTCAAGTACTGCTGCCGTTTATTAATCACTTCTTCAATAATCCGTTCACCTTCTTCAAGAAGGTGAATTCGAACCACACGCCTGTCCTTTTCATCCCTGACACGCTGAACAAGCTGATGTTTCTCCATGCGGTCTATCAGATCCGTCGTTGTGCTGAAGGCGAGAAACATCTTCGTGGACAATTCGCCAATCGTCATGTCGCCCGATTCAAAAAGCCATTGCAAAGCCACGAATTGAGGAATGGTAATTTTATAATCATGGAGAATTTCTCTTCCCCTTTGCTTAAGCCATGTCGATACATAGCGCAATTCCCTCTCGATATCGACTACATATGCCGCCTGCTTCTCTTCATCCATACACACAGCTCCCCACTTCATGAAACTTATCATACTACCATTTTGGATGAAAGTGAAATGATTTTCAAGAATGATTATCCGGAATTATATTGAAACCACCTCCATAAAAATAAGCAGCATCCAAAGAAGTCAAAACAACCAAATTGTTTTGCCCTTCCTTATATGCTGCCAATGAACGGGAGAGAAATTATTTATAAGGCTTACGCATTAAGAGTTAACACATTAAAGCTTAAGTTCTCCCATACGAAGGAGTTCTATGACTGCCTGTGAACGTCCTTTAACTCCAAGCTTCTGCATCGCATTCGAGATATGGTTTCGAACTGTTTTTTCGCTAATAAACAATTCACCTGCGATTTCTTTTGTTGTTTTGTCTTGTACTAGTAACTCAAATACTTCTTTTTCTCTTTTGGTGAGTAGTGGCTTATGAGTGAATTCGTTCTCCTTCAAGTAATGTTACCCTCCTTGCCTTCACCAGCATAAAACCCGGAGTGGGTGTCTATTTAGTCAAGATATAGTATGTCGGCTGGGGCAATGGAGTGACTCTTTTACTTGTCTAAATGGAAATATTTTTAGGTGTGTTCCAGCTCAGTATCCCACATCGATCGCTTCATCTCTTCCGTCCAAGGTATCGGCTTTCCGGTGGCCTTGGAGACTTGCACAATCGTCCCCCTGCCCGTTAAACAAAGAGAACCATCTTGTTTGGTCCCCATATAATGTATGTCCACTGAAGAACTCCCGATATGCTCAGCTTTCACATGGATCGTCAATCGATCATTGAAAAACACCTGCTTCAGGTAATCACACTGTAAATTGGCCACAACCGGCATTTCACCGCATTCAGCCGAGGTCCAATCCTTCATAAACCCCATACTGTTGAAATACTCAATCCGAGCTTCCTCAAAATAAGTAAAAGGAATCGTGTTATTCAAGTGCCCAAACATATCAGTTTCTGAAAAGCGAACATTAATCTCATGTTTAAAAGAAAAATCATTGATCCACTCCGTTATATTATCGATATATGATATTCTGCCCAACTTGTGCACACCCTTTCTGAATTGAATGACTATTCACTCATTTTATAAGAAAACAACAATAATGAAAAGGGTTTTCTATTGGAAGGAGATTAATCTGCTTATTGCCCACTTTATTAATCGAATCTTCCAGCCTTTGCTGGGTGTCGCATGTCATATACACTTCGATCCTAGTTATCATCGATTTCCAACCAAGTCTGCGTATGTAAATTAATGAAAAAAAAGAACCCATATCATTAAGATACAGGTTCTTTCATGCTCCTTATTAAACTTCGTCACTGCCGAAGAAGTTACGGAATTGTTGAATCGTAGTATCACGGTTCAACGCTGCAATCGAAGTCGTTAATGGAATGCCTTTAGGACAAGACTGCACACAGTTTTGTGAGTTACCGCAGTTTGCAAGCCCTCCATCACCCATGATCGTATTTAAACGTTCACCTTTGTTCATTGCACCCGTTGGATGTGCATTGAATAAACGAACTTGTGATAATGGCTGTGGCCCCATGAAGTCTGAATTGCTGTTTACGTTCGGACAAGCTTCTAAACACACACCGCAAGTCATACATTTAGATAACTCGTAAGCCCATTGACGTTTCTTTTCTGGCATACGCGGTCCTGGTCCAAGATTGTACGTTCCATCGATTGGAATCCATGCTTTTACCTTTTTCAATGAGTCGAACATACGGCTGCGATCGACTTGTAGGTCACGAACAACAGGGAATGTACGCATTGGAGCTAGACGAACCGGCTGCTCCAATTGATCGATAAGAGCTGTACATGATTGTCTTGGTTTACCATTGATAACCATTGAACAAGCACCACATACCTCTTCAAGACAGTTCATATCCCAGGCGATTGCTGTAGTGTGCTTGCCTTGCACAGTTACTGGATTACGACGAATTTCCATTAGAGCGGAAATTACGTTCATATTCGGACGGTACGCTAATTCGAATTCCTCATCATAAGGAGCTGAATCCGGTGTATCTTGACGAGTGATTATAAAACGGACTGTTTTAGTCTCAGATTTAGTTTCAACCATTTTTTTGCTCCCCCTCTTTAGTGTTTCGTAGTGTAGTCACGTTTACGCGGTGCGATCAGTGATACATCAATATCTTCATAATGGAATTCAGGTGCTTGATCCAAGCCTTTGAATGTTGCCATAGTAGTTTTCATGAATTCCTCATCATTACGTTCTGGGAAATCAGGTTTGTAATGCGCTCCGCGGCTTTCGTCACGGTTTAACGCACCAATTGTGATTACACGAGCCAATTGCATCATGTTTTGCAGCTGTCTAGTGAATGCTGCTCCTTGGTTACTCCATTTTGCCGTGTCATTGATGTTAATTTTCTTGTAACGTTCCATCAACTCAAGAATCTTGTTGTCCGTTTCTTTCAGCTTGTCATTGTAACGAACTACAGTAACATGCTGTGTCATCCACTCACCAAGTTCTTTGTGAAGGACGTATGCATTTTCGTTACCATCAAGAGACATGACTTCATTCCATTTTTCCTGTTCTTGTTTCTCGTACCCTTCAAACAATGAAGATGGAATGGATTCTGAAGTTTTATCAAGGCCTTCAATATATTTAACGGCATTCGGTCCAGCTACTGAACCACCATAGATTGCAGAAAGAAGTGAGTTCGCACCAAGTCGGTTACCGCCATGTTGAGAGTA
This sequence comes from Bacillus sp. SD075, assembly GCF_017355165.1. Lineage (GTDB taxonomy): Bacteria > Bacillota > Bacilli > Bacillales > DSM-1321 > Peribacillus. Next base: position 170,399 of record NZ_JADILK010000001.1, on the reverse strand, counting down.
GTCACACTCACCTGCAGCGAATAAACCTTTGATGTTAGTCATTTGGTCATAATCCACCCAAAGTCCGCCCATAGAATAATGAACGGCAGGGAAAATTTTCATTGGAACTTTACGAGGATCTTCACCCATGAATTTCTCGTAGATTTCAATGATTCCGCCAAGTTTTATATCAAGTAATTTAGGATCTTTATGTGATAGATCCAGGTAAACCATGTTTTCTCCATTAATGCCAAGCTTCATGTTCATGCATACGTCGAAGATTTCACGAGTCGCGATATCACGAGGTACCAGATTACCATAAGCAGGGTATTTTTCTTCAAGGAAATACCAAGGTTTTCCGTCTTTATATGTCCAGATACGTCCACCTTCACCACGAGCGGATTCACTCATTAGACGAAGTTTGTCATCTCCAGGGATTGCTGTCGGGTGAATTTGAATGAACTCACCATTTGCATAATTTACACCTTGTTGATAAACGATGGAAGCTGCTGATCCTGTATTGATCATTGAGTTGGTCGATTTGCCGAAAATGATTCCAGGGCCGCCGCTCGCCATGATGACTGCGTCGCCAGGGAATGATTTGATTTCCATTGAAGTCAGGTTTTGAGCTACGATACCGCGTGCTGTTTGCTCATCATCGATAACAGCTCCAAGGAATTCCCAGCCTTCATATTTCGTTACAAGGCCTTCAACTTCATAACGGCGAACCTGCTCGTCCAATGCGTAAAGTAATTGCTGACCAGTTGTTGCACCAGCGAATGCTGTACGGCTATGTTGAGTACCACCGAAACGACGGAAATCAAGAAGACCTTCCGGAGTACGGTTGAACATAACACCCATACGATCAAACATGTGGATGATCGATGGCGCAGCTTCGCACATCGCTTTAACAGGCGGTTGGTTAGCCAAGAAATCCCCGCCATAAACTGTATCGTCGAAGTGGATGTATGGAGAATCCCCTTCACCTTTTGTATTTACTGCCCCATTGATTCCGCCTTGGGCACAAACTGAGTGAGAGCGTTTAACAGGCACTAAAGAAAATAAATCAACCTGTTGCCCCAGCTCTGCTGCTTTGATCGTAGCCATTAATCCAGCTAGACCTCCACCAACGATAACTATTTTACCTTTACCCAATTCTGTCACTCCCTTATTTCCATTAGCCAAGCTATGTTTTTCCTACTACTTATAAATGAATTCTATCTCCTTATACGAAAGCGAAAATTGCGCTAACTCCGATATAAGAAAGAAGAACGAAAACGATCAATGTAAAGTAAGTCATGATTCTTTGCGATCTTGGTGAAACTGTCAGACCCCAGCTCACTGCAAATGACCATAATCCATTAGCAAAGTGGAAAATTGCTGAGATAATACCAACAATATAGAACACAATCATGAATGGACTAGAGAAAATCTCTGCCATCATGTCAAAGTTAACTTCAGCACCCATAGCTGCTTGAATTCTAGTTGCCCATATATGCCAAACAAGGAAAATCAACGTTATGATTCCAGTTACACGTTGAAGCATGAACATCCAGTTACGGAAGAATCCAAATCTCCCTAAATTGTTTTTTGCTGTAAAGGCAATATAAATTCCGTACACAGCATGGAAAATGAGCGGTAGATAGATGACGACCCATTCAACCAAAATCTTTACGGGCGTAAACTCAATTAAATGAACTGCCCCATTAAAAGTCTCTTCTCCTTTTGTTGCCATAAAGTTTACCGATAAATGAAAAATTAGGAATAGACCAATTGGAATTACTCCTAGAAGTGAATGAAGCCTGCGATTCCCAAACTCACGATTCTTTGCCACTAAGTGCCCCCCCTTAATTTGTGAAAAATCATGCAAAGATAATCTGGTGGCTACCTTTTATCTCCGCGTGAAAATAAAGTATAGAGTCAGAAAACTCCCCTATACTCCCCTTACAATTATGTGACATGTCCATTTTACTCCTGACTTCTATGTGCGTCAAGAAAACGGATACAAGAAATCTCTTTTTCAGAATAGATTTTATTGGTTTAAATTGTCTATTTTATATTTGTCAAGTTGATATTTTGGAGAAATTACTAATTAATCTATTAATATCTCAAAATAATTTCTCATTTTTTTCCAATTGCTGTTTAAATAAATAAAAAACAGTATAATTTGCAAAAGAAAAACGTTTATAATAGATTTACAGAAAGAGGCGATAAACTATGAAAAAAAATATTGCTGCCGCGATAGAAGAAGAGATTCAAGCTGAAGAAATTCAAACGGAGGAATTCCAGGTTCCAGCTTTCGGATACGAATTGATCAGAGAAGTTCTATTGAACGATATTCTCGGAAAAGACTCTAATCAAATCCTCTATTGGGCAGGTAAACAATTAGCAAGAAAATTCCCATTGAATGGCGATCAGGAAGTGATTGAATTTTTCCAGAGCGCTGGATGGGGCAATCTAGAAATCATGAAGTATACGAAACACGAGATGGAATTATCCTTGACGGGCGAAATAATCAGCCGCCGCCTGGATTTACATCCTGATTGTCACTTCCAACTTGAAGCCGGTTTCCTTGCCGAGCAGTTTACACTGCAAAAAAAATTCCTCAGCGAATCAACGGAAGAAATCAAACGCCGCGCAAAAAAAGTGATATTCACCATCCAATGGGATCCCAGAGATCCAATCTAATGAGCCCTTAAAACAGACTTACCCTTTTTAACCGGAAGTCTGTTTTTTATTGGACTCCTTACACTTAAGCTAGCACATTTGCATGCTGACCAAGTTTAAACGCTTCATGAAGAGATTCAACCGCCTTCACCATTTCCTTTTCATTGACGACAGTCGAAACTTTAATTTCCGATGTACTGACCATTTTCACCTGGATGCCTGTATTGGCCATCACTTCAAACATCTCGGCAGCCACTCCTGGGTTGGATACCATACCAGAACCGACGATCGACACTTTGGCCAACCCGCTCTCCGTCTCGACTCGATCGAACCCCAATTGTTCTTTATTATTTTCCAGCACGATCAAGGCCGATTCCGTATCTTCACTTTTTGTGGAAAAAGATAGATTGGTCGTATCCTCTGCAGTCATGCTTTGAATGATGATATCCACATTAATCCGGTTTTTCGCAAGTGTCGTGAAAATTGTGGATAAGGCACCAAGTGATTGGGGTAAACCATATATTGTGACCCTCGTAATACTGTCTTCAAAAGCAATGCCGCGTACAATTAAGTTTTCTTCCATAGTTGCTTCCTCCTCAATGATCGTTCCTGATTCTCTCTCCATACTTGAACGGACTTCAAGCGGAATTTGATAATTTTTTGCATATTCGACAGCCCTTGGATGAAGGACGCCCGCCCCCAGGTTGGCAAGTTCCAGCATTTCATCGTAAGAAATGGATTGGAGTTTTCGCGCGCCTTTTATGTAACGTGGATCCGTTGTGAAAACACCCGTGACATCCGTATATATATCGCATCTATCCGCATTCAGCGCTGCAGCGATGGCAACCGCCGTCGTATCTGAACCACCTCTCCCCAAGGTAGTGATTTCCCCATTTACATCGTTCCCCTGGAAACCGGCTACAACCACTATTTTCCTCTCTTGAAGCTGGGCTTGGATCCTTGAAGCATCGATGTTTAAAATGCGGGCATTCCCATGAACGGATTCCGTTTGCATGCCAGCCTGCCAGCCAGTATACGAAATGGCTTCATATCCTTCTTCAATCAATGCCATCGTTAACAGGGAAATCGTTACCTGTTCCCCAGTTGTCAATAGCATATCCATTTCCCTCTTGCTCGGGGTCCCGGAAATATCCTGGGCCATGGATACCAATTGGTCCGTTGTTTTCCCCATAGCTGAAACAACGACGACTACCTCATTTCCATTCTCCGCTTCCTCGATTACCCGTTTGGCAACATTTTTGATTTTTTCAACGCTGCCGACGGATGTTCCGCCGAATTTTTGAACGATTAATGCCATCCTCATGCACCCTCTCTAGTTTTTAGGCAATAAAAAAAGCAATGAGAAATATCTCATTGCTGTGATCACATAACTAATACTGTAAACACAGTGAGATAGCTCTCCAGGGTATAAACCCTGACAATCCGCCATTTATTAAATGTCAGACCAGAAAAGCAAGATATGAGTCTTGTCTTCCTTCGGCGTCCCCCCCTTTCAAAACCTTTCATGGAAGCTCATACTTCTCCAGGCTTTTACTCTTGAATTCCGCACCTCTATCAGCACTTTTAAGTTGTCTAGTTAAAATTTCCTTTTAATCATAGCATAGAGATTTATCGGTAGCAAGATTATTCTTGTAATTTTCTAACGATTCCCTCGGCTACCCCTTTTGGCATGCCAGCCTGCATGATTTCCTCAGCCGTTGCCTCTTTGATTTTCTTCAATGATCCAAAATGCCTTAATAATTGCTTCCGTCGTTTTTCCCCGACTCCCGGGATATCATCAAGCTGGGAGTGAACCGCATTTTTCCCACGTAGCTGGCGATGGAACGTAATCGCGAACCGATGCACCTCATCCTGAATTCTTTGCAATAGGTAAAATTCCTGGCTCCGTGAATCAAGAGGTACAAGTTCAAGAGGATTTCCGATCATCAATTGCGATGTCCTATGCTTTTCATCCTTTATGAGGCCTGAAAGTGGTATATCAAGGCCCAATTCATTTTCCAGAATATCCCGAACGGCTTCCACATGTCCCTTTCCGCCATCAATGATGATTAAGTCCGGAAGCGGCAATCCTTCTTTCAATACTCGTGAATACCTTCTTCTGACCACTTCACGCATCGATTCATAATCATCAGGCCCTTGGACCGTCTTGATCTTATATTTGCGGTACTCCCTTTTTTCCGGCTTCCCATCAATGAACACGACTAAAGCGGAAACAGGGTCACTTCCCTGGATATTGGAGTTATCGAAAGCTTCAATTCGGTGCGGGGTGTAGATACCCAGTTGGTTCCCGAGGTTTTCCACCGCATTGATCGTTCTTTCTTCATCCCTTTCGATCAAAGAGAATTTTTCCTGAAGGGCGATGGAGGCATTTTTATTCGCCAATTTAAGCATGTCTTTTTTCGCTCCCCGTTTCGGGTGAATCGTTTTGACACCAAGCAGCCCTTCGGCCATTTCGGCATCCACTGATTCAGGCAGCAAGATTTCCTTTGGTTTAAAGTGGTTCGTAATCTCGTAAAACTGACCCAGGAATGTAAGAAGTTCCTGTTCGGGTTCATCGTAGACCGGAAAAAGTGAAACATCCCTTTCTATTAATTTACCCTGCCGGACAAAAAATACCTGAACGCACATCCAGCCTTTATCATGGGCAAAGCCAAATACATCCCTGTCGATGAAATCGGTCGTCATCATTTTCTGCTTCTCCATCGTAATATCGATGTGGGCAATCTTGTCACGGAACTCCTTGGCCCTTTCGAAATCGAGCTCTTCTGATGCCTCTAACATTTTTTCAGTCAGTTCTTTTTTTATTTCAGTATGCCCGCCGTTCAAGAACCGGTTGATATCATCCACCATTTTTTTATATTCCTGTTCCTCTACTTCATATACACATGGGGCCAGGCACTGTCCAAGGTGATAGTATAGACAAACGCGATCCGGTAAAGTATTGCATTTTCTTAGGGGATAGATGCGGTCGAGCAATTTTTTCGTTTCGTTAGCTGCAAAAGCATTCGGATAAGGACCGAAATATTTCCCTTTGTCTTTTTTGACTTTTCGCGTAATGATTAGACGTGGGTGGCGTTCCGCAGTCAGCTTGATGAAAGGGTACGTCTTATCATCCTTTAGCATGACATTATATTTTGGGTCATGTTTTTTGATTAAGTTCAACTCTAAAATAAGAGCCTCGATATTGGAAGAGGTGACGATGTATTCGAAATCTTCAATCTCATTCACGAGCCGAAATGTTTTTCCATCATGCGATCCCGTAAAATAAGAACGGACACGATTTTTCAACACCTTCGCTTTGCCAACATATATGATCGTTCCCTGACGATCTTTCATTAAATAACAACCAGGTTGATCGGGAAGAAGGGCAAGTTTATTCTTTATTTGTTGATTCATGCATTCATCCTCCTGTTCTCCCATTTTTACAATCATTATATATCAAGATAGCGAAAAAAGCTTCAAGTCCGCAGACTTGAAGCTTTTTTTCGCTATCTTACTATTACGCGTGTTTTGAAATAAGTTCGGCAAGTGCTTCTTTAGGTTGGAAACCAACAACCTTGTCAACCACTTCACCGTCTTTAAGGACGATTAATGTCGGGATGCTCATCACACCGAATTTTCCAGCTGTTTCTTGGTTTTCATCTACATCCACTTTTACGATTTTTGCTGTATCGCCAATTTCAGTATCAAGCTCTTGAAGAACAGGAGCGATCATTTTACAAGGTCCACACCATGGAGCCCAAAAATCTACAAGAACGACACCTTCGCTAGTATCTGTTGTGAAAGTTTGGTCAGTTGCATTTACAATAGCCATATATAATTCCTCCTCAAATTTACTCAAATAACTAAAGACAGTATACCATTGTTGTTAGAATCGATGCTAATATTTTGCTTCAGTGGTAGGATGTCCAAAAAAAGAGTAAATATGCAGGTCAAACCCTTGACTATTAGCCCCAAATAAAGGGGCAAGACATATGTATTGGCTTATGCCAAATGTCTTGCCCCTTTTCTCTTATTTATTATCTTTTACGCATTAACTTTTAGTTTTTTGAATTCTTCCGTCAGTAATGGAACGACTTCGAAAAGGTCTCCGACGATTCCATAATCAGCCACATTGAATATGTTAGCTTCCGGGTCTTTGTTGATGGCAACGATGACCTTGGAGTTAGACATCCCCGCTAAATGCTGGATCGCTCCGGAAATTCCGCAGGCGATATATAGGTCAGGTGTTACGACTTTACCCGTTTGCCCGATTTGCAAAGAGTAATCGCAATAGTCTGCATCACATGCTCCGCGGGAAGCTCCTACCGCACCCCCAAGAACCTGTGCCAGTTCCTTTAATGGTTCAAAACCATCTTCACTTTTCACACCGCGGCCACCTGCGATGATTACTTTCGCTTCTGAAAGGTCGACCCCTTCACTAGCCTTTCTAACAACATCTTTAATGATTGTGCGTAAATCCTTAATCTCCACACTTAATGTAGAAACATCACCAGAGCGGGACTCATCTTTCGCTAATGGTTCGATATTGTTCGGACGGATTGTCGCGAATATCACGCCATCTGTAACCATTTTCTTTTCAAATGCTTTACCGGAATATATCGGGCGGGTGAAAACGATATTTCCGCCTTCTTCTTCAATGGATATAACATCGGAGATCAATCCCGATTCCAACTTTCCAGCCAATTTAGGTGCAAGATCCTTTCCTAAGGCCGTATGTCCAAAGAAAATCCCTTCTGGCTTTTCCTGCTCGATGACGGCAAGCAAGCTTTGCGCATATCCATCTGAAGTATATTGTTTCAATTGATCATTTTCGACTGCAATAACCCGGTCTGCGCCATACTGGATCAATTCATTTCCAAAGTTTTGAACACTTTCACCAATTAAAACACCTACGATTTCCCCGCCATCAGCAGCAAGTTTAGCCGCACCGATAGCTTCAAATGATACATTTCTTAGTGAACCATCACGAACTTCGCCCAATACAAGAAACTTTCTAGCCATTTATAAAAACCTCCTGTGCTCTATTTTCTTTTTATCGTGTGTTGTTGTTTTGAAAAGTGCCATTTCGATTAAATCACTTTTGCTTCACTGCGTAATAATTGAACAAGTTCGCTAACTTGATCACCGATTTCGCCGTCCAATACTTTTCCAGCTTCTTTTTTAGCAGGAAGGTAAATTTCAATCGTTTTTGTTTTTGCCTCAACGTCTTCTTCTTCCAAATCCAGGTCATCCAATTCCAATTCTTCAAGCGGTTTTTTCTTCGCTTTCATGATTCCAGGCAATGAAGGATAACGTGGCTCATTCAGCCCTTGTTGAGCTGTCACCAACAACGGAAGGGATGCTTCGATCGTTTCAGAGTCTCCTTCAACATCGCGGATAACGCTTACATTTCCATTTGCGATGTCCAATTTAGTAATGGTTGTAATGTAAGGAATTTCTAAAATTTCGGCAACGCGTGGTCCCACTTGACCAGAACCGCCATCAATTGCAACGTTCCCTGCAATGATTAAATCGGCATTTTTACCTTTTAAGTATTCGCCTATAATTTTGGCAGTCGTAAATTGGTCGCCATTTTCTATGTCATCTTCTATATTTATCAATACGGCCTTGTCAGCACCCATTGCCAGTGCTGTACGTAATTGCTTTTCAGCCTCTTCGGTCCCGACAGAAATAACCGTCACTTCGCCGCCTTGTGCATCACGAACCTGGATTGCTTCTTCAACTGCATACTCATCGTATGGGTTAATGATGAATTCTGCTCCATCCTCATTAATTTTTCCGTTGGATAGTGTAATTTTTTCTTCTGTATCAAATGTTCTTTTCAGCAGCACATAAATGTTCACGATAATACCTCCCGAATGATTTGAGTTTTGAAGATTATGAATTTTATTGATATATAGTATTGTTCTTCATATTTCACCAAAATCCTGCATGATATATAAAAATAGTTATTTATACCGAATCATCATTTTCCTGTGAATGCCGCTTCCCTTTTTTCAATAAAAGCGGAAATCCCTTCTTGTGCATCAGCGGTATCGAAAGCTTGTCCAAAGAGGGCTGCTTCCCTTTCCACACCTTTATGGTAGGAATCATGCTTGGAATAATTCAATAACTCAATGGCCGACTTTAAAGCCAGTGGGCTTTTCTTGGCAATTTTATTGGCTAGTTCCTTCGCTTTTGGAATCAGTTCTTCATCCGTGAAGGCATGATTCGCCAATCCGCATTGCACAGCTTGGGTCCCTGAAATCGGTTCACTTGTAAACAGCATTTCAGCTGCCTTTGCCATGCCCACATAACGAGGAAGACGTTGGGTCCCAGCAAATCCAGGGATTAAGCCCAACTGCAGCTCAGGCAAACCCAGTTTAGCCTTTTCGGTTACCAAACGGATGTGACAGGCCATAGCCAGCTCCAATCCTCCTCCAAGCGCCGCTCCATGGATGGCTGCAATGACCGGTTTTGGAAACGATTCGATTTTCTCAAATACAGATTGCCCATTCTTGGTCAGCTTCTCGAATGCTTTCCCGTTTTTCACTTCTGTAAATTCCTTAATGTCTGCTCCTGCAGAGAAGAATCTTCCTTCACCATGTAGAAGGACGACCCGTACGGCTTCGTCTTTCCCAATTTGTTCGAAGGCCTGTGACAGCTCTCCGATGATAGCAGAAGAAAGCGCATTTGCAGGTGCATGATCAATCGTTATAAAAGCCACATGATTTTCGACAGAAAGCTTAAGATATTCCATATCTATCCCTCCAGGCATGCTAGTCAAACTTTTTCGAAAATTCAATATGTATCACTTCCCGATAAAGCCGGAAGCAGGATTAACCGATTCTTTCGAGGATGGCTGGCCATCCTCTATTTAAATCGTTAACTTTTCAGGCCACAGCCGCCAATTAGAAGGCGGTGAACGTCTGGTGCCAGGTCAGGAAGCGAGTACTTTTGCTCATTCATGACCCAAGTCGTCACTGTTTCGTCAATCGTTCCAAAAATCATCTGCCTGGTAAGTAAATTATTTAAATCAGGCAGGAATTCGCCGTTCTCTTTTCCTTCTATAATGATTTGATCGATTAGATTTAAATACCCTCTTAACACATCATTAATTCTTAGGCGCAATTCTTTATTCGACTGCCTTAATTCCAATTGAGTGACAATTGCTAAATTCACGTCTTCTGAAAGGTTTTGAAAATGTTTTTGGATAAGCACTTGCAGTTTATCCGAAGCAGTTGTCTTTCCTTTTAGTTCATCTTCGATCTGTTCCACAAAATAGCCCATCTTTTCATGGAATAATGATATTAGAATATCTTCTTTATTTTTAAAATAAAGATATATGGTGCCATCCGCCACGCCTGCCTGCTTGGCGATTTTGGATACTTGGGCTTGATAGTAACCGTTTTGGGCAATGACGATAACTGCCGCATCAATAATTTGATTATACTTTGGTCTGTTGCTTTTCACTGGATGTCCCCTTTCAGAAAATGAATGAACCATCATTCATATTCCTATCATAAAATGACGGACCTTTGCTGTCAAGCTAAAACTTCTAAGAGTCCTGACATTCCACTTGTGTTCATTGTACAGCCCCCATCCATAGGTTGTCCAGTCGTTCTGCAAAACACGGAGCTCTCTTCCGCTGCTCCGTTAAAGGGGGTGCTTGTTTAAGCTTCTTTTCTTTCCTCGGATATTTTTTTCTTTTCTTCCTCGATAAGGACTCTTCTCAGTATTTTTCCTATCGTCGTTTTAGGAAGTTCATCCCTGAATTCATAGCTGCGCGGCACCTTATAGGAAGCCAGGTTCTTTCTTGCAAATTCGTTCAATTCCTCTTCAGTGACCCTGGCATTTTTTTTCAGCACGACATAGGCCTTGACGGTTTCACCTCGATAAGGGTCAGGGATACCTGCCACAACTACTTCCTGTATGGCCTCATGCTCGTATAGCACCTCTTCCACCTCACGTGGATATATATTGAAACCGCCTGCAATGATAGTATCCTTTTTCCTCTCGACCACATAAAAGAACCCCTGCTCATCCATGTAACCCAGATCTCCTGTAAGCAGCCAGCCATTTTTAAAGGTTTTTTCCGTTTCATCCGGACGGTTCCAATATCCTTGCATGACCTGTGGTCCTTTTATGGCAATTTCGCCTATTTCATTCGGGGGAAGCTCTTCAAAGTTTTCCAGGGACAGAATCACCGAGTCAGTATCTGGCCATGGCAGACCAACGCTTCCTTTTACACGCGGCTGATCCCAAATGAAATTAGCATGGGTCACCGGTGAGGTTTCAGAAAGTCCATAGCCTTCAACAAGCTTCCCCCCGGTAATTTTCTCGAATTGCTCCTGGACCTCTAAGGGCAATGATGCAGAACCGCTTATACAGGCATTGATGGAAGACAGGTCATATTTAGCGATATCCGGATGGTTCAAGAGGCCGATATACATCGTTGGCGCTCCTGGAAACATGGTAGGCTTCTGTTTTTGGATGGTTTTAAGCGTCGCTTCGACATCAAACTTTGGCATGATGATCATGGTGTTCCCTTCCATGACGGAAAGTACCAAGACCGTAGTCATACCGTACACATGGAAGAATGGCAGAATCGCAAGGATCCTTTCCTCACCGCGCTTATTTCTATAAAGCCATGCATTGCACATTTTCGTATTAGCCAGCAAGTTCCTATGGGTAAGCATGACCCCTTTGGGAAAGCCTGTGGTCCCACCTGTATATTGCAAAAGTGCAAGGTCATTATGCACATCGATCGGCACAGTGCCTGCTTCAGTGATCTTTCGTTTCATGATTTCGGAAAATAAATGATGATTGCCTGCATGCTCCACATTGATGACAATGCCGTATTGCTTTTTTTGAATAAAAGGGTAGATAAGGTTTTTCGGGAATGGTAAATATTCCTTGATGGCGGTTACAATTATATGTTCTATATCCGTTCTTGATGCGACTGCAGTGACACGGGGAAATAAAATATCCATCGCTAAAATGATTTTCGCTCCGGAATCCTTCATTTGATATTCTAATTCACGTTCAGTATAGGTTGGATTCGTTTGAACCACGACTCCGCCAGCCATCAATATCCCAAAAAAGCTTATTACACCTTGTGGGCAATTAGGAAGCATGACGGCAACGCGTTCACCTTTTTGAAGACCGATACTTTTTAAATAGGCTGCAAACTTTAAAGCAGATTCATGCACTTCCCGGAAAGTTAATTCTTTTCCCTGGAAATGAATCGATACTTTATCAGGGAATTCTTCGGCTGATTCCTTCAAAAAAGAATAAAGAGGTTTATCTTCGTATGACAATACAGCTGGTATCTGTTCCGGATAAATAGCTTGCCACGGCTTATTGCTCATTTGCCCCCTCCTTCTGAATATTCTCAATACTCTTTATCATTATAATACAATCGGGATTTTCTTACAATTGCCGATTTTCAGAGGATAAAGAACTCATGATGAGAAACAGGCCAGTATATATGACCTATACCAAGAATAGGGAATATTCTGTGGAGCCATTTTGTACACGGCCTTATCGATCCTTGAAAAATATAATTGTTTACAATTCAAATGTTCTTTTTCACATTTTCAGTCGGTGTATAGATGGGGAGTGATAGAATTCGCCGGGCAAAACGGATAACCCATCCGTCATAGATTTGCGTTTACATGGCCGGTAAAGCATTTAGCGATAACCCTTCAATCCTTTGTATCAATTTGGAGTGATCCATATTCCTCCTCCTCTTCCGAGAAGTCATTATTATTATACTTTCCACCCTTTTTAATAGAAATCAAATAAGAGAAGCGGCCTGATGGCCGCTTCTCTCAAGTGAAGAATATCATATAAATGATTCCGAACAGAAAAAAGATTCCGCAACAAACTATTAAGACTTTTGCAAGTTTCTCCACAGCTTACTCCCTCTCATGAAGGGCATTAAGAAATTCCGGCGCCGATGACAAAAGATAATGCGATTGATATGATCATCGATAGGAATCCAACTGCCCGATTATCTTTTTGTATCTCTTCATCTATTTTAAATCCAGGAGTCATAAATTCAAAAATGAAATAACCGATCAACAGCAGGACAAATCCGTACACGCCCCAGCCAATCATGGTAAGAAGCGAATTCTGATGGAGGATGGACTGTTGGAATACATAGGCGATTCCAAATATTTTACCACCTGTTGCCAACGCGACAGAAAGGTTTCCCTGTTTGATTTCCTCCCAGTTCTTGTACTTTGTGACAAGTTCAAAAATGGATAAAAAAACAATAATGCACAGAATAACGACACTGTAACGAGCAGCTATATATACATATTCATTTTCCCACATGTTCTCCATGGTCCAACTCCCGAATGGTAACTAGCCCCCCGGCTTGGCTGAATAGCCGGAGTGGCCACTTTCCTTTATTTAAATTCCACCACCGTAACGCCTGTTCCGCCTTCACCGGCTTCACCGAAGCGAATCCTTTTGACAGAGCGGTGATTTTTCAAGTATTCCTGGACCCCGGATCTAAGAGCGCCCGTTCCTTTACCATGAATGATGGAGACACTCGAATAACCGGCCAATAGAGCATCATCAATATACTTTTCCACTCTTGATAGTGCATTTTCAAAGCGTTCTCCACGGAGATCAAGTTCCACGCTAACGTGATAATCACGGCCTTTAATCGTGGTTAGCGGCTTTGTTTCCTTAACTTTTGTGGCCTTTATGAATTCCAGGTCAGACTCCTTCACCTTCATTTTCATGATGCCGATTTGAACCTGCCATTCATTATTTGAGACCTTCTCAATCAAGTGACCTTTTTGACCAAAGCTTACGACCTTAACTTCATCTCCAGGCTTCAAGCTTTTATCCAGCGGCCTCGCGGCTTTATTTGATGTTTTTTTCACTTTAGGCGCTGCTTCTTCAAGCCGCTTTTTGGCATCGATCAGTTCATGCTCTTTAACATCGGCATGCTTTTCAAGTCGCAATTTACGTAAGTCGGAAATGATCGCTTCCGCTTCCTTTTGTGCGTTTTCAACGATTGCCGCCGCCTCTTTTGCTGCCTTTTCGACCATCGCATCCCGTTCTTCATGGTATTCACCAATTTGCCTTTGAAGGTCTTTATGAAGAATTTCCGCCTGTTCCAGATGATTCTTGGCTTCCAGCTCCTCTTCTTCGGCCTTTTTTCGGCTGTCTTCAAGGGATGCTATCATATTCTCAACTTTATTCGTATCCTCGCCAATATGGCTGCGGGCGTTGCTTATCACGCTTTCTTCCAAACCAAGACGCTTGGAAATTTCAAACGCATTACTCCGCCCCGGTACACCGATCAAAAGTTTATAGGTGGGACTCAAGGTTTCCACATTAAATTCGACGCTTGCATTAATGACCCCTTCCCGATCATAGCCATACGCTTTTAATTCCGGATAATGTGTCGTTGCAATCACACGTGCCCCTCGCTTATACACTTCATCCAAAATGGAAATGGCCAAAGCGGCACCTTCCTGTGGGTCAGTTCCCGCTCCAAGCTCATCGAATAAAACAAGACTGTCATAATCGACACGCTTAAGGATATCGACAATATTGACCATATGCGATGAGAATGTACTTAAGCTTTGTTCAATCGACTGTTCATCGCCAATATCGGCATAAACAGAGGAAAACACAGCCGTTTCGGAACCATCCAGCGCAGGGATCTGCAGACCGGACTGAGCCATTAACGTACAGAGGCCAATCGTTTTCAGGGTAACCGTCTTACCACCTGTATTCGGACCTGTGATGACGATTGTCGTAAATTCATCTCCAAGAAAAATATCATTGGCCACGACAACATCACTCGGTATGAGCGGGTGTTTCGCTTTGAATAATTTCACGCGTCCCTCATTATTCAGAATCGGCTTGGATCCTTTTATCGCTTTTGCATACTTTGCCTTGGCGACAAGGAAATCGATTTGTGCAAGCACTTTGACATTATGAAGCAATTCAGGGGTGAACGCACCGACTTTCTCCGATAGTTCGACCAATATCCGTTCTATTTCCTGCGTTTCCTTCACTCGGGTTTCCTGCAGGACATTATTCAGTTGAACGATTGCTTGCGGTTCAATGAACAATGTCTGCCCTGATGAGGATTGATCATGGATGATCCCGCCGTAAACACTGCGGTATTCCTGTTTTACCGGGATGACGAATCGGTCATTACGGATGGTGATGATGGCATCGGATAACATTGTTGATGCATTGGAAGAACGGATCATACTTTCCAGTTTTCCCCTGACACGGCTCTCGTTCGTCCGAATCTGGTTTCTTAGGGTCCGGAGCTTGTCGCTGGCAGAATCCATCACTTCGCCATGTTCGCTTACAGCATACGTAATTTCCTGTTGCAAATCTATCAATGGATGAAGGGAATCAATATATCCGGCTAAAAGCGGAACATCAATTTCCTGCTCCGCGAGTTCTTCGAAGAAACGGCTGAGAATCCTGCCGGCACGAATCGTACTTGCAAGCTCCATCAACTCCATCGGTGAGAGCATTCCGCCAATCTGAGCCCTTTTTGCATGTGGACGGATATCAAAAATCCCGCCCAATGGCAAGTTGCCTTTCAACCGGACGATTTTGGCTGACTCATCTGTTTCTTCCTGCCATCTCGACACTTCTTCAAAATCCGTGGAAGGCATCAATTGCTCTGCCTTCTCTTTTCCTATGGATGAGGATGCGTGTGAGATTAATTGTTCTTTTATTTTATGAAATTCCAATGTCTTTAAAGCTTTATTATGCATGGAGTTAAAGCTCCTCCTTATTTATGGGCAAATAGTTAATCATTTCTCTTTAAAAACGCTAATAATCCGTCTGTATCCCTTGCATTAAGAACCGTTGAGTCTTTAATCCAGCCCTTTTTGGCCGACGAGACCCCAACAGGCATATGTTCAAGCATGTCGATGCTGTGGGCATCCGTATTGATTACGATCGGAACGCCTGCTTCCTGTGCCTTGCGCAGATGGGGAGATGCCAGATCCAATCGGTTCGGATTCGCATTCAATTCCAAGGCAGTATTCGTTTCATGAGCCAGTTCGATCAGCATTTCTATATCAACATCATATCCGGCGCGTCTGCCGATGATCCTTCCCGTTGGGTGGGCAATGATATCGACATGCGGATTATTCAGGGCCGTTCTTAAGCGCTCCATGATCGTTTCCCGAGGCTGTGAAAAACTTGAATGTATCGAAGCGATCACCAAATCCATCTCTGCAAGCAGCTCATCTTCATAATCAAGTGTCCCATCTGGAAGGATATCCATTTCAATCCCTGAAAGAACGGTAAAGTCAGCGTATTTTTCATTTAGTTCATGGATAATCCGTTTTTGTTCACGTAAACGCTCCACGGTCAAGCCATTCGCCACTTTCAGATATTGGGAATGATCGGTGATGGCCATATATCGATACCCTTTTACGCGGCATGCTTCAATCATTTCTTCAATCGTATGGGCCCCGTCACTCCATGTCGTATGCATATGCAGGTCACCTTTGATGGACTCTATAGATATGAGGGGTTCATTTGCATCATAATGCTCCACTTCCGTTCCGTCTTCACGCAGTTCTGGCGGAATGTAAGGAAGGCCAAAATGATTATAAAATTGTTCTTCCGTTTCAAACGTCAATACTTCACCGGTTTCCGTCACTTCCACCCCATATTCGCTGATTTTCTCTCCGCGATCTTTAGCCAGCTGGCGCATCCGCACATTATGATCTTTCGAACCTGTAAAATGATGGAGTGTCGTGATGAATTCCTTATCCTTCACGATTCGGAAATCAACAGAAATATCATATTCATAATCAAGGACAACCGATACTTTTGTATCACCGGCCGCAATAACCTGCTTTATTCCCTGTAATGCAAGCAGTCGATTCTTAACCTCTTCGGGGTGATCTGTCGAGATGATGAAATCGAGGTCCTTGATGGTTTCCCTCATACGCCGGATGCTGCCGGCCCTGGAGGAACGGATTATGTATTCCATGTTAGCCAGGGCCGTATCAATATCATCTGCAATCGGCCTCATGAAGGCAAGGGGCAGCCGATCGGGCCTTGAACCCGCATCGGCAATGGCAGAAAGGATCTTCTCTTCCGTTTTTTTGCCAAAACCGGCAAGCGCCGCGACCCTGCCTTCCTCACAGGCGATCTCAAGATCATTCACATCATTGACATGCAGCTCTTTATGAAGCTTGGCAATTTTCTTCCCGCCCAAACCTTGAAGCTGCAGGAGAGGTATCAATCCTTTTGGGACCTGCTCCTGCAGCTCTTCAAGTACAGTCGATCTTCCCTCATTTATATACTCTTCGATGACCGATGCCGTCCCTTTCCCGATTCCATTTAAAGCGGTAAAGTCTTCGATGGCCGAAAGGCTCCGGTCATCCGTTTCCAAGGCGCCCGCTGCCTTTCGGAAAGCTGAAACCTTGAACGGATTCTCTCCTTTCAGCTCCATATATATTGCAATTTTTTCTAATAATTTAATGATATCTTTTTTATTAATTGTCATTTAATTCACCGCCGGAAAAATTAGTAGGGTGTCCCATGTTCACTTTCTTAAAGATACCTTTCTTGGAGGTAAAGTACAAGCAGTCCGATTCCTACCTTTCGAATCAAATAGGAGGAAGTTACATGCTGCTACATAAAAAGGGGCCTCCCCCGTTCAAAGTATATGAATCTAGGACTTTGAGAAAGGGGGGCAGGCCCACTTATACTGACATTAAGATTGTTTTACATCATGAAACCAAAGCTCCTTCACTTGCTCGGAAAGGAACGGCGTATGTTTCACGATCGATTCTGCCAGAAATGATCCCGTTAATGGTTTCTGGATGGAATCCATTGGCAGCATGGCAGCTATATATAATATAATAAACATGATAAGATAGACTTCGAGAAAACCCAATACCGCTCCACCCCAGCGATTCAGCTGCTTTAATATCGGAAGATGGGTAATGAAGTTAAGCATGGATCCTATCATTTGCCAAAGAATCTTGGCTGCAAAGAAAATGATGGCAAAGGCAATAGCATTGTAATAAGCCGTATCAAGCCCGACTGTATCGAAAAACATTTTAAGGGTCGAGGAATCCCCCATCGTTGGAAAAGGGATCCACAATTTCAAATTGGGAGCAAGGTCTCCGTAAAATACATATGCGACGATGAAGGCCACTATGAACCCTGTCATATGAACCATTTGTAAAATGAAGCCACGCTTTAAACCGATTAATAAACCGATTAAAAGAATGGCCAGAATTGCTAAATCAAGCATGTACTCAGTCCTTCTCTCTCTTTGATTCCAGTTGAAGCTGGTCTAGTTCGTCTTTTAATTTAATATATTCGTGGACAGTATTCACGGCCGTTAGAACCGCTAGCTTACTTGTATCCAAGTATGGATTTTTCATCCTGATCTCTCTCATTTTTTCGTCAACCATTGAAGCGACCAGGCGCATATGACTTGCGCTTTCTGTTCCGACGATTGTATATGGCTGTCCGTATATATCAACTGTTGTTTTATTTCGTTTATCGTCTGACAAAATGATGCCCCCAATCTAAACAATCCTAATTCTATCATATCATGAAGTTTTTCGTCACGAAAGAGAGTACATCGTCATTTCTCGCATAAAAATTTCAATAATTTGTCAAACAAAAACGAATTCAGGAAGAAGATTACCTAAAAAACAAAATGAAGTTAGGAGCTTACCCATTATGTCCCATGTTGTTTTACTTATCAGTCCTGAACAAATAAAAGCAATGAAGTCCCATTATTCTTCATCCTTGGCCGCCAAGCTTCCGCCGGGGAGCATCTTTTCCGCCAAACCGCCGCTATGCACGGTGACCGCCTATAAATCGGGTAAAGTACTTTTTCAGGGCAAGAATGCCGAACTAGAAGCTGTAAAGTGGCAAAAAGGCACCACAGCTGCGGCTCCAAAGAAAAAAACGGCATCCTCTGCATCAGTCAACGTCCATCGATATTCTCCGCCTGCAAATATCGGAACGATGTCAGTGATTGGATCCGATGAGGTCGGAACAGGAGACTATTTCGGACCGATGACCGTCGTAGCCGTTTATGCAAAAAAGGAGCAACTTGCCCTATTGAAGGAGCTTGGTGTCCAGGATTCCAAAAACCTGAAAGATCCACAGATCATCGAAATTGCCAAGCAGATTAAGGATGTAGTTCCATTCAGCCTGCTCACATGCGACAACCCGAAATATAATGCGCTGCAGGCAAAGGGAATGTCACAAGGAAAAATGAAGGCACTCCTCCATAACCAAGCGATCAAGCATCTCATGCAAAAAATCCAGCCGGAACAAGCGGAAGCGGTCCTTATTGATCAATTCGCTCAACCAGAAGTATTTTTCAATTACTTAAAAGGCCAAGAACTATTCCAAGCTAATGCCACCTATCTATGCACAAAAGCGGAAGGCATTCACCTTGGAGTGGCAGCCGCATCCATCCTGGCCCGATATGCATTCGTCAAACGCTTCGACTTGCTGAGTGAAAAAGCCGGATTCAAAATCCCAAAAGGCGCCGGATTTGCAGTCGACGAAGCCGCCGCAAGATTGATTCATGAAAAAGGAATCGATTCCTTACACGAATTCACGAAAACCCACTTCGCCAACACAGAAAAAGCGAAGCGGCTATATCAACAGAAATTTCATAAATAGTAGAAAGCGGCTGATCTTCCGGAACAGCCGCCTTTTTTTCGTGAGGTTGCACCAATTACTCATAAAATCCAAAAAAAGCTCCCCAAGATACAGGGAGCTGTCTTTTTGGTTTTATCCTCTTAGTTCTGCGCCAGCTTTTTCTTTAACGGCTTCAAGAACTTTATCATGTGCTTTTGTAATGTCCTCGTCCGTTAGAGTACGTTCCGGATCAAAGTATTTCAGTGAGTAAGCAATGGATTTCTTGCCTTCGTCCATTCTTTCACCTTCGTATAAGTCGAAGATGCTTACTTCTTTCAGCAGTTTGCCACCCGCTTCTTCAATAATATCCTGAATGTCCCCGGCCTTAGTGGCTTGATCCACAACCAGCGCGATATCGCGTGTTGTGGATGGATAGCGCGGAATGGTTTGGTACGCAATCGGCGCGACTTTGGCTTCGGCCAATGCTTTTAAGGAAAGTTCAAAAATGTATGTTTCTTTAATATCCAAGTCTTTTTGAACAGTTGGGTGCACCTGGCCGATAAAGCCAATTACTTCACCATTCAATAGTACTTCCGCTGTCCGTCCTGGATGCATGTCGTTGATCTCCGCTTGGCGATAACCGATTTGATCAGCTAATCCAAGTGTGTCGAATAATGCTTCGATCACGCCTTTGGCTACAAAGAAATCCACTGGTTTCTTTTCACCTTGCCATAGATGTGACTCCCATAGGCCGGTGATTGCTCCAGCAATATGTTCTTTTTCTTCAGGCAGTTCTTGTTCGTCACGCTTAAAGAATACCGAACCGATTTCATACAGTGCCAGTGAATCAATTTGGCGGGCATTGTTATATTTCACGACTTCCAGCAATTGAGGCACGATGCTTAAACGCAGCTGGCTCCGTTCTTCACTCATTGGCATTGCTAACCGTATGGATTCTCTTGCTTCCAATGCGAATTGGGACGCTTTTTCCTGGCTTGTCAGTGAATAGGTCACCGCTTGATAAAGGCCTGCGCCTTCAAGTGTACGGCGTGCCTTCCGCCGTTTAATTTGATAGTCAGTCAATTGGCCTGGGGTAGCAGAACCGATCGGCAGTGTAGCAGGAATGTTATCATATCCAAATAAACGTGCAGCCTCTTCGACTAAATCAGCCTCAATCGTAATGTCACCACGGCGCGTCGGGACTGTGATTGTGAATGTTTCATTATCAAGTTCCACTCCGAATTGCAAGCGCTTGAAGATCGACTCCACAACTGAAACGGTCATGCTTGTTCCAAGAAGTGTGTTGATTTTTTCAAGAGTGATGCTAATGACCGCAGGTTCCATTGTCAATTCGTCAACTTCTGCTGCTCCTTGTAAGACTGTTCCGCCTGCATATTGTGCAATCAATTGTGCAGCACGTTCTCCAGCTTCACGAACCCGGGCCGGATCGACGCCTTTTTCAAAACGGGCACTAGCTTCACTGCGTAATCCATGGTCTTTTGAGGCTTTACGAACTACTGTACCTGCAAAATATGCACTTTCAATAATGATGTTCGTCGTATCATTTTTCACTTCGGAATCCGCTCCGCCCATCACACCAGCTATCGCAACAGGCTCGCTGCCATTTGTGATCACTAAATGGTCAGGTGACAAAGTGCGTTCCGTTTCATCCAAAGTTACGATTTTTTCAGCGTCCTTCGCTCTGCGGATGACGATTTCCTTTGAACCAAAGCGGTCATAATCAAAGGCATGAAGCGGTTGACCGTATTCAAGTAAAATGTAGTTCGTGATATCCACCACATTATTATGGGGACGGATACCCGCAGACATCAACCGAGTCTGCATCCAAAGCGGTGAGGGCCCTACCTTAACATCCTTGATGATTTTAGCAATGTATATCGGGTTATCTTCTTTCGCTTCCACTTTGACACTGATATAATCTGATGCTTTTTCAGCTGCCTCTGCTTTCTCGACAACTGGCCATTTCACTTCCCGGCCTAGAATGGCTCCCACTTCGTATGCCACACCAAGCATGCTCAATGCGTCGGAACGGTTTGGAGTCAGCCCAAGTTCCAGCACTTCATCACTTAAACCAAGTTCCTCCAAAGCATCTTTCCCTACTTCCACATCATTTGGGAAGACGAAAATACCTGTAGCATAATCCTTGGAAACAAGCTTCGATTCGAATCCCAATTCTTGAAGGGAGCAAATCATCCCATGCGATTCCTCTCCGCGAAGTTTCGCTTTCTTGATTTTGAAATTACCTGGAAGGACTGCCCCAACAGTAGCGACTGCAACTTTTTGGCCTTTGTCGACATTCGGTGCTCCACAGATGATTTGAACGGGATTTTCGGCCCCGATATCAACTTGGCATTTATTCAATTTATCCGCATTTGGATGTTGTTCACGTTCAATGACGTGCCCAATGACGACTCCTTTTAGCCCTTCGCTTTTCTTTTCTACCCCTTCAACCTCAATGCCGCTTTTCGTGATTTTGTCAGCTAGCTCCGTCGCATTGATGCCTGAAAGGTCAATATAATCTTGTAACCATTTATATGACACAAACATGGTAGGTCCTCCTTTTTAAAATAAAATTTTATGCTTCGTGATGGTTGAATTGCTTTAAGAATCGAACATCATTCGTATAGAAATGACGGATATCGTCCACACCGTATTTCAGCATGGCAATCCGTTCCACGCCGATTCCAAATGCGAATCCGGAGTATTTCTTGGAATCAAAGCCAGCCATTTCAAGGACGTTCGGATGAACGATCCCGCCGCCAAGCACTTCGATCCAGCCTGTTTGTTTACATACGCTACAGCCTTTGCCACCGCAAATTTTACAAGAAATATCCACCTCGACGGAAGGTTCCGTAAATGGGAAGAAACTTGGACGAAGACGGATTTCACGGTCTTGCCCGAATACTTTTTTCGCAAATACGTCAAGCGTTCCTTTCAGGTCGCTCATGCTGATGTTCTCATCGATGACCAAGCCCTCAATTTGCTGGAATTGATGGGAGTGTGTCGCATCATCGTTATCCCGGCGATATACTTTTCCTGGGCAAATGATTTTAACAGGACCTTGACCTTTATGTTTTTCCATCGTTCTGGCTTGAACTGGTGAAGTATGCGTACGCATAAGGATTTCATCCGTGATGTAGAAGGAATCCTGCATATCACGTGCCGGATGGCTTTTTGGCAAATTAAGTGCCTCAAAGTTGTAGTAGTCGCTTTCGACTTCAGGGCCTTCTGCAACGGTATAACCCATACCGATGAATAAGTCTTCTATCTCTTCCACGACACGTGTTAATGGGTGAAGGTTCCCCTTGTTTACCGGACGTCCTGGAAGTGTGACGTCAATCGTTTCAGTTGCTAGCTTTGCATGGACTGCCGCAGTTTCAAGTGCTTTTTGTTTCTCCTCGATCTTTGTTGCGATCGCTTCCCGTACATCATTGGCTAGTGCCCCGATTTTCGGGCGTTCTTCGGCAGATAATTTACCCATGCCGCGCAATACCTCCGTGATTGGCCCTTTTTTTCCTAAATAAGCAACACGGACTTCATTCAGTTCTTTTAATTCGGAAGCGGCGGCAACTTTTTGCAACGCTTCTTCCTGCAGTTCTAGTAATCGTTCCTGCATCATGTCTTCCTCCTTTATTTTCCTTTTGTAAAATGAACACAAAAAAACCCCGATCCCTAAAGGGACGAGGTTTATGTATCGCGGTACCACCCTTATTAGTGCATAAACAAAAAAACTTATGCCACTCACTTCATTAAAAATAACGGCTCTTCACCGGAACATTTTTCGGACATCCTGTCTTCCCAATGCCAACTCGAAAGGTGAATTCCCTTAAGCAGTGCCATAAAAATGCTTTCAGTCAAGGCATTTTTCCCTGGATATGGTTAACTTAAGCTACTACTTCTTTGTCATCGTTGTTTTCATTATAAAATTCTGTTTTATTATATTATAATTCTTCGGCCGTTTCAAATCGATTTTCGTAAATGGTACATTAAAATCCCGGCAGCGATTCCCACATTCAATGATTCGCTTTTTCCGTAAATGGGGATATAAAGGTTTTTATTCGTTTTCTTCAGTAATTCCTTTGATACTCCTTGGCCTTCATTACCGACCAGCAGGGCAAAACGGGAGGACTTTTCCACTTCTTCAAATGGCGATGCACCATCTAATGCCGTGCCATATACCGGTGTGCCGATTTGCTTCAGCTCATCGATGATTTCGGAAAGGTTCCCTTTAATGACAGGCATATGGAAAAGGCTCCCTTGCGTCGAACGGACCACTTTAGGATTATACAAGTCAGCACACCCTTCGCCAAGAATGACCGCATCGATTCCAGCAGCATCCGCTGTCCTGATCATCGTTCCAATATTCCCCGGATCTTGGACGGCATCGATCAACAATAGTTTATCCGGATTGATGGACGCCATGCTCATTGTTTTCTGTTCACAAACCGCGGCAATTCCCTGTGGGGCTTCAGTATCGCAAATCGCCTTCATGATATCATCTTTCACATAAATGAGTTCTGTGCCTTCCACCTTAAAATGGGCAGGCATTTCAGTTTCTTCATTGATGATCACTTCCAAGACGATTTCCTCTTTTAGGGCTTCTTCGACCAGGTGAAAACCCTCGACTAAATATTTACCTGTTTTATCTCGTTCTTTTTTCGTCAAGAGTTTTTTCCATTGCTTTACTTGCGGGTTTTTTATGGATTCGATATATTTCAAGGGTAAACGCTCCTTTAACTTTACACTGATTTTCCTATTATAACGCAATTCACATACATATTGCATGCGAGTTTGTGAAATGCTATTAATGTCAGTCATTATGTGTTAGAGGAGGAATAATTATGAATTTAAACTTACGTAATGCGATCATCCAAAATGTATCTGGAAATTCGCAAGATCAGCTGGAAGACACGATTGTCGATGCCATACAAAATGGCGAAGAAAAAATGCTTCCTGGATTGGGAGTATTATTCGAGGTCATCTGGCAAAATTCATCTGAGCAGGAAAAACAGGAAATGATCACTGCCCTCGAAGCAGGATTAAAAAAATAACAGCCTTCAAAGGCTGTTATTTTTTGATTTCGCTTCGCCAGCCTTCAGTTCCTCGACGGAGACTTCTTCATCGATCAGCAAGAAGAGTTTTTTTGCGCTCACTTCCTGAAGCATCGCTTTTGTCTCAGCAAAAGAGTAGCCGTATTTCGTGAAAAAGCTGCGTAAATCTCCAGATCCTTCATCAGTGAAGTAATGGAAGATTCTTAAAAAAAGAGTGTCTTCCTTATCCTGATTGGCAATGATCAGGATATCCGTATGTTCATTTCCAAGCTGCACATCTTTTTTTATATCAGCTGCCACTGTCATTTGGGTGCCAGACACGCCTTTTGCTTTTAAGTCTTGAATTGCAGCAAGTAGTTCCGGATTAGAGTCAAAAACACCATATACGTTTTTTTCCATGTTTCTCCCCCTCCTTGTTACTCTACTTAAAATAAAATTCCTTTGTCATTATACCTTGCAGCTTTATCAATAAACAAGCAAATAGTCTAGTGGAAATTCCTAACTAAAGAACAAGGGAGCCCCTGTCTAAAGGTTTTTTTTAAAAAAACAACCTGATTTAGTCTGTAGATAAAAAGGGGGAGAACATCTATCCTTCATCAAATGATGTTCCCGAACCAACTGAACCAAAGCAATACCTTCAATTCCTCAGGTATACATTCTATCTAAATTTTATAAAAGGTGATTGGAGAGGTAGGTGCGAGACTCCTGCGGGAAAAGTGCGTCTAAGGGAGAACCCGGCAGGCGCCAAAGCGAGTGCTGGGAATGGAAATCAACGTCAAAATTGTCCTAGCCATAAAGAAACTGTAGACAAACTCGATTTTCATCTAGTTTGTCTACAGTCAGAACAGTCTTGTGTTGTACGTTATTTTGCGTTTTACAGATTATCGGTATTAATCCGATTTTTGATGTATCCATCCTTCAGGCCTTCCTCTTGCTGACCACTTAGAGCTTTTGTGCTCACGGTCCGATCCAGTGACCCTTGAGCTTCCAGGGCTTTGTCAGCATCAGACGAAAATGGATCTGCATGGGGGTCGCTTGCTTGTGTCCCTTCATAATTCCCTGGCTTTTGCTCCTTGTATTTCTCGGTGGAGTTCCCTCTGATTTCCCTTTCTTGAGCTCGCTTCGGATCCGGCTCTTCATTTTCAAAGATATTGGCAGAATTTCCGTGAAGTTCTACGCTTCTTCCTGGCTTTGCTTCCACTTCCCTTGTTTGATAGGCATTCGCTGTTGTTTCAGGAAAAAGGTTCGGGTCCGGATTGTTCACCACCCCTGTTTTAAGCGGATTCTCTGCTCGTAGTTCGTCCGTATCCTGCAGGCGATTGGAAGTTACGCTTTCTCGTGCTGATACGGTTTCCGATTCATCTATAAGAATCAAGAATTTCCCAGCCTCTACTTCATTTATATAAGCGGTGGCTTCACTATCGGCAAGCCCTAAGTCACCTAGTCGGTTCCTTATATCTTCAGAACCCTCGTTCAGGAAAAAGTGTTTCATCTTATCAATGAAAGAATCATCGTTCGTGTTAGTGACGACGTCTACATCGGCATCCCGCTTTTCAATGATGAAATCCAAATCATCTGTTTTATCAGCCATCACGGTTATTTCTCCTTCATGGACCCCTTTTTCCTTGAGGGATTGTATAGCTTGGATTATTTCTCTTTCCGTATTAAAAACTCCATATAATGTTCTCCCCATCCATCTTCCTCCTCCTATTATTCCGATATTTATTCTTATGTGTATTTATACCCTGATGGGTGCCAATTAAACAAAAAACGGTCGATTCAAAAGTTTGCCTTCGCTAGATTCGAACCTTTAATCATCCTTTAAAATCAAAAGATGGCCTGCAGTTTTGAAAACTGCAGGCCATTTCCTTCACTCTTAGTAACGGTCGATTCTACGTTCAGTTGCCTTTTTCTCATTCACAATCGATTCATCTGTACTATCAAGCTGGATATCTTCCTTTTTAAGAGTATCCTGAACCTGTTCCGTCTCTTGTACAGCATGTTTCTTAATGACAATTTCATCTGTGACAACCGGTTTTTTCGACACTTCCAATTTTTCTTCAACAACGGGGATTCGTAATGTTTCCCCATCTTCAATGCTTCCGGTTTCCAGATTCGCTTCACGTCCTGAAACTGATCGATGCTCGACTGTCACTTCTTCATGTTCGACAGGGACATTGATCGTTTTATGTTGTTCATTGACTTCTTTGTTAATGACGACTTCACCTGTCTGAACTCTTTCTTTGTCAATGTTCAGTTGTTCTTCCCGAAGTGTAAGCGTCCTTTCATCCTCTGTCAATTCACGGCCTTGTCCGTTGACTCCATAAACATCTTCTTTATTTAATGCATCGGTTTTTTCAGTGCCGTTCAAGAGTTGGTTCGTGGAGTTTGTATCAAGCCTTGTACCGGCAGTGTCCATTTTTGCGGTCGTGAATTTATCTCTTGCCGTTCCAAGGTGTCCTTCACCTTCTTCAACCAGAACGAGGACTTTTCCATTTTCCACATCAAAGACATGTTCAGCCGCTTCACTGTTCGAAAGGCCTGCATTCGCCAATCTTGTTGAAAGGTCTGCCGTATCTTCCGGCATGAAGAAACGTGCCACCTTGTCCATAAATGATTCGTCGTTAGGTACATTCGTCATTGTATGAACATCCGTTTCACGTTGATGGTTCGTGAAATCCAATGTTTCTTCCTTGTCTGCGACGACCGTAATATCGTCTCCTTCAAAGCCCTTTGCCTTAAGTGCATTAATTGCTTGGATCACTTCTGCATTTGATTCATATACACCATATACTGTTTTATTCATTTTACATTCCTCCTTAGGTTTTGTTGTTTCGTTTAGTGGATGCTATATATAAACTCTACCCGCCATGTTCCTAAGTAAACGAGGAATCAATATTTCATTTATGTTATATCCTTTACATTTTGTTCTCAGGACAGAACGATTTTTCCATTGAAATCCAGGCTTTACAAGGGTCTCCCCTTTTTTAAAAATGTAATGTTTAAGCAAATCAGGCTATTTTCTTTTTTTCAAATACTTCCTATAATCTTTTTTCTTCTATTATAATGCCACAGCCTTTATTAGCAGGTCCGCTATATGCACCGCTTTCGTACATTCCCCCAAGTTTTCCCTTTCGATCCCCAGTTGCATTTGCAACAGGCAGCCAGGGTTAGCTGTGACAACAATATCGGCGTGTGTCGATTTCGTGTGCTCCATTTTAGAGTCAAGAATATTCATGGACATCTCTGATTCAACTATATTATAAATACCAGCGGAACCGCAGCACCGATCCGCATCCTTCATTTCCCTGAAATCGATTCCATCTATCGATTGAAGGAGAATTCGCGGAGCCAAGGATGTGTTCATCACATTCCGTAAATGACAGGAATCCTGAAAAGTTACGGATTGAGCTGGCAGTTTCAGGCGAACTTTTTCCTGAAAACGCAAATCAACAAGAATCTGGCTGATATCTTTCAATTTATTCTTAAATGTGATTGCACGGTCGTGCCATTCCGGTTCATCTTGGAGCAAATGGTCATAATCTATGAGAAAAGCTCCACAGCCGCCAGCATTCGTAATGATATAATCAAAGTCCTCCGCTTCAAAAGCCTCTATATTACGCTTGGCCAGTTGCTTTGCACCCGCTTTTTCACCGCTGTGCCCATGCAGAGCCCCGCAACATGCCTGGGATTTCGGGATCACGATTTCACATCCGGCCAGCTGAAGAAGCTTTAGTGTAGACTTGTTCGTTTCCAAAAACATCGTATCCATCAAGCAGCCGGAAAAGAAAGCCACCTTTTTGAGTGGCGCACCGATTGCAGGCAGTTGGGTTGGCCTATTTTTCATGTCTGATTTTTTCGGGACTTTCGGCAGTACTTTTTCCATGGTTGCCAAATTATCCGGCAGCATATTGAGGACTCCCGTTTTTCGGGCCATGTATTGCAGGCCTGACCTCTGATAGAAGCCAAGCAAACTTGTCATGGCCTGCATTCGCTCCTGGTGCGGGAATAATCCACTAAAAACGGCCTTGCGGATTGTTTTTACAGGGTAACTGTGCTTTTTATTCTGATGGATGATATCCCTTGCTTCTTCAAGAAGATGTCCATATTTCACACCTGAAGGACACACTGGTTCACACGCCCTGCAGCCGAGGCAAAGACTCAACGAACGTTCTACATCCTCATCGGGCTCAATCACACCATCCGCCACCGCTTTCATAAGTGCAATCCGGCCCCTTGGTGAATGGGATTCCTTCAGCCCCGATTCTATGTATGTCGGGCAGTGGGGTAAGCAAAAGCCGCAGCGCATACAATTCAACAATTCATCTTCATTCATTTTTTCCGCGAATTGAATGGAAATGTTTTCCCTTTCCTGAACGGTCGTCATGAAGAAACCACCACCCTTTTCCTTGTTTCCTTGGCAAATACTTTGCCGGGATTCATGATGTTATGGGGATCGAAAGCTTGTTTAATCGCTCTCATGGCATCCATCCCTTCTTTCTTCAGCTTCCATTCAAGATATGGTGCCTTCATCGCTCCTACACCATGTTCACCGGTAATCGTCCCGCCAAGATCGATAGCTGCTGCAAAAATGTCGGCAAAAGCGAGCTCCACTCTTTCCATCTCCTCATGATCACGGGCGTCGGTTATGCACGTTGGGTGCAGGTTCCCATCCCCAGCATGACCGAAAGTGCAAATGTCCACGTTATGCTTGCTGGCAATTTCATTAATCGCCCTGACCATTTTCGCAATTTCCGACCGGGGAACGGTAGCATCTTCCAAAATGGTCGTTGGCTTGAGGCGTGCCAGTGCGGATAGGGCGGTCCGTCTTGCCGTTTTCAAGGCGACAGCGTCAGATTCCGTTTCGGCAATTTCCACGGAAACCGCCTTTTCCTCTAGACAAATATCGGCCATCCTTTTCATATCACGTTCCACCACTTCAGGCGGACCATCCTGTTCTATCAACAGGACGGCTTCCACATTGGTGGGCAAACCGATTTTCGCGAAGTCCTCAACCACGATCAACGTCGGCCGATCAAGAAATTCCAATGTAACAGGAATGATTTTATTTGAAATGATCTTGGCCACTGACTGGGCTGCAGCTTCCAGATCTTGATATAAGGCAAGCATCGTCTTTGTCGTTTCCGGCATTGGGATCAGCTTTAAGATCGCTTCCGTAACGATGCCCAAGGTCCCTTCCGATCCGACAAAAAGCTTCGTTAAATCATATCCGGCTACATCTTTGGCAAGCTTGCCCCCTGTTCGAATGATATCCCCATTCGGAAGGACAGCTTCAAGCCCGATGACATAATCACGGGTTACTCCGTACTTTAATCCTCGCAGTCCACCAGAGTTCTCATTAATGTTGCCGCCAATCGTGGAGATTTTCATCGAACTTGGATCCGGCGGATAAAACAATCCCTTCTCTTCAACTGCCGAAATCAAGTCCAATGTTATGAGCCCAGGCTGTACGGTCGCCGTTAAGTTTTCCTCATCTATTTCAAGTAATGAATTCATTCGATTGAATAAAAGGACAAGGCCCCCCTCTGTAGGGCAGGTGCCTCCGCTTAAATTAGTCCCAGACCCGCGTGGAACGATCGGAATATCATATTCGTTGCAAACTTTGACGATGGCTGCGACTTCCGCTGTGCAGCCCGGTTTAATGACAGCATCCGGCATCGCTTGAAACCCTGGCGTTGCATCATATGAATAGACTAGACATTCCACTTTCGAGTCATCGTAATTCTCCTGACCGACGATGGTAAGAAGTAGCTGCTTAACCTGCTTTGTTAACATGTGTATCCTCCTCATATAAACAGATGGAATTCGTTATTTTTTATATGATTCAAGTATAAGAAAAAAAACACTCAACCTTCTATGTATGAACATATAGAATTTATAGCTTTCCATAGAATTAATTTGTATGTTTATCCAATACACATAATGCTAGATACATAGTGACTAAATCGGCTAGCTTTCTAGGATTTAATTGGGTCAAATCTTCTATGCGCTTGAGCCTGTAATGGAGGGTATTGATATGGATATGCAGGGCTCTAGCAGTCTCCTTCAAAGATAGATCACATGCAAAATACATGGAAAGGGTTTTAAGCAGCTCCTCATTAGGAAGCAAATCCCGAATCGTCCGTGATAAATATTCCTGTCTTGTTTCAGCGGTAACTTCATCAAGCAGGACCTCTAGCTTCAAGTCCTCGTCAAATATAATCGCCGAAGAAGGAAACGCTATTTTCAAGGAACGTTCCGCTTTAAAAAACGCTGACCTGAAGGCGGATCCTGATGCACGCGAGCTAACTCCTGCACACACTTTATAACCCGAACTCTCTTCCAGCTTTTTTTGCAGTTTACTTAATTTCTTTAATTGTTGGACTTTTGAACCGATGAAATCGGCTATTGAAAGAATGACGAATTGGTTCCTTCCCCAACGGACTGCGATGTCATTGGGATGCTGCTGTCTTATGTATATCTGAAGCGTTCTCCACACATGAGGCTCAATGATTTCCTCAGTTTTAAATTCACCAAGGGTGATGATCCGGTCTGCATGAACATCGACCCCAAGCAACTTGGCCTTCTGAAGGAAAAGCTCATTGAACGTCTGCAGCTGATGCCATTCAAATACAAAGAATTCCATCAGACGTGATTGGGATTCTGCTTGTTCGATATGATAGCTTTCCTGAATGAACATCTCCGTCATCTTTTTTAAAAGTTCCGCATAGGGGGATACATGTTTGGGATCGCCCGTAATACCAATGACACAAACGGCTTCCTGATTGAAGAAAATAGGCAGATTTATTCCTGCCTTCACTCCTTTCCAACTTCGCTCATCCTGTTTATTGATGATCAATTTCTCACGATTGTTGAAAGCATGGATGGCACCTTCATGATATGATCCAATGCGGCTGCTATCTGTGCTGGCGATAATCGTGCCAGCATGATCAATAATGATGATTTCCTCATCAATCAGTTTTCGAACCTCATGAACCAGTTTTCCTGCCACAGTTGCCAATTGCATGATATATGCCCTCCTTTTTGTAATCAACTTGAAAAATATTTCAAGGCTCCCTTTCAAAAGGGAGCCTCATTCTACTTATGGAATCATCCAGGAAAGGACGCCATTTTGCAAGAAGGTAATCACACAAACAAGCAGTAATAAGAAAAGACTATGCTTGAGCGTGAATCTCAATAATTCTGATTCCCTGCCCGCCAATCCAACGGCGGCACAAGCAATCGCTATCGATTGGGGGGAAATCATCTTTCCCGTGACCCCTCCGGAAGAGTTCGCCGCTAGTGCCAGGACCGGTTCCATCCCCACTTTAAGGGCGGTCACTTTCTGCAGACTGCCAAATAAGAGGTTGGCTGATGTATCCGATCCGGTAATGAACACACCCAACCAGCCAAGAACCGGTGCGAAGAACGGAAATAAATCACCCGATTTCGCAAGGGTCATCCCTAATGTTGTCGACATGCCCGAAGCATTCGTTACATAGGCAAAAGCCACTACCGTAGAAATCATCAAGATTGGTTTTGCCAACTCTTTCATCGCTTCAACAAAAGTACTGTAAAAGTCTTTTGCAGACATGCTGGCGATGAACTTCGTTACGATGGCAGCCAGTAAAATGGCGGTCCCGGCTGCTGCGAGCAATTCTATTTTATAGAAAGCCGCAATCGGCAACCCATTGCTTCCGATTATCTCGTTATGCAGACCTGGGACTTCGATTTGGAAGGTTAATAGTTTTCCGATTTCATTAATCCCGCCAAGCAACACATTGTTGCCTTCATAATGTCCTGATAGTGCCGGCTTTATCGGGTTCATCCCCCATATTGTTATGAAAAGCGTTAACAGGAGGAATGGTGACCAGGCATGGAATATCTGCCATTTCGTGTATTTTGGTTCCGCTTTGGCTGTATATAAAGGTTCGACAGCTGCTGCCGTTTCCTCGGATGCAAAGCGAAAGATCGTTTTAGGTTTCCAGAATTTAAGGAAGATCGCCAGTGCAAATAGTGACACTAATGCGGAAAGGATGTCCGGCAATTCGGGCCCAAGAAAATTTGAACTTAAGTACTGTGTGATGGCAAAGGAAAATCCGGAAACCAAAATTGCCGGCAAGACTTCAAGCGATCTTTTCCACCCAGTCATTATTAAAATGAGATAAAGCGGAATGAAAGCCGAAAGGAATGGCAGTTGGCGGCCGACCATTTTTGAAATCTCCATGGCGGCTATTCCAGTAGGGCCTTCCATGGCGATGATCGGTATTCCAACCGCCCCGAATGCTACCGGAGCGGTATTCGCAATCAAACAAATCCCTGCTGCATATAGCGGATTAAACCCGAGACCGACCAAAAGCGCGGCTGAAATGGCAACCGGTGCACCAAATCCCGCGGCCCCTTCTAAAAAGGCTCCGAAAGAAAATGCCACCAATAATGCCTGAAGGCGGCGGTCTTCCGTAAGCGAAAGCACCGAAGAACGAATGATATTGAATTGTCCGCTTTTAACGGTCATTTTGTACAAAAATACGGAAGTGATGATTATCCATCCGATTGGGAGCAACCCATATACGGCTCCTTGTGAAGCAGACATCACTGCTTTTCCTGCAGGCATTCCATATATCAGTACAGCCACTGCAAGAGCTACAAGCAATGTGGTTATACCTGCAATGTAACCTTTCATCCGTTTGATGGTAAGTGCCCAGAAAAAGTAAAGAATTGGAATGAGTGCGGCAAGAGATGATAAAACTAAATTATCGGTGATCGGCGTAAAGTTTTGTGTCCATGTCATTCATTTCGACTCCATTTTCTATAAATTTTTTGAAAAATTCAGAAATCAACCGCTAATTGAAAACCCTTACATATCCAAATATTCTAAGTCATCAGATGACTTGATGAGTACTCATTAAAATTAAATGATTGAAAATATAAAATCAAGATTTTTTTTATTTTTTGTTGATTTTTTAACCTTCTGGAAGTGTCAAAGTTCATTTGTGTTATATAATATTAACCAGAGAAACTCATAGAAAATAGAGGTGCTACTACTTGGTATATAAAAAAATAAAGCCGAAAAAAATTTATGAAGAAGTCAGCGATGAACTTTATGAAATGATTCGGTCAGGCAGCCTGAAACCAGGTGAACAATTGGATTCCATTCAGCAGCTTGCGGAAAATTTCCAAGTCGGGCGCCCGGCCATCCGCGAAGCATTAAGTGCATTGAGTTCAATGGGCCTTATTGAAATAAAACAAGGTGAAGGAACATTCGTTAAAACCTTCGACCCTACCATCATGAACCACCCCTTGTCTGCCGCCCTTTTGATGGATCAAGACAATATCAAGCATTTACTGGAAGTTCGGAAAATACTTGAGTCCGGTACGGCAGAAGTGGCAGCGAAGAAGAGGACGGAAGAAAACCTTATCGAATTAAAGGAAAGGCTTTTTGATATGGAAAAGGTATCCGATGATGAAGAGTTAAGTGATAAAGCGGATATCGCCTTCCATGTTGCAGTGGCAAACGCCTCACAAAATGAGCTGCTGATTACATTGATGAACCATGTTTCAGAATTAATGACGGAAAAGATGCGTGATATCCGTCGGATTGCGCTTTATTCCGAAGAGATGACACTTAAGCAGCTTTACCAGCAGCATGTCAGGATTTATGATGCAATCGTGGCACAGGATGAAGATGGAGCCCGCAGTGCCATACTGTTTCACCTTCAAAGTGTCGAGGAATCACTGGACCGGGTCATCCAAAAAAATCAGCAAAAGCATCGTTAACCTCCTTTAATTTCAAAAATACCCTATACAAAAAAAGATTAAATTGATATATTATTTTGAAAACGATTACTTCATTAATAAATCTTGGAAATTGGTCTTAACCATTTCCTTTTTCCTTTTTTTAGTCATCAGATGACCTGTTAACCTATTTGGAAGAGGAGGAATTCAAATTGAAAGTTACTCTCTTTGCAACATGTTTAGTGGATTTGTTTCAATCCAATGTCGGCAAGGCTACAGTGGAGCTACTCGAGAGATTAGGCTGTGAGATCGATTTCCCGGAGTCCCAGATATGCTGCGGACAGCCCGCATATAATAGCGGGTATACGAAGGAATCGAAGGAAGCCATGAAAAAGATGATTAAAACGTTTGCGGATGCTGAATACATCGTAACCCCTTCCGGTTCCTGCGCAGCGATGTTCAAAGAATATCCGGTCCTTTTCAAAGGCGATGCCGAATGGGAAAGGAAAGCAGCATCAGTAGCGGCCAAGACTTATGAATTGACCCAATTCATCGTGGATGTCTTAAAAGTGACCGACGTCGGGGCGACCCTTAAGGGAAAGGCCACTTATCATACTTCATGCCATATGACACGGCTGCTAAAGGTGAAGGAAGCACCTGCCATTTTGTTAAGCCATGTCAGGGGGCTGGAAATGACCCCACTTCCGGATGCCCAAAACTGCTGCGGGTTCGGGGGGACCTTTTCAGTTAAGATGGGTGACATTTCCGGCCAAATGGTCGAGGAGAAGGTCTGCAATATTGAAGATACCGGTGCCGATTTTTTAATCGGCGGGGATGCAGGATGTTTGATGAATATCGGCGGCCGGATCCAAAGGAAGGGGGAGCCGGTGAAAGTACTTCATATTGCGGAAGTCCTGAATAGTATTTAAAGAAAGCGAGGAGGGAAAAACTTATGGCTATGAAAACCAGCTCTGCCAAATTTAAAGACCGGGTGGATGAAGGAATACATAATGATTTTATGCGATTGGCCGTATCGAGTGCCCAAGAACGATTACACGGACGGCGGTTGACTGCCGTTGATGAATTGGGAAGCTGGGAGGATTGGCGTTCCCTTGGGGAAGAAATCCGGCAGCATGTGCTTAGTAACCTTGATTTCTATTTACACCAGCTTGCAGAAAGTGTTTCGAAAAGGGGCGGTCATGTCTTCTTCGCTGAAACGGCTGAAGAAGCAAGCGGATACATTAAGGATGTCATTTTAAAAAAGAATGCCAAAAAGGTCGTGAAATCAAAATCGATGGTCACAGAAGAAATCAATTTGAATGCAACTCTTGAAGAAGTTGGCCTCGATGTCGTTGAAACGGACCTTGGTGAATACATTTTGCAAGTCGATGATCATGATCCCCCTTCCCATATCGTCGCACCTGCCCTCCATAAAAATAAAGAGCAGATTAGGGATGTTTTTAAAGAAAAGCTTGCCTATACGCAAACGGAAAAACCGGAAGAGCTTACCGCCCATGTGCGGGGCATTCTACGGAAAGATTTCTTAAGCGCCGATGTCGGCATTACTGGCTGTAATTTTGCAATTGCGGAAACGGGCTCGATTGGTTTGGTGACGAATGAAGGAAATGCCGATTTGGTCACTGCCCTCCCAAAAACACAAATCACCGTGATGGGGATGGAACGCCTTGTTCCTACATTCGATGAATTCGAAGTCCTTGTCAGCTTATTGACAAGAAGCGCTGTCGGCCAAAGATTGACCAGTTACATCACCGCACTTACCGGTCCGCGTGATGAAGGCGATATAGACGGACCCGAGGAATTTCACCTTGTGATCGTAGATAATGGACGATCCTCCATTTTAGGAACTGAGTTTCAATCCGTTCTTCAATGCATCCGTTGTGCTGCCTGTATAAACGTTTGCCCGGTCTATCGCCAGGTTGGCGGTCATTCATACGGTTCAATATATCCGGGACCTATCGGTGCTGTGCTTTCACCCTTACTCGGAGGATATGATGATTTCAAGGAATTGCCATATGCATCCACTCTTTGTGCAGCCTGTACTGATGCTTGCCCGGTAAAGATTCCTCTTCATGATTTACTGAGGAAGCATCGTGAAGTCATCGTGGAAAAGGAAAAAATGGCGCCATTTTCAGAAAAGATGGCCATGAAGGCCTTCGGTATCGGTGCTGCCTCGCCTATGCTTTATAAGTTCGGCTCCAAAATGGCTCCATCAGCGATGTCACCTTTTAAAACGGGTGATATCATCTCGAAAGGACCTGGACCACTCAAAACTTGGACAGAAAGCCGCGATTTCCCTGCTCCAGGGAAAGAGAGCTTTCGGGACTGGTTCAAAAATCGGGAAAAAGGAGGGGAACCATCATGAATGGAACCATCCATAATGAAGGGACATTTTTAAACAAAATAGCCAAAAACCTGGGAAGATCTCCTATTACGGAAGGCATCTCCGTTCCGGAATGGAAGCACGCCCCCCAAAAAGAAGTTTTGAAAAATGCGACACCACATGATCTTGTCGCTGAATTGGAGGAGCAATGTAAACGGGTGCATACCCAGTTTCACGTTACTGACTCCAAGCAAGTGATGCATCGTTTAAAACAGGTGATCAAGGAACTTGGAAACGGACCCTTGATCATCCCTAAGGACGATCGATTTTTCGACTATGGGTTAGAGGGTATCTTAAAGGAAGAAGATGTGCATATATGGGATCACCAAGCCGGGAATGAAAATATCGAAAAAGCAGAAAGTGCTAACATTGGAATCACATTCAGTGAGATAACACTCGCTGAATCAGCGACCGTCGTCTTGTTCAGCGACAAGGACCACGGCCGTTCCATCAGCTTCCTTCCTTCCTGCCATGTTTCCATCATTCCAAAAAGCACCATCGTCCCGCGAATGACCCAGGCCGCTGCGGCCATCCGTTCAAAAGTTGCCCGGGGCGAAGCCGTTCCTTCCTGTATCAATTTCATAACAGGGCCGAGCAATTCTGCTGATATCGAAATGGACCTTGTCGTCGGCGTCCACGGCCCCATCAAAGCGGTCTATATAATCGTCGAAGATAAGTAGAAAGGTGAAAATGGAGAGGACCTGATTAGGCCTCTCCATTTTCAACTTTCACTATATCACTCGTAAATGATCCGATCAACCGCTTCACGATCGAGGCGTTTAATCACTTCGACAATGAGCTTAACTGCATTCTCATAATCATCCCGATGAAGCATTGCTGCGTGTGAATGAATGTAGCGTGTGGCAATCGTGATCGCCAGTGCGGGAACACCATTGGCCGTTAAATGGATGGAGCCGGCATCCGTTCCGCCGCCCGGAATCGATTCATATTGATAAGGAATATCCATTTCATCAGCCGTGTCGGTGACGAAATCGCGTAATCCCTTATGTGCCACCATCGATGAATCATATATGACGATTTGCGGGCCTTCCCCCATTTTACTCATTGCTTCTCTTTCGGAAATCCCCGGTGTATCACCAGCAATGCCGACATCGACGGCAAAACCGATATCCGGCTGGATTTTGAATGTGGATGTTTTGGAGCCACGCAGGCCGACCTCTTCTTGGACAGCACCAATTCCATAAACTATATTAGGATGGTCGCTGTCTTTCAGCTGTTTAAGCACATCAATGGCGATTGCACAGCCAATTCGATTATCCCAGGCTTTGGCGAGCAGCATCTTTTCATTATTCATGACCGTGAATTCAAAATATGGCACAACCATATCCCCTGGCTTGACGCCCCATTCCTTAACCTCTTCTTTGCTGGATGCACCAATATCAATAAACATATCCTTAATATCAACCGGCTTCTTCCGCGCCTCCACTGACAGGATATGGGGCGGCTTGGAACCGATAATGCCAGTTATATCACCTTTACTTGTAACGATCGTCACGCGCTGAGCCAGCATTACCTGTGACCACCAGCCTCCTACCGGCTGAAAACGCAAAAATCCTTTATCATCAATCTGGGTGATCATGAAACCAACTTCGTCCATATGCCCCGTAACGACGATTTTCGGTCCGTTTTCATCACCCGTTTTCTTGGCAATTAAACTTCCCAGGCCATCTGTCGACATTTCATCCGCAAATGGTGTTATGTATTCGGTCATCACTTTTCTTACTTCACTTTCATTACCTGCAATGCCTTTAGCATCCGTTAAGTCCCGCAGCATCCTTAACGTTTCATCCAATTGAGCCATCGCCATACCTCCCTTTAACTTACATTACAAGAATAATTATACAGATATTCGATTGTATAAACAATCAGCAATCAATAGCCTTGCTTTTGCCTTTCGTAGTTCACTTCATTTTTGCTTACATACGCTTTTTCCACATCCACTGCTGAAAATCCAAGCAACTCCCCTAAATGTAAATACGCAGCAAAAACCTTTTGGAAAGATGACTCAGTCAACTGTGTGCGAAATTCACTAATGCAGCCGTAAATAGCAGTAAATTGAACCGTCAAATCCTCCTGTTGCATCTTGTGGGAGGATGGAACTTCCGGTACAAAACCCCGTTCAATCCCGAGTGACAAAATGAAATGAATGCCATCCACGTATTCAGCCAAAATCGTTTCCTTATCAGAGGGACCTTTAAGACTCCAGAATTTAAAACACCTTGTTTCATTGGCAAGCTCTCCAAGCTCCACTAATAGTGCGAGTATCTTCCGTTCCACCAAGTCTTCAGCACCCAAATCATGCTTTGATTGTATATGCTCATCCAAAGCTGTCTGCATTTCCATTAATTTTCCTATGTTCATTTTCATCACTTCTTTCCATCGTCTTCCCCTAAATTATATCAAATAAATGAAACTTATTAAAAACCCATACGTAAATGAAGGGAATCACTCTGTTTAAGGAGGTAGGCTCCATGGTATTGATCATGCGGTTCATTCTTTTGGCTCTCATCATTTTCTTAATATATACAGTCATCAAATACCTATTTAATCCGAAAAGAAAATTAGAGCTGGCACATGAACAGAAAAAGTTCTTTCTGCTCGACGATACAGCCAATATACGAAAGAATTTTTTATTGACGTACAATGGGGTGATGTTCGAAGGGGAAAAGTATTTAGGGACGACGGAACGCTCCTTTGAGGTCATCTCCATCTTCATATGGCCTAAAAAAGTGGCCGGCCTAAAAGGCTTAAAACGAAATGACTTCTTGAAAATCGAGGCAGCCATTAAAAAACAATATCCAGAGGCCGTTATCGATTGGAAGAGCCCAGTTAAGGAGTTTTTACAAAAATGATAAAAAATCACGCGTAATGAAGAGCCTTGAGGAAAATGGACTCAAGGCTCTATATTAATCATCTGAACGAAAAAATTCCTTCCAGGGGACGACCGTCTGCTTCTCTCTCAATAAATATAGCAATAAGGTTAAGGATAATAAAATAATGACGATCAGCGTTGGACTGAAATCTGCAATATAGTGGCCAAAAACCGTGTATACGAATGCTACAGGAAGATTGGTCATGAAGGATAGATAAAAATAATTTTTCAGCCCTTTATTGGATTCCAATAAGCAAAGCGACAGTAAGTAAAAGTGTATAAATGGTATTAGCCTCAATACCGCAATTTGCCTGCTGTTTAGCTTTCGGTTTCCAAACAGCTTATTCTTAAGCCGCAGCAACCTATCCTTTGTTTTTGGAAATTTGCCTATCACGAAATAAAAGGCCATACTGGACAAGGTCAAACCGATTACCGAATAGATGGTTCCAAAGGCTGCCCCGAATAATACTCCTCCAGACATGCAAACCACTATGACCGGAATGAATAAAAATTGCCTTAATAAATGAAAGGTGATAAAAATCAACGGTGCAAACACGCTTCCTGATTGAACGTAGCTCATCACAAGTGTCAGTTTATCATTCATGCTCTCCCTCCAGCTACTCTTTGCTGCTTCTACAAGCATATACATTATACGGGCTACATATTACAATTGAATGAATATCTTAATCAATAAGGCTATCTGAAGAATCATCAATATAGGCAGGCCCCACTTGAAAGCGGCATGTTTCGTCTTATGGCGAAATTGCTTCATCCCCAAAAAGGTCCCAATCCCTCCGCCTATGACCGCCCAGAACCAAAGTGTCTTTTCGCTGACCCGGTACTCCCCATGACGCGCTTTCCTTTTGTCGATTCCCATTAAGGCAAACCCGATGATGTTTGTGATGATCATATAAGCAGCAATGAACCATACTCCTTGCATCCTCATTCCCTCCTTCAAATATGTAAAAAGCCACCCTCTTGAAAAGAGAGTGGCTGTATCAGTCAGACTTATTTGTCTAATTGTTGTTTAGCAGCAGTTGCTAATTGAGCAAAAGCTTGTTCGTCAGCAACAGCAAGATCAGCAAGCATTTTGCGGTTCACTTCGATACCAGCAAGCTTTAGACCATGCATTAAACGGCTGTAAGAAAGACCGTTGATGCGTGCTGCAGCGTTGATACGAGTGATCCACAGTTTGCGGAAATCACGTTTCTTTTGACGACGGTCACGGAAAGCATAGTTTCCTGACTTCATTACTTGTTGGTTAGCTACTTTGAAAAGAATATGTTTCGCGCCATAGTAACCTTTAGCTAATTTTATTACCTTTTTACGACGTTTGCGAGTAACAGTACCGCCTTTTACACGTGGCATGTTATTTCCCTCCTATTTAACTCGATAAATCGAACTTATTTAATGTTGTCTAGCATATGACGAATACGTTTGAAGTCACCTTTGCTTACAAGGCTAGCTTTGCGAAGCTTACGCTTTTGCTTAGTAGATTTGTTAGCAAATAAATGGCTTGTGTAAGCGTTAGAACGCTTAAGTTTGCCGGATCCAGTCTTTTTGAAACGTTTAGCAGATCCGCGGTGAGTTTTCATTTTAGGCATAAGGTATTCCTCCTCATTACAAATTACTTTACAATTACTTTTCGTTTTTCGGTGCTAAGATAATGAACATGCTGCGCCCGTCCATTTTTGGGTGTTGCTCGATTGTAGCCACTTCTTTACATGCTTCAGAAAAACGAACGAGTACACGTTGACCAATTTCCTTATGCGTAATGGCACGTCCTTTGAATCGGATAGAAGCTTTTACTTTATCGCCTTTTTCAAGGAATTTAATACCGTTGCGAAGCTTCGTATTGAAATCATGTTCTTCAATCGTTGGGCTCAAACGAACCTCTTTCAGACTGATGACTTTTTGATTTTTACGTGCTTCCTTGTCTTTCTTTTGCTGCTCGAAGCGGTGTTTTCCGTAGTCCATGATCCGGGCTACCGGAGGCTTTGCATTTGCAGCAACTAAAACTAGATCAAGATTTACACGAGCGGCAATTTCCAATGCTTCGAATTTCGTTTTAATTCCAAGTTGTTCTCCGTTTTGGTCAATAAGACGAACTTCACGGGCTCGGATGCCCTCGTTTACCATCGCGTCTTTACTAATAGTTAGCCACCTCCAAAGATATTGGCGAATACGAATATTTGAATAAATTCGGTCACGCTCACAACTCGCTTACAGGATATAATCATAATAAAAAAGTGTGGATGCATGTTGCACCCACACTGATAGACTCATTCAGAAAGATCCAAATAATCAAATCATGACCTGTTAACTGCATTGTTTGCGTCAACCAGGTGAGAAGCGGGTGCTTCTTCTTTTCCTCAAACACGTATTCAATTCACTTTAGAAATATATCATAAACACTGATGACTTGTCAAATGCTAAATTTTATTCGTTTTTCACAACAAAATTAATATTATCAGACATTCTGTAATTTGACAATATGTTTTTTTAAAGTAATTGAGTCAAAAATATTCATCATGATACTTTCCATCAAAAACAGTGATCCCGCTTTATTCCTTCCTTATCAAAACCCATCTTTCGATATAAGGTAAGCGCAGGGGCGTTGTTTGCATCCACGGACAATTCCAGGCGCCGGATTTTGTTCGTCCTTGCATGCTCCTCCATTTATCCCCCATCCCCCTTTGGCTGCATTCCATACTTATCGAAGCCATCAAATGTTAAGAGTTTTCTTTCGCCTTTTTCTTTTTCTCCATGCTGTCCCAAGAAAATAGGACTATCCAAAAAAGCAAGACCGGGACAATGGCATATTGTCGATAATCATCCAATAACAATAAGACGACGATGACAAGGAATGTTGGTCCGAATAGATAAGAAAATTTCTTTTTCATGCTGACCCTCCTTTTCATTGCTGTACATATATTCACATGATTGTTTTATTTTATCATGCCTTAATTATAAAGAGGGACACAACTATATGTGTCCCTCTTTTTTGCTGTTAACGGCTTACTTCCGCCTTAATCGCTGAAACGAAATCTTCAAAAGCGATCGTTTCGGATTTTTGTTCACCGTATTTACGTACATTCACACTGCCTTCTTTAGCTTCATTGTCTCCAACGACCAGCATGTACGGGATTTTTTGCATTTGCGCTTCACGGATTTTGTAACCGATTTTCTCGTCACGTGTATCCAGATCGACACGAATGCCTTGCGCTTTAAGTTTTTCCTGTACTTCTTTCGCATAATCCAAATGCACTTCAGGTGAGACCGGTATCACTTGTGCCTGGATGGGTGCAAGCCAAGTCGGGAATGCTCCCTTGTATTCTTCGATCAAGTAGGCGACAAAACGTTCCATTGTGGAAACGACGCCGCGGTGGATAACAACCGGACGGTGCTGCTTGCCGTCCTCACCGACGTAATTAAGATCAAAACGTTCAGGAAGCAAGAAATCAAGCTGAACAGTGGAGAGCGTTTCATCTTTCCCTAAGGCAGTACGCACCTGAACATCAAGCTTAGGACCGTAGAATGCCGCTTCACCTTCCGCTTCAAAATAATCCAGACCAAGTTCATCCATGGCGTCTTTTAACATGCTTTGTGCTTTTTCCCACATGGCATCATCATCGAAGTATTTTTCTGTATCCTGAGGATCACGATAAGACAGGCGGAATGAATAATCCTTGATATCGAAATCTTTATATACTTCCAGAACCAGGTTCACAACACGCTTGAACTCTTCTTTGATTTGGTCGGGACGGACGAAAATGTGCGCATCATTCAATGTCATCCCACGTACACGCTGAAGGCCGGAAAGGGCACCTGACATTTCATAGCGGTGCATCAAGCCTAGCTCGGCAATCCGGATTGGCAGTTCACGATAGCTATGGATACTGTTTTTATAGACCATCATGTGATGCGGACAGTTCATCGGACGCAGTACAAGCTGTTCGTTTTCCATCTCCATGACAGGGAACATGCCGTCCTGGTAATGATCCCAGTGACCAGATGTTTTATAAAGGTCCACGCTTCCCATTACAGGTGTGTAGACATGGTCATAACCCAAACGTTCTTCCTTGTCCACGATATACCTTTCGATAGTCCGACGGATGGTTGCGCCTTTTGGCAACCACATCGGCAGCCCTTGACCCACTTTCTGTGAGCTCATGAACAAGTTCAATTCTTTGCCGATTTTACGATGGTCACGTTCCTTGGCTTCTTCGAGGAAACGCAGGTGTTCGGCTAAATCTTCTTTTTTATAGAAAGCAGTACCGTAAATGCGTTGAAGCATTTTGTTTTTGCTATCGCCTCTCCAGTATGCCCCAGCTATGCTCAATAGCTTGAATTCTTTGATTTTCCCCGTTGATGGAACATGAATTCCACGGCAAAGGTCAAAGAATTCACCCTGCTCATAAAGCGTTACCTGCTGATCGGCAGGAATCGCATCGATCAACTCCAATTTATACTCGTCGCCGATTTCTTTAAAACGGGAAATCGCTTCATCACGGCTCACTTCGATGCGGGAAATTTGTAAGTTTTCGTTAACGATTTTCTTCATTTCTTTTTCAATCAATGGAAGGTCTTCAGGAGTCAATGATTCCTCCAAATCCATATCATAGTAAAAACCGCCCTCGATGACTGGCCCTACTCCGAATTTAGCGTTTTTGTACAAACGTTTGATCGCTTGTGCCATCAAGTGCGCTGTACTGTGACGCAATACTTCAAGAGCATCCGCTGCGTCCTGTGTGACGATTTCGATAGTACCATCTTGTTCAATCGGGCGTTTCAAATCATATAATTCACCATTGAATTTTCCGGCAATGGATTTTTTCCTTAAACCAGGACTGATGGATGCAGCGATGTCTTCAGTTGTTGTGCCTTTAGCAAACTCCTTAACCGCTCCGTCAGGAAAAGATATTTTCAGTAATTCAGACATTCAGTTTCACTCCTTTTTATTGTTCAAACAAATTACAGGTTTTTGATTCCATTACAACACAAAAAAGCCCGCCCCTGTATAAAACAGGGACGAGCTTAGTAATAAATATCATTAACCCGCGGTTCCACCCTCGTTCCAGCTTGCTTTTCACGGCAAAATGGCACTTGTAACTTGGTAACGGCAGCTTCCCGTCAGCTCATAATCGCATAATGCCTGCTTTCCGAGCCGAAGTTTAAAGGTGGTAAGTGTTCCATGCGAATAGGAAGCTTACAGCCTGTTGGCTCCCCTCTCTGATAATCGGCGACTAGAATACCCTTGTCCTCATCATAACTT
Source organism: Bacillus sp. SD075 (assembly GCF_017355165.1). Taxonomy (GTDB): domain Bacteria; phylum Bacillota; class Bacilli; order Bacillales; family DSM-1321; genus Peribacillus. The sequence goes on along the minus strand of NZ_JADILK010000001.1, from coordinate 125,739 downwards.
TTAGTTTTTTAATAGTATGTAGGAAATTATAATTTGTTATACGGGGAAAATCAAGGTTAATTTTCTTTTTTCCATGAAAGATCATTCAAATGCATAGAAAATGACGAAAGTGGCAGGACAGTCGCCCGTTCTTCGAAAATCCTTGAAATGGTCTGAATCAGCCCCTCTTCCTTGTCATCGGTATAGATGCACAAGTTTTCAGGAGCAATCGATAAAAGTGGGGCAAGTATCACCGTATCGAGAAAAAGTGAACTTTTGGCAAGAAGCCTCCTGTCGATCAAACTATTGATTTTTGGACGGTCGAGTTTGCTGAATTTCTGATCATAGAAATGAAAACCATCCCGGTTGACCAGGTGAAGCTTTCTTATTTTCGACTCCTGCCCATGAAGGCAATCACGGAGTGTAGCAATGAAATTTTGATAGTCCTGTTCCAGCTTGTATTCGTCAATCGCCTTGACGACATACTTTTCCAAAGTGTGCTGAAATGATTTTAAACGGAAGGTCGTAAAAGAATCGAATGAAAAAGATACCTTTCCAGCCAAGATGCTTTGAAGTCCTTCCTCAATCAATCGTTTTTCCGTACTGAATGCTTCATCTTGATTCCTGGCTCTTTCCACCTCGATGATTGATGATGCAATTTCGATGATGGCTTCAATTTCTTCCCGTTCCCTATAAAAAAATTTACCGACTATTATTTGCTCCAGAACAGGCAACGTCTTTTCTTCCAATAAAAAAGAATGAAATGCATCACGAAGCAGAATTAGCCATTTGTCACCTGAAGACTTCGTCATATCCACATGCATGCCTTGTTGCGGAAGAATTCGAATGTATGCTTGAAATTCTGCCCCCAGTGGATGGACAGAAACGAAATTCAGTAATTTCAATGCCTCTGAATCGTTTTGAAACGAAATTTGCACTACGACATCCCCCCTTCCCCCTTGCTTCTTTTTTCATGTATATGGGGATGGGGGCGTGTTTAGAAGTAGGATGGGCCTTGTAAGAAGAAAAAAGTGACCTCCGTTAAGAGACCACTTTTCTTCATCTTCTCCGATTCACGCCATCAAGCTTGACCGGCTCCGCCAAATATTGAATTCTTTCCAGTACTCTGGCCGCCTTCACTTCTTCCTTCTCACCACGCTGTGAAAAGGTTAGGTGGTTCTCCAGGCCATTCAAGTCAAAATTCGAAGTGAAAAACGTCGGCAGGTTTTCCAGCATCCTAAATTGCAAAATCGGGCCAAAAACCTCATCGCGTCCCCAGCTCGTCATGGACTCCGCTCCAATATCATCCAGCATGAGGACAGGTGCCATTTTCACCATCTCGATTTTTTCATTGACCGTATTATCACCTATCGATCCCTTAAGTTCCCTCAAGTAGTCAGGGACATAGACAATAAGGGAGGAAATTTGCCTTTCTGCAAGTTCATTGGCAATCGCACCTAATAAGTACGTTTTCCCAACACCGAATTTCCCATATATATATAAGCCTTTTTGCCTTTTACCTGGCTCATATTCCATAATGAACGAAATCGCCTTACTTAAAACATCCAAGCGTTTGTTTTCATTATCCGTCTGGGTAAAGTCCTCAATGGTCGCCTTTAAAATATCCTTCGGTACATATAGGCTGCGGATCAATTTTTCACGTTTCCGCTTTTCATCCTCTGCCAATTTCCGCGGGCAGATTTCATAATGCAGGTTCAGGGCCTTCCCTTGAACCACCAATTTGGGATAATACCCTTGCATCATATTGATGCAGCCATTCAAGCTTGGACATTTATCACACTTATTGCTTTGTGAAGTGAACTCATAAAGCTTCCCCAAATTTTTATCAATCATTTCCTTCGTGACCGTCGAACTGTTGGCATTCAAAAATAACCGCACTTGTTCGTCTTCAAAAATCTCCTGTTTAAGCTTTTCATATCGCTGTTGAAATTGATTTGTATTGGCCAATTTATTAAGGGATCTATTAATCTTTTCCATCGTTCATTTCACCTCCTGCTTTCCACTGCTTCCATCTCTCCTGAAGCTCGCGTTTCTGGGCGTTCAATTCAGGCTGATCTGCATTCTGCTCCTGCTGGACTTCTTCTTTTTTCTCAAGCCACTCCGGAACCACTTCTTCCCGTATCGCTTTTTTTCGGCTGCTGCCCTTAGCATTCCTGCTTCCTTGAGCCCAGTCCTGGTATTTCCTATGTTCATTTTTAGCTAATTCCATAGCCTCGACGACAGTAGAGACCTTCAGCCGTGCCCAATGGCCCGCCAGCTTTTCCACATACCCCTTCGTAAACTTCATATCCGTTTTGAGCATGACATATTCAATCAAGACATTAACGACACCAGGATTAAGCTTTTGATTGATCATCACGCCCTCAACCACTTTCAAATCACTGCTTGATGGCTCTGCACCGCCAGACAATTGCATCAGCCGCTCCCTTGGAGAAATCGTCTCCAAATGACGGATTAACTCTTGTTCCTGTGTTTTCGGTTCTTCTTTTTGTGTCCGTTCACGAATTGGCTGCACCCGATTGACAAGTGAAGGCATATCAGCCTGCCGTTCAATCTGATACCAGTCCCTTGCCGCCTTTCTAAGTACTTCCTCATCGATCTCATCATCCAATGAAACGGCATCCATTACTAGTTTTTGCATTTCCAGCGGATCAATCCCATATAAAAAGGCAAGTTTGGCAATCGTACTTTTCATTTTCGTAGTAAAGGCCTTTTTCGGCACGATCGAGGATTTCATTCCGGCAAATAGCAGGTCAAAATCAAATAAGTCGTCAAATCCCGATGGCTCGACGCCTTCCGCCCGATCGATGAATTGCTGTTCAGGCATCGGTTTCCATTCGTTTTTCGCTTCATCCGTTACATATAAAGAGTCCAAATGATCTGATGAGAATACTTCCGCAAAAGATTTAGTCACACCTTCATATTGATCGGTTAAGATATGGTCATCACAAAAGAACCTTTTTAACCGATTGAATTGCGCTTTACCGATTTTTTTGTATAAGTAAATATTCAGCATTCCATCCGTGAAAAACTGCTGGGGGGAAAGCGGCGGGTTTAACTCATAGATAAATTCCTTCGTTTCATTATTCGATTTCTTATATACATTCAACAGGCCGATTCCCTCAAGTAAAAGGCGTGCTTCGTAAATATCACCTAACTTAAGGCCGATGGTATTCATTAATTGATAATGCGAGGAGGTTTCCGACCATAGCCTGTTTTCCTCCAACTCACTCCATAACGTCATATATAGGCTTATGCAGATAGGTCCAATAAGAGGTTGATATAGTCGGGTAAGTATTTTCCGATCATAATCATGAAGCAGCCCCGCAGATGAGACCAAATATGAATCCGCTGGGAGCAATTCTTGCCAATGCATTGACATCTCCATTCAAACCTTTCAAAAGATGTAGTGAAAAAAGAGCCAAAGTAAATCTTCAGCTCTACTTTCTTTCTTTATTTATTAAATCTTTCAATTCATCAATAAAGACATTGATATCTTTAAATTGCCGATAGACGGATGCGAACCTTACATAGGCAACCTCATCGACTTCTGCCAGCTTGTCCATTACCATTTCGCCGACACTGTCGCTTTTCACTTCCGATATGCCCTGGTTGCGTAGTTCTTTTTCTACATAACTGGTAATTTGCTCTAGTTCCTTCAAGGGAACCGGACGTTTTTCGCAAGCCCTGATTAAGCCACGCAGGATTTTATCACGACTGAACTCTTCCCGTGTACCGCCCTTTTTCACTACAATAAGCGGTGTTTCCTCCACCTTTTCAAATGTCGTGAACCGAAAACTACATGCCTCACATTCACGGCGTCGTCGAATCGATTTACTTTCATCGACTGGCCTGGAATCGAGCACTCTTGTTCCGTTATATTGACATGATGGGCATTTCATCATTATCAGCTCCGTATTTTATGTAGGACTCCCCTATCTAAATGTTCCCCAAGGAATTACTTCTCTATCTTAATCTTATATTAAAAGGAACGGCCAGTACAAGTAAAAAGTGTAACTTCCAGCAGCAGGCACTTTTTGTTCAGCCCTTGAAGCACCGTTGCCTAGGTCTTTGTGCTATAAGGCAATCCTCTCCTCTAAAGCGGAGCAGACTGCCGATTCATTGCATTAAAAAAGAGATGCACCCATGGCATCTCTGTGTATACGTGTTTTTTATAGGGCACTTATATTGGCTTTTTTCATTTGTACAGGACCTAATCCACGTGGTAATTCTATGTTTTCACGTGTTTGCGCATTCAAAGCTTCTGCAATATAATCTGCCGCAATATTCGGATCCAAGTTACCGCATGTATAGACATCGATGCTCGCATAGCCGTGTTCTGGAAAACTGTGAATCGTTAAGTGTGATTCAGAAATGATGACAACCCCGCTGACCCCTTGTGGAGCAAATTTGTGAAAGGCAACTTCTCGTACCTCAGCACCTGATTTCAAAGCAGCATCAACAAAAATCTTTTCAATTAAATCGATATTGTTCAGTTTTTCAAAGTCACAACCCCAAAGTTCAGAGATGACATGTCTACCCATTGTTTCCATAGTGTAAGCTGTTTCCATATTAAGCTTCCCCCTTACCATGATTTAAAAATAAGTTCTGATAACTACCACGGGGGAAAGTTAGTCCAAAGAGGTCCTAACCCTTTAAGTAGCCATCATGCAAACCTCTTTTGAAGAAGTTCACGATTCATAGTATATATGGTTTGAATTTTTTTTGCAACTCCAAATTGAATTTTCGGGTAGATAAACTTTATATGTAATGGGGATATAGCAAAGGTTCAAAAGAAGAGAAAATTCTGTTACTTGTTTATTCAGTGCCATAAAGCAGCCAGAATTTGATTAATCACAGAATTAAAAATAGCCCGCTAAAAAATTTTAGCAGGCTCGATTTCTTCATTATTTGACTGATAATTCGACTTCGGAAGTTTTTTTCAACTCGGATCCAACCAATTTCACAAGGTCCACTACCCGGTTGGAGTAACCCCACTCATTATCATACCATGCAAGGACTTTCACTTTCCTGTCCCCAATCATCATCGTCGTCAAACCATCGATGATTGCAGAATGAGGATTCGTTTTGAAATCACTGGAAACTAAAGGTTCCATCGTGAATTCCATAATTCCTTTGAGTTCATTTTCTGAAGCATCGATGAAGGCTTGGTTCACTTCATCAATCGTGACATCACAGTTTAAATCCACAACAAGATCGACTAAAGATACGTTAGGTGTCGGTACGCGTATTGCCATACCATGAAGCTTGCCTTTTAATTGCGGCAACACTAGCGAAATGGCTTTTGCAGCTCCTGTAGTCGTAGGAATGATGCTTTCTGCAGCGGCACGGGCACGTCTTAAGTCCTTGTGCGGGTTATCGATATTATTTTGATCATTTGTATAAGAATGTATCGTTGTCATTAAACCGTTGTTTATGCCGAATTTTTCATCAAGCACTTTTGCAACCGGTCCAAGACAGTTGGTTGTACACGATGCATTGGATATGACGAAATGCTTGTCAATTTCCAGCACTTCCTGATTTACTCCCATTACAATGGTAACGTCTTCATTTTTGCCCGGCGCTGATAAAATAACTCTTTTTGCTCCTGCATCCAAATGAAGAGCCGCTTTAGAACGATCATTGAATTTGCCCGTGGCTTCAATTACAATATCTATTTTCATCTCTCTCCAAGGCAATAGCTTTGGATCGCGGTTATTTATTAGTTTTACTCGGCGGCCATTCACTACAAGTGAATCATCTTCCGCTATAATGATACCGTCGAATTTACCATGTATCGTATCATATTTTAGTAAGTGTGCTAAAGTTTCAGCTGGATAGCTTGCATTAATGGCAACAATGTCCAAACTCTCATCTAATATGGCCTTTCGGAAAACCATTCTTCCAATTCTCCCAAATCCGTTAATCGCTATTCTTGAATTCATTGTTCGGACCCTCCAGAAAATATTAGTGTTATACTTATTACCCTTCTCATGTAATTAGTATAACATAATTCAATGGTATTGTGCTAATAAAAATGCGGATTGTTCTCATTTTTTCAACATAAAAAGAAGAAACCTGCCGGTTTCTTCTTTTCAGCATAATTATATGACATGCCATTCGCTAAGTATGGACTTCACTTGCCTCTTCGTTTCATCAATGTCCCCGTTATTATCGATGACGGCATCCGCTAAAGCCTTTTTATCGGCCAAGGGCATTTGCGAATTGATCCGTGCAAGTGCCTCCGTCTCCGAAAGACCATTCCTTTTCATTAAACGTTGCAATTGAACTTGCTCATCCACATATACCAAAAGCGTCTTTTCCACCATGGATGTCAGCTTGCTTTCGAACAGGAGCGGAATATCCATGAACACCGTTTCTTCCCCTGATGATAGTGCCGTTTCCGTTTTAAGGCGCATCCAATTCCTGACGGCAGGATGCACGATGCCATTCAATAGCAATCTCTTTTCCTCATCATGGAATATGATCGATCCGAGCTTTACGCGATCTATATTCCCATCCGCCAATAAGATATCTTCACCAAATGCCTTCACAACTTGATGATAGGCTTCCTCACCTGGCTCAACGACAGCACGGGAAGCCATATCTGCATCGACAATCGTGAATCCTAATTCCTGTAGATAGAGGCTGACACTGCTTTTCCCACTGGCGATGCCTCCGGTGATTCCGATGATTTGTCCCATAAGCTCCCCCTTTTAACCATGTTTCATAATTTGAATAAACCGATGAGAATCAATAGTACACCTGGAAGAAAGGTCAAATGCTGGACAAGTTTATTATTCGAAAGCAATTTCCCGCTTTGAAGACCGCTCCAAATGAAAATCGAACTCATACTAGCGATGCACCCTGCAAGGATAATCGGTGAAATCCCGATCATAGCCGCACCAACTCCGGCCCCGAACGCATCCAGCGAGAGTGCGAACCCCAGAACAAGGGCTTCAACACCCGTTATCGTACCTGATTTATCAAAATCGGCATTCAATGGTTTTTGTAAAATATTAATGGCTACCCCAAGTGACTTAATTTCAAAATTAAAGATGATCTTTTCATGGTATCTATCATCTTTTAGATCTTTTTCAGGCTTAAAATACTGGTACACCATCCAGGCTCCAAGAAAAATGAGGATGATGCCACCCGTTTTTTCAGCAGCCCCGATAGATATGAGCTGACTGATGAATTGTCCGATGACCATCGCTATACCTAAACTCAATGCAGAACAAACTGAGATGACCGCTATTGACCTTAAGGGGATTTTCATCTTCCGCATACCGAATGTCAAACCTACGCCAAACCCGTCAATACTAACTGCAAAAGCGAGAAAAATAATTTGTAGCCACATCGGAATATTACTCCTTCCATTCTCGTTGCTACCCTAGTATATGGAAGGAGCCCATCCGATGTGTTTGAAAAAACATTACCTATTTTAGAGGCTGGCATAACGGGCAAATATGTGTGCCGCGTCCTGCAACAACCAGTTTTTCAAGGGGTGTGCCGCATGATTTGCAGTTTTCGCCCTTTCGTCCATAAACATTCAGTTCCAACTGAAACATGCCAATCTGCCCTTGGGAATTAATGTATGAACGGATCGTACTACCGCCTTTTTCCACAGCTTCTCTCAACGTTGCGATGATTTCCGCATGCAACGTTTTGATTTCCTCCAATGAGAGGGAAGATGCAATTCTCTCAGGATGGATACCGGAACGGAATAACGACTCGTCCACATATATATTCCCGATCCCAACGACAACCGTTTGATCAAGGAGAACGGGCTTGATTTTCCTGTTGGTCCTTGCCAACTTCGCACTAAGCCCCTCGACAGTAAAATCTTCAGATAAAGGTTCAGGCCCTAAGTGCAACAGGGGCAACCGCTCACGTTCTTCCCCTTTTGCAAATAGATGCATCGTTCCGAATTTCCGGACATCCCTGTACCGAAGTTCACTGCCATCCGTGAAAGTGAAGATCACATGTGTATGCTTATCATACGGCTCCTCTTTTGGATGGACGCCGTATTTCCCCTCCATCCTTAAATGCGAAACCATCGAATAATCATCCAAAGTAAAAATGAGGAACTTGCCCCGACGGCCTATTGCCTGGATCGTCTGCCCTCTTAAAGCATCCTGAAACTGTTCGACTGGCTCAGGCGCTTTGATGATCTTTGGCCAGAAAACGGACACTTCCTTGATCTCTTTTCCAAGTACGAGCTGTTCTAACGTTCTTCTGACTGTTTCCACTTCTGGAAGTTCTGGCATTGCAATCACCTATCTTTTTATTATTTGGCATCAAACCATGTTGGCCCGAAAGCATAATCCACTTTAAGGGGCACATTCAATTCAATGGCATTTTCCATTTCCTCCGGAACGATCACTTTAAGGATTTCGAGTTCCTCAGGAGGAGTTTCAAAAATCAATTCATCATGCACTTGAAGAAGCATTCTCGTTTTAAGCCCTTCCTTTTTCAGGCGCCTATTCATGTTAATCATGGCAAGCTTGATGATATCCGCGGCACTGCCTTGAATCGGCGTGTTCATCGCTGTCCGTTCGGCAAAGCTCCTGATGTTGAAATTCCTGCTTGTTATCTCAGGTATATAGCGCCTTCTTTGCATTAGAGTCGTGCTATACCCCTTTTGTCGGGCTTCATGTATACTTTCTTCCATATACTCCTGAACACCAGGAAAGCTTCTTAAATACTTCTCGATGAACTCTCCGGCTTCTTTTCTCGTGATGCCAAGACTTTGCGATAGTCCGTAGTCACTTATACCATAAACGATTCCGAAGTTGACCGCTTTGGCCTGGCGCCTCATGTTCGAAGTGACCTGCTCTGCCGATACATGAAATACATCCATTGCTGTCCTCGTATGGATGTCCATCCCTGCCTGGAATGCTTCCACCAATCCGCTGTCATTGGCGATATGCGCCAGGACGCGTAACTCGATCTGAGAGTAGTCGGCAGCAAAAATGATCCAATCCCTTTCGGAAGGAATGAAGGCCTGCCTGATTTTCCTTCCTTCTTCCAGTCTGATCGGGATATTCTGAAGGTTGGGATCTGTAGAACTTAACCGGCCGGTCTGGGTCAATGCTTGGTTGAACCGCGTATGCACCTTGTCCGTCATGCCATTGACCACTTTAAGCAACCCTTCAATATAAGTGGATTGCAGCTTACCAAGTTGGCGATACAGGAGTATTTCCTTAACGATATCGTGCTTGCTCTCCAGTTTCTCCAGCACATCGGCTGACGTCGAATAACCTGTTTTGGTTTTCTTCATGACCGGTAGCTCCAACTTTTCAAACAGGATGGCCCCTAGCTGTTTAGGTGAATTGATATTGAAAGCCTCTCCAGCCAAATCAAAGATACGGGCTTCGATGTTTCTTAAGCGAATGGCCAATTCCTGTCCCATGTTTTTCAGTCGGCCTATATCCACCTTGATTCCCTGCCATTCCATATTGGCCAGGATGATCGACAGAGGCAGCTCCAGTTCCGTAAATAGGTGAAGTTGCTCGAACTCTTGCAGCTTATCAATCATTGGTTCTTTCAGAGAAAGGATCGCCTTCGATTTTCTGGCAATATGCTCCCTCAATTCCGCTTCCTCAGGTATCTTGCGTTTTGCACCTTTTCCATAAAAAACATCATCCGTTTCAAGCCGGATAGCCCCTTGAGTTTTCGTGATTTCTGCGACTTCGTCCACTGACTCTGCCGGATCCAGGATATAGGATGCTAAAAACACATCAAAATCGATGCCTTTTATTTCTACTCCTCGATGACGCAATGCCACAACCGTACGCTTAGCATCGAAAACCGTCTTCTTTTTTGTTTCATCCTCTGCCCAGGATTTAAATGCGCCGGAATTCAGAGCATCATCTCCATGGAAGTAAAAATGACCTTGCTCATTACTGATGGCAATCCCGATTATATCTGCACGATGATAATTATCTTCTAAAATTTCAACATACAATGCACTTTCATCTGCAAACATACCTTCTGTCATTTCAGCCGTATGCACCTCTATTTTCTCCTGTTCAAGCGGTACACTTTCCGTTACATCCAATTTATCAAGCAAAGTCGAGAAGCCAAGCTCTTTATAGAACGAGATGACTCGCTCCTGATCCATGCCAGTGTACTCGGTCTCGTGCACGGAAACTTCCAGTGGCGCTTCCCTCGTGATTGTAGCCAGCTCTTTGCTTAACAGGGCCAAGTCTTTATGTTCTTCTATTTTCTCTTTCAATTTTTGTCCGCTTACCTCATCAATCGACTGCAGCAGGTTTTCAACCGTTTCAAATTGATGCAATAATTTAAGGGCCGTCTTTTCACCAACACCCGGTATACCGGGAATATTGTCGGAGGCATCCCCCATCAGCCCTTTTAAATCAATGATCTGTAAAGGGGAAAGACCGTATTTTTCATGTATATGCTTAGGAGTGTATTCTTCAATTTCAGTAATCCCCTTTTTCGTGATCGAAACCGTCGTACTAGGGGAGGATAATTGTGTTAAATCCTTATCACCGGAAATGACCTTCACTTCAAAGCCATCTTTTTCCGCTTGTAATGATAGCGTACCGATAATATCATCGGCTTCGTAGTTCTCCAGTTCATACCTTTTTATTTGAAAACAATCGAGCAGCTCGCGAATGAAAGGGAATTGCTCAGATAATTCTGGCGGCGTTTTTTGGCGCCCTCCCTTATATTCTTTAAATGATGCATGCCTGAATGTCGTTTTACCCGCATCGAATGCCACAAGTATGTGCGTTGGCTTTTCTTCTTCAAGAATGCGGTTGAGCATCATGGTGAATCCGTACACGGAATTCGTATGGACACCCTTATCATTATTCAAGAGCGGAAGCGCAAAAAACGCACGGTATGCAATGCTGTTTCCATCTATGAGTACTAACTTTTTATCCAAATCCGTCTTCCTCCAGTCATACAGGTTTATGTAATTTTAGCTTCTATATTAAAACGCAAAAAGCCGTTCATTTTCTCTCTCTATTCTACCATGAGTAGAAGCGGAAAGAAAAATGACGGCTACGCGGTTATTTAGTATTTCCCATTAACAAACTGGCATAAGGGGAATCTGAAGGCAGAACGATGACCGTTTGATCTCCAATCGTTTTTTTGTAGGATTCAAGAGTCCGGTATAGTTTATAGAATTCAGGGTCTTTGGAAAACGACTTATTATAGATTTTCGCTGCTTCCCCTTCTCCTTCAGCCCTGATCACTTCTGCATCGGCCTCTGCAGTCGAGAGCAATTCTTTCACTTTCCGATCAGTATCCGCAATGATACGGTTTTTCTTCGCATCACCTTTGGATAGATATTCCTGCGCTTTCGATTCCCGTTCGGAAATCATCCTCTTGAAGACGGATGCTTCATTTTCGGCCGGCAAGTCAGTCCGCTTTATCCGGACATCCGTCAAGCTGATGCCATAATTGTCCTTTTGCAGCAGATCGTTGACTTTTTCCGTTATGCGGTCGTTTAAACTTCCACGGGATGACTTCTCATCGTTGATGATTTCATCATAATTCAGCTGGCCCAGCTCTGAACGAACTGCCGAATAGATGAACTCTTCCATTTTCGTTTCGGCATTCTCAAGTGTCCTTGCATTTGTAATCAATTTCTTCGGATCTTCAATTCTCCAAACTGCATAGTTATCGATCAGCATCCGCTTTTTATCTTTCGTATTGATTTCCGCTTCGGAAACATCAGAACTCATCTGATACTTCGGCAAGGTCTCGACACTCTGAATGAATGGCACCTTCGCCTTCAATCCCGGGGTCTTATCGATCCTTACCACCTCACCGAATTGGCGGACGACTTTGTATTCGCCCTCTTTGACGATATATACATTGGTGAGGATGATCAGCAGCAACATGATGAAAATAATCAGGAAAATGCCGATTCTCATATAGCCCCTCCAATGAAAATCACCTTTTTTCAGCTCAGAGAAATCTATTATTTTTCCGCTCATTGTTTAGTGCCCCCTTCCCCTGTCGCTTTTTCTTCCGCTACATTCCCTTTTTTCGTTTCTTCTTCAGGTATAGTGGCATCATCAAGGGCAGGAGTTTTTTTCGTTTCCTCCTTTTCAAGGGAGCGAAGCGGCAAGTACTTCATTGTGTTTCCATCATCATTCATAATATAAATCTCTGCATTCGGCAATACTTCCTCAAGGGTCTCAATCATAAGGCGGTCCTTCGTAATCCCCTTATTTCCCTTATACTCACTGAGTAATTTTTCAAAGACCGCTACATCTCCGCGGGCAGCTTCCGTACGGGCGGCTTTATCCCCATTAGCCTGGGAAATGAGGGCATCTTTTTCCCCTTCCGCTTCATTCATACGTTTATTTTCATATTTATCCGCTTCGTTGATTTTCGTATTCGCCGTTTCACGGGCATCCGTTACATTGGTGAATGCTTTCCGCACTTCTTCATTCGGTAATTCCACGTCCTGGAGTTTAACCGCAGATATGGAAATCCCGACATCATATTTCTCCATTAGCTGAGACAATAAATCGCGTACATCCGCTTCGATTTGCGCTTTACCGGATGTAAGGGCATCATCGATTTTCGTGCTGCCGATAATGCTCCGCAATGCAGCTGAAGTCGTATCGAATAATATTTTTTCTGGATCATCTGCATTGTATAGATATTTTGGAGGGTCGGTGATTTTCCACTGAACCACCAGGTCGGCCAGTACAATATTTTCATCACCCGTAATCATTTTGGTCTCACTCGGGTAATCCGTCACCTCTCCATCCTCTTCCTTATATCCAAATTTAAGACTGAATGTTTCTTTGGATAATTTCTCGACCGATTGAATAGGCCAAGGCAGTTTAAAGTGAAGTCCTGGTTCCGTTATCGTCTGCTCCACTTTACCAAATGTCATTATGACAGCTTGATCGGATTCATCCACCGTGTACCAGGTCGATACCGCAACTACACCTAAAATTAAAATGAGAAAGACAAGTCCTGTAATCGTATATATCCTTTTTAAGCTAACGATATATATCACCCCTTCTTTGCCGTTATATCTTATTTACGCAAGAAAGGGCCTAAAGTTTCATGAAAATCAAATATTTTCCTAGAAAAATAGGATAGATGAATGGTTCCCGGGGAACATAGCCAAAATTAAAGACAGAGACTATGTCTCTGTCAATGTTTAACTCCTTGGATGAGGGGTTGTACAACCATTGTACCCCTGCATTATGAAGTCCGTTTTAAGGAATTGTAAAGGACATGTAAATAAGAAACCCGCTACATTTGTCCTTTTAAACTTTTATTTAAAGTGACTGTAAAGGTCGTCCCGGTTCCAGGTGTGCTTTCCACATTGATTTTACCTTTATGTACTTCTATTATATGCTTGACGATTGCCAGTCCAATGCCCGTTCCTCCTGAATCGCGGCTCCTCGCCTTATCGATCCGATAAAATCGTTCAAAGATCCTCGGCAATTCTTTTTCCTCGATGCCGATCCCGCTGTCTTGAACGGCAATATCGACCGTCTGTTCATTTTCAAGGATATCAACGGTGACCCTGCCGCCATTTGGAGTATAGGTCAATGCGTTCGTAATCAAATTGATGAAAACTTGTTTGATCCTGTCAGATTCCCCTTCAATGAATACTGGTTCCTGTGATGCCTTAATTTCAAGGGATACTTCTTTTTCCTTCAGTTTACCTATAAGCATCTCTTGTATTTCGCCAAGCACTTTCGTAATATCCACAACCCCTGCGTTTAAAACGAATTCCTGTTGCTCCATCTTGGATAAATTCAGAAGCTCCTGAATGAGTTCTTGCAGCCGATCACTTTCTTTCAGGATAATCGATAAAAAGTGCTTTAAGGTCTTTTCGTCTTTTAAGGCGCCGTCTAATAATGTTTCAGAAAAGCCTTTGATGGAAGTGATCGGGGTTCTCAATTCATGGGAAACATTAGCCACGAAATCCTTCCGCATCTGCTCGAGCCTTTTCAATTCGGTGATATCATGGAAAATGAGGAGGATCCCTTTCCATTCATCATGATTCCCGATTATGGGGGCCCCGTAAATCTCAAAATGCTTACGTTCTATGGAAAGCGGTATCTTCACCTGCCGTTTAATCGTTTTTTCCGTTCGAAAGATCTCTTCGATGATGGCTATCACTTGCTGATCTTTAATGACTGAATAATATTCCTGAAACAAAAATGTAGCGGAATTCACATGGAAACTTTTCTTGAATTCCCGGTTGATTAAGGTGGTATACCCTTTGTTGTCTATCAGCAAGACACCACTCCCGATATTTTCAACAAGTGTTTCCAAACGATCCTGATTCATTTTACTCGCTATCTCTGTTTCCTGAAGATTCCTCGCCAATATGTTCAAGGAAGTTGTCAGCATTCCCGTTTCATCGGAATGCCGCCCGAATGTCCGGGTTCCATAATTCCCTTTTGCCAGTTCAATGGCTGCCATCGTCGCCTCCTCGATCGGACGGGTATAGTATGAAGTGATTTTGCTCGCAAGCATGAGAATGATGATCAAGGCAACCCCTAAACAAATGATCAATATTTGCCACATTTGTTTATTCACTTGATGGATGGCCTCTATTTCATTGCTATGAACGACAAAGCCTTCAATTTCTCCATTCTTTTCAACCGTCTTCCAATAATAATGAACGTCCGCTTCCCCTTCGACCACTTCATACCCTTCCCCATGCTTAAGCCCTTTTTCCAAAGTTATTTTACGAAGGACATTGGCATGGCTTTTAAGTATTTCATTGGATGATGTGGAATCGTATAATATTTCCCCATTCGTGGAAAGAATGGTTAAATTCGAATCTAAAAGGGGTGTAAGTTTTGCCGTCTTCCCTTTTTCCAAAAAGGACTCGATCCCGCCATGTTCCTGAATATATGTAGAAATGAAAAATGTTTCATTCTGTATACGCTCATTGAACGTTTTTATATAATAACTTTTGAACAAGTGCCCTAATAAAAAGCCCACGGCCATCAGGACGACCATCACCAATGTGATGAGGGTATATAAGAGCTTTTTACGATAGGTCGTCATTCTTTTTTAGGCTCCTCAAGCTTATACCCTAAGCCCCTTATCGTTTTAATATAGAGTGGTTTTTTTGTATCTTTCTCTATTTTTTCACGAAGATGGCTAATATGGACATCGACGATCCGTGAGTCTCCCGCGAAATCATAATTCCATACCGCACTGAGCAGTTGATCCCTGGTCAGCACTCTTCCTTTATTCTTCGCCAAGTATAAAAGTAATTCAAATTCCTTTGGAGTCAATTCTAATTGCTGTTCATCAAAGAATGCTTCGTATCGTTCCGGGAACACTTTCAATTCCCCTAATTTCAAGAGACCATCTTCCTGATCCTGACTTGACTCGCTGCCGTTCGATTGTAACTGGGATCTTCTTAAAATCGCTTTAATCCGGGCAACTACCTCCCTAGGGCTAAATGGCTTGGTCAAGTAATCATCCGCCCCTAGTTCAAGTCCCAGCACCTTGTCAAATTCATCGTCCTTAGCTGTCAGCATCAAGATCGGTATATTGATTTTTTGCTGTCGAAGCTGCTTACATACTTCAAGCCCGTCCATTTTGGGAAGCATCAAATCCAATACGACTAAATCGGGGCGTATATCCACGGCAGCTTCCAGCCCTTGTTCTCCATCCAAAGCTGTGATTACCGAATAGCCTGATTGTTCTAAATTGTACTGAAGTAAGGTAACTATTGATTGTTCATCATCCACTACGAGAATTTTCTTTGACATTAGATCCTCCTGAATTATGTATTACCCAAAAGACCAATTCTTGGTCTACTCATCCAATTCCATTATAAAGAATATTATATGAAATTTACACATAAAAAAACGGAAAGAAAGTTATTCTTATCTGCAGCAGGGAGTTTATAAGTCCACGGATAGTTAAAGTGGTCTTTACAGCGGATAAAAAAACTGCCCGGAGTTGGAAATAGGCTTCGGCCTTTTCTTCCAAAATCCGGACAGTGGTCATGATCTATTATTGAAGGACTTGCATCACTGCTTTAACCGATTCAACTGATTTTGAAAGTGCAGCTTTTTCAGCTTCAGTCAATTCAAGTTCGATGATTTGTTCAATACCGTGTGCACCTAGTACAGTCGGCACTCCAAGGTAGATACCTTCAAATCCGTATTCGCCTTCAAGATACGCAATGGATGGAAGAACGCGACGCTGATCTTTAAGGATCGCTTCAGCCATTTCCACTAGCGATGCAGCTGGTGCATAATAGGCGCTTCCGTTTCCTAGAAGGTTTACGATTTCTCCGCCGCCAGTGCGGGTACGAGCTACTATTGCTTCTAAACGATCTTGAGGGATCAAAGTTTCCAAAGGAATTCCGCCAGCATAAGAGTAACGTACCAGAGGAACCATATCGTCTCCGTGTCCGCCAAGTACGAAACCAGTTACATCTTTAACGGATAAGTTTAATTCTTGAGCTACGAAAGTGCGGAAGCGGGCTGTATCAAGAACACCCGATTGTCCGATAACGCGTTCTTTTGGGAAACCCGATTCTTTGTATACAGTGTAAGTCATTGCATCTACAGGGTTAGTCAAAACGATGATTGTTGTATTAGGGGAATATTTAACTACTTCTTTAGTTACTGATTTCATAACCTTTTGGTTAGTTTGAACTAAGTCGTCACGGCTCATGCCGGGCTTACGGGCAATTCCGGCAGTGATGATCACTACATCGGAATCAGCTGTTTCTGCATAGTCTGATGTACCGATGATGTTAGCATCAAAACCTAGAACAGGTCCTGCTTCCGCCATATCAAGAGCTTTGCCCTTTGTAGGGTTTTCAGCTTGCGGAATATCAACTAAAACGATATCACCAAGTTCTTTTTGAGCTGCTAGGAATGCTGCTGTAGCACCAGTGAACCCAGCACCTACCACAGTGATTTTTTTGCGTTTAGACATGTTATTTCCTCCTTAAAATATATACATACTTTTGGAATACTTTTAACATCCTCATGAAAATAATATATAAGCCTTCTGGAAAAGCAGCCCGTTCAGGCACTTTTCCAGAAAGCATATAAAATGAATTATTTAAGGTTTTTGATAAGCTCGTCTGCGAACTCAGAACATTTAACTTCTGTTGCACCTTCCATTAGGCGGGCAAAGTCATATGTAACAACTTTAGAAGCGATTGTTTGTTCCACTGATTTTGTGATGCTGTTTGCAGCTTCATTCCAGCCAAGGTGCTCAAGTAAAAGAACGCCTGAAAGAAGGACTGAAGATGGGTTAACTTTATCAAGACCAGCATATTTTGGTGCTGTTCCGTGAGTTGCTTCGAAGATGGCATGTCCAGTTTCGTAGTTGATGTTTGCTCCTGGAGCGATACCGATTCCGCCAACTTGTGCAGCTAATGCATCAGAAATGTAATCTCCGTTCAAGTTCATTGTTGCAACAACATCAAACTCTTTAGGACGAGTCAGGATTTGTTGTAAGAAGATATCAGCAATGGAATCTTTAACGATGATTTTTCCTTCAGCTTCAGCAGCAGATTGTGCTTTGTTAGCAGCTTCAGTGCCTTCAGCATCTTTAATTTTGTCATATTGGTTCCATGTGAACACTTTATCGGCGAATTCTTGTTCTGCAACTTCATAACCCCAAGTTTTGAATGCACCTTCCGTGAATTTCATGATGTTACCTTTATGAACAAGCGTTAATGATTTACGGCCTTCTTTGATCGCATAGTTAAGTGCAGCGCGAACAAGACGTTTTGTTCCTTCTTCGGAAATCGGTTTAATTCCGATACCTGAAGTTTCAGGGAAACGAATATTTTGAACACTGAATTCATTTTGTAGGAATTCGATTAATTTCTTAGCTTCGTCAGAACCTTTTGCATATTCGATACCAGCATAGATATCTTCAGTGTTTTCGCGGAAGATGACCATGTCAGTATCTTCTGGACGTTTAACTGGTGAAGGTACACCTTCAAAGTAACGTACTGGACGAAGACATACGAATAAGTCCAACACTTGACGCAATGCAACGTTCAATGAGCGGATACCGCCACCGATTGGAGTTGTAAGAGGTCCTTTAATAGCGATTAGATATTCGTTAATGACATCAAGAGTTTCTTGTGGAAGCCATTCGCCCGTTTGGTCAAATGCTTTTTGTCCAGCCAAAACTTCTTTCCATTCGATTTTCTTTTCGCCATTGTAAGCTTTTTCAACTGCTGCGTCTAAAACGCGGGATGCTGCAGCCCAGATATCGGGACCGATTCCGTCTCCCTCAATATAAGGAACGATTGGGTTGTTTGGTACGTTAAGAGCACCATTAGTTACTGTGATTTTTTGGCTTTGTGTCATGTCTCTTACCTCCGATTCAAATTCAAAGGTTAGATGGCCTGCCATTAAATGGTGCAGAGCCACTAACCTTTTTTACTCACATCTATTAATTTACTACAAATTCGATGAAATAAAAAATGATTTTTCGAAAAACTTTTAATTAGCGTTGTTCAATCGGTACGTATTTTTGCATACCTGGTCCAACATACTCTGCACGCGGACGGATAAGGCGGTTGTTTGAATATTGCTCAAGGATATGAGCGATCCAGCCTGAAGCACGGCTTACAGCAAAGATTGGTGTGAATAGGTCATGTTCGATACCTAAACTGTGGTATACGGAAGCAGAATAGAAATCCACATTCGGCGGAAGATTTTTTTGACCGGTTACGATTTCATGAATTTTGATAGACATATCATAATATTGCGGTTGGCCAGTTAGTTCAGTCAGTTTTTGTGACATTTCTTTAAGGTGTTTAGCACGAGGGTCACCTTTACGGTATACACGATGGCCAAAGCCCATGATTTTTTCTTTATTGGCTAATTTTTCATTGATATATGGTTCAACGTTTTCAACTGAACCAATGTCTGTAAGCATTTTCATGACTTGTTCGTTAGCTCCGCCGTGAAGTGGGCCTTTTAAAGCGCCGATAGCAGAAGTTACGCCAGAATAGATATCAGATAATGTAGCCACACAAACGCGTGCAGTGAATGTAGATGCATTTAATTCATGGTCAGCATGAAGGACCAACGCTTTATTGAATGCTTCTTCTTCGATTGCCGTTGGTTCGTTACCGCTTAACATATATAAGAAGTTAGCAGCAAAGCTTAAATCTGTACGTGGCGCAACAGCCTCTTTCCCTTGACGGATGCGAGCGAAAGTTGTTACCAATGTAGGGATTTTAGCTTGGATGCGGATTGCTTTACGATAGTTAGCGTCTTCACTCATCACATCTGCTTCTTCATCATAAAGACCAAGAAGAGATACTGCAGTGCGAAGAGCTCCCATTGGATGTACTTTATCAATTGGGTATGTTTTGAAGTGATTAACCACTTCAGCTGGAATTTCAGCATTTTCAGCAAGTTGTTTAGTTAATTCTTCTAGTTGGCTTTTGTTCGGAAGAGCTCCGTGCCATAAAAGATAGATTACTTCCTCAAATGTTGCGTTTGAAGCCAAATCATCGATGTCATAACCTACATACGTTAATGTGTCATCGATAATGGAGCTTACTGATGAAGTTGTTGCTACCACACCTTCAAGACCTTTTGTTGCTGTCATACTAAATCTCTCCTTTTCCTAAGTATTCCCCTATGCCCTTGCTATTAGCGTATAAATATAGCGCTTCCAAGAAATTAGCTATTGTAAACAACCATCTATTTTTTAGCAGAAGACCTACATCTTGTATTGAAAGCGTTCACAGAATATGACCCCACCAATAGTAAAATGTACGATAATCTTAATAAGAAATTCTAAAAATAATGCTTGTAGCTATTCCTAGTGAGCGCTTGCTCAATAACTACATCTTTTTTTAAGATTCCTCAAAAATATCAATGATATTCTGAATCCCAATTTTAATAAAACAGAGCAGTTACATGATTATTATAAACAATAAACACTTTTTTGGGAATGAAAAGCACTTAAAATGTGAAAAAATTATTATTTTATTAGAAAAATTAGCTACATATTCTCTTGCTTTTTTTTCATGCGATTCAAAACGTTTTTTTGAAAATACGTCACAAAGCAGAATAAACGAAACATTAAATAGAAAATTTATATTCCCAGTACTGACGGACTTTTCTGCTCTTTGCGACTCGCTTCATTTAAAAAAATTGAAGATCTGCATGCATAAATAAGCAATTCCCGCCCCGATTAATGGACCAACAGCCACCCCTTTGAACAATGCAACCGCCAGAATCGTCCCAAAAACAAGAGCTGTGGTAATGTGCGGATCATGTGATAGGAGCGTAATCCCATTTTTTGCTATGAGCGCAACCGCTATTCCAGATGCAAGCGCAATCCAGGCATAAGGAGATTTTATCGCGTCTCCGAGTTCCTTGAAACCTATTGCGCCGTTTGCTATGGGTATGAGTACGGAAATCGTAATGATCGTAACGCCCAGGTTGATGCCTTTCGCTTCCAGGTATGGAAACACTTTAGCGTCGAGACCAATCAGTTTCATGCTTAAAAGAAAACCCGCAGCCATGATCAGTGAGGTATTTTTCCCGAACCAACCGATTGCTGCAAGCAGAATTAAAAATACGACAGGACCGTTGATCAATATCCCTTCACCTTCTTCCTTCTGTTTTTGTTATTTTAACATAACAAACTCCTCTGTTGCCTAGGAGAAATATGATTTATGGAACGATGCAACGACGGAAAAAAGTTGACCTGAAAGATGAAAGAATCTTTCCTTTCTTTTCCATCATCGTTACAATTATAATACAAACTTTAAGATTGAAGGAGGATATGACTTGAATCCGGTATATATGTATCGTTTCATTCGCTCTTTACTGGTCGTCGGAGGGATAATTTCAGGTGGAATAGCCTTGTTTTATTTATCTAAATATACATATCCCTTCATCATTGCCCTGATAATCGCTTTCTTGATGAATCCCTTGGTCACTTTTTTCGAAAGGAAAGCAAGGCTGCCACGGGGGTTGGCTGTATTCGTTTCCCTTTTACTCATTTTCCTTTTATTTGCGGGTCTTATCACCTTACTGGTTACCGAGATCATTTCAGGGACCAATTACCTTGCCGGAGTCATCCCGAAACACATTGAAACCATCGTGGATTATATAGAAACATACATCGCTTCCACCGTCATTCCTTTATATAATCAAATAACTGCCATGTTCAATAATCTGGATATCGAACAGCAAGACACAGTCCTCAAGAATATCCAAAATATCGGTGAATCCATCACTACCGGAGTAAGCGGCTTCATTCAAGCTTTCTTGAAGAACATCCCCACGATCATCGGATGGTTTCCAACTACAGCAACAGCACTCCTTTTCACCCTGTTGGGCACTTTCTTCATCAGTAAAGATTGGGACACCTTTGGCCGCATGACCGGAAAAGTGTTGCCTGATAAGATTTTTGCTGGTGCCAAGCGTTTATTCAGGGACTTAAAACGGGCTTTGTTCGGGTTTATCCGTGCACAATTCACTCTTGTTTCATTGACGACTGTTACGATTTTAATCGGATTTCTCATTTTGGGAGTGAATTATTCAATTACCATTGCCTTGATATGCGGACTGGTCGATATCATTCCCTATTTAGGGACAGGGACGATTTTCATTCCTTGGATCATCTTTGAATTCATCGCCGGGAATACAAGCCTTGCAATCGGTTTGTCCGTCCTTTACATAATCGTCGTTGTCCAGCGTCAGTTAATTGAGCCAAAAGTACTTTCTTCCAGTATTGGTTTGGATCCGCTTGCCACTCTCATCGCCTTGTTCATCGGCTTCAAATTGATCGGATTCCTAGGGCTGATTGCAGGACCTGTCGTACTTGTCATATTCAATACACTTCAGCGTGCAAATGTCTTCAAGGCCCTATGGACCTTCATCATCGGGGATACTAAGAAAATCACTTAAGTTAATCCAGACATCTATTAGCATTCACCCATATCCATTTAAAAATCCGCCTCGGGTACAAGGCGGATCTTTGGTTTTAAGCTAAAATTATTTTGACGTCTCGAATTGTTCCGTTTCAGTAGAACCTGCAAGTGCTGTTGTGGATGATGTACCACCAGAAACGACTTGTGCCACTTCATCAAAGTAACCGGTTCCCACTTCACGTTGATGCCGTGTCGCTGTATAGCCGTCGGGCTCACTAGCGAACTCCGCTTGTTGTAGTTCTGAGTATGCAGCCATGCCGCGGTCTTTATAACCAAGAGCAAGGTTGAACATGCTATGATTCAAGGAGTGGAAGCCTGCAAGTGTAACGAATTGGAATTTATAACCTAATTTACCCAACTCCACTTGATAATTGGCAATCTCTTCATCACTTAATTTCGCTTTCCAGTTAAATGATGGGGAACAATTGTAAGCAAGCAGTTTGCCCGGGAACTCAGCATGGATCGCTTCGGCAAAGCGGCGAGCATCCACAAGATTAGGTTCAGAAGTCTCACACCAGATAAGGTCGGCATACGGCGCATAAGCAAGGCCTCTTGCAATTGCTTGGTCAAGACCTGCATTCGTGCGGTAGAATCCTTCTGTTGTCCTTTCACCAGTGATGAATGGTGCATCGACCGGATCAATATCATCGGTGATCAAATCTGCAGCATCAGCATCCGTACGGGCAATCAAGATAGTCGGTGTACCCATGACGTCGGCTGCCAATCGGGCGGAAACTAAATTACGTACTGCCGTTTGGGTTGGAAGAAGGACTTTACCGCCTAGGTGACCACATTTTTTCTCCGAAGAAAGCTGGTCTTCAAAGTGAACGCCTGCCGCTCCAGCTTCGATCATGCCTTTCATTAATTCGAAAACGTTAAGGGAACCGCCAAAGCCTGCTTCAGCATCCGCCACGATTGGAGCGAACCAATCGATATCATCTTTTCCTTCAGCAAAGCTGATTTGGTCTGCACGTTGAAGTGTCTGATTAATGCGTTTAACCACTTGCGGCACGGAGTTGGCTGGATATAAACTTTGATCAGGGTACATTTGCCCTGCAATGTTAGCATCTGCGGCCACTTGCCAGCCGCTTAAGTAGATTGCTTTTAAACCAGCTTTCACCTGCTGCATGGCTTGGTTACCAGTCAATGCTCCTAATGCGTTGATGAAATCCTCTGTATTCAATAGATTCCATAGTTTTTCAGAACCACGGCGTGCCAGTGTTTGTTCAATATCGATGGAACCTCTTAGTTTAATAACTTCTTCGGCTGTATAAGGACGTTTAATACCAGTCCACCGTGAGTCATTTTCCCAGCTTTGTTGTAATTTTTGAGCTCTTTCATTCATCATCATTATTTCCTCCTAATTTATAATGTATTTTTTGAATATTAAGATAATTTTCCGTATGCCGCGTTGGTTAAGAAATCGGCAAAGTCATCCGCTTCAATCAATTGTTCAAATAGTTTAGTAGACTCTTCAAACCTTCCTGATTTGAAAGTTTCCTCCCCTACTTCCGATTTAATGACCGCCAATTCTTCTTCTTTGATTTGATGGAATAATTCCCCGGTTATTTTCCTACCATCTTCGAGAATGCCTTTTGGATGACGGATCCATTGCCAGACTTGAGCCCTTGAAATTTCAGCGGTTGCAGCATCTTCCATTAAGTTATTGATGGGTGCCGCACCTCTGCCGCTTAACCAAGAGGCGATATATTGGATGCCTACGTTAATATTCGTCCTTAATCCTGCCTCAGTGATCGTTCCTTCCGGTACAGTCAGCAACTCTTGAGCTGTTACATGGACATCTTCCCGTTTTCGGAAAATTTGATTCGGTTTTGGGACAAGCAGATCAAAAACCTCTTTTGCCGTGCTCACCATACCAGGGTGGGCAACCCATGTTCCATCATGACCGTCTCTTGCTTCGCGTTCTTTATCTGCCCGGACTTTCGTAAAAGCCTCATCGTTCTTAACCGGGTCATTTTTAACAGGAATTTGCGCGGCCATCCCGCCAATTGCAGGAGCATTACGAGTGTGACATGTTTTGATTGCCAGCAAGGAATACGCTCTCATGTTCGGAACGGTCATCGTGACCTGCTGCCGGTCTGGGAAGATAACATCATCCGAGTGACGGAATTTTTTCAGGAAACTAAAGATATAATCCCAGCGGCCACAGTTCAGGCCTGCCGAATGTTCTTTCAGCTCGTACAGAATTTCGTCCATTTCGAATGCAGCAAGAATCGTTTCTATCAAGACCGTTGCCTTGATGGTTCCTTGCGGAATTCTCAAATCATTCTGTGCATATACGAATATTTCATTCCATAATCTTGCTTCGAGATGGCTTTCCAATTTTGGTAAGTAGAAGTATGGACCACTTTGTTTTTCGACCAATGCTTTTGCATTGTGGTAAAAGTACAGTCCAAAGTCAAAAATGCTGGCTGATATAGGCTGTCCATCCAAAAGGACATGTTTTTCCTCCAAATGCCAGCCGCGTGGCCTTACCTTTAGGACAGCTGTCCTTTCATTTAATTCATACACTTTGCCTTTTGGATTTTTAAATGAAATGGTTCCGCGGATTGCATCGCGCAGATTCAATTGACCATCCATGCAATTCTCCCAAGTGGGTGAATTGGCATCT
Organism: Bacillus sp. SD075; assembly: GCF_017355165.1. Classification (GTDB taxonomy): domain Bacteria; phylum Bacillota; class Bacilli; order Bacillales; family DSM-1321; genus Peribacillus. Next base: position 101,179 of record NZ_JADILK010000001.1, on the reverse strand, counting down.
TCAAAATCCGCCATGAATACATTGGCACCTGAGTTCATGGCATTAATGATCATTTTACGATCGACAGGTCCAGTGATTTCTACCCTGCGGTCCTGCAAGTCATTCGGGAGGGGCGCAATCGTCCAATCACTTTCACGAATATACCTCGTTTCTTCAAGGAAATCAGGAAGCTTGCCTTGATTCAGTTCTTCCTGAACGCTTTTCCGCAATTCTAGAAGTTCTGCCCTTCTTCCACTGAAATGCCGCTCCATTCTTTCTATGAATTGAAGAGCTTCCGCTGTAAGTATTTGTTCATATCCTGGCTTAATGTTGCCTGTAATTTGTAAGCCTTTTGCTTCCGTAATCATGTTGCCTCTCCACATCCTTTCTAACTTTTATATGTTATAATACAGTTGTTTTATTTCCTGTTTGTATTATATAACACGTTGTATAATTTTGTCACCAGTTTTTTCTGAAAAATCTAAAAAAATATTTTCAAGCATGGAAAATCCTGATTTACCAATGTTTCCAAGAGATTAATAATTTAAAAATCCTGTTATAATACACTTTTTCATTCTCGTGGAATTAAAATGATTTAATGGTAAAACAGGCAAAGTCCGACTTACATTGATGATCCCATTTCAATGGAAAACAAAAAAGCACCCTATACAAACTTGGATGCTTGACCTCTTTTCCAGACCAAAAAGGCTGCCTAAAAGCTTAAGCCTTTAGACAGCCTTATATTATTTATGTCGAATGATGGTAACTTTCCCTTTATTCATCCTGTTCATCATAAACCGGATAACAATCGGTTTGAGGAGATTCCGGGTTGGCGGAAACACAAGGATCAATCCCATGATATCCGAGATGAGACCTGGGGACAGCAACAGTGCGGCTCCGATAAAAATACAGATTCCATCAATGATTTCATTGCCTGGCATCATTCCGTAACGAATCTGTTCCTGTGCCTTTTTCCACGTTTCCATCCCTTGCCGTTTAGCCAAATAGGCTCCGATCAAACCTGTGGCTACAATCAGGAACAGCGTTGGCCAAAAACCAATCAGATTGCCTGACAGCAAAAGGACAATAATTTCAACGACCGGCATCGCAATGATAAACATTAAAAAATATTTCATCTACATTCCTCCTGCACAGCCCATTTCTGGTGCGGTACATCCATCTTACCTCATTAGCACGGAATCAGCCAAAATTTCGTTTTACAAAACGTTGGCATGTCCATCATAAATGACTCCACGACCTGCATCGACTGTTATTCTTTGACCATCCTTGAAAACCTTGGTCGCGTCCTCCGCCCCAACGATGACCGGTATGCCCAATGTGACTCCTACAACAGCTGCATGGCTTGTCAAACCGCCTTCTTCCGTAATCAATGCTGCACACTTTTCAATCGCAGGCATCATTTCACGGTCCGAACCGATCGTAATCAATACAGAGCCTTCCGTCACTTTTTCCAAAGCCTCCTTGGCATTCTTAGCTATAACCACTTCACCTTTCGCTGATTTCCTGCCGATTCCTTGAGCCTTCAAAAGAACTTCTCCTAACACATGAATTTTCATCAAGTTAGTCGTACCTGTTTCACCTACAGGCACACCGGCTGTAATGACGACTAAATCCCCATGGGAAACCAAGCCAGAATGCAAGCTTTCATCTATTGCGGTTTGAAGCATTTCATCGGTAGTCGTCGCTTTTGGACCAATCTGCGGATAGACTCCCCAAGCCAATGCAAGACGTCTTGAAACATGATCATTGGATGTAACCGCAATGATCGGTGCTTTAGGGCGGTATTTGGAAATCATCCTTGCCGTATGACCGCTTTCTGTAGGGGTGATGATTGCCCCAGCATTAAGATTAAGCGCAGTGTGGGCAACGGATTGACCAATAGCATCAGTGACATTATGACGGTTCACCTTACTTCTTACTGATAATATATCCCGATAATCAAGGGCGGTTTCGGCACGTGAAGCAATGTTATGCATCGTTTGCACCGCTTCGACCGGATAGGTTCCGGCAGCTGTTTCTCCAGAAAGCATGATTGCATCCGTTCCATCAAATATGGCATTGGCCACGTCACTTGCTTCTGCGCGGGTCGGTCTTGGGTTACGCTGCATCGAATCGAGCATTTGTGTAGCCGTTATGACTGGTTTACCAGCATTATTACATTTTTTGATCATTTGTTTTTGGACTAATGGCACTTCTTCTGCAGGAATTTCCACTCCTAAGTCTCCACGAGCCACCATCAAGCCATCTGAAACTTCCAAGATTTCATCAAGACGGTCTACGCCCTCTTGATTTTCAATTTTAGGGATGATTTGAATATGCTCCGCTCCATTTTGCTGCAATAATTCGCTTACTTCAAGCACGTCTGAAGCCCTGCGTACAAATGAGGCAGCAATGAAGTCGATACCCTGTTCGATTCCAAAAAGGATATCCTGTTCATCTTTCTCCGTTATGCCAGGCAGGTTAACCGATACTCCAGGAACATTCACGCCTTTTTTGTTCTTAAGTGTACCGCTATTCAAAATCTTGGTATGGATTTCTTTTCTTACCTTATCTATCTTCAACACTTCAAGCCCGATCAATCCATCATCCAAAAGGATTTTAGATCCTGGGTGGACATCATTCAGAAGACCTTCATAGGTAATGGAGAATTTTTCAGGTGTTCCCAGGACTTCATTCATGGAAATAATGACTTCATTGCCGGCTACAAGCTCCATAGAATCATTTTCCATATTATTTGTCCGTATTTCAGGTCCTTTTGTATCTAACAGGATGGCAACCTGTTTACCCGTTTTTTCGCTCGCTTCTCTGATGTTGCTGATTCTAGCGGCATGTTCTTCATGATTTCCATGAGAAAAGTTAAGCCGCGCTACATTCATCCCCGCTTCTATTAATTGAACCAGCTTTTCTATACTTTCACTTGCGGGGCCAATCGTACAAACAATCTTGGTTTTACGCATGGTTTCATCCTCCTTAAGGAAAACTCGCCGCCTGTCCACCTTTAAAAGACAGGGGGCAAGGTGTTTTATGTCTTCTTTTAAATACGCAATTCTTAAAAAAGCAATTCCTATCGGTCAATAATGATTATATGGATAGCTCAGCGGATAAATCATACATCTTCTTGTCAATTGTATGCGGTTTAGCAAGAGCTTCGATGATATCATAATCAACAAGTTGATTTTGTTCTATCCCGACGGCCCTGCCTCCTTTTCCTTCAAGAAGCAATTCAACGGCTCTTGCTCCGAGTCGGCTTGCCAATACGCGGTCATTTGCCGAGGGTGATCCTCCACGCTGAACATGGCCCAGGACCGTTACACGGGTTTCAAATCCTGCTTTCGCCTCAATTTTCCTGGAAATATCAACGGCACTTCCAACACCTTCAGCTACAATGATGATACTGTGCTTTTTGCCACGGTCATGTCCGCGGTTCAGCTTCCCAATCAGTTCTTCTATATCATATTCATATTCAGGACAAAGAATCGTTTCAGCTCCGCCAGCCAATCCAGCCCAAAGAGCAATATCGCCGGCATCTCTTCCCATCACTTCAACCACATAAGTCCTTTCATGGGAAGTGGCCGTATCCCGAATTTTATCGATAGCATCAATGACTGTATTCAATGCCGTATCGAAACCAATGGTAAAGTCCGTACCCGGTATGTCATTATCAATCGTTCCAGGAACTCCGATACAAGGGAAGCCCCTTTCCGTTAAAGCTTTCGCTCCGCGGTAAGAACCATCGCCACCTATTATGACAATGCCCTCGATACCAAGTTTATTCAATTGTTCTATCGCTTTCAGCTGGCCTTCCTCCGTCTTAAATTCCGGACAGCGAGCCGTATGTAACATCGTGCCGCCTCTATGAATGATATCCCCGACCGACCCAAGTTCAAGCTTCTTTATATGTCCATTTATCAGACCCTGATAGCCATGATAAATTCCGAAGACCTCCATTTCATGAAAAATTGCTTTCCGGACGACTGCTCGGACTGCCGCATTCATACCTGGAGAATCTCCTCCACTTGTCAATACACCTATTCTTTTCATAAATGTCACCTCTCTACAGCACTAATCAATTTTAAGCTTCGTTATATCATTGTACCCTTTTTCAAGCTTCAATAAGCAGTAACTGTTTCACTTATGCACACTTGATGTTATAAGCCTAACCGATTATCTTCAGAAATTGAAGTAAAATGGTGTAAAAGTTTACATTCTACACACAAACCATATTCTTTACTCGTTTCGATAATGAATGCATATGCCCCGTGAAAGGATGAAAAAACGTGTTGCCCCAGGCAGCACGTTTTTCCATATTGCAAAATGTGTTTATGAATGCTGTTCCACTTCCTTAGGTTCGCCCTCAGGTTGTTTTGCAAATTCATATTCACCGATTTTTTTGAATTTCACATAACGCTGGTTGATAAGGTCATCACTATTCAACGGGAGAAGTTCATTGAAAGAACGTTTCAGGATTTCCTTGATGGCTTCAGCCTGTAAATTTGAATCCCGATGGGCGCCGCCCCTCACTTCAGGAATGATCTCATCAATCACTCCTAAGCGGTTTAAATCGGGAGCCGTGATTTTCATCGATTCCGCAGCCCTCTTAGCTTGAGAAGCATCCTTCCAAAGCAAGGCTGCAGCCCCCTCAGGGGAAATTACCGAATATGTTGAGTTCTCAAGCATGAAAATTCGGTCTCCGACGCCAAGTGCCAATGCACCGCCGCTTCCGCCTTCACCAATGACAATACTGATGACCGGCACCTTCAGCCCTGCCATTTCGAAAAGGTTTTTCGCGATGGCTTCACTTTGCCCGCGCTCTTCAGCTGCTTTACCAGGGAAAGCTCCCTTCGTATCGATGAAACAAATAATCGGGCGGTTGAATTTTTCCGCCTGTTTCATCAGACGCAAAGCTTTTCGATAGCCTTCAGGATGGGGCATGCCAAAGTTACGACGGATGTTTTCCTTCGTATCCTTACCTCTTTGATGACCGATGACCGTCACGGCAAGTCCATCAAATTCCGCTATTCCAGCGACAATCGCTTCATCATCCCCATAATAACGGTCACCATGAAACTCGATGAAGTCATTGAATAATAGCGGAATGTAATCAAGCGTCGTCGGACGGGCTGGATGCCGGGCAATCTGAACACGATCCCACGGTTTTAGATGGTTATAAATATCCACTTCCAGCTTCTCTAAACGCTTTTCCAATGTTTCGATTTCAGCTGTAAGATCTACATCAGCATCCTTCGAAATTGCTTTTAGCTCTTTAATCTTATTTCTCAGGTCCGTAACGGGACGCTCGAACTCTAATTCGTAAATCATAACCATTCACCGCCCGGGGCATGGATTTTAAGGATCGTCGTCAAGGTTTCCTTCATTTCCGTACGTTTGACGACTGCATCCAATTGGCCGTGCTTCATCAAGAATTCAGCGGTTTGGAAATCTTCAGGAAGCTCTTCATGGATCGTCTGTTCAATGATTCTTCGGCCCGCAAAACCAATAAGGGCTCCAGGTTCGGCTAGATTAATATCGCCAAGTGACGCGAAACTTGCCGAAACCCCACCTGTCGTAGGATGGGTCATCATTGAAATGATCAGTCCGCCTTCATTGCTGAACATCTTGAGTGCTGCACTTGTCTTTGCCATCTGCATCAAGCTTAATACACCCTCCTGCATCCGAGCGCCGCCTGATGCCGTAAATATGATGAACGGGATCTTCAATTCAGCTGCACGTTCAATGGCACGGGTGATTTTTTCCCCAACAACGGATCCCATGCTTCCCATCCGGAAATTCGAATCCATAATGGCTGATGAAACTTGGTACCCATTGATGCTTCCCACTCCTGTGACAACAGCCTCATTAATCTTGGCTTTCTTTTTATCTTTTTCCAATTTATCCAAGTAATCCGGAAATTCAAGCGGGTTAACTGAAATCATTTCTTTATCAAATTCATTAAAACTGCCGGCGTCGAATAAAAATTCGATGCGTTCATGGGAAGACATCGGATGATGGTACCCGCAATGCAGACAGACTTTCTTGTTTTTCACCAATTCTTTTGTATACATGATTTTTTTACAGCCGGTGCACTTTGTCATGATCCCTTCTGGTACATCCTGTTTCTCCCGATCTAAAGGAACCGTTGCATATTTCTTCTTAGACTTCGCAAATAGCTCTTTAAGCAAGCTTAATCCTCCCTTTACCACCAATTATCTATTTTATGATACTTGGTACAAACTATATCAGAAATAAAATTAGTATCGTGTAAAAAGGTGTCACTCGTCCTTCGACATATTTCTAATTCTAATAAGATACGTTTCGATGGCTTTTTCTTCATCACGTTCGAGCAAATATGTAAGAAGTGCCAGATAATCTTCTTTTTTCACATTACCCTGTACCATTTCTGATGTTCTAGCATAGCTGTTGACAATGCGCCAGATTCTTTCCAGCAACCGATTGCGGTTCAAAATGGCAATTCTTAAGAAGAAATCATCATCATGAAACTCATCCGCCTTGACCCAGGCCATTAATCTTTTGATATCCTCAGCCGTAGCGAAAAAGGCGACGACCCGCAAACAGTCAATTTCAATCAGCCTTTTCGTCTCAGCCAAATCTTCTTGTACTTTTTTATCTTGCAAAAAAAAGGTTCCCAGAAGCTCGACTAACTTATGCTCCTGGAAATCCCTGATAAACGTCCCTTCACCACGCCTTGTTTCTATTAATCCTAATAGCTCTAAGGCACGCAATGCTTCACGGACAGAGGAGCGGCCAACATTAAAACGATCCGATAACTCCCGTTCTGATGGGATTTTATCTCCCGGCAGAAGGCTGTCCGTTTCAATCATGCTTCGTAGGCTCTCAACGACATCGAGATAAATTTTGGATGAAGAAGTACGACCTGCCAAATTAATTATTCCTCACTTTTTCCGATGATCGCTAATTTCCTTGTTTTTTCTATAATTTCCTCGGGATCTACAGTAATTCTAGCCACTCCCGTTTCCATCGCTGCCTTGGCAACAGCAGCCGCAACGGCAGGTGCTACCCTCTCATCAAATGGAGCAGGGATAACGTAGTCTTCATTTAACTCATTTTCCTGTATTAAACCGGCAATGGCTTGTACTGCAGCAACCTTCATTTTTTCATTGATATGAGTCGCACGTACATCTAAGGCCCCACGGAAAATACCAGGGAAAGCAAGGACGTTATTGACCTGGTTCGGGAAGTCCGAACGGCCTGTTCCAACAACTTTGGCACCCGCTGCTTTCGCATCTTCCGGCATGATTTCCGGATCTGGATTAGCCATCGCGAAAATGATCGCATCCCGATTCATCGAAGAAACCATTTCTTTTGTCAATGCACCTGCGGCAGAAACACCTATAAATACATCAGCGTTTTGAATGACAGTTTCCAAAGGCCCCGAAACCTTATTTCGATTGGTCACTTTCGCCACTTGGTCTTTTGTATCATTCATACCTGTCGAACGGCCCTCATAAATGGCACCCTTCGTATCACACATGATAATGTCACGAACTCCATAGCTATAAAGCAATTTAATGATGGCAATGCCCGCAGCGCCCGCCCCATTCGCTACCACTTTAATTTCCGACATTGATTTATTCACAAGTCGTAACGCGTTTACAAGACCGGCAACAGTAACAATGGCTGTACCGTGCTGATCATCATGAAAAACAGGGATATTCATTTCTTTCTTGAGGCGTTCTTCAATTTCAAAACAATTTGGTGCGGCTATGTCCTCTAAGTTCACTCCACCGAAAGTCGGTTCGAGTAATTTAACGGTCTCTACAATTTTGTCCACATCCGTCGTTTTTAAACAGATTGGGAAAGCGTCCACTCCAGCGAAGCTTTTAAATAAAACGGCTTTTCCCTCCATAACCGGCATAGCAGCTTCCGGACCGATGTTCCCAAGTCCCAACACAGCCGTTCCATCAGAAATAACCGCAACAGTATTCCCCTTCATTGTATAGTCATAAACGGTTTCCGGCTTATCGTAAATATCTTTACACGGTTCTGCGACACCAGGAGAATAAGCCAGGCTTAAATCTACTGCATTTCTTACCGGTACTTTCGATACTGTTTCTAATTTTCCTTGATTCAAGCGGTGCATATGTAATGCTTCTTCTCTTAATGTCATAGTTTCACTCCTAAAACAAATTGGGTAAACCAAATCTTATATGCTGAAATCTAGTGGTCAGACCACAGCGGCCTGTTTTCAATATAACATAACTATTAAAGTTGTAAAACAGTTATTCTTTCTTGTAAACCACATTCCCTTTTCCGACCAAGTCAAATAGTGCCTGCATCAGACTATCTGTAGGATTGACCCAATCCCAATAAGATAGCTGTACATAGCGGTTTTCCCTCTCGTAAAAAAGCATGACCTTGGTTTCACCGCTATGCTGCATTAAAATTTTTTTTATTTTTTGCAGTGTATCCTTCGTTTGCTTGCCAGCCTCAATTTTCAGGAATATCGTTCCGTTTTTCTCCTCTTTCATCTGCTTCACTTTTTCAAGCGGGTATACGTTCCTGATCAGGAGCTGTGCTTTTCCATCGCGATCTTCCAATGTTCCTTGCAGCATAACGAGTTGTCCGTGATTCAAGTCGGCAGCGTGGTTTTTATAAACATTGGGAAAAACGACCGCTTCAATATCCCCCTCTTCATCACTAACGCTCAAGAAAGCCATCACATCGCCCTTTTTTGTCCTAATGGATTTAACCGATGTAATGTATGCGCCAAGTAAGACTTTTGATTCCTTTTTATTGGTAGCTTCATCTATGGTCAAACAGCCGAAGTGCTGAAAAAGTTCTCTGTAGCTTGTAACCGGATGATTCGATAGATAAAGCCCCAATGCGCTTTTTTCCAATGAGAGTTTGTGCTCGATAGGGATAGGCTCGACCCGGTTGTACTTCGGTTTAAGTGAAAACTCTCCATCCGAAAACATATCGAATAGGTCATCATCCGGATTAACCAATTCCGTATGATTGATCGCTACGTCCAAGCTCGCCAACAATGTTGCCCGGTCTTCACCGAATTCATCAAATGCACCTGAATGCACAAGCGCCTCCAACACTTTTCTATTTACGATTTTCCCCGAAACGCGCAAACAGAAATCGAATAAATCGGCGAACTTCTTCTGACGCCTCGCAGCAAAGATTTCTTTTAAGACCGTCCCGCCTATCCCTTTTATGGCTCCAAGGCTATAACGGATCCCTTCCTTTTCCGGTAAAAACGGGTAACCGCTCCGGTTAATCGAGGGAGGCAGAACCCTTATCCCTTTCTTTTTTGCTTCACGGATATATTGCGAAATCTTTTCATCATTCCCGACAACCGATGTCAGGAGTGCAGCCATGAAATATTCCGGATGGTGGGTTTTCAAGTAACCCAGCTGATAAGCGATGAAACTATACGCCACCGCATGGCTTCGGTTGAATCCATAGTTAGCGAAGCGGACAATCAAGGAATAAATCTCATCTGCCGTTTTTTCAGAGTAACCCTGTTTCAATGAACCGCTCACGAAATGCTGCCGCTCCTGATCCAGAACATCCTTCTTCTTCTTCGATACTGCCCGACGGAGCAGGTCAGCCTCCCCTAATGAAAAACCGGCTAAGCGGGAGGCAATTTGCATGATTTGTTCCTGATAAACGATGACCCCGTATGTAGGCTCGAGGATATCCTTCAAATCCTCGTGCATATAATCAATCGGAGCCAATCCATGTTTTCGCTCGATGAAAAGCGGTATATTTTCCATCGGACCTGGACGATATAGGGCATTGACCGCGACGATATCCTCGAATCGGTTCGGTTTCAGCTTGATCAAAACCTTTCGGATGCCATCCGATTCAAATTGAAACACTCCAGTGGTTTCACCTCTCCCTAAAAGGGCTAGTGTCTCGGGGTCATCCATTGGGATATGGGATAAGTCCAGCTTTTTCCCCGTTCCTTTTTTGATGTTATTTAAAATATTATCGATGAGCGTTAAATTGCGGAGACCAAGAAAATCCATTTTAAGAAGTCCAAGTTCTTCGAGAATGTCCATTGGATATTGAGTCAGGTGGATGCCGTCATGCCCCACTTGGATCGGGATATGTTCGGTCAATGCATCGTCGCTGATGACGACGCCGGCAGCATGTGTCGAAGCATGGCGAGGCAGACCTTCAAGTAATAACGCGGTTTGAAAAAGTTTTTGGTTCAGGTCACTCTCATTAACGAATTCCCTGAGCTTTTTAGATTCCTTGAAAGCCTCGGGAAGGGTGATGCCCAAACGGCCTGGAATCATTTTCGATACCGCTTCCTGTTCCTTTGAATTCAAGCCGAAAACACGTCCTGTGTCCCTTAACGCAGCCTTGGCAGCCAACGTTCCGAATGTAATGATTTGTGCTACATGAAGATCCCCGTACTTCTTCGCAACATAAGCAATCACTTCTTCACGGCGGTTATCCGGAAAGTCAATGTCGATATCCGGCATCGAGACACGTTCCGGATTCAGGAAACGCTCGAACAGTAAAGAATGTTCGATTGGATCGACATCCGTTATCGACAGCACATAAGCGACCATCGATCCTGCGGCCGACCCCCTTCCAGGACCAGTAAGGATTTGATGGTCCTTAGCGAATTTCATGAAATCCCAAACGATTAAAAAGTAATCGCTGAACTTCATCTTGGTGATGATATCCAATTCATATCGCAGACGTTCTTCATATTGAATGGATGGCTCCGGCAATCTTTTCTTCAGCCCTTGGAAACAGATGGATTCGAGCATTTCCTCGGCTGTGACTCCATCTTCAGTAGGGTACTTAGGCAGCAGTGAGCGGTGAAATGGAATTTCAAGATTGCATTGCGCGTCAATATGTAGTGTATTTTCGAGTGCATCCGGTCTGTCATGGAATAGTTCTGCCATCTGAGCCCGGCTTTTCAAATAAAATTGATCGGATTCAAGAACCGTATGCGTCTCATCCGCCAGCTTGTCGCCATTTCCAATCGCCAATAAGACTTCATGAGCGAGTGCATCGCTTTCGTTCAAATAAAGGACCGGATTCGTCGCGACAACCTTTATCTCTAGGTCTCCCGCCAACTGACTAATGGCTTCGTTACCTTCTTCCTCATCCGCAATCGAAAGTCTCTGTACGGATACATAAAAGTTATCGCGACCAAAAATTTGCAGAAATCGCCTTGCTGCCTGTTTGGCCTCTTCAGGATTTCCTTCTCTCAATAGTGTTTCTATTTGCCCCTCTGCACCCGGTGTGATTGCGATCAAGCCCTGGGAATAGGCTTTAAGCCAATTCATTGGAATGCCTGACGGGGATTTAGTTTTTATTGCACTGCTTATTTTAAGCAGGTTTTGATATCCTTGTAGACTTTTTGCCAATAAAAGAAGTCCATGTGCCGATTCCCGTTCATCAAGAACATCCGCAAGTATGCCAACGATCGGCTTTATCCCCTGTTTCTTGCATTCTTTATAAAAATAGACCGAACCGTACATAACATTTCGATCGGTTAAGGCAAGACTTTTACAGCCATCCGCTTTCGCTTTGGCCACAAGTTCAGTGACCTTCACCGTACTTGTCAGCAGGCTGTATCCGCTCTGAATATGGAGATGAGTATACACGTTTTTTCTCCCACCTTTGTAAGGCATGTTTCTTTTCATTATAGTGTTTATTTCATAAAAAGAAAATATGTTCTCATTACCAATGCGATTTAACTTCCTGTTTTCCTGCGACTATCATATTACCTCTGAACTTCCCATATAAATGGAATAGAAGAATATAAAGCAAAAAAGGATGATGATATATGAATGAAGCCTTTGTTCCAGCCTTTCTCAACAGCTTTTTCATATCGCTTGGCGTATTGCTTGGCGGCTCGATAATCGGGGGCCTCGCCGCTTTTTTTACTGGACAGGCCCCGATGACGACTGTATTCCGGCTGTCGGACAGTCTTCGTATTTGGGCGATTGTCGCTGCAATCGGGGGTACTTTCGATATGGTCTATAATTTCGAACGCGGTATTTTCCACGGAGAAACGAAGGATATAGTCAAGCAGGTCCTATTGATTCTATCTGCACTTGGCGGAGCACAGACAGGAGCACTGATCATAAACTGGTTCACGCAGGAGCATATTTCATCATGAGGATCCCTCCCTATCACCGGTCTCCCACCTGGCAGCGTTTTTTTGCCGGAGCCGCAATTGGCGGATTGATCAGCTGGGTGATTTTCTTTTATATGCATGGTGTCCAGCAGGAGAAGCAGATTCGGACCCTTCACGAACAAAGGGAAGAGATCAAGGATTTAAATGGGGAAATCGAAATTTGGGAGAAGGATTATAAAAAATTGAACCAGAAAAACGAGGAGATCCTGACGATTCAGGAAGTGGAAGTAACCATTACGAATGAAAAATACAGTCTGGATCGGCTGAGTATTGCAGAAGCGGAAGATGTGATAGAAGACAACCTTTCCTCTCTTCTCGCCAAAGATGTCGCCAGTGTCTATGATGGAAAGGTGCTTTTAAAAAAATCCATAGAAAATAAGATCGTGACCATCAATAAAAAACGCTATCAACTTGAAGTCGTTGAAATCATGTTTTATACGAAAATGAATATTGAAATCAAACTAAAAAGGACCACTTCTTAAATGTTGACTTAATGGGAGAATTTCCACCAAGGTAAAAGACCAAATCTGTGCGATTTGGTCTTTTACCTTTTTTCATTCCGCTTTATTCAACTCTTCCATATCGGCAAGGATATTATCCACTTCATCCCAAGAATGGATCGAAGCCCCTGCTGCAAGCGGGTGGCCTCCGCCGTTATATTTACGGGCAATCGTATTGATGATTGGTCCTTTAGAACGGAAACGGACTCTGATTTCTTTATCTTCTTCAATGAAAAAGACCCATGACTTAACATTTTTAATCGAACCGAGCGAGGAAACGAGCTGAGATGCCTCAGATGTAGAAGCATGGAATTTTTCAAGTATATCTTTTGTGATGATCATTTTCCCCGTTCCATATGGAAGGATTTCAAAATGCTGCAACACATAGCCATTCAACCGCACTATGCTTTCCTCGACGTCATACATCTCCTGATATAACTGCGGGCGGGAGAACGAATAGTGAATCAATTCACTTGCATAGGCAAATGTCTTTTCAGTCGTACTTTGGAATAGGAAACGACCTGTATCGCCAACAATGCCTGCATATAGAAGGCGTGCCGCTTCATCGCTCATCTTCAAGCCCTGCTCTTTACCGAACTGGTAAAACTCGTAAATCATTTCACTTGTGGAACTTGCCGATGTATCGACCCATCGCATATCCCCATATGGATCTTCATTAGGATGATGATCGATCTTAATCAGTTTATCCCCCGTCGTGTACCGTGCATCACAGATACGGTCCGTATTTGCGGTATCACAAACAATGACCAAAGCACCTCGATATGTTTCATCCGAAATCACATCGAGCCTTCTTAAATAATTCAATGACGGTTCTTCTTTCCCTACCGTAAAAATACGCTTTTCAGGGAAAGATGCTTTCAGGATTTCCGCCAATCCCCCCTGCGAACCATAAGCATCCGGATCTGGACGGACATGACGATGGAGAATGATGGTATCATAACGCTTTATATCTGCTAATATTTCAGCTTTCAAATAGATCTCCCCTTCACATATGTATCATCGAGCCTAATAAAGATGATATATTTCATTTAATCAAAAAATTGGGGAAATAGGAAGACTCATCTTGTTTACTGTGGCATTCTCTTTCATTTCCCGCTACAATAAAAAGGTACATATGTTAAATTGGGGGAATTTCAAACGATGCCTATTCTTGTCACCTTGATCGTTCTTTCACTAGGGGTCTATCTGTTTTATAAACTCAAATCGATCCGAACCAGAATGCCGATGGAGAAAAAGTGGATTTCAGGGAAGTCATCCATTGCCCTTGGTGCGTTTGTCGCACTATTCGGAATCAATCAGCTTTTTCTATTCCACACGACGATCACTTATATCATTGCTGCCGTTTTCATCTTCGTTGGCCTATTCAGTATTTGGGGCGGCTATAAAATGTATAAATTTTACCTGCCGCATGCAATCGAAGAAGCTGCAAATCAAAAAGGATAATCGAATTTCGATTATCCTTTTAATCTTTATGATCGGTCCAGCAATTGGCAAGTCAACATCGCCTTGCCGACAAGTTTGCCTTGGTTAAACACCTCAACATCCACTTTTCCAAATTTACGTCCTACATCAAGGACACGCGGGTGGATTTCAAGCGTACTGTCGATCTGGACTGGTTTGATGAAATAGATGGTCATGTTTTCCACGACCAAGTCACCGCGCTTATAGCTTCGAAGTGCACGGTTTGCCGATTCGGTGACCAAAGTCGTGAACACACCGCTTGAAATGGTCCCGAGGTAATTGGTCATCTGCGGAGTGACGCCATAGTTATACACTTCCTCACCCTTGCCACGATTCGAAGTCATAACAAGCTGGCTGGTGATCGTATCGTCGATCGTTTCGCCGACCTGAGGCTGCCTTTGACTCATTTGCAGTGCCTTCAGCACATCCTGCCTGCTTACGATTCCCTTTAGGATATGACTGTCATTCACAACCGGGATTAACTCTATCCCTTCCCAAACCATCATATGTGCCGAAGATGCCACACTCATTTTATCACCTACGGTCATCGGGTTTTTCGTCATCACCTTATCAATGAGCGTCAGCTCTTCCTGTCCGATGATATCTTTTGATGTGACCATTCCTTGAACCTTCATATTGTCATCGACAACAGGGAAACGGCTATGGCCGGATTCCTGATTCAGTTCATGCCAAGTCCGAACCCGGTCACCCACCGTTAAAAAGGTCGTTTCCTGTACGGGTGTCAAAATATCCTCCACCAGCAAGATTTCCTTTTTGATCAATTGGTCATAGATCGCCCGATTGATCATCGTTGCAACGGTGAACGTATCGTAACTCGTTGAGATGACTGGCATCTCCAATTCATCGGCTAACCTTTTAACGGGCTCTTCCGTATCGAATCCACCGGTAATCAGCACCGCTGCACCCGCTTTTAACGCGTGCTCGTGGGCCTGTGTACGGTTCCCGACGATCAGCAGGTTTCCTGCACCTGTATATCTCATCATGGCATCCAGCTTCATTGCCCCGATGACGAATTTATTTAATGTCTTATGAAGTCCCGTTTTCCCACCAAGAACTTGTCCGTCAACAATATTGACTACCTCTGCGAAAGTGAGCTTTTCAATATTCTCTTTTTTCTTCTTCTCAATACGGATCGTGCCTACCCGCTCAATCGAGCTCACGTAGCCCTGGTTCTCCGCCTCTTTAATTGCCCGGTATGCCGTACCTTCACTAACATTCAATGCTTTCGCAATTTGACGGACGGAAATCTTTTCGCCAACAGGGAGCCCATCGATATGTTTTAATATTTGTTCATGCTTTGTAGCCAAGCGCTTCACCCTTTTCACGGTATTCCTATTCTCCATTATAAGGTCAAAGAGCCCAGTTTATCAAACAACTACTAGTATTGACGCAACCTTTTGTATTCCTGCTGGCGTTTTACCTTTGGTTTCTTAGGAGAATATAGTATGCCCGTCAAGTTTCCAGCTACCGCCAACAATGCAAACAACAGCCAGGATCCAGCGAACAGACTCTCCAGACCTCCACTTTCCAATGACAAACGCGGCACGGCATAATACAGCATCACACCGCATAAAAGCAAACACAGTAATAACCTCTGCTTCATCAAATCCCCCCTTTTTTTCATCTATTTATTTTATGCCTGTTAAAGGAAAAAAGACTTGGCTGCTGAACGAGACCTTACTTTCCTATCGCTGGAATCATCTGCCTAAAAGGCAAATGCTTAAGGGTGACCCTTCATTTCGGCCATCTCCCTATACAATACAATCCACATAAAAAACGGGAACCCCTTCAGGCTCCCGATCTTATTAAAATTCTATTTCATCCCCGGCATCCATGATCAGTCCATTTCCCTCTTCAAGCAAATCGATGAATTTGTCAGGATCCTGTTTGATGACAGGGAAAGTATTGTAATGAATCGGCACGACTTGTTTGGCTTGAAGGAATTTCGCTGCAAGTGCTGCATCTTCCGGGCCCATGGTGTAATTGTCGCCGATTGGCAAGAATGCCAAGTCAATCGGATGTCGCTCCCCGATCAGTTTCATATCGGAAAATATCGCTGTATCCCCTGAATGATAAATCGTTTTCCCTTCTATCGTAAGCAATATGCCAGCAGGCATTCCCAAATAAATGATTTGCCCCTCACCGTTATTGAATCCCGTTCCATGGAAAGCTGGCGTCAGTTTCACTTTTCCAAAGTCGAACTCGAAAGCTCCGCCGATGCTCATCCCATGGGTCCTAATTCCTTGAGCACCCAGGTAGTCAGCAATCTCTGCAATGCCGATTACAAGTGCATCATGCCTTTTGGCCAATTCAACCGTATCACCGACGTGATCATTATGGCCATGTGTTATGATGATCACATCCGGTTTCACATTTTCTACCTTCAAATCGGTCAATTCGTTTCCAGTAATGAATGGATCGATTAAAATCGTTTTACCATTCGTTTCGACTTTTACAACAGCATGTCCATGAAAAGATACTTTCATTTTTGATGCTCCCTTCCCAAACCCATTAATTTTTTAAGTAGCTTTCTTAGGCCTTTCCCATTTACTATACTTTTAAATATTGCTAAGGTAATTATATCTTATTAATGGAGGTATCGTCATGAATGAACGTTTGACAGAACTACAAAATTGGCTACAGGCCAATGAGACTGAAGCCGCTTTACTTACATCTACAGAGAGCATCTTCTATTTGAGCGGTTTTTTTAGTGATCCCCACGAAAGACTGCTGGCACTTGCCATTTTTGCAAATGCCGACCCATTCCTTGTCTGCCCGCAGATGGAAGTTCCCGATGCTAAACAAGCTGGATGGGCAGGGGATATCATCGGTTACACCGACATTGAAAATCCATGGGAAAAAGTTAAGCAAGCAGTGGAGAAGCGCGGGTTAACCATTAATACAATGGCCATTGAAAAAGAGCATATGAATGTTGAACGTTATGAAAAGGTCCAACAATACTTCGGAGCACCAAAGCTCATTTCCGCAGAAGAAAAACTTCAAAGGATGCGAATGATCAAATCGGAAGATGAGATGGTCAAAATCCGTGAAGCCTGCCGCCTTGCAGACTTTGCGATTGAAGTGGGCGTCAGTGAAATTCATGAGGGTAAATCGGAAATGGAAATCCTTGCAGCGATCGAATACGAATTGAAAAAAGCTGGAGTCAGCCAAATGTCTTTTTCCACCATGGTCCTGACTGGTAAAAATGGCGCTTCCCCACATGGTACACCCGGGAATACGAAGGTTCAGCGCGGCGACCTTGTCCTCTTTGACCTGGGCGTCGTTCATGAAGGGTACTGCTCTGATATCACTAGAACGGTCGCTTACGGTGATATCAATGATAAACAGGCAGAAATATATGAAACGGTACTTAAAGCACAAGAAGCTGCCGTTGCAGCCAGTAAACCTGGTGTATCCTGTTCCGAAATAGACTTGACTGCCAGAAACATCATCAGGAATAAAGGATACGGTGAATTCTTCCCGCACAGGCTCGGCCACGGACTTGGAATCAGCGTCCATGAATATCCATCCTTGACTGAAACGAATTCCCTCGAACTTCAATCCGGAATGGTTTATACCATCGAACCTGGCATATATGTTCCAAATGTTGCAGGCGTCAGGATTGAAGATGATCTACTGATCACGGATACCGGCTGTGAGGTTTTGACCAAATTCCCGAAGAGCCTGCAAATCATAAAGTGATAAATATAACGTAACCCAGATACCCCCGCCTCATTGAAGACGGGGGTATCCATTAACCAAAATTCATTTTACTAGTCCGTCTGCAGTTCATACTTCACTGCTTTATCACTGCCGTCAAACCAAATGACCAGCCATTCACTATCTATCCTTATGATTCCCCTCTCGGCACCAAGAAAATAAACCATATTATCTTTCTCTTTAAAATATTCCGTTTCTGTTGGGGACCCTAAAAGCGTAATCACTTCTTCTTTTGTCTTGCCTTTCAATTCATGTTCATTCATTAAGTCATCAACCAAATATACTCTTCCTTCAATATCATTTACCCATCTTTCAGTGGTGAACCGTGATTCATTTTCATTTACCCCTAACAAAAAAGCACAATAAAATAGAAGAGAAAGGCCAAGGGTTGATATGACTATAAATCTAATTTTGATTTTCCTTTTATTATGCTGATCGTTATATTTCCTTGAAATCCATTGAAAAAATAGTAAAAGAACAAATGGAAGCAGCAGTGCGGAGATACTCATTAAACTGATCGAAGCATGTACAGCATTGATATAAAAAATATAAACGAAATATATCAAGGCATACAAAAGCACGTATAAATATAATGCGTAGTTTAATATTCTTGAAACACTCAAAGAAAAAACTCCCTTCCTCCATTCAATTTACCATAAACGAATAAATAAGGTAAAAAAGTCGGGAGTTTCGCCCATGGAATGATCGTGCTTATCTTTTCACCATAATAAGGTTAGAACCCTTATTTTCATTTTGTTATTTCCAGATCATTCAAAAAAAAGATTCGCTAATTTGTTACAATTGAAATCAGATCCATTAGGTAAATCATTGTATAATAGGAATGAAATAGAAGGAGGAGATTCACTTGAATAGTATAGATTATAAAAATATTCTTGTAGCAGTGGACGGGTCGGAAGAAGCGGAGTGGGCCCTAAAAAAGGCAATCTATTTAGCAAAACTCAGTGAAGCTACCCTTGTGCTCACACATATCGTGGATACAAGGAATTTCCCTACTGTCGAAGCTTATGATATGACTATCCGTGATCACTCTGAAACCTTTGCCAATGAGCTGTTAGACAAGTATAAAACGGAGGCCATAGCATCCGGGATTGCAAAGGTCCAAACAGAAGTTGCATATGGTTCTCCTAAACTTAAAATTCCAAGGGATTTAGCGAAAAAACATTCGATCGATTTAATTGTATGCGGTGCAACGGGCCTTAACGCAGTCGAACGTTTCCTTATCGGCAGCGTGTCGGAAGGCATCGTTCGCCACTCCAACTGTGATGTAATGGTCGTGCGTACGAATTGATAAATGAAGATGATAAAAAGCTCGTTCCCCAAATTGGTGAACGAGCTTTTTTCTGTTATTCACATACCAGTTTTTCCGCTTTTTCAATCGCCAGCAAGACTTGGGCAAAACCTGTACCGCCCGCACTATTACGGCGTTTAACTGCTTCATACGGATTCAATGCATCATAAATATCATGTTCAAACAACTCGGAAGCTTCCTGGAATTGCTCAATGCTTAGGTCCACTAAATAGCAGCCATTCTGGACACAGAACAATACAAGCTTTCCGACCACTTCGTGCGCCTTTCGGAAAGGCATCCCTTTTGAAGCTAGGTAATCAGCTAATTCCGTTGCATTCGAGAAGTCATTTCTTGTTGCTTTTTCCATTACGTCCGTTTTCACTTTCATCGTTGAAATCATGCCGGCAAATATTTTAAGTGAACCAACAATGGTCTTAACCGTATCAAAAACGCCTTCTTTATCTTCTTGCATATCTTTGTTATAAGCAAGCGGCAGTCCTTTCAAAACAGTCAATAACCCCGTTAGGTTACCATATACCCGTCCTGTTTTACCACGGATCAATTCCGCCATATCAGGGTTTTTCTTTTGAGGCATGATGCTGCTTCCAGTGGAAAACGCATCATCCAATTCAATGAATTGGAACTCCTGGCTTGACCATAGGATGATTTCTTCGCTGAAACGGGATAAATGCATCATCATTGTCGCACTGTTGCTCATGAATTCAATGGCAAAATCACGATCACTTACCGCATCAAGGCTGTTTTCGTAAATCCCGTCAAACCCCAATAGCTCGGCACTTAGGGCACGGTCAATCGGGAAAGTCGTCCCAGCTAATGCCCCAGCACCCAATGGAGAAATATTGATTCTTTTGAAACTCTCCGTGAAGCGCTGCTTATCACGCTCAAGCATCCAAAAATAAGCCATTAAGTGGTGGGCAAATGAAATGGGCTGTGCACGCTGCAAATGTGTATAACCTGGAATTAGTGTTTCCACATTTTTCTTGGATTGTCCCAAAATCGCTAGTTGCAAATCATTGATGAGTTCCAGGATCACTTTCGTTTGGTTCCGCATATAGAGATGAAGGTCGGTCGCAACTTGGTCATTACGGCTTCTTCCTGTATGAAGCTTTCCGCCAACTGGGCCGATTTCACTTATTAGCATGCTTTCCAGGTTAAGATGGATATCTTCCATCTCAACCTTAAAAGTCAACTCACCCTTCTCAGCTTTTTCCTGTAAACTTTTCAGACCCGCAATGATCTGATCCGCATCTTCTTCAGGTAAAATGCTGCATTGCTTTAACATGGTTACATGAGCTAAACTGCCTTGAATATCTTCAAGCACAAGTTCCTGGTCAAAGGAAATGGAAGCTCCAAACTCATCTACCCATTCTTCTGCAGATTTCGTGAATCTTCCTCCCCAAAGCTTGCTGCTCACACTGTCACCTTCTTGTTATTGACCATGCTGTTCACTTTCGTTGGAAGTCCCCATAACTTAATGAATCCAACTGCTGCATCATGATCGAATTCGTCTGCTTTTGTATAGGTAGCCAATTTTTCGTCATATAGGGAGTACTCGGATTTTCTACCTTCAACAATCGCATGACCTTTGAATAGTTTCACACGGACCGTACCCGTTACATTCACTTGTGTTTCTTTCAGGAATGCAGCCAAAGCTTTTTGAAGCGGAGAGAACCAAAGTCCTTCATAAATCAATTCAGTCATTTTCTTCTCGATCACCGGTTTGAAGTGAGCCAACTCTTTTACTAGCGTGATATCTTCAAGTTCTTTGTGTGCAGCTATCAATGTCATCGCACCAGGAGCCTCATAGACTTCACGTGATTTGATTCCTACTAATCTATTTTCAACGTGATCGATACGCCCAACTCCGTGTTTGCCGGCAATTTGATTCAACTCGACAATCAGGTCAGCCAATTTATAGTTTTTATCATTCAATGTAACTGGAACACCTTGTTCAAAACCAATTTCAATGATATCAGCAGTATCTGGCGTACATTCAAGGCTTGCAGTCAAGTCATATGCATCTTCCGGTGGAGCTGCCCAAGGATCTTCCAGGATTCCGCATTCGTTACTTCTTCCCCAAAGGTTTTGGTCAATCGAGAACGGACTCGCCATGCCAATCGGAACGGGAATGCCATTTTTCGCTGCATATTCAATCTCCTCTTCACGAGACCATTTCCAGTCACGAACAGGTGCAAGAACTTGCAAATTAGGGTTCAAGGCAGAGATGGATACTTCGAAACGCACTTGGTCATTACCTTTTCCCGTGCAACCGTGCGCAACGGCTACCGCGTTTTCCGCTTCAGCCACTTCCACTAATTTCTTCGCGATCAGCGGACGTGATAAAGCTGATACCAATGGATATTTCCCTTCATACAGAGTATGTGCCTGAAGAGCCGTCAAAGCGAATTCATCAGCGAATTCGTCCTTCGCATCGATTACATAGGAACTTACCGCACCAACAGTGATCGCTTTTTCTTTAATGAAATCTAAATCTTTCCCTTCACCGACATCCAAGCAGCATGCCACAACTTCGTACCCTTGATCTTGTAACCATTTAATTGCAACGGAAGTATCCAAACCTCCGGAATATGCTAAAACAACTTTTTGATTTTTCATTTCCATCGTCCTTTCGCGTGAATAAAAATTCATCGTTTGTTATTTTTATTCAATCTATGATTAGTACTTTATCATCTTTATTAAAGGAATACAAGAGGTATTTTAAAGATTCCGCTAAATAATCTGCTAATATTTTCAGGGAATTTACACATTGGATGCTTCCGCGGGAATATAGTAAACTAGGAGTATGAAAAATCGAAAAGCGGAGGGCATATGAAAAAGCTATTTACCTATGATGAACGGCTTGGCATCTCAATTCCCGATTTGAATCTGGAGTGGGATGAATATACAAAAGGCGAGCAACAGCAAATACTTGTACACTGGGAGAATATCCGGGGAAGCATCCCGGACCGCATCAAGGAACTGGAGTCCACCATTAACCGAAAGCAGTTTCGGCTCTCCGATGAAAGTAATTTCACCAAATCATGCCAACTCAATTCCGAAATTGCGGAACTTGCTTCCATCATCAATGATTTATGGCTATGGTATCGTGCCAATCAAGCCGTGAGTGAAAAGATGCATAATTAAGGCCTATTCCATGCAAAAAAAGCCACAGTTTAAAACTGTGGCTTTTTTTGCATCCCTCTTATAAATCCTTCCGAAGTTCACCAACGACATGTCCCAATTCCGGAAGAATCAATTTATTCATCGCAAGCCGAACCGCCCCTGATGAGCCTGGGGTCGAAAAAATCGCTTTGTTGTTCACGACTCCGGCAATCGCCCTGGATAGAATGGCGGCAGACCCGATATCCTCTTGATAGCTGAGCATTCTAAAAACCTCGCCAAAACCGGGAATTTCCTTGGTCATCAACTCTTTGACCGCCTCGATCGTTACATCCCTATTGGCGATGCCGGTGCCTCCATTTGTTAATATGACATCGACCATGCTGCCTTGACTACCAGAAGCGACGGCATCCTGAATCGCTTTCCGCTCATCTTTAACGATTACATATTCCGTCACTTCATGACCATTCGATTTCAGCAATTCCATCATCAGTGCTCCACTTTTATCCGTTTCTTCATTACGCGAATCGCTAACGGTTATCACCATGCAGCGTACTGCTTCCGTAATGGCTTTTTTATGATTCTTGACACTCATTCTTCATCAGCCTTCTTCTCCAGTAAATTACGATATTGATAGAACTTCTGGGCAAATTCACTGACACTCCGGGTCATTTGATAATTGGATCCAGCCCCGATGACCATGCTGATGAATGGTATGCCCCGAACCAGTTTTTTTCGAAAAACAGTAATGGATAATGCCTTCAACAGCTGCTTCAGCGGCTGTTCCATCCAGGTAGGGTTCGTCAGTTCTTCGATCCCTAAATAAAAATAGTCATCTTCTGCGGTCTGGACTTCGCGGATCAATTCTTCCCAAGCTATTCCTTGGAGCCTCTTCGGCATCGCTCCTGCATTGAATACCTTAAGGGCCAGCATCATCTCAAACGGCGTATTCACCTCAACACCATAAGACATCGCAATCAGCTGGACGATCCTTATATTGATGACCGTCATAGCGGGAATATCGCTCCCTAGCAGAAGCAGACCTCCTGATCCGCTCATCCCGCCTTGTGCGAATGAGTATAAGCGATGCTTAGCGATGTGCTGATTGGCTATGTAATTCAACTGATCGATCGATAAGTGATTCAAATCACTCAACGTTTCGATTTCTTCATTAAACACGCGCGCAGATGCTAAAATCCGCTCTCTTGCATCTATTTGAACTTGTGAGCTCTGAACCATGGCATGCAAATGAAAAAGCCAGGTATCAAGCTTTTCAAAAAACTGTTGTTGGACGTTTTCCGGAAGCAGGGCAAACCCCTGCTCCAACCATTTATCATACAATGCAGCAAGGTCCGTGGGTTCATATTGATAAAGTTTTTCCTGCCATTCACTAATTTCATTCCATACTTTCATTTCCCGATTCGTGAATTCCATGCATCAAGCCTCCTATGTACAGAATTGGTGGATTCTCCCTTAAGTATACCATAGAGGGAAGCTTATAAAGAACAGATGATGGGAATCCAGTGTGTAAAGGGAGGGGGTGCATGGGCAATACTCCATGGGAAGAGGGATCCTGAGGATGGATGGAGTTTAATATATGGCATTCACGGGAAAGCCCCCTTACCAGAGACAAGGGGGCTTAGTATAGAAAGCAGGAAGTCATATTTTCCAAGGTTCGCTCAAAGCTATTTTCATGGTATCCCTGACAATCATGATTTCTTCATTAGTGGGGATGACCATGACTTTCACGGGGGAATAGGGAGCATTGATGAACGCTTCCTTACCCGAGGTACGATTTAGATCCTTATCCCAATATACCCCCATGAATTCAAGTCCCTCCAAGATTAGCCCCCTGATGGTTTGACTGTTTTCTCCGATCCCCGCTGTAAAAATGATGCCGTCCACACCTCCCATTTTAGCTGAATAGGAGCCTATGTACTTATGGATCCGATCTGCAAATACTTTAAGTGCGAGTTCAGCCCGCTCATTGCCTTTATCTGCTTCAATTTGAATATCGCGCAGGTCGCTGGAAAACCCGGAAAGGGCCAGAATCCCGCTTTTCTTATTCAGGACATCCAGAACTTCATCTGCTGTTTTTTTCCCGTCTTCTCCATGATATAAGGAATCAGTGCAGGGTCGATGTTCCCTGAACGCGTTCCCATAGTCACACCGGCCAATGGTGTAAATCCCATTGAGGTATCAATTGATTTGCCGCCCTTTATGGCCGTAATGCTTGCACCATTCCCTAAATGGCACGATATCAACCGAAGCTGTTCAATTGGGCGGCCAATCATTTCGGCAGCCCGCTGCGATACATATTTATGTGAAGTACCATGAAACCCATACTTCCTTATTCCGTAATTTTCATAATATTCAAGAGGTAAGCTGTACAAATAGGAACCTGCTGCCATCGTTTGATGGAAGGCCGTGTCGAATACAGCAACCGCCGGCACATCATCCAGAATGCGCCTGAAGGCTTTGATCCCGGTGATATTGGCGGGATTATGAAGGGGTGCCAACTCGGAAAGCTTTTCGATTTTCTCTATTACGTCCTTCGTAATCAAGACCGAGTCGCTGAATATCTCACCGCCATGCACCACCCGATGCCCTACGCCATCTATCTCTTCAAAGGACTCAAGGATGCGATGGTCAATCAGCTTTTTCAATAAAAGCCCCACAGCTACTTCATGATTGGGTATATCCATCGTTTCAGAAATCTTTTCGCCTTCGACGCTTAAGGTAAATGCGGAATTTTTCAAGCCGATTCTCTCTACCAAACCTTTTGTAATTACTTTTTCACTTGGCATCTCAAAAAGCTGAAACTTCAAAGAAGAGCTGCCCGCATTAATAGCCATGACTTTTGACATCCATCCTGCTCCTTTACTCTAAGCTAGTTCTTCCAAGGTTCATCTCAACGAAACGTGCAGTGTATTGTACAATCTTATCATGGCAAGCGGATTCAACCAAATAATAATGAAAAATTTCAAATGATCACTCTTTCAAAAAAAAAATGAAAGCCAATGCCTGCGGCATCAGCTTTCATTGACTATTTTTCCTCTTTAAACCAATCGTCCATCTGTTGCATGACAGACCTGGTCGCTTCGAAATCCGACAACTTCGGAAGTTGTACGAGCAATGCCTTCTTCGGTGCTTCGATACCCTCTTTTTTCTTTTGAAGGATCAGGATGCTTTTCGCAGCCGCTTCACTCTTAAACATGGAAAGCGGCAGTTGCACCATCCCTTGGATATGTGTATGCTTCTTCAGGAAATCATTGAGTTTCGGAGCTTCTTCCGAGGCGAACAGGTTATTCGGGACAATGAAGAATAGGTGTCCGCCATCCTTCGCGTGTTTAACACCTTGTTCAATAAACAAATGGTGTGCATACGAATGTCCCTTGTCCGCCTTCAATTCATAGTCAGCTGCCCGCACATCATTCGGGTAATAACCAATCGGCAAATCACTGACCACCACATCTGAAGGATCGATGAAAAGCGGCTCCAAGCTATCCTGGTTGAAAAATTGCAGCGGATGTTCTTGCAGGTTGGCACCTGCATAAGCAAGCCTGATCAAGGTTTCATCAATCTCGACACCATATGAAGCGATGTTTTTATCAGTAAGTTGATTCAAGATCGCAAATAGTAAGTTCCCCGTTCCGATGGCTGGATCGAGCATGACTATCTCTTTTTGATCCTTGGTGAATTTACCGACTAAATAGCTGACGAACATGCCGACTGCATCAGGGGTCATATGATGATTCGGCTGAACGCTCTGCTGCATGCCTTTTAAAATAGCAAGCTGGTACGCTTTACGGATTGCTTCCTTCTCATATTTCCCTGGTGAAAAATCTGCATAATGCTTCACTAACCTTTTCTGCGATACTTCACTTATTTCCTCTTGCAGGACTTTCCCTTGGAAAAAATTCTCGCCCGTTTCACCCAAGGCATCCAGATACGTACATGATAGTTCACTTTGCAATATTTGGGCTGTTTCATCAAATTCATAAAATAATTGTTCAACTGGGGTAGACTTCACTTATTAATTCCTCCTGTTTGCTTCTGTCCCTATTTTAAAGGTAAGAAGAAAGAGTTACAAGCCGTACGTCCTGCTTATCATTCTTCGTTTGTTGAACGTACTGTTTCCCGATTTGAAAGTGACATATAAGGAATCTCTCTCGCGCACTCCCTTTTCAAAATTTTAACCATGAACAAGTGAAAGGTAAATTAAATGCAGGGTGTACAATTTGGACGTTGATTTCCGCTCCAGGCACTCGCTTTTCCCGCAGGAGTCTCGCACCTTCCTCTCCAATCAACTTATAAAATCTAGATATAAACCATACCCGAGGAGTTGAAGATAGCTTTGAGTAAGTTAGTTTGGGGACATCATTTGATCACAATTACGTTTTCCGAACCCCTTTTGTCTACAAACTGAAATACAGGGTTGTTGTCCTGTTTTTTTTCATTATTTGGAAAGGCTCAATGAATGGCCGGTAAATCCGATAAATCGGCAACAAGGATTTCGACCAGGGTATAGAGGTGGGTATCGAGCAGGGCAACAAGCGGTTTTTTTCCAAGACAAATGACACCGTGGCATAATAGTCGGTACACCTAATGGTCAAGGGGTCTGGCAAGATTATTTTCCCAATAAATGGTCCGACTTTAGAGCACGAAAAGTGTTTATCAACATGAAAACCAAAAACCGGGCACATTTGTGCCCGGCTTCTTAGAATTCGCATCTTATTTTGCCGCTTTAGCCGCTTCGATAGCACCTTCGTAATTTGGATGGTTGGTACCTTCACTCACATATTCTACATATGTGATTTCATCAGAGCTGTTCACTACGAATACAGAGCGAGCCAAGAGACGAAGTTCCTGCATGACGACACCATATGCTTCACCGAAAGAAAGGTCACGGTGATCGGAAAGTACTTGAACATTGTCCAAGCCACTAGCAGCACACCAGCGTTTTTGTGCGAAAGGAAGATCGTTACTGATCGTCAGTACTTTCACATTATCCAATTTTGCCGCTTCTTCATTGAATTTACGTGTCTGTGCATCACATACACCTGTATCCACGGATGGAACCACGCTGATGATGCGGACAGAACCTTTGGAGTCGCTTAATGTAACCGGTGATAAGTCATTAGCCAATACTGTAAAATCCGGTGCTTTGTCACCAACTTTTAGTTCTTGTCCCACTAAGGTGATCGGGTTGTTTTTAAATGTAACTGAAGCCATTAATAATTCCTCCCTTTTCTGCTATATGTACAAGCATAATCATATTTGTTTTACCGGAATTTTGCAATTAATTGAATTGGGAAATGTGAATGGTTCCCGCGCATATCCGACAAGCTTTTTATATTGGTCGCAGGCTGCAGCAAAAAGAAAACTCGGCGGATGCCGAGTCAATGTTAGAATTCTATATCCTGTTTAGGTTCTTGATACCTCTTTACAGCTGGTTGACTGCCGCCTTGCTTTTGATTACTGTCTTTCTTGGATAGCATGGACTGAATCTTATCGACGACTTGTGGAGCTAAATCCATCATTTTTTCGAGAAGGTGCGTCCCTTCATCCAGATGAATCATTTTCACCCCATGGGAACCGACAATCAAAAATGCAATTGGTGTTATGGAAACCCCGCCTCCGCTACCGCCTCCGAAAGGCTGCTTGGAATCACCTTGCTGTCCTTGATGGTTGCCGTCCATAACAAATTCGCTGCCACCGGCTGCAAAACCAAATCCAACTTTGGAGACGGTTAAAATGACACTTCCATCCGGAGTTTCCACTGGATCTCCGATGATCGTGTTCACATCGACCATTTCTTTCAGATTTTCCATAGCTTCTTTCATTAAACCTTGGATCGGATGATCTGACATTTAAATTCCTCCACTCTAGAACGATTGTTTATTGGAATCACCTGCTAGCTTCGCTAATTTCCTGGACTTGAAATGCGGCTTTCCGCCTTTCCAATAACGAAGCAGTTTTATTCCAGTCACCATAGCCTGCCCGATTCTAAATTGTAATATGCAGGAAATCGACGTGTTTGCCTGCCATCTCTGAAAGTCCGGCGTAATGGAATAGGAGGGCATGATCCTGAAGTTGAAATAGGTTGTCAGTAAACCGATGATTGAACCTTTAAGTGCCCAGCATGCTCCGGTTAAAACACCGGTGTGTGCAGCGTTTTTAGTACCGACCATACTATGCCAGGTGAATTTTTTGACTTGGACCTTCCCTGCGAACTGACGGACGATCCTATGAAATCCGATGATATGCTGAAGCATCTCCAGACTGTCTGCGAATCCGTCACGCAAATCTTCGGCTGTGATTTTTTTCTTTTCTTCCTTTTCGGTTTTTCCGTTCATTTCTTGCTCTTGCTTAACTACTACAGCTAACGAGTCATCATCCATTTTGATGACCGGAACCTTGAATGTATAGTGAAAAAGCCCGTACCAGGCTGTTAATTTAATATGTATTAGGTCATTCGTTTGGACACGTTTGTAGTTGATGGACACTCTTACTTTAGTGAAAACAACAATTAGCAGCACCAAAATGAGGATACCTATAATCAACAAAATCCACTTCATGCACCCACACCCCCTTCAGCCTATCATTATCGGCATATGTAAAAAAAATAAACCTGCAAAAGCGAAAATCACGCTCTTACAGATTTATGAATGCAAGAAATCATCTTCGGATCAACACAACGCCCGTGTCTGCAAAGACATCATGCAATGCCTGTTTCTTCGGTAATAAGCCTGCCAAGAGGTAGCCAACCCAAGTGACTTTTGAAATATAGCGGCCAATCAGCTCCCTGAACAATATCGTTCCCCATGAAATGTTTTTCTTCTCTTCCTTCAATGCAATGACTTTCAGTCCAAAAATCATCTTGCCAAGGGTTTGGTTCAAAAATTTGGTCATCAAAACAAAGTATAAGAAGAATACGCCCCCTGTTAAGAAGCCCTCTGCGGAAAACCAGAGATCATCTGTCCCCTCATAAAATTTGAAGATGGGATGAATTAAAATCCGGTTCAAACTTCCGATAACCAATAGATCGGCTAAATAGGCCCAAAACCTCATCCAAAAACCTGCAAAATGCACTTTCTTGACTTCGTCATCATCCATGGCCGTTTTGGCAGGTGTAAACTTCTGATGCTGACCAGGAACCCCTGGATCTTCCATTAGATTGGATGAAGCGATTTGTTCATTGTTTTCATTTCGTTCCGTCATCCTTCAGCCCCCCTATTCCGCATACAAATACATTAAGCGTGGAGAATTTGAAGAGGAAAGGATTTTTGTCAAGACTGCCGTTTCCACATCATTTCCCAACATTTTTTGCGCACCCATACTGAATAATGAACCGAAACCTGCCTCATCTGTATAACGGATTACTTGAGCATCCTTTTTACCGATATCAGTTTTCATCGCGGCAATTACATCATCCAAATGGCCGAAATCATCAATTAGATGGTTTTCTTTAGCCTGACGTCCATCATAAATGCGGCCATCGGCTATTTCCCTTACTTCCTTCTCTGTCATACCGCGCCCGTCTGCAATGACTTTTACAAATTGATCATAAGAATTATTAATCATATTTTGCAGTATATCACGTTCTTCTCCAGTCATTTCCCGGGTTGGGCTCATAATATCTTTGTGTGGGCCGCTTTTGATGGTTTCGAACTCAACACCATACTTCTCGGCGAGCTTCTCGTAATTATACCCATGCATGATGACGCCAAGTGAACCCGTCATCGTTTCTGGGCTAGCGTAAATCTTATCGGCTGGTGCAGAAATATAATATCCACCAGAAGCCGCCATTGACCCCATGGAAACATAGACAGGTTTCTTCACTTTCTTGATATCAAGGATCTTGTCATAGATCTCTGCACTTTCGACGACACCGCCGCCTGGAGAATTCACCCGAAGGATGATTCCTTTGATATCTTCATTTTCCTCTGCCATCTTCAGCTTATCCATGAAGGCACGGTGATTATATGTTGCTGAACTAAGTAATGAGGCTTCTCCTGTATCTTGAATCGTGCCCTCTACATCAAATACGGCAATAACATTTGAGTAATCATCACCCTCTATGACTTCCTCGTAAAATGCACTTTCGGAAGCAAATAATTCATCAATGATATTTTCCGTATCCGCTGTAAATAGAGTCGTAGCCGCCCCTACAGCAATAGAGACAAAAAATAAAACGGCTGCGATTCCAAGTGCCGCCCAACGCTTTCCATTCATCTGTTTTCCCCCTTAAGATATATGTATCCTTCTTACCATACGAACTAATGATGAAAATGTTTCATTCCATGATAAACCAAGACATATAAAATTGTAGCAAATAATCCTCTAATTGGAAATGCATTGGCGCATTTTGCACAATCTCCATTTATACAAAGAGGGAGCATGACATGGAAATAAATCTTTTGTTTTCCCAAGTTATTCTTAGCCGGTTTAGTAAATGCCTTAAACGGAGAATCAGCCCAACTAAAAAGCTGCCGGGATTCATCCTGGCAGCTTCTATATTTATTGCTTTGGAGCTAATTCAATGGCTGACTGAATGGCCGCAAGCATGCTTTTTTCATCAGCGATATTCTTCCCAGCGATATCAAAGGCGGTGCCATGATCTACGGAAGTTCGGACAATGCCGCCCTTGAGCCCTACGGTAATATTGACCCCAGCCTCAATTCCCATAACCTTGATTGGGGCATGTCCCTGATCATGATAACAGGCAATGACAATATCAAAATCTCCACGGCCAGCCCTGAAAAACAATGTATCTGCAGGAAGCGGCCCGCTTACATCGATTCCCTCACCCTGTGCCCTTTCTATTCCAGGCATTAATTTCTCTTCTTCTTCACCATTTCCAAATAAGCCATTTTCCCCAGCATGAGGGTTAATACCACAAACGGCGATGCTTGGGTTTTGGAAGCCCGCCTTTGTTAGCGTCTCATGCGCAAGCTTAATCACTCTGTACGTCCGCTCAGGATTGATGCTTTCGATAGCTTCAATCAGCCCCATATGTGTCGTCAGATGGATGACCTTCAAATTGGGAGTGGTTAGCATCATCGAAAAGTCATCTGTACCTGTAAGGTCAGCAAGAATCTCTGTATGGCCAGGATACATATGACCACCTTTGTGGAGCGCTTCCTTATTCAAAGGGGCGGTACAGATTGAATGAATCTTCTTCTCCTTTGCCAAATCGATGGCCTTTGCCAAGTATTGATAGGCGCCGTCTCCCGCTAATGCAGAAACCTCTCCAAACGGTAGATCCAAAGGTAGGATGTCCAAATCCAGAACATCTATCGAACCAAACTCGTACTTCGCCTCTGAAGGATCTTTTATGGCATGCACCATCCCCTCAAAGCCTACGATAGGCTTTACCTTTTCTATTATTTTCGCATCTCCGATAATAAGCGGCCTGCACTGTTGATACACTTCAACGTGAGCCAATGCTTTTACTATAATTTCCGGGCCAATTCCCGCCGCATCTCCCATAGTAATTCCGATAATGGGTCTCATCAAGCACTCTCCCCTTTCAACTTATTCATCGCATGGATAAACACGTCCTCTGAACCAAATCCTCCAGCTTTCGTGACGACGTAAATAGAGTCATTACCCAAGAATTTGGAGATAGGCACTCCTATTTCCAGTTCATCCAGCAATTCGAAACCTTTTACATCCCATAGATTGCATATTTGCTTGGCTGTATCGCCGCCGGTCATTGTCACACCTTTAAAATATTGTTTCTCTAACAGGACAGAACATACGGTTCCAATAGCTTTCACAATCTCGTTACTGATCTGGGTATGAGTAAGGCCTTTAGATTCACCTGTTTTCCAAGCCTTTTCAATATCCGGTTTTTCTGCAGTGGAATAAATGACCACATCGTGCCCTTCTGCTGCCATTTGGATGGCTTCATGATAGACTCTCCTGATTTCCTCTGTTCTTTCCCGGTCGTCCCCTACAGCTTTATGGGACTCGAATGATATTGCATGTACCTGGGTCCGTTCCAACATTTTTTTCAATTGTTTCCGTGAATTCTTATTTACACTTCCAATCACTGTTAGAACCGGCAAGGTTGAAACAGGGATATTCAATCGATTTTCCTTGTGCGGAATGGAATAATGGTCAGGCAGGTAATTGGCGATCCCTGCCGACCCCGCCCAGGCCACTTCAAGATTCATTTCTTTTGTATAATTCAAGATGTCTTTCAAATGCTGCTCTTTGGTTGCATCGATGATGATATACGTTATCGAATCCTCTGTAAACCCTTTTAACTTATCGTTCACATGGTTTTTGCCTTTCTCCAAATCCTTCACTGTAATTGTACCAATTTGATGTGAGGTCTGGGCACCAATCAACTCTGGCAGATATGATTGTGTCACAGGTGTTTTTGGATCCTTGGAAATCTCTGTTTCTCCAAGAGGAATACCATTTAAATAGTGGGTGGAATCCAGAATGGATCTCCCATTTTTAGGATAACCTGGAGCAATCATGATTAAATCCGGTTTTATAGCATCATACATGGCATCAATTTCAGCACCGATATTTCCGCGCATTGTCGAATCTAGTTTTTTGAAGATCGTTGAGAAGCCAGCCCGCTTTAGAAAATCTGCAGCTGCCTTGACTTTATGGTAGGCATCTTGCCTCTCCAGGGAGCGGCTGTCCGTATCAAATACGACGGCATCATAATCCCGTACATTTTCTTCATCCAATCCAAATAGTACGGTCGTTTTAAGACCATGTCGAGCTAATTGGACACCGCTATCATTGGCACCCGTTAAATCATCCGCGATGATCGCTAATTTCATTTCAATTCCCTCCAAAACATGGGTTAGCCTAATTATTGTATTTAGCCACTCCACCCTCCTTATCCAAGTGCTTGGATAGGAAGCCGATGAATATCGGGAGAAGGATGGCTGTTGTCACAACACTTGCTGCAATTTGTACAGTAGCAAGCTCTGCATGGATCCCGAAGGAAGCATTCGCTGCCACGATGGCCACCGGAGTCCCGACAGCGTTACCCGCAGTGGAACCTTCAGATGCACCGACAATCGGGTTCCATCCTATCCATTTAAAGATCAGATACCCTCCTCCACCAGTTAGGAGAACTGTAATCACACCAAGTAATACCCCACTTAATCCCCCTTGGATTATCGCTGTGAAATTAATCCCCATTCCTAATGAAAAAGCGAAGAACGGAACTAGCTTATCGCTTCCTTTAGACAGAAAATCTTTCATCTCGGAATCTAAATTCCCTAATACCACCCCGACTAGCAGCGGGAGCAACACGGCAATGAACGAAGTTGGAGAGAACATGCCATCAGCGAAGCCCATAGTCCCGAAAATAGCAAGCGCTACCATTGTTAAGAATGGACCGTCACTTAAAGCGAGAAATGGGTATGCGGCCTTGTCTTCTTCCTTTCCATACTGACCGGCCAATGCAATATATAGCCCGCCATTGGAATTTGTCATGGCTGCAATAATTGCCAATGGTGCCATTCCTAAAAACAATCCGTTACTATCGGCCAGCCAGAATCCGAGTAGGCCGACCAGCGCCCCTAACACCCACTTATATGTTAAAAGTGTAACGCCCTTTTTCACCGAAGTGCCTGCTGTACGAAGATTGATTTGCGTTCCGGCAATTAAAAGGAATAATGCTATCAAGGCACTTGAGCTGTTCACGAACAGTGCTTCCGTAAAACCGCCAATCCTTAATAGACTAGGAAATAATGTATTGATAGTGGCTGCCAGCAAAAGCGGAACAACCATCATCCCCCCTGGGATACGATCAAGCATTGCTTTAATTCTCATAATAAAAACCCCTTTGTTTTATTATTAAAGCGCTTACAAGATTTATATTAAAATATGATGTTAATAAAAGCAACACTTATAAAAATATAAAACTACTTTTAATAAAAATAGTTTAAAAATGCAACACTTCATTCAAAAAAAAAACAAACTTAAAGTCATTCTTTAAGTTTGCGCCATAATGTTGCCCGATTGATCCCCAATCGTTCGGCAGTTTTCGTTTGATTATAATTTTCCTCTTTCAGAACTCGCTGAATGATATACTTTTCCATTTCTTTTAGCGTCGCTTTTTGTGAAACGAAGATATCAGTCGGAATGTTATTATCTGCTATTATTTTTTCAATGGTTTCCTTGCGTATCACATACTCTTTTTCATTTAAGGCCATTTGCTTAATTAACTGTTTTAAATCGTCGATATTGTTAGGGTATGAATACTCTTCCAGAAGAGCAAGGGCATCACGTTTTATATTCATTGCCGTTGTTCCATACGTTTGATGATAATAGGATAAGAAGAATTTCGTTAAGTTTCCTATATCGCTCTTACGCTGTGATAAATCCTGCATATGAATCGTGTTTATCGCAAAATTTCCAGCAACGGCTTCGTTAATTTGAACATTCGATACAATGAATATCGATAGATTTTTTCTGCAGCATGTGCTTAGAAATTCTCTTAATGGTTCATGATCCTGTAGACAATCGATATTTTTCAAAGTTATGGTGCGGATATGCTCAAGTGGCAGCTTGTTAAGACCGGCTTCCTTGAATTCTTTGAAATCAATTATAAGGTGCTTTCCATTTTTTGTTTGTTCATTATGTATATGATCGACAAGAAACTCTTTACCCGTCCCTCGATTTCCTTTTAAGTGAATGATTTCATGGTTCTTATAGAGTGCTGTTACATTATTTATCAAAACGGGATCCATGGCAATCGGTTCTGAGATAGAAGCTGCCTTGATCTGCACACCTTTTTGATCGAACCGTTTCACCGGACTGGCATCTAATACAAAAACCCCATATGACGAGTACAACCCCTCATGGCAAAAGCCATCTACCTCTATACTGCTGCCATCCTGTGAAAAACTCGTATGAAGCTGCTTACTTACGTTCACTTCTCCATTCATGCTTCTACATTGATCATCGGTCAAAGGATTGGAGTCAAAATCAGCTAAATGCTCATAGACGATTTGATTATCACTATTTAAAATGACGATATTATGGACTTCTTTGACTAAAAGCCTTTCAAACATCCTATTGATGTCGCTTTTGTATTGAAGATAGGTAATCATTTCCCTAGCATCATTGATGGCCCTTATGATTGATTCCTTTCCCGATTGAATGAGGAATCCTTTCATGCCATAAGAGATCGTTGTATTTATTGTAATCACATCACCAACGATCTGTTTATAACCCTCGTTTTTCAAAGTCAAAATGAGAGGAGCTACATCTTTTGATTCACGGACCGTATAAACCTGTAAAGGAAGGTCCAATAAGTCGATAATCGATTGGGCGCCTGATGTTATGTTTGAAAATCCTACGATGGCCGTTTTATCTTTAAGCTCACTGGCTAATGTCAGGGAACGAATCATATCATAACCGGAAAGGTGCATGTCGATCACTGGAATATTGACGGATTTCTTAATTAACTTCGCTGTTCCTCCCCTGCTGATTATGGCATCCGCTCCGTTTTCCTCTTCCAATTTCGCAAGTTCGACACCCTTTTCCAGGTCGCCTATCGAATACCCTATTTCTAAATCTGGATAAAGAGGCACACACGCTTTTATAATTGGAATCATTGATTCATACGGGGCAATGATATGTACTTTCATACACATAACCTACTTTCTTATAGATCCGAACCCTATTCTCCATTTGGTAATATACCCTTTGTATGACAGGGATTGAAAGAGCCCTTATTGAGAATTAATTATACCATCATTCTCTTTTCACTTCCTAAAAAGAGCTGTTTCGCTACCCCGTTACTCATTCTTCCTTCGCGATACTGCTCCCTCAAACGAATAACAAAATTGCATCATTCCATGATAAACTATGTCATATAAAAGGGTACGAAATGTGCAGCTGCATTTAGTACTGGCGGCTTTCCCTTCTCAAAAAGAAATGAAGGCCCTTTCATAACCATACATAATAGGGGGGAACATGATGAACACTCGAAGTAATATTTATTTTTTCCATGCACCGAATGCAGAGATGCTTAGCAAGGTTGAATACTTGTCAGACTTGGCGAAGCAACATTCGTATGAGGTCATCCAGGATTTCACAAAAGCAAACATCATCGTAAGCATCGGTGATGACGGCACATTCCTGCAGGCAGCCCGTAAAACCGGGTTCAGGGATGACTGTTTATATGCGGGCATATCCACCACAGGTAACTTGAATATGTATTGCGATTTCCACTTGGAAGACAGTGATAAAATGATCGATGCCATGACAAGAGAGCGAATCGAGGTGCGTAAATATCCAACCATCGATATCCAATTGGACGATCAGCCCGCCTTTTATGCCCTTAATGAACTTAGTATCCGGTCTTCCATCACCAAAACGTTCATCATGGATATTTTCATTGATGAACTCCATTTTGAAACTTTTCGCGGGGACGGAATCATCATTGCGACCCCGACAGGAAGCACCGCCTATAATAAATCGGTCAATGGGGCCGTTGTTGATCCCCTTCTCCCTTGCTTTCAAGTGAGTGAGCTTGCCTCCATCAATAATAATACCTATCGGACCTTAGGTTCCTCATTCATCCTAAGCGGTGATAAGACGTTGACCGTCCACCTTGAGCAAAACGGACCAAGCTATCCGATCATCGGAATGGACAATGAAGCGTTAAGCATCAACCATGTCGAAAAGATAAAGGTCCGGTTAAGCGGTAAAGTCATCAAGACCGTTAAGCTAAGAGACAATTCCTTTTGGGAAAAGGTTAAAAGGACCTTTCTATAACGAACTAAAGGTACCGGGTATGATAACCGGTACCTTCATATACGATAAAAATCTTTCGTATTTTGATAAAGGATTTCATAGACATCCTCAATCGGCAATCCTTTAATTGAAGCAATTTGACGCACACTGTCATGCATCATGCCGGGATGGGTCCATTTCCCATTGAAAACCCCTTCAAACGGCCACGGGCCATCCGTTTCAATCATCATCAGCTTAAGCGGGTATGCCGAAACTAATTCCTGTATTTCCCTTTCATAACAAACATCGGGTGTAATCGAAATGCTGTAGCCCTTTTCAGCCATTCTTTCGACTGTCCGGATATCGCCCTTAAACCAATGAAAGTGTGCCTTTTTGATTTGATGTTTATCCAAAAGGTCGCAAACGATAGGTGCATCGTCATGGACGGCATGAAGGATAACCGGCTTTTCAATCTCTTTAGCTAAGGCCAGGAATCTCTCCAGTATCACTATATACGCTGAGTTATCTATATCATCGGGATTTTCCTGCCTTAAGTAATAGGGCAGCCCAACTTCACCAATGGCAACCATATCTTGACGATGTTCCCGCATCCAGTTCAATAATTCGTTCACTTCTTCATCATGCGGGAGGGTCTGCTCTGGATGAAAGCCAAAGGCTGGCTTAATTCGTGAATCTTTGAGTGAAAGCTGATAATTGTTAATCGAAGAAGCCAAATTCATGGAAACAGTCAGCAAGGATTCTATATGAACCTTTTCCATGTCTGTCAGAATCTGCTTCCGCTTAACAACATCATACCGATCCAAATGGATATGACTGTCGATGATTCTCAAGTTTAATCACCTCCCTTAAGTAGAAAAAGTTGGCTTTAGTGCTGCATATAATTCTCTCTTCATATGAAAAAATTCATCACTAAGTAGCTGTTCTTCTCCTCTTGGCCTTGGAAACGGAACTTTCACTTCTTTGATGACAGCAGCCGGCTTTGCTGATAATACATAAATTCTATCTGATAGGAAAACCGCTTCATCTATGCTATGAGTAACAAAAAGCACCGACCTCCGATTTTCTTCCCAAACCGACAACAGCCATTCTTGCATTTGCACTCTTGTCAGTTCATCTAATGCAGAAAAGGGTTCGTCCAGGCACATCAAGTCCTGTGGACTTAAGATACTCCGAATGAATGCGGCCCTTTGCTTCATGCCTCCAGATAATTCATGCGGATATGCTTTCTCGTACTCTTCTAGTCCAGCCTTCATCAAAAGGGCTTTCGCCTTTTCTTTATTTCTGATCCCGGCAAGTTCACTTCCAAGCAAAACATTTTCCAATACTGTTCTCCAAGGTAAAAGGGAAGGCTGCTGAGGCATATAGCTGATATGGCCCTTTAAGCCATTTATCTTTTTACCATCGAGTGAAATGATGCCATGCTCCGGCTTCAATATGCCGCCGATCAAGTGGAACAATGTACTTTTACCGCTGCCCGATGGCCCAAGGATCGTGACAAATTCCCCATCATCCACATGGAAATCCATATTCTCTAATATATTCTGTTTACCATCGAAAGAATAGGAAATGTTATTAATTTCCAGTTTCATCCTTTTCACCTTCCTTTCTCTTCCAAGAAACTAAGTATTTCTCCAGGAAGGTGATGATTCCAAAAAAGATCAGACTCATTCCCATAATGATGAAAATGGCAACAAACACCCGATCTGTCCTGAACGCTGAGGAAGCGAGAGTCATATAAACACCAATCCCCGATTTTGCTCCAAGCCATTCCGAAATAACCGCACCCATTACACTATAGGTGGCCGAAATTTTCAGGCCCGAAAAAATGAACGGGAATGAGTGTGGAAGTTCCAGCTTCCAAAATAACTGGTTTTTACCCGCTCCCATCATCTTGAAATAATGCTTAAGTTCGTATGGCGTCTGGCGAAAACCGTCCAATGATGCAACCGCAACCGGAAAAAAACATACAAGCGAAATCACAAGTAACTTAGGCAGCATGCCAAAACCAAACCAGATCACCAAAAGCGGTGCCAAAACTATGATAGGTATATTTTGCGAAAGTATGAGCAGAGGATAAACCGCGTCCTTCACACCTGGGAACAGGTGTAAGATTGCCGCGATTAATAAGCCGATGCAACTTCCAATAAAAAAACCCGACAACGCAAGCTCGGTTGTGGATATAAGGTGTCCGTAAAGATTGCGGGACGACTCAATTCCTTCAATGAAAATGGCCGATGGAGCGGGAAGCAGCCATTCTTCAACTTTCAATATGACTGTCACTGACTCCCATACTATCAGCAACAATAATAAAAGAAAGAAGGGAGCCCCCTTCTTCCAAATTCCCCTTCCGATCATGCCCGATATTTCTCCGTTAACGTATCCATCGTAATCCCGCTTGGCTGATATAATATTTTCACTTGGGAAATGACATTCGGTGAACCAATTTCAATCATTCTTACATTCATTTTTTCTATCACGGCAAAAAGTTCGGAAAGTTCCCCCTCCATTGTCGTTTCAAGCGGGTGAACCTCATACTTGACACCTGATTCTTCAATGATCTTGATTGCTTCATCCACCATTGGGATGACATTTTCCCCTTTAGGGATAATTTGTATACTAATTAATGAATTGGCCATTATATTTCCTCCTATTTTGGTAAAAACTCATTGGTAAATGCCTTTTCAGGATCGAAATCACCTTCAAGAAGCTTATTTTCAGTCATCCAATCACTGTAATTCTTCCAGATTTCAAGCTTTTGTTCACCCCATCGCGGAGCATCATCCTGATACTTGGCTGCAAGCCACTCCTGGCTTTTCTTCACTAGTTTTGCATCAAGATCGGGTGCAGACTTAATTAACATGTCTGCTGCATCATCAGGATTCTCAATCGCAAACTGGTACCCTTTCGATGCTGCATGAACGAATGCTTTAACAGTCTCGGGATCTTCTTTTATCATCTTTTCATTTGTTGTCAAAACAGGCGTATAATAATCAAGCTTATCAGAATATTCGGTTAAGTAAACCATATTAAGCTTTTCATTTCGCAACTCAGCTTCAATGCCTGTCCAGCCATAATAAATCCAGGCAAAATCTATATCCCTTTTAACCGAAGTGAAAAAATCCGTATCTCCTGTATTGACTATGTCCACTTTATTTACATCCGCATTCTCTTTTTTCATGAGTGAATCTATAATGGCCTTTTCAACTGGTGATCCCCAGCCACCATACGTTTTCCCTTCGAAATCCTTGGGAGTTTTAATGTTCTTTGCCTCAGGGGAAGCGAATCCAGAGGTATTATGCTGGATGACGGCAGCTACTGATACAATCGGTACGCCTTGCACGCGGGCCTGTGTAATGCCCTCCTGGTAACTCACGCCAAATTCAGATTTCCCTGAAGCGACAAGCTTATCCGCTCCGGCTTCACCTGGCATGATAATTTCCACATCAAGACCTTGTTCTTTAAAATAACCTTTTTCCTTGGCTACATACAATCCTGTATGGTTTGTATTCGGTGTCCAATCGAGCACGACCGATACCTTTTTTAATTCTTCATTTTTAGATGCTTCTTCTTTTTCATTAGTTCCGCCTGCACCACATCCAGCCAAAAGGAACAACGAAGTTAACAGTGGTAAGAATTTATTCAAGTTATTATCCTCCTACACATCATATAAGATCCATATGCCGGAATCATAATGGGGGTTCCGGGGTCTATTCAAATACTGGATAAAAAAGCAAAAAACGCCCGAAGATGAATTCGGACGTTAACATACAAAACAGAAAGTCAGTAATAATATGTTCCCTCCGCTGGCATCATCCAGATCAGGTT
Source organism: Bacillus sp. SD075 (assembly GCF_017355165.1). Taxonomy (GTDB): domain Bacteria; phylum Bacillota; class Bacilli; order Bacillales; family DSM-1321; genus Peribacillus. Next base: position 60,279 of record NZ_JADILK010000001.1, on the reverse strand, counting down.
CAAAGAGTCAGCATCTAAAGGATGCAATCTCAGCCAGCAGTACTGGCCCCCCTACATTTCTCGCACATATGAACTTTTCTCTCTCATTATATCAATTCATAGGGAAAAAGGAATACTAATTTGCTTCTTCCCACTAATTAGAAAGGGATTCTTTGCTCTAGTCAAACAACTCTTGGAACGAAAATCATTGAAAGCAAAGTAATTCTGCCACTTTTCATCCGAATCAACCATTCTTGGCTGTAACTGTGGCTGACACACGTTCCAAATAGTCATTTCTTCGCTGGCATTCATATAATGAGCATTACCTGTAGACATTTTTGTTTATTGGTTTTATAAACCCTTAATTTCATAAGTAAAAGGTGGATATGATCATGATAAAGATTAATCACAAATGGTTAGATGTCAGTCAAATCCAACCAGGAATAGCTACTGCTAAATCACTTGAAATTCTCCAATTGCTGGCGGAAGATTCTAAAGTTTTTGAATACCGGAACTTCGGAGAGTTTAATTTCGAGATACAACTGAGGAACCGGGTCATCGAGGCAGCTTTTGCGTTAGACAAAAGTGATGCGGAATTTTCCACACTTGAGGAATCGGAATGCAATATACAATATTGGCGCCTTTCAAAGGATGGCACCTTTACACTTCAGCCAGGGATTCTCCCTCATGCTGCACTCGTTGACATTTTCATAAATGGAAGGCTTTATGCTTTCGAATGCGGGACAGCGATAGTCGTCACTTTTTTAAAGGCCATTTTGGATTTGATCGGCCCTAGGAATTTCGACTATCTTTTTTCAGACCTATTTTTATATGACTGGCGCCCTCCACGGAATATGGCTCTCCTTGTCCATAAAGGAAGGGATTATTCACCAGGTGATTGCGTTTACTTCAAAAATCCTGATCACGACGAGGCAACCCCGGAATGGCAAGGTGAAAATGCCATATTATTAGGGAGAAACCTCTTTTATGGCCATGGGATCGGGATTACCAGTTCACAGGGAATCATCGATGAATTAAATAGCAATAGAAAGCCCAACGCCACCATATCAGCATTCCTGACAGACCATATCATTTTCCTGGATAGTTCCTTCTATAGACAATTCCAACTAAATATCCCTCGTTCTAATCCGGATCACAGTCCTGTCAGCCTTTCCAATTGTATTGTTTCTGAAATAGGTCCGAAGATTTACCTTTCATGACCCTGGCATTTCCCCTATGCCGTAAAACCGTTTTATTAAATACCTGCATAAAAAATGCTTGGGAGAGATCTCCCAAGCATTTTTTATTATTCACGCACCAATATTCCCTTTACCTTTGAACCTGCGGGCACTTGCCTGGCCCCATTTCGTTATGGATAGTGTATAAACAGCCAATGCTGACCATATGAACAAAAAGGCTAAAAGATGTGCTTTGGTAAAACTTTCATGATAGACGAATACCCCGATCAATAAAGATAAGGTCGGAGCGATATACTGAAAAATGCCAAGCATCGATAACGGAATCTTCTCCGCCCCTTTTGCAAAATATAAAAGAGGCAAGGCCGTGACAATCCCGCCGCCCACCAATAGCAAGCTAGTGCTCCCCGCTGTAAAGAATTGCATTTCCGATCGGTTCATCAAGTATATCAGGTAACCCAAAGCCAGAGGCGTTACCATCATCGTTTCGAGCGTCAGCCCGATCGCCGATTCGGCCTTGATCATTTTTTTTGCCAGACCGTATAATCCAAAGGTCATGGCCAAAACAAGTGAGATCCACGGGATCGTACCGAAATGGATGCCGAGGATCAAGACTCCGATTCCCGCAAGCAGGAAGGAAATGATTTGGGCCCCGCTCAATTTTTCTTTTAAGACTATAACTCCCAATAGTACACTGACTAGCGGATTGATATAATATCCAAGGCTCGTGTCAAGGATCCGTCCTGAGTTAACGGCCCAGATGAACACTCCCCAATTAGCTGTAACAAGCAGTGACGCCGTAAGTAATGCCGCAAAGAGTTTGGGGTTTCCCATTATGTTTTTGACATAATCAAGAAACGCTTGCCACTTTTTCATGAACATCAATAAAACCAGCATGAACACGAAAGACCATAATACCCTTTGGGCCAAAATTTCCGTTGCACCGACTCCCTGAAGGAACTTCCAGTAAATCGGCACGACTCCCCACATCATGTAAGAAAGGGCTGCATAGATTGCCCCTTCTTTTTGTTCATCCACTTTCATAACCTGCCTTCTTTCCATTTACATTCCTTTATCTAATTCCATTTAACAATTTTGTATGTCCATTTCTTTTTTTGCAACTGTTATTTTTTATCATACATGATTTTGTCATCGATCACCGTCATGACAGCCTCGGCTTTTAGGAGATCATCCGGCGCAGCAGCAAAGACATCCAGATTAAACACGCTAAAATCGGCATCGTACCCTTTAAAGATCATACCGCGGCGTTTTTCCTGGCCGATTGCTGCAGCACTCCCTTTTGTATACAGTGTGAACGCCTCGTAAACGGAAAGCCTTTCACCAAAACCGTAAACCGTACTGTCCTCACTGTTGATTTTTGTCCTTGTGACAGCTGCATGAATGCCCAAAATTGGATTCAATGGCTCAATGGGGGCATCAGACCCACCCGCACAAATGATGCCCAAATTCAAATAGGTTTTCCAGGCATAGGAGGATGCCAATAGATTGGCCGGAACCTTTTCTTCCACCCATGGGAAATCAGAAGGGACGAAACCCGGTTGGATATCAAAGATAACCGGCAACTTTGCCGCCCGCCCCAACAGCTCCGGCCGGACAATCTGCGCATGGATGAGCCGGTCCCTCTGTCCCTCTTTCGGGGGGAGGGTTTCAATTGCATTCAAGACGTATTCAAAAGCGAGATCGCCAATCGCATGGACAGCAATCGGCATTCCGGCATCCCTTGCTTTTTTCACCCATTCCCGAAGCTCGTTTTCAGTGAATATCGCGACTCCATTCGTATTCTTTTGATCTACATAAGGCTCGCTCAAAAGGGCTGTGCGTCCGCCTAAGGAACCGTCAGTAAATATCTTCATGCTGTCGAATTTGATATATCGCGTACCTTTCTGATAGCCGCCTCCTGCTGCTAGCATTTCTTCAAACGCTTCGTGATGGACGAGTAAATTGGCGCGGAAGGCCATTTCCCGGTCCTCGATCACAGATTTAAATGCCTGATATGTCGGCATGAAGCCATTGTAATAATTGAGGTCCTCAGTATGACCGCCAGTCAAACCTAGCTTATATGCGTCTTCTATGGCCTCTGTGAGCGCGTTTTCGATATACTCTTGATCGATGCCAGGAAGACTGTCTAAAATAAGGCTCTGCGCCTGACTTTCTTTAAATAAACCATTTAAACGTCCGGCAGGATAACGGCAGATCACCCCGCCTGAAGGTTCTTTAATATCTTCTTTAATATCCGCTTCCAAAAGGGCACGGGAATTGACCACCAAGGCATGACGGCAGATCCTTTTCAATACGATGGGATGTTCTGTCGATATCGCGTCAAGCTCATCCCGTAATATCAATTCAGGACTCGGCCATTCGTTTTCATTCCACCCTTCGGCAACAATCCACTTTCCAGCCGGGGTCTTTGAGCACTTTTCCTGCAAGGATTTTATGATGGACTCCCTGCTGTCCAACAAAGAGAGGTCTAAACGAAGCAGCCTTTCACCATGCCCGACCAAATGAAGGTGACTATCCACTAACCCTGGCAGCATCGTTTGTCCTTTTAAGTCGATTTCCCTGGAAATATTGCCGGCATATTCATTTTTCAAATAGACCACGCTGCCGGTTTCAACAATTACCCCCTTTTCAGTGAAGACAGCCTCCACTTGATCGTTTTCTTTAACCATCGTATAAATCGACCCATTGAACCATAACGTTCCCATTCCCGCTTTACACTCCTTATTAAATGATCGTTACTGTGCAGATATGCAGTAAGTGTACCATCTCATATTACTGATTCCCATATTTATGCTTTTATCCAAACCCTGTAATATAAAAAAACGCCAGCCGAGGGGGCTGACGGTAATGCTTTTGATCAATTGTTAAGGAGTGCTTCTTCCCTTTTCCTTAAATCCACCCGTTTGATTTTACCCGATGTCGTCTTGGGCAGCTCTTCTAAAAATTCAATTTTCCTTGGATATTTATATGGGGCAGTCAATTCTTTCACATGCGTTTGGAGCGTCTTGATTAAGTCTTGGCTGCCCGGATCGATATCATCCATCAAGACTACATATGCCTTGACCACATTTCCTCTTATTTCATCAGGACTTGCGATAACAGCACACTCTTTAACATATGGATGCTTAACGAGTGCATCTTCCACTTCAAACGGTCCGATCGTATAACCCGAGCTGATGATGATATCATCAGAACGGCCCTCAAACCAGAAATAACCATCCTCATCCTTTTTCGCTTGATCACCGGTAATATAATAGTCCCCACGGAATTGCTGCGATGTTCGCTCGGGATCTTTAAAATATTCTTTAAAGAGAGCGGGTGTATCGACATGTACGGCAATATCCCCCACTACGCCAGGAGAACAGGCTTTACCGGAATCATCAACGATTTCCACATGGTTGCCCGGAGTCGGTTTGCCCATGGAGCCCAATTTAATTTCCATGCCTTTCGTTACACCTACCAACAGGGTATTCTCGGTCTGTCCATATCCATCACGCACTTCAATATGGAAATGGCTTTTAAAGACCTCGAACACTTTTTGATTTAAAGGCTCTCCCGCTGATACAGCACTATGAAGATGGGATAAATCATAGTCATCAAGGTTATCCACCTTTGCAATCAATCGATACTCGGTTGGTGTGCAGCATAATGCATTCACTTTGTAGTCTTGAAGCAGCTGAAGGTATTTTTTTGCCTCGAACTTCCCATGATAGGCAAGGCCGGTCGCTCCTGTACCTAGAACCGCCAGGAAAGGACTCCAGATCCACTTTTGCCAACCTGGGCCTGCAGTGGCCCAGACCACATCCGTTTCGCTGATGCCGAGCCAGTTCGCAGCAGATGTTTTTAAATGGGCATAAGCCCATCCATGTGTATGGACGACCCCTTTTGGATTTCCTGTCGTCCCGGAAGTATACGATAGGAACGCCATATCCGCGCTCTTCGTTTCGGCCATAGTCAGCTGATCGGATTCCTTATCAGCAAGCTCATTCAAATCCAGCCAATTTTCGGTTCGTTTTCCGATTGCAAATTTCAGGAGGCTTTCCGCTCCTTCTATTTCATTCAATTCATGAGTATATTCATGATAACTGATGATTCCTTTGACATCGCCATGGTTGACCCGATACTGCAAGTCCTTCGCACGAAGCATTTCAGAACAAGGTATGACTATCATGCCAATTTTCAATGCAGCTAAATACACTTGATAAGCTTCCACCAAACGAGGGATTATGATAAGGACCGTATCACCTTTACCCAGTCCTTTTGTCTTGAAGGCATTTCCAATTTTATTGGCACTTTTTAATAGATTCTCATATGTAAGTTGTTTTTTATCTCCGGTTTCGTTCTCCCAAAGTATAGCAACTTTTCCTGGATCTTTTGCATAACGTTCCATTTCACTCACTAAGTTGTAATGTTCCGGAGCCAATAAGTCTTCACGCTTCATATTCTTCCCCTCCAATTATGAACTCTTAGTACCTACTCATTATACAAGATACTTCTCTAATATTTCTATGTATTTTTACAAATAAATAAAGAGAGCGGGTGTAAGAACCCGCTCTCTGTAGCCATATTTATTAAATTATCTTTTGAATCCTCCGCCTAATTGTTGTTCAGCCATTTGAACAAGGCGTTTTGTGATTTCTCCACCAACTGAACCGTTAGCGCGAGAAGTTGTGTCGGCACCAAGTTGTACGCCGAATTCTGTAGCGATTTCATATTTCATTTGTTGTAGAGCTTGTTCAACTCCTGGTACCAATAATTCGTTTGAGCTGTTGTTGTTTGCCATGTGTTTTTCACCTCCTTGTGATTATAGAGTGTGTTAAAACACATGGCTTCATTCGCACTATTTTATTGGTAATTACAGGATATTAAAATAAGTCCTCCATCTCTTCTTCCTTATCGAAAGTCTGACCAGGCTTAACGGTCAATACTTCTGTTCCGGAGACCGCTTTTTCAATCAAGGATTCAAAGTCGACGAAGCTTTCATAGTAATTGACTTTTTCACGTTTCGGTTTCGTTTTTGGGCTTGCCGGCGTAAAGACCGTACAGCAATCCTCGTACGGCAGATTGGATATTTCAAACGTATCAAGCTCTCTTGCAATTTTGATGATTTCTGTCTTATCCATGGTAATCAGCGGACGCAGGATCGGAGTATTCGTCACCTCATTGATGGCAAACATGCTACTCATCGTCTGGCTTGCAACCTGTCCAAGGCTTTCACCGGTAATCAGTGCCATGGCTTCTTTCTTTTCACGGATTCGATCGGCGACCCGCATCATTAAACGGCGGGTTGTAGTCATTGAGTAGTTTTCCGGGATTTGTTTTTGAATCAATAATTGAATTTCCGTAAATGGAACGATATGCACTTTCATGCTTCCATTTATTTCTGCCAGCTTGCCGGCCAAATCAATGACCTTTTGACGTGAACGTTCGCTTGTGAACGGTGGACTGTAAAAATGGATCGCTTCCACGTCCAATCCCCGTTTCATCGAAAGGAAACCAGCAACAGGGCTATCAATCCCGCCTGAAAGCATCAGCATAGCCTTCCCGCTTGAACCGAATGGAAGACCGCCTGCCCCCTGGATGATTTCACCTGTCAAGTACACGGCTTCGCGTCTCACTTCCACTAGCAGGTTCAAATCAGGATTCTTTACATCCACTTTTAAATCTTCTGTATTTCGAAGTAAATGCCCGCCGATTGCCCTGTTAATTTCATCTGTATTATATGGGAAATCCTTATCCGCACGTTTTGTCGTGATTTTGAACGTGTTTACCTCTTCAAGAGTATGATTAAGGTAATACAATGCTGCCGTTTTCATCACTTCCAGATCACGCTCTATTTTTATCGCAGGACTTAATGACTGAATGCCAAAAATGCCTTTCAATCGGTCAATGACCGGCTTATGGTCCGCACCGTTCAGAAGTACGTACATCCGCTCTCGGTTGGCTGTAAGCACTACACCTTCTATATCTTTTAAACTCCAGCGGATATGTGCCTTCATTTTGTCTACAAAGCCTTTACGGTTTCTTTTTTTCGTGGAGATTTCTCCATAACGGATGATTATATGATCAAATTTCATTTTGCAACCCTCATTATTTTTTCTAAATTAGCGACGATTTTCTTTATCGCCGCCAGAACTTGCTTTGCTTCTTCCATTTCATTTCCATAGGTAGTGCTGATTCGGATGACGCTTTCGGAACGAGCTGAATTATGGAACATCGCATCCACCGTTTTGCTTATCGTCCTTTTTTTCGAAGAACAGGCACTAGTCGTCGAAACATATATTCCTTCCGACTCAAGTGCATGCAGCAATACCTCGGATTTAAGTCCCGGAACGGAAAAATTCACAATATGAGGTGCACCCTCTTTTGGACTGTTAACCAACACCCCGCCCATTTCCTGCAAACCTTTATATAAATAAGTTTTGATTTGCTGCAGCTTATCATGATACAGCAATTGGTTGTTCATACTAATACGCAAAGCCTTCGATAGGGCGACGATTCCCGCGACATTTTCGGTGCCGCTCCTGATTTTCGTTTCTTGATTGCCACCATGGAAAAGCGGATCGACCCGCACGCCTTCCCGAACATAAAGGATGCCCGTCCCCTTCAAGCCGTGAACCTTGTGGCCGGAGATTGTACATAAATCCACATTGGCATCACGCAATGATAACGTAACTTTGCCTGTACCCTGAACATTATCGACATGAAAAAGCACGTTTGGGTATTGTTTTAACAATTTGCCCATTTCAGCGATCGGCTGTATCGAGCCAACTTCATTATTAACATGCATGACGGAAACCAAAATGGTATCTTCCCTCAACGCATCCTTAAGGTCCGTTACATCAATTTGCCCAAATTCGTTAACGGGAAGATACGTGATCTCATAACCCATTTTCGTCAATGATTGGCATGCATCTTCAACAGAAGGATGTTCAATCGCTGTCGTGATTACGTGTTTACCGCGATTTCCCTGAGAGTGGGCGGCCCCTTTAATGGCAAGATTATTTCCTTCCGTCCCCCCGGAAGTGAAATATATTTCCGAACTCTTCACCTTTAATAAATCAGCGGTCTGCTTTCTTGCAGCGGAAAGCAGTTTTTCGGATTGCACCCCAAGTCCATGAAGCGAAGAAGGGTTCCCGAAATAGTCCGAAGTTACCTTCATAAAAGTTTCGATCACTTCGGGATATGGTTTTGTTGTTGCACTATTGTCAAAATAAATCATGGTTTCACCTTCCATGTTTTGTATCTATGATGGTCGCTCTACTAAATATAAGTTTCAATGTTGCTGTGCAACTTCTAATATTAACATAATTGAATTTGAAAGAGAATGTAAAACACTGGTCCATGAATGATAGGAGTCCTGCTTCTTTTTATTCCTGCAGAATGATTGAACCTCCCAACAATCTATTCCGGGTCCGAATAAAAGAAAAAAACCCGCCATTGCGGGTTTTCAGGATAGGGCTTCTTCAATGTTCGCTCCGATTTTTTGTAAACTGCCTGGGTCAACCTTTTCTATGGCCGTGGCTGCCGTTTCCAATGCGGCTTGATATTCATAGCTACGGAATTTGGCTTCGGCTTCCCTAAGGCTCTCTGCCACCATATCGTGACTGCTTCGATAGCGATTTCCGAATTGGATCACCTTTTCGGCCAAATACATATGCTCGATCAATTCTTGCGCTTTTTCGTGGACCCTATTCACCTGTTGAACCGCTTTTTCCAAATAAATATAAACAGCGGCCATCTCAAGCGGCTTTTCTTCAAGTTTCCCTTGAACGTCATCCATGCATTCTTTAGCGTCCTGAAGCACCACTTTATACTCTTCTGGAAGACCTGGAATATTACTTTTTGCTATTAAACGTCCAGTATCGACCATTTTGCGTTTCAATTCGGCCAGTGAATCCCTGGCATCCATTTCATCTTTTCTTAGAGCCTGTAATTTAACGGTAAAGTCTTTCTGATTTTCCTGTAATTCCTCCAACTGTACAGCCAGCCCCTGCATCTCCTCGCTGATAAGGGAGCTTGCCATCACATTATCCTCCATTTTCAGAACGAGTAATTGATGGCGTTTCGAAATCTGGGCAATCTGCTTTTCCATTTTCCGTTGTGCATCGAGCTCATTTTCCGTCAGATGATATGTGTGTTGAACATGTATGGTTTCAACCTTAAGTTTATCGTTTTCATATTCAAGGTCACTTATCGTTTTCCTGAGAACTTCATCATTTTTCAAGATGTACTGTTTTGAAAGTACTTCTTTTTCCAAAAGGTCATAAAGCACCTCAATGCTTTCGCGCATTTCTTTAATGCCTTTTTCCACAGCTTCCGTTTCGGCATTTTCCAATTGTGTTTTATATAGTTCCAGTTCCTCCTCAAGACGTGATATTTCCTGCTCGAATTGGATGTGGCTCAACAGATACCCCTGTCCTGACATCTCCTCATAACCATCCTTCAATTCATGAAGCTGGGAATGCAGCTCGGATTGGCTATCCACCAATAATTTAGGGAGCATTTCCATTTTATCTGACAGAACCGCCAATTTTTCTTTAATGGATAGAACAAGCTCCCTCGCATTCAAATAATTGCCGTTCACGGTCTCTTCTTCATACTTCTGAAGGATCTGCAATACTTCATCCAAGGAATTTTCCAGCTTATCAGCCGCTTTCCCGTAATTATGCCTGTGTGCAAGCAAGGATTTCTTCAAATGACGGTAGGACTCTTTGATATCTTCAATTTCCAATCGATTCTTTTCTTCACTGCCTATGAGTTCATTCAGTTCGTATAAGATCTTTTTGATCATTTCCTCGATTTCATTCAGCTTGACTGTAATTTTGTGCTGTACCTCTTTTGATCGGCTGAAACGGTATTTATCGACGAATTCCTCAGCATCGAATAAAAGTTCTTCGACTTCAGGCATATGATCCGTAATAATGGCGTCCCATTCAATGCGCCAGTTTTCGAACATTTCCTCTGTTTCACCTGTCATGTTCAATTGTTTGACTTTAGAAAGCTCTTCCAGCACGGGGCGGTGCATGATGCTTATTTTCCAGGATTCCAGTCGATCGATTTCTTTAAAATATCTCTTTTTGAAAAAATAACCCCAAATGATGAAAATCAAAATTAATACAATTACCCCAATTATGTAATCCATGGTAAGCCCCCTGTTCTAGTCCTTACAGTCTTGCTCGTTTATATATCAATTATAAAAATGTTAAATTTAATGCTTTTATGATACCATGTTAGCAATAATTTTTGACGAGAAAAATGTTTTTTTTGTAGAAAATTGCTACAAATACCTGTTTTTTGGGAGGGAAGAACCATGAAAGCTGACGGTCATGTGCACACTCCGTTTTGCCCTCACGGCTCTACGGATAAATTCGATGAATACATTACGCGGGGAATCGAGCTAGGATTAAAGGAAATCACATTTACGGAACATGCTCCATTGCCACGAGATTTTCAAGATCCTACGCCTGAAAAAGACAGCGGCATGGACGCTGCCCTGCTCCTGGATTACTTTCAAGAGCTCCGCGTACTGAAAAAACGCTATAAAGACAAAATCCTGATCAAAACAGGTCTGGAGGTTGACTTTATAGAGGGGTATGAAAAAGAAACAAAAGAATTCCTCGACGAAATCGGAGAATTCCTTGATGATAGTATACTTTCCGTCCACTTCATCAAGCATCAAAACAGTTGGCATTGCATCGATTTCAGCGAAAATGGGTTTGGTGAGATTGCCAATGAACTAGGTTCAGTGGAATCGGTGTATGCCAAATATTACGATACTCTGGAAAAATCAATAGAAACTGATTTAGGCATTTATAAACCAAAGCGGATCGGGCATATTACGCTTGTCCATAAATTCCAGCATCGATATGCACCGGCATCAAGTTTTGACGAGCGTGTTTACAAAATTCTCGATATGATCAGGGATCAAAAGTATGAACTAGATTATAATGGGGCCGGGCTTGTAAAGCCGCTATGCGGTGAACCCTACCCTCCTGAACGATTTGCAAAGCGTGCTTTAGATCTCGGCATTCCGCTTATTTACGGTTCCGATGCCCATCAGGCTAAAGATTTGGGTCAGGGCCATCAGGCACTGATTGCAGGGTTCAATGGTTAACTCATGTATACACTTCAGGCCGGCCGGCTAACAGTGGCTGTAAGTCTTCTGCGATGAAAAGGGTATCTTGCAGAAAACGTCCGACTTCATTGGCATAAATATTCGTGTAATAGGATTCCTGCGGGAAGATATGCAGCACATCCATCGCATAATGGGTATGCAGGACAGGGGCCGTCAATAAACCCTTCAACTGCAGCATATACATGGGTACGGAGACCTGCTGGAAACTCCTGCTCTTGATCCCTTGTTCCAAAACATATTGAAAATAAGACTTTTCCTTTGTAAAATAAGTCGAATGAATTTCGCGGTTTAAATTGGAATCGAGTGATGATTCCCCATATATGAACCGTGCAGCAAGGAAGTTCTCCCTCTGGAAAGCGAGAATATCCTTTACAAGATTCATCAAGCAATGCTGCGGACCTTTATGTTCCAGCAGTGTCATGTTCGTCTCAAGGACCAGGATATATTCTTCTAAATAGGAAGTGAAACAAAATTCCAGCAAGCCCTGCTTATTCTTGAAATAGTAGGCAATATTTGCAGCGTTCACTTTCGCTTTATTCGCAATATCCCGTATGGATGTAGCATGATAGCCTTTTAAATGAAATAAATGCAATGCAGCATCCACAATGGCTTGTTTCGTTGGCGTCTGGCGATTCATTCAGGCAATCCCTCGCTTTCTTTGAGACAAGTCTTGTGGACTACTTCTTCACGGAAGAGCCTGAATCCTTTAGTAAGTTCTCGACAATTTCCCAACAATAAAGCATCATGATTAGAAAGTGCTGTAAAAATATGAGGAAGACAGGTGAACGCTTTTGTTTAATGTCGAAATGTATCAAGGAAAAAAAGAAAAAAACTATGATCTGGTACAAAAACAACTACTTGCCTTAATCGAAGATGAAACGAACCGGATAGCCAATTTAAGCAATGCGGCAGCTTTACTTAATCAGTTTCTCGTTGAGATTAATTGGGTCGGCTTTTATTTATACGAAGAAGGCCAATTAATACTTGGACCCTTCCAGGGCCTTCCAGCCTGTGTCCGCATCCCAATGGGCAAAGGCGTATGCGGGACTTCGGCGGCAACTGAAAAAACCCTGCGCATTGAGGATGTCCACCAATTCCCTGGACATATCGCCTGCGATGCGGCATCAAGATCTGAAATTGTCATACCGCTCATGAAGGATGGCAAATTGCTCGGTGTCCTCGATATCGACAGCCCGGTCACGGATCGTTTTGACGAAATGGATCAGCAAGGACTGGAGAAGTTCGCTGAAATCCTTTCCAATCATCTATAAATATGAAGTGAAAGGGAGCGGCAATCCTTGCCTGCTCCCTTTTCCATTCGGAACCCATGTACACCCGGCCATCTCCTGATTCTTCGCAATATATAACGCCTCATCATCCCTCTTGACATTTTTAGCACCCTCTGATATTTCACTTTGAAATGTTGCAAAAGAAACAGGATTGAAGCACCCCCATGGCAAGGGCTCCCAAGAAATGTCGGAAACCATCTAATTCTGCTATTCATCATAAGGTTTACCTTGGAAAAGGTCTCCCTAAAAATTACATTTTTAAAATATGGTGTATTTCCTTGCTGCCATTCTCTTTATCTATTCCTAATTAATCACAACTGTCCTTGACTCATTGAGCAGAATATTATACAATACTCCTTGTGTAAAATATTGCAGCCTATGTGACAGCCTTTATGTTCTCATTTTGTTCCTCAATACAGAGGTGTATCTCGTAACTCTCTGCTGCTAGGGCGAAGGTACATGAAAACAAAATGGTCATGATCGTACATTCACACGGTTTTTATTTTACCAAAATAAAAACATTTAAAGGAGGAGTCATCCTATGGCTCGTTATACTGGCCCAAGCTGGAAACTATCCCGTCGTTTAGGAATTTCCCTAACAGGTACTGGTAAAGAATTAGAAAAACGCCCTTATGCTCCAGGACAACATGGTCCTAACCAACGTAGAAAAATTTCTGAATACGGAATGCAACTACAAGAGAAACAAAAACTTCGTCACATGTACGGAATCACTGAACGTCAATTCCGTTCAATGTTCGACCGCGCTGGCAAACTTAAAGGTGTTCATGGTGAAAACTTCATGATTCTTCTTGAATCACGTCTTGACAACCTAGTTTACCGTCTTGGTTTAGCTCGTACACGTCGTCAAGCACGTCAACTTGTTAACCACGGTCACATCACTGTAGACGGAAGCCGCGTAGACATTCCATCTTACAAAGTGTCTCTTGGACAAACAATCGCAGTTCGTGAAAAATCACGCAACTTCTCAATCATCAAAGAATCAGTTGAAGCAACTAACTTCGTTCCTGATTTCCTTACTTTCGATGCTGAAAAATTAGAAGGTACTTTCACTCGTTTACCAGAACGTTCTGAATTGCCTGCTGAAATTAACGAAGCTCTTATCGTTGAGTTCTACTCTCGTTAATAACTTCAAAAACCCCATCCAAGGATGGGTTTTTTTTTGCACCTAAACACCCTTGCATGACAAGGCCCGGTTGGGATTCAGCCGGGCCTTGAACAATCATTTCACTAATGTGTATTTCTTCTTGCCGCGACGAACGAGGATGAACTCCCCTTCAATCTTGGCAGCTTCCGTCACTACATATTGCAGATCAGTCACTTTCTCCCCATTTATGGAGATTGCCCCATTCTGAATATCTTCACGGGCTTGACGCTTTGATGGCGAAATTTTCGCTTCAACGATTAAATCGACCAAACCGATATCTTCCTTGCTTTCCCGTTCGAAGCTAGGGACATCTTTAAAGCCTAATTTGATTTCCGCTGCACTTAAATTCTTCACCTCACCGCTGAATAGGGCGGCAGAGATTTTGATTGCTTGGTCAAGAGCTTCCTGACCATGGATCAAACGGGTCATTTCTTCCCCTAAAGCTTTTTGCGCTTTACGCAAATGCGGTTCGGACTGCACGGATTGCTCTAACTCTTCAATCACCTCACGAGATAGGAAGGTAAAGAATTTCAGGTATTTCACAACATCCGCATCGGCTGTATTGATCCAGAATTGGTAAAATTCATACGGAGTCGTCTTTTCCGGGTCAAGCCAAATCGCTCCGCCTTCCGTTTTACCGAATTTCGTTCCATCCGCTTTCGTTACGAGCGGGATCGTCATACCGAATGCTTTAGCATTATCATCATTGGATTTCCTGATCATTTCAAGGCCGGTCGTAATGTTGCCCCATTGATCACTGCCGCCAATTTGCAATTTACAGTCATAATTACTGTATAAATGACCGAAATCAATTCCTTGTAAGATCGTGTACGCAAATTCAGTAAAGGAAATTCCCGTATCCAAGCGGGAAGCAACCGTATCTTTTGCCAGCATGTAGTTAATGCCGATGTATTTCCCGTAATCACGCAAGAACGTAACCATATCGATTTTACCTATCCAGTCATAGTTATTGACCATGACCGCACCATTTTCACCGTCAAATTCAAAGATATGGGATAGCTGCCCTTTTATGCAGTCTGCATTATAGAGCACTTTTTCCAGCGTTTGCAGCTGGCGTTCCTCTTTTTTACCGCTTGGATCACCAATAAGTCCAGTCGCCCCCCCCACTAACACAAGGGGACGATGACCGTGCTGCTGGAAACGGCGTAATGTCAAGAATGGCAATAGATGTCCGATGTGCATACTATCCGCAGTTGGATCTACACCACAGTATAAAGAAATTTTCTCTTTTTCTAAAAGGTCCTTAAGACCCTCTCCATCCGTTTGTTGGTAAATAATCCCTCTCCACTCGAGGTCTTTAAGCAATTCCATTAAATATTCCTCCTCCATCTTAGAAAAAAACCGCAAAAAGCACACAAAAACGCCCCTTCATAAAATATGAAGGGACGAATGAATTCGCGGTACCACCCAACTTGAGGACATAATATGCCCTCCGCTCAAGACGAATAACGGCCGTCAACCGTTTCCTGCTACTAATCATTTCACAGCAAATGCTCAAGGAAGTAATTCATCATACCATTTGTACCGATTTCCACTAACCACCGGCTCTCTGAAACAGGGATAGTCTGACTACTGGGTCCTATCATCGCGATCATTTAATCATTTAATCATTTTATTATTGTTAATAAACTTTTATCATACATAAGAATCATTGTCAACATCACCCTTACAGATTCTAGAAAAATAAGAAAGATGCCCTTTCCCCTACCTGTTATATGCTATAATATATGTGATTTCAGGGGGTATGATACGATGAATAATAATCAAAAAGATAGATTTCTAACAGTCTGGAAGCAGCTGACCCGTTTTTTTCAAAATAAAAAAACACAAAAGAACGCGCGGGTTACATACCAAGTCATTTGGAATTTAACGCTGATCCTCATTATTGTCGGGATTCTAGGATTCTCATTCGCTGGCGGCGTCGGGGCCGGCTATTTCGCTGCCCTCGTCAATGATGAGCCGGTACGCTCAAAAGAAGATTTGAAAAAAGACATCTACAATTATGAAGAGACCTCTGAAGTATACTTTGCCGATAACGTATACTTGGGCAAGCTTAAGAGTGACCTTGAGCGTGAAGAAGTGTCCATCGATAAAGTTTCCGAGCATTTAAAAAATGCAGTCATCGCTACAGAGGATGAATATTTTTATGAGCATGACGGGGTTGTCCCGAAAGCCATCCTGCGTGCCGTTTACCAGGAATTTTCGAATGCAGCCGTCCAATCTGGAGGAAGTACATTAACACAGCAGCTCATTAAAAACCAGGTCCTGACCAACGAAGTATCATTTGAACGGAAAGCAAAAGAAATCCTTCTGGCGCTCCGGGTCGAAAAGTTCTTTGAAAAAGAAGAGATTTTGGAAACCTACCTAAACGTCTCCACTTTGGGACGAAACTCTTCAGGCCGTAACATCGCTGGTGTCGAGTCCGCCGCTGAAGGTATTTTTGGCGTAGAGGCCAAAGATCTGACTCTGCCCCAATCAGCCTTTATCGCTGGATTGCCGCAAAGCCCTTTCGGATATACACCATATACCCAGAAAGGAAAACTGAAAGAAAATCAAGAGCCCGGCATCAACCGGATGAAAACCGTTTTAAAGCGGATGTATAGTAACGGATACATAACCAAAGAAGAATATGATAAAGCAAACGCATACGACATCACAAAAGACTTTATCGGTAAAACGGAGATGCCATCCGAGAAATATCCATGGCTCACCTATGAAATCGAAAAACGCTCCATCGAAATCCTATCTGTCAATCTCGCAAAGGAAGATGGATATGAAGAGAAAGATTTAAAGAATGATGATTTAAAAGATCAATATCTAGCACTTGCCGACCGTAAGCTGCGTCAAAACGGCTATCAGATTTATACGACAATCAATAAAAAGATTTATGACAAGATGCAGGAAGTAACGAAAAACTATCCGAATTATGGATACGATAAAACAGCACAAGTCATCGATCCTGATACGAAAGAAATGAAAACGGTGAGTGAGCCCGTTGAAGCCGGGGCTATTCTAATCGAAAATAAAACAGGAAAAATCATCAGTTTCGTAGGGGGCCGTGATTTCAAGCGGGAGCAGACGAATCACGCAACCGCATCACTGCGATCGAATGGATCAACGATGAAGCCGCTGCTCGTATATGGCCCAGGAATCGAATTAGGAAAGATCTCACCTGGAAGCGTATCGGCCAACGTACCCATTTCCATTCCAGCAGGATCAATGTGGCGTCCAGGGAACTATGGGGGCGGAAGCTATACGGGAGTAACGACAGCGCGTGAGGCACTGAAGAATTCCTATAATATCCCTGCAGCGATCTTTTACATGAAAATAATCAACCAAGGTCCAGCTTCCTATTTGGAAAAAATGGGCTTCACAACAGTGACGAAAGAGGATTACTCCTATCCCGCCATGTCATTGGGAGCTATGTCAAAAGGTGTGACCGTTGAAGAGAACGTCAATGCATTTGGCACATTTGCTAATTCAGGGGAATTCATCGATGCCTATATGATCGATAAAATCGTATCGAAAGATGGCAAAGTCATCTATGAACATAAAGTGAAACCAGTGGAAGTATTTTCTCCGCAAGCCGCTTACCTGACGCTTGATATGATGCGTGATGTCGTAAACAGCGGGACGGCCGCTTCGGTCAGAAATCGACTTGCTTTCTCGAGTGATTGGGCAGGTAAGACCGGAACTTCACAAAACTATTGGGACGCTTGGTTCGTCGCTACCAATCCTAATGTATCATTCGGTACATGGCTGGGATATGACACACCGAAATCCTTGCAAGGGACCTATAATGGTCTTGAATATAATAAACGTAATATGTATTATTGGGCAGATCTGATCAATGCAGCATATAAAGTCGACCCTAAACTCATCGACCCCGATAAGCGATTTGAAATGCCGGGCGGAATAGTAAGCCGTTCCTTCTGCGGTGTTTCAGGACTGCTGCCTTCAAGTTCATGCCAAAAGGCCGGGCTTGTCAAATCGGATTTATTCATCGCCAAATATGCTCCATCTAAGGCGGATGATAGTTTCATAGATGGCCGATATGTATCAGTCGGCAGCAAACGCTACGCAGCCCTACCCCAAACGCCGGGCGAATTCACAAGCGGCGGGTTCATGTTGAATCCCGATTCTTTTGCAGATATCGGATTGAAATATGTCGATGACCCAGGATCCGTGATCCCTGGAGGCGAAAAATCAGGGAATGTCGTTGGGGCGAAAGCGAAATTGAATGATAACGGCAAAGCACCCGATCCCCTATCCATAACGATCAGTAAGGATAAGATTACATGGGGCTTGCATCATGAAGGAGATGTCGTCGGTTACCGTGTCTATAAAGACGGCAAAAAAGTGGCGAGCATCAATGCCGGGGAGAGCCTTGTTTACAAAGTCGGCTCAGGCGGTTCCTTTTATGTAACAGCCGTAGATATAGTCGGTAAAGAATCATCCCCTTCTCAGCATGTTGAAAGCGGCGCTAAAAAGACTGATTCAAAAGAAGATTCCACAAAAAATAAAGATGATCGTGAAAAAGATAAAATAGCTAACGAAAATAAAAAAACAGACTCAAAAGAAGAGAACGGTTCAAAAAAAGAAGCAGACAAAAAAACAGATAAAGAATCAGATAAAGAAACGGATATAGATAAAAATAAAGAGCAAGTTCAAGAAAAAGATCAGAACAAAGGGAATACGGATAAAGAAAATCCAGAGACCGACAAAGATCAAGACACAGTCAATGATAAAGAGCAAGACACGGATAAAGCTGAAGAAGAGGAAGAATGACACTCTTTTTTGAACGAAAACAGGCTGCCGGGTTACCCGGCAGCCTGTTTTCTTATAATCTCCCAAAAAGGCATCCATGCAAGTGAACATGGATGCCTTTTCCTTTTCAAATGCAGCATGAGCCCAGTTTTTAATCCTCCATTGATGATAAATCACCAGTTGGCAGATCCAGTTCCCAAGCTTTCAAGACACGGCGCATTATTTTACCGCTTCTTGTTTTAGGAAGTTTATCCCTGAATTCAATTTCACGAGGTGCCGCATGCGCTGCTAGACCATGCTTTACAAATGTACGAATTTCCTCAATCAGCTCATCGTTTGCATCATATCCGTCACGAAGGGCGATAAATGCTTTGATAATTTCCCCCCGTACTGGATCTGGCTTACCGATGACCCCCGCTTCAGCTACGGCTGGATGCTCGACCAACTTGCTTTCCACTTCGAATGGTCCGACTCTCTCCCCTGCCGTCATGATGACATCATCAACCCGGCCTTGGAACCAGAAATAACCATCCTCATCCATATATGCGGAATCTCCGGAAACATACCAATCACCCGGCATAAAGTAAGATTCATATTTCGCTTCATTCTTCCAGACGGTCTTCATCATCGAAGGCCACCCTCTCTTGATGGCAAGGTTCCCCATTCTATGCGGCGGAAGCTCCTTGCCTTGATCATCTACTATTGCCGCTTTCACACCAGGAATCGGTTTACCCATCGAACCCGGTTTGATTTCCAGGCAAGGATAATTACAGATGACCTGGGCCCCGGTCTCCGTCATCCACCATGTATCATGGATCCGGTGATTGAATACCTTCATTCCCCAACGCACCACTTCCGGGTTCAACGGTTCACCGACACTTAAAATATGGCGGAGAGAACTCAAATCGAACCGCTTAACGATTTCATCACCTGCACCCATCAGCATCCTGAAGGCAGTCGGGGCACTATACCATACCGTGACACCAAAATCCTCCAAGGTCTTATACCAGGATTCAGGCTTGAATCGCCCTCCTACAATGACATTCGAGGTCCCTGTCAGCCAAGGTCCAAAGATCCCATATGACGTCCCTGTCACCCATCCAGGGTCCGCTGTGCACCAATACACGTCCTCATCCTTCAAATCCAGGACCCATCTTGCCGTTTGATAATGCTGGATCATCGCGTTATGAACATGAAGCACTCCTTTTGGTTTGCCTGTGGAACCGGAGGTATAGTGAAGAATCAGACCGTCATTCCGATCCACCCATTCAATTTCGAATTTTTTGTCTGCTTCTTTTAACTTTTTATTGAAGTGATGGTACTTTCCTTCTTCTTTTATGTTTTCCCCCACCAAGAATATATGCTTTAAGTGGGGTAATTCATCCACTGGGACGCGCGGCAAAAGTTCAGGTGTCGTCACAATCACACTTGCCTCACTATCTTCAAGACGATCCCTTATGGCGCCTTCCATGAAGGCTTCGAACAACGGCCCTACGACCGCTCCCGTTTTAACCGCGCCCAACAATGCAAAATAAAGCTCCGGGGAGCGAGGCATGAAGATGAAAACGCGATCCCCTTTTTCAACATTGGCAATGTTCTTGAACACATTGGCCGCTTGGTTCGTATAATCTTTCATTTCCTTGAATGTATACTTTTCATTTCTTTTTTCGTCTTTGTAATAAAGGGCTACTTTATTCTTCTTGTATGTTTCGACATGGCGGTCAATGGCTTCATACGCGAGATTCACTTTACCGGTTTCAGACCAGGTGAATTCCTTTTCCGTCTCAGACCAGTCAAACTTCTTGTATTTTTCATCATAATTCTTTAAATTAAAATTACCTTCCACCACTGGTAACGCTTTCACATTCATACGACAAACTCCCCCTTCATTCGGCTCTATATTTACATTATAGTACAAAAGTTGAATTATCTCAATTTTTAAAATATTTAACGCTTCATATTAGGGGAAATCCAGTTTGCCGAATTTTGAAAATTCCTAGTATATTGTTATACCGTCCATTTGAATCCATATTGTTGGCCGAAAAAGAAAAAGCACTGTAACAAAAGATTCAAATATGTCGTGAACTTTCTGAATTATGCCCCTTGTTTTCAAGTATAATTTATGTAAGCTTTCCATTCGGTCAACCTAGACATGAGAGAGTGTAAGATTACTATATTACAAGGGTGGTGAAAGAATGGAATATAATAAGACCTTTTATACTAAGGAACTGCAAACATTAAGCGGAACGCTCATCATCGAGGGGCCGTTAAGCGGCGAAAAAATGTCCGCTTATGAGTTTCACGAAGGCTTGGTCGCCTTTCGCCCGCCTGCTTTGCAGCATAAAGCGTTAATAGAGATTGCAGACTTACCTGAGGGCAGGATCTTTATCGCCCGTGAAAATGAAACAATCGTGGGTTATGTAACTTACTTATATCCCGATCCCTTGGAGCGGTGGTCGGAAATCGAGATGGAGGACCTGATTGAGCTTGGTGCAATCGAGGTCATCCCTAAATACCGGGGTGCCTCCGTCGGGAAAAACCTAATCCGCCTTTCCATGGAAGACGATTCGGTTGAAGACTTCATCATCATCACCACTGAATACTATTGGCATTGGGATTTGAAAGGGACAGGGCTGAATATTTGGGACTATCGCAAGGTCATGGAAAAAATGATGAGCGCGGGCGGCCTGGTCTACTTCGCAACAGATGATCCTGAAATCAGTTCCCACCCGGCCAACTGCCTGATGGCCCGCATTGGCAAAAGAGTTCCGCCTGAATCCATCCAGAAGTTCGACCAATTGCGTTTTATGAATCGGTTTATGTATTAAAGAGGCGAGTAAGAGGAGGAAGGAAAATGATTGTTGAAACAATAATGAATGAGGATATTATCACCCTCACTCCAACGGATACAATCCATAGCGCTGTCTTGATCATCAAGGAGAAACGAATTCGCCATATACCCATTGTCGATGATAGCTTTCAACTTGTGGGATTAGTCAGCGACCGCGATATTCGGGATGCTGCCCCTTCTATATTCCGTACCGAAGAATACAAAAATGATTTACAAAAACCACTATCAAGCATCATGAAAACGGAAATAATCACGGGGCACCCGCTAGATTTCGTGGAAGAAATCGGGGCTGTGTTTTGTGATAACAATATCAGCTGCCTTCCAATCGTAAAGGGAAGGAAGTTAGTGGGCATCATAACCGGTTCTGATTTACTCCATTCATACGTTGAGTTGACTGGAGTCAATCAGCCCGGTTCCCAAATCGAAATCAGAATCCCGGATAAGGCCGGTTCCCTTCATGATATTGCTCATATTTTCAAAAGACGCAATACGAATATCCTGAGCACCCTTGTTTATCCTGAAAAAAATGAAACCGATTATAAAATTCTTGTAATTCGTGTACAGACGATGAATCCATTCATGGTGGTGGAGGATTTGAAGAAAGAAGGCTATACCGTTTTATGGCCTATTCTGCCGGGGATTTCACATGAATGATACATCCCTTTTCGTCTATTCGGATGAACTCCTTACCTACAAATTCAACGATGAGCATCCATTCAATCAAAAACGGCTCAAACTCACGCTGGATCTATTAAAAAAACACCATGCCATCAATGATGATCAAATTATCAAGCCCAGAATGGCTACCGATGCAGAATTGGAACTGATCCATGATCACCATTATGTAAACGCTGTCAGATTGGCAGGTCAGGGAAAGCTCCCCCCTGAAAAGGCAGTAAATTATGGGCTAGGAACAGAAGATACCCCCATCTTCCCCAAAATGCACGAGGCAAGCGCCTTACTTGTAGGCGGTACCTTGACGGCTGTTGATGCCGTCATGACCGGTCAGTCCCTGCACGCACTTAATCTTGGCGGTGGCCTGCATCACGGTTTCCGTGGGAAAGCCTCGGGCTTTTGCATTTACAACGATAGTTCAGTCGCGATTAAATACCTGCAAAAAAAATATGGGGCTCGTGTCTTGTATGTCGACACCGATGCACATCATGGTGACGGAGTCCAATGGTCATTTTATGATGACCCGGATGTATGCACCCTATCCATCCATGAAACGGGGCGCTACTTATTTCCCGGAACAGGCAATATTAATGAGCGGGGCCAAGGAAAAGGCTACGGCTACTCATTCAACATCCCGGTCGATGCGTTCACTGAAGATGAATCCTGGCTCGATTGCTATAGGGCTTCCTTTAAAGAGGTCATTGAATTCTTCAAACCGGATGTCCTATTAACGCAAAACGGAGCCGACTCCCACTATTACGATCCGCTCACCCACTTATCTGCTACCATGAAGATTTATAGGGAAATACCAAAATTGGCCCACGAAATGGCCCATATGTATTGCGAAGGAAGGTGGATTGCAGTAGGCGGCGGCGGATATGATATATGGCGCGTTGTCCCGAGGGCTTGGGCGAGCGTCTGGCTTGAAATGACGAATAATGATATTTCAGGTCCCCTATCAAAGGAATGGCTCGATTGCTGGCAGCCTGAGTCCCCTGTTCCCCTACCGAATGAATGGGATGACACGGAGGATATATACGAACCCATTCCGAGGAAGCCTGAAATTACCGAGAAGAATGCCCTGACGCTTGAAAAGGTCCTTTATCCCATCAGGTCTTCCAGGCAGCCGTCGAAACGCAATGAACAAAGTTAACCAAAAGATCGTTGAAAAACGATCTTTTTTGTTCGGGAATACATTTGAAAAACAAAAAGAGAGTGTCCTCGGGACACTCTCGAAACCAGTTATTTCGTTGATTGTCGGTTTTCAATCCGATGTGGCAGGATCACTTTTTCAAGACCTTCTTCCACTTGTTCTTTATTCATCAACTTTGTAAGAAGCCTCATCGCAACCGCACCAATATCATATAAAGGTTGAACGATCGTCGTGATTTGAGGACGCACCATCAATGTCAATCTCGTGTTATCGAAGCTGATCACTTCAAAGTCTTCCGGCACATTATACCCTTTGTCCTGTGCGGCATGGACAATTCCAAGCGCCATTTCATCAGCACCGGCGATAAATGCGGTCGGTCTGTTTTCAGCTTCCAGGTACTTTTCAAAAGACTCAATTCCTGAATCATATGTATAATCACCTTCAACGATATAACTTTCATCAAATGAAAGCCCCGCTTCTTTCAACCCTCGTTTATAACCAGCCAATTTCATTTCATTAATCAGCGCGGAAGGGTTTCCGCTTACAAAAGCGATATGCTTATGGCCTTTTTTAGCGAAGAAGGTCACAGCGTCGAATGCCGCCGCCTCATAATCAATATTAACCGATGGAACTTGTCCGCTTTCATCCACCGAGCCAGCCAGAACGATTGGAACCGGTGAATTCTTAAACTCTTTGACATGCTCATCAGAAATGTTGCCGCCCATGAATACGATACCATCCACTTGTTTTCCAAGCATCGTATTCAACAAATGGAATTCCTTATCTATATTCTCATCAGAACTGCTTAAAATGATATTGTATTTATACATGGTGGCTATATCTTCTATGCCCCGTGCCAATTCGGCAAAAAAGATGCTCGATATATCCGGGATGATGACCCCGACTGTAGTCGTTTTCTTTGAAGCAAGTCCCCTTGCCACTGCATTGGGACGGTACCCTAACTTCTCAATCACATCGGAAACTTTCTTCCTTGTTGCAGGCTTTACATTCGGATTCCCGTTAACTACGCGGGAAACGGTGGCCATGGAAACATTCGCCTCACGCGCCACATCATAAATGGTTATATTATTCATTCATCCATTCCTCCATTTCTTTCATTTTCCCCATAAAAGACCCGAATTATTTCGAAAATAAATCTTTTATGCGTTTTCCTCTATAAGGAAGATTATTTTAGGAACGATCTGCCTAAAAAAAATGCAGTCCTACTCTCTTCTCAGTCAAATATTCAATACCCTATTCAAGTATAAAATTCACATAGAAATGTATGACTCAATCTTCCGAACAGTTCTCATTCTTGTTATTTATCATACGATAGTAGAATCTTTCCTGCAATCCAATAGTGCTTATTTCGAAGCTTTTTCTGCAAAAATAGGTATTTTACCATTAAAAAAAGCCCTTGCCAAGTTGGTAAGGGCCGTAAGTAGATCATTTAAAAACTTTCCAGCTTATACTGTTACCCAGTTCAAACGTTTAATTTCATCGTAGAATTCATCAAATTGTTTGAAGTCCATTTGCTGTGCAGAATCCGATAAAGCAACGGAAGGATCCGGATGCACTTCAGCCATAACACCGTCAGCACCGATTGCAAGTGCCGCTTTAGCCGTAGGAAGCAAGAGATCGCGACGTCCAGTTGAATGCGTTACATCAACCATGACCGGTAAATGAGTTTCTTGTTTTAAAATCGGTACAGCAGAGATATCAAGTGTATTTCTTGTTGCTTTTTCGTAAGTGCGGATACCGCGTTCACAAAGAATGATGTTGCCATTTCCTTGCGACATGATGTATTCCGCTGCATGAATGAACTCTTCAATCGTTGCAGCCAATCCACGTTTTAAAAGAACTGGTTTATTTACGGCACCTGCCGCTTTTAGCAAGTCGAAGTTTTGCATGTTGCGCGCCCCGATTTGGATGACATCGATATGATCGATGGCCGCTTCGATATCGTTGGCACTCACGATTTCACTGATGACAGCCAAGTCGTATTCATCAGCAACACGTTTAAGTATTTGTAAACCTTCCAAACCAAGCCCTTGGAAGTCATATGGAGATGTACGTGGCTTAAATGCACCTCCGCGCATCAATTTCAGACCTTTAGCTTTAATGACTTCCGCCACCGCAGCTGTCTGTTCATAAGATTCAACGGCACATGGTCCGAAAACGAAGCTAGGAATCCCATTACCGACCAATTCACCTTTAATGTCGATGATAGTGTCTTCAGCCTTTTGTTTTCTTGATACAAGAAGTGTTTTCTTCTGATCATCTTTTTGGAGCTCCAAGCCCAATTTAAAGATTTCTTTAAAAATATGTTTAATCGAACCAAGATCAAGCGGTCCTTGATGATTGGCTTCGATAAGATCTAGCATTGTTCTTTCACGGACCGGATCATAACGGTTTACACCTTGTTTTTCTTTAACGCGACCAATTTCCTGTACAAGTTCAGCACGTTGATTAATAAGATGTAATAACTGAAGGTTCACATCATCCAGTTGATTACGAAGTCCATCAAGCTCTTTGTTGCTCATTACAAATCCATCCCTTCGTTTTTTAAAATAGAAATCGGTTCAGCGGACTCAAACAAAAAACCCATCTGGATCCTCGAACATCCACCCCGATTGTTTTATCAATGAAAAATTTAGAATATTTCATGTATAATTAAATCAATTATAAATGAAGTGTCCATAAATGTCACTATATTTTTCTTTAATAATTAAACGCTTTTAAGCATTAAAGTTATAAATGCATACATGCAGGTGCTGCTCATTCAATAAAAAATGATTTGCACGGAATATTGAAACACGATCCGTTGTAGGAATTATATTGGAAATAGAACAGGAAAGCTATAATTTAATTGATAACTTATCTCTCGATAGCATTGGAAACATGATCAATTCGTCTGCCATTTGCCTTGGGCCATACACGAATGGTTAATGAGTTACAAGCCAAGCAGCCTGGACTCCTTGCTGAACAGGAAACTGCCTTTCAAGAAGAGGTTTCCCCTGGAGATCGTTTAAAATTCTTTTGCTCACCAGTTAAAGACGGAATAATAAAAGGCCGGACCCCTAAAAAAGGATCCGGCCTTCATAAATCATTCAGTAATGGCCTTGCTCAATGAATCATATGTAATCCGCCAATGGGATTCATTCCAGGTAGGTTTTCCACCTTTAAACAGGATGGCCTGAGGTGATTGATGTTTGACATCAAAAGTTTCTGCCACATAATTGGATAGTGGACGAGCTTCCTGAACGGCTAAATAGGCCGTTTTCAGTTGTTCGTTATCTAAAATGTACCTCTCATACTGTTCAAATGCTTCAGCACTGACCGGGCATGTCACACTATGCTTGAAAAGCAGGAATGTATCCTCTTTTAGAAGCTCATTGAATTGTTCTTCTGTTTCGATTTTACTCATAACCATAAAACAGTCTCCTTTCCTTGTCCACATAAATTTTACCATCAAAAAGGCGATGAAGCCATCGAAGCGCTTCACCGCCTTATTCTTCGTCCCTTTATGCCACTTCATCCCCATTAAAGGAATCCATGGAATTTATTTCTTTAGATTATTCTCTGTTTCATCAAACGCCTTTTTCGCTTCATCAAGTTTTAATTTTGCCGCATTCTTGTTTCCGCTAGTAGAATCTGCAGGATTATTTTCCGAGTCATTGCCGTTAGCAAAGTTCGTTTCGACGGATACGATAGGAGAATCGGACGTTCCGGTTACATCTATATCCTTATTGCTTGAATTCGTCGTATCATCAGCTGCGTCGCCATTTTCTTTTCCCGTTTTTAGGCTCTTCACCTTATTGACGATATTTGAAGATTTATTGGAAACGATTTCCGTAACGGAGTTTGTTTTTTCTTTTGCAGTATCAGCAAGAACTGTACCTTTTTCCATCGCCGTTAGTCTTAATCTCTCTGTTTTCTCTGAAATGTTTTTAGCTTGTTCATTGAAGTCATTCCTTAATTCCTTGCCTGTTTTCGGGGCCATGAACAAAGCTGTAGCCGCTCCGATCATCCCGCCGATCAAGGCGCCAATCATAAAGTCCTTCGAATTGATCGAGTCGCGTTCGTCCTCATAAGATTTCTGATAGTCCTTTGTCGCTAGTTCATTTTGAGTCATAATACATTCCCCTTTCAATTTTCAGTTCATTTTTATTTAACTAGATTTTAAGATCTAGAACGTAAAAACCTTTTTTTAGGTAGGTTATCTGTTTCCAGTGCTTCCCTTTCTAACTCCGCCCTTTCGGTTGGGGTCGGGGCAGCCTGCCTGCTTCTGGATTTCCATTTGTCCCTGATCTCCAAGGCCACATTGCTCCATTGTACAATTTGTGAGATTCGTTCTTGATTATTATCAATCTCAGCCTGCACTTTATGGGAAACCTTTTGGATGGAAGAATTAAAACTAGAGATGGATGTGCCTACATCCTTCACGGCATCCACCACCGTGTTCAAGTTTTCTGACTTATGCTGCAAATCTTCAGCCAACGTATTCGTTTTATGTAATAACTGAGTAGTTTCGAGCGTTATGCCCTGCATTTGGCTCTCTAGTCCTGTCAGCGTCCGGGCCACACTGTCCAGGGTAGTTTGAAGTGATGTCAGTACCTTTGTTAGGAAAATAACAAGTACCAAAAAAGCTATCGCTGCAACAGCAGCACTTACGTATAAAATAATCTCCATTGGAACACCTCCGAAAAAATCGACTTATTTAATAGCTGTTAGATATTAATTACCCCTTCCCTAGTATTATAAACGTATTTTTTTTTTGAATATACCCTATCAAACCCTAATCTGGAAATATTATTGTCTGCATCCAGTTCCTCCGTGAAATTCATGGGTGACACTAATGGCAGGAAATCGGGTATGATAGAAAAGATAAGTCGAATTTAAACAATGGAGGTATTTTTTATGAAAGATCCCAGAATTGGTACATTGGCCAAAAACTTGATCAATTATTCCGTGAAGCTTCAAAAAGGTGAAAGAATCTTGATTGAAAACTTTGGATTGCAGCGTGAACTTGTTAACGCACTTGTGAATGAAGCCTATGCAGCAGGTGGTTACCCATTCGTCCTGTTAAAGGATCACCAAGTGGATCGCGCCTTGCTGATGGGCGCCAAAGAAGAACAGTACAAGATGATGGGTGAGTTTGAAGCAAACGTAATGAACCAGATGGATGCTTATATCGGGCTTCGTGCCGGGGATAATATCAATGAACAATCCGATGTCCCTTCAGAGAAGATGGCGATCCATGGACAGACAGTCGGTAAAGTACATAGAAATATCCGCGTACCAAAAACAAAATGGGTCGTACTTCGCTACCCGACAAATTCCATGGCCCAATTAGCCAAAATGAGCACAGAAGCATTCGAAGACTTTTATTTCGAAGTCTGCAATCTCGACTATGGCAAAATGAGCGCAGCAATGGACAATCTTGTTGAACTGATGGATAAAACGGATAAGGTCCGCTTAACTGGGCCCGGTACGGATCTATCCTTCTCCATCAAAGACATTAAAGCCATCAAATGTGCGGGTGAGCTGAACATTCCTGACGGTGAAGTATATACGGCTCCAGTTAAGGATTCCATCAATGGAGTGATTTCGTATAATACTCCATCCCCTTATCAGGGGTTTACTTTTGAAAACGTGAAGTTAACATTCAAGGATGGAAAAATCGTTGAAGCGGTTGCGAATGATACGGAACGCATCAACAAAATTTTTGATACTGATGAAGGCGCACGATATGTCGGTGAATTTGCAATTGGTGTAAATCCTTATATTCTACACCCGATGCAAGATATCCTCTTTGATGAAAAAATTGATGGAAGTTTTCATTTCACACCCGGACAATGCTATGATGATGCCTTTAACGGAAACCATTCAGACATTCACTGGGACCTGGTCAATATTCAGCGACCTGAATATGGCGGCGGGGAAATCTATTTTGATGACGTCTTGATACGCAAGGACGGACGCTTTGTTTTACCGGAACTGGAAAATTTAAATCCTGAAAATTTAAAATAACATAATAAAAAACGACCGATCCGCTACTAACGGATGGTCGTTTTTTTATTTTACCTGCAGTGAATGCTCATAAGCTGCTTGGAACTTTTGAATGTCCCCCGCACCCATGAATAACACGACACTGTTTTCATGATGTTGCAATATTGATGTTGTGTTCTCCGTAATCAGCTCGGCACCAGGAATCTTACCTTGAAGGTCTTCAATCGATAACTTCCCTTGATGTTCACGAGCAGATCCAAAAATTTCACATAAGTATACTTTGTCGGCCAAATTCAAGCTGTCGGCGAATTCATCCAGGAATGCCTGCGTTCTCGAGAAAGTATGTGGCTGGAATACCGCAACAACTTCACGCTCTGGATATTTCTGACGCGCCGAGTCAACAGTTGCAGAGATCTCGGTCGGATGGTGTGCATAATCATCAATAATGATCTGACTTCCGATTTCCTTTTCGGAGAACCGGCGTTTAACTCCGCCAAAAGTCCGCAATTGGGCTTTCACAGCTTCCGTATCCAAGTTTTCATATTTACAAAGTGCAATGACACCCAGTGCATTCAACACATTATGCTTTCCAAAAGTAGGGATAGTGAATGTATCATAGTAATTGTTCCTTACATGCACATCAAAAGTCGTGCCATCCGGAGTGACGGAAACATTTTTCGCTTGAAAATCATTTCCTTCTGCAAATCCGTAAAAAATAACCGGTACTTTCGCCTGAATATGTGGTAAATGCTCATCATCCCCGCACGCAATGATGCCTTTGTTGACTTGAAGGGCCATCGTTTGGAAAGCCTCGAACACGTCTTCGACATTGGTGTAATAATCAGGATGATCAAAATCGATATTCGTCATGATTGCATAATCCGGATAGTAGGAAAGGAAATGACGGCGATATTCACATGCTTCGAATACGAAGTAATCGGAATTCGCGATTCCTTTACCCGTTCCATCCCCAATCAAGAAGGATGTCGGTTTAGCCCCCCCCATTACATGGGCAAGTAAGCCGGTCGTCGATGTTTTACCATGCGCTCCCGTAACGGCCACGCTGATGAAGTTTTTCATGAAATCACCTAGGAAACGGTGATAACGGATAATTGGCAAATCAAGTTCTTTTGCCCTCACGATTTCCGGATGACTATCCGGAAAAGCATTACCTGCAATGATGGTCATTCCAGGTTGTATATTTTCCTCGTTGAAAGGAAGGATTTTAATCCCAGCTTTTTCTAATGCCAATTGTGTAAAAAATTCTTTTTCGTAATCGGAACCCTGCACTTCAATATTCATATCATGCAGTATTTGTGCAAGAGCACTCATACCCGACCCTTTAATTCCCACAAAATGGTAAGCAGTCATAAAGCGAACCTCCACCAATCGTCTACCTGTATGACAGTATATGACGTCATCTTTTATTTGTTTTTCCATTACGAGACTTGTTAGTAACGCAATTTCTTCATAGGTTTTTCAAACTTATATTTTCAATCATTCATCAACAAAAAACTATTATATCACTTTTTTATTCATTCATCCATGTCAGGCAGATACCAATTTATCAAATCATTGGCTTTTCCCTCAATTAAGGGGATAAAAAAGGGTTTTCACCTTTCACATTATATACAATTTCCTTTTATTAGGTTCTCTTAATTAACATGTAAAAATTCCAGTTCTTCTTCCGTAATCAATACATCCCTGGGCCTTGAGCCCCTGGATTCGGAAACGACTCCCTGCTGCTCCATCATTTCTATTAGACGCGCTGCACGGTTATAACCGACACGGAAACGCCTTTGGACACTCGATGCAGATGCAGCCTGCTGGCTCACGACAAATTCACAGGCCTCAAAAAACAGTTCATCCGTTTCTTCCGTGACCTGGGCCTTGTTCAGCAAGTCTTCCTGTTCAAACAGGTAATTCGGCTGCTGCTCCAGTTTAACATGGTTGACGACTTGATCGATTTCCTCATCACTCACAAAAGTCCCTTGCAGGCGCACCGTTTTTGAAGAGCCGTTTTCAGCAAATAACATATCTCCTCTTCCCAATAATTTTTCTGCACCGCCGCTATCGATGATTGTACGGGAGTCGACTTGTGAAGAAACCGAAAAAGCGATCCTTGTTGGGATATTTGCCTTGATCAATCCAGTTATGACATCGACTGAAGGTCTTTGAGTGGCTACAATCAAATGGATGCCGCAGGCACGGGCCTTTTGAGCAATCCGGCAAATCGCTTCCTCTACATCGGCCGGGGACATCATCATTAGATCTGCAAGCTCATCGATGATCACCAGGATATATGGCAGCTTGCTTGAATATTGACCGGCTTTTTCCGCTTGGTCATTAAAGCGGGTGATATCACGTACGCCGGCATGTACAAACAATTCATAACGCCGTTCCATCTCCTCTACAGCCCATTTCAACGCAGCCGTAGCGGCTTTTACATCGGTTATGACTGGACTGACCAAATGCGGGATCCGGTTATATGGGGCAAGCTCGACCATTTTCGGATCGATCAACAGTAATTTCAACTCCTGCGGCGTCGCTTTATACAGCAAGCTGACCAGCATGGTGTTGATACAGACACTTTTCCCCGATCCCGTTTGCCCAGCAATCAATCCATGAGGCATCTTTCTCAAATCCGTGATAATCGGCTGACCGGATATATCGAGTCCTAAAGCCACAGCAAGCGGTGATTCATGC
Source organism: Bacillus sp. SD075 (assembly GCF_017355165.1). Lineage (GTDB taxonomy): Bacteria > Bacillota > Bacilli > Bacillales > DSM-1321 > Peribacillus. The sequence goes on along the minus strand of NZ_JADILK010000001.1, from coordinate 28,306 downwards.
TCTTGAAACTCAGTACTTTCCAAAACCTCCCGCAAAAATACCGGTTTGCTTTTCCGGTTCGGAATCTCGATGCCAATTGTATGTTTACCCGGGATAGGCGCTTCCATCCGCATATCCTGAGCAGCAAGACTTAATTTGATGTCATCCATCAGGTTCGTTACTTTATTCACCTTCACCCCCGGCTCAGGATGCACCTCGAAACGAGTTACTGCAGGTCCTTGAGTGACATTGACTACCTTTGCACGGACATTGAAATTTTTCAATGTCTCATCAAGTAATAATGTCTGTTCCTCGAGCCACTCATCATCATGCACAGCATAAGTGGGAGGTGTCAGCAATTCGATATTCGGAAACACATAGTATGGATTATCATCCGCTTCCACGGAACCAAAAACTGCCGGGGTATCGTCCTGGCCACTTTCTGCTACCGCCTCTGTATAAACTTCTTCTTGATACCCATTTCCAGAAATGGGGGATTCCTGTTCAAAGAGCGGCCCAGGGTTCGAGCCGATATTGGTTTCAACTGCATTTTCAGGAACGGCGGCCATTTCGAAATCAACCACACTGTCCAAAAAGGTTGGTGTAATGACCGGAGTCTCCTCTTTCGACATAGCTCTGCCTTCCTCCGGTTCCCTTTCAGGAATCACGGATGGCTTCGCTTGTCCTGCCCCCGTTTCCGCATCATCATCCATTGGTCGCTTATCAGATGAAACTACCGCCCTTTCCGAATTAAGGCTTTTTTTTTCCGGCATCATTTTATTCATGAATCCATTTTTTTCCCGATCTTGCTTAAGCATCATCACATTAAATGGGATATGTTTTTTCGAACGTTTAGGCTCTACTTCCGTTATTGCCTCTGATGGCTCACTTTCTGGCCGTGTCCCTTGACTGAAGGATGGTTCAGTTGGTTTTATAGTAACTTCCCCAGGAACCGGTACAGCTTCAGGCGGTGTGTCATCCACTTGTTCCATGATGGATACAGCAACTTCGCGTCCAAAGTCGACTTGTCCCTGCTCAATTTCCTCTTTTTCAACCTCAGGCTCGATTATGGCAGGCTCGCTTACTGCCTCTTCTGGCAGTGACTCAATGGAATCCCTCCGAAAGAAAGCGGGTATCTCCGAATCTTCCCTTTTTTCTTCCGCTTGTTCCGGTATAAGAACGGCTGGTTCTACCGTCAATTCCTCATGTGACATTTCTTTTGAGATTGCAGGAATGGATACTGGAATCTCAATATCGGGTTCTGCTTTTTTTAGGACGGGCATTTTGCTTTCCAATTCATATTCGACAATTGCTTCAGAAGGGACTATTTTTTTTTCCGGACGACGGAACCCATAAATGGGTGAAGGGATTTCCGTTGGGCGGAATGGAGTATTCGACGGGACTATTTTTGAGGTTTCCTCCCGATCTAAGCTTCTCCGTTTTGGTTCAGGATCCCTTACAGGCCTTCTCGTCGTTTCTTTGGTCACATTCTTCCCCTGTTTGGGTTCCTTGTCTTCCCTGTTTCTTTCCCTAGGCTTTCTTTTATTCTGCTCCCTGTCTGGAATGAGGGGAAACTTGAACTGTCCTTTTGGATATTGAAACAGGATTTTCGTATCCGGGTCTGGCGTCTGGGACATTTTTTCCACTTTTTGATTGTAAACCTTTATTTCTTCTTCCTTTGATTTCGGAAGCTTCGAAAAATCCATTTTCCTTAATGTCTCTTCATCAAGCGGTTCATCTATAATAATTTCTTCAATTTCAATAATTTCCTCTGCTTGGAACCATTTTTTCATCTTATTTAGCCATTTCAAAACTATCACTCTTTCTACATCTGTAGTATGTAACTAATTCTACCAGTTATTTTAAAAATATCGAGAAAATTTAAGCTAAATTGGGATTAGTATCTATTTTTTTATCTCATTCTCACTAACTTAACGTATTTCGTACAACTCCTACCCTATTAAACCCCTTCTGGCATGAGTGTAAACCTATCCATCGCGAAATAACATTAGCCCCTAGTCTACTATTTAAATAAAACACCGCTGTTAAATCGCGTTTACAAAGAGATTAAGTTTTCATGCAGACCTGAAAGCAGACTGGCCATTCTTTGAATCATCCTGTACGAAACCTCCGGTGACATCCATATACCTGCCGAAACCCACAAAACACCGTTCGTTAATACCGAACGGTGTTTTGTGGGTTCCAGCGTTTTTTTTGCAAACCAAGACCAAAAGGACTATTTCCATTCAACTGCATACAACCTGCGCCACCCCTTTCGGTTTACAGCCAATGTAAAAGAAGCAGCCTGGAATCTTTTCCGCATAATAAGAAAAATCTTCTGAACCTGAGAAAACCGGAAATTCCACGACCTTCTTAATATCTTTGTCATTCATGTTTTCCAAGTAATTTATCACGAATCCAGTCAGTTCAGGGTCATTATATACGGAGGATAATCAGACAAATATGTAAGTTCGCACTGAACATCAAACTCCGTTTCTATTCCTTTGACGATCCGGTGGACTTCCTTATCGATCAGCTGTTGGGTCTCTGCTGTCATAAAGCGGACACCCCCTTCTATTTCTATACGATCTTCAGTGACATTAAAGCTTCCTTTTCCATCGCAGGAGCCGATTGTGACTACGCCCATATCAACAGGGTTCAAGCGACGGCTGACTACGGTTTGTACGGCTGTCACGAAATGGGCGTCTGCAAATTCAGAAGACTCTACTAAACTTTAAAAGGACCGCTGCCAGATGCTGACACGGTCCTTATGTGATTCAATATATTATTGTTCACGCTTTTTGTTTTTACCCATAATGAAGATGGGCTCCAACTCATTTTCTTCATAAAGGAATGATAGAGCCGTTATCGGAACATGACCGCTGGCAAAAAAGCTCATCGCCATTTGCGCAAGAATATCATAGCCCGTATCATTCTTCACATCGGCAATGATGATGACATCCTGATGCGGTATGGACACAGCCATGGTCCCTTCGATCTTGTCCTTCATTTCCCGAAGCCAAGATTCATTCAGGATCCTGCTGGCATCATATCCATCATTCGTGTTCAAAAAATAAAATGCATTACCTGCAACGATATCCGACTTCATTTCAGTAGATAGGGAACGGGCATTGAAAAGGGCAATTTCACGGATCCTGTCACCCTGCCAATTTTCCCGTTGAATCATCTTTTCATCTATAAGACGATAGGTTTTCCCTAAATCAAGGGCATAAAAAATCCGGGTTTCAGCCGTATGCTCATCGAATAAAAACGGATTTCCTTCTTCCGATTCCATTGGAAAGGAGGTCGATCGAATGACCGGGAATATGAATTTCTCCTTGCCTTCCATGCTGTGTTCTTCCCCCATCACATTCAGGGCCTCTTCCACGTAATAGGCAATTTCATCGATGGCTTTTTCCTGTACGTTTTCATAGTTAGCAAGCACAGGGGGCAATTCAATGGTGATCCCTTTCCCGGTCTTCACATTTTCCACCCGTAATGTATCTTGCTTGCTATCGAATTTGAATGTGCGATTCTCATCTTTTAGGCGTTCCCTCAAGATATTTTTCAGCTTCGTGCTGTCCATTTTCATGACTGACCCTCCTCTTCATTGAAAAATCCCCAGCGAGAAGGGGAAATTGATTATAGTGATTGTATGAATTCCTCAATTTGTTCTTGTGTTTTGCGATCCTTGCTTACGAATCTGCCTAGCTCTTTGCCATTATCATACGCAATGAAACTTGGTATACCGAATACATCATTGGCAGCACACACATCGATGAATTCATCACGGTCAACATAAATGAATGTAAAGTCAGGAAATTTCGTTTCTATCTCAGGCATTATCGGTTCGATTACACGGCAATCTCCACACCATGTTGCTGAAAAAAGAAAGATATGTTTGCCTTCATTTTTCAATGCATCGTATTGCTCAACGGTTTGTAAATTTTCCATTTGAATATTCCCCCTGCTTATTTATGACATCTTATTTTTTATAATCCAATCATACCAGACTCTCCTCGAATCAACCATTAATTCGGATCGGTTGAACGACCCGGTCATCTTATTTCTGGGGCACGGATGAAACGATTTCCATCATTTGTTTCGCATCGGTTTTTAATTGATCTTTATCCGTTTCTGTCGTCATCTTGACCCCTCCGATCCCCACTGCAAGCTCATACTTTTCTTTCGGTATCTCTTTGATCGAGATAAAGCCGAATTTATCATCGGTTTGAAAAGAATGCAGCACTACATATTGATCCTTTTGTTCCTTTATCGCCAAATATAAAACGGAGCTGTCCTCTTTTTCATTCGGATTGACAAATAATATATAAATCTTATCACCTTTTTGTACAATCAAATTGTTATCATGTTCTTCTACTACCTTAAAATCCTTTGGCAAATAGACCTGAATAAGCCCTGCCTCGAGATTGGACTGTTTTTCGTCGTCACGAAAAGCCACTTCTGCGGCCTTCATTGCCTTTTCAGTTTGCCTCTCGATACCTGAGCATCCCACAATCAAACTGCCTATTAACAGGAAAACAAGAAATTTTATATTTGATAAAGCCATCGTCATTCCTCCAGCCATCTCTTTTACTCACTTAAGGATACTATTATCCTTATTTACGAAATTCATCCATTTTCACAAAACATGATACAATGAAAGCAATTTAAATACCGAGGAGGAAAACAATGAAATTAACCGTGTATCTTGCTGGGGAGATCCATTCAAATTGGAGAAGCGAATTGAGAGATAAGGCCGTTGCACTGAAACTTCCTTTAGAATTCGTCGGCCCGATGGAAAATCATGAGCGCTCTGATAATATCGGTGAAGATATTCTTGGGGAACAGCCTAACCCCATCCTGAAGGATGAGGCCGCTTCCCAAATCAATAATTTGCGGACAGGTCTTTTGATGAAAAAAGCTGATCTTGTCGTCGCTCTGTTTGGGGAGAAATATAAACAATGGAATACGGCCATGGACGCAAGCACCGCCATTTCCCTAGGTAAACCTCTTATTTTGATTCGCCCCGAATCCCATCACCATGCCTTAAAGGAATTATCGGAAAAGGCGAGTGTCACGGTCGAATCCGTGAACCAAGCCATGAAGGTACTTTCTTATATTTTTGAAGAGGGGCTGTAAATCACCCTTGCCAAGGGTTCAAGTATGGAGGACTGATCATTTCATATTTACCCAACTAAAAAGCTTGTAGGGGAAATAAATGCCTAACCTCCCCTGCAAGCGAAAAACGAATAAATTTCATGGTTGACCCTTATCCCTTTTTAATGGGTATCCAAATTTCGGAGTAATAGTCAGGATTTGAAGCGTCGTCATTCGCGTATACTTCCAACTCGGGAGTTCCGGCATGTTCATAACCGCTGGTAGGGAACCATTCGGAAAAAATTTGCTTCCATGCTTGTTGGATGGCATCAGGCATAGGTCCGTGAACTTCAAATACAACCCACTTGGACGCCGGTATCAAAAGGGCTGAAAACTCTTCAGGCACATTCCCTGCATACTCTGCACCTATCCAATAATCCATCGTTTCATTTTTTTCCACAGCCCGCTTATCGACACATACACCAAGCAAGCCATCTATTTGGCCATTCTTCAACTTCGCTAACCTATTTCCTGTTCCATCCGAATTCACTTTCTCCCACAACTTCGGAATCCCAATCAAATTCTCTTCATTAACCAAGGAAAACTCTTGTTTGATTCCAATCAATTGAAAGGAATCCCTTTCAAGGATATTGTATTTCATCGGTTTTGCCCCTTTCAAAATCACCTGTATCACCAGGTGTTCATAGAATTTCAGCTTCCCCATATACTTTCGGGCTTCGCTTGGAGATACCCCATGCTGCCTTCTAAAAGCTTTTGTGAATGCCTCGGGGGTATCATAGCCATACTTGAGGGCTAAATCAATGACCTTGCCCTTTGTGGATGAAATCTCCTGGGCGGCTAAGGTCAGTCTTCGACGCCGGATATATTCACCAATGGAAATATCCGTTAATATGGTGAATGTCCGTTGAAAATGAAAAGCTGAGGCATTCGCCTGCCTGGAAATGCTCTCGATCGACAGGTCCTCCAATAAGTGCTCCTCGATATATTCGATGGCCTTTTGGATTGATTCAACCCACCCCATTCCGCTCCCCCCTTGTCACTATACTAGCAAGCCCGCTCAATAAAATCCTGTCTGATTCTGCTCTGTTTTGGCAGTGTTCGTTTCCATCTTTCGAAACCAGCCATTCCATGACATTGATTCAAAAATCCTGCTTTTTCATTCCCAGCTTATACTCGTATTGACCGGCTAGCATCCTCATGATATGAAGGAACATTTCCCCCCTGGTAATTCGCCCTTCTGTAATTACACCGATCGCTCCTTCCTTTTTGCTACTATTCTCTTGCCTTGTAAAGGCGTCCATCACAGGTCCCAGCTCTTCACCATCCAGCAGCTTCTCAGCAACTATTCCCGGTAGTGGGATTCTCGCTCCGCCAGCCACAAAGACCTCACCGTCCCTTGTCGCCATCGCACCCCAATTACACAGAAACAGGCCTTGCCCCATTTTCACGACACCGCCTTCAAGTCCGATACCCAATTCGGCATCACTATGAATCAAGCAATTCCGGGCACGTGTCATTGCCCCCTCCATCGTTTCCTTATCTGAAAAAGGCTGTTCCGGGACCCCGCTCTCCACTTGAAGCGAAATGATTTCTGCCTCTTCATATACGCCAAGCACGGCACTTACTTTCGCCGGATTCTTACTGCCTACTGCAATTTTCAATATCATTACCTTCCTTTTATGTAAAAAAAGCTGATGGAAAAGGATTCGTGACAGCATCCCGTTCCATTTCAGCTTCCTTCATCAACCGTTTTTTATCAAGGTCTCGAATGTCGTTTTATCACAAGAACGAACCAATTTCCCAATCAATTCACGTGCAGCGGCATAATCATCAATATGAATCATGGATGCATGTGTATGAATATATCGGGAACAAATGCCAATTACCCCGCTCGGAATGCCTTCGTTTGCAATATGGACCTGCCCTGCATCCGTGCCGCCTTGCGAAACGAAATATTGATACGGAATATCATTCGACTCGGCCGTATCAAGAATGAATTCCCTCATGCCGCGATGCGTAACCATCGAACGATCAAAAATGCGGAGCAGCGCCCCTTTCCCCAGCTGGCCAAATTCACTTTTACTTCCGGACATATCGTTTGCCGGACTCGCATCCAAAGCGAAAAAAAGATCCGGTTTGATCATATGAGCTGCCGTTTGCGCACCCCGTAATCCCACTTCCTCCTGGACGGTTGCTCCGGAATATAAGATATTCGGTAATGTTTCACCTTTTAAATCTTTTAACAATTCAATCGAAAGTCCGCAACCGTAGCGATTATCCCACGCTTTAGCGAGGATTTTCTTCTCATTGGCCATCGGGGTGAAGGGACAAATCGGTACAATCTGCTGACCTGGCTTAATACCGATTCTCTTCACATCTTCCTTATCATCCGCCCCGATATCAATCAGCATATTTTTGATATCCATTGGTTTTGAGCGTTGCGATTCATCTAGCAAATGGGGCGGAATCGACCCGATGACACCAATGACCGGACCGTTATCGGTTATGATTTCGACTCTTTGGGCCAAAAGCACTTGACTCCACCAGCCTCCCAGGGTCTGAAAGCGGATCATTCCATTTTCCGTTACGGAGGTGACCATGAATCCCACTTCATCCATGTGCCCGGCAACAAGTACAGTCGGCCCATCCTCATTGCCTCTTTTTACGCCAAATATTCCGCCAAGGCGATCTTGGACGATTTCATCCGAATACTTTTCCAGCTCACTCTTCATGAAACTCCGAACTGCATGTTCATTTCCTGAGGCTCCCGGTAATTCCGTCAATGTTTTAAAAAGCTCCAAAGTCTCATGATTCATTTTTTCTACCCCTAACCTATGTATTGTTTCTTACTATTTTACAAAACTTAGCATCGTGTTACACTAGAAAGTTCTAATTTATCAGTTAATGGGTAAAATTTCAAATTATTAGTCAAATAAAGCGTACTTCTGTATACTAGAAGAAGTTATTTTAAAAAATGCAATGGGGGAGAAATCAATGAATTGGAAAACGTTTTTACTAGGTACTGCAGCCGGGTTTGCTGCTGGCTTTGCAACAAAGCAACTATTGGATCAATCAAGTCAACCTTCTCCGGATAAAGTCTTGGCCCAAGTGAAGGAAACAGTCAAAAAGGATGGAAATATATATGGCTCTTGGATCTTGATGAAGCCGGAGAACTATACAAAAAATGATTTGGACTATGAAGTGTATAAAGGCGGGATAACCAGAAACACAGAGGGGAAACGCGAGCAATTCGAATTTGTTGCAGATGCCTCGACAGGAACGATATTGGAGCTTAATGCGCAAAATGATTGAAATAAAAAAGGAGGGACGTCTAAATGACGTCCCTCCTTTTGCTTTCCCGCTTACCGCTTCCGTTTCATTTCGGCTATTTTCTCCTTACCCGTTTCATCCCATTTGATGGCACAGTAATAGGCATCATGGTAAAAGCTATACCAGGACCCATTTTCCAGTCCGGATTTCATCCACTTTTCCTTCGCCTCGATGGATGTCATGGGATAATCGTCATAAGCGAGTACCCAGAGGACATTCGCATGCGCATGTGTCGGCATGATATCTGCCATGTGAATCAAACTATCCCCACCATCCTCAATGATGATGATCGCATGTCCATCACTATGACCCCCAGTATGGATCATTTTAATGCCGTCCGTAATTTCATGCTCATTTTCAAAAGGACGTACAAGAGAAGCGACAGCCTCCCAGTTTTCTACCCAATATGTACTTTTTGAACGAATATTCGGGTTTTTCATTTCCTCCCATTCAGTTTGGGTCGTAATGATTTCTGCACGCTCGAAAACAGGAACCCAAGTTTCACCTTCACGTTTCGTCAAACCGCAGGCATGGTCGAAATGTAGATGGGTCATTAAAATGTAATCGATATCATTTGGCTGAATCCCAAGTCTGTCAAGATCTTCGATAAGATTGGATTCCTCCGTCACCCCAAAATTCCGTTTCTGCTTGTCATTCATTTTTCCATTACCAATACCGGAATCTATAAGCATGTTCAATCCATTAGCCTGTACCAAAATCGGATCCGTACGTAACTCGATTTGGTTATTTTCGTTAACAGGATACTTCTTGGACCAAAGCGGTTTCGGTACAACACCGAACATCGCCCCACCGTCCAAGTGAGTCACACCGCCACTCAGCCATGTTAATTTAAATTCCCCTATTTGCATCGTTTCCATTTTACCCCTCCTCTCCCTTTAGTTTAACACCCACTTCCAAATTTTGAAATTGATAACAATCAAGTCATCCTCGTGTATGAATTATGCCGGCTTAAACAAATAAAAAAACCAGAAGCTGTGCATCTGGTTTCTAATCGTTTATTATTGGAACATAGCTTCCAATCTGTATATCCGGTTGCCTTTACTCGAGAACTTTTCTTCATATTCAGTCATGATGTTGCCTTCAAAATTGCTGTTATGCAGATCAAGGCTTACATATTTCAAGAGCATGCCGTATTCGGAAATACTCTTCAAGGAAGATTCGAATAACCCTTGGTTATCCGTCTTGAAGTGAATCTCGCCTTTGTCTGGCAGGATACCTTCATATACTTCGAGGAAGGTCTTATACGTTAACCGACGTTTTGCATGACGTGATTTCGGCCATGGGTCAGAGAAATTCAAGTAGACGCGATCCACATCACCTTTTGCAAAGTAGTCCCCTAAGTTCGCTGCGTCAACATTCAACAGCTTTAAATTTGGAACATCCGCTTCAATCAGCAAGTCCAAAGCAGCTACAATAACGCTTCTATATACTTCAATTCCAATGAAATTCACTTCAGGATGGGCTTTTGCCATTTCTGTGATGAAACGGCCTTTGCCCGTACCCACTTCAATATATAACGGATTATCGTTACCGAAAACTTCATGCCATTTACCTTTATGGCTCACCGGCTGCTGAATTACATATTGTGGAAAATCGTTCAAACGGTCTTCAGCCCAAGGTTTATTTCTTAAACGCATGATGACACCCCTATTTATAATATAATCGTTCAAACCATAACACGAGTGGATGGATTCCTGCAAGTTGATTTTTTCAGGAAAAGCCTGCATGCACCCACTGATACAATAAAAAAACTGCCGGCCATCCAGGCTACAGTCTCTGTAGTTTTCATGTATAAAACTTTCCGCAAAACACACCATAAATAAGTGAAGGGCAGGCGAGAATCACCTGGGAATCCCTTGAATCCATATTTAAGAAAGGAGAGAAGATATATGCCGCTTTCCCATGAACATCAAATGTCACTATTAAAAGATATATTGACCAATCATCAAACAGACTGCTGCGGATCCGTTTCTGAATGTGAACAGGTTGAGAGGCTCGTCAAATCCTTAATGGTCAATATGGAAATTGACAGCAATGTGAAAACGATACTGACGGAGATTTACGAATACAGTCAGACAGGCATCGGTACCGCAGATTTAGATGAACATATTTCAACCCACCAGAACGACTTGTCCCAGTGGGTGGATGATATTGATCAATTCTGATCAGCCAACCATCAATAATGCTTCCAGTTTTTGCAGTAATTCATTTCTTTCCTCGTACCGCTTTCTACGATGATGCCATTGGATGGAAAGCACAAGTTGTGAAACCGTGTGCCATTTCATCCTCATCTCCAGGCCTGCGTCAAGCTTCTTGCCGTAACGGGCAAGCCATTGATTCCATTCTTCCCTTGGGACATATGAATACAGGAGTATGCCGAGGTCAATGGCCGGATCGCCAATGACCGCTCCGTCCCAATCAATCAGGAACAATCCATCGGTTTCAGTCATGAGCCAATTATTATGGTTCACATCACAATGACAGACGACTTTTTCGTCGCATTCAATCAACAGTAGATTATTCTGTAAAAAATGGATGGCCTGCTTGATAATCGGAATATCCGTAACATCCGAAGATAACCCGGTTTCTATGTCTGTAAGTATACTTTCAGGTCGTAAAGGGGATTTCCCAAGCCTTTTGAGCATGCTTAACAAAGGATCGGATTGATGAATTTTTTGAAGCAGCTTTGCGACTCTTATATTGTTCATTTCCTGCTGAGATAGCTCCCTGCCTTCCATCCAATGCTGGGCCGTTATTACATCCCCATTTTCCAGGCGTTTTGTCCACATTAACTTTGGAACAATTCCCTCAGCTGAAAGAACAGCTAAAAATGGCGATGAATTTCGTTTAAGGAAGAGCTTCTGCCCCTCTTTCTCGGCAATAAAGGCTTCTCCCGTAGCTCCTCCAGCAGGGGATATATCCCACTCCTGACCTAATAAATGTTCCAACTGGTTCACCTTCGATTTCCTCGCTTAATCATACAAATGTGGGTACGTTCACCTAGTGTATGTATTACCACTACTTTGAGTCCATGTTTTATAAAAAATCCGCCTGTTGGCGAAGCTGCATATATACTTGCATCGGGATGATTCCCGCAATTAAAAACATCCTCATTTAGAGAAATAAAAAAATAGCTATTGAGCAATTAAACAATAGCCATAAATTAAATTTTAGTTGAAAAATGGTTTCTTCGTCAAGTACTATAAAACGATTATACTCATAAAACAAAAACAAATAAATCATTTCATATTTTTGTATGGGTTATCACCCTTGAACATGACGCGAATTTTCTCTTTCAGAACCACTGCAGCTACTTCATCCATACCAACAATTTCTCCATCTGACTGAACTTTTACTGACCCTTGATTCTTCATTTTTATCATTTTACCAGAAAAAGAATCAACATTTTTAATGTTGAGGTGACCGCCCCAAAAAACGGTGATGAAGACGATCAATAATTTCAACAAAGTAATATCATGGATCGCAATCACGTTCAACCTGCCATCATCTAGCTTCGACTTCGGAGAAATTTTCATCCCGCCACCAAAGTAGGGCTGATTCGCGATGACGATGAACCAAACCTTTTTCAAAAGGTGTCGATCTCCATCAACGATCAATTCCATGCAGCTGGGCTTGTAAGTAAATAACTTTTTTATAAAAATGAACAGATAAATTAATTTACCCCCTCTGACAAAATTAAACCATTTTTTCAGAGGGGAACGGTCTGCTTCATCCGAAATTTCAGCATCAATGCCCATTCCCAGGCTGTTCACGAAATAACCCACCTTGCCATTCGTCTCGAACTGCCCAATATCAATGGCATTAAAGGCATCAACCTGAAATAAAGAAAGGGCTTCTTCCACACTCCCAGTTTTTTGGATGCCCCTTACATAATCATTGCCGGATCCAGCCGCAAGGGCCCCGATGATAGCGTGAGGGAAGTCAATGGCGGCATTTATCATTTCATTAATCGTGCCATCTCCCCCGACAGCGATCATCCGGGTATCCAGATTCGTCCCCGAGAGAATTTCCTTCGTCAATCTTAGCGCATGCCCCTTTTCCCGTGTAAAAAATACCTCATGGGGAACAGCTTTTGATTTCAGTATTTCCTCGGCTTTTTTCCAGATCTTCAAACTCTCTTCATTTCCAGCCATTGGATTGACAATGAAATACACCGTTTCATTAAGGTGCGGCATGCTCATTTCCTTCTGTTTGGTTATATTCAACTTCCCATTCAGGCCGTAGGTTGGATGTAGTTTGGCAATATTCAAGCAAAGCCTGTGCCCCTTTTAACTGCTGTGCCTTGAGTGGAGAAGATATTGCCCGCATCCTTTCAAACCATTCCGGGAACGTCCGTTTATCCAATATCGTAATATCATAAGCGGCTTCTGGATAATCGACATATCCATTCCGGGATAAAATCACCTTTTTAATCGGCATGTTCACTTCATAAAGTTCAAATAACTGGGAGACGATGTTCGTCATCCGATTTGCCCCCAACAAAGGATTAAGCACCTTTTTGTCAGGATGCTTATGATGCCTGCGGACCCAGAACCGATCACTCGAACCCATGAAAGCAGCGTCTTCTTCCGCTTCCAGAAAAGTGATGCACCAAGCATCAATAGGGGACAATAAAATGACTTCGACTTCAACAGGCGCATTTTTCAATAGAAAGATAGGTTTATATAATACGAGAAACGTATCCGGAAAACGCTGCAGAAAAAAGCGGAGCCTCTCATCCAAAAAAAATGATTGGTCCACAAATGACTTTTCACGAAGTGTCGAACTCCCCCATTTCATTTGAAAACGGAGCAATTGATTTAAAAAATTTTGCTTTAATTCATCCAGACTGGCCGGACGGAACGGAAATCTTAATGAAAAAACATTAGTATCTTCAACCAGGTTCGGTATTAGCAGTTCTTCTGCCCCCTGTTTACCTGTCCGGTGAAATATGCCTTTCACCTTTTTAAACAGGCCCTTTGACTCTTCCTGAGGCGGATAAAAATTGACCTGTGCTTCACTTTCAGTATGGTCGCTGTACAACCGATCTAGCTCGCCCGCACTATAAGCAGCCTTCAGTTTATCCCATTGCTGTTTTTTCAACCGTGCAAATTGTGTTGGATACCGATAAATATCCTGCTCATACCGGGAAATATAATCCTGCATCTTTATGAGCTGTGCCATTCGACCACCACCCATCTCTCTATTTTTGAAGGTTCATCGTGAAAATCTTCTCGTATGAAGGGGAAGCTCCAAGATGTGTTTGATATAATGCAATTTGATCTGCTTCAAAATGCTTATCTTCCAAATTCGCCATCTGACGAACGCTCTCCAACGAAAAGGGACTATCCCCCCCATATTTTCTTGCCAGCGTTATATGAGGCTTAAACGGTTTTTTATCAAGTTCAAAACCCGCTTCGATACAAGAATTATAGACTTTCCTTTGAATGGCAAAAAGCCTTTCTTGCTGATTGACGCCTGCCCATAGAATCCTTGGACTCTCACTCCTGCCAAAACCGCCGATATCGCCGAGTTCCAAGCCGAAGGAGACCTCATTGGCGAGCTCGTTTTCCACACGCCCCAAAGCATCCTCTTTCAATGTATCGGAAGCATTGCCCAAAAATGCCATCGTAATATGATAATCGGCTGGATGCAGCCATTTCTTAAATGGAAAGTCTGGCTTTAGTTGTTCAGTAACAGCATTTAAATAAGCCTTAATATCATCAGGCAATACTAAAGCAAAGAAAAAATGAGTATTCATGTACACTTACATTCCTTCCTATTTTCCCATTAATTTTACCATAATTCCCATTGCATATACCTTTTCCTGGACTTCCTTATAAAAATTCCCTCCCTAGGAATCTTCCTCTGAACGAAGCCCATGACGGATAATGCACGGCCGGGTTCAGGACGTATTTTTCGTCGGGTCAAATTATGTCGCGCTGGGGCGAGCTAACAAAAAACACAGCATAAATCAAAAAAAGGACCAAAAATAGGTCCTATCTCTCGTTTTCTTCTTTTAGCTGAACAGCGTTTCGTAAAGCAGGAACAAGTTCAGTCCGATGATAAGTACAGCTATAAACCAAGCGACACTCGAAGTGATCTTATGGTTCACCAGACTGCCCATGATTTTTTTGTTGCTTGTGAACATGATCAATGGCACTAGGGCAAACGCGATGCCAAACGAGAGTACAACTTGACTCATTACAAGTGCTTTGGATGGATTCACTCCCCATAATATGATGAGCAGGGGGGGAACGGTGGTAATGACCCTTCTTAAATAAATCGGTATATGTCTTTTAATGAATCCCTGCATGACTACATCACCTGTCATTACACCAACGGATGAGCTGGATAAACCGGCAAATAACAATCCTATTCCAAAAAACATTGCCACTGATGGTCCAAGCATGTCACCGAATTGTTGATAAGCTACATCCAAGTCCTCTACAAGTATTCCATTCTTATAAAATAGGGCAGCTGAAACAATGACCATGGCCGCATTGATCGCACCTGCAATCAACATGGCGATGACAATATCAATTAGCTCAAAACGATAAATCCTTTTTCTTTCCAAATCGTTTATACCGACAATTCTCTTTTGAGTTAAAGAGGAATGAAGGTAAATCGCATGTGGCATAACGGTAGCTCCAAGCATACCGGCCGATAGCAAAATACTGTCCACTCCCTCGAACTTTGGAGTGAAGAGTCCTAAAACAACGGCTGATGTGTCAGGTTTTGCATAAAAAACTTGAGCACCAAAAGCAAGCACCACTACAAATATCATAACCGTGATCAGAGCTTCGAATGTTCGATAACCTCTGCGCTGGATTTCCAAAATGGCAAAAGATCCAATTGCTGCAATTATTGCCGATGTGATAAGCGGTAAGTCAAATAGCAAATAAATCCCTAGTGCCGCTCCTATGAATTCAGCTAGGTCGGTTGCCATTATAACGACTTCGGCTTGAATCCATAATATGAACGATGTTTTTTTCGAAAATTTTTCCCTGCATAACTCTGGAAGATTCTTTCCCGTGGCTATCCCCAATTTGGCTGATAGTGATTGAATTAGCACAGCCATTAAGTTCGATGCGAAGATAACCCATAATAACGTATAGCCATATTTAGACCCGGCGGTAATATTGGTCGCATAATTCCCTGGATCAATATAGGCCACCGCTGCTATAAAGGCAGGCCCCAGATAGGGAAACAGTTTTTTGATTCCTCTCGAAGAAGATTGATGCAACGCATCGGACATATCTATATCAACTCCTTTTTACATGCAACACAAATTGTTGCAAAAGGTAAACTTTTTAGGTTAATAGCAAGTATATTCCTGGTTCTTGAAAATGTCAAAAAGGGAGGATTGCATAAGGATGTAATGAACGGTAAATAGGGATTCGGAAAAGGCCATCTCGCTACCGACTGCCCATATAAAAACCCCCTACCAATAGTGGCAAAGGGGCTTCTATCTAGTTAACGGAACCGCATTGCTTCTCGATTTCCTCGGAAAACAATTTCTGCAGTCTTTGGGTTATCGGACCGGGTTCCCCGGCTGCAATCGATTGGCCATCAATATTAACAATTGGTGTCACTTCGACGCTTGTGCTGGTATAAAGGACTTCGTCGGCTGCCATCATGTCCTCGACAGTGAAGGCTTCTTCGACATAGGGAATCCCATGATCCGCGCAAAGTTTCAGCATCACCTGACGGGTAATTCCATTCAGGATCAAGTTTGTGGCCGGATGCGTTTTAAGCAGTCCATCCACCACGATTGAGACATTTGACGAACTTCCCTCCGTCACCGCACCATCACGATGCTGGATCGCTTCATCACAACCGGCTTCGACAGCTTGCTGTTTAGCCATTATATTACCCAGCAGATTTAAACTCTTGATATTACAGCGCAGCCAGCGTATATCATCGGTGGTAACAGCCTTGACCCCTGGCTTCATTTTTCCTGTATAAGGAATTTCCTTGGTATAGGCAACAAAGACCGGTTCCACCTCTGCAGTGGGAAAAGAGTGTGTACGCGGCGATGCTCCCCTTGTCAGCTGCATATAGACGATACCGTCCTTCAGTTGATCTTCAGTAATCAGTTCTTTCATGCGGGTTTTGATTTCCGCAACAGAATAGGGAACTTTCATCTGGATCAACTTCGCACTGTCCATCAGCCGGTTCAGATGCATGTCCCCCGCAAATAATTCGCCATTATAAACCCGGATGACTTCATAGACGCCATCACCGAATTGATACCCCCGGTCTTCAATATCTACCTTCACTTCGGACCTACTTTTAAGGTCGCCGTTAAAAATGATTTTTCCCATGTTTTTCTCCCTCTTCGCCTCTTATTTAGCCAATTCATGAATGGCACGTGCATAAATGGACGTAGCCTTAAGCATATCTTCAATATCAATATATTCATCTTTCTGATGCGCGATGTCTTCGCTGCCAGGGAAAAGCGGGCCGAATGCAACGCCTTCTTTCAATGAACGGGCATATGTGCCGCCGCCAATCGAAAGGAGTTCAGCTTTATCACCTGTCTCCGCTTCATAAACTTCCTGCAACGTCTTAATCAAGAAGCTTTCACTGTCCACATAATGTGGGGTTGAATGCGAATTGGTCTTCACTTTCAAATTGTATGCCGCAAGTCTTTCCTCCAATGCCGCCTTTTGCTGTTCCCACTCGAACGTCACCGGATAACGCATACTGAAACCAATCGAGCTGTCCCCTTGTTTAGAATAATTGAAAACGCCGGCATTGACCGTCAATTCTCCAGTTTGCTCATCCGAATAAGCCACACCTAAATTATTTCCGCGGGAATCTTCAAACAAACGATCCTTAATGAAAGTGAAATAGGCTTTCGCATGCGGGTCAAGAGTAAGATCAGCTAAAAATACGGCTAATTGGAGACCTGCATTCTTTCCATTTTTCGGTTCCATCGCGTGTGCCGAGACACCATTCATTTCAAGCAGCACTTGATTTTTTTGCGGAACGGCTTGCCCCTTCAATGAGTATTTTTGCAAATAATCCTGATAGTTTGCCACCACTTCAGCAGGGTTAGCCGCTTCCACGATTGCCGAAGCAAAATCCGGAACCATATTCGTCCTTCGACCTGAAGAAAATTCCATAACATTCACGTTTGAGTCCGTGCCATTTCCTGCATCGGCAGGGTGTATAACCGAGAAGTCCCAGATTCCTTTTTCCGCACTGATGATCGGGAAGTCAGCATCTGGTGCGAAGCCGATCGAGGGCATTTCCTCCACTTCAAAGTACCGGTCAACGCAGCGCCAGTTCGATTCTTCATCGGTTCCAATGATCATCCTCACGCGTTTGTTCAAAGGTTCTCCTAGCTCCCGGACCAGCTTCATCGCATGATAGGCAGCCATCGTCGGCCCTTTATCATCGATCGCCCCACGAGCATATATGCGGCCATTGCGAATTTCAGCGCCAAACGGATCCGAACTCCAGCCATCTCCCTCAGGTACCACGTCGACATGGCATAATATCCCGATTAATTCATCGCCTTCACCCATTTCGATATGACCAGCGACATTATCGACATTTTTCACAGTAAAACCGTCTTTTTCGCCTAATTGAAGCATGAAATCAAGCGCTTCCTTCACCCCTTTACCGAATGGGGCCTCCTCTGTCGGATGTTCTTCATCCAGTACACTTTTTATTTTCAATAGGTTTTGTGTGTCCAGCAATAAGTCCATTTTTCGTTTTTCAACTTCTTCTCGCCAATTCAATTCACTCAAAATATGACAACTCCTCTTTTATATATATTTTTCATTTTATCACTTTTACTATCTGCTTCGCCAAGCGTTGCTACCTTTTCTTCGTATTCCCTTATTATCACTAACATCAAACTACCGATAAAAGTCCTTACACAAATAAAAAACACCCTCTTTTATTAAAAAGAAGATGAATTCTTTAGACTATCGTCATCCATAAGCCCTGTTACTTTTCGGTTTAGCCTTGGGATATATAATGCTAAAAACACGGAACGTCCTAAACTGAAAGCTAGGAATGCAAGCCATAATCCATGATTGCCATGATGCGGGACTGCCGTAAATTGGACAAATAGAAAAGCCAATAGTGCAAGGAGCATGGAGTTCCTAACAGGAACGGCTTCAGTCGCACCGGTAAATACTCCATAAAAAATGAGTCCGATAAAGGCACTGAATGGGAATAGGACTATCCAAAGTCCAAATTCATGGGCCAATTCGATGACCTCAGGGATATTCGTGAAAAGGAGAATGACCTCATCGCTAAATAGATAGTAAGTCACGGCAAGTAAGAACGAAGCATACAAGCCCCACCGCGCCGATAGTGAGAGTGTTTTTTTATAAAGATTTATATCTCTCGAACCAATCGCCTTCCCGACCAGAAGGCTCGACGCGTTCGCGAAGCCATCAAAGCAATAGGCCATCAGGTAATGGATTTGAATGAGTACGGCATTGGCAGCCAGTGTCTCTGTCCCGAAAGTGGCTCCCTTGGCCGTAAAAAGATTGAAAACCGTGATCAGGCAAATGGTCCTGATGAATAAATCCCTGTTGACCACCATCATTTTTTTCAGGGAAGCACGATCGAACCCCTCCCGGAATGAAAATGAACCCGGTACGTTAACCGCTTTCCGTATCACCCACAAGCCCAGCAAAAAAGCGGAAATCTCTGATATCAATGAAGCAGCAGCAACCCCTGATACAGACCATGAAAAGCCATTCACAAAAACGAGGCATAAGACTATATTGATCACGTTCATGAAAACTTGAATGAACAAAGATGTTTTTATCCTGGATTTCCCGATTAACCAGCCTAAGATGACATAGTTCAATAAGGCAAAAGGCGCACCCCATATCCGGATTCCGAAATAATCTGCGGCAAAGGCGGATACGTCCGATTCCGGACCGATTGCGCCTAACGAGACAGTCAAAATGGGCTTTTGGATCACGATAAAAAGAAGGCCAATGATCGCTGCAATGAAAAAAGGCCGAATCAAGGCCATCAAGCTTTGTTTTTCATCTCTTGCCCCCTCCGCTTGTGCAGCTAAGGCAGAAGTACTGACCCGAAGAAAACCAAAAAGCCAATACATCGTATTAAAAATAATGGTTCCGACAGCCACCCCGCCAATATATGCGGGATTACTCAACTTTCCAACCACAGCCGTATCGACCGCACCAAGCAAGGGTGTACTCATCGTCGAAATCGTAAGCGGAATGGCCAAGGAAAGATACAATCTGTTATTCATAAAATGATGACCCCCTATGTACATAAAAGTTCTGAAAAGCTAGAATTGGAACATCGTTATAAAAATTTGTATGCAAAGTATAAAAAGATTGCCGTTTTCAATTTTAATTACTAGAATTGAACATATGGTAATCCCAAACCTGCATGCACTGCCTCTACAAGATTACTTGTGAATCGTTTCAACCAGAACGGGTTAAGCCATTTTCGATATTGATAATTTACGGTATCAAAATTTGAAGATTAAAAGATTGATACCGCTTTCAACTTGCAGCGGTTATGGGAAGTCCATTTTTTAACAGGCATACATGTACTTTTTTATCCAGCTGGAATAAGGAAATTCGCAAGCCGGAAAATAAAATGCTTGACGGATTTTTGAAGGAGTTATAGTATTGCTCGTTGATAATATCACCTTTGTACTAGGCTTGAACATATATTCATCGTCATAACAACTAATAGGAGTGATCATGATGGGAAGATTGACTAATAAAGTAGCCATTATCACTGGCGGAGCATCTGGTATGGGCAGGGAAATGGTAGACCTATTCACAAAAGAAGGAGCCCAAGTCATTGCTGCTGATATCAATGAAAAAGCTGTAGAAGTTGTGAATGAACTGGATAACGTCCATGGAACTGTACTGGATGTATCTTCAGACGAAAGCTGGAAAAAGATGACGGATGAGGTTATCGCTAAATTTGGCAGAATCGACATTTTGGTTAACAATGCCGGTATATCAACGGAAAAAGGCATTAACGATACGACATTGGCAGATTGGCAGCTAATGTTAAGCATCAATGGATTTGGACCATTCCTTGGAATGAAACACATTATTCCTCACATGTCTAAAGAAGGTAAAGGCGCCGTTGTGAATATTTCTTCCTTTACTGCTCAAATCGGAATGGGCTTAAACTCTTATTCTGCTTCAAAAGGTGCCGTCCGTGCCATTTCCAAGGCTGCCGCAACGCAATATGGGCGCATGGGCGTCCGTGTCAATGCCGTATTCCCTGGTATCATCGAAACACCAATGACACAAAAATTAGAAGAGTCAAAAGAGTTAGTGAACCAAATGATCCAGGCAACTCCATTACAACGTTTGGGTCAGCCGGCGGATATTGCAAATGCCGTGCTCTATCTAGCATCCGATGAATCTTCATATGTAACTGGTGCCGAGCTTGTCATCGACGGTGGATACTCAGCTCAATAATTATAGGCAGAAATGGGAAAACCCGTTTCTGGAATCCAGAAACGGGGTTTTCTGATTCAATAAAGGAATTTTGCAAGGTGTAATGAGTTAAGTTAACACTCCAATGAAATAGCCAAAAGTCGTAAATACCAAACACCAGCTGAAAGCCCCTGCTCCTGCAAAGATAAAGTACTTTCGTTTCCCCATTCCATTCATACCGGAAATGTAACTGGCGATGTGACGGACACCTGGTATGAAATAGGCTATGATAATGGTCCAAGGACCGTATTTATTGAACCATTTCTCCAATTTCTCCAACCTCGCGGGGGTCATTTTAATCCACTTACCGTGCTTCCTCAAAAAAGGCTTCCCCACCTTTTTCCCGATGAGATAACTGACAAGCATCCCAGTTATCGATCCAAGGAAACTGACAAGGAATGCTCCCTGGACATTCAAAACGGAAATGGATGACAAATAGCCGACAAAAGTCATCATGAACTCATCAGGTACCGGTAAGCCAATAATCCCAATCGCCAACAGTCCATATATCGCAAAATAACCATAGTTTGATATTAAATCTTTTACTATATCCATCTAAAGTACTCCATCTCAGCACCCTTTTTTAAAGTAATCCATTTTCTTATTCGGGCCTGGGTAACGTGATTACTTCTTTTTAATAGGATAACCTAATTTAAACCAAATGAGTTGTTTTTCATAAAAAAAAATAGAAAAAAAAGAAGATTGGACGCGTTTTTTGTTGAAATGCCTGTATGACAATACTATCATTGTTTCCCCTTTAAGGAAATGAAAAACGGCAACAATAAAGCGGACTCTAAACTTGAGTCCGCTTCTTCTTATTTCACAAGCTTTATTTCGTTGATCGGCCAATACACTAGATTCGCCTTGCCGACAATTTCATCGACTGAAATCGTTCCGATTTCACGGCTATCCAAACTATTTTGACGATTGTCCCCCATAAGGAACAGCTGGCCATCCGGAACTGTCATGCTGCCTGAAATATCTTCGAGCTTGAAGGATTCAGTCAGTGGCACTCCCGCTTCCATCTGGTTCTTATATTTGTCCAAGTATGGTTCTTCATAAGCTTTCCCATTAATATAAAGCGTATCATCTTTATATTCAATATGGTCTCCTGGCAGACCGATAACCCTTTTTATATAATCTTTATCTACCGTTGCATGAAACACGACAATATCAAACCGGTCTATATTATCGATATTCGTCCCAAACTTGGTAAGAACAATTCTTTCGTGGTCTTGCAGAGTCGGCATCATTGACTCACCGTCCACGACAATCGGTGCAAAAATATACGTTCGAATTAAAAAAGCTAGAATGACTGCAATCAATATCGCTTTTATCCATGAAAAAACTTCTTTTCCTTTTTCCAATCGAAGTCCCTCTCTCTCTTTTTTATTCATGCCATTATATCATAATCCTCTAATGATCACGTCATACAAATACCCTCATTTTATAACTCATTTATTTCATCAATGGGTTCATTCATTCAAATTCGGGTCCATTCATTTTTTTCAAACGAACCAATCCGGATAGCACTTCCCGAATTTCCTTTTTCCATTTGATCCAAAGCGGAACGTAGCCGGCATCCTTGGCCTTCGTCAGGAAATTGTCATCTATATTTCCCAATAGCGCCGACTCCGGAAGCAGTTTTCCAAAGCCAGGATAATTCTTCAGCCCGCCGTCTCGTTCATATTCCTTAAAAATCTGATCCATCCAGTTTACATGCCCGTGTTCTATCCCCATAAACAATCCCCCTTCAGATCACATAACGTTACATCTATTTACAATTATAACATTTTTATCAATACCCACTCCACCCTGGAGGATCCATCCATGAACACTTTCTACTATTATATAGGCATATCTATCAGCCAAACACATTCATGCATCAAAAAAGGGATTCCCCTATTGCGGGAATCCTTTTTTTCCTTCTATTTAACGGTGATTTTCCTTTTTACTTCTACCATATTCTTCGATTTATCCGTAACTGTGTAAGTCAATGTATAGATGCCCTTTTTCTTCGTATTCACAGTCCCTGTTATTTTGATCTTATTTGTTATACTTCCATCCAGATTATCTTTCGCGGATACACCTGATTTAGGATTGAATGTCGAGTTATAGGCAATGGTTTTGCTTTTGGCACCGGAAATGACCGGCTTGGTGCTATCTACCGTAATCTTTCTTGTGACTGTCGCAGTATTTTTCGATGAATCAGTGATTGTATACTTTAATGTATACGTTCCCTTTTTCTTCGTATTGACCGTACCCGTCACCTTGATTTTATTAGTCAAGCTGCCATCCAAGTTATCTTTCGCGGATACACCTGATTTAGGATTGAATGTCGAGTTATAGGCAATGGTTTTGCTTTTGGCACCGGAAATGATCGGCTTGGTGCTATCAACCGTGATCTTTCTTGTGACTGTCGCTGCATTTTTCGATGAATCGATGACCGTATACTTCAATGTATAGGTCCCCTTTTTCTTCGTATTCACTGTACCCGTCACCTTGATTTTACTAGTCAAGCTGCCATCGGCATTATCATTGGCACTCACGCTTGTTTTGGGACTGAATGAAGAATTAAGTTTGATGGTTTTATTCCCGGCACCTGAAATCACCGGCTTGACTTGATCATAAACGGTTATCTTCCTTGTGACCTTGGCAACATTCCCTGCCTTGTCAGCTACCGTATAAGTCAAATTATAGGTGCCCACTTTTTTGGTATCCACCTTACCTTCCACATGTATGGCACTCGTTAAGTCACCATCTTTATCATCCTGCGCCTTTACGCTGGTTTTAGGATTGAAAGTTGAGTTGAATGGAATCGATTTACCGGCAGCCCCTGAAATCACAGGTTTATTCGTATCCTGGATAGGTGCGGCAATCGATAGCCTATTGGATATGTAAGCCGATGAAACATACCCTTTAATACTCTTGTCTTCGGTTTGTACGGGATAAAAAACAAATTTATTCCCCTTAGATTCATGATAGGCAAAATTCCCTGTTATGATCAAGATTGTATTTAGTGGAACAGATACTGCACCTGCAGTAGTGCTTATTTCTTTCCTGATATTCGCGCTGGATGTCGTCACCACTTTGTCTCCGGCCTTGAACCAATAAACAGAGTCATGCGTTTGCTCTGTCAGTGTGTATACAAGATTTGTAAAGATGATATTTTCAGTGCTATCCCGATCATATTGAAAGTCCGATGTTTTGAATGGATATTTTGCCAGTTTTGTATCATTCAAATAACTTTGGTTTTCTATCTCAGCAAAAACTTCCTCTTGATAAGCATTCGCATTTCTTTGTCCGTTTTCCTGGTAAAGGGGACTGTTAACCGGTTTTGTCCCATTGTAGGCCATGACAGGGAAATACCAGTTTTCGATGACCCTGCGTCCTGCACCTTTTATTTTCGGCAAATCATAACCATTTCTTGAATACATGCCGCCCAGTACCTCGACACCTGCCTCGATATTATAGACTATATCATTTTCCAGCTTTTTCTGGTCATACTTACTCTTATTTGTAAGCTGCATGAGACCGATGCCGCCATCGTCGGATTTAACCGGTGTACCGTCCTCATTAAATTGCCTCCAATCCCCATTCTCCTGCGTAGCCACCGCTTTTACCACTTCAGGGGGGATTTCAGCCTCTATTGCCGCATTCGTCAGCAAGCAGTTAATCTGCTTATGGGAAGGATTTTCATTGGATTGGATCTCACCGAATGATGAACACGCATTGGTTATTCCAGACTCCGCAAAAGCCTGTCCGTTGAACAAACCGAGTGTTAAACAGGTCAGTGCCCCAATCTTCATTAAAGGTATCTTCATCGATCGAACTCCAGTCTATTTATATTTGAATCTATAATAATAGTAACATGGCAGACTGGTGATTGCAGGAATAAATAGGTATATTACCCTAAAATATCCTCGCGGCACAAAAGGAGCTGACCCGCATTTTCGGGCCAGCTCCTTTGTTTACAAATTGCACTATGTATGGTGCCGGATCAAACGATCACTTCCACCGTTTCCCTCTGTTTCCTTACTAGGCACATGATTCCCGGTACGATGAAGAAGATAAGGGGCCAAACATGGAAGATCGTCAGAATGCCCGTAATGATCAATAAGATTCCGGCTCCCTTCGCCTTGCCGCCTTTTAATAGAAAGATAGCGATCAAGCCGCCTGCCAAAGCAATGAATAGCGATATGATCCCCGCCCATAGTAAGCCCATGAATAGCTTGATTGACATATCTACCTCAGACGAGGAAAACTCAGAATCTGTCATTAATGAGTAGTCCATCATATCTTTCAAATCGATACTGTTGAGATAAACGGCCGCTATGATCGTCACGATTAAAAAAATCGCCGCGATACTCACGCCTATGATACTTAATGCGAATTCCCATGTCCGTTTCATTTGCTTCGCCTCCCTGAAAAAGTCACTTATATATAATACCCAATCCGGGAAGGAATAAAAGACTTTTATTCCATACTCCTCAAAATCTTATCCGCAAGGCCCACCAAATCTTTCCCTGCCCTAGTCGCAAAAAGGAAAACAAACCGAAGAGCCGTGATATTTCGTCATTAAATGATAACATGATAGGCCATAAACACTGAATGCCAACAGTATCGATAGTCTCCAAAGGAAAAAGACTCTGTTTTTAGCAGAGCCTAATAAACATTCCTATTCACGATCAACTCCACCAATTGTTCGACAGACGGTTCTTTGGGCATCATATCCAATGTGAATCCATAGTCTTTAAGTCTATTGCCGGTACTTTCCCCGATTACCCCGATGGAGGCTTGCTTTAGCAAACCTTCAATATCCACGTCGGCCTTTTCCCCATATTCCATCAGCATATCGACTGAATGCCGATTCGAAAACAGTACCGTTCCAACAGCTATGCCACCCAGCATTCTCGGAAGGATTTCAAGGAATCTTTCATCGACGAATTTATCGATTGATTGAAAATAGTCTCCGTCCCCATGAGCCCGATCTATTTGATCTTTGTTTCGATCTCCAACAACCAAGAGAGTTCCGGAACCAGACATCTCGGATTTGAGCTCGGCCATCAATCCCCTTTGCTGTAGAGCCTTTTTCGATTTCCTTGATAACACATATAGTTTAGATGTAATCCGGCGGAAATCAATGGACTGTTCAATGAGTGAATCCAAGAATCCATCTGCACTTTCGGGAGAAGTAAAGAGAATTCGATCATACAAAAGAAAAGAGCACAGCTGACTTTCTTCTATTTTCACTTTGGCCGCAAGCCATTTAGGAAACTCGATGACTTCGCCGCCAAGTTCATGCAGGGCTTCTGCCAAGGAACTCTTTGCCGTCCCGGTCCGGGCCACTAAAAACCGTTGCCCATATAGCGGCTTCTTTTCGAACCATTGCAGTTTCCCCCTTAGTGAAATGATATCTCCGACCAAGGTGATCGCAGGATTGCCAAGCGACCTTTCCCTTACCCTTTCGACGATATCATCCAAAGTCCCCTCGACACTTTCCTGTCTTCCATAAGTGCCCCATTGTATGACGAGTGCCGGCGTATTCCCCGGCTTTCCATGGCTGATCAAATTTTCGCGGATATACGGAAGGTTGGCCACACCCATATAAAAGGCAACCGTATCTATACTATTCACAAGCCCGTTCCAATCTATATCCTTCTTCGTTCGGTCATGGCCCGTCACCATCGCAAAGGAGCGCCCGTAATCCCGATGCGTGACGGGGACGCCTGCGTATATGGATGCGGCAATGCTGGACGTAACCCCCGGAATGACTTCGAATGGGATCCCCTCATCTTTCAACGCTTCCGCTTCCTCCCCGACCCGTCCAAAAACGGCAGGATCTCCGCCTTTCAAACGGACGACCCTATGCCCTGCCAGCGCTTTGGAAACAAGCAGCTCATTGATGTTTCCTTGACTGATGCCATTCGTATAAGGTGTCTTGCCACAATATATCAATTCACAATCGTGGGTGGCAGTCTCCAACAGTTTGGGATTTAGCAATCTGTCATATAAAATGACGTCCGCCTTTTCAATCGCTTTTTGACCTTTTACGGTAATCAGGCCCACATCGCCCGGACCTGCACCCACAAAATAGACCTTGCCCTTGGTCATGCCTCACTCACCCCTATCTGCTTGCAATTCCCTGATAAAATTTCACCAGCTCCACCATTGCACTGCCCATCCGTTGATCTTCAGGATAAATGACCCGCTTGATCCCTTCATCGATAACAACCTGTGCCGTTACCTTTCCGACCGCAAGTGCAATTACATCTGATGCAAAGAGGCCGATTATCTTATCCTCCACACCTTGTTCACGGACAAATCTCATTAAATTTCGCGGCTGCGGTGCACTCGTGAACACAACCGAATCGATTTTGCCTTCAAGGATTTCTTGGATCAGCTGCTGCATCGTTTCTTTTTGGGGCGGTATATGTTCATATGGCAGGATTTCTTTATGTTCCACTTTTTGTTCATCCAACCAGTTCATCAAAAGAGGCGCCGGATCGCCGTGAAGCTGCAAAGCGACCTTTACACCTTCAGACAGTTGGCCTTCCAGATTGCGGACAAGCCCTGCCGTACTTCCATCATCATCACGGATTAATGGCTGCAGACCAAGCTTTTTCAGCATATTCACCGTCTTATAGCCCCTGGCTGCAATTTTCATAGACTGCAAGGCATCTATGAAACGATCTCCCGCCTCCATCTTCACTGCCGCCTTATATAATAATTCCGTTCCCACTCCCGTCGTGAGGATGATCCAATCGAACTCCCCTGCCATCAACCGGGTGACATCCTCTTCCAAATGGGAATCATCAAGGAAAACCGTCCCCTGAGCCGGGCGAACGAGCGGGACTCCCCCTAGATTTTGAACGATTTTACTAAGTTCTTCCGTCTTCCTCGCTCCCAATAAAGCAACGGTCCTGCCATTAAGCTTACTCATCCATGCCCCTCCTATATGTACATTCATGTAAATCCATCTCACCCATTATACAAATTTTCAGTCTTTGAAACTACAAAAAATGAATTCCATATCAAAATCAACACTTTTTCTTTCTTTTATCCGATATGTTATCAGTGGAAAAACGGTTTGGCAGCACTTTGCCTTTTATGAGTCCCACCCTCGTGGAGGCTCGAGCTCTCATGAGTTTGGAACAAAATACTCTACAACAATAATAATATAGCGAGTTTTGACAGAATGAATCAAAACACTCTCTTCTTATATCTTAGTTTAGTTCCGTTAGTTAAATAAAGAAATTTATTCCCCTCTCCCCCATGAATCTTCAATTCCCCCATCTTACCTTTTCCATCCAATAAAAAAAGCTGTCAGCAGGACAGCCCAGACTGTAGACAAACTCGATGAAAATCGAGTTTGTCTACAG